>JASGJC010000032.1:0-186511 GCA_049840915.1 Aquabacterium sp.
GCTAACTGACACAACAGACGGAGATCGCATTTGATCTAAATTTTAAGAAGTTTGGTAAAATATTATTTAAAGTGCATTATTGCCGAATGTAGAAATGTGTTTCTGTCGAAATTCCTAAGATCTTAATATTTTATGAACATGCACGTAATTCTTGCCTGTTTCCAAGCAGGCGATCGGATGAACGCCCAACTGTGGTAGTACTTGTTTCGAATATGCTCCTGATCTGTGGGAGCACACAGCAATTCGAACCACAAATGCAGGCACTGCTCGTTCACACCCATTGCCAACAGGGAACTGCAAGAAAGCGATGAAATGCTTTGAAAAAAAAAGAAAAATCACCGTAATTTGACATCGGGATGCGCACTGACTGCGTTGTGGGAGTCGTTGATGGCCTGCACATAGCGGAAGAGGAGCTCTTGAGGAGTTAGAATCTATAAACAAAACTAAGTGAATAAGTAAAGAATGATGAAAATTTCCTTGCCTTGCATTCTTGATCGAGTTTGAACGTGTTGCAGAGGGTCAGCCGAGAATATACCGAGTTGAAGTGCTTCTCGACTGCATAAGTTGATATGTCTTCTAAAAAGTAGCAAAAAAAGTTAAATGGAAATGAGAAATTTCACCGATGAAAGCCCATGGATGATATGCTGTGTTTGCGTAGAGAAGGCTTTCTCGAATGCCGTGGTCCATTATTTGGCGAAAGCTGTTCGCAAGGCGACCTGGATGAGCATCGTTATTTTCAATTTCTGCCTTCCAACAATCACCTCGAATATATTCCGTGATTTCGGGAGACACAGCTTCGTCTCCATAAATCGTGTAGTCTTTTCCCCGTTCGTCGACCACCTAAAGGTTTTTTTTCTCTTTACTCGAAGACGATTCATTTCCGGCAAACTTTGCTTACTTCAACGAACTTAGCAGGGAACCAGCCCCTTAGTCCATTGACTTCCCCCACCCAGCAGTGTTCGTCCTTCTCACTGATTATTGTTATTATATCATTCTTTCTAAAAGTTCACACCATATGTTTTTCAATAATACTAAATTTAACCTAAACCCAAGTTCATCTTCATCCTGTCTCGCAAAATCGAGTAGAGCCCTCGCCCTTTTGTGCCCTTTTCTCCTTCCATTCAAATAGTTGTCCAAATCCTTCTGATGCGACTCTGGACTGTAATCTGCCTGAAATTCTTCTCTTAATATATTTTATAGATTCATTCCAATAAACCTGCATAGAAATGGCGAGTTCCATTTTCTCGTCGCAGCTGGCGAAATATCTGCAGATCTGTAGGACAGATTCCTTTAAATCCACTAGAATCTCCGTCTGTCGGACATTTTTCAACTTGGGATCATTTTCGGTCTAAAGCGTTCTCCATTTTGATCTAATAATTATTCATACTAAACAAAATTATGAAATTATTTTGAATAGATTTTTCAGAAATATGTTCCCGTTGTCAAAAAAGAGTCATAAAAAATTTTTTGATCGGATAATTTCCTAAATAAAACAAGAAAAAAAAAGCCTGCATAAAGTTATTTTTCGTCGGATAATTTCGTTAATATTTTGAAATAGCCATGCGAAGCGTGAAGTTGTCACTTGGTTAAACATTGCGTTTTCATTAGAAGCGAGGACCTGTTCCTTGGGAGAGAAGATCTGCTGAATGATCGACTTCGACCTGGTTAGTTTGCGTCGTTGAGTCCGCTGTTTAGGTAGATTCGTCTCCACCGAGGTGTTCACGATCATTCCCTGGTCTGCCATCAGAATCGCCTAGAAATAGCAAAGGATAAGCATCTTCCGTATTTATAAAAAAATATTTTTGGTCAAAAATTATTTAACCTGATGTTTTTTCCTCAACTCCTTTATTAGATGGTCGGTTATAGTGAATTCGAACGATGTCATGTATTCAATGAGTTTTTCGTGATCAATCACCTAAAATAAAGGTTCTTCTTCGATATTTTGGATATGTATTGATTGACTCTCGAGGGCAGTTGGCTGATGGCGTTGAACACGTCGGCTGCTGATTTTGTCCGATTCCCGATTTCAACGATTTCATCCTCGCGCATTTTCAGTAGAGAAATAATTACCTATAATTGACTCATTTCAATTTTAAAATTTTGTACATTAAAATTTCCGTTAAAACGTTTGAATAAATTTGTATGTATAATAGGCAAATAGAATTTTTGTTGGTCGATCGATTGAACATTCTACTGATATTCTTATGAATTGACCCTGAAGACGTTAGCAGTTCCGGAGTAGAAGATAAAGTCCCATATCCTGAGGAGTGTATAGGTGGGCAACGCAGAGCCAAACAGAGTTAGAAGCCAGTTGGCGACCAGCAGAGAGATCTCCACGTCCAACTCGTCAATCGACCTGTTCAAGTCAGGCACGTGCGATCTCATCAAGTGACGAGAGACTCGTTCGTCCGCCTGAAGTAAAGTAAGTGAGGTCATTATTTATTAAGAATTTGGAAAACTTGAAATTTGGCAACATGCATAAGAAAAGTTGCGATATGAAAATGGGATAATAGTGCTATGCCGGGATATGCCTTTTCCTACATATATTTATTCTTTATCAATTTTTTCATATCCTTCTTCATGGGTTCCGTCATTTACAATTTCAGGAAAAAAATTATGTTCAGATTCCATATTAATATATAAAGTTGTCATGGAAGAACACTCTTCTTTCACTTGATTCAATTAGAAAAAAAAACCGGCATGTTCAAATCTCCATACTATTTCAAAGCTTCGATAGAAGAAGTAGTCACTGACCTGCAGTCCAAGCAGAGTCTGGCTGTAATAATTTGGAGGCAGAATATCTTCGATCAACGCTGACATTATCCAGAACGTAGCCTCCTCGGAACAAAACAACAACAGAATTGCGACAACGACTCCTAAAACTATGTATTCAGTTTATTGATTCACGCTGATTCAATTGACCCATTCCCTGACAATAGCCCAGATCCGGATATATGAAGGCAACAGACTTGAGGACGCGTCGCAACGCATCTATGCCCGGCCCGTTCTTCTTCCAGAAACAGATGTTGTTAGGCTGAGTACGAAGCAGATCGCGTTCGATTTGAACACCTAGATGAGGAATTTAAATTTTAAATAGAATGTAAACATTTTTCTGACGCGAAAATTGTGATAAAGTGAAAGTGAAAAGTTTGGTTTTGAACGTCAAATAATCGACTTTACTCCCAGCATTTTGATTTTCGATTGCGTTGGCTCTGGATAAACAATAAAATTTCATCAAATTCAACCAGAAAGAAATTACGATAAAATTCTGACCGACGGAAGGTTTGTCCTGAGCGGATTGCCTAAGGACATCTTCGTAAGAATATACGGCATCCTTCTGCTTCTTCGTTGCTCCGGACAGCCGAGCCCATAAATAAGGTCGCATGGAATGCGGAATTCCTGGATTTATCAATCACTTTCAAAGCATTCATTCAAAACAACTCGCCTGCTTCTTTGAGTAATTCCTCGAACTTCTCGTTTCTAATGAGGCTTGCATCGATGTGCGACCAATGCAGCTCGTCCTTTACGTGAGGGTGAGCCTGCTCCATCATCGAAATAAACTTCAGCCTGAATTTCTACGAATCTTCCTTTCAAATGGAATATACGAGGGCTTAAGACTGAAACTCTGATCACGAATTTTTAAATCTCCCGTTATATGATGAAAGTAGCCGAAAGAAAACAGACCGTGAGACTTTAAGACCAAATTTATATCTCCGATTCTCAAACTTCAATTCTACCAATTTTAATCAAATCTTACCTATGTTGACTGTTCTCGAGGGACGTTCCAGGGTTGTCTGTGCATTCTTTCCCCAGCCCATTCTCCTTTTTCCGAAATCCGAATTCATCAAAGCTAAATCCCTTTTCGACCCTCATTAACTCCACCGTTTTCTCACCACTCCTTTGGATCCTCGATGTAAACGGGAATGAGTTCTCTGTTGATGGCCGACATGGGGCTTCCATCCAATACGAATGGGGACTCGTGGATAGGTCTGTCAATCTAAATCACATGAATTTAAAAAATCTTCTTTCAGATTTTTCTCAATCAATTATTTATTGAAAAAATCATTAAACCTCTCTAGTCGTGTCAGCAAGTTTCCGTGCAGAAATCGGATAAAAATCCTCGTCATCACTCACTACGACATCCGCGAATTTTGCGTCTTTTCCTGAACAATTTTTATCGAAAGATTCTCTTCACAAATGAGACTAACCTTTTTTATACTTAGCCATTTTGGGAATATCCTGTAATCGTCAAGAATATCGACCGAAATCGTGGATTAGCTGGGCGAACTGGTTGAAATGCTCCTTCTGCCTTGTAGCGCTGCCCATTCGGCTCGAGGCAAGATGCCTGCCTCTTTTCCTCTCTCCATTTCATCAGTTCTCTCCTCTGAGCCATGCAAATAGTAAAGGAAAGAGAAGCTGCATGCAGGGCCATTTTCCCATTCGATAAGGCATAGCCTTCAGTAAGAAAGGATGCTCCATTACTGCGATCCAATATCTAATAAGATTATATATTTTTTCATCAAATTTTCTTTAAAAGATTTATGTTTCTCTCGATTTAAAATTCTATCATCACAAATGAGCATTAAAAAATTTACGTTCTATGACGTCTACTCGTAAACAAGGTACGCTAAGTAAGAAAGAATATTCTATAATTGTCTAATTACCAGCGCACTTTAATAACCTAGGACAGCATAGAGTGACTAGACTAACCCGTAGATTGTCAGAGTCAAAAGCTTTCATTTGACGCAATAAATATATGCTATTGAAGTTGTAGGAAAATTTGAAAAAATTCTCAGAGTTATTATTTGCAAATTTCACAAAGTTTTCTTCCTCTGAAAACTTTTCATATCAAGATCGGATATAATCCACTATTTTCTATTTACGAGGGACATATCGATAATTTCACAGCCGCCGAAAATCTTAATTGGAGGCACGAAGAAATTGACGCCTGCAGACACGTACACGTAGCTGTCCGTCTTCGAGTAGTGATATAGGCCTCTGAAAGTGACAATTTTTGAGTAATTAACCAAGAAAGTTTTAAAATATAATATTGAATAAATCAGCGCTATAATAGAATAAAATAATAACCTCGTGAAAGCGTTCGCCATATATACGACCGGCATGAACAGATAGAACTGGCCCGCGTGGGTATGGCCTGGAATGTGATAATTCTATACAATTTGGCAAAATCAGGAAATGTGGGGAAAATTATCATCGAAGTTCAATTTACCTGACAAAATCAAGTCGACATTCTGGTTGATAGTGGGATCATTCAAGACTATCTTTGCCGCGTTTGGCTGGTGCGCAAGCATAATGACCGTGTCCTCTGCCTGACAACCTTTCAACGCTTTCCGAGCATCCATTCCATGACCAGGATAACTGAAAATTTATTTTTGTATTTAAAAACGATTTCAAATATCCTACTGAGCTTTCGCAGCGAGCTGTCCCAATGCGCCTCGGTGCGGGGGCCCGTGATGGTGGAGGTGACGAGGCGGTTGTTCAGCACCCAGGCGATGGCGAAATGGACGGGATCGACGCCACGGCCACGCGCATAATCAGCGATCTGGGTCGCCAGGGTGACGGACTCGGGGGCGCCATTCGGTCTCCAGGATGCGCTTGTCGGCGCGGCCCGCGCGGGTGTCGGCGGCGGCCGCCTGGCCCGGCACATATTTGCCCGTCAGAACGCCGCGCGCCAGCGGGCTGTAGGACACGGTGCCGAGACCGTAATAGGCCGCCGCGGGCAGCGCCTCCTGCTCCGCCTGGCGATTGAAGATATTGTAGAGCGGCTGGCTGGCGACGGGCCGGTCGATGTTGAACTGGTCGGCGAGGTGGGAGACCTCCGCAATGCGCCAGCCGCGGAAGTTGGAGACGCCGAAATAGCGCAGCTTGCCTTGCTGGATCAGGTCGCCCAGCGCCCGCACCGCCTCGCCCAGCGGCGCGTCGAAGATCGCGCGGTGGAAATAGATGAAGTCGATATAGTCGGTGCCGAGGCGGCGCAGGCTGTTCTCAACGCTCTCGATGATCCACTTGCGCGACTGGCCGCGCTGGTTGGGGCCGGGGCCGCGCGGATTGGCGAACTTGGTCGACAACACCCAATGGTCGCGATGCGCCTTGATACCGCGCCCGACGACTTCCTCCGATGCGCCCTTGGCATAGCCGTCGGCAGTGTCGATGGCGTTGATCCCCTGCTCGCGCGCCTTGTCGATGATGCGATGGGACGTCGCCTCGTCGGTCTCGCCGCCGAACATCATAGTGCCGAGCGTCAGCTGGGAAATCTTGAGGCCGGAACGGCCGAGATAACGATAGTCGAGGGACATGCTGTTCTCCTGTAGAAATCGGGACTGTCAGATGTGGTGGCAAGCGACGCTCTGGCCCTCGCCGACATGCTCCAGCTGCGGCTCGACACGGGCGCACAGCTCCGTCGCGAGGGGGCAGCGGGGATGGAAGCGGCAGCCTGTCGGCACGTCCTGGGGACTGGGCAGCTCTCCCTTGATCGGCGCGGCCTGGCGACGGCGGCTCTGATCGGGCACGGCATCCATCAGCGCGCGCGTATAGGGATGGCGCGGCGATGCCCACAGGGCGCGGGTCGGCGCGCTCTCGACCACCCGGCCGAGGTACATGATGATGACCCGGTCCGTGAAATAGCGGACGACGGACAGGTCGTGCGAGATGAAGATATAAGACAGCCCCAGGTCCGCCTTCATCCGGCCGAGCAAGTTCAGCGTCTGCGCCTGGATGGACAGGTCGAGCGCGGAGACGGGCTCGTCGCAGATGACGAGATCGGGCTCCAGGATCAGCGCGCGGGCGATGCCGATACGCTGGCGCTGGCCTCCGGAGAATTCATGCGGATAGCGGTCGAGCGCGGGCGGGATCGAGGCCGACGCGGGTGACGATCTCCTCCACCCGCCGCTTGCGCTCCGTCCTGTCCTTCACGCCATGGACGATCATGGGATCGGTCAGGATCTTGCGGATCCTGTGGCGCGGGTTGAGCGAGGCGAACGGATCCTGGAAGATCATCTGCGCGCGGCGGCGATAGGCGTCGAGCTTGCGCGCGGGCAGATGGGTGACATCCTCGCCGCCGAACCGGATCGAACCGCCGGTCGGCTCGACGAGGCGCAGGATGGTCTTGCCCAGCGTGGACTTGCCACAGCCGGATTCCCCCACGATGCCCAGCGTCTCCCCCGCCGTCAGCTCCAGCGACACGCCGTCGAGCGCGCGCAACGACCCGCCGGGCAGGCGATAATGGGTGCTGAGTTCAGTGATCGAGAGCAGCGACACGATGATCTTCCTTCAGGAGGACAGGACAGGCCACCTGCCGCCCATGGTCGAGGGTCTGGAGTCCTGGCACCGCCTCGCGGCAGCCGGCGCGCGCATGCGGGCAGCGCGGGGCGAAGGCGCAACCCCGCTCCCCCACGCTGGACGTAATGGATCCCGGAATCTCGTAGAGAGGCCCGTCGCTGTAGTGATAGCTGTCGTCGAGGCGCGGCGAGGCGTTGAGCAGCCCCCGGGTATAGGGGTGCAGCGGATGGGCGAAGAGCGCCTCGGGATCGGCCTGCTCCACCTTGCGCCCGGCGTACATCACCGCGACCCGGTCCGCCCATTGGGCGACGACGCCGAGATCATGGGTGATGAGCAGGACCGCCATCGACAGATCGCGCCTCAGCCGGTCGAGAAGGTCGAGCACCTGCGCCTGGATAGTGACGTCGAGCGCGGTCGTGGGCTCGTCCGCGATGAGGAGGCGCGGGCTGCACGCGACCGCGATGGCGATCATCACGCGCTGGCGCATGCCGCCCGAGAGTTGGTGCGGATAATCATCCACCCGCCGATGCGGATCGGAGATGCGCACGAGGTCGAGCAGGTCCATCGCCCGCGCCCGCGCGTCCTTGCGGGACAGCGGCTGGTGCTGGCGCAACGCCTCGATGATCTGCGCGCCGATGGTCATCACCGGGTTGAGGCTGGTCATCGGTTCCTGGAAGATCATGCCGATCGAGCCGCCCCTGAGCGCCCGCGCCTCACGCGGGGGAGCTGCGTCGTCTCGCGCCCCTCGAAGCGGATGCTGCCCTCCGCGATGCGGCCGCCCTCGGGCAGCAGGCCGGATGATGGAGAGCGCGGTTAGCGACTTGCCCGAGCCGGATTCGCCGACCAGCGCCAGCGTTTCGCCCTCGTGGATCTCGAATCCGACACCGCGCACGGGCCGCTGCGATCCAAAAGCGACCGCCAGATCCTCGACGACCAGCAGCGGCGCGCCAGGGACGCGGGGGGGGATTGAAGGGCCCGTTCATCGACCGCCTCCCTGCTTGCGCGGATCAAGCACATCGTTGAGCGCATCGCCGATCAGGTTGAGCGCCAGCACCGTGAGCATGATCGCGAAGCCGGGCAGAGCGCACAGATACCAGGCGGTGCGGAGAATACTCCCGGCCGGCGCCGATCATGCTACCCCAGCTCACCGCATTGGGGTCGCCGAGCCCCATGAAGGACAAGGCGGATTCCATCAGGATCGCCGAGGCGACCATGACCGAGGCGGTGACGATGATTGGCGGCAGCGCGCTCGGCAGGATTTCGGAGACAATGATGCGCGCATGGCCGAAGCCCAGACTCCGCGCCGCCATCACGAAATCCTTCTCGCGCAGCGACCGGAACTCGGCGCGCGCAAGTCGCGCCACGGTCGGCCAGGTCACGATCGCGATAGCGAAGGACAGCGTCGTGATGCTGGGCTGCGCGATCGCGACCACGACGACCAGCATCACGAAATTGGGCAGCGTCTGAAAGATTTCGACGAGGCGGGAGAGGAGGATATCGGTCCAGCCGCCGAAATAGCCCGCGACCGCTCCCACCGCGAGCCCGATGACGAGGCCCAGCGCCGTCGCCGACAGGCCGACCCGCAGGGACACGTTGGCCCCATGGGCGATCCCCGCAAGCACGTCGCGTCCCAGCGAGTCCGTGCCGAGCGGATGGGCGCCGTCGGTGAAGGGCCAGATGAACGGTTCCGCCACGATCGCCAGCGGGTCGCCGGGAAAGAGGAAGGGCGAAGACAGCCCCATCAGCGCCATGAAGATCAGGATCGCGGCGCCTACCAGCGCCAGCGGATTGCTCCGCAAGGGAGCGAAGGCACCGGGCCGGACGGCAACCGGCGTGGCATCGGCAGGCGATGCGGCGGCGGCGCGGCCAAGCAGCGGCACGACATTGGCAAGGGGCGCATCGGCCGGCGCCTCAGCCGCCGGAGTGCGGAGCAGGCTTATATTGCTAGACGGCATCGCTGCCTCCCACTCGAGGGTCGAGGATGCCGTGCAGTATGTCGACCAGCGCATTGGCGACGATCACGAGCAGCGAGGAGAAGAGGACGCCGAAATGCCGTGCAGGATGCCTTGCTGGCCGCCATGAAGGTCCAGCCGGAGCGCATCGACCAGGGCGATCCGCGCCGCTATCTTTTCGGCATCCTCAAGCACAAGATCACGGATCGATTGCGCAGCAAGTACAGGCATCAGGATTGGCGTTCGCTGGACGATGGCGATGACCTCGATGCCTTGCTGTTCGACGGGCGCGATCACTGGGTGGCCGAGCTGGCGCCGGCGACCTGGCGCTCTCCCGAGGCGCATCTGGAGTCGGACCAGTTCTTCGAAGTGGTCGACATCTGCATCACGAAGCTGCCGCCCAAGCCGGCCCGCGTCTTCAGCATGAAAGAACTGCTGGAATGCGAGCCTCACGAGATCTGCGAGACGCTGGGCCTGAGCAAGGTGGATTACTGGCAGTGCATGAGCCGTGCGCGCAAGCAGATTCAGCTGTGCCTGACACAGAACTGGTTCGAAGGAGCCGGACGATGATGAAGTGCAAGGAATACGTCTTCCTGCTCAGCTCTGGAAAAATGGCCGAATCGCCGGCGGCGACACGCCTTGCCGGGGCGGTTCACAAGCTGACATGCCGCCACTGCCGCGCATTCACATCGAACGACGAGGCGCTGAGCCGCATCATCGGCGAGATGAAGCGGCGGGTCGAGCGGCCGCGCGGCGAGGACTGATGCGTTCGCCCCGACGCCATCGGCCCGAGCCCATAAAATGGCAGCCCTCCGCTGTACACCCGAGAAGATCCCGGCTCCCATGAACATCACGGTCAAAGAAGAACTGCGCGCCTACATCGACCCGCTCACGCCTGAAGAACACGACGCGCTCGAGCGCAGCATCCTGGCCGAGGGTTGCCGCGATGCCCTCGTGCTCTGGGGCGATGTGCTCGTCGATGGCCACAACCGCTACGGCATCTGCCAGAAGCACGGCATCCCCTTCCAGACCATGCAGCACCCGGCCTTCAAGTCGATGGACGACGTGCACCTGTGGATGATCGACCAGCACCTGGGGCGCCGCAGCGTCTCCGACTTCCAGCGTGGCGTGCTGGCCCTGCGCAAGAAGGACATCCTGGCCGCGCGCAAGCAAGCCCAGGCCACGCCGCAACCGGCCTCACCACCAGCCGACACCGCGACGGCTGAACAGGCCGCTCAACCAACGCCCGAGCAAACCGCCGCGATCAAGCCGCCCGATCCCTTCAAGAGCCGCGAAGACATCGCCCGCGCCGCGCGCATCAGCAGCACGACCGTCAGCCAGATCGAGAAGATCCAGAAGGAAGCCGCGCCCGAGCTGGTCGCGGCCGTGAAGGCGGGCGACATCTCCATCAACGCGGCGGCAGCCGTGGCCTCGCTGCCTGTCGACGAGCAAGTGGCCGCCGTGGCCGGTGGCAAGAAGGAGCTGCGCCTGGCCGCCAAGCAGGTGCGCGAGGCCAAGGCCAGTGCGCGCGCCGCCGCCGTCAGCGAGATGCTCGATCAAGCCGAAGCGGGCCAGGGCGACGAAGCCGAAGCACCGAGCGCCGAACTCGTCGCCCGGCTCAAGCAGACCATCGCCACGCTGAGCGCCGAGAACACCCAGCTCAAGGCCAGGCTGGCCGAACTGGCCGCCGCCTGACCTGTTCGCTCAACGAGCGGCTTCATTCGGCCGCCACCGCCTCGACCTGGATGCGCAAGGTCACGGCCATGTCGAAGCCCCAGTCCTTGCCGGCGCTGATGCCGTAGTCGTCGCGGTTGAGCGTGGCTTGCGCGTCGGCGCCGCACAGCTCGCGCTTGAGCATCGGGTGCGGGATGCACTTGAGCGAGTTGATCTGCAGGGTCAGGGGCTTGGTCACGCCGTGCATGGTCAGCACGCCCACGGCCTTGGTCGGCACGCCATTGGTCCAGCCGTCCAGCGTGCCCTTGTAGATGGCCTTGGGGTACTTGGCCGTGTCGAACAGCTCATCGCTCTTGGCCTTGCTGTTCATCAGCTCGAAGCCGTAGTCGATGCTGTTCATGTCGACCTCGATCTCCAGCTCGCCCTTGCTGGCGGCACGGTCCATCACGATCTTGCCGCTGTTCTTGTTGAACTTGCCGCGCCACACCGACAGGCCGCCCATGTGATCGGCCTCGAAGCTGGGGTAGGTGTGGCTCGGGTCGACAATGTAGGTGACCGGTGCCGCGCAGGCGGCGCCCATGCTCAAGGACAGCAATGCGGGCCAGGTGTTCAGCAGAGACTTTTTCATGGGTTTCCTTCTGATCGGGGGAGGGGGGGCCATTGTGACGCCGATGCGGCGGTTGACAGTGCCTGCCGCCATGCTTCAAGTCCGCCAGAGGCGGGCCGATATACGGGGATGACGATCGCGACCAGAACTTTGAAGTGGATGCACGACACGAGGCTGTTGCGCCCTCTCGCGGCACGGCTCGGCCATCAACCGGATACTTCGCCCGAGATGACCCAGGCCCGCGCGCTGATCGCGGCCGTCGACGCGGGCGGCGTGCCGCTGAGTCCCGCCAAGGTCAACCAGATCGGGCGGGCGCTGGGGCTGGAGGTGTCGAGCAAGGCGCCTGTCGAGGACACGATCGAGCGCATCCGGCAGGCCCTGGCCAGGGCCTAGCAGATCGCCCCGCGGATACCAGTGTTAGACGCTAGGATCGGTGCCTCCGTCGTTCAACGGCACGCCCCGATCCTTGCGCCATGCCCCACGCTGTCACCCCCGTCCTGCTGATCGCCAACCGCGGCGAAATCGCCATCCGCATCGCCCGTGCCGCCGCCGAGCTGGGTTGGCGCACCGTGGGCCTGGTGTCCGAAGACGACCAGGACGCGCAGCACGCCTGCCATGTCGACGCCGTGCAGGTGCTGCCGGGCAAGGGCGTGCCGGTCTACCTGAACATCGGGCAGGTGGTGGCGGCCGCGCAGGCGCAGGGCTGCACGCATGTGCACCCGGGTTATGGCCTCTTGAGCGAGAACGCCGACTTCGCGCGCGCTTGTGCCGCGGCCGGCCTCGTCTTTGTCGGCCCTGCGCCCGAGGTGCTGGACCTGCTGGGCGACAAGGCCCAGGCCAGAGCCCTGGCACGCCGCTGCAAGGTGCCCGTGACGGCGGGCATCGACAGCGCCACCACGCTGGCACAGGCGCAAGGCTTCTTTGCCGAGCTGGCGCAGCAGCAGGGCGGCCAGGCCGCGATGATGATCAAGGCGCTGGCCGGTGGCGGCGGGCGCGGCATGCGCGTGGTCGAGCAGGCTGACGAGATCGCGGCGAGCTTCGAGCGTTGCCAGTCCGAGGCGCTGGCGGCGTTCGGCCGGGGCGATGTCTACGTGGAGCAGTTGGTCAAGCGCGCACGGCACATCGAGGTGCAGGTGCTGGGCGATGGCACGGGCGCCGTGAGCCACGCCTGGGAGCGTGACTGCACCGTGCAGCGCAACCATCAAAAGCTCGTCGAGATCGCGCCCGCGCCGCACCTGGACCCACTTGCGCCAGCACCTGCTCGACGCCGCCGTGACGCTGGCGCAGGCCGTGAAGCTGCGCGGCTTGTGCACCTTCGAGTTCCTGCTCGACCTGGACCAGGCCGGCACCAACGGCTACTACTTCATGGAGGCCAACCCGCGCCTGCAGGTCGAGCACACGGTGACCGAGGCCATCACGGGCCTGGACCTGGTGCAGACGCAGTTGCGCCTGTCGCAAGGCGCGACGCTGGCCGAGCTGCAGGTTCAACAGGCGGACATCGCGCGGCCGCAGGGCACGGCCATCCAGGTGCGCGTCAATGTCGAGCGCATGGGGCTTGACGGGCGCGCGCTGCCCGCGGGCGGCACCATCCGTGCTTACGAGCCGCCCGCCGGGCCGGGGCATCCGCGTCGACGGGCATGGCCACGCCGGCATGCAGCCGCACCCGGGCTTCGACACGCTGCTGGCCAAGGTCATCGTGCACCATCCGCAAGGCTTCTATGCGGCCTTGCAGCGCACGCGCCGCGCGCTGGCCGAGTTCCGGCTCGATGGCGTCGACAGCAACATCGCCTTCGTGCAGGCGCTGCTCGCGCACGAAGACATGGGGCCTTACCGCGTCAGCACACGCTGGTTGCAGTGGCACGTGGCCGCCTTGCTGGCGCGGCCGCGCAGCAGCCCAGGCCGCGCCTTTTGACGCATGCATGGCATGGCGATGCCGCCTCATCCTCAAGCCAGGCAGCATCGCAGGTGCCCGAAGGCTGCGTGGCCATCCAGGCCAGCGTGACCGGCTCACTGGTGAGCCTGCTCGTGCACCCTGGCGACACGGTGCGCACGGGCCAGCGCCTGGCCGTGATCGAGGCCATGAAGATGGCGTTCGAGATCATGGCCACGCAAGGCGGCCGCGTCGAGGCCGGCGCTGGCCGATGTGGGCACCGTGGTCAACGAAGGCCAGGCGCTGCTCGCGATCGACCCATCGGCCGACGATGGCCAGGCGCACGCTGCGCAAGATCAGGTGCTGGACCCCGACCACATCCGCCCCGACCTGGCCGAAGTGATCGAGCGCCACGCCGTGACGCTGGACGCGCGCCGCCCCGATGCCGTCGCCAAGCGCCACGCCAAGGGACACCGCACGGCCCGCGAGAACGTCGACGCCTTCCTGGACGAAGGCAGCTTCATCGAATACGGCGCGCTGGCCCTGGCCTCGCAACGCATCCGCCACAGGAGGCCGAGCTGATCGCGCGCAGCCCGGCCGATGGCCTCGTCACGGGCCTGGGCACGGTCAATGCCGCGCAGTTCGGCGAGCAGGCCGCGCGCTGCATGGTGCTGGCCTACGACTACACCGTGTTCGCCGGCACGCAGGGCATCACCAACCACAAGAAGACTGACCGCATGCTGCACCTGGCCTTGCAGCGCCAGTTGCCCGTGATCCTGTGGGCCGAAGGCGGCGGCGGCCGGCCGAACGACGAGTACCCCGGCGTCAGCCTGCTCGACAACATGACCTTCCTGGGCATGGCGCGCCTGAGCGGGCAGGTACCCCTGGTGGCCATCGTCAATGGCCGCTGCTTCGCGGGCAACGCCTCGCTGGCCGGCTGCTGCGATGTCATCATCGCCACCCGGGGCACGACCATCGGTATGGCCGGCCCGGCCATGATCGAAGGCGGCGGCCTGGGCAAGTTCACGCCCGAGGAGGTCGGGCCCGTGAGCATGCAGGCACCCAACGGCGTCATCGACATCGTGGTGCGACGACGAGGCCGACGCGGTGCGCGTGGCCCAGCAGTACATCGGTTATTTCCAGGGCCGATCGAGCGATTGGCGATGCGCGCGACCAACGCGCGCTGCGTCACACCGTGCCCGACAAGCGCACGCGCATCTACGACATCCGCGAGGTCATCGACACCATGGTCGACATCGGGTTCGGTGCTCGAGCTGCGGCCGGACTTCGGCACTCGGCATGGTCACCTCGCTCGCGCGCCTCGAAGGCCGCACCGTGGGCATGATCGCCAACGATCCGCGCCACCTGGGCGGCGCCATCGATGCGCCGGGCGCCGACAAGGCCGCCCGCTTCATGCAGCTGTGCGATGCCTACGACATCCCGATGGTCTCGTTGTGCGACACGCCGGGCTTCATGGTCGGCCCCGATGCCGAGAAGACGGCGATCGTGCGGCACTTCGTCGCGCATCCTCGCTGGCTGCGGCGAGCATCGACGATCCCGTATTTCACGATCGTGCTGCGCAAGGGCTACGGCCTGGGCGCGCATGGCGATGACGCGCGGGCAGTTCTACTGGTGTCGTTCTTCACGGTGGCCTGGCCGACCGGCGAGTTCGGCCGCATGGGGTTGGAAGGCGAGGTGCGGCTGGGTTTCAGCAAACAGCTCGATGTCATTGAGGACCCGGCGATGCGCCAGCAGATGTTCCGAAGGCCTCGTGGCCGCTGCCTATCAAAAGGGCAAGGCCCTGAAACATGGCCGCGCACCTCGAGTTCGACGACGTGATCGACCCGGCCGACACGCGCCGCTGGCCGCGCGCGCGGGCTGGCCGCCATGCCCGCGCCGTTGCAAAGGCTCGGGCCGCAAGCGCCCCTTCGTGGATGCCTGGTGAAGAGGCAGGCTGAAGAAGCCCATGCGCCCATCGGCTCACTGAAAGGGCGTAACAGATGGCACAAGTCTTGCAACACGTGGCGCCCCATCTTTGTGAGCATCCCAACATCTCGTTGCGTTTGTCGATGGCTGGTGACGCCTTGGGCACAATGCACAACCTGTTCTGCGTAGATTCGCCTTCGTTCAATCAACGGGAAGCGGTTCATGGTGGCACAGGGCAGGCGGGTCGGCGCGGCCGAAGAAGAGGCGCGAGGCGCATGGCCCGCATGGTGACCACGGTGGTGGCATCGGCCGCCCAGGCGGCCTGCAGCGATGAGCAGCTCGGCCCGCCCACACAGGACGAGGCCGCGACCTACCTCGCGCAAGCGGGCTGGGGCGCGACGCAGGCCGGCATCGACCAGGTGATGCAACTGGGTCTTCGGTGGCTGGCTCGATCAGCAGTTCGCGATGCCCTTGTCCGAGTCGCTGTGGAGCTGGCTGCTGGCGCACGGCTTCAACGTGGCCATCTACAAATCGTCCGACATGGGCATGGACCCCACGCCCTGTGGCTATCGCCTGCTCAATGCGCCCGATGTGCTGCGCCAGCGCGTGGTGCTGGCTTTGTCGCAGCACTTCGTGGTCTCGCTGCGCAACATGCCCGTGCCGCGGGGCCAGTTCGCCTGCGTGGCCTATTCGGAGATGCTGGAGGCGAACTGCTTCGGCAACTTCCGCACGCTGCTCGAGCGCGTGGCTTGTCGCCGGCCATGGGCGTGTACCTGAGCATGCGCGGCAGCAGCAAGTAAGACGCCCTGGGCCGCCAGCCCGACGAGAACTTCGCGCGCGAGCTGCCGCAGCTCTTCACTGATCGGGCTCGTGCAGCTCAACCCCGATGGCGGCACCAGGCTCGATGCCAACGGCCAGCCCATCGACACCTACGGCAACGATGATGTCCAAGGCCTGGCGCGCGTCTTCACCGGCTGGGACGTCGATGGCTTCGACCCCTGCGCTGCCGGACTACACGCGCCGCCCGATGGTCTTCGACGCAAGCCGGCACAGCACCGACGACAAGGCCTTTCTGGGCACGGCCATCGCGGGCAACACGCCCGGCAAGGAGGCTTTCGCAAAAGTGCTCGATACCATCTTCCATCACCCCAATGTCGGCCCCTTCATCGCGCGAGCCTTACCATGTCGACAGGCAAGGGCGACAGGCCGAGACGCGGCTCGCCGTCCATCAGCACGGCGCGGATCACGGCCTGCATGTCGCCGCGCACGCCTTGTCCGTTGTCGTTGAAGGACGCCGCCACACGGCCGACGTATTCTTTGCTCGGGTTGCTCGTCACCATCTGCTGGATCAGGCTGCGCGCGATGAAGGGGCCGACATTGGGGTGATGGAAGATGGTATCGAGCGCTTTTGCGAAAGCCTCCTTGCCGGCGTGTTGCCCGCGATGGCCGTGCCCAGAAAGGCCTTGTCCATCGTGCTGTGCCGGCTTGCGTCGAAGACCATCGGGCGGCGCGTGTAGTCGCAGCGCGGGGTCGAAGCCATCGACGTCCCAGCCGGTGAAGACGCGCGCCAGGCCTTGGACATCATCGTTGCCGTAGGTGTCGATGGGCTGGCCGTTGGCGTCGAGCCTGGTGCCGCCATCGGGGTTGAGCTGCACGAGCCCGATCGTGAAGAGCTGCAGCAGCTCGCGCGCGAAGTTCTCGTCGGGCTGGCGGCCCAGGGCGTCTTCCTTGCTGCTGCCGCGCATGCTCAGGTACACGCCCATGGCCGGCGACAAGGCCACGCGCTCGAGCAGCGTGCGGAAGTTGCCGAAGCAGTTGGCCTCCAGCATCTCCCAATAGGCCACGCAGGCGAACTGGCCCCACGGCACGGGCATGTCGCGCAGCGAGACCACGAAGTGCTGCGACAAAGCCAGCACCACGCGCTGGCGCAGCACATCGGGCGCGATTGACAGGCGATACCACAGGGCGTGGTCCATGCCCATGTCGGACGATTTGTAGATGGCCGCGTTGAAGCCGTGCGCCAGCAGCCAGCTCCACAGCGACTCGGACAAGGGCATCGCGAACTGCTGATCGAGCCAGCCACCGAAGCCCAGTTGCATCACCTGGTCGATGCCGGCCTGCGTGGCGCCCAGGCCCGCTTGCGCGAGGTAGGTCGCGGCCTCGTCCTGTGTGGGCGGGCCGAGCTGCTCATCGTTGCAGGCGGCCATGGCGGCCGATGCCACCACCGTGGTCACCATGCGGGCCATGCGCCTCGCGCCCTCTTCGGCCGCGCCGACCCGCCTGCCCTGTGCCACCATGAACCGCTTCCCGTTGATTGAACGAGGGCGAATCTACGCAGAACAGGTTGTGCATTGTGCCCAAGGCGTCACCAGCCATCGACAAACGCAACGAGATGTTGGGATGCTCACAAAGATGGGGCGCCACGTGTTGCAAGCTTGTGCCATCTGTTACGCCCTTTCAGTGAGCCGATGGGCGCATGGCTTGCTCAGCCTGCCTCTTTCACCAGGCATCCACGAAGGGGCGCTTGCGGCCCGACCTTGCAACAGGCGCGGGCATGGCGGCCAGCCCGCGCACCAGCCAGCGGCGCGTGTCGGCCGGGTCGATCACGTCGTCGAGCTCGAGGTGCGCGGCCATGTTCAGGGCCTTGCCCTTTTGATAGGCCGCGGCCACGAGGCCTTCGAACATCTGTGCATGGCCGGGTCCTCGATGGCATCGAGCTGTTTGCTGAAACCCAGCCGCACCGCGCCCTCGAAGCCCATGGGCCCGAACTCGCCGGTGGGCCAGGCCACCGTGAAGTCCGGCGCCAGCAGGCTGCCCGCCGTCATGGCCTGCGCGCCCAGGCCATAGCCCTTGCGCAGCACGACCGTGAAATATGGCACCGTGATGCTCGCCGCAGCCAGGAACATGCGCGAGTTCTGGCGCACCGTGGCCGTCTTCTCGGCATCGGGGCCGACCATGAAGCCCGGCGTGTCGCACAGCGAGACCAGCGGGATGTTGTAGGCATCGCACAGCTGCATGAAGCGGGCGGCCTTGTCGGCGCCCGGCGCATCGATGGCGCCGCCCAGGTGGCGCGGGTCGTTGGCGATCAGGCCCACGGGCCGCCCTTCGAGGCGCGCGAGCGAGGTGACCATGCCGGGTGCGAAGTCGCGGCGCAGCTCGAGCACCGAGCCCGTGTCGAACAGGGTGTCGATGACCTCGCGGATGTCGTAGATGCGCGTGCGCTTGTCGGGCACGGTGTGACGCAGCGCGCGTTGGTCCGCGCATCGCCAATCGCTCGATCGGCCCTGGAAATAGACCGAGATACTGCTGGGCCACGCGCACCGCATCGGCTTCGTCGTCGACGACGAGTGTCGACGACGCCGTTGGGTGCCTGCATGCTCGACGGGCCGACCTCCTCGGGCGTGAACTTGCCCAGGCCGCCGCCTTCGATCATGGCCGGGCCGGCCATGCCGATGGTCGTGTCCCGCGGTGGCGATGATGACATCGCAGCAGCCGGCCAGCGAGGCGTTGCCCGCGAAGCAGCGGCCGTTGACGATGGCGACCGTGGGTACCTGCCCGCTCAGGCGCGCCGATGCCCAGGAAGGTCATGTTGTCGAGCAGGCTGACGCCGGGTTCGTCGTCGTCGGCCGGCCGCCGCCGCCTTCGGCCAACAGGACCACGGGCAACTGGCGCTGCTAGGCCAGGTGCGAGCATCCGGTCGGTCTTCTAGTGGTTCACGATGCCCTGCGTGCCGGCGAACACGGTGTAGTCGTAGGCCAGCACCGCTGCAGCGCGCGGCCTCTCGCCGAACAGTGCGCCATTGACCGTGCCCAGGCCGGTGACGAGGCCATCGGCCGGGCTGCGCGCGATCAGCTCGGCCTCCTTGTGGCGGATGCGTTGCGAGGCGATGGCCAGCGCGCCGTATTCGATGAAGCTGCCTTCGTCCAGGAAGGCGTCGACGTTCTCGCGGGCGGTGCGGTGTCCCTTGGCGTGGCGCTTGGCGACGGCATCGGGGCGGCGCTCGTCCAGCGTCACGGCGTGGCGCTCGATCACCTCGGCAAGGTCGGGGCGGATGTGGTCGAGGTCCAGCACATGATTCTGCGCAGCATGCACCTGGCCATCGTCGGCCGATGGGCTGATCGCGAGCAGCGCCTGGCCTTCGTTGACCACGGTGCCCCACATCGGCCAGCACGGCCTCGACGCGGCCGCCTTGCGTGGCCATGATCTCGAACGCCATCTTCATGGGCTCGATCACGGCCAGGCGCTGGCCCGTGCGCACCGGTGTCGCCAGGGTGCACGAGCAGGCTCACCAGTGAGCCGGTCACGCTGGCCTGGATGGCCACGCAGCCTTCGGGCACCTGCGATGCTGCCTGGCTTGAGGATGAGGCGGCATCGCCATGCCATGCATGCGTCAAAAGGCGCGGCCTGGGCTGCTGCGCGGCCGCGCCCAGCAAGGCGGTCACGTGCCACTGCAACCAGCGTGTGCTGACGCGGTAAGGCCCCATGTCTTCGTGCGCGAGCAGCGCCTGCACGAAGGCGATGTTGCTGTCGACGCCATCGAGCCGGAACTCGGCCAGCGCGCGGCGCGTGCGCTGCAAGGCCGCAGTAGAAGACCTTGCGGATGGTGCACGATGACCTTGGCCAGCAGCATGTGTCGAAGCTTCAGGGTGCGGCTGCATGCCGGCGTGGCCATGCCCGTCGACGCGGATGCCCGGCCCGGCGGGCGGCTCGTAAGCACGGATGGTGCCGCCCGCGGGCAGCGCGCGCCCGTAACAAGCCCCATGCGCTCGACATTGACGCGCACCTGGATGGCCTGTGCCCTGCGGCCGCGCGATGTCCGCCTGTTGAACCTGCAGCTCGGCCAGCGTCGCGCCTTGCGACAGGCGCAACTGCGTCTGCACCAGGTCCAGGCCCGTGATGGCCTCGGTCACCGTGTGCTCGACCTGCAGGCGCGGGTTGGCCTCCATGAAGTAGTAGCCGTTGGTGCCGGCCTGGTCCAGGTCGAGCAGGAACTCGAAAGTGCTACAAGCCGCGCAGCTTCACGGCCTGCGCCAGCGTCACGGCGGCGTCGAGCAGGTGCTGGCGCAAGGCTGGGTCCAGGTGCGGCGCGGGCGCGATCTCGACGCAGCTTTTGATGGTTGCGCTGCACGGTGCAGTCACGCTCCCAGGCGTGGCTCACGGCGCCCGTGCCATCGCCCAGCACCTGCACCTCGATGTGCCGTGCGCCTGACCAACTGCTCCACGTAGACATCGCCCCGGCCGAACGCCGCCAGCGCCTCGAACTGGCAACGCTCGAAGCTCGCCGCGATCTCGTCAGCCTGCTCGACCACGCGCATGCCGCGCCCGCCGCCACCGGCCAGCGCCTTGATCATCATCGCGGCCTGGCCGCCCTGCTGCTGCGCCAGCTCGGCAAAGAAGCCTTGCGCCTGTGCCAGCGTGGTGGCGCTGTCGATGCCCGCCGTCACGGGCACCTTGCAGCGGCGTGCCAGGGCTCTGGCCTGGGCCTTGTCGCCCAGCAGGTCCAGCACCTCGGGCGCAGGGCCGACAGAAGACGAGGCCGGCCGCGGCACAAGCGCGCGCGAAGTCGGCGTTCTCGCTCAAGAGGCCATAACCCGGGTGCACATGCGTGCAGCCCTGCGCCTGCGCGGCCGCCACCACCTGCCCGATGTTCAGGTAGACCGGCACGCCCTTGCCCGGCAGCACCTGCACGGCGTCGACATGGCAGGCGTGCTGCGCGTCCTGGTCGTCTTCGGACACCAGGCCCACGGTGCGCCAACCCAGCTCGGCGGCGGCACGGGCGATGCGGATGGCGATTTCGCCGCGGTTGGCGATCAGCAGGACGGGGGTGACAGCGTGGGGCATGGCGCAAGGATCGGGGCGTGCCGTTGAACGACGGAGGCACCGATCCTAGCGTCTAACACTGGTATCCGCGGGGCGATCTGCTAGGCCCTGGCCAGGGCCTGCCGGATGCGCTCGATCGTGTCCTCGACAGGCGCCTTGCTCGACACCTCCAGCCCCAGCGCCCGCCCGATCTGGTTGACCTTGGCGGGACTCAGCGGCACGCCGCCCGCGTCGACGGCCGCGATCAGCGCGCGGGCCTGGGTCATCTCGGGCGAAGTATCCGGTTGATGGCCGAGCCGTGCCGCGAGAGGGCGCAACAGCCTCGTGTCGTGCATCCACTTCAAAGTTCTGGTCGCGATCGTCATCCCCGTATATCGGCCCGCCTCTGGCGGACTTGAAGCATGGCGGCAGGCACTGTCAACCGCCGCATCGGCGTCACAATGGCCCCCCCTCCCCCGATCAGAAGGAAACCCATGAAAAAGTCTCTGCTGAACACCTGGCCCGCATTGCTGTCCTTGAGCATGGGCGCCGCCTGCGCGGCACCGGTCACCTACATTGTCGACCCGAGCCACACCTACCCCAGCTTCGAGGCCGATCACATGGGCGGCCTGTCGGTGTGGCGCGGCAAGTTCAACAAGAACAGCGGCAAGATCGTGATGGACCGTGCCGCCAGCAAGGGCGAGCTGGAGATCGAGGTCGACATGAACAGCATCGACTACGGCTTCGAGCTGATGAACAGCAAGGCCAAGAGCGATGAGCTGTTCGACACGGCCAAGTACCCCAAGGCCATCTACAAGGGCACGCTGGACGGCTGGACCAATGGCGTGCCGACCAAGGCCGTGGGCGTGCTGACCATGCACGGCGTGACCAAGCCCCTGACCCTGCAGATCAACTCGCTCAAGTGCATCCCGCACCCGATGCTCAAGCGCGAGCTGTGCGGCGCCGACGCGCAAGCCACGCTCAACCGCGACGACTACGGCATCAGCGCCGGCAAGGACTGGGGCTTCGACATGGCCGTGACCTTGCGCATCCAGGTCGAGGCGGTGGCGGCCGAATGAAGCCGCTCGTTGAGCGAACAGGTCAGGCGGCGGCCAGTTCGGCCAGCCTGGCCTTGAGCTGGGTGTTCTCGGCGCTCAGCGTGGCGATGGTCTGCTTGAGCCGGGCGACGAGTTCGGCGCTCGGTGCTTCGGCTTCGTCGCCCTGGCCCGCTTCGGCTTGATCGAGCATCTCGCTGACGGCGGCGGCGCGCGCACTGGCCTTGGCCTCGCGCACCTGCTTGGCGGCCAGGCGCAGCTCCTTCTTGCCACCGGCCACGGCGGCCACTTGCTCGTCGACAGGCAGCGAGGCCACGGCTGCCGCCGCGTTGATGGAGATGTCGCCCGCCTTCACGGCCGCGACCAGCTCGGGCGCGGCTTCCTTCTGGATCTTCTCGATCTGGCTGACGGTCGTGCTGCTGATGCGCGCGGCGCGGGCGATGTCTTCGCGGCTCTTGAAGGGATCGGGCGGCTTGATCGCGGCGGTTTGCTCGGGCGTTGGTTGAGCGGCCTGTTCAGCCGTCGCGGTGTCGGCTGGTGGTGAGGCCGGTTGCGGCGTGGCCTGGGCTTGCTTGCGCGCGGCCAGGATGTCCTTCTTGCGCAGGGCCAGCACGCCACGCTGGAAGTCGGAGACGCTGCGGCGCCCCAGGTGCTGGTCGATCATCCACAGGTGCACGTCGTCCATCGACTTGAAGGCCGGGTGCTGCATGGTCTGGAAGGGGATGCCGTGCTTCTGGCAGATGCCGTAGCGGTTGTGGCCATCGACGAGCACATCGCCCCAGAGCACGAGGGCATCGCGGCAACCCTCGGCCAGGATGCTGCGCTCGAGCGCGTCGTGTTCTTCAGGCGTGAGCGGGTCGATGTAGGCGCGCAGTTCTTCTTTGACCGTGATGTTCATGGGAGCCGGGATCTTCTCGGGTGTACAGCGGAGGGCTGCCATTTTATGGGCTCGGGCCGATGGCGTCGGGGCGAACGCATCAGTCCTCGCCGCGCGGCCGCTCGACCCGCCGCTTCATCTCGCCGATGATGCGGCTCAGCGCCTCGTCGTTCGATGTGAATGCGCGGCAGTGGCGGCATGTCAGCTTGTGAACCGCCCCGGCAAGGCGTGTCGCCGCCGGCGATTCGGCCATTTTTCCAGAGCTGAGCAGGAAGACGTATTCCTTGCACTTCATCATCGTCCGGCTCCTTCGAACCAGTTCTGTGTCAGGCACAGCTGAATCTGCTTGCGCGCACGGCTCATGCACTGCCAGTAATCCACCTTGCTCAGGCCCAGCGTCTCGCAGATCTCGTGAGGCTCGCATTCCAGCAGTTCTTTCATGCTGAAGACGCGGGCCGGCTTGGGCGGCAGCTTCGTGATGCAGATGTCGACCACTTCGAAGAACTGGTCCGACTCCAGATGCGCCTCGGGAGAGCGCCAGGTCGCCGGCGCCAGCTCGGCCACCCAGTGATCGCGCCCGTCGAACAGCAAGGCATCGAGGTCATCGCCATCGTCCAGCGAACGCCAATCCTGATGCCTGTACTTGCTGCGCAATCGATCCGTGATCTTGTGCTTGAGGATGCCGAAAAGATAGCGGCGCGGATCGCCCTGGTCGATGCGCTCCGGCTGGACCTTCATGGCGGCCAGCAAGGCATCCTGCACGGCATCTTCGGCTTCTTCGCGAGGCTGCAGATGCAACTGGGCAAAGCGCAGCATCGGCGTTCGCCACTCACGCGCCCATCGGGCCATCACATCAGATTGGGTCATCAGGTCGAGGCATGCGTTGCACAGGCGGACGTTCGGACATCCAGGCATCGACAGCATAGCGGCCCGCGCCCTGCGTCAGGATCGTCCAGAGCATGATCGCGATCATCAGCGGCACTTTGAAGCCTTGCCCCATGGTGGTCTCGATCTCGTTCCAGCCGGCCCACCCCAGATCGAAATGGACGGTGTAGACCGCCACCCACGTGATGAACAACAGCCCGATCGCCGACGCGCGGCTGAACAGCCCCAGCAGCAAGGCCGTGCCCATGCCGATTTCGCCCAGGCCCGCCACCGTCCAGTTGACATCGATGGGCAAGGCCCGCAAGACCGGCGGGAACACCAGCATGGCGAACCAGTCGGGCGCGTGAAAGCCGCCCGACAGCTTGGTGACGCCCGCCAGGATGAACTCCTGGGACAACCAGACCCTCAGGGCCAGCAGGCCCAGGTCGCGCAGCCGTTCAAGCAGCTTCACGCGCAAGGAAAGCAAGGAATTCATCTTTGAGATCTCCGTAGTAGTGAGAGGTCCAGCGCGATTGCCGGACAAAGGCTTCGATCAGGGCGCGCCAGTCGGCTTCGCCCAGTTCATGGCGCATGGCCGGGAAGTGCGCTTCGACCGCCTGCGCCGCGCCCAGGTAGACGAGATGGCGGTACACCCGCATGCCGTCGACGTCGTAGCCAGCCGGCACCTCGTCCGTGCGGCCCCTTACGTAATCGTGGAACGCAGGCATGCCAGCTCCTCGTTGATGGCGTCCAGCGAGGGCACATCGTTGTCCCACTCGAGCAGGATGGGGATGCGCCATTCGGCCTGGATGCGGCGGGCCATGTCGCGGGTCTGCGTCTCGACGGGCTGGCTGTGCGTGTCGATGTGCATGCCGAAGCGCGCATCGAACTCGTGGCCCGCGACATGCATGTAGGTGACACGCCCCAGGTCCACGTCGCGCACGAATGCAGCCAGCGATGGGCCGCCGTGGTTCTTGTGGTTGACCACGATGTTGTTGAGATCCAGCAGGATCCGGCAGTCGGCGCGCCGCGCGACCTCGGCCAGGAAATCCGGCTCGCCCATGTCGCCGATGTTCGTGTACCAGGTCGTGTTCTCGATGGCGATGCGCTGTTTCAACACATCCTGGACAAAGCCGATGCGCTCGCCCACGCGCCGAGCCTCTTGCATCGTGAACGGAATCGGGAAGAGGTCGTAGAGCTGGTGCGCGTCGCCACTGGCGGCGAGGTGGTCCGAATAATGGACCGGGCCCTGCGCCTGACCAAGGTCGTCGATCAAGGCCCGCACGTCAGCCAGGAAGGCGCGCGAAATGTCGCCCTGCCCGCCCAGGTTCAGGGACACGCCATGAAGGTGGACAGGATGCCCGCGCTCGATCAGGCGATGAAGGGGCGCCCGGTCGCGGCGTACCCAGTTCTCGGGCACGACCTCGAAGAACGAAGCCTGCACGGCGGACATGTCCCAGTCCGCCATCTCCCGGCGATAGCCCAATCCGATCATGGCGTGCGCCCCCCGCTTTACTTCTTGCTGCAGGAAGCGTCTTTCTTCGAACAGGACGCCTCCTTCTTGCTGCACGAGGCCTCCTTCTTGGAACACGACGCGTCGGACGCGGCGCCGGAAGCGGCACCCGAGGCGGGCTGTGAAGCGGCCTTCTTGCTGCAAGAGCCCGCGCCGCACTTCTTCTCGGCGGGCGCCCCGGCGAAGGCCGAGGAAGCGGCGATGGCGGCGGCGAGGGTGGCAATGGCTTTGAGGTTCATGGTCAGGTCCTTTGAGAGGGGAAAAAGCGCGCACGACGTGTGCGCACACCCTCTCAGTCGTTGACGCCCGCCGGTTCCTGACAAGCCAAATGAAACAATTTGCATCAAACTTCTGGCTGCACGGTGCGCGTCGAGGACCCGCCTACGTCCAAGCCCGCTTCATGACGCCCATGCCACCCCTTGCCCGGGCGCCTCCACGGGCCGCCGCTCCGCCTCCTGCGCCTCCTGCAACAGGGCATTGATCGTCTTTTTCGCGTCGTCCTCGACCTTGGACATGCCCAGCGCATGGGCCCCCAGCCGCATGGCGCACTGGTCCAGCACGCCCCTTTCGATCAAGCCATTCAGCAAGGACCGGTCCTCGTCCAGGTAATACAGCCCATCCTTGAAAGAACCATGGCTGAACAGCGGCGGTATCCAGTTGATCGCGAGGATCTCGCCGAACTTCTCCGCATGCATGTCCTTGTAGGACAGGGCCATGGCCTTCTCATGGAACGGGTGGCTCAGGCAGACCTCGCCAGCCTGCGTCCTGCGGACAAACGCGACCTTCGCCGCGTAGTTCAGGAAATTGAGCGTCAGCAAGCTGTCCTCGCTGTACCGCGTGTTGTGCTGTTCATCGTCATGCCGCAGGGTATCGGCGACATGCGACCAGACTTCTCCCAAAGCGCCCGACTGCGCAGCCAATCGCCGGACACAGGCCTGGCATGTTTGTCGGATGAGGGCCACACGCTCGCCCACCGGCAGATCCGAGACGATCAAGGTGGGCGAGATGCCCGCCAAACAGAGGAAGGCGTCAACCGGGTCCTGCTGGCGCGCCTCGTCCTTGTCGGCGCCGCAAAACAGGGCGGACAAGGTGGATTGGCCGTGGTCCCAGTCCACGCCGTACGCCAGGCAAACCTCCGCGATGCGGGCCTTGATGAAATCCGTGCGACGCCTGACATGGTGCGCATAGGCTTTCAGCGCCGCGATGGACATTTCGCCGCGCAAGAACAGATTGACGCCATACAGGACATATTCTTCGAACACGCTTTGGTAAAAGACTTTTTGCGGCGCCTGCCCGCCCATGGCCTTGAACATGGGCATTTGGAGCCGGAACTGCTGCAGCATCATGTGTTCGTAAGGATGCAACTCGTCATCCGTCAGCGCGACCGATAGTATCTTGCGCCCTCGCGGCATCGTGTAAAAAGTATTGGTGAGCGGGTGTTGTTCGCCATATTGGTCCACGCCATATATATTCGAACCGAACATGCACATGCCCGTCACCAGCGAATTGACAGGATGTGTGGAAAGCGGACGCGTGGCCGTGGCTTCCATTTGCGCATTGGTGCAGCATCGCCATATATAGGCATAAATACCGCCCAGCAATTCGGTTCTGCGTGAAAAAACCAGTGGCATATAAACTTCGCTGCGCACTTCGGCGGACACCATTTTCAATACGTCTTCGGAAATCGGCGAGCGCACCTTGTAGCCTGCGTTTTCGACACACAGCAGGCTGCCTTCGTCGCCGAAAAGCTCCGCCATGTACCTGGACGTTTTCCGGATGAATTTGATGTGCCGTTTTTTATGATCGGGCGTATGGTAATCAGGCACCAGGTATTCGGTCTGGTCCTTTTCCTTGAAAATCGACAATGTCCTTCCCCAGGCTTTCAATTCATGGGGCTCGTGCGCTGTACTGCCAAACACAATGAGCCCCATGCTTTGCCATGTTGGCGGCGTTTGCGGCTCGGTTTTCCTTGCTAGCGAGGGTTGCTGGCGATCTGCCTGCTCGACATCGTCGATATATTGCGTTTCCATCGTACAGTCCTTTCTGGATTAGTAATGCGCGTGTTTGCGCATCCGTACGTTTAATGGATTCGGCCGGTTGATGATGAAATGAATAAAGTCCCATATCGCGCCATGCGGATTCAATTGCACGATGTGATAAATTGTTTTAAGATGAAAAATATCGACGCCAGAAATTGACCCGCATCCGGCGCGCTTTCAGGCATAAGGTGCGTCGCATGTGCACCGCGGTATTGCGAGGAGCGCAACAAAATAACAACCCATTCCCATATTCATACCGAATCAGGGAACAAAGGGCTGGCGCGCCCTCGTTGGCTTCTTCCCGCGAGGGGCTTCCTGCGAGGAGCGTCCTTCTTGGCGCAAGATGCGCCGGATGCGGCGGCCGTCACACAGCCGCCATCTGTTTCCCGTAATTTGAAAACCTCAATGCCGGAGGATTGCGATGGGTTTCAACGTCAAGACAGCAAGCAGCCTGGCCGCCGCCGCGTGGCTGTGCCTCAGCCAGCAGCCCGCCCACGCCTGGGGCGACGATGGGCACAAGATCGTCGGCCTCATTGCCAACCACTATCTGGACGCGGCGGTGCAGTCGCAGGTCGCGGCCATCCTGGCGGGCGACCAGACGCACCTGGTGCCCGCCACCGACATCTCGACCGAGGCGACCTGGGCCGACAAGTACCGCGACAGCGACCGCCCCGCCGGCCCCCGCTACACGAAGACGCACAACTGGCACTTCGTCGACATCGAGCTGAGCAGCCCCGATCAGGACGCCGCCTGCAACAACCACCCGGCCGTGCCCGCCGGCACGCCCGCTTCGCAGGCCGATGCCGATGACTGCGTGGTCGACAAGATCGACCAGTTCGCCGCCGAGCTGGCCAACCCGGCCACGCCCGCCGACGAGCGCCGCCTGGCGCTGGAGTTCCTGCTGCACTTCGTGGGCGACCTGCACCAGCCCCTGCATGCCTCCGACGACAAGGACAAAGGCGGCAACGACAAGAAGGTCAAAGGGCCCGGCATGGCCTCGTCCAATCTGCACAGCTACTGGGACACGCCTTTCGTGACCGCTCTGGGCGCCAACGACACGGCCATCGCCAACGCGCTCATCGCGCAGATCACGCCCGCGCAGCAAGCGCAATGGCGCCAGGGCAAGCCCGCCGATTGGGCGCAGGAGTCATTCCAGCTCGCGCGGGACGAGGCCTACGGCAAGCTGCCAGCGCCGCAAGCCAACGGCGCGTATGTGCTCGACAGCGGCTATGTCGACAACGCCGAGCAGGTCGTGCGCCAGCAGCTCAGCCGCGCGGGCGTCCGCCTGGCGATGGTGCTCAACCAGGCCTTGGCGGGCGGCGGCACATCGCAACCTCAGCCGCCCACCACGGGTGGCACGCAGCTGCTGGGCAACCCGGGC
The DNA here is from genome assembly GCA_049840915.1 of Aquabacterium sp. Classification (GTDB taxonomy): domain Bacteria; phylum Pseudomonadota; class Gammaproteobacteria; order Burkholderiales; family Burkholderiaceae_C; genus Aquabacterium. The sequence continues at coordinate 28,857 of JASGJC010000032.1, forward strand.
TTCGAGAACGGCGCGGGCACGCCCAGCCCTTGGACCGCGAGCGCCGGCGTCATCCAGAACGATGCGAGCGAACCGGCGCATGGCGGCGCGTTCGATGCGTGGCTCGATGGCTACGGGCAGACGACCACGGACACGGTTCAGCAAAAGGTCAAGGTGCCATCGGACGCCACGGGCCTGACGCTGAGCTTCTGGCTGCACATCGACACCGAAGAGACCAGCACCAGCCAGCACAACGACACGTTGAAAGTACAGGTACTCAACGGCTCGGGCAAGGTGCTGCAGACCTTGGCGACCTATTCCAACCTGGATGCCGCCTCGGGCTATGCGCAACACAGCTTCGACCTGAGCGCCTATGCGGGGCAGACGGTCACCATCAAGTTCACGGGCAAGGAGAACAGCACGAAGCGAACCTCCTTCGTGCTCGATGACGTGAGCCTGGCCACATCGCCATGAGGGTTTGAAGGAGGGCCTGACACAGGCACATGACGTGCTGCACTGCCTTGCCCAACCGCTTCGGACGACACGACCGGGCACAGTCCGAAGCCTTTTCAACAAGGAGATACATCATGCAAATCCGTCATGCCATGACCAGCAAGGTGCACGTGATCGGCCCGAACCAAAGCATCCGTGAAGCGGCGCAATGGATGCTGGAACAGGACATCGGTGCACTGCCCGTCGGCGAAGGCGATCGCCTCGTCGGCATGATCACCGACCGCGACATCGCCGTGCGCGCCGTGGCCCAGGGCCTGAGCCCCGACACGCCCGTGCAGGCAGTGATGTCGCAGGAAGTGAAGTACTGCTTCGACGACGAAGACCTGGACCACGCCGCCCGCAACATGGGCGACATCCAGGTGCGCCGGCTGCTCGTGTTGAACCGCGACAAGCGCCTGGTCGGGATCATCTCGGTCGGCGACCTGTCGCACCACGCGGAGACGGGCCAGCTCGGCATCGCCGTCGTGGGCATTTCGGCTTCGGGCGGCGCCCACACGCAGACCACGCATTGACGCCCCATGCCCTCTCAAGGCACAGGCCAGCCGTTGGCAATATTTACGGCAAGGCGTGCCCCGCGATCCGTGAAGCCAATGCGTCTGGACATGGGCGCCTCGCTGACCTCGCTGACCTCGCTTACTTCAACTCGGCCGAGCTCTTGCCCAGCAGGCGCCGCGCGATGATCAGCAACTGGATCTGCTGCGTGCCTTCGAAGATGTCGAGGATCTTGGCGTCGCGCGACCACTTCTCGAGCAGCGCCGTTTCGGTATAGCCGATCGAGCCCGCCAGCTCGACGCACTTGAGCGAGACCTCCACGCAGGTGCGGCCGGCCTTGGCCTTGGCCAGCGAGGCCTCGAGCGAGTTGGGGCGGGCGTTGTCGGCCATCCAGGCGGCCTGCATGGTCAGCAGGCGCGCGGCTTCGTAATCGGCCTGCATGCGCATGTAGTCGGCCACGGCCGAGGGCTGGCGGTGCACGGGGCGGCTGTAGTCGGGCGTGAGGCCGCAGGCCTTCAGGATGTTGCCCATCTCTTCGATGCAGGCGCGCGTCAGGCCCACGGCCATCGCGGCCACGAGGGGGCGCGTGTTGTCGAAGGTCTGCATGACGCCCGCGAAGCTCTTCTCGGGGTTCACGGCCGGGTCGCCCATCAGGTTCTCTTTGGGGACGCGGCAGTCCTTCAAGATGAAGTGCGCCGTGTCGGACGCGCGGATGCCCAGCTTGTGCTCCAGGCGCACGAGATCGAAGCCCGGCGTGCCCTTTTCGACGACGAAGGACTTGATGGCCGCGCGGCCCAGGCTCTTGTCGAGCGTGGCCCAGACCACGACGAGGTCGGCGCGGTCGCCGGCGGTCACGAAGATCTTTTCGCCGTTGAGCACATAGTGGTCGCTATCGAGGCGGGCCGTGGTGCGGATGGCGGCCGAGTCGGAGCCGCAGCCGGGCTCCGTGATGGCCATGGCGGCCCAGCGGCCCTTGAAGCGCTTGAGCTGCTCGTCGTTGGCCACCGAGGCGATGGCGGCGTTGCCCAGGCCCTGGCGCGGCATGGACAGCAGCATGCCCACATCGCCCCAGCACAGCTCCATGATGCTGAGCGCGGTCGACAGGTTGGTGCCGTTGCGGTTGCCTTGCGCCGTGTCGCTGGCATCGCGGCGCACGCCCGTGGCGCCCGTGCCGCCGACATCGCTGTTGCCTTCGTTCATGCCGTCGATGACGGCGGCCAGCATGTCGAGCTCGACGGGGCGCGTGTGCTCGGCGCGGTCGTACTTGCGCGAGATGGGGCGCAGCACCTCGGCGGCGGTTTCGTTGGCCTGGCGCACCAGGGGCTTGAACTTGCGGGGGACTTCGAGGTTGATCATGGCTTGTCTCTTCAGTGGATGGTGTGTCGGCAATGGCTCATGGTTGATGCGCATGCGCACTCAGACCAACAAACCGCCTTCCATCACGCCGATTGCTCTGAGATCGCGGTACCAACGCTCCACCGGGTACTCGGTCACGAAGCCGTGCCCGCCCAGCAGCTGCACGCCGTCGCTGCCGATCAGCATGCCCTTGTCGGCGCACAGGCGACGCGCCAGGGCCGTGGCCTCGATGGCGTCCACGTCGGCATCGACCAGGCTGGCGGCGCGCCAGGTCAGCAGACGCATGGCGCCGAGCTCGATCGCCATGTTCGAGATGGCGAAGGCCACCGACTGGCGATGGCTGATGGGCTCGCCGAAGGCCTGGCGCTCGTTCACGTAAGGCACGACGAAGTCGAGGACGGACTTGGCGCAACCCGTGGCCATCGCGCACCAGGCCAGACGCGACAGCTGGATGCACTCGCGGTAGACGTCGGACGACGCATCGGCGATCAGGGCCGTGGCCGGCAGCGTGACCGAATCGAGGCGCAGGCGGGCTGTGCCGGCGGCGCGCAGGCCCATGGCGCGGTCTTCTTCGATCGACAGGCCCTTGGTCGACGACTCGACCAGGAACAGCGCGGGGCCGCGGCCCTCCAGGTGCGCGGCCACGATGAACAGCTCGGCACTGCCGGCCAGTGGCACCATCGACTTGACGCCGCTCAGCACATAGCCGCCGCCCAGCGCCGTGGCGCGGGTCTGCAGTTCGAAGGGGTCGAACAAAGGCGTGGGCTCCTGCACGGCCAGCGCGGCGGCAGGCACCTTCTCGCCGGCGAAATCACCCAGGTAAGTGGCCTGCTGGCCCGCATTGCCCCACAGCACCAGTGCCGTGCTCACGGCCGAAGGCGCCAGCGCGGCGAAGGCCAGGCCCATGTCGCCTTCGGCCATCGCTTCGGCGATCAGCACATTGGTCATGGCCGAGCGCTCGGTGCCCATGCCGCCCAGCGCCTCCGGAATCCCCAGGGACGTGATGCCCAGCTCGGCGCACTGCGCCAGCACCTCGGCGGGCGCGGCATAGGCCATGTCGCTGGCCGAGGCGACCTTGCGCAACTGCTCCATGGCGAAGGTGCGCGTGGCCTCCTGCATCATGGCCTGGTCGTCCGTGGGCGTCAGGTCGAACAGGTCGCTGCTGCCGCGCTTGGGCAGGCGCTCTGGCGAACCCAGGTTCTTGACCGCCTTGAAGGCCCGGTTGGCCGCCATCACCGTCTTGAAACCGGCCTTGGTACCGTGGTAGAGCACTTTCTCGGTCGGTTTGCGCATGTTGAGCTTGTCCAGTTGAGGGGAAGCGGCCATGCGGCTCAAAGTGCGCAGCCCGATACGTGTGAGCGAGGTCATGGTTGGATAATGACGGGAGTTTGAAAACTTGCGACGCATCTTGCCGGATGCGCCTCGCCGATACTTGCCCCTTTGCGCCAGTCGATTTGACCGGCCTCGCCACCGACCACCCGAAAACCGGATGACCACCAGCGGATGACCACCAGCAACAGGGCGATGACGCCGGACACCTACGCCTCTGCCCTGCGCAGCTGGCTGCTGGCCGCCAAGCTCGCGGTGGAGCAGCGCGGGGTCGACGCCGAGGCCATATTGCATCAGGTGGGACTGGACTTGTCCACCGTGTCCGACCCGATGGCGCGGCTACCCGCCCACCTGGGCCTGGCCTTCTGGCAGAAAGCCATGCGCGAAACCGGCGAGGAGCTGCTTGGCGTGGACGTGGCGCTGCAGTTCATGCCGCTGAATTTCAACGCCCTGGGCTATGCCCTGATGGCCTCCGAAAACCTGGGCCAGATGTACCTGCGGCTGGCGCGTTATGCACACATCGTGTCTGATGCGGCCGACATCCGCTTCGAGGTGCACGCGGGCGCGGGCCGCCTGAGCTTCACGGGCGATCCGGCCCTGCTGGGTACCGTCGACGACGTGACGCGCTGGAGCATCTTCGACTACGCCGTGCTGACGGCCGTGCGCGGCTCGCGCATGCTGTTCGGGCGCGACTTCATGCCGCTCGAGGTCCGCATGCAGCGCCAGCGCCCGCGCGACCACGCCAAGCTCGAGCGCATCCTGCGCTGCGTGCCCATATACGGCTGCGCCGACAACAGCATGCTGGTGGACCCGGCCGTGCTGAACAAGCCGCTGTCGTATGCCAACCTCGAAGTGGTCAAGGCCAGCGAGGACGCGATGGACCGCTACCGCTCCAACTGGGTCGACCGCGGCCTGGTCGAGCAGCTGGCCAACGTGCTCAAGGAGCTGCTGCCCAGCGGCGAGCCGCGCCAGGAAGACGTGGCGGCGCGCCTGGACATGACGCTGCGCACGCTGCAGCGCCGCCTGAGCGATGCGCAGACCTGCTACCGGGACGTGCTCAACGACACGCGCCACAAACTGGCCATCAGCCACCTGGGCAGCGAGCAGTATTCGGTGGGCGAGATCGCCTTCCTGCTGGGCTTCTCGGAAGTGAGCGCGTTCACGCGGGCGTTCAAGCGCTGGACGGGGGCGTCGCCGCGCGGGTGGCGCAACCAGGCCTGAAGCCTTTGCCCACTCGCATTCATTCAAATCGACACGGCCGGGTTCATGCCATCGATCACGCCTTGAAAGCACGCGGCCATGGCATCGAGGTCCATCTTGTCCCACGCGTCCGTCGGCATGGGCTTGCCGAACAGGTAACCCTGGTAGTGCTCGCAACCGTGCGCCATCAGGAAGGCCAGTTGCTCGCGCGTCTCGACGCCTTCGGCGATGGCCTGCATGCCCAGCGAGCGGCTCATAGCCAGGATGGCGCGCACGATGGCGGCGTCGCTCGGGTCGGTGGTCACGTCGCGCACGAAGGACTGGTCGATCTTGACCTGGTCCAGCGGCAGGCGCTTGAGGTAGGACAGCGATGAAAAGCCCGTGCCGAAGTCGTCGAGCGAAAAGGTCACGCCCAGCGCCTTGATCTGCATCATGCGGTCGATGACCTCGTCGACGTTGTCGAGCACGACGCTCTCGGTGAGTTCGAGCTTGAGCAGCGCGGGGTTCACGCCATGGCGCCACAGGCTGTCGCGCACGGTCTTGACGAAGTCGGGCTGTCTGAACTGGCGCGCGCTCACGTTGATGGCGAGCACGAGCTCGCGCGTGTGCGGCTGGGCCGACCAGGCATGCAGTTGCGCGCACGCGGTCTGGATCACCCACAGGCCCAGGGGCACGATCAGGCCGGTCTCTTCGGCCAGCGGGATGAACTGCGCGGGCGACACGGGCGGCTGGCCCTGCGGGAACCAGCGCAGCAAGGCCTCGGCCCCGATCAGCTTGCCCGAGCCGTTGAGCTGCGGCTGGTAGAAGAGCTGGAATTCGCTGTTTTGCAGGCCGTGGTGCATGGCCGCTTCCATGGCCGAGTGCGACTCGATCATGGCCTGCATCTCCGGGCTGAAGAAGCGCACCATGTTGCGCCCCGCGCCCTTGGCCTGGTAGAGCGCCACGTCGGCCTGCTTGAGCAGCTCGTCGATGTTCAGCTCGTGGCCCTTGAACAAGGCCACGCCGATGCTGCAGGTGCTGCGAAAACCCCGGCCCCCCGCCGACACGTTGAAAGGCTTGCCGAAGGACGCGAGGATCTTCTCGGCCACCATCTCCGCATGCGGCGCGGCTGTGGCTTCGTCAAGCCCCAAGCCTTCGATGAGCACGACGAACTCGTCGCCACCGAAGCGCGCCACCGTGTCGTCCTCGCGCACGCAGGCCTGGATGCGCGAGGCGGCCTCGACCAGCAGGCGGTCGCCGGCGTCGTGGCCCTGCGTGTCGTTGAGCGTCTTGAAGTTGTCCAGGTCCAGCATCATGATGGCGCCCAGCTCGCGGCTGCGGCGGCACACGGCCAGGGCCTGTCCCAGGCGATCGGAGGCCAGGCGACGGTTGGGCAGGCGGGTCAGCTCGTCGTAGAAGGCCAGCCACTGGATCTTCTGCTCGGCGGCGCGGCGTGCGGTGATGTCCCGCACGATGCCTTGCACGCACAGTTGGCCGTCCATCTCCATCGGGCTGAGCCACACCTCGCACGGAAAGACCTCGCCGTTGTCGAGCCTGCGGTGCAGCCACTCGAAACGGAAGCCGCCCTCGCGCATGGCCTTGGCCACGTACTCGCGGGCCAGTGTGGCGGAGTCGCTGCCGTCTTCCTGCCGGGGCGGCGACATCTCGAGACCCGCGCGGCTGCCCATGAACGCCTGCTTGGTCGTGCAGCCGAACAGGTCGAGCGTGGCCTGGTTGCATTCGATCACGCCCGTGTCGTTCGAGACCATCACGGCATCGCTGATGCTGTCGTAGAGCGTGCGGAACTTGGTCTCGGAACGCTGCATCTCGGCGTGGCGGCGCTTTTGCTCGGTGATGTCCTGCGCCGTGCCGATCATGCGGCTGAGCTTGCCGTGCTCGTCCAGGATCACGCGGGCGATGGAGCGCACGTCGTGCACGCTGCCGTCGGGCCAGACCACGCGGTATTCGCTGACGAAGGACGAGCGCGTCTTGAGCGCGCGCTGCACGTCTGCCACGGCCTGGGCGAGGTCATCGGGGTGGATGGCCTGGCGGTACATGTCCATCGTGGGCGGCTTGTCGCGGCGGGGCTGCATGCCCCACAGGCGCCAGTACTGGTCGCTCCACCAGAGGCGGTCGGTGGCAACGTCCCATTCGACGTTGCCGAGCAAGGCCACGTGCTGCGCTTCGTTGAGGCGCTCTTCGCTCTGGCGCAGCGTGTCCTCGATAGCTTCGCGCTCGGCGTGCATGGCGCCGATCATCAGGCCCGTGAGCACCGTGACCGCCATGTAGCTCCACAGCAGGAAGCCGCTGATCTGCTGATCCTGCATGAAGAAGGTGCCGTGCCCGGTGCCCGTGCCGACGGCCGCCGCCAGCGAAAAGCCGAAGCCGGCCAGCGCCGCGCCCAGCCGGTGAAAACGCATGCCCGCCCAGGCCACCAAAGGCAAGGTCAGGAAGGCGACGGGCAAGGCGCGGTCGTGCGCGCTGTAGTCGAACGCGAAGGCGAACCAGCCCACGCCGCAAGCCAGCAGGAGCCAGGGCAGGCATTCGCGCGCCTGGCCTCCCAATGCGCGCCAGGCCGGGCGTGCGCTCAGGAGCAGCACGGGCGTGGCCAGCAGCACACCGACCGTGTCGCCCATCCACCAGGCGAACCAGGCCGGCGACAGCCTGCTCAAAGGCACCAGCCCGGCCACATGCAGGGCCAGCACGCCGCCCGTGGACGACAGCAGCATGCCCGCACAGCCCGCCAGCAAGAACAGCAGCACCTGGCGACGCAACGCCAGCCGACCATCGAAACCCAGTCGCTGCAGGATCTGCACGGTGCCCCACGGCCCCAGCGTGTTGCCCACGCCGATGCCCATCGCCAGCCACAAGGGCGAGCCCAGGCTCAGGTTGACCAGGCAGGACGCCGCGTACACGGCGGGCCATAGCCCCGTGCCCCAGCGGAACAAGGCCGCCACGGCGATGCCCGTGGGCAGCCAGACCAGCGTGATGTGCGACTCGCCATAGGGCGTCCGCAGCCCCAGCCAGCCCGACACGAAGTAGGCGAGCAGGAGCAACAGCGGTCTGCGCAATGCGGTGGGCGACACGGAGGATGGCTTTCTTGGGCCCGATCTGCTGAAAACGTGCGGGGCCTGAAAAACCCAGTCTAAGACCGCTTTTCACAGGGTGAACGCGGGAAAAGGCACGGGCGGCCCGCCCTGCACAGCGCCTACACTGTCGCCCCATGCGCATCGAAGATATCCGCCAGCGCCTGAGCGCCCTGGGCGCCAAGCCCGTCCACATCCAGCGTGTGCTGCGTTTGTGGGCGCAGGCCTTGCCGCAGGAAGGCGGCAAGCGCCGCCCGGAAGACTTCCTGCCGCTGGAGGTGCGCGAGGGCCTGCCCGCGCTGCTGGCCGAGATCGACGGCCTGGCCCGCCTGCGCTCCGAACACCCGGGCGAAGACGGCTCGGCGCGCCTGCTGGTCGAGCTGGCCGATGGGCAGACGGTCGAGAGCGTGCTGCTGCCGCGCGACGGCCTGTGCGTGTCGTCGCAAGTGGGTTGCGCCGTGGGCTGCGTGTTCTGCATGACGGGCAAGGAAGGTCTGATCCGCCAGCTGGGCAGCGCCGAGATCGTGGCGCAGGTGGCGCTGGCGCGCACGCGCCGCAAGGTCGGCAAGGTCGTGTTCATGGGCATGGGCGAGCCCTCGCACAACCTGGACAACGTGCTCGAGGCCATCGAGCTGCTGGGCACCATCGGCAACATCGGGCACAAGAACCTGGTGTTCTCGACCGTGGGCGACCCGCGTGCCTTCGAGCGTTTGCAGGGCCTGCAGCCGGGCCGCGTCAGGCCGGCATTGGCCTTGTCGCTGCACACGACCAAGGCCGATTTGCGCGCGCAACTGCTGCCACGCGCACCGCGCATGTCGCCCGAAGAACTGGCCGATCGGGCCGAGGCCTACGCACGCTTGACGGATTACCCCATCCAGTACCAGTGGACGCTGATCGAAGGCGTGAACGACAACGAGGAAGAGATCGAAGGCATCGTGCGCCTGCTCAAGGGCAAGTACGCGCTGATGAACATGATCCCCTACAACACGGTGGACGAGCTGGACTTCAAGCGCCCCTCATGGGCGCGCGCCGCCGAGATCGCGCGCACGCTGCACCGGCGCGGCATCCTGACCAAGCTGCGGCAGTCGGCCGGGCAGGATGTGGATGGGGGTTGTGGGCAGTTGCGGGCCCGGAGCATGCCCGCGCGACCCGGCCCCCAACGCGTCACACTGCACCCTCGATCAGGCGTCCAGACATGACACGAAGCCGACACCCTGGGATGTAAGATGGTCCTCCGAGACCAAACCTTTTCCAGGGAGAACCCATGATCCGTGCTCGCCATTGGAGCCTAGCCATTTTGCTGGCCACGCCTGTCGTTGCCAATGCGTTTTCTTTCACGCCAGACAGCTATTACGCCTCCACCGGCTCATCGATTGTTCAATACGCCGCGGATGGCACGATTCTCGATAGCGTCCGGCCTACCGGTGCCACGTCCATCGGCACCGACACACGTGGTATCGCTTTCGGTGGCGACGGCCTGATGTACGTGGTTCGCAACAACCAGCTCGACATCAATGGCGCGGGCAACGCTGGTGTCGATGCGATGGACAGCAGCGGCAACGTGGTGCGCTCCTATACCTTCTCTGGCTGGATCAGCGGGCAGGCAACGGCCGGCGACATTGCCTTCTCCAACGATGGCAAGAGCTTCTACGTCGGCGCGACCAGTGGCGTCTACCAGTTCGATGTCAACAGCCAGGTTGGCCAACGCATCAGCGGCCTGGAGGCCAACGATCTGGCCGTGATGCCCAATGGCGATCTGCTGGTGGCTTCGGAGAACGACTTCTCCCGCTTGTCGAGCGATGGCACATTGCTGCAAACCATCGACAGCGACATCAACGATCCACAAGGCCTGGCCAAACCATACAGTAAGTTTGGTGATATCTCTTTGGCCAATATCAGAGGCATCGCCTATGACCCAACCAGCGATACCACCTACGTGAGCATGCTGGGCTACAGCTTCAAAGTCCTCGCACTGGACGGCTTCACGTCCACACTCAAAGGCATCACCAGTTATCGGTATGCATCGGATTTGTTTGTCACAGATCAGCAAAAGCTGCTCGTCGGCAGTTGGAGCCAGGCCCCAGCCGTGTTCGATCCAGAATTGAACCTGCTGACCCAACTTGGCAGCACCTCCGCCGTCTTCGTCACAGCCATGTCCGTGCCCGAGCCGGGCACTGTAGGCATGATGCTGCTGGGCCTGGGTGGCGTTGCGGCCCTGTCGACCCGACGCCGCGCGCACCGAGCATGAGTCCACGGCAAGGCGCGGCGGCCATCAGGCCCGCTGCGTCTGCCCGTACTGCTCGACATACCAGGTCAGGCAAGCCGGATTGGCCATCGCCTCCGGGTTCACCACCTTGGCCAGCGGCTGCCCCAGGAAGACCTTCTTGATCGGCACCTCCTGCTTCTTGCCCGACAAGGTGCGCGGGATCTCGGGCGCCTGCAGCGTCGCATCCGGAATGAAGCGCGGCGACACCGCTGTCTTGATTGCCTCGTTGATGCGCTGTTGCATGGCCGCGTCCAAAGCGTGTCCATCACGCAGCACGACGAACAGGATCATGCGGCTCTCGCGCCCCAGGTACTCCAGGTCGATCACCATCGAATCGAGCACCTCGGGCAAGGCTTCGACGGCCGCGTAGATCTCGCTCGTGCCCATGCGCAGGCCGTGCCGGTTGATCGTGGCATCACTGCGGCCGTAGATCACGCAGCTGCCGTCCAACTCGACCTTGAGCCAGTCGCCATGCCGCCACACGCCCGGGTAGACATCGAAGTAGCTCGACAGGTAGCGCGCGTTGCCCTCGTCACCCCAGAAGAACAAGGGCATCGAGGGCAGCGGCTTCGTGCACACCAGCTCACCCACTTCGCCGACCACGGGCTGGCCCTGCTCGCTCCAGGCCTCGACCGCGCAACCGATCGCGCGGCACTGCATGCGCCCGGGCTCCAGCGGCAGCTCGCGGTTGCCGCCGATGAACACGCCGCAAAAATCCGTGCCGCCCGAGATGTTGCTCCACCAGATGTCGGGTGTGCCGAGGCGCGCGAACTGCTCGGTGCCCCACTGCTGCACGTCCTCGGACAAGGGCGAGCCCGTGGCACCCAACGCACGGATGCGCGACAGGTCGCCGCACTCGGCCAGAGCCACGCCCGCCTTCATCACGTTGGCATAGAAGGCCGCGCCCGCGCCGAAGTAGCTCACCTTGTGGCGCGCCGCGAAGCGCCAAAGCACCGTCCAGTCCGGCGCGTCCTTGCTGCCGCCGGGACTGCCGTCGAACAGGCAGATGGTGCTGCCCGACAACAGGCCGGCAATCTGGCTGTTCCACATGATCCAACCCGTCGAGCTGTACCAGTGGAAACGCTCGCCCAGGCTGTTGACTTCATAGCTGCAGCCCACATCGCCATTGAGCCGGCCCGCACTGGCCATCATGATGACGCCGCCGTGCCCGTGCACCAAGGGCTTGGGCAAGCCGGTCGTGCCGCTCGAGTACACGATCCACAAAGGGTGATCGAAATCCAGCCACTCGGGCTCGAAGGCACGCACGGCCTCGTCGTCGCGCGCGATGGCCTGCGCGAAACGCAGGTCGGCAGGCACGGGCTGCGCCGCATGCGGGCTCTCGAGCACGATGAGTTTCTCGACCGATGGCAAGGCGGCCTTGAGGCCCTGCACGATGGCGCTGCGGTCCATGCCCTTGCCCGCGTAGAACACGCCTTCGGCGGCGATCAGCACGCGCGGCGAGATCTGCAGGAAGCGGTCGGTCACGGCCTGCGTGCCCATGTCGGGTGCGCACACGCTCCAGACCGCGCCCACGCTGGCGCAGGCCAGGAAGGCCACGACGGCCTCGGGCACATTGGGCAAGTAGGCGGCCACGCGGTCGCCCTTTTGCACGCCCAGCTCGCGCAGCGACAAGGCCAGCGAGGCCACCTGCCTGCGCAACTCGGGCCAGCTCAGTTCGCGTGCCTGCTCCAGCTCGTCGTCGCCGACGATGGCCGGCACGCCCGCCGCCTGCGCGGCATCGACATGACGCAACACGCGCTGTGCGTAATTGACCTGCACGCCCGCGAACCACTTCGCGCCGGGCATGCGCGCATCGGCCAGCACGGCCGTGCAGGGCGTGGGCGATCGCATGCCTTCGAAGTCCCACACGCTTTGCCAGAAAGCCGCCTGATCGGTGACCGACCAGCGCCACAGGTCTTCGTATGCGTCGAAGCGCAGGCCGTGCCGCGCGTGCAGCCAGTCCTGATAAAGGCGGATCTGAGGGATGTAGGGCGCTCGCGTGTGCATCATCAAGCCTTGCGTCGAATGGCGAAACAGTGAACCAAGGCCACACTGTACTGGCGCCATGGGACGCTCACATGGAACGCTCACATGGCCGACGACACGATCTGATCGCGCCCGGCGTGCTTGGCCGCGTACACGTTCGCATCGGCCACGCGCAAGGCCGCCTCGCCCTGCCCGCCGGCCACCTGCACCACGCCCGCGCTCATGGTCACACGCAGCGATTGCGTGTCGAACGTGAAGGCCGTGTCGCGCAGCGCATCACCCAGCTTGCGCGCCACGCGCTCGGCGCCGGCCAGGTCGGTCTGCGGCAGCAGCACGGCGAACTCTTCGCCGCCCATGCGCGCGGCCACGTCGATGTTCTGGCGAAGGCCGTCGCGGATCAGGCCGCCCAGGCGCGCCAGCACGATGTCGCCGCCCGGATGCCCACAGACATCGTTGATGCGCTTGAAGTAGTCCACGTCCATCATGATCACGGACATGGGCTGGCCGCTGCGCTCGTGCCGATGCGATTCGATGTTCAGGCGGGACATGAACTCGCGCCGGTTGAACAGGCCGGTGAGCGTGTCGGTGTGCGCCAGCGTCTCGAGCTCGGCCTTGTGCCGCGCGAGGCTGTGGAACAGGTACAGCAGCGCCGCCACGAACGGCCACGCGCTCGCATGGAACACCACCTGCAGCCACAGCGCCCACCACCGCGACAGCTCGACCCCCGTGAACACCGGCCCGGCCAGCAAGGGCGAAATGCCCATCACGCCGCGCGCCTGCAGCATGGCCGCACACAGCACCACCACCAGCCCGATGACCAGGCCGGGCAGCACCACGCGCGTGGCGAACAGGGCCCGCGCCAGGATCAGCACCTCCAGCGCCATCATGCCCAGCGGGGTGTCCAGCAGGCCGTAGCCGACCCACAGGAGGGCCATCATCAGCAAGGTCGGTGTCACCACCAGGTACGCCAGCAGCTCGCCATCCTCGGCCGATTTGCGCCGCCTGAACCAGGCCGTGCCGCCCACCATCAGCAGCCACGAGATCAACAAGCCCAAGGCGCCATGCACCAGGTTCAAGCGGCCGGTCTGGAACAGCGCGTGCACGGCCGGCCTGGCCTGCGCATAGCTCTGCAAGCCCCACAGCACGCCCAGCAAAGGCAAGGTGCACAGGCAATACAGCACCGTGCCGCGCGACGCGCTGCGCTCGCGGAACCACGGGTCCAGGCGCGCCAGCCAGCCGATCACGCCGCCATCCCCGACGCCAGCGGGAAGCGCAACACGGAGAACACGGCGCGGTTGCGCCCCGCCGCCTTGGCCTGGTACAGGTTGGCATCGGCCTGCCACAGCATCTGATCGGCCGACGCGCCCACGGCCTGCACGACGCCGATGCTCACGGTCACGCCGAAGGGCCCTCTGGGCGAGGCGAAATGCCGCGCGCGCAGGCTCTTTTGCAGGCGCACGCACACGGTCTCGGCATCGGCCAGTTCGGTATCGGGCAGAAGGATGGCGAACTCTTCGCCGCCCAGGCGCGCCACGACGTCCGTGGGCGTGCGAACGCCCGCGCACAGGTCGCGCGACAAGGCCATCAGCACCTCGTCGCCCTTGGCGTGGCCGTGGTTGTCGTTCACGTCCTTGAAATGGTCGGCGTCGAGCAGCACGACCGACATCGGCCGCCCGCTGCGCTGCTGGCGCGCCAGCTCGGCCTCCAGCCTGTCCATGAAGTGCCGCCGGTTCGACAGGCCCGTCAGGCCATCGGTGATCGACAGTTGCCGCAGCCGCTCGTGCATGGCCTCCTGGCTCGAGAACAGCACCATCACCATCGCCGCCGTCACCGGCAGGCTCACGATCACGACGGTCGCCTGCCAGACACCCCACCACCACCTCGGCCCACCCTGCTCGAAGGCCCCCGCCGTGATCGCCGGCCCGTAAGGCGCGTGCCCCCATTGCATGAGCGCGTCGTAGGCCAGTATCACACCCGCGCAGATCAGGAAGGCCGCCATCATCACGCGCCACTGGAACATCAGCAGGCCCACGCCCATGATCCCCACGAGCACCAGGATCGGCCCGGCCGAGTACAGCCCCACGGCGATGGCGAAGCTCGCGTAGACCATGCCGATCAGCAGCGCCACGGCGAACTCGACCCAGGGCAGCGCCACCGCCTGATGGCGACGCGGCCACAGCCACAGGCCCAGCCCGATCAGCGAGAACAGCGTGAAGGCGAGCTGCCCCTGCACCAGCCAGACCAGGTCGGCGCGCAGCCCCGAGCGGATGTCGGGCGAGCTCAGGCCATACGCATGCATGGCCAGGTACATGAGCATGTAGGGGATCGTCGCCAGGATGACCAGCAGGCTGCGGCTGGCCGAGGTCGACTCGATCAGGTAGCGCTCGATGGCCTGGCGCATGTCAAAAGAAGCAAACCACACGGTCAAACGGTCTCGTCCTGCTTGAATTTGGATGACGCATTGATGCAACACATCAAACGATAAGTCTACGGCGGATTGTTTGCCTACCCCCCAAAAAGCGGACCACACGCAAAGCCGCTTCGAAATCCGACACACCCCCTCTCGAAGGTGAGCGGGGGTGTTTTCCCCTCCGAGGGGGGATGCGGGCAGGGCTCCGGACGCATTCAATGGCGACCTGTCAGCACGACGGACACGACGGAGAACACAGCGCGGCAAGTCGACAGCACGCCGCCGCCCCCGCCTCGATCCGCCCGCCGGGCTGCCCGATTCGTGAACCCGAACCCTTTTTCTTTTTTTGCATTTTCTGGAGCAACTCGTGAAGCTCTCATCCCACATCCGCCACGCCAGCCAAGCCGCTGCCCTCATCGGCCTGACCGCCTTCCTGCCCCTGACCGCCATGGCCGCCGCCACCTTGCAAGCCGTGCAAGGCAGCGGCGAGTTCCAGACCCTGGACACCGCCGTCACGGTGACCGCGCCCACGGCCTTCACGATGCAATGGACCACCGATCAGGCCGCCGCCGGCGGCACCTGGAAGGTCACCGACGCGGCCACGCAGCAAGTTGTTGCCAGCGGCGAGGCCACGCCGGCCCCGGCCGTCGGCCACTTCCTGCGCTTCACGATCCCGCAGAACGCCTTCCTGCCCGCGTCCACACTGGTCGCCAAGAAATACAACATCGCCATCCAGCCGCACAACGGCGTCATGCAAGCCCTGGGCGCGGCCTCGCCCGCCGTGGTCGTCACCGAGGCACCGAACACGCCTGTGCCGCCCATCGTGTTCGGCCCCAGCGCCAACTTCCCCAAGGTCGAGATCGTCAGCTATGACGAGAAGATCGGCGTCGTGCCGCTCACCCAGCTGCACTACGCCGGCGCCGATGTGACCCTGCGCGTGACCAACAAGAGCAAGGTCGTGACCGATCCCGCCTGGCTGGCCGTGAAAGACACCAACATCCTGATGCGCCAGGACACCTCCGGCGTGAGCATCCCCAGCCTGCAGCCCGGCGCTTCGACCACCGTGAGCGTGCACCTCAACGCCGTGCTGCCGCCCGCCCAGTCGCAACTGCCTGAAGACCAGCAGTACAGCCAGTGGAACACGCAGTACCGCGCCGTCTGCGGCCCGCAACTGAGCAGCGTGCTCGACTGGCGCGGCCCGCAGGCCCAGACGCCCATCGGCTCGCACCTCGAGTCGCTGCTCGTGCTCGAAGGCTGGAGCGACTATGCCAAGGTGCCGCCCAGCACGCCCATCTGCCAGGGCAACCAGTGCGTGAAGGTCTGCGACATCGAGAAGAACATCCACGCCCAGCTCGACGGCAACGTGACCGGCTACTCGTTCTTCGTGGGCAACTACCCCAAGTTCACCGGCCATGGCGAAGCCCGCATCGCCGCCGATGCGCCCGAGACCGCCTTCAAGCCCGACACGAAGATCACCGTGGCCAGCGTGAGCAAGCTGGTGACCGCGATCGCCGCCGTGCGCCTCCTCGACCAGAAGGGCGTGAGCCTGGACGCCCCGATCGGGCCTTACCTGCCCGCCGATTGGGCCATGAAGGGCAACTACATCAAGAACATCACGTTCGCGCAGTTGCTGGGCCAGCGCAGCGGCATCAAGGACTACGGCAACGTGTCCATGGACTACAGCCACCTCAAGACCTTCTTCACGCAGAACCCGAACGTCAACGCCAACACGATGTGCCAGGGCTCCGACGTCATCAACCCGGCCAACCCCGTCAACGTCAACAACCAGTCCTGGTGCTACAGCAACTACAACTTCGCCATCATGCGTGTGCTGCTGCCCAAGGTCGCCGGCTTCGCTGAAGACGCCAACCAGGCCACGCGCCCCACGACACTGGCCAACCAGTACGTGAGCCTGGTCCAGCAGAACGTCTTCAACCTGGTCGGCCAGACCGGCGTGACCTGCAAGCCGCCCGTGGGCTCGACCAACTACGCCTTCGCCTACAAGACGCCCGCCAGCAGCGCCAAGGGCACCGACTTCGGCGACGTGAGCGACATCTGCGGCGCGGCCGGCTGGTACCTGTCCGTGCATGACATGGCCAAGGTCATGCTCAGCCTGAACGCCAAGGACGGCAAGATCCTGGCCGCATCGGGTGGCAAGGACCTGTTCGAGACCATGCGCCAGCGCGGCCTGGGCTGGGATGTGGACGTGTCGACCGAGCTGGAGAAGAACGGCGGCTGGGGCGCCAACTGCAACGGCAACAAGGTCTGCGACAACATCACCACATCGGTGGCCATGTTCGGCCCGGTGACCGGCCCCCGCGTGCTGGGCGTGCTGTTCATCAACTCGAACATCACGGGCGGCGGCGGCGCGCAAGGCGTGCTGGAGAAGGCCTACAAGGATTCCCTGTACACCAAGCCCTGAGCCTCATGACCCTGCCCTGACGAAGAGGGAGCGGAGCGCGGGCTTCGCTCCCTTTTTCATGGGAAGCCCTGGCAGCGGCAATTCATCACGACGTGCGCCGCAAATCGCAGCCTTTTCACACAAGTCACCCTACCCGTTTCCGATATGGTGAGGATGAACAGCTTCGCAGTCGAGAGCTGGGCACCTCGGGAGGAGGACCCGAGGCCAGGCCTTCGGGTCGCCTTGGCACGAATGGGATGTCGCGCCATCGTTGGGATGCATTCACATGCACGTCGAAGAACTGCCGCAGCAGCTTGCCCTGACCTCGCCAGGGACATGGGATTGGCAAGCCCTTTTGGACGAGTTGCCCGTGGGCGCCTTCCTGGCCCGTGATAGCCAATTCCTCTTCGTGAACAAGGCGCTCGCGCGCAAGTTCGGCTATACGCCCAAGGAGATGACCGAGCAGGTCAGCTCGCTCGAGCTGGCCGTGCCCGAAGACCGCGAGACCGTGAAGGTGCACGTGCGCCGCCGCCGCCACATGGTGCCCGAGCTGCCTTACGAGGTCGAGTGCCTGCGCAAGGACGGCACGCGCTTCGACGCCCGCATCTGCGGCCTGCGCATCGACATGGGCGGCCAGGCGCTGGACCTCGTCACCGTGGCCGACATCACGGCCGCGCGCGACACCATGCGGGCCACGCAGGCGATGTCCGAGCGGCTCGTGGAGCGTGTCAAGAAGCTGAGCCTGAACACGGCCATGCTCGACATCCTGCCCAAGCCCGTGATCGCCGTCGACGCGACGGGGCAGCTGCGCTACGCCAACGATGCCGCCTGCAGGCTGCTGGGCTACGAGCGCGACCACCTGCTGGCGCAAAGCATCTCCGCCATCGCGCCGAACCGGCGAACCGATACCTGGAAAGAGCAGTTCACCAGGCTGCAGCAAGACGGCGTGCACACGCTCACCTGCGACTGGCTGACCGCCAACGGCCGCTCGCTCCCCATGAAGCTGACGGCCTCCTGCCTGACGCATGAAGGACAGGGCTTCGCCGTCATCTGCCGCGAAGACGACATCGTGCCCGGCGCCGCCCCCGCGCCGCACACCGCCCACTTCTGCGACATCACCGGCCTGCCCAACCAGCAGCTGCTGCGCGAGAAGGTGCGCAGCGAGGCCCTGCTGGCCATCATGGACCGCCGCGACATGGCCTTGCTCGTGTTCGTGGTCAACGAGATCCAGCAGATCAACGAGGAGATGGGCTATGCCTGCGGCGACCAGCTCCTGATGATGCTGACCAGGCACCTCTCGGGCATCCCCAAAGGCTCGGACGTGCTGGCGCACCTGGGCGGCGGCGAGTTCGTGCTGATGTTCAGCCACGCCAACGAGGTCAACGACGACACCACCTTGCAGCTGTGCCGCACCATCCAGGAGGCCGTGACGGCACCCCTGCAGCTCAACAAGCGCTTCTTCCAACTGACCTGCAACATCGGCGTGGTCATCTTCCCGAGGGACACGAACGAGTCCGAGCACGTGCTGCGCCAGGCCCAGGCCGCCATGCGCATGGCCGTGTCGCTCGGCCCCAACCGCGTCTACGGCTATACGCCTCAGGCCAACGCGCACATCAGCGCGCGCATGGTGCGCGAGGCGGCCTTGCGCGGCGCCCTCCTGCGCAACGAGTTGCGGCTCGAGTACCAGCCGCAGATCGACCTCAAGACCGGCCACATCGTCGGCGTGGAAGCGCTGATCAGGTGGCAGCACCCCGAACTGGGCGACGTGCCGCCCACCGAGTTCGTGCCGATCGCCGAAGACACCGGCCAGATCATCGCCATCGGCACCTGGGTGCTGCGCCAGGCCTGCGAGGCCGCCGCGCGCTGGCAGCAGGCCAACCTGCCCGCCGTGCGCGTGGCCGTCAACCTCTCGCCGCGCCAGCTGCAGCAGCCCGACATCGCCGCCGTCATCGAGTCCGTGTTGATGCAGACGGGCCTGCCGCCGCACTGCCTGACCATCGAGATCACCGAGCGCATGCTGCACGACAAGCAGGACGTGCTGGCCGACACGCTCAAGCACATCAAGTCCATCGGCGTGTCGATCGCGCTGGACGACTTCGGCACCGGCTACTCGAGCCTGCGCAGCCTGCGCACGCTGCCGATCGACATGATCAAGATCGACCGCTCGCTCGTGCCCGACGTCACGACCGAGACGAAGGACGTGTCCATCACGCGCGCCATCATCAACATGGCGCACGGCCTGCAAAAGAAAGTGCTGGCCGTGGGCGTCGAGCGCGCGGGCGAGCTGGCCCTGCTGTGCGCCAACCAGTGCGACCAGATGCAGGGCTTCTACTTCAGCGAGCCGGTGAACGAAGAAGCGCTCATGCACATGCTCAGCGAGCGCAAGAGCCTGCCCGACCACGCCCTGGGCCGCCAGAAGCGCCGACGCACCCTGCTCATCGTCGACGACGACCAGAACATCGTGTCCGCCCTCAAGCGCCTGCTGCGCAAGGACGGCTACCACCTCGTCACCGCCGACAGCGGCCAGCAGGGCCTGCAAAAGCTCGCCGAGAACGAGGTGGACGTGATCATCTCGGACCAGCGCATGCCCGGCATGACGGGCGTGGAGTTTCTGCGGCGCACGAAGGAGCTCTACCCCGAGACCATCCGCATGGTGCTGTCGGGCTTCACGGAGCTGCAATCGGCCACCGACGCCATCAACGAAGGCGCCATCTACAAGTTCCTGACCAAACCCTGGGACGACGAGCAGCTGCGCACCCACATACAAGAAGCCTTCCTGCAAAAGGAGATGAGCGACGACAACCACCGCCTCGACCGCGAAGTGCAGGAAGCCAACCGCGAGCTCGCCGACGTCAACGGCCGGCTGCAGCACCTGCTCACCTCGCAGCGCGAGCGCATGCACCGCGAAGAGACCAACCTCATCGTGGCGCGCGAGATGCTCGAGAACATCCCGACGCCCGTGCTGGGCATCGACGACGCGGGCCTGATCGCCTTCATGAACTCCGATGCCGAGCGCATGTTCGAGGGCTCGGCGGCCATGCTCGGCCGCCACATCGAAGACATCGACGCGCGCGCGCTGGCCGACATCTGGCGCCTGCACGACGGCCTGTACCACGACATCACCTTGGCAGGCCGGGGCTTTCGGGCCGTGTGCCGCCCCATGACGGGCGACACGCGTTCGCGTGGCTCGCTGATGGTGCTGGCACCCGGCATGTCCACACAGGAGGCTCGCGCATGAACCAGCCCATGTCGCACGGCGACGCCCCCGCCTTGCAGGCCTGACCACCAAAGGAGCCAAGCGATGCAAACCGCCACCCACACGTCCGGCCAGCACAGTGTCGACAACAACCGCGACAGCAGCCCGCCGCAAGTGCGGGAGCTGCTGCAGGCCAACGAAGAGCTCAAGGTGCTCAACGCCAAGCTCTCGGCCACGCAGGACAAGCTCATGCAATCCGAGAAGCTGGCCTCCATCGGCCAGTTGGCGGCGGGTGTGGCGCACGAGATCAACAACCCGATCGGCTACATCTTCTCCAACTTCGGCACGCTCGAGAAGTACCTCGACCAGCTCTTCCAGATGCTCTCGGCCTATGAAGCCGCCGAAGCCCTGATGGCCGGCACACCGCAAGGCCAGCAACTGCGGCAACTGCGCGAGAGCATCGAGCTGGACTACCTCAAGGAAGACATCCCCAACCTGATGAGCGAGTCGAAAGAAGGCATCACGCGCGTGCGCAAGATCGTGCAGGACCTCAAGGACTTCTCGCGCGTGGGCGCCAGCCAGGAATGGGTCTGGACCAACCTGCACCGCGGCATCGACTCCACGCTCAACATCGTCAACAACGAGATCAAGTACCGCGCCGACGTGGTGCGCGAATACGGCGATATCCCCGATGTGCAGTGCCTGCCCTCCGAGATCAACCAGGTCGTCATGAACCTGCTGATCAACGCCGCGCAGGCCATCGCGTCGGAGCGCGGCACCATCACCGTCCGCACGGGCGTGGGCACGGGCCATGACGCCGACACCGTCTGGTTCGAAGTGGAGGACACGGGCTCGGGCATCCCGAAAGAGAACATCAGCCGCGTCTTCGACCCCTTCTTCACGACCAAGCCCGTCGGCACGGGCACGGGCCTGGGCCTGTCGCTGTCGTACGGCATCGTGCAAAAGCACCAAGGCCACATCGACGTGAAGAGCGAGCCCGGGCAAGGCACCTGCTTCAGGGTCACGCTGCCCATTCATCACGCCACCAACCAAGTCGCCGCCCAGGCCGCCACATGAGCACCCTGACGGCCGAACGGCCCCAGCCACAGTCCACCGAGGCGCCGCCCGGCCGCACCATCCTGTGCGTCGACGACGAGCCCAACATCCTGGCCGCGCTGCAACGCCTGCTGCGCGCCAGCGGCCACCGCATCCTGACCGCCGACAGCGGCGCCACGGCCCTGGACACGATGGACAGCGAAGCGGTCGACCTCGTCATCTCCGACATGCGCATGCCCGTCATGAGCGGCGCCGACCTCATGCGCAAGATCCGCGCGCGCTGGCCCACCGTGACCCGCCTGCTGCTGACCGGCCACTCCGACGTGAGCGCCACGATCGCCGCCATCAACGAAGGCCAGGTGCACCGCTACCTCACCAAGCCCTGGAACGACGTCGAGCTGCTGCTGACGATCAAAGAGGCCTTCGCGCACCGCGCCCTCGAAGAAGAAAAGCACCGCCTCGAAGCCCTGGCGCTGGCGCAGAACGACGAGCTCAAGCACCTCAACAGCAACCTCGAGGCCCTGGTGGCCGAGCGCACGCGCGAACTCGAGCAGGCCAACGACAAGGTCAAGCGCAACTACTTCAACTCGATCAAGACCTTCTCGAACCTCATCGAGCTGCGCGGCGGCCAGCTGATGGGCCATGCGCGCCGCGTGGGCGACATCAGCCTGCGCATCGCCAAGGCGATGAAGCTGGACGATGCCGCCACCAACGACGTCGTCATCGCCTCGCTGCTGCACGACATCGGCCTGATCGGCCTGCCCGACTACGTGTTCACCAAGGCCACATCGCGCCTCGCTCCCGCCGACGTGGCGCAGTACCGCCAGCACACCGTGTTCGGCGAGCAGGCCCTGCTGGGCCAGGACGACATGGAGGCCGTCGCCACCTTGATTCGCTCCCACCATGAGCGTTACGATGGGCAAGGTTACCCCGACGGGCTGGCTGGGCAAGACATCCCGCTGGGCGCGCGCATCCTGGCCGTATCCGATGCCTACGACGACCTGCTGACCGGTCACCTCGTGTCCGAGCGCCTGGCACCGGCCGAGGCGCGCACGGTGATGGAACGCGGACGAGGCAGCCAGTTCGACCCGGGTGTGATCGACGCCTTCAGTGGTTTGTTCGCACCGACCGTGACCACCGCGGAACAGCAGACCGCCGTGCTGCTGCGACCAGAAGAGCTGCAGGAAGGCATGGTGGTGGCACGCGATTTTCTTTCGCCGCAAGGCGTGCTGCTGCTGGCCTCGGAGCATGTGCTGACCGAAGACTTGATCGGCCGCATCCGGTTGTTCGAAAAGCGCAGCGGGCGCCCCATCCTGCTGGCCACCAAACAGAAGAGGGATTGACCATGAGCCGACTGTTGATCGTCGACGACGAACCCAATGTGACCCGCGCCCTGCTGCGCGTGCTCAAACGCCACCTGCCCTCGCACGCGCGCGTCGAGGCCTTCAACGACCCGCACGAAGCCCTCGCCCGCGCCAAAGAGACGGCCTTCGACGTCATCCTCAGCGACTACCGCATGCCGCAGATGGACGGCATCGCCTTCCTGGGCGCCGTCAAGCAATCGCAAGAGCACGCCGTGCGCATGATCCTGAGCGCCTCGACCGAGGTCGAAACCATCATGCAGGCCATCAACGACGTCGAGGCCTTCCGCTACCTGACCAAGCCCTGGCACGAAGACGAGCTGGTCGAGCAGATCCACCTGGCCCTGCAGCGCAGCGACAGCAGCCGCGAAGAGCGCCGCCTGGCCGACGACATGCGTGCGCAGCGCGGCGAGATCACGCCGCAGGACCGCGAGATCAAGCGTCTCGAAGAGCTCGAGCCCGGCCTGACCAAGGTCGAATGGGGCCCCGACGGCGAGGTGCTGATGCCGCCGCTCGATGGGACGCCGCCTGGTCGCTGACCTCAAAAAAATCCCGCCTCGAAGGGCGGGATTGTGAAGCGGCTGTCGATGAACAAGTCACACGACACCCGAAGAGACTCGGTCCATCGGAGATATCGCTCCAATGCATAACAATTATGCTGAGCGGCCACCCGCCCCCGTATACTGATTTCCCCTCAGTAGGGCCTCAGCATTCGCCATGCAGCTCGACACCATCGACCTCGAACCCGACCCGGGCCCCGCCACGGCCACGCTCATCATCCTGCACGGCCTGGGCGCCGACGGCAGCGACTTCCTGCCCTTGCGCGACGAGCTCAGCCTCGATGCCATCGGCCCTGTGCGCTTCGTGCTGCCCAGCGCGCCCGTCATGCCCGTGAGCATCAACGGCGGCTACCGCATGCGCGCCTGGTACGACATCCTGCCCAACGACGACGCGCGCCGCGAACACGAAGCCAGCCTGCGCCAATCGCACGGCCTCATCGATGCCTTGATCGAGCGCGAGATCGCACGCGGCATGCCGCCCGAACGCATCGTGCTGATGGGCTTCTCGCAAGGCTGCGCCATGACGCTGATGACCGGCCTGCGCCAGCCGCACAAGCTGGCGGGCCTCGTCGCGCTGTCAGGCTACCTGCCTCTGCTCGACAAGACCGCGGCCGAGCGCCTGCCCGCCAACCAGCACACACCCATCTTCATGGCGCATGGCCAGTACGACGATGTCGTGCCGATGCGCCGCGGCGAGCTGGCGCGCGACCACCTGCAAAGCCTGGGCTACCAGGTCGAGTGGCACGACTACCCGATGGACCACACCCTGTGCATGGACGAGGTGCGGGCCCTCGACGCGTGGCTGCTGAAGGTGCTCTGATCAGGCGGGACGCTGCTTCACGTCACCGCATGCCCCACGCGGCGCGCATGCGCCCGGCCATCGAACACCGGCTTGAGCGCCGGGCTGTTGAGCAAGCTGACCGGCGTCACCGTCTCGCGCTGCCAGGGGATCCGCCCGAAATACCAGACCTTCCAAAAGCCCAGCCGGGCTTCGGGGTTGCGCTTGAGCAAGGTCGTGAAGGACTCGATCTCGCCCACCTCCTGCCCCGTGGCCTCGGCCAGCACCTCGCGCACGAACTTGGAGCAGAACTGCCGCCCCGAATGCAGGTTGAAGCCCGTGTCATACAAGATGCCCAGGCGTTTGTGCGCGGCCGCATAGAGCTGCCATTGCTGCGCCGCGGTCAGCGGCTCGTGCAGGCGGGACACGGCCACGCGCCGCCCTTCCGAGCGGGCCA
The DNA here is from genome assembly GCA_049840915.1 of Aquabacterium sp. Taxonomy (GTDB): domain Bacteria; phylum Pseudomonadota; class Gammaproteobacteria; order Burkholderiales; family Burkholderiaceae_C; genus Aquabacterium. Next base: position 53,262 of record JASGJC010000032.1, read on the forward strand.
CGAAGCGGGACAGCGGCGTGAAGCAGGACCGCGGGAAGGTGCTCTCGGCCACCAAAGGCTGCTCGCCATCGGTGGCCACGACGATGCCCACATGGTTGACCCAGGACATCGTGGCCGCAGCCACCTCCTTGAAGGGTTTCATGGGCACGTGGATGAAGAGCACATCTCCGACCTGCACTTGCGCAGACAAGGATTGCGTCATGGCTTTCTCTCCTGGTTAATGGGACAGGCCACACATTGCCCAGGCTCGAGGCCGGGGCCAAGCGGTATCGACGTCGTCCAACCAACTCATACCCGGCGTACCGCCATGCGATACCGAAGCCATGACATCACAATTGCTTACATCCATCAACCGAGGGGAATCCAGGAATGTGGGCCGATGAGCGGGATTCGTAAAATGATCGCCCTCAGGCGCTGGGCAAGGCCGCCGGCGAGACACCGGCGCGCGCCTTGTCCAGCATGAACTCGATGAAGGTCGAGGCCGCGCGGGTGTGGTGCCTGTTGGGCATGTAGAGCATGAACATCTGCGTGCCGAAGATGCTGAGCTTCCAGTCGGCCAGCGTGGTCAGCACTTCGCCCGATGCGACCGCATCCTGCACCACGTAGTCGGGCACGAGGCCCAGCCCCAGGCCGGCCAGAATGGCTTCGCGCAGGAAGGCGAAGTTCTCGGACGTGAGCGTGGGCGACAGCGGCACCTCGTGGCGCTCGCCGTGCAGGTAGGCCGTCAGGCGCAGCTGCCGCCCGACCACGCCCGATGTGATCAGCGGCAGGCGGCCCAGGTCTTCGAGCTGCACAGGCAGGCCGTGCGCACCGGCATAGGCGCGCGAGGCGCAGGCCACGTAGCGCACGGGGCCCATGTCGCGGGCCACGAGGTTGTCGGGTGGCCCGGACATCACGCGCACGGCGATGTCGACCTCGTCGCGCAGCAGATCGACCACGCGGTTTTCAAAGGCCACGTCGAGCACGATGCCAGGGTAGGCGCGCTTGAAGTCGATGAGCCACGGCGACATCACCATCTGCCCATAGCCGCTGGGCACGCTCAAACGCACGCGGCCTTGCAGACTTTGGCCGAGCGTGGCGACGGACTCGCGCGCGGCCTCCAGCTCGTTGCGGATCTTGCGGCCATGCTCGTACAGCTGCAGGCCGATCTCGGTCGGCTCGATGCGCCGCGTCGTGCGCCGCACCAGTTGCAGGCCCACCGTGCGCTCGAAGGCACTGAGGTGGTAGCTCACATTGGCGCGGCTCATCTTGAGGCGGCGCGCGGCCTCGCTCAGGTTGCCCGCATCGAGGATCTCGACCAGCAAGGTCAAGGCGTGCAGGTCCATGCCGCCGGCGCCCATGCTCATGCCCGCGCGCCGTTGGCGAGGGCCGCGGGCCGCGTGCGCCAGGCCTGCGCCAGCACCGCGATGCCCGCCAGCGCCAGGAAGGGCAAGGCCGACAGGTTCACCGCGCGCCAGCCCCAGGTGTTGAGCAGGCTGCCCGCCGAGAACGAGGCCACGCTGGCCGCACCGAACATGAGGAAGTCGTGCGTGCCCTGCGTCTTGGCGCGCTCGCTCGGCCGGTAGGCCTGCGTCACCAGCGTCGTCGAGCCGATGAAGAGGAAGTTCCAGCCCACGCCCAGCAGGATCAGGCCGCTGAAGAAGTTGTAGAAGTCGATGCCGCTGAGCGCGACGGCCACGTGCGCCGCCAGCAGCAATACGCCCGCGCCCATCACGGCCAGCACGCCGAAGCGCTTGATCAGGGCGCCCGTGAAGAACGAGGGCACGAACATGCCCAGCACGTGCGCCTGGATGACGCTGGCCGACGCGCCCAGCGCCATGCCGCATCCCTGCATGGCCAGCGGCGTGGCCGTCATGACCATGATCATCACGCCGAAGGCCACGGCCGAGCCCGTCAGCGATGTGTAGAACAGCGGCTGGCGCATGATCTCGCTCAAGCGCCGCGCCGGGCCTTCGGCATGCTGCGCCGCCACCTTGGGCAGGCGCAGGCCCGTGAGCAGCAGGCCCGCCAGCACGGCCAGCAGCGCCATCGCCACGAAAGAGGCTTCGAAAGGCGCGCTGCCCGCATCGCGCGTGTACCTGGCCAACGCGGGCCCGGCGATGGCCGCCAGCACGCCCCCCGTCATCACCCATGAGATGGCGCGGCTCTTGAAAGCATCGCGGACCGCCTCGGACGCCGCGAAGCGGTAGTACTGCGCGAAGCCCTGGTAAGCCCCCACGCACATGTTGGCCAGCACGAACAGCGCGAAGCTGTGCGACACAATGGCCGCCAGGCCGATCAGGCCAGCGCAACAGCCCAGCGCCGTGCCGACCAGGAAGCCCTGCCTGCGCCCCCGGCGCTGCATCAGCATCGACGCGGGGATCATGGTCAGGGCGGCGCTCACGACCATGGCCGCCACGGGCAAGGTCGCCATGCTTTTGTCAGGCGCCAGCTTCAGGCCGATCAGGCCGGACAGCGTCACCAGCATGATCGAAGCGGTCTGGAACAGCGCCTGCGCGCCCGTGAGCAAGGCCACGTTGCGGCGCTCCAGCTTGTTGGCATCGGCCATTTTGCTTCCCTTGAGTTTTTTGGTTAAACGGCCATTATTGTTCAAAACGATTTGACAGTCTGTCAATCGAGCATTGGATTGTCAAATTGGGCTTTATTTTGAACAATCGGGGTTTTGCGACCTCCAGGCCCAGCCATGTCTTCAGCCAGCACCGCTTCTGCCGCAGCCCCAGCCGTCCAGTACACGGTGCACGAGCACATCGCCCTGCTGGTCATCGACAACCCACCCGTCAATGCGCTGGGCGTGGCCGTGCGCCAGGGCCTGCAGGCGGCCATCGCCAAAGCCCAGGCCGATGCCGGCGTGCATGCCGTGCTGATCATGGGCGCGGGCAAGGCCTTCATCGCCGGGGCGGACATCCGCGAGTTCGGGCTGCCGCCGCAGGCGCCCGCGCTGCCCGATGTGTGCAACGCCATCGAGGCCTGCGACAAGCCCGTTGTCGCGGCCATCCATGGGGCCGCGCTGGGCGGCGGCCTGGAAGTGGCGATGTCGGCGCATTACCGCGTGGCCACGGCCTCGGCCAAGCTGGGCCTGCCCGAAGTGCAACTGGGGCTGCTGCCCGGCGCGGGCGGCACGCAGCGTGCGCCGCGCCTCGTGGGCGCCGAGGCCGCGCTCGACCTCATGCTCAGCGGCCGCCACATCGGCGCGCAAGAGGCCTTGCGCATGGGCCTGATCGACCATGTGGCCACGAGTGCCGATGCGCAAGCGGAAGGCCTGGCTCATGTGCGCCACCTGCTGGCCACGGGCGCGCCTGTTCGCCGCACGCGTGATCAAAGCGCGGTTTTGGCGGACCGTGCCGCGCAGCAAGCCGCCATCGATGCCGCGCGGGCTGGCGTGCGCAAGAAGCAAGGCCTGTTCTCGCCCGCCAAGATCGTCGACTGCGTGCAGGCCGCATTGGACCAATCCTTCGATGAAGGCTTGCGCACGGAGCGCGCCTTGTTCGCGCAATGCCTGGCCAGCCCGCAGCGCGCGGGCCTGATCCACGCCTTCTTCGCCGAGCGCGAGGTGCTCAAGGCGCCCGAGACGAAGTCGGCCAGGCCGCGCGTTATCGAGCAGGTGGGCGTGATCGGCGGCGGCACGATGGGCGCGGGCATCGCCGTGGCTTTGCTCGATGCGGGCCTGCGCGTGACCATGATCGAGCGCGACGATGCCGCCGTGGCCCAAGGCCAGGCACGCGTCGAGAAGGTCTACGACGGCCTGGTCGCCAAGGGGCGCCTGACATCCGAGGGCAAGGCCGATGTCATGGCGCGCTTCATTGGCAGCACCGACTACGCGAGCCTGTCGCAGGCCGACATGGTGATCGAGGCCGTGTTCGAAGAGATGGCCGTCAAGCACGCGGTGTTCGCGCAGCTCGACAAGGTCTGCAAGCCCGGCGCCGTGCTGGCCACGAACACGTCCTACCTCGATGTCGACGAGATCGCGGCGAGCATCTCGCGGCCTGAAGACGTGGTCGGCCTGCACTTCTTCTCGCCGGCCAACATCATGAAGCTGCTCGAGATCGTCGTGCCCGCCAAGGTCAGCGCCGATGTCGTGGCCACGGGCTTCGAGCTGGCGCGCCTGCTCAAGAAGGTGCCCGTGCGCGCGGGCGTGTGCGACGGCTTCATCGGCAACCGCATCCTGGCCACTTACCGCACGGCCGCCGACCACATGATGGAAGACGGCGCATCGCCTTACGAGATCGATCAGATGGCGCGGGCCTTCGGTTACCCGATGGGGCCTTACGAGGTGTCGGACCTGGCCGGCGGCGACATCGGCTGGGCCACGCGCAAGCGCCGTGCCGCCACGCGCGACCCGCGTGCGCGCTATGTGCACATCGCCGACACATTGTGCGAGCGCGGCTGGTTCGGCCAGAAGACATCGCGCGGCTGGTACCTGTATGCCGATGGCGCGCGCACCGGCAAGCCCGATTCGGAAGTGATGGCCATCGTCGAAGCGGAGCGCGCCAAGGCGGGCATCACGCCGCGCGCCTTCACCGCCGATGCGCTGCAGCGCCGCTACCTCGCCGCGATGGTCAACGAAGGCGCGAAGGTCGTCGAAGAAGGCATCGCGCTGCGCCCGCTCGATGTGGACGTGACGCTCGTGCATGGCTATGGCTTCCCGCGCTGGCGCGGCGGCCCGATGAAGTACGCCGACATGGTCGGGCTGCCGCAGGTGCTGGCCGACATCCGCGAATTCGCCAAGCGCGATCCGCTTTTTTGGCAGCCGTCTGCATTGCTCGTCAAGCTGGTCGAAGAAGGCCGCGATTTCGAGAGCCTGAACAAAGCCTGATGTTTGAACATTCACCGAGGAGACAAAACAATGCGTGAAGCCGTCATCGTGTCCACCGCCCGCACCCCGCTGACCAAGTCGCACCGGGGCGAGCTCAACATCACGCCGGGCGCCACACTGGCCTCGTTCGCCGTGAAGGCCGCCGTCGAGCGCGCAGGCATCGACCCGGGCCTCATCGAAGACGCCATCCTGGGCTGCGGCTACCCCGAAGGCACGACCGGCCGCAACATCGCGCGCCAGAGCATCATCCGCAGCGGCCTGCCCATCGGCATCGCGGGCACGACGGTCAACCGCTTCTGCGCATCGGGCCTGCAAGCCATCGCGATGGCCGCCAGCCGCATCATCGTGGACGGCGCGCCGGCCATGATCGCCGGCGGCGTCGAGAGCATCTCGGGCATCAAGACGCGCGAAGACGGCGACTCGGGCATGGACCCATGGATAGCCCTGCACAAGCCCGCGCTCTACATGGCCATGATCGAGACGGCCGACATCGTGGCGCGCCGCCACGGCATCAGCCGTGAAGCGCAGGACCGCTTCTCGGTCGAGAGCCAGCGCAAGACCGCCGAGGCGCAGGAAGCCGGTCGATACAAGGACGAGATCGTGCCCATCACGACCACGATGGCCGTGGTCGACAAGGACACGAAAGCGGTCACGCGCCATGAAGCCACGGTCGATCATGACACCTGCAACCGGCCCGGCACCTCGTACGAGTCGCTGGCCAAGTTGGCACCCGTGCGCGGCCCCGACGAGTTCATCACCGCCGGCAATGCCTCGCAGCTGTCGGACGGCGCATCGGCCTGCGTGCTGATGGAGCGCAAGGAGGCCGAGCGTTTGGGCCTGCAGCCGCTGGGCGCGTTCCGCGGCATGGCCGTGCATGGCTGCGAGCCCGATGAAATGGGCATCGGCCCTGTGTTCGCCGTGCCCAAGCTGCTGGCGCGCCACGGCTTGAAGGTCGAAGACATCGACCTGTGGGAATTGAACGAGGCCTTCGCGTCGCAATCGATCTACTGCCAGCAAAAGCTGGGCATCCCTGAAGAGCGTTTGAACGTCAATGGCGGCGCCATCTCGATCGGCCACCCTTTCGGCATGACGGGCGCGCGGCTGGTGGGCCATGTGCTGCTCGAAGGCCGCCGTCGCCGCGATGCCAAGTACGCCGTGGTCACGATGTGCATCGCGGGCGGCATGGGCGCGGCGGGCCTGTTCGAGATCTACTGATATTGCATTGACACATCAAGGACAACACACCATGGACTTGAGCTTCACACCGCAAGAACAGGCCTTCCGCAACGAGGTGCTCGACTTCCTCGCCACGAAGGTGCCCAGGCACCTGACCGACAAGGTGCGCCACGGCATCCACCTGAGCAAGGCCGATCACGAGGCATGGCACGCCATCCTCAACGCGCAAGGCTGGCTGGCCAACCACTGGCCCGCGCAGTACGGCGGACCGGGCTGGAACGCCGTGCAGAAGTTCATCTTCGAGCACGAGTGCGCATTGGCCTATACGCCACGCATCGTGCCCTTCGGCGTCAACATGCTCGGGCCCGTGCTGATCAAGTACGGCAACGAGGCGCAGAAACGCCACTGGCTGCCGCGCATCCTGAGCGGCATGGACTGGTGGTGCCAGGGCTACTCCGAACCGGGTGCGGGCTCTGACCTGGCTTCCGTCAAAACGACGGCAGTGCTGCAAGGCGACCACTACATCGTCAACGGCCAGAAAACCTGGACCACGCTCGGTCACCACGCCAACATGATCTTCTGCCTGGTGCGCACCAACCGCGAGGCCAAGCAGCAAGCGGGCATCAGCTTCCTGCTGATCGACATGAAGACGCCGGGCATCGAGGTGCGCCCCATCGTCACGCTCGATGGCGAACACGAGGTCAACGAGGTCTTCTTCACCGATGTGAAGGTGCCTGCGGAGAACCTCGTGGGCGAAGAGAACAAGGGCTGGACCTGCGCCAAGTACCTGCTGACCTACGAGCGCACGAACATCGCGGGGGTGGGCTTCTCCGTGGCCGCGATGGCGCGGCTCAAGCAAGTGGCCAGCCGCGTCAAGAAGAACGGCAAGCCCTTGTCGCAAGACCCGCTGTTCGCGGCGCGCATGGCCAAGGTCGAAATCGACCTGGAGAACATGAAGACCACGAACCTGCGCGTGATCGCGGCCGTGGCCGGTGGCGGCGTGCCCGGCGCCGAAAGCTCGATGCTCAAGATCAAGGGCACGGAGATCCGCCAGGAGCTGAACGCGCTCACGCGCCGCGCCATGGGCCCTTATGCCCTGCCCTTCGTGCATGAAGCGCTGGAAGAGGGCGACAGCGACGAAGCCCTCGGCCAGCCCGAGGCCGCCTATGCATCGGCCCAGTACTTCAACAACCGCAAGCTGTCGATCTTCGGCGGCTCCAACGAGATCCAGAAGAACATCATCGCCAAGATGATCCTCGGACTGTGAGGACGACGACATGAACTTCACGCACACCGAAGACCGCCGCATGCTCGCCGACACGCTCGGCCGCTATGTGGCCGAGCAATACGATTTCGCCACGCGCATGGCCATCGCCGCCTCGCCCAAAGGCTTCAGCACGCAGCGCTGGGCGCAGTTCGCCGAGCTGGGCGTGATCGGCGCCTTGTTCGACGAAGCGCATGGCGGCTACGGCGGCGCGGGCTTCGACATCGCCGTCGTGTTCGAGGCTTTGGGCAGGGGCCTGGTGGTCGAGCCCTTCCTCGCATCGGCCATCCTGGCGGGCAGCGCGCTTGTGCAGGCGGGCAACGCAGCGCAACAGGCCTTGCTGCCCGACATCATCGATGGCGCCGTGGTCACGACCCTCGCGCATGGCGAGCCCGAGTCCCATTACGAGATGGCGCGTGTGCAGACCACAGCCAAGCGCCAGGGCGAGCACTGGGTGATCGATGGCCACAAGGCCGTCGTGCCCGTGGGCGACCAGGCGCAGGTGCTGATCGTGTCGGCGCGCACATCGGGCCAGGTGGACGACGAACAGGGCATCTCGCTGTTCGTCGTGCCCGCCGATGCGCCGGGCTTGCGCACGCGCAGCTATCCCACGATCGACGGCGGCCGCGCCGCCGACGTGTTCTTCAAGCAGACCACGCTGCCCGCCAGCGCCCTGCTGGGCACCGAAGGCCAGGGCCTGGCCACGCTGGAGCACGCCATCGGCCGCGGCGTGCTGGCCTTGTGCGCCGAGGCGCTGGGCGCCATGGAAGTGGCCAGGCAATCGACCATCGAATACCTGCAAACGCGCAAGCAGTTCGGCGCGCCCATCGGCAGCTTCCAGGCGCTGCAGCACCGCATGGCCGACCTGCTGCTGGAGATCGAGCAGGCGCGCTCGGCCGTGATCAACGCAGCCGCTGCGCTGGATGCCGACCGCCTCACGCGCGAGCGGGCCCTGTCGGCCGCCAAGTACAGCATCGGCCGCATCGGCACGCGCTTGGCCGAAGAGTGCATCCAGCTGCACGGCGGCATCGGCATGACCTGGGAGCTGCCGCTGGCCCACTACGCCAAGCGCCTGGTCATGATCGACCACCAGCTCGGCGACGAAGACCACCACCTGGCCCGCTTCATCGCCCTGGGCCAGGCCTGAGTCGCGCAAGCCAAGCACCGCACAGCGCCATGTCAGACCGCCACCTCGCCCACTGGCCGCCCGGCCTGCCCCGGCACCTGGCCCTGCCCGCCACGCACCTCTACCGCAACGTCGAGGTAGCGAGCGCGCGCAGCCCCGACAAGCCCTACCTGGTGTTCTACGACACGCCGATCAGCTACGCGCGCTTCAAGGACGAGAGCGAGCGCCTCGCGGGCTACCTGCAGCAGGTGTGCGGCGTGCAAAAGGGCGACCGCGTGCTGCTCTACATGCAGAACAGCCCCCAGTTCGCGCTGGCCTACTACGCCATCCTGCGGGCCGATGCGGTCGTCGTGCCCGTCAACCCGATGAACCTGCGCGAGGAGCTGCGCCACTACATCGCCGATGCGCAGGCGCATGTCGCCTTCGTGTCGCAGGAGCTGTATCCACAACTGCAGCCACTGCTGCAAGCAGGCGCACATGCAGGACCAGGCGGACAAGGCCTGCGGCACGCCATCGTCGCCACGTACAGCGACTACCTCGAGCAGCCCACCGACCTGCGCGTGCCCGACTTCATCGCCGCACCGCACCAGGCGCTGCACGACGCAGGCGCCATCGCCTGGTCACAAGCCCTGCACGCCCATCTGCAGCCCGGCCCCCTGCAAGCCGGCCCCGACGACCTCGCCGTGCTGCCCTACACATCGGGCACGACCGCGCACCCGAAGGGCTGCATGCACACGCACCGCAGCGTCATGTACAACACGGTGGCGCGCGCCGTGTGGCTGGGCAGTCCGCCCGATGCGGTGCAGCTGGCCGTGCTGCCCTTCTTTCATGTCACGGGCATGCAGAACGCGATGAACGGCACGCTGTTCCAGGGCGCGACCGCCGTGCTCGTGCCGCGCTGGGATCGCGACGTCGCGCTGCAATGCATCGCGCGCTACCAGGTCACGGGCGCGCAGATGATCTCGCCGATGGTCGTCGACATGCTCAGCCACCCGCGCATCGCCGAGTTCGATCTCAGCAGCCTGACCAGCATCGGCGGCGGCGGTGCGGCCATGCCCGAAGCCATCGCGGCCAAGCTCAAAAGCCTGACGGGCCTCGATTACATCGAAGGCTACGGCATGTCCGAGACCATGGCCGCCACGCACGTCAACCCCGTGCAGCGGCCCATGCCGCAGTGCCTGGGCATCCCCATCTTCGACGTCGACGCCCGCGTGATCGACCCGGACACACTGGCCGAACTGCCCGCCAACGAAGTCGGCGAAATCATCGTGCACGGCCCGCAGGTCATGCAAGGCTACTGGCGCAACCCGCAGGCCGATGGCGAAGCCTTCATCACGCTCGATGGCAAGCGCTTCCTGCGCACAGGCGACCTGGCCCGCGTCGATGAGCACGGCTACTTCTTCATGGTCGACCGCCTCAAGCGCATGATCAACGCCTCGGGCTTCAAGGTCTGGCCCGCCGAGGTCGAAGCCCTGATGTACCACCACCCCGCCATCCACGAGGTCTGCGTGATCGCCGCGCCCGATGCCAAACGTGGCGAGACCGTCAAGGCCGTCGTCGTGCTCAAGCCCGGTCAACACGACCAGGTCAGCGCGCAGGACATCATCGACTGGGCCCACACCCGCATGGCCGCCTACAAAAGCCCGCGCATCGTGCAGTTCGCAGGCAGCCTGCCGCGCTCGGGCACTGGCAAGATCCAGTGGCGCGCACTGCAAGAACAAGCACACCGCACCGAAGAAAGACCGACATGAGCACCGCACACGCCACCTTCAACTGGGCCGACCCCCTGCTGCTGGACGACCAGCTCACGCAGGAAGAACGCATGATCAAGGACGCCGCCCGCAGCTATGCGCAAGGCAAGCTCCTGCCGCGCGTCACGCAGGCTTTCCGCAACGAACAGACCGACCCGGCCATCTTCCGCGAGATGGGCGAACTGGGCCTGCTCGGCGCCACCATCCCCACCGAATACGGCGGCGCGGGCCTGAACTACGTGAGCTACGGCCTCATCGCGCGCGAAGTCGAGCGCGTGGACTCGGGCTACCGCTCGATGATGAGCGTGCAGTCCTCGCTCGTCATGGTCCCGATCAACGCGTTCGGCAACGAGGCCACCAAGCGCAAGTACCTGCCCAAGCTGGCCAGCGGCGAGTACATCGGCTGCTTCGGCCTGACCGAGCCCAACCACGGCTCCGACCCGGCCGGCATGCTCACGCGCGCCACGAAGGTCGATGGCGGCTACACCTTGCGCGGCAACAAGATGTGGATCAGCAACTCGCCGATCGCCGATGTGTTCGTGGTCTGGGCCAAGCTCGATGAAGACGGCAAGGACGACATCCGCGGCTTTGTGCTCGAGAAGGGCTTCAAGGGCCTGAGCGCACCGGCCATCCATGGCAAGGTCGGCCTGCGTGCGTCCATCACGGGCGAGATCGTGATGGACGAGGTCTTCGTGCCCGAAGAGAACGCCTTCCCCGAGGTGCGCGGCCTCAAAGGCCCCTTCACCTGCCTGAACTCGGCGCGCTACGGCATCTCGTGGGGCGCGATGGGCGCCGCCGAAGACTGCTGGCTGCGCGCACGCCAGTACACGCTCGATCGCCAGCAGTTCGGCCGCCCGCTGGCCGCCAACCAGCTCATCCAGAAGAAGCTCGCCGACATGCAGACCGAGATCGCGCTGGGCCTGCAAGGCAGCCTGCGCCTGGGCCGCCTGAAGGACGAAGGCAAGGCCGCCGTCGAGATCACCTCGATCATGAAGCGCAACAACTGCGGCAAGGCGCTGGACATCGCCCGCATGGCGCGCGACATGATGGGCGGCAACGGCATCAGCGACGAGTTCGGCGTGGCCCGCCACCTGGTCAACCTCGAAGTGGTCAACACCTACGAGGGCACGCACGATGTGCACGCGCTGATCCTGGGCCGCGCGCAGACGGGCATCCAGGCCTTCTTCTGAACGAGGCTCAGCCGCGCATCGATTCGATCAGCCCGGCCAGGGTCGCCATCGCCACGTCGTCCGACGCGCCGAGGTCTTCGAACTCGCCTTCGGCCACCACTTCGCACAGTTGCTCGAACTGCACGAGCAGGGCCGCCAACTCGTCCCTGCCGCGCCGCGGGTTCCACTGCGCGAGCCGGTCCAGCAGGCGCTGGCGCCCCGCGGCCCGGGCCGCGCGTATCTCGGCGTGCGTGCTGGCCACCGTGCGCAGGTTGCGCCTGAACGTCAGGAAGGGGCGGATGTTCTCGACGCAGGCCTCGGCCAGTTGCGCCAGTTCCAAAGGCGACATGTCGCGCGCCTCGAACAGCGACTGCACGACCGCCCGCTCGACCTCTTCCCACACCCGCAAGACCTCGATCAGGATGGCCGTCTTGTCGGCGAACCAGCGGTAGAAAGTCTGCGGCGCGAAGCCCGCCCGGCGCGCGATGCGGTTGGTGTCGGTGCCCGCGAAGCCGGCTTCGATGAACTCGGCCATGGCCGCCTGCAGCAGGCGCGTGGGCGTGTCGGCCTGCGCCGGCTCGACGTGGGGATCGGCGGGCGCGGCATCGCCTGCGGGCTGCGACGCCGAACGGGACTGCCTGGCCATCGCGCTCAGCTCACCTTCGCCAGCCACGCCGCCGCGTGCGCATGCGCCTGCCCCCGGGACGCCTCGTGGAACAGGCTGTGCTCCATGTCCTCGTAGACATGGGCTTCGATCAGCTCACGCGGCACCAGGCTCAGAAAGCGCTCGCACGACCTGGCCGGGATCAGCCGGTCATGGCGCGCATACAACAGCAGCGTCGGCACCGTCCAGCCCGGCGCGCGTTCGTACACCGTCCGCCCCGAACTCAGCATGAACTGGCTCACGCGCGAGGTCAGCGTGTAGTGGATGAGCGGGTCGGCGCGGATGTCGTCCAGCACCTGCGCCTCCCCGGACGTCCAGTCGAGCCGGTTCGCCACGGGCAGCGCCAAGTCGGGCACCAGCCGCGCCAGCACGGACAAGGTCGCGCGCTGCGGCGCGCTCAGCGTGGGCTCCAGCGCGGGCGCGGCCATGATCAGGCCATCGATGGGCCGCGCCCAGGGCGCCGATTGCAAGGGCCGCGCCATCGCCGCGCCAAAGCGCCCCGCGATCACGCCGCCCATGCTGTAGCCCAGCATCACATGCGGCTTGCGGCGGTAGGTCTGGCTCAGGGCGTCGTGCAGCACGGCCTGGTCCATCAGGTAGTCGTCGGCCTGCACGATGACACCGCGCGGGCCTTCGGAGCGCCCGTGCCCCCGGTGGTCCACCCCGGCCACGGCCCAGCCCGCCTGGTTGAGCGCCCCGGCCAGCTCGCCGAAACGCCCCAGGTGCTCGCACATGCCGTGGCTCAACTGGACCACGCCCTTGGGCTCGGCCACGGGCCAGTGGTGCAGGTGCAGCGCCAGCCCGTCGTGCGCCCGCAGGCTGGCGGGCAGGGTGTGGGAATCGGGCGCGTGGTCACTCATAAGCCAGGAAGTGTAGGTCAGCCCGGTTGGGCGCACGCCGGACCGCTTGACGCACAAGGCACCCGGCACAAACCCGAGGATGGCTGCGATGGGACGTGACACGTCACATGCATTGTGATTAGCATACGCCACAGTGATTAATTAATCACACACGTAGTTCAACATCACTTGATCAAAAGGAGACCGCCGTGAACCTGTACCGACTTCGTGCTCCCGCCCTCTGGCGCGCCTGTGCGCTGGGCGCCCTGAGCCTGCTGGCCACGACCTGCAGCCAGGCCTCCGACTCAGGCTTGCCGGACTGCCCGGGCGTCGGCCCGGCCCGCGTGCTGCTGGAGAAGCAAGGCCCGCTGGAGTCCATCGCCTTCGACACATCCAGGCGCCTGCTCTTCACGAACATGACCCAAAAGGCGCTCAAACGCCTCGATGCGCCCACCGCTGCGCCCGTCACGGTGGCGACGGGCCTGTCCAGCCCGGGCGGCATCGCCGTGGTCAATGCGCACGAGGCCTACGTCGGCACGGGCAACAGCCTCAACGGCCTGATCCCCGGCCTCGGCCTGGCGGGCATCGCCCATGTCGACCTGGACACCGGCACCGTCACGCCCTACGCCAAAGGCCTGTCGATGTCCAACGGCATGGTCCGCGCGCAGGACGGCACCTTCTACGCGTCGGACGACCTGGCCAAGAGCCTGGACCGCGTCCTGCCCGACGGCACCGTGCAGCGCGGCTGGCTGGCCCTCAACAGCAACGGCATGGTCCTGAGCCCCGACCAGAAGACGCTCTACGTGAACCAGATGCAGCCCGCCAAGGTCTTCGCCATCGACCGCGCCACCAGCGCCATCAGGCTCGTCGCCGAAGCCCCGCCCGCCCGCACCTGGACCTGGCTGGACGGCCTGGACGTCGACAGCCAGGGCCGCCTCTACGTCGTCGCCTACTGGGCCGGCGAGATCTGGCGCGTCGAGCCCGGCGGCCAGATGTGCCTGCTGACCAAGGGCCTGAGCCTGCCCAGCGCCGTGGCCGTCGGCCAGAGCGGCAACGGCTATGCGGCCAGCAGCGTCTACATCACGACCCATTCGGGGCGCCTGCACGAGGTGCCCAACGCGGTGCCGTGAACAAACGGGGCTGAGCGGGTGACCCCGCCGCGCAGCCCCCTTCCCTGACACCTGCGGCCTTCCCCCGCGTTCATTCCTCCGCGTCCATTCCCCGTGAATGGCCTCGCGTGGCCGCACTCGTCCCCGCTTTCCAGTTCGACCCGTTCCCTACCCCGAGCAAACCTTTGCTCTCTTTCACCACCCACCAACGACACCCGGAGAGACCATGCACACCCAACCCACACCGCTTCGCCACCCCGCACTGGCCCTGGCCGCCTTGACCCTGGCGGTTTCCGCCGCCTGGGCCGCGCCCGCCGTCGGCCCGTCCGACAACAGTTTCTACAACCCGCCGGCCAACGCGCCCACGGGCAAGCCGGGCGACCTGATCCAGTACCGCGCCACCACCGTCAAGCTCGGCGCGGACGCCCCGGCCACCCACGCCTGGAACGTCATCTACCAATCGACCGATTCGCTGGACAAGGCCAACGCGGTCTCCGGCACCGTGATCGTGCCGACCACGCCCTGGGCAGGCAGCGGCCCGCGCCCCGTGATGCTCTACGCCATCGGCACGCACGGCCTGGCCAACGGCTGCGCGCCCTCGCGCCAGTTCGAGGCCGGCACCGACTACGAAGCGCCCAACATCGTCGCCGCGCTCAAGGCTGGCTACGCCGTGCTCGCCCCCGACTACGCCGGTTACCTCAACGGCCAGCGCTCGACCTTCCTGGCCGGCAAATCGCAAGGCCAGGCCTCGCTCGACCTGGTGCGCGCCGCACTGAGCATCCCGACCGTGGGCTTCACGTCCGCCTCCAAGATCGGCATCTGGGGCTTCTCGCAAGGCGGCCAGACCGCCGCCTGGGCCGGCGAACTCCTGCCCGGCTATGCGCCCGATCTGCTGCCGCAGGTCGTCGGCGTGGCCGCCGGCGGCATCCCGGCCGACTTCAACCGCGTGGCGCACAACCTCGACGGCAACCTCGGCTTCCCCTTCCTGGCCTCGGCCGTCTCGGGCCTGGGCGCGCAGTACCCCAACACCATCGGCCGCAACTTCAACCTGCTGGCCAGCGCCGACGGCAAGGCCGCCATGACCCGCCTGCAGGGCCAGTGCCTGTTCGAAGCCCTGTTCGACATCCCCGACAAGACCCTCGCCTCCTTCACCAACGACCCGGCCAACACGACGCTCGACGACATCCTGGGCGTGCCCGCCGTCGACGAGACCCTGCGCGCGCAGAACCTGGGCAGCAAGCCCATCCCCGTGCCGCTCTACCACTTCCACGGCCAGGCCGACGAGATCATCCCGCTCGACCAGGACTACGCCCTCAAGAAAGCCTACTGCGCCAAAGGCACGGTCGTCGCGTTCGACCTCTACCCCAGCGAACACATCGTGACCATGACGCAGTCGGCCACGACCATCCTGGCCTGGATGGCCGACCGCCTGGCCGGCAAGCCCGCGCCCAACACCTGCAACACGGCCAAGCCCGATCCGCAGCCCACGGCCAACCCGGGCGGCGGCAACTTCGTGGTCACGCTCGACAAGTGGAAGCTCGATGCATCTGTCGGCCTCAGGACCCTGGGCCAGACCGTGACCATGCCCCCCGACTCCACGCTGACCGCCACGGCCGACGTCACGGCCAAGACGCTCAAGGGCCAGCTCAACATCCCCGACTTCAAGAGCACGATCAAGCTGATCGGCCTGCCCTTGTCCGTGGGACTGAAGATCACGCCCGCCGGCGACGTGAGCGGTACCTCGGCCGTCGACAGCGGCGGCCTCCTGCACGTGCACGGCACGGCGCCGGTCAACATCACCGTGGCCTCGATCTTCGGCATCCCCTTCGGCGAGTGCAAGACCGTCACGCCCGTGAGCTTCCCGATCGACTTCGACGGCCCCGTGGCCTCGCTGGGCAACGGCAACCTGACCTTCGCGGGCACGACCGCCTTCCCGCAGATCAAAGGCTGCATCATCTCGGCCATCCTGAGCACGCTGATGTCGGGCAACGGGCAGACCTACAAGTTCACCGTCTCGCCGCCCGCGCCCGTCAGCAACTGATCCCGGCCGCCACGGCACGTGCCATCCAACCGCTCACCCATGCGGACAAAAGGGATGGCGCTTGCCCCGTGGGCGCCCCAGGCGTAGAACAACGCTGGGGCGCCTCATCCACGGCGCCGCTCGGAGGACACCATGCGCCACCGCATCTACTGGCTCCTGCCCGATCTCTCCAGCGCCCGGCGCACCCGGGACGACCTGCTCCTGGCCTGCATCGAACGACGCCACATGCACTTCCTGGCCGACGACCGCATCGATCTGGGCGACCTGCATGCCGCCAGCGCGCTGCAGTCGTCCGACCTGGTCAGCGCCGCCCAGCGCGGCCTGTGCCTGGGCGCCATGCTCGGCGCGGCGGCGGGCGCGGCCTTCGCCGTCTCGCCCCTGCTCGACGAGGCCAGCAAGCCCGCGCTCGTCGGCGCGATGGCCGGCGCCGGCGCCCTGTTCGGCGCCTGGTCGGCCAGCATGATCGGCATCTCGATCCCCAGCCGGCGGCTGGCGCGCTTCAAGGCCGACCTGGCCAGCGGCCAGATCCTGCTGATGGCCGACGTGCCGCACGGCCGCGTGCCCGAAATCGAGGGCCTGCTGCGGGCCCGGCACCCGGAGGCGCACTTCGAAGGCCACGAGCCCCACATGCCCGCCTTCCCCTGAACCGAGGGATCCGGCCTGGCGCCTGGCCGCGCTTTTGTTACATTTTGACGCCCGAAGCGGCCATCCGCCGGGCATGCTCGTGCGTTGAGGCAGTGTGCCTTTTCATGTGCCAGGAGAATACAAATGTCTGAAGTCCAAAAGTCCGATACCGTTCACGTCAAGATCCCCCGCAACGCCTTGATCGCCGGGGGTGGCGTCGCACTGGTCGGCCTGGGCCTCGCCGCCGGCGTGATGCTGCGCGCACCCTCGAGCCCGCCCGCTCCCGCCGCCGACGCCAACAACCCCCAGGCGCTGATGCAATCGGCCTCGCAGCCCGCCACGACGGCCGCGCTGCCAGCTTCCGCGCCTGCCGCCGCCGTGCCCCAGCCTGCGCCCGTGGTCGAAGCACCCGTCAGAACGGCATCGCACACCAAGCACAAGCACGAGGCCGTCCGCCAGGAAGCGTCCTCCAACGAACAAGCCACGACCCCCATGCCCACTGAAGTGCAGGCCCGCCCCGCCGCGCCGGTCTGCGCCACCTGTGGCGTGATCGAGTCCGTGCGCGCCGTGCAGCAGCAGCGCGCGCAAGGCTCCGGCCTGGGCGCCGTGGCCGGCGGCGTGCTGGGCGGCCTCGCCGGCAACCAGATGGGCAAAGGCAATGGCCGCACCGCCATGACCGTGCTGGGCGCCATCGGCGGCGGCTTCGCGGGCAACGAAGTCGAAAAACGCACCCGCACCGTGACCGTCTACGAGGTCAATGTGCGCATGGACGACGGCAGTGTGCGAACCTTCACGCAACAGACCGAGCCAGCCCCCGGAACGCGGGTCGAAGTCGACGGCCAGGGCTTCCACAACCTCTGAGAAACCCTCACCTTTCAGGCAGGCGCCATCCCGATCGGGTGGCGCTTTTTTTCTTCCACGAAAAAACAAGGGTTGCCACCAAGGTTTCGCATGCGACAAAACGCCGTTCGCACAGGAACCCCATTTGACAATGCGCCTTTCCAGATATACATTGCGTCACCTTGATGTCGCTCTATCCACCCCGTGCGATCCCGCGACGCGCCGACCTTTTTGCAGGACCAGCAGGAGACAAAAACATGGCAGAACACTTCGACGTCTTGATCGTGGGCGCCGGCCTGTCCGGCATCGGTGCCGCCCAGCATCTGCGCAATCAGTGTCCTGACAAGACCTTCGCCATCCTGGAAGGCCGCGACACCATCGGCGGCACCTGGGACCTGTTCCGCTACCCCGGCATCCGCTCCGACTCGGACATGTACACCCTGGGCTACAACTTCAAGCCCTGGACCGAGCCCAAGGTCATCGCCGACGGCGACCGCATCCGCAACTACATCCAGGAAACGGCCCGCGACGGCGGCTTCCAGCAGAAGATCCGCTTCGGCCACAAGGTCGTGCAGGCCGACTGGTCCAGCGAGACCGCCACCTGGACGCTGCAGATCCAGAAGAAGTCCGGCGAGACCGTGCAGCTGAGCTGCAACTGGCTGATGATGTGCTCGGGCTACTACAACTACGAAGAAGGCTTCACGCCCGAGTTCAAGGGCCGTGACGACTTCAAGGGCCAGGTCATCCACCCGCAGTTCTGGCCCGAGAACTTCGACTACAGCGGCAAGCGCGTGGTCGTGATCGGTTCGGGCGCGACGGCCATCACGCTGATCCCCTCGATGACGGACAAGGCCCAGCACGTGACCATGCTGCAGCGCACGCCCAGCTATGTGATCTCGGTGCCGCAGTTCGACCCGATGGTGCGCCTGCTGCTGAAGTTCCTGCCGGACATGACGGTCTACAACATCAGCCGCGCGCGCAACAACTTCATCACGCAGTCCATCTTCAAGCTGTCGCGCCGCTTCCCGAACTTCATGCGCAAGCTGCTGCTCAAGCAGGTGAAGGTGCAGGTCGGCCCGAACTTCGACATGAAGCACTTCACGCCGCCCTACAACCCCTGGGACCAGCGCCTGTGCGCCGTGCCCAATGGCGACCTGTTCCGGGTGCTGAAAAAGGGCAAGGCCTCGGTCGTGACCGACCACATCGACCGTTTCGTCGACAAGGGCATCCTGCTCAAGTCCGGCCAGACGCTCGAGGCCGACATCATCGTGACGGCCACGGGCCTGAACCTGCGCCTGTTCGGCGGCATGAACATGACGGTCGACGGCGAGGCCGTGGACATGAGCAAGCGCATCTCGTACAAGGGCCTGATGTTCAGCGACCTGCCCAACTTCTCGAACGCGCTGGGCTACACCAACGCCTCGTGGACGCTCAAGGCCGACCTGATCGCCGAGTACGTGTGCCGCCTGCTCAAGCACATGGACAAGACCGGCACGCGCATCGCCATGCCGCGCCGCACCGATCCGGACATCAAGGAAACCTTGCTGCTCGAGATGAGCTCGGGCTACGTGGCCCGCGCCGCCGCGACCCTGCCCAAGGGCGCCGACCGCGCCCCCTGGAAGCTCTATCAGAACTACGCGCTGGACCGCGAACAGCTGCACAACGGCACGCTGGAAGACGGCACGATGGCGTTCAGCAAGCCCCGCAAGGTGGCGCGCCCCGACGCGCCCTTGGCCGAGCCGCAGAAGCGCTACGCGAGCTGATGTCGATCCGGGTCATGCCCGTTCGTCGTGTGTGAGAGCGGCCGCAATGCGTGTGGCCCGCCTTCACCGCCACGAGAGGACCCACCATGACCCAAGCCATCGCCTACCTGTCATTCAACGGCAACTGCGCCGACGCCTTCCGCTTCTATGAGCAAGCCCTGCGCGGCAAGCTCGAGGTGCTCATGAGCGGCGCCGATTCGCCCATGGCCGACCAGATGCCGAAGGCGTTCGCGCACCGCATCATCCATGCGCGCCTGGTCCTGCCCGGTGGCGGCACGATCTATGGCGGCGATTGCCCGGCCAACATGCCCTATGACGGCATCAAGGGCGTGTCGATGACCATCGACTACGAGACCACCGACCTGGCCCAGCAGGTGTTCGCGGCGTTGGCCGAGGGCGGCCACGTCACCATGCCCATGCAGCCGGCGTTCTGGGCCAGGCAGTGGGGCATGCTGGTCGACAAGTTCGGCACGCCCTGGAACGTCAACGGCGAGCCGATTCCATTCTGACCAGGCGCACGGGCAGCTTGCTGCGCCGGGACACCTCGCCGTCGGCCTCGCCCGTGTCCATGTTCACCGCCCAGCCGTGCAGGAAGGCCATGCGGTTGGCGCCGCCCGTGCCGTTGCGCGCGTTCATGACGTTACCGTAGTTGTAGGGGTTGACCTCTTTGGAGGCGGTGTCGACATTGGCCGTGCTCGCCCAGTACCAGTCGGCCGGCGCGGCGGGAAACAGCCTGGCGTACTGGCCGCGCGAGGCCCTGGTCTCGCTCACCAGGCGCCGCAGGTCGGTGACGCGCGGCAGGCGCCAGTCGCGGCCGTCGGCCTTGCGCCGCGCCGACACGAGGCTCAGGGCCTCCTTGTGCGTCAGCAAAGTGGGCTCGCCCTGGCAGGTCTTGCCCGTCCATTGCATGCCTTCGACGCAGCGCGGCCAGGCCTGCCCGGCGCGCACGTCGATCACCTCGCTGCCGTCCGGCGAGAGCGCCCAGTTGCCCGCCGTGCCGGCCGCGGCGTTGGCGGGCTCCTTGGCCAAAGCGGCCGTGTGCAGCGCGACATGCATGCAGAGCACGCACGCCGCCATCACCCGACCACGCGCCATGCGTGCATGCATCATCCGTGCGGGGGCTCAGTGAACCGGGCCGCCGGGCTGCGCATCGAAGTCCATCAGCAGGCTGGCCATCTCGAGCGCGCGCCAGAGGTGGGCGGGCATCTGCATGATCTTGTCGGGCGTCTTGGAATGGCTGACCCAGGCGCCGATTTCGAAGTGCTGTTCGGGTGTCAGCAAGTTCAGAGCGAGCATCTCGTCCAATAAGCGCATGGGGTCCTCCTGGTCAGCGAACCGGATCGAGCCGGGGGCGACTCAACCCACGCCTTCACTATCGCACAAGGTACCCTCGGGCGTGTACGGGACTACGCTTAAAACCCACGGGCTTTTTGCCCTTTGCCGTTCTTTGACGCCCTCGACACCCGACTCGCGGGGTGGACGCGGGCGCCCCTGGTTACGATTCATTGCACACGCCCGAACCTGGCCCGAATCCCGCGTCACTATGATGCGTGACCGCCTCATGATGAAGTCTCCTCTTATGGCCAAGCCTGCCGCCTCGATCAAAGCCAATGATCCCACCCAGCTGGAACGCGCCATGCTGGTCTCGCTGTACACGAGCGGCCAGTTGAGCGAGGCCCTGGCCGTGGCGCGCGATTTCACAGCGCGCTTCCCCAAACATGTGCTGGGCTGGAAGGTGTTGGGCGCCACCTTGAAGACACTGGGGCATGTGCAGGCGTCGCTGGAGCCCATGCAAAAGGCCGTGATGCTGTCGCCGCATGACCACGAGGCCTTCAACAACCTGGGCGTCACGCTCAAGGACCTGGGCCGCATCGACCATGCCATCGGCTGCTACCGGCAGGCCCTGGCCCTCAAGCCGGACTACGCCGACGCGCTCGGCAACCTGGGCGCCGCGCTGCGCGAACAAGGCAAGGTGGACGAGGCGCTGGACAGCTACCGCAAGAAGCTGCGGCTCACGCCCGACGACCAGGAGACCGCGCACCACGTGGCCGCGCTGTCCGGCGAACAGACGCGGCGCGCGCCCGAGCAGTACGTCGTGGGCGTGTTCAACAACTACGCCGGGACCTTCGACGCGCATTTGCAGGAGACGCTGCATTACCACGTGCCCGCCGAGTTGACCGCGCTGCTGACACGCGCCTGCCCGCCGCCCCCGGACAAATGGCGCGTGCTGGACCTGGGTTGCGGCACGGGCCTGGTCGGGCAGGCCATCGCGCCCTTCGCGCGGCAGCTGGTGGGCGTCGACCTCGCGCCCAAGATGCTCGAGAAGGCCGCCGCGAAAGGCCTCTACACGCGCCTGGCCTGCGCCGACCTGGTCGCCATGATGCAGGCCGAGGCGCCGGGCAGCCACGATGTGGTGATCGCGGCCGACGTCTTCATCTACGTGGGCATGCTCGACGATGTCGTGCACGAGACGAAGCGGGTGCTGGTGCCCGGCGGGCTGGTCGCGTTCAGTGTCGAATCCACCAGGCCGGACGCCGCCCCCGGCTCGTACCAGCTGCTGAGCAGCGGGCGCTATGGGCACTCGGCGGGCTATCTGGCGCAGCTCGCCCAGGCGCATGGCTTCGATCAGGTCGAGACGGCACCCGTGCGGATCCGATCGGACGCGAACGGCGACATCATGGGCAGCCTCGTGGTCTGGCGTGCCCGGTGATGGCCTGACGCCACATGCGCGCCCCAGCCCCAGCCAGGTTAGGCATGATGTCGCCGATATATGGCCGTACCCCGCAGCATCCGACTTCATCGTGACAACCCCACGCTGCGTGACGCGGGTCAGCCGCCGCACGACGCGCGGTCGAGCACGCCCGAAGCGGTGCTGGCGCGCGGCCATGTGCGGCTGCGCTTTCCGGCCGAGCTCGAGGCCGCCTTCCAGGCCGATGCGCTCGATCCGCGGCTGAGGCTGCTGTTTCCTTGCGGTTTCCTGGGCGTGCTGGGCGTGCTGGTGGGCACGTCGAACGTCGGTCAGCTCACGCCGGAGATCGCGGGCCTGGTCTGGCAGCTCGTGTGGCTGTGGGTGCTGGGAACCGCCGGCCTGCTGTTGGGCGTGCGGTACCTGCTGCCCAGGCGCTGGCGCCGTCCCTGGCAAGGCGAGGCCCTGACGGCCGTCATGGCCACGGCCATGAGCCTGCTGATCACCTGGATGGCCACGGCCAGCCGCGCGGACACGGCCTTCACGCACTCGGTCACGGCCGCGATGCCCGTGATGTATTCGTGCATCGCCGCGCGCCTGCGCTTTTACTGGGCCTTGCCGGGGGCGCTGCTGTCCTTCTTCTGCTATGCCTTGTTCGTCACGGGCTTCACGCCCGAGCAGGCCTTGCTGGCGTCGGGCACGCTCAAGCTCATGGGCGTGAGCGTCGTGTTTTCGCTGGCGGCCAACTACGTCTTCGAGTACCGCGAGCGCCGCACCTGGCTGCTGCGCAAGGTCGAGGCGCAACAACGCGGCGAGCTGATCGCCACCTCGGCCCACCTCGAGAAGCTGTCCATCCAGGACCCGCTGACCGGCCTGGCCAATCGCCGCCAGTTCGACAAGGCCATGGCGCAGGCTTGCGCCCAGGCGGCCAGCAAGCGCCGGCCGCTGGCGCTGCTGTTCGTCGATGTCGATGACTTCAAGCTCTACAACGACCGCCACGGCCACCCCGCCGGCGATGACTGCCTGGCGCAGGTCGCGCGGGTGATCGGCCAGGTGGCGGCCAGCCGTGGCGGCTCGGCGGCGCGGCTGGGTGGCGAGGAGTTCAGCATCCTGCTGCCCGATCACACGCTGGGCCAGGCCGAGGCCGTGGGGCTGGCGCTGTGCGAGGCCGTGGCGGCCGCGCGGATCGCGCATGGCGCCTCGTCCGTGTCGCCCGTCGTGACCGTGAGCGTGGGCGCCGCGCAGGCCTGGCCCGGGCAGGACCCCTCGGGCACGGCCTTGATGCAGCAGGCCGACGCGGCGCTCTACCAAGCCAAGCAGGGCGGGCGCAACCGCGTGAGCACCGATGCGGGCCAGCCGATGGGCGCGGGTTCGCACATGGCGTGTGTCACGCAGCAGGCGGTCGACGCGGCGCCCGTCGAGCTGGACGAGGCCGCGCGCGCCACCGACGGCCTGCTGGCGCGGACGCTGGAAGGGCGCTTCCTGTCGCTGCGCTTTCCGAGCGCGCTGGAGCGCCTGTACCGTCGTGGCCGCTCGAACCAGCGGCGCAAGCAACTGGCCGTCGCGTCGGTCGTCGGGCTGATCATCTACAACGGCTTCGTCTTCGCCAACAAGGCCATGTTCCCCGACATCGGCGAGGACGTGCTGCTGGTGCAGCTGTGGCTGAGCATCTTCATGATGATCCTGACCATCACGTGCTTCCTGATGCGCATGCCGCTGGCCTGGCGCGAGTCGCTCTACTGCCTGGGCACCTCGGTCGTGGCCTTCATCTCGACCTGGGTGCTGGCGCACAGCCAGCAGACCTCGGCGCTGAGCTTCGCCGTGAGCCTGGCCCTGATCCCGATGTTCTCGGGCGTGGGCGCCAGGCAGCCCTTCTGGTTCACCTGCGCGACAGCGCTGATCACCTGCGTCGGCGCGGCGTGGCTGCTGACGCCGCACGATGCCTTGCAGCGCCTGGTCTACATCGACAGCCTGTTCGTGATCGTCAACCTCACGGTCTACTCGCTGATCCTGGCCTACACGCTCGAGCACAGCCAGCGCAAGGAATGGCTGCTGGCGCAACTCGACGCGCGCCAGCGCCAGGCGCTCGAAGCGGCCACGCAGCGCCTGCAGCAGCTCTCGGCGGTCGACCCGCTCACCGGCATCTGCAACCGCCGCCAGTTCGAGCACGACCTGAACCGCATCTGGCAGGAAAGCCTGCTCGACGAACGCCCCGTGGCCATGCTGATCGTCGATGTCGACCACTTCAAGCCCTACAACGACGGCTACGGCCACCCGCAGGGCGACGCGTGCCTCCAGCAGGTCGCCGACATCCTCACGAGGGCGGCGCATGCGGGCAAGGGCCTGGCGGCGCGCATGGGCGGCGAAGAGTTCGGCATCCTGCTGCCCGGCGCGAACGTGGACGCGGCCGTGGCCCTGGGCGAGCGCCTGTGCGAGGCGGTGCGCGCGGCCCACATCGCGCACAGCTACAGCGGCGCGGGCATCGTGACGATCAGCGTGGGCGTGGCCAGCATCCGGCCCGATGCGGGCGTCGACCGCATCTCGCTGTTCGCGACGGCCGACAAGGCCTTGTACGAGGCCAAGCGCATGGGGCGCGACCGGGTGGTGGCACCCAGCACGGCGGGTTTCAGGGCCTGATCAAGGCCCGATCGATTGGCTCAGTGCTTGTTCGAGCGGCCGGCCTTGGCTTCGGCGCTGGCCAGCAAATCCTTGCCCGACAGGCCCGCGAACAGCGAGGCCGCGCGCGTCTTGATCTCGAGCAGCTCGTTGGGTGTCACCGAATACTGGCCGGTGGTCTTGTTGACCTGGATGCCGAACTCGACGTCCTTGCCGTTGTTGGACAAGGTGCCGCTGGTGAACTCGTAGTCTTCGCTGTCGACGGGCAGGCCCATCGTGGTCACGTCGTAGTCCTGGTAGGTGATGCGGCTGATGTCGCCGCTGGCCAGGTCCAGGAAGCCCGTGGACGCGATGACCTCGTCGGAGAGTTCATCCGTGATCGTGATCGGCACTTTCAAATCCACAGTGGGCACCCTTCAGTTTTCAAAAGCGGGGATTCTGGCATGCGCCGCGGGCTCAGGCTTCGCCGGCGGGCGATGGCGCGGCTTGCGGCTGCTCGGCCTCGGCATCAGGCTGGGTCGTGTCGCCATCGGCCTCGGTGTCGTGCTCGGACGAGGCGCCATCGTGCCCCGCGGCCTTGCGCTGGGCTTTCTCGGCCTTCTTTTTCTTCTTTTCCAGCTCTCGTTGGCGTTTTTCGAACTGGTAGTTGGGTTTCGGCACGTCGTCTTTCGGTTGGGTTGACGCCGACACCATACCCGACCTTGCGCCCGCAATCCAGCCACCACATGAAAGAAGATGCCGCCGCGCCTTCCGGCACAATCCTTACCCATGACCGAGGCGCCCCTTCCAGACAACCATGACAGCACCAGTTTCGAAGGCTACTTCCGCGACCCGGGCTACGCCCCGGAACAACCCTTAGCCTGGGCACTCGGCCAGCGCCTGGCCCTGCTCGACGCCCTGCGCGGCCTGTTCAGCGGCCCGCAGGCCGTGGTGCAACTGCGCCTGTGGTGCTTCATGGAGCTGGCCACGCAGCCGCAGGCGCGCCTGTCGCGCGAGGATTTCAACCGCCTCTTCCACGCCCTGCTGCCCGAGGCGCTCGACGCCGTCCTCAAGCGCCTGCGCGACCTCGACCTGTTGACATGGGACGCCACCGCGCAGGACTACACCCTCTCGCCGCTGGCACAGCAGGTGCACGGCCTGCTGGCCCCCTTGACCTCGCCGCCGGCCCAGGAATACGACGACATGGCCGCGCTGCTCTCGCAGGTCGCGGGCGCGCAGCAACTGGGCCTGGTCACGACCAACCAGCTCAAGCACCTGCACGCGCAGCTCGCGCGCCTGCACGACGAGTTCGCCGAGGCCATCGCCAGCGGCTCCGAATCGCGGCTGCGCCTGGCCCAGCCGCGCTTCGACCGCGCGCTGGAGCTGGTTGACCGCGCGGGCCAGGCCCTGACCGCGCTGATCCGCGCCGACCACGAAGACCCGCGCCTGGAGCGCGAGGCCCGCGCCATCGGCCAGGAGCAGGCGCGCCTGCTGTCGATGGCCAGCCAGTTCACGCGCGCCCTGCAACAGGCCGACCGCCAGCGCGTGACGCTGGGCTCGACCGGCCTGACCACTTCTGACGTGCGCGCCTGGCTGCAGCGCCACCCGGCCCTCTACGAGTTGATCGGCGAGGCGCTGCACGTGCCCGTGCGCCCCGTGGTCGTCAGCCAGCATGACCTGGTCGACGTGGCCGAGGGCGAGTTCGAACGCGACCGCCCGACCAACCAAGGCCTGGCGGGCCTGCCGCCCCCAGCCGCCGCGGCCGACGGCACGCTCGACACGCTCAGCCTGCCGCCCGAGCTGGGCAACCTGATCGGGCTGCTGGGACGCTGGTCCGAGCTGGCCACCGACGAAGCCGCCGCGCGCGCCGCCCTGCCCGAAGACGAACAAGACGCCAACGCCCCGCCGCCCGGCACACGCCCCGTCGCCGACGCCATCCTGGGCGGCCGCTTCGCGCAGGCCGCCTACCGCCTGCAGCTCATGCCCCTGCTGGGCGACGCGCAGGCCAAAACGCTCAAGGGCCTCACGGGCGACCTGGCCCGATCGCCCTGGCAATGGCGCCTCCAGCCGCGCCTCGTGGCCACCGACGACGAGGCCGTGTCCCTCATCAGCGAAGGCCTCATCAGCCCCTTGCCGCTCGACGAACACGGCCAGCCGATGGCGCCCGAGCCTCATCACGACGATGAGGCCGATGCCGTGATCGTGCCCGCCAGCCTTTCCATGCCCAAGCGCAAAACCTCCCGCAAAACCAAAGCATGAGCGCACACCTCGACGAAGCGGCCCTGCTGGCCGCCGAACTGCTCGCCCGCCGCTGGCTGCCCCGCCAGCATCCCAAGGTCAAGCGCGCCCTCATCGACGCCGACCTCTGGCAGGCCACGCAAGAGCGCCTGGCCCAGGTCGGCCTGCGCCTGATCGACAACCTGTATGCCGACCACGTCAGCGTCGCGCTGCTGCGCCAGGCCGAGTCGACCGTGTTCGGCGAAGCGGGCCTCAACAGCCACAACAACATCGAGCTGCCGCGCGACGCCGTCTCGCTGCTGGTCGTGCTGTGGGCGCTGATCATCCTGCCCAAGCGCGAACGCCAGGCCGCCCGCGCCGCCAAGGTCGACAAGCACGGCGAAGGTGAGCATCAGAACGACATGTTCGGCAAGGACAAGCCCGTGCCGACGGCCGCCAGCGTCAGCCCCATCGTGTCGTACAAGGCCTTGCTGGCCGACTTCGGCGTGCAGCTGGGCAAGAAGACGCGCATGGACACCAACCTGCGCCGCCTCGAGAACCACGGCTTCATCACGCGCAAGAGCGAGGACATCGCCGAAGGCCCGTTGCTCGACCTGCTGCTCGACTACGATGCCCTCGCCTCGCGCATCCTGCAAGGCGCCTTGGGCGATGTGCTGCTGCAGGCCAAGGAGCTGATCGGCAACCTGCCTTTGGCGCTGACGAACCCGCCGCAGGAGGAACTCGAAGAGATCCCCGACGAAGACGATGCCAGCGAAGATGCGCCGCCCGCGCCCTCCATGCACACCGCCCTCGACTCACCTGAACCAGACCAGGCTTGACCCACGATGTTTCACCTGCAAAGCCTCGAACTGCTGCACTGGGACTACTGCCAGCGCCTGACCCTGCCGCTCGACGGCGCCATCATCACGGTGGCCGGCCCCAATGGCTCGGGCAAGACGACCCTGCTGGACGCCATGCGCACCTTGCTCGGCCTCGACTGCTCGGGCGGCCGCAACTACAAGACCTACGCGCGCCACGCCAACGCCGACAGCGCCTGGCTGCGCGCCACGGTCGACAACCGCCCGCGCAACCGCCAGTCGTCCAACCGGCCTTTCGCACGCTGCCTGCTGTACGCGGACACGGTGACGCTGGCCTGCCGCATCGACCGCAACGGCGGCGACTGGACGCGCCGCTACATCATGGTCGAGGGCGATGTGTCGATCGAAGAGATGGTCGAGCGCGGCGACAAGGACTGGCTGGGCATCGACAACTGGCGCAAGCGCCTCGAAGGCGCGGGCCTGTCGCGCGCCATCGCCAAGGTGCTCGCGCTCGAGCAAGGCCAGACCGACCGCCTGTGCGAGTACTCGCCCAAGGAGCTGCTCAAGCTCGTCTTCGATGTCTTCGGCGACCAGGACGTGCTCGACCGCTACGACGAAGCGCGCAACCACCAGAAGCAGCTCCTGCAAGAGGTCGAGGCCGCCGAGCGCGAACTGGCGCACGGCAAGGCGCAGCGCGCCGAACTCGAATCGCGCGTCAACAACTACCGCCAGTACGAGCTCAAGTGCCAAGAGCGCGAAACGCTCGGCACGGAAGTCGTGCCCGTGCTGAACAACTTCGAGACGCGCAAGGCCTTGTCCAACAAGCTGCGCGAGCTGCATCGCCAACGCATGCAATCGCAGGACGACCGCCGCCAGCACGGCCAGGTCAAGGCCGATCTCTTGCAGCGCCTGCAGGACCAGACCGACGCGGCCACACGCGTCGAAGAGCTCGAGGCGCAGGTGCGCACGGCCCGCCGCACGCAGGAAGAAGCCCGCGATGCCGAACGCCCTGTCGAGCTGCTGGTCAAGCGCGCCGACGAGCTGCAAGGCCTGGCCAGCGTCGAAGGCGACGCGCAGCAGCTCACCACGCGCATCAGCGAGCTGAGCGACCACAAGCAGCAACTGGCCACGCAATGGCAGCGCCTGAAGGACCAGCGCGACGACGCTCAGCGCGCCATGAACGGCCTGCAAGGCCAGCGCCTGGCGCCGCCGCCACCTGAGGTGCAACGCTTTCGCCGCACGCTCGATGAAGCGGGCATCGCGCACCACGTCGTGAGCGACATCATCGAGATCACGGACGAGAAATGGCGCGCCGCCGCCGAAGGTGTGCTGCGCGGCAGCCGCTGGGTCGTCGTGCTGGCCAAGCCCTCGCAAGAGGCCCAGGCCATGGCCCTGGCCGAGAAAGAGCGCTTTCGCCACTACATCGTGGCCGAGGCCGAAGACGCGCCCGCCAAGCCCGATGCCGACAGCCTGCTGGCCGTGCTCAAGCTCAGCGCCCCGGGCCCGCACTGGCTGCTGCGCCAGCTCGAGCACATCCGGCGCGTGGCCAGCACCGAGGTCGGCGTCAAGACACGCGGCGAGTGGATCACGCCCGATGCCTACCACCGCGACGGCCGCGGTGGCCGCTCGGTCTGGGTCGACCCCAGCCAGTACCAGTTCGGCGCCAGCGCCGTGGCCTCGCGCCGCGATTCCATCGACAAACGCCTGGCCCAGCTCGACGAAGAGATGACCCGCATCGTGCGCGACCAGGCCTTCTTCGACCGCCAGTTGCAAGACGCCCGCAAGGCCGCGCAAGGCTTCACGGCCGCCGCCGAGCTGGCCGAGCGCGAAGCCGAGTTCAGCGAAGCCCGCCGCACCTTGCCCGTCCTCAAGCAGGCCCGCGCCGAAGCCGGCGAGCGCTGGCAACAAACCGAGACGCAGCTCAAGCGCGCCGTGGTCGAGCAGACCAACGCGCAGCACGCCTACAAGCAGGCACAAGAGCGCCTGGCCCACATCGAGCAACGCAGCGCCCAGCACGAGCGCGAATGGCAGCAACGCTTCGACGACGTCATCGCGCAGGCCGTGATGTCACGCGAGGTCAAGCTGCAGCTGCCGCGCAACTGGCGCCGCCCCGAGCGCATCAAGGACATGCAGGCGCACTACGGCAACGCCACGCAGGCCCGCTTGCGCGCCGAAGCCGTCGAGCGCGAACTCATCGAAGGCAAGTGGGAAACCGATGCCACGGTGATCGAGCAGCTCACGCTGATGAACGCCAACGTGCTGCGCCAGGAAGACGAACTCGGCCAGCGCAAGGCCAGCAATGCCGCCGCCAGCGTGGCCGTCGACAACGCCCGCGAGCGCTACACCGACGTGCTCAAGGTCACCGTGCGCCGCTACCGCAAGAACATCATCGAGCTGGGCCAACTGGCCGGCGTCGAGGTCAACGCCGAGCTGCCGCACCTCGATGGCGACGACACCGGCCTGCGCCAGGCCGAGCTCAAAGTGCACTTCAACTTCGACGGCAAGGGCAGCATCGGCCTGAACGACGGCGAAGCCTCGGGCGGCCAGCAGGTGATCAAGTCATTGATCCTGCTCGTGGGCCTGATGAAGGACGACGAAAGCACCGGCGGCTTCGTCTTCATCGACGAGCCCTTCGCCCACCTGGATGTGCGCAACATCCAGCTGGTCGGCCACTTCCTGCGCAGCACGCGCGCGCAGTACGTGCTGACCACGCCGATCACGCACAACGTCGAGGTGTTCGAGCCGGCCGATGTCACCCTCGTCACGGCCAAGAAGCCCAAGGGCGCGCGCTGGGCCCCGCCCATCGGCGTGCTGCAACGCAGGCCGCCCGCCGAGGTCGTGGTCTGATCACTCAGGGCATTCGATGCATCAACGCGCCTTCGCCATCTCGTCCTGCACGATGCGGTCCAGCTCCCCGCTGCGCCGCATCTCGTCGATGGCCTTGTCGAAAGCCTTGAGCACATCAGCCCTGTGCATGCGCTTGGCAAAAGCCAGGTGGATGCCGAAGCTCATGACCGTGCCTTCCGCCGCCTGGATGCGCGCCATGCGGGCATCGCGCAACAGCGCCTGCGCCGCCAGTTCGGTCGACACCATGCGGTCGATGCGCCCCTGCAGCAGGCTCTCGAAGCCCTGCCTGTCCTGACTGAACTCGACGACGCTGAAATCGCCCCGTGCACGTGCCGCATCGAACTGCGGCCCGTAAGACCAGCCCCTGATCACACCCACGGTCAGCCCTTGCAGACCGGGCAACGGTGCCACCTCGCCCCTGACCAGCGCATAGGCCCGCAGGTGCTCCGTGAAATACGCCCGACTGAAATCGGCCTGGGCCTCGCGCGCGGGCGTGCGGATGATGCCGCCCAGCCCCGCGCCGCCCGCCGTCAGCTCGACGATCAGGCGCTTGAACGGCCGCGCCTGCGCCTGCATCGGCACCTTCATGCGCGCGAAGGCCCGCGTCACGATGGCCGGGTACACACCGCGCGACGCATGCTGCGCATCGGCATACATCGTGGGCGGGCTGCCCTCGTCGAACACGACCACTTCCAGCGCGTCGGCCCGCGCCTGCATCAGCAAGCCCGCCACAAGGCACAACGCCCGCACCACCCAGGCACCACGAACAGCCATGCACGCTCCTGTCTCGACCCTGATCCGCCTTGCGAGCCCGCACGGCTGCGCGCCCACAGTGTAGGCACATGCGCCCACCCTGGCGACAACTGTCGAGCGCCGGACAAAGCGGGATAACCCGAGCCCGCCCCCACGACAAGAGTCGCTCGCCTGACAGTTGTCTACCCCTCGACCCAGGGGGGCCGATCGCCCCCGGAAGGGTTAGCCCAGCCCATGAAGACATGCGCTGTTTCAGACTTCATCTCAAGCAACACACACCAACGTTGATGGAGTCAACATGTCACTGAATTCACTGATCAAGGCCGCAGCCCAGGCCGTCGGCATCAGCCTGATGCTCAGCGTCGCCGCGCAAGCGCAGGCGGCCTACCTCAAGTGGGAAATGATCGAGCTGCCCGCCTCGAGCGGCGCCTCCTGCGGCAACGGCACGCCCTACCGCTTCTTCGTCAACCGCACGCCCTTCACGTCCAAGACCGTCGTCATGTACGAAGGCGGCGGCGCCTGCTGGGAAAAGTCCACCTGCGAGAACAAGGGCGGCGTGCAACTGGCCGCGGTCAACCCGGACGGCATCCCCACCAACTACATGAGCGACTGGAACCGCCAGGCCCACCTCGGCCTGGTCACGCCCTTCACATCGCGCATCGACCCGCTCACGTCCGTCCAGACACAAAGCTGGAACATCGTCTACCTGACCTACTGCACGGGCGACGTCCACGCGGGCAACAAAGTCACCACCTACAGCGACAGCACCGGCTCGGTCGCCTGGTACCACCGCGGCGCCGTCAATGCCAAGGCCGTCTCCGACTGGATGGCCGCCAACATGCCCAAGCCCGAAGTGCTGCTGCTGACGGGCTTCTCGGCCGGCGGTGTCGGCTCGACGGTCAACTTCCCCTACATGCGCACCAAGACGAACGCCGGCAAGGCCGCCCTGCTGGCCGACTCCGGCCCACTGTTCTGGGCACCGCGCAACGGCACACCCGAGCAGTACCCTTCGCTGCCGCTGCACAACAAGATCCGCCAGGTCTGGGGCCTCGATGAGCCAGGCGGCCTCGCCACCGAACTGATCAGCAAATACCCCACGGCTGGCGACACCAATAACCTGGGCTCCGTCGCGGGCGGCCTGAACAAGATCTTCCCGAACGACCGCATCGGCTACGCGATGTTCCAGGAAGACATGGACTTCTCGGCGTTCTCGTACACGGCGTTCTACCCCGACATCGCCAACGCCGCCACGGACGCCGACCGTCAGGCCGCGCTCAACTCGCGCTGGCGCCTGGACATCACCAACATGCTGGCCCACCTGCCCGCCGCCGCCAACCTGGGCTACTACATCCCCAACTACCGCCAGATCAACCTGTCGCACTGCCTGACCATCGTGACCTTCGGCGACACGGGCATCAAGGAGTCCAAGCTGCAGGACGTCGGCGCCTTCGTGGACAACCTGCTGGACTTCTCGGGCAAGAAGCCGGTGCTCCGCGCGCTGGAGCAAAACCGCGCCAAGGAGCCCGCCACGACGCTGTCCGATCTGGTCGCTCAGCTGATCGGCAAGGCCGGGCTGTTCTGATCCGGATCGGTCGAAACCGCGAGCGCCAGCAACATGGCGCTTGCCAAAAGAAAACGGGCCCGATGGGCCCGTTTTGCTTTGCCTGGGGAGACGAGGCTAAGCGGTGATCCCTCAAGCGCGGCGGCTGCGGCGACGCACGACCGATGCCGTCACGCCCAGACCGGCCAGGGCCAGCGCCAAGGACTCGGGCTCGGGCACAGGTGCGGCCGTGGCGTACACGCTGCCTTGGTAGGCATTGAAGGGGCCGGAGAAGGCGCCCTTGATCGTCAGGGTGTGCGAACCAGCCGACAAAGCCGACGAGTAGAAGCCCACGCCGCTGGCGATGTTGGTCAGGGTCACAGGCGCGCCGCCATCGAAAGCCACGGACGAGATGTCCACGGCGCCGAACAAGGCACCCAGCGAACCCGTCACGATGCTCTTGTCGCTCACGGTGAAGCTGAAAGAGTCGGTGAAGGCACCAGCCAGACCGACGTCGGCGAAATTGGCTTGCAGAGGGGACAGGGCACCCAGGTTGCCGCCGGGCGGCACGGAAGAGGCCAGAGGTGCCGCCATTGCGGACCCGGCGCATGCCACCGTCAAGGCGGCGAAGAAAGCGTTCAGTTTCATCAAAAACTCCCACATGACCATCTACACGATGCACCGCAAGCCATACCTCAGCCCGATGAGTCGCGACCCCGATGGTCAGCCCTGATCACGACCCCTCGTTTGTACGTCACGACCAGTGGTCACCAATACCCCTCATTTTGGTGGAACTTCGTGACAACCCTCTCAATATCATAATCTGAATGATCTAGAAAGGCAATTTGTACGTTTTGCCACAGAAAGTACAGTCAAAAATGCACAACGGCCCCGCAGGGCCGTCGTTTTTCACATAGTGAAGCGAATGGATCAGGCGGCCAGACGCTGCTCGATCTTGGCCTTCGTGGCGGGCATTTCAGCGGGCAGGTGGTAGGCCAGCTGGGTGAACAGCTCTTCGTGCAGCTTGAGCTCTTGCGTCCAGGCGGCCTTGTCGACGCCGATGACGGACTGGAACTGTTCCTTCGTGAAGTTCAGGCCGCTCCAGTTGATGTCTTCGTAGGTGGGGCTCAGGCCGAACGCGTTTTCCGTGCCCTTGGCCTTGCCTTCGATGCGGCCCAGGATCCATTCCAGTACGCGCATGTTCTCGCCGTAGCCGGGCCACACGAACTTGCCGTCGTCGCCCTTGCGGAACCAGTTCACGCAGTACACGGGCGGCGTCTTGTGGCCGGCCGCCTGGAGCTTGTTGCCCAGGTTCAGCCAGTGCTGGAAGTAGTCGCTCATGTTGTAGCCCATGAAGGGCAGCATGGCGAACGGGTCGCGGCGGACCACGCCTTGCTGGCCGAAGGCGGCGGCCGTGGTCTCGGAGCCCATCGTGGCGGCCATGTAGACGCCTTCGGTCCAGTCGCGGGCTTCGGTCACCAAAGGCACGGTCGTGGAGCGGCGGCCGCCGACGATGAAGGCATCGATGGCCACGCCAGCGGGGTTGTCCCACTCGCTGTCGAGCGCGGGGTTGTTGGCGGCGGCCACGGTGAAGCGGGCGTTGGGGTGGGCGGCCTTGGCGCCGGTTTCCTTGGCGATCTGGGGCGTCCAGTCCTTGCCTTGCCAGTCGATCAGGTGGGCCGGAGGCACGTCGGTCATGCTTTCCCACCACACGTCGCCGTCGTCGGTCAGGGCCACGTTCGTGAAGATCACGTCGCGGTCGAGGGACTTCATGCAGTTGGGGTTGGTCAGCGTGTTGGTGCCGGGGGCGACGCCGAAGTAGCCGGCTTCGGGGTTGATGGCGTAGAGCTTGCCGTCGGCGGCGGGCTTGATCCAGGCGATGTCGTCACCGATCGTGGTCACGCTCCAGCCGTTGTAGCCGGCAGGCGGGATCAGCATGGCGAAGTTGGTCTTGCCGCAGGCGCTGGGGAACGCCGCCGCGACGTGGAACTTGCGGCCTTGCGGGTTGGTCACGCCCAGCAGCAGCATGTGCTCGGCCAGCCAGCCTTGGTCGCGGCCCATCGTGGAGGCGATGCGCAGGGCGAAGCACTTCTTGCCCAGCAGCGCGTTGCCGCCGTAGCCGGAGCCGTACGACCAGATCTCGCGCGTCGAGGGGTAGTGGACGATGTACTTGACGGTGGGGTTGCAAGGCCACTTGACGTCGGCCTGGCCGGCTTCGAGCGGTGCGCCCACGGTGTGCATGCAAGGCACGAACTCGCCATCGGTGCCCAGCACGTCGATCACGCCCTTGCCCATGCGGGTCATGAGCTTCATGTTGACGGCCACGTAGGCGCTGTCGGAGAGCTCGACGCCGATGTGGGCGATGTTGGAGCCCAGCGGGCCCATCGAGAAGGGCACCACGTACATGGTGCGGCCCTTCATGGAGCCCTTGAACAAGGCGCCTTCGCCAGACTGCAGCTTGGCGCGCATTTCAGCGGGCTCGCACCAGTTGTTGGTGGGGCCGGCGTCTTCCTTGCGATCGGTACAGATGAAGGTGCGGTCTTCGACACGGGCCACGTCGGACGGGTCGGTGATGGCCAGGTAGCTGTTGGGGCGCAGTTCGGGGTTCAGCTTCTTGAACGAGCCGGCGGCCACGAGCTGGGCGCACAGGCGGTCGTATTCTTCTTGCGAACCGTCGCACCAGTAGATGTCCTTGGGTTGCGTCAGCGCGGCCATCTCGGCCACCCAGGCGATCAGCTTGGCGTTCTTGACGTAGGCAGGTGCGTTCACCTGAACTGCGGCAGTAGTCATGAGAAAAGCTCCAAAAGTAAAAAACAGGGTCTCGGCAGCGCCACGCTTTGTGCTTTCTGACTGGCGATTCACCTTGTGAATCAAGCACTTGCGACGCTATCGGCACCCCGCTGCCTGCTCGCCCCACGAAGGGGCCGCCGGGTTGGGCAAAAAGCTCGCCCGGCTGTGACAGTGGAACCGCGTAGTTTAGTCCACCTGGCGGGCTTTGCGTTCCCCCCTCGCCCGGGGGGCACATCGGGCCTGCCCTTGGGCAGGGCGAGAACGCCGTCACACGGTGTCGCGCTTTTCAGATACTGATACATATTGGTACATGCCTTTGGAGGTATGTCGTCTCGCTCAAGGCACACTTGCCAACTGGCCGAATCGCTTCATTTTTCGCCACATTTGTCACACACCTGGACCATGCCGTGTTGGCCCGCCGCCCTTTTTTACAACTGAGCCTGACTGGATTGGTCGCCCTGCATGCGCCCGAAGTGGCATGGAGCGGCGCCCGTGTGGTGCCCCGCGCCGAGAGCCCGCTGGTCGGTGTCGACCCGGTCATCCAGGTGTCCGGCCTCACGGCGCGCTGGGAATCCGCGATGCGGCGCGACCTGGGCTGGTCGGCGCGCTGGTCCGCCATGGACACGCACGAAGTGCTCGACCAGCTCGAGCAAGGTCAGATCGACGCGGGCCTGTTCCTGTCGCACCCGAAGGCCGATGCGCTGGACAAGCAGGGCCTGATCCACAACCGCCAGACGCTGGCGCGCACAGAAGTGCTGTTGCTGGGGCCGGACACCGATGTGGCGGGCATCCGCGCCGAGGCCGACCCTGGCCTGGCGCTCAAGCAGGTGCTGGCCGCCCATGAAGCGGGCGCCGCCCAATGGGTGGCGCCGCCCGCCGGGTCGGCGCTGGCCGTGCTGGCCGACCAGTTGACGCAAGGCATGGCCAGCAAGGCCCGGCCCGCGCAAGCCATTGCCCGTGTTGCCACCGGCAAAGGCACGCCGCCCACCTACCGCCTGCTGACACGCGCCGAGTTCCTGCATGCGCCGCCCAAGGGCCCGCGCCTGAGGAACTGGTGGAGCCAGGATGCGCACCAGGCCTTGGACGTGCAGGTCGCCTGCTCATTCAGGGCGCGCCATGCGGGCGCCAAGCTGCTGGTTTCATGGCTGCAATGGCCGCTGGCGCAGAGTGCCGTCACGGCCTTGCAGCCGGCCTGGCAACGTGTGAAGGGCTGAGGCATGAGCACCTTTGAAATCGAAGCCTTGCTGCTCAGCCTGCAGGTCGCCCTGATCACGCTGGTGATCTCGACGCCAATCGCCGTGGCGCTGGCCACGCTCATGGCGCGCACGCGCTGGCGCGGCAAGATCCTGCTCGATACGCTGATCCTGCTGCCCATGGGCCTGCCGCCGGCCGTGATCGGCCTGGGCCTGCTGCTGGTCCTGAGCGGCGAAGGCTCGCTGGGCTCGTGGCTGCACGATGCAACGGGCTTTCACCTGGACTTCTACCCCGTCGGCGCCATCCTGGCCGCCAGCCTGATGACCGTGCCCCTGATGGCGCGCGTGCTGCGCCCCGCCTTCGAGGCCACGGACCCGATGCTGCTGCCCGTGGCGCGCACGCTGGGCGCCTCGCGCTGGCAGGGCTGGTGGTCGATCACGCTGCCGCTGGTGTGGCCGGCCGTGGCTTCGGCCATGGCCCTGGGGCTGACGGCGGCCTGGGGTGAATCGGGGGCCACGCTGGTGCTGGCGGCGGCCCTGCAGCCGCACCATCTGGGTGACACGACCGCGCCCGTGGCCATGGTCCAGGCCTTGCTGAACCAGCAAGGTGGCGATGACACCGCCATCCACCTGGCGATCATTTCGCTGTGCATCGCGCTGGCGGCCATCATCATCAGCGAACTCGGGCGCCGTCGCTGGCGTCGCCGTTGGCAAGCCCGGCTGCGCCCGGTCGGCCTGCCCGCCCAATCACAATGAGCGAAAAACAACTTCCCCGCGCGCTCAGCGTCGAACTGCGATTGCAACAACCCGGGCTGGACATCCGCGCCCAGTTTCGCGTGATGCCGGGCCGCGTCTGCGCGCTGGTCGGGCGCGGCGGCGCGGGCAAAAGCGCGCTGCTGCAGGCCACGGCCGGGGTCTTGCCGGCGCGCGGCGGCCGCATCGCCCTGGGCACGCAGGCGGTGTACGACTCGGCCGCCAAGATCAACCTGCCGCCACACGAGCGCCGCCTGACCTGGCTGGATGCGCACACCCACCTCTTCCCGCATTTAAGCGTCAAGGGCAATTTGCTGTATGGCGCCAAGGGCGCGGTCAAGCAGCATGCCGTGGCGACCTTCGACCGGATCGTCAAATGGCTGGATCTGGCCTCTCTGCTGCCTCGCAAGCCTGAAGGCCTGACCGTGAACCAGCGCGTGCGCGTCGCCCTGGGCCGCGCCTTGCTGTCGGCACCCAATGCCTTGCTGCTGGACGACCCGCTGGGCGAGGTCCCGCCGCATGAGCAGGAAGGCCTGCTCGAGCTGCTGGCCGAGATCCCCACCAAGTTCAAGCTGCCCATCGTGCTGGTGAGCCCGCGCATGAGCGAGGTCATCCGCCTGGCCGACGAGGTCGTGATCCTGCACGAGGGCCGCATGGCCAGCGCGGGGCCGGCCGCGCAGATCTTGTCGGACGTGTCGCTGTCGACCTTTCTGGAAGGCGTGCATGCGGGCAGCGTGCTCGAGGGCGAGGTCAAGCGCCATGACATCGAGTGGCTGCTCAGCGAGGTCGATGTGGCCGGCCAGCGCGTGACCGTGCCAGCCACGCTGCATTCGGTGGGCAGCAAGGTGCGCCTGAAAGTGCGCGCCCGCGACATCAACCTGCACCGCGAACCACCCACCGACACCAGTTGCACCAACCATCTGCGCGGCCGCATCACCCAGATCATGCTGGCCGGCGAGCACGGCACCTATGGCGCCGTCGGCATCGAGCTCGACCGCGCGCTGGACGCCGACAGCATGCAGGTCAAGTCGGGCTCGCCGCTGTGGGCCATGCTCACGCGCAAGTCCATCCAGACCATGGGCTGGGCGCCGGGTCAACCTTGCGTGATCAGCTTCAAGGCGATGGCGACCACGGTATCGGCGTGGCGATGAAACGCCAACTGCTTTCCGTCAACGTGGCCCTGCCCAGCATGATGACCATCGAGGGGAGGGAGATCCTGACGGGCATCCGCAAGCGCGCCGTGAGTTCGCTGGCCGCGCCCGCATCCGTCGAGGTCAAGCCATTGGGCCTGGCGGGCGATGACCAGGCCGACCCGACCGTGCACGGCGGCCTGAGCAAGGCCGTGTACGCCTACCCGCACGAGCACTACGCCTTCTGGCAGACCGTGCGTGCGCAGGCCAAGGCGCAGGATTGGCACGACACGCTGCCGCACGGCATGATGGGCGAGAACCTGACGCTGACCGGCCTGCTCGAAGGCGACGCGCACGTGGGCGACATCCTGCGCTTTCCCGATTGCACGCTGGCCATCAGCGAGCCGCGCCGGCCCTGCTATAAGTTCGCTGCCGTGATGGGTTTCGCGCAGGCCGTGAAGATGATGGCGCAGTCGGGTTATTGTGGCTTCTACCTGTCGGTGCTGAAACCTGGCACGATCGCGGCAGGGCAGTCTTACGAGCTGGAGCCCGGCAAGCGTGAAGTCAGCATCGCCGAGCTGTTCAAGACCAAGATGCGGCGCGACTGAGGCCGCTCACACACCGCAGGAGCCTTTCATGACCCCCAACCGCCATGTGGTCTTGCACCACTCGCCGCAAAGCCGCTCGTTCGGCGCGCTCACCTTGCTCGAAGAGCTGGGCGCGACCTACAGCCTGCATGCGCTCAACTTGAAGGCCGGCGAACAGCGCAGCGCGGCTTACCTGGCGATCAACCCGATGGGCAAGGTACCGGCCATCGAGCACGCCGGCGCGCTGGTGACCGAACAAGGTGCCATCTACCTGTACCTGGCCGACCTGTATGCCGACGCGGGCCTGGCGCCGCAGATGGGCGACCCATTGCGCGGCCCTTATCTGCGCTGGCTGTTCTTCTATGGCTCGTCCTTCGAGCCGGCCGTTGTCGACCGCGCCATGAAGCACCCGCCGGTGCCGCCGAGCACCTGCCCCTATGGCGACTTCGACACCATGCTCAAGACGCTGACGGACCAGCTGAGCAAGGGCCCGTACCTGCTGGGCGAGCGCTTCACGGCCGCCGATGTGCTGTGGGGCCACGCGCTGCGCTGGACCACGCAGTTCGGGCTGGTGCCCGCATCGCCCTTGATCCAGGCTTACATCGAGCGGGTCACGTCGCGGCCCGCATCGGTGCGTGTCACGGCCAAGGACGCCGAGCTGCTGGCGGCCAGGGAGGCATGATGCGCAGCCTCACCATCAGCGTTGAAATCGTCACCACGCCCGACGACGTGATGGCCTATGCCTCCGACCCGCGCCATCTGCCCGACTGGGCGCCCGGCCTGGCCGTGAGCGTCAAGCCCGAGGCCGATGGCTGGCGCGTGCAGATGCTGGACGGCACGAGCGCCATGCTGTGGTTCACGCCGCCCAATGCGGACGGCATCCTCGACCACACCGTGCGCCTGCCCAATGGCGTCGAGGTGCTCAACCGGATGCGCGTGGCGGCCAGCCACATGGGCAGCGAAGTGAGCTTCGAGCTCAACCAGCTCGAGGGCACGAGCGACGAGCAGTTCGAGCAGGATGCCGATCAGGTGCGCTCGGACCTGGACCGGCTGCGGGTCATCCTGGAAGACTGAGCGGGCTCAGTCTTCGTCGTCCCAGCGCTTGAGGCTGCGCTTGACTTCGTCGAGCAGCTTGCGCACGTCGGCGCTGGACGCCAAGGTGTGCTTGAGCCACTCCGGCCGCTGGCTGGGCCGCTTGGCCAATGACACGGCCAATGCGGGCTTGTCGCCACCGGCCAGGCCCAGCTCGAGCACGGGCAGGCTCTTCCACTCGAAGCGCACCAGGGCGCCCGTGCCTTTTTCAGCCAATGGCTTCAACTCGCGCAGATCGCGGCGCAGCTTGACGAGGGCTTCGTCGGCCTTGAAGGGCGGCAGCGCGAAGAAGTCGGACGGTTCATCACTCATGAGGGGCTCCGGTGTTGACGATGCCGGCGGCCACATGGCCCGATGGCACGTGCGGCGCGGCGTTTTCGACGTGGCCGGTCTGGTCGTCGAAAAAGAAGTCGGGCTCGAACTCGCGCAGGAACTCGCCCTTGGGCAGGCCGCCGAGGAACATGGCCTCGTGCACTTCAATGCCCCAGCCCATCAGGGTCTTGATGGCGCGTTCGTGCGCGGGCGCGCCGCGTGCGGTGACGAGGGCCGTGCGGATGCGCATGGCACCGGGGCCCATGTCGGGATGGCGTTGCTGGAGGTCGTGCAGGGCTTGCAGCAGCGGCCTGAAGGGGCCGTCGGGCAAGGGGCGGTCGACCTGTTCGACCTCGTGCTTCTGGAAAGCGTCGAGGCCGCCGCTTTGGAAGATCTGCTCGGCTTCGTCGGAGAAGAGCACGGCGTCGCCGTCGAAGGCGATGCGGACTTCATGGGGGTGCGTGTCGCCCGCGCGCGCGGCATGGGGCAGGACGCGCGCGGCGGGGACGCCTGCGTGCAGGGCCGAGCGGACGTCGGCCTCGTTGGCGGAGAGGAAGAGGTGCGCCTGCAGGGGGCGCAGGTAGCGCCATGGGCTTTGGCCGCGCGTGAAGACGCCGCGCTCGATGGGCAGGCCATAGTGCTTGGCGGAGCGGAAGACACGCATGCCTGAGGCCGGGTCGTTGCGCGAGAGGATGACGACTTCGACGCGCGGTTTGTCGGGTGTGTTGAAGGCCAGGAGCTTGCGCACGAGCGAGAAGGCCACGCCTGGTCGCGCGGGCTCGTCGACTTTGTCGAGCTGCAGCTTCATGTAGGCATGGTCGTCTTCGCCTTCGAACAGGCGGTTCTCTTCTTCGAAGTCAAACAGGGCGCGTGACGAGATCGCCACCACCAATCGCCCTGACAAACTGGTCGGCATGTGAAAGCCCCTTGGCTGTGTGTGCAAGGGGTTAGTTTAGTGTTTTGACCGTCATTGCTCTTTTTCGCGAGCGTTCCGGGCCAGATGCCCATCAACAATCAGGTTAGACAACAAACCAGCATTACTGCACGAACCCCATGGGCTGCCGACGCGCCCCTTGATCAGGCAGATCACGCACTTCCAGCGCATAGCGCCCATCCAGCTTGGCATTGCCGAACGCCGTCATCAACGCCCGGCGCATCTCACGCGGCGCACAGCCACACAACTCATCCAGCACAGCCGAACCCAACTCCGGCTCGAAGCGCTGCCCCCAATCGTGATCGGCCCGGATGCTGCGGTAGAGCTTCGCCGCGATCTTGCGCGAAGCCTCTTCATTCGGCATCTCGATGTCGAACACATTCATCCGATTGAGGATCGGATCAGGGATGTTGCGCAGGTCATTGGCCGTCGCCACCCAGATCACCTGGCTCGCATCGATCGCCACTTCCGCGAACTCGTCCGTGAAATCGCCGGCCGTGTCGTGCTCCAGCAAGCTGTAGAGCGAGCCCAGCGGGTCATAGGCGTGCTCGCCATTGCTCTTGTCGATCTCGTCGACCACCATCACAGGGTTCGCATACTGCCCATCCACCAAGGTCTCGAAGACCTTGCCCGGCCGTGCGCCCTTCCATTGGCTCGATGCGCCCGAGAGCACCCAGCCCGCCGTCATCGAGCTCATCGACACGAAGCCCATGCCCGTGCCCAGCAGTTGCGCGATCTCGCGCGCGAAGTGCGTCTTGCCGACACCGGGCGGGCCCAGCAGCAGCATGGGCGTGATCTCCAGCGCGTCGCGGCTGTCGCTGCACAAGGCCAGTTGGCGCTTGAGGTCGTCGAGCACCTCGTGGAAGTTCGGCAGCTCGTCGTAGAGGTGCGCCATCGCGGGCAGCCCCGACGGCTTCACCTGGAAACGCTCCGGCCCCTTCTCGAGCATGCGCTCGTATGTGGCGCGCAGCGACTCGTGTTCGCGCGGCGGCAGCTTGCCGAGCTTCTTCTCGACCTCGCCGAGGCTGTAGACGTGTCGCATGTGGGCGATGGGGATCCGCCCTTTGTAGGCTTCCCGCTTGACGGGAACGAGATCGGTACAGCTGCTCATATCAGCCCTCCATCCAACGACACTTCGAGACATCATTGCAGCAAAGCCCCGGGTGCAAGAGACCTTGAACAAGGGGGATGCCTGCATTCATATCATCGAATGGAAGGCCGACATAGAGGGCTTACCTGCCTCGCTCAAGCCCGGTTCGTGAACAAAGCGTGCTTTTGCGGATGCGCTGGCTTACTTGACCCAGGTGTTCATCTGCATGATCGGCATCATCACGGACAT
Organism: Aquabacterium sp.; assembly: GCA_049840915.1. Classification (GTDB taxonomy): domain Bacteria; phylum Pseudomonadota; class Gammaproteobacteria; order Burkholderiales; family Burkholderiaceae_C; genus Aquabacterium. Next base: position 96,027 of record JASGJC010000032.1, read on the forward strand.
CACGATCAGCATCACGACCAGGCCCATGAACACGATCAGCAAAGGCTCCAGCACCGTGGCGATCGCGATGGCCTTGCGCTGCACTTCGGCGCCCAGTTGCTTGGCCGCGCGTTGCAGCATCACGGGCAACTGGCCGGTCTGCTCGCCCAGACGCGCGAACATGGCCAGCAAGCCCGGGAAGCGCTTCTTGGCGGCCAGTGCGGAGGCCAGCGGCGCGCCTTCACGCACCTGGATCAAGGCCTCCATGGCATCGGCGCGCATGGCCCGGTTGGAGAGCGTTTCGGCCGCGGCCTGCAAGGCCTTGAGGATCGGCACGCCCGAGCCCGCCAGCATGGCCAGCGTGCCGGCGAAGCGCGCGGCGTTGTAGCCACGCGCCAGCTTGCCGATCACGGGCAGGCCGAGGAAGAAGGCATCGAACTTCTCGCGGAAGTCTTCGTTGCGCAAGGCCAGCATCAGCGCGCCCGTGCCGGCGATCAGCATCGAGCGCCAGCAGCCAGCCCCAGTTGCGCATGAAGGCGCTGACGATGCCCAGGATGACTGCGTGAGCATGGGCAGGCAGGCTTGCTGGTCGTGAAGACCTGCGCCACCTGCGGCACGACGAACACGAGCAGCGCGATCCACTGATCACGATGGCGTAGATCGACACGACTGGCCGGATACAGCGTGGCGCCGATCAGCTTGGACTTGAGCGCCTGCTGCTCTTCGAGGTCATCAGCCAGCTTTTCGAGCACGGCGCCCAACTGACCGCTCTGCTCGCCCGCCGAGACCACACCGCGGTAGACCTCGTCGAACTCGCGCGGCGAGCCCGACAGGGCTTGCGCAAAAGGCGAGCCCGCGTTGACTTCGGCGCGCAGGTGCGAGACCAGCTCGCGCTGGCGCGGGTCTTCGGCCTCGTCGGCCAGGGCCGTCAGTGCGCGCTCCAGCGGCAGGCCGGCCACGACGAGGCCGGAGAGCTGCCGCGTCCAGATGGCCAGCGCCGTGGCATTGAACACCCGGCGCGTGAAGATGGGCTTGTTGAGGCCTTCGCCTTCGGGCGCGGCCGCGACGTTCTCGACCTTGAGCGGCACCATCTGCTGCAGCGCAGCTGGGCGCGGGCCGCCTTGGGGTTGTCGGCCTCGACCAGGCCGTTGACGGTCTTGCCGGCGGCATCCAGGGCTTCAAAGCGAAAGGCGGGCATGGTGCGACCTTACTCGCGGGTGACCCGCAAGACCTCTTCCAGGGCGGTGACGCCTTCGGCCACCAGCCGGTCGCCGTCGTCGCGCATGGTCTTCATGCCATTGAGCTGCGCATGCTCGAACAAGCTGGCCTCGGAAGCCTGGTTGTGGATCAGCGCGCGCAGATCATCATCGGCGACCATCAGCTCGTACACGCCGGTCCGGCCCTTGTAGCCGCTCATGCCGCACTCCTTGCAGCCCACCGGGTGCCACTTGCCGCCGCTGTCCTGGCGCTTGCAGTGCACGCACAGTTTGCGCACCAGCCGTTGCGCCAGCACACCCAGCAATGATGAAGACAGCAGGAAGGGCTCGATGCCCATGTCGGTCAGGCGGGTGACGGCGCTGGGCGCGTCGTTCGTGTGCAGCGTGGCCAGCACCAAGTGACCAGTGAGCGAGGCCTGCACGGCGATCTGCGCGGTCTCGAGGTCGCGGATTTCACCGATCATGATGACGTCCGGGTCTTGCCGCAGGATGGCGCGCAGGGCCTTCGCGAAGGTCAGCTCGATCTTGGCGTTGACCTGCGTCTGGCCGATGCCGGCGAGTTCGTATTCGACCGGGTCTTCCACGGTCAGCACATTGGTCGTGGTCGCGTCGACCGTGCTCAGGCCCGCGTACAGCGTGGTCGTTTTACCCGAACCGGTCGGGCCGGTCACGAGCACGATGCCGTGCGGCTGGCGCAGCAGGCGCTTGAAGCGATCGAGCGAGTCGCCGCTCATGCCCAGCGATTCGAGCGTGAACTTGTTGGCGTCGCCCTTGTCGAGCAGACGCAGCACGGCGCGCTCGCCATGCGATGACGGCAATGTCGACACCCGCACGTCCACCGCGCGGCCGCCGATGCGCAAGGAGATGCGGCCGTCTTGCGGCATGCGCTTTTCGGAGATGTCGAGCTCGGCCATGATCTTCAGGCGCGAGATCAGCGCGGCGTGCAGCGCCTTGTTGGGCTGCACCACTTCGCGCAGCGTGCCGTCGACACGGAAACGCACGGCCGACGAACGCTCGTAGGGCTCGATGTGGATGTCGGAGGCGCCGTCTTTCGCAGCCTGCGTGAGCAGGGCATTGAGCATCCGGATGATGGGCGCGTCGTTGCTCGATTCGAGCAGGTCTTCGACCGCAGGCAGGTCCTGCATCATGCGCGACAGGTCGACCGCGCTTTCGACTTCGCCGACCACCGCCGCCGCGCTGCCCTCGCCCGCGGCATAGGCCGAGGCGATGCGCTGCGTCAGCGTCTCATCGGGTTCGTGTTCGATCGAGTTGACCACGAACAGGCGCATGACCTCGGACAAGGCCGAACGCGAAACCTTCTCGCTGGCCCACAAGGTCGTGCGGCTCTCGTCGCATTCGAGCAGGATGCCGTTGGCCTTGGCGAAGGCATATGGCAGGGGATGACGGGCGCCCATGGTCTCAGCCTCTTTGCATCATTGGCCGCTGGCGGCGGGCGTGTCGGGCTGGACGCGCGGCTGCGGCGTCAGCTTGGGCGCGAAGCCGGAGTCGGCCGGCATCACGACCGTGGGCGCGGGCGCGTTCGGGTCATCGAGCGGCTGGCGCACGGAAGGCATGGTCAGCTTGTTGCTGAGCTTGAGCGGGTCGAGCTGCGGGCCGCCGTTGACCGGGGCCAGGTCCGTCCGATCGGAGGGCACTTCGGCCTGACGCGCGCGCATGTACTCGTAGCGGTCCAGCGTCAGCGCGTTGCTGTCGCCCTGCGTGCGCATCACGACCGGGTGCAGGAAGACCATCAGGTTGCTCTTCTTGCGGTTGCGTTGCGTGCTCTTGAACAGGTTGCCCAGCACGGGGATATCGCCCAGGAACGGCACCTTGCTGTCGCTGTCGCCGTAGTCGTCGGACAGCAGGCCGCCCAGCACCAGCGTCTCGCCATCGTCCACGACCACGGTCGTCTCGATGGAGCTCTTGGACGTGGTCGGGCCTTGCGACGAGGCGGCCGCGCTCGGCACCACATCGGACTTTTCCTGGAACACGGTCATGCGCACGGTACCGCCCTCGCCCACCTGCGGACGCACGCGCAGCGTCAAGCCGACGTCCTTGCGTTCGACCGTCGTGAACGGGTTCACGGTGCCGGTATTGGAGGTCGTGCCATTGGAGTACTGGCCCGTCACGAACGGCACGTTCTGGCCGACGACGATCTTGGCCTCTTCGTTGTCCAGCGCCACCATGTTGGGCTTGGACAGCACGTTCGCACCCGCGTTCGTTTCGAGGAAAGTGGCCAGGGCGCCCAGGTTGTAGGTGCCGTCGGACAGCTTGTGCAGGAAGCCGATATTGAGGCCCGAAAGCCCTTGTACCGCCGACTTGGACGTCAAGCCGAACAAGCTGGGAATCGACCCCGTGGCCAAGCCCGTGCCCGCACCCACGACGTTCTTGCCGCCGCCGGCGCCGGCCCATTGGAAGCCCATCTGCGACAGCTTCTCTTCATCGACCCGCACGATCAGCGCCTCGATGTAGATCTGCGCCCGACGGCCATCGAGCTGGTCGATCACCGCGCGCAGCTGCTTGTACATGGCATCGGTGGCCGTGATGATCAGCGAGTTGGTGCTCGGGTCGGCCTGGATGAAGCCGCCCGTCGAAGGCGATGCCGACGCGCCCACTGGCGCCGTGGACTGCGCCGACGCCCCGCCGCTCGACGACGAAGCCGAGGCATTGGCCAGGCTGTTGGCGCCGCCCGCGGCCGGGTTGCTGGCCGAGGTGCTGCTGCCGCCGCTGGCGCCGCCCGACGACCCGCCCGATGAACCACCCGCGCCCGGGAAGGCCGCGCGCAGCACCTGCGCCAGCTTCACGGCATCGGCGTTCTTCAGGTAGATCACGTGGATGCCGCTGCCGCCGATGCCGGCGCTGCCAGGACGGTCCAGGCGCTGGATCAGGTTGCGCACGAGCTGCATGCGGGCCGGATTGGGCGCGCGCACCATCAGCGTGTTGGTACGCGGGTCGGCCAGCACCATCGTGGTCTGCCCGCCTGCCCCGCCCGGCGCGCCCGAAGCCGTGCCATCGGCCAGCTTGGTCACGACCGGCGCCAGGTCGGCGGCGATCGCGTACTGCAGCGGGATCGCCTCCATGTCCGTGGACGTGGACACGTCCAGCGCGGCGATCATCTGGCCGATGCGCTTGAGGTTGTCCGCGTAGTCGGTGACGATCAGCGTGTTGGTCGAGATGTTCGCGTTGATCGTGTTGTTGGGGCTGATCAGGGGGCGCAGCACGGTCACCAGGTTGTTGGCGTTTTCGTACTGGATGCGGAAGATCTGCGTGAGCACCTGGTCACCCGACTGCCTGACGGGGCCGACCTCGACGGTGCCCGTCTGCAGCTTGGCTTCGGCCTCGGGCACGATCTTGAGCAGGCCGGCCACTTCGACCAGGCTGAAGCCTTGTCCGCGCAGCGCCGCCATGAAGTTCAGGTAGGCCTCGCGCGGCGTCAGGGGTTGGTCGCTGTACAGCGTGATCGCGCCCTTCACGCGCGGGTCGACCAGGATCTGGCGGTTCACGATGGCCGCCATGGCCCGCGCCACGCCTTCGATCTCGGCGTTGACGAAGTTCAGCGTCACCGAAGGCGCCGCCGCCTGTGCATGCCTGGACGCAGGCGGTGCCGCCATGGCCAGCCCGATGGGCAACAGTCCACCTGGGCCAGCCGTCAATGCCAGGGCCACAACCAGCGCGGTAGCGCGGGGGCGAGTCAGCAGGGGGTTGGTCTTCATGCCTTATCCGATCGAAATGACAGAACGGTCGCCCACACGGCGCCCGATGATGTTCAACAAATTGTCCAGCGCGCCGCGTTCTGCCTCGTTGGCACGCGCCTCACCCGAGAAATGCAGGCCACTGACACCCATGGTGCCCTGGCCGCTCAATTGCAATGCACCGTCCACGGTGGACAGCTGGATCTGCATCTGCCCCTGGGCGTCGCCGTTGAAATCGAGGCGGTACGAACCCAGCCGGTCCAGCGTGGTCACGCGGGAGGACACGTTGTCCAGCCACAGGTCGGCCTGGCCCTGCACGCGCAGGCGGCCTTCCACCACTTCAAACGTCAGCTCGTGGCTCGACAGGCGCGCGATGCCGCCCAGCTGCAAGGTGTTCCAGGGCGTGCCCAGGCCGCCCAGCCAGGCCGCGGGCCAATGCCCGACCTCGCCGCTGCCCTGCAAGGCCGCCACGCTGGTGTCCGTGGGCGAAGTCTGGAAACGCACGTCCACCTTCAAACGGTTCCAGCCGGGTGCCACGAGCAGCACGACCGGCGTCGGGATGCAGCAATCCTGCTGCAGCGTCAACCTCAGGCCCGCGCCCTGCAGGCGCATGGTCCAACTCAAGCGGCCGGGCAAGGCCCGCGCGTCGCGGCTGCCCAGGCCGCCCGTCAACACGGCGATCGCGTCGCCATGCCAGACCGTGCCCTGCGATTCGGCCAGGATCAGGCGCTTGCCGCTGATCTCGGTGATGGTCTGCGCCAGCCAGCTGGCCGGTGCATAGATGATCAACCCGATGAAAGCACCGACACCCGCGCCCCACCAGCCCCAGCGGCGGCCGGCCTTGCGCATGTTTTCCCACGCGCGATCTCGAGCGTGGACTCGAGCCAGCGCGTGGTGAGCGCACCCGCGCCTTGCATCCAGGCTGGACGGCGGCTGAGGAAGGGGATGCCTGCCATGTGCTTGCTTTCGGGCCGTCAGCGGCCGCCCCCCGAGCCCACGCCCATGGCCACGACGACGGTGCCCGAGTACACGCCGGGTTCAACCTGCATCAAGCCAGCCTCCAGGGGTTTGACACGCGCGGCGCCACGCGCCTCTTCGAGCCACGAAGCCAGGGCCTCGCCGCTCACTTTGGTCAAGGTCAGGGTGGCGCGGTCGCCTTGCATCGTCAGCCGGCCGGCCGCGCCCAGGCGGTCGGTGGCCGATTTCAGCGCCGCCTCGGACTGGGCCGGCGGCACGGGCGGGCGCTGGCGCAGGGCCTGTGCCTCGTCGCCCAGGCGCTTCATCTCGTCGAGTTGCGCATCGACCTCGCGCAGTTGCGCGGGCGTCTCGGACAGCGTGCGCCAGGCCGGGCGGATGCCGACCAGCACCAGCAAGGTCAAGGCGCCCAGCCAGGCGGCGGCCGTGGCCATGCGGCGCTCGCGCGGCCCCATGGCGGCCCAGCGGGTCTGCCATTCCTGGCGTACGGCCTGAAGTGGGTTGGATGGGTTGCTCATCAGCCCTTGCCTCCGCGGTGTACGGTCAAACGGCCATCGGTGACGTCCACCTGGATGCCCGCCGCGCTCAGCTTGGCGCGCAGCTGGTCCATGTCGCCCGGGCCGAAATTGGCGGGCGGCATCACGGTCAGCGAGCTGCCGTCGTACTGCAGGCCCGCCGTCGGACGCTCGGGCGGCCAGGCGCTGGCCACGGCCGCCATCAGGGCCTCGAGGTCGTTGTCGCCGGGCTGGCCGGCCTGTGCGCGCAAGGCCTCGGTCTCACGGCGCATCTGCACGGGCGCATCGAGCACGGCCTGCACTTGCGGGTGCGCCTGCTTGAGCACCTGGACCATGGAGGCGCGCTTGGTCTTGACCAGTTGCTGTTGCTGCCAGGCCCACAGGTTCAGTCCCAGCACCTGCGCGCCCACCAGTGCCAGCAGGCCCATGCGGGCCGGACGCCATTGCGGGCTCATGATGCGGCGCCATTGGTCGGTCACCACATACAGGCCCTTGCTGCGCGGCGTCAGCTCGAACTGCAGCAGGTTCCACAGCGAGCGCGCGGACAGCAGCAGGTGCTCGGTCTGGCTTTGCACGGTCACGGCCCGGCCCAGCCAGCGCTCGGCGGGCGAGGCCACGGGCGGCGTGGCGAAAAAGCGGGCCTGCACGGGCAGCGGGTCGGGCAACAGCGTGCGCGCCAGGCTGCCGGACGCGGGCCAGGTGGACACGCCCTCGCCTGTCGACCAGGTCAGCAGCATGTCGGAGCCCGAATCGGCATCGGTCACGCCGACGGCATAGTGTTCATGGAAGTACGCCGACGGGGGCTCGTCGGGCGAGACGCCCGGCACCACGCGGTCCACGCGCACCTTGGCCTTCTCGAGCGCCATGAGCTGGCCCGTCAGCCAGGTGTGGTCGCAGGCGGCCACCCAGCTGGCCTGACCGGCCTTGGCCGTGGGCGAGATGGCCAGGTGCATGTCTTCCGGATCGACCAGAAGCGCGTCTTCGAGCATGCTGGCCAGTGCCGCGCGCAGGCGGGCGGCCGGCGCCTTGGGGATGACCAGGTTGTGCCAGCTGATGTCCGTGACCGCCATGACCGCCACGACGCTGTCCGCCTTGGGCAGCATCGGCGCCGAGCAACGTCCCTGGCGTGCCATCGACAGGCCATCCAGGCTCAGCACATAGCTGAACTCCTTGGGCCCCGACGCAGGCGCGGCCCCGGCCTCCGACGCGGCCGCATCGGCGCTCAGGCGCGAACGCGCCGGCAGTTGAATGATGAGAATGCTCATGCCCAGACGGTCAGAAGATCAGTATTTTTCAGCATCCAGCATAGATGCCCCGGCATTGTAGGAGCGCCGAAATAGCGCCCATTTAAGGATTGATACCTGCTTTGGCGGTCAAAAATCCTGTCCATCATGGGGGTGGCGCCCCTGCATTGGCCGTATCCAGTCCGGAAAAACGCGATTGGTGTCGCACCACGACATCATTTGATCCAGTGATGCGCTGAACCAGGTGGCGTTGCTCGATGACATTGTCTTCGTAGCGCAGCCGGCCCTTGACTTCGAAGTACTCGGAATTCACGGACAAGCGGCCGAAAATCCCAGTCTGGCGCCTTTTGACCGATCACATTGCGCAGCTCATCGGTGGCCTTGAAGGGGTTGCGCTGGCGAGACTGGACGATGCGCGAGGCCCGCGCCAGGTCCAGCCCGTCCACGACGGCCGCGATCACCTCCTTGGGCGCCGTGTTGACGTTGACCGTGGACTGGTTGGCATCGGGCGGCAGCAAGGTCACGTAGGGGCGCAGGCGCTCGAGCGTGGCGGCGTCCAGGCCCAGCCACAACAGCTGGTCGACGGTCTGCGGCATCAGCGGCGCCCGCGCGCGGCCTTGCTCGCCGCCCAGCTTGGCCAGCACGTCCGGGTTGTCGGCGCGCAGCGCCATGGCCGCCTGGTGCATGGCCTCCGCGATGCCGTCCGCCAGCGAGGGCGACATGCTGGCGAACTCGCACAGGCGGCGCAGCACGGCGCGCTCTTTCTCGTCGATCTCGCCATCGGGCCCGATCAGGCGATTCAGGTTGTACTTGGCCGTCGCGTCATCGACCTTGCCCGACAGGAAGGCCTCGGGGGTGTCGCTGTCGTCGGACGCGGTGTTGTCGTTGTCCGCCGCCAGGAAGGACGACAGCCGCGCTTCGGCCAAAGGCGTGGCCCAGACCTCGCCCAGGTGATCGGGGCCGCCGTTGCGCCCGTCCTCGCGCAGGATCAGGCGCGCCCAGTCGAGCGCGCCGCTGAGCACCCAGCCCGCCTGAGAGCGCACGCGCTCGGCGCCCTCGACCTGCACGGCCCGCCACTGCTGCCAGACCATCGATGCCGAGATCGTGGCGACCAGGGTCACGATGACCATGGCCATGAGCAAGGCCGCGCCTTGCTGACGACGCCGGGAGGACACTGTTTGCCGCATGGTCATGCCCCTCAGTTCTGGTTCATCTGCGGCGCCAGCATGACGTCTCGCGTGAGGTTGCCCGCGAAGCCGCTGCCTTCGCCCAGCACCAGCCGGCAACGCACGGCATTGGGCATCTGCTCGCGCGCCGCCTGGGCGAGCCGGGCGTTGTTGGCATCGGCGATGGATTGGCTGACCACCTTGCCACCGACCATCGGCACGGCCGTCGCGGGCGTGCGCGCCACATCGCCCGTCGATTGGCAGTTGCCCATCGAGCCACTGCGGAAGCAGTACACCTGCCACTGCTCGACGCCCTTGAGCGCCACCAGCGTGCCCGGCTCCTTGCCCTGCAGCTGATAGGAGCTCATCCAGTACTTCTGCATGTCGCCCACGCGCGTGGTCACCGGGCTCGCCCAGCGCAGCCAGAAACCCCGCTGCTGGTACCAGACCACGACCGCCATGCCCTCGCCCAACCTGCGCGTGAAGCGCAGATGCGCGCCATCGAACTGCATGCCCGGCACGACGCCCGTGTCCATGATCTGGGCCATGTCGGCCTCGAACTGCGTCATCACGGCCTGCAGGCGCAAGGTCTGCTTGAGGTTGCCGTCGGCCACCTGGCGCGACGTCGAGATCGCGTCCATCCCCTTCCAGGCCGTGGCGGAGAGCACGGCCAGGATGAGCAGCGACACGAGCACTTCGATCAGCGTGAAGCCGCTCTGGCGGGTTGAAGGCAGCGTGCGCTTGGTCATTTAAAAGCGTGGCACCACGGTAGAAAGCTTGACGATGGGCTGCTTGTCCTCGTCCATCATCTGCGCATCCACGCGCCGGAAATTGACGTTGGGCGTGGGGCGGACCACCATGTGCCCAGGAAAGGTCCGGCCCAGTTGCACGCACGAGAAATCGCTGTCGCCCACGGGCGGCAGGCCGTTCTTGGCCAGCCGGATCGCGGTCAGGTGGTTCTCGGCGCACCACTGCGCCATGGTCAGGTCGGACATGCGCTGGGCATTGAGCGTCAGGCCACCCGCCGCCTTGATGCCCGCCGACAAGGTGATCGCCACGATCGCCAGCGCCACGAGCACCTCGATCAGGGTCATGCCTCGGCTGTGCTCAGGGGCGTGGCGCATCGCCTGCATCCTTGTTGGCTTCATCGAGTTCGCTCGGCGCGCCCGTGATCACATCGAAGGCGCTGAGCCCATCCGTCCCCACGATGATCTGTTTGTCTTCCACACGCAGGATGACACTTTGCGGCCCGATGACCGGCTCCGGCCCCAGCACGATGCTGCGCGCGCCGACCACTTCGGCCTTGACGTCGGACTCGAGCCACTTCAAGGGCGGCATGAGCGCGGGCGGCAGGCCCAGGAACTGGAAATCGGCATCCGGCCCGTTGGATTGAGGCACCCACAACACGGTCATGGCGCCGGAACGCGCCTGGGTGCGCGCCGATTCCAGCAGGGCGATGAGCCTGGCGGCCTCGCGCTCCAGACGCGTCGTCGAAGGGTCCGGAATGGCAAACGCCACCACGGCGGTCGTGATGGCGATCATCGCGACGACGACCATCAGCTCCAGCAGTGTGAAGCCGCTGGCGGCGCGGCGGCCCCATCCACCTGAACGGCGCGCCTTGTTATGTGGCTTATTGCCAGGAGCCAATGTCGGCATCGCGGCCTTCACCACCCGCCTGGCCATCCGCGCCGAAGCTGAAGACGTCCACGGCGCCCTTCACGCCAGGGTTGACGTACTGGTAAGGACGGCCCCAGGGGTCGTTGGGCAGCTTTTCGAGGTAAGGCTTCCAGTTGGGCGGCACGGGCGAGGCCGTGGGCTTGGTCACCAGGGCCTGCAGGCCTTGCTCGCCCGTGGGAAAGCGCTGGTTGTCGAGCTTGTAAAGCTTGAGCGCCTGCATCAGGTTGGACACGTCCGTGCGCGCCGCCGTGACGCGGGCGTCGTCGGCGCGGTCCAGCACATTGGGCACGATCAAGGCCGCCAGCAAGCCGATGATGACCAGCACGACCATCAACTCGATCAGTGTGAAGCCGCGTTGCAAGGCGGCGACGGCCCCCCGGGACCGCTGTGGGTTGCGCGCAAACATCTTCATGTGTATTTCCGAAAGCAAACGTTGAGACTCCGCGTGCGAAAGCTTGGTTCCCTGAGGCAGTGCGTCACGGAGGGCGCCAGCATGCACGAGGTCAGAGGGGCGATGATGCGGGATGAACCCGGGGTTCTGATACCAACTCCGGGCGCACGGCGCATCGAACACCCATCATAATGGCCGGATCATGGCATCACGCATCTTCGCCCTCATCATTTGGGCCGCGGTCGCGGCAAGCTTGGCTTATTGGGGCCTGCGCTGGCTGGCCCGACCGGCCAGCGTGCCGCCCAACGCCACGCCCGTGTCCATGGATTCAGGCGCCCAGGGCGATCTGCGCCGCCTGCTCACCGGCCCGGTCAAGGCCTCCGGCCCGGTGGTCGACACCTCCGCCGCATCGGCGCTGGCCTCGCGCATGAAGCTGCTGGGTGTGGTGGCGCCGCGTCAGGAGAACGACCGCACTGGCGTCGCATTGATCTCGATCGACGGCAAGCCGCCCAAGGCCATCCGCGTGGGCGGCGTGATCGAAGGCGACACGGTCCTGCAATCGCTCACGCAGCGCGGCGCATCGATCGGCCCGGCCGACGGCCCCGCCGCCGCCACGCTCGACCTGCCTCTGCTGCCACCGCCCGCGACGGGCTCGCTGCCGCCACCAGAAGGCGTGACCACGACACCCCAGCAGCAGCCCTATTCGCCACCGCCCCAGCCGCAATCCATGAATGTGCCTGGCGCCGTGGGCACGCTCGCCGCGCCCGAAGCCGGCGGCAGCATGGGCATGCACCCGCCTTCCGCTGGCGGCATGCCGGGCGGCATCTCCCAGCGCAACATGCGCGGCGCCGGCCGGATCTGATCAGCGCAGAAACAGGCGATAGACCGGGTTGCGGCTCTCGTCCACGTAGGCGTAGCCCAGGCCATCCAGGAAGGGCTTGATCGCCTTCGTTTCCGACTTGGGCACCTGCAGCCCGACCAGGATGCGCCCGTAGTCAGCGCCCTGGTTGCGGTAATGGAACAGGCTGATGTTCCAGCCCGGCGGCAGGCTGGTCAGGAAGGTCATCAAGGCACCCGGCCGCTCCGGAAAGAGGAAGCTGTACAGCCGCTCGCCCTCGGCCAGCGATGAGCGCCCGCCCACCATGTGGCGAATGTGCGTCTTGGCCAGCTCGTCATGGGTCAGGTCGACTGTGCGAAAGCCCTGCGTCTCGAACCGCTTGGCGATCTTGCTGGACTCGCCCTTCTCCTTGGTCGTCAGCCCCACGAAAACATGCGCCTGCTTTTCGTCGGAGATGCGGTAGTTGAACTCGGTGACGCTGCGCGGCCCGATGGTCTCGCAAAAGCGCTTGAACGAACCACGCTCTTCGGGGATGGTCACGGCCATCAGCGCCTCGCGCTCTTCGCCCACTTCGGCGCGCTCGGCCACGAAGCGCAGGCGGTCGAAGTTCATGTTGGCGCCGCTGTTGATGGCGATGTAGGTCTTGCCCTGGCCGCCGTGGCGCTGCGCGTACTGCTTGACGGCCGCCACGCCCAAGGCGCCGGAAGGCTCGACGATGGAGCGCGTGTCCTGGTAGATGTCCTTGATGGCGGCGCACACGGCATCCGTGTTGACGATCACGATCTCGTCGACCAAGGCCTTGGCCAGGCGCATGGTCTCTTCGCCCACGAGCTTGACGGCCGTGCCGTCCGCGAAGAGGCCGACGTCGGACAAGGTCACGCGCTTGCCGGCCTTGACCGAGCGGGCCATGGCATCGGAATCGTCCATCTGCACGCCGATGACCTTGACCTCGGGCCGCACGGCCTTGATGTAGGCCGCCACGCCGCTGATCAGGCCGCCGCCCCCGATGGCCACGAACACGGCATCGATGGGACCGCTGTGCTGGCGCAGGATCTCCATGGCCACGGTGCCCTGGCCCGCGATCACGTCCGGATCGTCGAAGGGGTGCACGAAGGTCATGCCCTTTTTCTTTTCCAGCGCCTTGGCATGCAGGGCCGCGTCCGAATAGCTGTCGCCGTGCAGCACGACCTGCACGTTGTCGCCGCCGAATGCGCGCACCGCATCGATCTTGACCTGCGGGGTGGTCGTCGGCATGACGATGGTGGCCTGGCAACCCAGACGCCGCGCGCTCATGGCCACGCCTTGCGCGTGGTTGCCCGCCGATGCGCAGATCACGCCCTTGCCCAGTTGCGCGCGGCTCAGTTGCGCCATCTTGTTGTAGGCGCCGCGCAGCTTGAAGCTGAAGACGGCCTGCTTGTCTTCGCGCTTGAGGAAAACATGGTGCCCCAGCCTGCGCGACAGGCTGCGCGCCTCGTCCAGCGGGCTTTCGATGGCCACGTCGTACACCCGGCTGGTCAGGATCTTCTGCAGGTAGTCCTGAATGCTCAGGGCCTTGGCGGCTTTCGGTTTGGCGGGTTGGGCTGGTTTGGCGACCTTGCGCGCGGTGGGCATCGATGTGACTCCGACTGTGGGCGGCCCCGATGAAACGGGGTAGCCCTACAGTCTAGCCTGCTTGCCCATGACGCCGACGTGCTGCAAAGGCTTGGCCGCCATCAGCACGCCCAGGTAGTGCGTCTGCTGGCGCCGCGCCCATTTGCGCCAGGCGGGCCGCAGCCAGGGCAGCAGGCGCAGCACGCACGAGCGCAGCATCATGGGCCAGAACATCAGCATGGGGTACCAGGGCCAGGCCACGGGCAGGCCCAGGTTCTTCATGCCACGGCGCCCGATGAACCACTTGACCAGGCTCTGGTGCCGCGCCTTGTTGAAGCGCCCCCACCAGCGCGCGCCCCACGCGTACTCGCGGTACAAGGGCTCGTCCATGAGCGCGCGGGCCAGCACGATGCTCGTGTCGTCGGCGGGCGCCTGGCTGATGAGGTTGCGGTAGAGCAGCGCGCGGCCCTGGCTTTCCGTGTCGCACATGAGGGACTCGTCCACGCCCATGAGCCAGCCCACATAGCGCCACAGGTGCATGACCGCATCCGACTCTTCGCGTGAAATCAGCACGCCCGTCAGGCGCAGGGCCAGCAGCTGCACGACGCCGAAAGCCAGGTAGGTCGCCTGCATGTCGACCTGGTTGATGGGCACACCCAGCTTGTCCGACTCCCAGTCCGGCAGCCGGCCGACCTGGCGCCGCACCAGCGCATGCGCCAGTCGCACACGCAGGCTGATCTTGAAGCCATCCTGGTCAGGGGCAAGGCCGCCCAGCTCGGTGCAGGCCAGCCACCAGGTCGAGGTCTCGGCCACACGCCGGTGCGAGCCACGGTGCAAGGCGCCGGTCTTGAGCAAGGTCTGGTTGATGGCCGAGGCCTGGTAGCCCGCCATCAGGCCGGCATCACGCAAGACCATCATGCCGTGCAGCCCCGTCGACTGCAGCGTCTTGGCGCCCAGGGTCAGCTTGTGCTGGTCAAGCCAGGGCGGCACGGCGCTCACATACAGCATGAAGTCCCGCAAGGGCGCCGCGTCGGGCGGCAAGCCGGCGGCCCCGGCGATCAGGGCCTGTTCGAACAAGGGCCAGGCCGTGCCCATGCCGTGCTGGTGCATCCATTCGATGCAGGCATCGGCCAGCGGGTCGCCGCGCCACAATGCCTGCCCGAGGTCGTTCCACTCCTGCGCACTCGGCTCCGGATCTTTCTTGATGAACATCCGCAAGCGCGCGGCCATGGCCCGCGAGGCCACGAGGTCGGCGCCATGCCTTGTCGGCGCCGCACGCCAGCCGTCCTGGCGCTCCGGGCTTGCGCGATCGTCATCCCACCACTGTGCCTGCACAGTTCCCCTCCAATGTGAAGCCCATCGCTATATTGACAGATCGTGCCGTCGCCTTTGATGACCTAAGGCATGCTGTCTTGCGGCTTGCACAGAGACAAACCATGAGTTCCACGCAAGAAAAAAGCCCGCGGGATCGGCCGCGGGCTTTGGAGGGGGCGCCCCGAACCGGGGTGCCTCGGGGTCAGATCACTTCTTGTGACGCAGGCGCTGGATGGCCGCCAGTTGGGCCACCATGGTGCTCAACTCGCTTTGGGCCTTGGCCAGGTCCAGATTGCCCTTGGCGTTCTGAACGGCTTCTTCAGCCAGGCGCCTGGCCTCGTTGGCCTTGGCCTCGTCCAGGTCCTTGCCGCGGATGGCGGTGTCGGCCAGGACGGTCACGCAACCGGGTTGCACTTCCAGAATGCCGCCGGCCACGAAGACGAACTCTTCTTCCTTGTTGTCAGCGCGCTGGATCCGCACGGCGCCCGGCTTGATGCGGGTGATCAGCGGCGCGTGCTTGGGCAGGATGCCCAGCTCGCCCACTTCACCCGGCAGGGACACCAACGTGGCTTCACCCGAAAAGATCAACTCTTCGGCGGAGACAACGTCAACGTGAATGGTGGACATGGTGCTCTTTCCGGTTTAGGCCTTCTTGGCCTTTTCGAAAGCTTCGTCGATCGTACCGACCATGTAGAAGGCTTGCTCGGGCAGCGCATCGCACTCGCCGTTCACGATCATCTTGAAACCACGGATGGTTTCCTTCAGCGGCACGTACTTGCCAGGCGAGCCCGTGAACACTTCGGCCACGTGGAAAGGTTGCGACAGGAAGCGCTGGATCTTGCGGGCGCGGGCGACAAGCAGCTTGTCTTCCGGCGCCAGTTCGTCCATGCCCAGAATCGCGATGATGTCGCGCAGTTCCTTGTAGCGCTGCAGCGTGTTCTGCACGCCACGGGCCACTTGGTAGTGCTCTTCGCCGACCACGTGCGGGTCCAGCTGACGCGAGGTCGAGTCGAGCGGGTCCACGGCGGGGTAGATACCCAGCGAGGCGATGTCACGCGACAGCACGACGGTCGAGTCCAAGTGGGCGAAGGTCGTGGCGGGCGACGGGTCGGTCAAGTCATCCGCAGGGACATACACGGCCTGGATCGACGTGATCGAGCCGACCTTGGTCGAGGTGATGCGCTCTTGCAGGCGGCCCATTTCCTCGGCCAGCGTAGGCTGGTAACCCACGGCGGAAGGCATGCGGCCCAGCAGCGCGGACACTTCGGTACCGGCCAGGGTGTAGCGGTAGATGTTGTCCACGAAGAACAGCACGTCACGGCCTTCGTCGCGGAACGATTCGGCGATCGTCAGGCCGGTCAGGGCCACGCGCAGACGGTTGCCGGGCGGCTCGTTCATCTGACCGTAGACCATC
Organism: Aquabacterium sp.; assembly: GCA_049840915.1. Taxonomy (GTDB): domain Bacteria; phylum Pseudomonadota; class Gammaproteobacteria; order Burkholderiales; family Burkholderiaceae_C; genus Aquabacterium. The sequence goes on from JASGJC010000032.1 coordinate 112,039, forward strand.
GCCACCTTGGAGTTGCTCAGGTTGTCGAGGTCGACGACCTTGGAGTCGGCCATTTCGTGATAGAAGTCGTTGCCCTCGCGGGTACGCTCGCCCACACCAGCGAACACCGACAGACCCGAGTGAGCCTTGGCGATGTTGTTGATGAGTTCCATCATGTTCACGGTCTTGCCCACACCGGCGCCACCGAACAGACCCACCTTGCCGCCCTTGGCGAACGGGCAGATCAGGTCGATCACCTTGATGCCGGTTTCCAGCAGGTCCTGCGAGGGCGACAGTTCGTCGTACGCGGGGGCCTTGCGGTGGATGGGGGCGGTTTGAGCCTGGTCCACGGGACCGCGCTCGTCGATGGGCGCGCCCAGCACGTCCATGATGCGGCCCAGCGTGGCGGGGCCCACGGGCACCGTGATCTGGGCGTTGGTGTTGTACACCTGGTTGCCGCGGCGCAGGCCGTCGGACGAACCCAGGGCAATGGTACGGACGATGCCGTCACCCAACTGCTGTTGCACTTCGAGGGTCAGCGTGGAGCCGTCCATCTTCAGGGCGTCGTACACCTTGGGCATCTGGTCGCGGGGAAATTCCACGTCCACCACGGCGCCGATACACTGAACGATCTTGCCCACTGTTTGCGTGTCAGCCATTTTTCGTTCCTTCAATCAATTCAAAATCTGCGTAAATTTCAAACCGCGTCAAACCGCGGCCGCACCGGCGACGATTTCGGACAGTTCCTTGGTGATGGCGGCCTGGCGGGTCTTGTTGTAGACCAGCTTCAGTTCCTTGATCACGTTGCCTGCGTTGTCGGTGGCGGCCTTCATGGCCACCATGCGCGCAGACTGCTCGGACGCCATGTTCTCCGCCACGGCCTGGTAGACCAGCGCTTCGACGTAGCGGATCAACAGCTCATCGATGACGGCCTTGGGGTCCGGCTCATAGATGTAGTCCCACTGATACGAGCGGTCGGCTGTGAGGTCGCTGGCCTTGAGGGGCAGCAACTGGTCAACCAGGGGCTCTTGCTTCATCGTGTTGATGAACTTCGTGTAGCACAGATAGACCGCGCTCAGTTCACCAGCCTGGTAAGCATCGAGCAGCACCTTGGCAGGACCGATCAGCTTTTCGAGATGGGGGGTGTCCCCCATGCCGACCACGCTCGACACCACGTTGGCGCCGATGCGGTTGAAAAAGCCTGCAGCCTTGTTGCCGATGGCGACGACGTCAGCCTTGACGCCCTGGCCTTCGAGCTCCTTGAGCTTGTTGGTCACGGCGCGCAGCACGTTGGTGTTCAAACCACCGCACAAGCCCTTGTCGGTGCTGACCACGATGAAGCCCACCTTCTTGCCGCCATGGTTGGCGACCATGAAGGGGTGGACGTACTCGGGGTTGGCCTTGGCCAAGTTCGCCGTGATGTTGCGCACCTTTTCAGCGTAAGGACGGGCGGAACGCATGCGTTCCTGTGCCTTGCGCATCTTCGAAGCCGCGACCATTTCCATGGCCTTGGTGATCTTCTTGGTGTTCTCGACGCTCTTGATCTTGCCGCGTATTTCCTTGCCTGCAGCCATCAAAATCTCCTATTGGAAGAATCGCCCCGGAAGCACGAAACGCCGCTACCAAGCGGACGCCGCGGATCCGGCTTTGCCGGTCCGCTGGGGGCGCCCCCTTGAGGGGGAGCGCCGAAGGCGCTTCGGGGGTGGTTCATGGTCAGGCGAAGGTCTTCTTGAACGCGACGATGGCCGATTGCAACTCGGCTTCAGCGTCCTTGTCCAGGGCCTTCGAGGCTTCGATCTTGGCGAGCAGAGCGGCGTGGCTGGTCTTCAGGAACTGGTGCAGGCCGGCTTCGAAGGCCAGAACCTTCTTCACGTCCACATCGTCCATGTAGCCCTTGTTCACGGCGAACAGCGTGGCGCCCATCAGCGAGATCGACAGCGGGGTGTACTGAGCCTGCTTGAGCAGCTCGGTCACGCGGGCGCCGCGGTCCAGTTGCTTGCGGGTGGCCGCGTCCAGATCGGAAGCGAACTGCGCGAACGCGGCCAGCTCACGGTACTGCGCCAGGTCGGTACGGATACCGCCGGACAGGCCCTTGATGATCTTGGTCTGGGCAGCACCGCCCACGCGCGACACGGAGATACCGGCGTTGATGGCGGGACGGATACCCGCGTTGAACAGCGACGTTTCCAGGAAGATCTGGCCGTCGGTGATCGAGATCACGTTGGTGGGCACGAAGGCGGACACGTCACCGGCTTGCGTTTCGATGATCGGCAGCGCCGTCAGCGAACCGGTCTTGCCCTTGACGGCACCTTGCGTGAAGGCTTCGACGTAGTCGGCGTTCACGCGGGCTGCACGTTCCAGCAGACGCGAGTGGATGTAGAACACGTCGCCAGGGAAGGCTTCGCGGCCTGGTGGGCGGCGCAGCAGCAGCGAGATCTGACGATAGGCCACGGCTTGCTTGGACAGGTCGTCGTACACGATCAGGGCGTCTTCGCCACGGTCGCGGAAGTACTCGCCCATGGCGCAGCCGGCGTAGGCCGACACGAACTGCAGCGCAGCCGAGTCGGAAGCCGAAGCGGCCACCACGATCGTGTAGGCCATGGCGCCGGCCTGCTCCAGCGAGCGCACGACGTTCTTGATCGACGAAGCCTTCTGACCGATGGCGACGTAGATACAGGTCACGCCCTGGCCCTTCTGGGCGATGATGGCGTCGATGGCGACGGCGGTCTTGCCGGTCTGGCGGTCACCGATGATCAGTTCGCGCTGACCACGGCCCACGGGCACCATCGAGTCGATCGACTTGATGCCGGTCTGCAGCGGCTGCGAGACGGATTCACGGGCGATCACACCAGGGGCGATCTTCTCGATGGGAGAAGACAGCTTGGCGTTGATCGGGCCCTTGCCGTCGATGGGCTGACCCAGCGGGTTCACCACGCGGCCGACCAGCTCGGGGCCGACGGGCACTTCCAGAATGCGACCCGTCGTCTTGACGATGTCGCCTTCGGCGATGTGCTCGTAGGCACCCAGAATCACGGCGCCGACGGAGTCGCGCTCGAGGTTCAGGGCCAGGCCATAGGTGGGCACGCCGCTGGCATCAGCGGGGAATTCCAACATTTCGCCTTGCATGGCATCGGACAGGCCGTGCACGCGGACGATGCCGTCGGTCACGGAGATGACGGTACCTTGGTTGCGAATGTCGGCAGCCGCGCCGAGACCTTCGATGCGGCTCTTGATCAGTTCGGAAATTTCTGCGGGATTCAGTTGCATTGCTTTACTCCCAGTCTGGTCAAGGGCTGCACGGGGCATACCTCGTTGACGACGACCGACGGCCTGCTGGAATGGATCCGGTCAGGCCACCGGCACGGTTTGGACGACTGTTGGGTTGCGTCGATGGGCATCCGTTGTTGAAGGAACTCAGGCCATCAGGCTCGACTTCATGCGCGCCAGGCGGGCCTTGACGGAGGTGTCCAGCACCTCGTCACCCACCACGACGCGCACGCCGCCGATCAATTCAGGTTCGAGTTCGACCTTGGCATCCAGCTTGCGACCGAAACGCTTCTCCAGCGGCCCCAGGATGTCGGCCAGTTGGCCCGCATCGATGGGGAAGGCGCTGTAGATCAGTGCTTCGGACACGCCCTGGCGCGCCTGGACCAGCGTCTGGAACTGCTCGGCCATGTCGGGCAGGGCAGCCAGGCGACCGTTCTCCAGGACGGTACGCAAGAAGTTGGCCAGTGCCGGGACCAGCGTGACCTTGGCTGCGGCCACCATCACGTCGAACACCTGGTTCTGCGTGATCGAGGGGTTGTCGGCCAGGGTCTTGAGTTGCGGGTCGGCGGCGACGGCACCCAGGGCGGCCAGCTGACCGACCCAGGTGTTGGCTTCGGCTTCTGGCGCAGCCTTGAAAAGGGCCTCTGCGTAGGGGCGTGCGATGGTGGCAAGCTCAGCCATGATCACAGCTCCGTCTTCAGACGACTCAGCAAGTCGGCATGGACCTGGGCGCTGACTTCGCGGTGCAGGATCTGCTCGGCGCCCTTGACGGCCAGCGCGGCGACCTGCTCGCGCAGGGCCTCGCGGGCTTGCACGACGAGTTGATCTGCTTCGGCCTTCGCGTCAGCCAGGATCTTGGCGGCTTCGGTGCTGGCACGGCCCTTGGCGTCTTCCACCAGGACGGCACCTTGCTTCTCGGCATCTGCCAGGCGCTTGGCGATCTCTTCACGGGACTGAGACAGCTCTTGCTGCAGGCGTTGCTGCGCAGAAGCCGAATCGGCCTTGGCCTTGTCAGCCGCAGCCAGCCCCGCACGGATCTTCTCCGCACGCTCGTCCAATGCCTTCGCCATCGGGGGCCACACGAACTTGGCCATCATGAAAGCGAAGATGAAGAACGCGGCAAGCTGCGCAAGGAATGTTGCGGTTAAGTTCACAGCTTGGACCTTTCTTGATACTCAATCAGACAAACGACTCACACTCACCAGCCCATCCATGCTGGATGGCGGCGAGGGGTGATTGACTTGATTACTTCAGGAAGGTCGAAGTGGCGAACCAGAGGGAGACACCGGTACCGATAATGAACGCGGCGTCGATCAGGCCGGCCAGCAGGAACATCTTGGGTTGCAGGCCGTCGATCAGCTCGGGTTGACGTGCGCAAGCATCCAGGAACTTGCCGCCCATCAGAGCGATACCGATACAGGCACCCAGGGCACCCAGACCAATGATCAGACCACAAGCCAGAGCAACGCTACCAAACACTTCCATCATGCACTCCTAAAAAGGTGAAGAAAACAAAAAGAAACTACGAAGAAAACGAACCATCAGTGGGCGTCGTGCGCCTGGCCGAGGTACACCAAGGTCAGCATCATGAAGATGAACGCCTGCAAAGGGATCACCAACACGTGGAACAGCGTCCAGGCCAAACCGAGAACGACATGGACCACCCACAGGGCCGCCGTCGAACCTGAAGCCGCCCAGGCACCGCCGAGCATGGCAATCAACATGAAGATCAGTTCGCCGGCGAACATGTTGCCGAACAACCGCATGCCATGCGAGATGGTCTTGGCGGCGAACTCGATCATTTGCATCGAGAAGTTGACGATGGCCATGACCACGGCCAGCAGGGGGTTCTTGCTGGAGCCGAAGGGGGCCGAAACCAGTTCGTGCGCCCAGCCGCCCACACCCTTGATCTTCAGGTTGTAGTACAGGCACAGCAGCAGCACGCTCACGGACAGGCCCATCGTGATGGACAGGTCGGCCGTGGCCACGGGGCGCATGTAGGCGTGATGGGCGTCGTGGCCGATCACTTCGTTGATGCGGGCCCAGCCGCCGGGCAGCAGGTCCAGCGGGAGGAAGTCGACGGCGTTCATCAGGAACACCCAGATGAACACGGTCAGGGCCACGGGCGCGACGAAACGGCGCGAGGCCTCGTTGTGCACCAGGGACTTGGCCTGCGTGTCGACCATCTCGAAGAGGATCTCGATGGCTGCCTGCAGGCGGCCCGGCACGCCGGACGTGGCCTTGCGGGTGACCGACCACAGGAACACCACCCCGAACAGACCCGTCGCCACCGCCCAGAAGACCGAGTCATAGTGGATGACCGAGAAATCCACGATGCCCGTGTGCATCTGGTTTCCCCAGTTGGTCAGGTGGTGATTGATGTACTCACCCGCACTGGGTGCATGGTGTGCCGCGGTTTCGGCGGCGGCTTGTGCTTCAGACATCGGCGACTCTCATCAATTCAACTAGATCTCTTTTCGCGGCGCCGCTGAACCAGCAGCACCACACCAAAAACTTTCATGCACAACGCCAGGGTCACCAGCATGGCCAGCCAGTTCAAAGGCTTGACCCACACGGGCGCCAGCACGAGCATCGCGCCAGCCAGTCCCAACTTGAGGATCTCCCAAAAGAGCAGACCCCCTACGCTGCGTCCCGCACTGCGCCCGAGGATTCCACGGGCCATCAAGGCATTGGGAACCACGGCCACGGCGGCGCCATACAAGGCGGACGCCGCGGCGATCGAACTGCGAGACAGCACACCCCACACCAGCGCGACAAGCACCCCGAACGCCGCCTGCATGGCGATCAAGCGCCAGATGGACATCGAGGGGTACCGGGCGGCAAGGGCTTGGGCCTCTTCCCGCGTCAGCGGCCGAATGGGCGGATCCGCGTCTTTGGACCAGTCGGAATCTTCAAAGGACGTCGTCATTTGTCCAAAGACCCTTCACCGACACAAAAACGCCGACCCTGTCGTCGGCAAAACCTAAAGATTATACGCACTTACCCGTGAGCAGTCCAAGCCCTAGTTCCATTCTTGTTTGAAACAGCGATCCCACCCCCTCAAGCACGGGTGCGGCGGCGACATGCGAGTCGCTCTCGAACCACAGCCGGCGCGCAACTTCGGGCATGCCCCGCGCACTCCTTGGCGTTAGACACCCCCCATCTAAGGGAGGGACTGGGACAAGCCCGATGCCGGCCGTTACACCCCACAGGCATGCTGTGTAACAAGTCGGTAAACCAAATCAAAAAACAGGTCTCGGCCACGCGGTCAACCGTGGGGTCGGGGCTTGTTGTTTCCTACGCCCAGGCGTCCAAGTGGAGTTCAGCATGTCGTCTACAGCCCAGCAAGAGAAGGTCAGCACCTTTTACCGTGCCATCGACGGGGTGACAGTGACCAACATCAAGCAGATGTATGACCTGTACTCGACCTACTACGAGAACACGTCGCTGGACATCTTCATCAACGACCTGAGCAAAAAGACCGGCGTGATCCTCGTGGTGCGCAAGTCGGACGACAGGATCGTGGGCTTTTCGACGCAGACCGTGCTGAACCTGACCATCGAAGGGCGCCGTGTGCGCGGCGTGTTCAGCGGCGACACGATCATCGACCAGCGCTACTGGGGCAACAACAGGCTGGGCGTGCAGTTCTATCGCTTCCTGATCCGCGAGAAGCTCAAGCATCCATGGGTCCCGTTCTACTGGTTCCTGATCTCCAAGGGCTACAAGACCTACATGTTGATGACGAACAACTGCTACAAGTACTACCCGCACGTCGACGGCAACAAGGAAGAGTACCGCCGCGTGACACAGGCCTACTGCGAGCAGCTGTTCCCCGAGGCCTTCGACAAGGACAAGATGCTGCTGAACTTCGGCGAGCAGTACGTGCGCCTGAAGGAGGCCATCGCCGAGATCACGCCCGAGATCGCCGCGGCCAACCCGAAGATCGCCTACTTCGAGAAGATGAACCCGTCGTGGCGCCGTGGCACGGAACTGCCCTGCCTGGGCGTGCTGGACTTCGAAAGCGCCCTTATCTCGTTCTATGCACGCCCCAAGAAGTGGATTCAGAAGTACATTTTGCGGAACTACAAGCCCGCTGGCCTGGATTTGGCCAAGCAGCTTGATGCTCAGCAACTAGCCACTTGGCGTGACGCCGATGACGCGTCACTGGAGCGAGGCAAGGCCTCCTAAGCATGGGTGCAGGAACAACACTAGGCCACCAACTTCTCAAGCTGCTGGTCGCCCCCGGGCGACGTCGTTTTGAAAACCATCTGGGTGAGCTGGAGTCGGTTCAGCGCGCCCGTTTGGCACGTTGGCTGTCAGCCGTCTCAAGATCGCCCGAAGGTCAGCGCCGCGGCATACGCGCGGACTGGTCGTGGGAAGAGTTCGTGCGGCAGATGCCGCTGACGACGTACAAGGACTATGCCGAGGTCATCCAGACGCAGCGCGACCGCAAGCAGTCGCTGCTGATCGACTCGCCGATCATGCGCTACCAGCCCACCAGCGGCTCGACCTCCAGCGTGAAGTGGGTGCCCTACACGAAGATGTTCCTCGACGAGCTCGACGACGTCATCACGGCGTGGGTGGGCGACCTGTACCGGCAATTCCCCGGGCACGGCTCGGGCACGCATTACTGGTCGCTGTCGTGGATCCCGACCGAGATGCGCAGCCAGACGGCAGGTGACATCAACGACGACATGAAGATGCTGTCGTGGGGCAAGCGCTTCCTGGCCTATCTCACGCAGGCCGCGCCGCAAGAGATCGCGCTGGCCGAGACCTCGGACGATTCGCTGTTCGCGACGATCGCCTACCTGGCGGCCGACGAGGCGCTGGGCTTCATCTCCGTGTGGAGCCCGACCTTCGGGCTGGGGCTGCTAGAGCAGATGTCGGCGTGGCGCGCGGAATTGTCGGACTGCCTGGCCTTCGGGCATTGGGGGCCGCGCACCTACCGCATGGCGGGCCTGCCCTGCCCTCAAAGCTCGCGTGCCGCGACCTTGCTGCAAAGCTGGAACGGCAAGCTGGACGCGACCTTCTTCGGGCAGCTGTGGCCGCACCTGGCCGTGCTGAGCGCGTGGGACACGGCCGCGGCCGCGCCGTGGGCACAGAAGCTCAAGCGCCTGCTGCCGCATGCGGGCTTTCAGGGCAAGGGCCTGTGGGCCACGGAAGGCGTGGTGACCTTCCCCTTCCAGGGTCGCTATCCGCTGGCCTATCTGAGCCACTTCTTCGAGTTCCAGGACGCGCACGACGGCAAGATCTTCTCGGCCTGGCAGTTGCGCGAGGGCCAGGACGTCATCCCCATCTTGACCACGGGCAGCGGCTTCGCGCGTTACCTGATGAGCGATGTGATCCGCGTCGAAGCGCCGCTGGGCCAGGTGCCTTGCTTCACCTTCCTGGGCCGCAATGACGGCGTCGACCTGGTCGGCGAGAAGACCAGCGCCACGACCGCGCAGCAGGTGCAGGATCAGCTGCAGCTCGATGGCGCGATGCCCGTGACCTTGCTTGCGCTCGACGAGGCGCGCAACCGCACGCCGGGCTATGTGCTGCTGGTCGAGTGCGCGCCCGAGGCGCAGCGCGAGAACCTGCAGGCCGCATTGGCCGAGCAGGTCGAGAAGGCGCTGCAGAGCAACTTCCATTACAAGCTGGCGCGCGAGCTGGGCCAGTTGCAGCCAGCGGCCTGCGTGGCGTTGCCGCACATGCGGGCCATCTACCTCGACCAATGCCGTGAGCGCGGCATGATCGAAGGCAACATCAAGATCGAACCGCTGCGGCATTGGCGCGGCGCCGTGCCCGCCGTGCTGCGGCTGGCGCTGGACCGCTGAGCCCTTCTTCACACCACCGTTCACTGATCATCATTCGCCATGGCCATCACCGTACGACTGGGCACCCACGCAGACAACGCCAAGATGCAGGACCTGATCACCAAGATCACGATGCCTGGCGTGGCGCAGATGTGCTTTCAACGCGCGCCCGATTTCTTCACGGGCGCCAAGGTCATCGGCGACGAGTTCATCCTGACCGTGGCGGATGACGACGAGCGCCCCGATGTGCTGGCCGGCTTGACGGTGATCTCGGGGCGCGAGCTGTACATCAGCGGCAAGAAGCGCCGCGTGTACTACTCGGGCGACACGCGCGTGGACCCGTACTACCGCCGCCGCGGGATCGCGTCGAGCATGTTCATCGAACAAAAGAAGTTCCGCTCGGGTTCGGACCTGCTGCAAGGCATCGTGCTCAAGGAAAACACGGCGCCGCTGGATGCCGCGGCGAAGACGGCCGATGGCGTGCTGTTCGATTACTGGATCAGCCACGCGATCGAGACGAGCTTCATCTTCGTGCGCAAGGTGACGCCGCGCATCCCGTCTGGCGTGCAGATCCGGCCGGCGACGGCGTCGGATGTGCCGGCGATGCAGGCCTTCTTCGACCGCGAGGCACCGCGCCGCAATGGCTACCCGGTGTACGACTTCGAGAAGCTGGTGGCGGGCGATCCGTATTACGCGGGCCTGTCGATCGGCGACCATGCGCTGGCGGTCCGCAATGGGCAGATCATCGGGATGATGGGCGGCTGGAACCAGAAGGCCTACAAGCAGACGCGGATCGTCGGGTTCAAGCCCGTCGTGAAGGTGCTGCGGCCTTTGTACAACCTGTATGTGGGGCTGGCTGGCGGGTTCAAGTTGCCGCCTGTGGGTGGGGTGCTGAACTATCTGACCTTGTGCAACATCCTGGTCGCTGATGACGACAAGGCGGTGTGCCAGGCCCTGATCGACTGGATCATGGCCAACCAGGGGCAGAAGTACGATGCGCTGGCCATCGGGATCACGCATGGGGATCCGCTGGAGGATGTGCCGCGTGGGTACAAGCGTCAGAAGCTGTTCTCCAGCCACTTCTGGCTGAGTTATGGGGATGATCCGCGGCCCGGGATCGATGATCGGCCTTTGTATGTGGAGTTGGGACGGCTCTGATCTGTCCCGGCTTGTCTCGATGAAGTGAAAAAGCGCATCCCAAGATGCGCTTTTTTCATGGGCCGTTCGTTCAAGCCTTGGCTGGTGCAGCAGGCAAGGACTCGTCCGCGATGATCTCGCGCACCATCCGAACAAGCGTCCGATCCAGCCGCTGATGGAACTCCGCCATCTCCTCATTCGATGTCTCGGACAACTGCCAAGACAAAGGGATGAAGTACTTGCCATCGATCTCCAGCGTCGAGGCCAGCGGCGTCAGGCTGTTGACCGTCGGCAGCAAGGTCGTCATGCGCAAAGGCTGCCCCGGCACGTTGATCAGGTTCACGTTGCCGCCAGTGGTCACGTGCGCGCTGATCTTCGGGAAACGCTGCTTGCGCTTCATCGACACGGCCACGTGCGCGATCAGGGTGCGGCCGAAGTAAGGCAGCAGCTCTTCCAGCAGATAGCCCCAGCACATCTCGCGACGCGTGTAGCGGTCAACGCCTTCCTTGAGCTTGGCATCGACGGACAACAGACGCTCGCGCGGCGTCTTGTTCGCCCCCTGTTCGAAGATCAGGTAAGCGCCCACATGGTTGCCCAGCAACATCCCATGCTTGGCCGACTTCGGATAAAAACGCCGCAAATCGACCGAGATGCGGATCACGGCCGCCGCCTTCGGATCGTTGGGCGACTGCTCCAGGAAAGTCTGCGCGAACGCCGCCACGACCAAGGTGTTGAGCGACACGCCCACCTTCTTCGTGGCCTTGCGCATCTCGTCCGTGCCGATGGACACGATGTGGTGCCTGAAGCCCGAAGATGTGTAGTGCGGCCCCAGCTTCGTGGGCACCTGCAGCACATTGACCTCGGCCATCTTGCGCTTGTCGTTGAGCTGGTGCTGGCGCGACTTCCACATCTGCGCAGGCCATTGCCACCACTTCTCGGGCGCGATCGCGCCGACCATCGACGGCGCCTCGACCGGCTCGCCGATGATGTCCATGCCATTGAGGCCGCGCATGATCTGGTGCCCGATGTAGGCCAGGCTCATGCCGTCCATGAAGATGTGCGGCACGGCGAAGATCAACGCAGGCTGCTCGGGATCGGGCACGAAGCGCACACGGATCACCGGGCCATGCTCCAGCGGCACCACCTCGTTGACCACGGAACGGTGCCATGCTTCGATCTCGAGCGGGTCCGCCAGGTTGATGTGCTTGTCGACCACGAAGGCGCGATCGAGCATCTGGTCGATCAGCGGCCCATCGGGCAGGATGCGGAAATGGTACATGTGCAGCCCGGGCTCCAGCACCGCGCGCAGCTTCGGGAAGGCCGTGAGCAGGCCGCGCATGGTCTTGCGCACCACGGCCTCGTCCACAGGGCCGGACAAGCGGAAGTAGGCCGGAAGGAGCATGGTGCCCGCCAGGCCTTCGAGGGCCGCGTAACCGTGCTCGGTCCGGTTGCAGGGGATGATGTCGCCAGTGATGATGGATGCCATAACGTTCAATGCTGCCAGAAGTAATGGGCGCCAGGCCTCATGGCTTGTGCGGATCAGCCCTCGATCATCCCTCATATAAGGGCGTGCGTAGTTGGCATGATGCGACTGCCTACAATGGCCGCATGACTGCCGCAGCCCCCACCTCCGCATCCATCGCCCTGCCACCGCTGGCCAACGACCGCTTCCTGCGGGCCTGCCTGCGCCTGCCCACCGACTGCACGCCTGTGTGGCTGATGCGACAGGCCGGCCGCTACCTGCCCGAGTACCGCGCCACGCGCGACAAGGCGGGCAGCTTCATGGGCCTGGCCACGAACCGCGATGCGGCCTGCGAAGTCACGCTGCAGCCACTTGATCGCTATGCGCTCGATGCCGCCATCCTGTTCAGCGACATCCTCACGGTGCCCGATGCCATGGGCCTGGGCCTGAGCTTCGCGGCCGGCGAAGGCCCGCGCTTCGCCTCGCCCGTGCGCGACGAGGCCGCCGTCGACAAGCTGGCCGTGCCCGACATGGACAAGTTGCGCTACGTGTTCGACGCGGTCAGCACGATCCGCTCGGCCCTGTCGGACAAGGACGGCGTGGGTCGCGTGCCGCTGATCGGCTTCTCGGGCAGCCCCTGGACACTGGCCTGCTACATGGTCGAAGGCGCGGGCTCGGACGACTACCGCCTTGTCAAGACCATGATGTACCAGCGCCCCGACCTCATGCACCGCATCCTGGCCGTCAACGCCGATGCCGTGGCGCTCTACCTCAACACGCAGATCGAAGCCGGCGCGCAGGCCGTGATGGTGTTCGACTCATGGGGCGGCGTGCTGGCCGATGGCGCCTTCCAGCAGTTCAGCCTGGCCTACACGAAGCGCGTGCTCGCGCAACTCAAGAAAGAACACGGCGGCTTGCGCATCCCGCACATCGTGTTCACGAAAGGCGGCGGCATCTGGCTCGATCAGATCGCCGATACCGGCTGCGACGTGGTCGGCCTGGACTGGACCATGAACCTCGGCAAGGCCCGCGCGCTCGTCGACGACCGCGTCGCGCTGCAAGGCAACCTCGACCCCAACGTGCTGTTCGCTTCGCCCGAACAGATCCGCGCCGAGGTCATCAAGACGCTGGACAGCTTCGGCAAACCCGGCGCGCAGTCAGGCCACATCTTCAATCTGGGGCACGGCATCAGCCAGTTCACGCCGCCCGAGCACGTGAGCGTGCTGGTCGACACAGTGCACGAACACAGCAAGGCCTTGCGCGCCTGATCGATGGATGGCGCGGCGCGAACGTGCTTCGCGGCCGCACCGCATCGGCCCCACAACATCGCCCGCACTCAGCGCCGCTCGACCACCATCGGCGTCAACTGCAGCGACTCGCGCGCCTGCTGCGCCGCCGCCAAGGCTTCGCCACGCGAGGCATACGGCCCCACCTGCAGCTTGAAATACGGCGGCTCATGGAAGACCGCCATCATGGGCGACAGATCGGCCAACTCGGTGGACACGCGCTGCTGCAAGTGGTCCACGCCTTCGCGCCTGCCCAAGGCCGCCAGCTGCACCCAGAAGCCCTTGGCAAAGGGCGTGTAGGCATGCGACGGGCCGTCCTTGGCCGAGGACACCATCGGCACCGCTTCCGTGGACGCCGCAGCCTGCGCGGCCGCATTCGATGCCCCGGCCTGCGCCTCATCGGCCTGGCCGGCCACCTTGGCCGCCACGGCGGCGATGGGGTCGTCACCAGGCGCATCGGCGGGCGGCGGCGACAAAGGCACCGCCGACGCCATGACGGGATCCGGGTCCATCACCGTGCCGCGCTTCCAGGCACCGGTGCGGATCTCATCGAAGGTCAGGCGCTCGATCTCGACCGGCGCGCTCCCCGTGCTGACGATGCCCAGCTTGACGGCGGCCGCATAGCTCAGGTCCATCACGCGGCTGGAGTGGAAAGGCCCCCGGTCGTTGACGCGCACGATGATCTCCTTGCCCGTGCGCACATTGCGCACGCGCGCATAGCTGGGGATGGGCAGCGTGCGGTGCGCGGCCGTCATGCCGTACATGCTGAACATCTCGCCGCTGGCCGTGCGTCGCCCATGGAACTTGGTGCCGTACCAGGAGGCCACGCCCTTCTCTTTCCAGCTCACGTCGGACGAGGCCGGCTCGTAGGACTGCCCGAGCACCACATAGGGCTTGTTGGGCCCGCCCTGCCTGATCGCCTCGACCTGCGGCACGGCATCGGGCAGCGTGGCCAGGTTGGGCGGCGCATCGCCGGGCGCCCCGTCGCGATCGGGATTGTGCGCCGCGACGGGCCGGTCGGCGCCGGGCTTGGCACGCCCCGCCACGGGCGTCGGCCCGCTGGCGCAACCCGCCAGCATCAGCACGCACGCCGAGGCCACGGCGCAGCCCCAGGACACGGCACGCCCGCGCCATGCGAAGCGGGCGGCAAACTCATCGACCGGCGGAAAAACAGGGCGGACGCGCAACATGGCACGCACCATAACCCATCCGGCTCATGATGTGCACACCGGCAAGCCCCTGAAGGCTGGCGCGCGTCCTGCATTGCACATCGCGGCACAATGCAGCCTGGCACTTGAAACAGATTCGGCACCCACCATGTCCAAACCACTGGAACACCCCTTCGACCACCCTTTCGAGCGCGGCATGCGCAACCGCCGGGCCGCCCTCGGTGACGCCTGGGTCGACAAATCGGTGGCCAAGGCCAACGCCTTCAACGCCGAGTTCCAGCACTTCATCACCGACTACGCCTGGCACGGCGTCTGGGGCCGCCCCGGCCTGGACTGGAAGACGCGCCGCATCATCGTGCTGGCCGTGACCAGCGCCCTGGGCCGTTGGGACGAGTTCGAGATCCACCTGCGCGGCGCGCTCACGCCCGGCAACGCCCACACGCTCACGCCCGACGAAGTGCGCGAGGCCCTGATCCAGATCGCCATCTACGCGGGCGTGCCCGCCGCCAACACGGGCTTCGCGCGCGCCCTGGGCATCATGAAAGAACTGGGCATCGAGCCCCCGCCCCACCCGGCCGACCAGTCCTGGCACCCGGGCGTCGGCCGCTCCGTGTTCACGAGCACGCGCCCCAAGCTGCACGCCACGGTGCGCGAAGCGCGATGCGGTCAGGCCGCGCACACGATCGTGCTCAGCCACGCATTGGGTCAAGACAATTCGATGTGGGACGTGGTGGCCAACGAGCTGGCCGCCACCTGCCGCGTCATCTGCCCGGACACACGCGGACACGGCCGCTCGCAAAGCCCGTCCGAACCCTTGAGCATGGCCGACCTGGCCGCCGACGCCGCGCGCCTGATCGACGAGCTGAGCGACAACGAACCCGTGATCTGGCTGGGCCTGTCGATGGGTGGCATGATCGGGCAGGAGCTGGCCATCCGCCATCCGGACAAGGTCAAGGCGCTGATCCTGGCGGACACGACCAGCCGCTACACAGCCGCCGGCCGCGAAGCCATCGGGCAGCGCATCGCCACGGTCGAGTCCTATGGCCTGAGCGCCATCAGCACCGGCACGATGACGCGCTTCTTCAGCGAAGCCTTCCGCCAAACCCAGGCCGCCACGGTCGCACGACACCAGCGCCTGCTCGAAGCCACCGACCCCGAGGGCTACACCGCCTGCGCGGCCGCACTGTGCGAGCACGACACATCGGGCAAGCTCGGCCAGATCCGCGTGCCCACGCTCGTCGTGGTCGGCAGCCTGGACGAGGGCACGCCGCTGGACATGGCGCAAACCCTAACGCGCGGCATTGGCGGCTCCCAGCTGGTGGTGCTGCAAGGCTGCGCGCACCTGAGCGCGGTCGAGCAACCACAGGCCTTCGCCGAAGTCGTCGGCGAGTTCGTGGCCGGCATCTGAAACTGGCGCCGCAAAAGAAATGCCCCGCCTGGGCGGGGCATTTTTGCCGAAACCGCGCACCGCTTGCGCGGTGCATACGGCTTCAGCACGCCATCAGGCGGCGCGGCGGCGACGGGCAGCGAAGGCCACACCCACCAGGCCCAGGCCCATCAGGGCATAGGTGGCAGGCTCAGGCACGGCGGCGGTCGTGGACAGCTTGCCCACGAAGTGCACGTCCGTGCTCAGCGTGATGAGGCCGCCCAGCGTCGTGGTCGTGTAAGGCTTGCCCACGTTGCCCAGGTCGAGCATCGGCACCGTGCCGGCCTTGGCGAAAGCCGCGGCGTTCACGCCCGTGCCAGTGATCGTCAACGTGGCCGTTTCGCCTTCGGCGAAGGTCTTGGTGTTGAAGTCAATGTTCCAGGGGTAGGTGTAGCCGGCGTCCTTGACCAGCGGGAGCAGGCTCAGGTAGCCCGAACCCAGCGCCAGGCTCGTGTCCGACGATGTCAGCTTCAGCGTGCCCTTGGGGCCAGCCAGCCACAGCGCCTCGATGTACGTGCCGCCCGCACCAGCGGGGAACACATTGTTCAACTGCGTCAGCGTGAGCTGAACGCCGCCGCTGATGTCGGCGATGGTCAACGAAGCCACCGAGTAAGGCAGCGTCTTCGTGTCCAGCAGATCCATCGTCGTCGACGTATCGAAGAACGTGTTGAAGTCGTAGGTATAGCTGGCGGCCCAGCTGGCTGTCGATGCCAGACTGAGTGCAGCGATCCCAGTGGCGATAGCCGACTGGCGCACAAGTTTGATCATGGAATCTCCTCTCTTCACAGGTTGGGGCGTTGAGGACAGTCCACGTACTTAGGCGTGACTTATTACCCAACGTGAATCGATCGTATTGATTTAATGCTACCCATCAAAGAGGGGTTGCCCGCCCCTTATTTATGGGGGACCAAAGCATTTTCCCACCATGTGCAAATTCAATAGGCAAAGGGCATGCGCGGTGTGGGTGCACTATGCTTGCCCCCTTCCTCCCCCTCGCGCGCGCACCCGTTCGCGTGCCCTCGTTCCAGCGCTGTTCCATGTCATCCCAAGCCGCCAACGCACCCGCCACCATGAACCCGGCCCAGATGGACGCCGTGCAGCATCTGGACACGCCTTGCCTCGTGCTGGCGGGCGCGGGCTCGGGCAAGACACGCGTGATCACGCACAAGATCGCGCGGCTCTTGCAGCCAGGGCCCGGCGCCGACCTCGCGCCGTCCCAGATCGGCGCGATCACCTTCACGAACAAGGCGGCCGCCGAAATGCGCGACCGCGTCAAGGCCCTGATCGGCGCGAAGGCGGCGAGCAAGCTGCTCGTGTGCACCTTTCACTCGCTGGGCGTGCGGCTGCTGCGAGAAGACGGCGCGGTGCTCGGGCTCAAGCCGCAGTTCTCCATCCTCGACAGCGATGACGTCACCAGCATCCTGCGCGATGCCGGCGCCACGACCGACGCCAAGCTCGCGCGCAACTGGCAATGGACGATCAGCCTGTGGAAGAACATGGGCCTCAACAGCGAGCAGGCCTTGTCCCATGTCAAGACCGACGACGAGCAGATCGCCGCGCGCGTGATGAAGCTGTACGAAGAGCGGCTGCTGGCCTATCAGGCCGTGGACTTCGATGATCTGATCAGCCTGCCGTTGAAGCTGCTGGCCGAACACGACGCCGTCGCACAAAAATGGCAGCGGCAGTTGCGCCATGTGCTGGTCGACGAATACCAGGACACCAACGCCACGCAGTACGAGCTGCTCAAGCTGCTCGTGGGCCCGCAAGGCATCTTCACGGCCGTGGGCGACGACGACCAGTCCATCTACGGCTGGCGCGGCGCCACGCTCGACAACCTCAAGCGCCTGCCTCAGGATTTCCCGCACCTCAAGGTGATCCCGCTGGAGCAGAACTACCGCTCCACCAGCGCCATCCTGCGCGCGGCCAACAACGTCATCGAGCGCAACCCCAAGCTCTTTCAGAAGACGCTGTGGTCGGACCTCGGCGAAGGCGCGCCCGTCAAGCTCATGGAGTGCGACAACGAAGAGCACGAGGCCGAGCGCACCGTCGCGCACTTCATGCAGCTGCGCATGAACCTGCTCGAGAAGCACCCGGGCGATCCGGCCAAGACCGACTGGAACAACTTCGCCATCCTCTACCGCGCCAATCACCAGGCGCGGCCCTTCGAGCAGGCACTGCGCAAGGCCAACATTCCTTACAAGGTGTCTGGGGGACAGAGCTTTTTCGACAAGGCCGAAATCAAGGACCTGTGCGCCTGGCTGCGCCTCTTGCTCAACAACGACGACGACCCGGCGTTCCTGCGCGCGGTGACCACGCCCAAGCGCGGCATCGGCCACCAGACGCTGGGCGCCCTGGGCGAGTTCGCGGGCAAGTGGAAGGTCAGCCTGTTCGAGGCGCTGTTCGCCGAATCGCTGTCGACCTCGCTGAGCGCGCGGGCCGTCGATGGCCTGCACGAGTTCGGCCGCTACATCAACGACCTGGAATACCGCGCCAAGCAGACCTACGGCAGCGAAGACGCCAAGACCATGCTGATGGACTGGCTCAAGGACATCGAGTACGAAAAGCACCTCTACGACAACGAAGAGAACGAGAAGATCGCGGCCGCCCGCTGGACCAACGTCCTGGACTTCATCGACTGGGTGGCCAAGCGCTGCGGCGGCGAGATCGAGAACGACGGCGGCATGACCACCGAGTCCGAGAAGAAGAGCGTGCTGGAGATCGCCCAGCTGATCTCGCTGATCACCAGCCTGGCCGAGCGCGAAAGCGACCAGAAGCAGGTGACCCTGTCGACGCTGCACGCCTCCAAGGGCCTGGAATGGCCGCACGTGGTGCTGGCAGGCGTCAACGAGGGCTCGCTGCCGTTCTCGCGCGAGGAAGGCGAGATCACGCCCCAGCAGGTGGAAGAAGAGCGGCGCCTGATGTACGTGGGCATCACGCGCGCGCGCCTGACACTGGGCGTGAGCGTGCTCAAAAGACGCAAAAAGGGCCGCGAATATGTACAGGCCACGCCAAGCCGCTTCGTGGCCGAGATGAAGCTGGGCGAAGGCGGCGGCCCCAAGGAAGACCCGCGCGAGAAACTCAAGCGCCTGCGCGACGAGATGGCCGCCAAGGCCAAGGCATCAGCCGCGGCCAGCAAGGCGCAGTTCGAGTAGCAAGCACTCACTTCACATCAACGAGAGCGCAAAAAAAACCCGAGGGTCGAAGCTCGGGTTTTGAAGATACACCGTCACCGGTGAGTGGAGGAGACAAACGAAACAAGCCTGTGTGGGACACCCCAACCAATAGAAAGTTCCACACAGCTGAAACAAAGTGTATCTTGCGCGTGGTTTTTTTGCAAGGGTTTGTCCGATTTTAACGAACCGTGCCAGGCCACCCTTGCCGTGTCCCCGGCGTCCGCGCGAAGGCACAATGCTGGCCAAAGCGCCAACACGCGCGAAGACCGCCTCAAGGACAGACACATGGAATGCACGATCAACTGGCAGCCCGCCTCCGGCATGGCCTTCATGGCCGAAACAGGCAGCGGCCACATCATCAACATGGATGGCGCCCCCGAGGGCGGCGGCCGCAACCTGGCGCCCCGGCCCATGGAAACGGTGCTGGCGGGCACGGGCGGCTGCACGGCCTATGACGTGGTGCTGATCCTCAAGCGCGGCCGCCACGATGTGCGCGGCTGCCAGGTCAAGCTCACGGCCGACCGCGCCGAGACCGACCCGAAGGTCTTCACGAAGATCAACATGCACTTCATCGTGACGGGCGTGAACCTGCCCGATACCGCCGTGCAGCGCGCCATCCAGATGTCGCACGAGAAGTACTGCTCGGCCTCGATCATGATCGGCAAGACGGCCGAGATCACGACGAGCTTCGAGATCGTCGCGGCCTGATCAGGCTGATTGCCTAGATGTAATGCGCCGCGGTCGTCATGACCTTGGCGGCCAGGCGCATCAGGCCCCGCACGGGCGCGGGCAATTCGGCCGCGCCGGCGTTCTGCGCGGCATCGGCATGCGCCACCTCGTCGTCGCGCATCTGGGCCACGATGGCGCGCGAGGCCTGGTCGCCGGCGGGCAGGCGGTCCATGTGGCTGTTGAGGTGCTGCTCGACCTGGCGCTCGGTCTCGACCACGAAGCCCAGGCTGACCTTGTCGCCCGCCTTGGCCGCCAGCAGGCCGATGCCGAAGGCGCCGGCGTACCACAGCGGGTTGAGCAGGCTGGTGTGGCTGCCCAGCTCCTTGAGGCGCTGCTCGGTCCAGGCCAGGTGATCGGTTTCTTCGCGGGCGGCAGCTTCGAACTGGGCCTTCAGCGCCGGGCTGTCGGTGCCCCAGGCCTGCGAGGCGTACAGCGCCTGCGCGCACACCTCGCCCACATGGTTGACGCGCATCAGGGCAGCGGCCTGGCGCTTGTCGGCTTCGCCCAGCGCCACGCCTTCGGTGGTGGGCTGCGGGCAGGGCCGCGAAGCCGAGTGGTCGGCAAACACGGTGCGCAAGGCCGTGTCGAAGGACATGATCAGGCGATCCAGGCCGTCATGGCGGATGGCCGACGAAGAAGGGGAAGCAGGCGAAGGCGAACTCATGCGCGCATGTTAACGCCGCGGGCCGTGCGCCACTAGCGCTGCATCAAACCCCGGCTCTTCGCAATGGACATCAAGATGCCCAGCCCGAACCCCAGGGTCACCATGGCCGTGCCGCCATAGCTGATGAAGGGCAAGGGCACGCCCACCACGGGCAGGATGCCGATGACCATGCCCATGTTGACGAACACGTACGTGAAGAAGCTCAGCGACACGGCGCCGGCCAGCAAACGGGCGAACAAGGTCGGGCCCTGCGCCGCGATCATCAGGCCACGGAAGATCAATGCCAGGAAGCCGATCATCAGCGTGATGCCGCCGGCCAGGCCGTGTTCTTCGGAGTAGGCGGCGAACACGAAGTCCGTCGTGCGCTCGGGGATGAACTCGAGGTGCGTCTGCGTGCCCTGCATGAAGCCCTTGCCCATCACGCCGCCCGAGCCGATGGCGATCATGCCCTGGATGATGTGAAAGCCTTTGCCCAGTGGGTCGGTGGTCGGGTCGAGCAGCGTGCAGACGCGGTTCTTCTGGTAGTCGTGCAGGCCCACCCACTTGACGCCGGGCTGGCACAGCGTGCCCTGGTAGGACACGATCAACGTGATGCCGATGGCCGCCGCGATCAGCACCGGCAGGATCAGCCGCCAGCTCAAGCCCGCGAAGAAGATGACGTACAGGCCCGAGGACACGACCAGCATCGCCGTGCCCAGGTCGGGCTGCTTGAGGATGAAGGCCGCCGGCAGGATCACCAGCGCGCCGGCCACGGCGAAGTCCAGGCCACGCAACTGCCCTTCGCGCCGCTGGAACCACCACGCCAGCATCAGCGGCATCGCGATCTTCATGATCTCGGAAGGCTGGATGACCATGCCCACATTGAGCCAGCGTGTGGCGCCCTTCTTCGTGATGCCGAACACGGCCGTGGCCAGCAGCAGGATCACGCCAGCCGTGTAGAGCGGCACGGCCACGGCCATCAGGCGCTGCGGCGGCACCTGCGCCACGAGGAACAGCGCCATGCCCGCCAGCATCATGTTGCGCGACTGGTCGACGAAGCGGCTGCCGTTGTCGAAGCCGACCGAGTACATGTTGATCAGGCCCAGCGCGCACAGGAAGAACACGATGCAGATCAGCGGCAGGTCGAAGCCCAGGAAGATGGGCTTGATGCGTTGCCACCAGGAGGGCTTGTCGAAGGCCACGCTCATGGTTGCTCCTTGGCGGCCGCGGGCTCGACCACCTGCATGGTCGGGCGCGGCGGCGGGCCGGATGGGGACGATGGGGACGGCGGGTTGGCCATGGCGGCGCCTGATGCGGCTGGTGACACGCTGGAAGCACCTGATGCGGCGGACGCAGCAGAAGCGGCCGCATCGAGCGTCACAGGCACATCGGCGCCGAAGGCATCGAGGCCGCGCGGCAGCGGCATGGCCGAGGCCTTGCGCGACACGCCGATCGGGCTGGCCGCCTTGCCGATCTGCACGGCGGCGATGTCTTCTTCGCTGGGGTACTGGTCCATCAGCAGGTAGTCGAGCACGCGGCGCGCGATCGGGGCGGCGGCCTCGGCGCCGAAGCCCGCGTTCTCGACGACGATGGCCAGGGCCACGCGCGGCGCCTCGAGCGGCGCGAAGGCTTCGTACAAGGAGTGGTCGCGCTTGTACTCGTCCATCTTCGAGGCCACGTACTTCTCGTTCTGGCGCAAGCCCACGGCCTGCGCCGTGCCGGTCTTGCCACCGCTGTGGTAGCCCGCGCCCACGAACACGCGCGTGGACGTGCCCTCCTGCGTCACGCCGAACATGGCATCGCGGATGAAGGCCGTGTGCTCGGGCTTGTAGGGAATGGGGTCGAGCGCCTGGCTGGAGCTGACGCGCCGCTCGCGGGTCACGACGTCTTCGATCTCGCGCACCACGCGCGGCTGGAAGCGCTTGCCATCGGTCGCCAAGGTCGACAGGGCCGTCGAGATCTGCAGCATCGTGAAGTTGTTGTAGCCCTGGCCGATGCCCAGCGAGATGGTCTCGCCCGCATACCAGCGGCGCTGCTCGGGCCGCTTGTAGGCCCTGCGCTTCCATTCGGTGGACGGCAGGATGCCCGTCACTTCGCCCTTGAGGTCGATGCCCGTGAGCCGCCCGAAGCCCAGCGGCTCCATCTGGTCGTGAATGAGGTCGACACCCAGCTCGTTGGCGAGCGAATAGAAGTACACGTTCGACGACTTGACGATGGCGCGGCGCATGTCCATCGCCCCGCCCTGCTCGTTCTCGGGGCTGCGGAACTTGTGGCCGCCGAACATGAAGAAGCCGTTGTCCATGATGACCGTGCTGGGCCCGCGCTTGCCCGCGTTGAGCGAGGCCAGCGCCATGAAGGGCTTGTAGGTGGACCCGGGCGGGTACGTGCCGCGCAGCGCGCGGTTGAGCAAGGGCTTGTCGGCCGATTCGTTGAGGTCCTTCCAGTTCTCGCTGTCGATGCCGTCGACGAACAGGTTGGGGTCGAACGTGGGCTTGGACACGAAGGCCAGCACCTCGCCGTTGCGCGGGTCGATGGCCACGAGCGCGCCGCGCCGGTCGCCGAAGAGGCGCTCGATCAGGGCCTGCAGCTTGATGTCGATCGACAGGTGCACCGTGTTGCCCGGCGTGGCGGGATTGGAGCGCAGGCGCCGCACGGCCCGGCCGCCGGCGCTGGTCTCGACCTCTTCGAAGCCCGTCGTGCCATGCAGCTCGCGCTCGTAGCTCTGCTCGATGCCCAGCTTGCCGATGTACTCGGTGCCGCGGTAGTTGGCCTGGTCCTCGTCGGACCACTCGTCCATCGCATCGGCCTCTTTCTGGTTGATGCGGCCGATGTAGCCCAGCACGTGGCTGGCCAGCTCGCCATACGGGTAGTGGCGGAACAGGCGCGCCTGGATGTCGACGCCGGGGAAGCGGAAGCGCTGCGCCGTGAAGCGGGCCACTTCTTCATCGGTCAGGCGCGTGCGGATCGGGATGGACTCGAAGCTCTTGGACTCCTCGCGCAGGCGCTTGAAGCGGCGGCGGTCGCGCGCCTGGATGTCGACGATGCGGGACAGCGACTCGATCGTCGCCTCGACATCGTCGACCTTGGACGGCGTGATCTCGAGCGTGTAGGCCGAGTAGTTGTTGGCCAGGACCACGCCGTTGCGG
The DNA here is from genome assembly GCA_049840915.1 of Aquabacterium sp. Taxonomy (GTDB): domain Bacteria; phylum Pseudomonadota; class Gammaproteobacteria; order Burkholderiales; family Burkholderiaceae_C; genus Aquabacterium. The sequence goes on from JASGJC010000032.1 coordinate 135,251, forward strand.
TCGACGATGAGGCCGCGGTTCGGCACGATCGGCACGACGGCGATGCGGTTGTTCTCGGCCTGCGTGGCCAGGTCATCGTGGCGCACGACCTCGAGCACCCACAGGCGGAACACGAGCAGCCCGAAGCAGAACACCACGAAACCCGCAGCCGCCCACAAGCGGGCCCTGAAGCGACTGAGCTCGACTTCGAGGTTCTTGATTTCGGTCATGCGGCGCGGCTGGCTGAAGACGGGCCCGACTCAGAGCGGCCGGTTCTTGTCGCGGTCGGGCGGCATGCGCTGCGGCGCGAGCAGCAGCACGCAGGCCACGGGCCACAGCAGCGACTCCAGCATGGGCGCCATGATCAGCCCCCAGCCCGGAAAGCCCGCGCCCGCGACCAGGCGCACGAGCAGGGACACGGCGTGCGCGGCCACGAACAGCGGCACGATCTGCACGGCCTGCGAGGCCACCGTGAACCACAGCAGGCGCCGATGCACCGTGATCGCGAAGAAGCTCAGCAGCGTGTAGGCCAGCGCATGCTGGCCTAACAGCGCACCTTGGTGGACATCCATCACGATGCCCAGCACGAAGGCCGCGCCCACGCCCACGCGGCGCGGCTGGTGCACGTTCCAGAACACGAGCACGACGGCCAGGAAGTCGGGCACGCCGGCCGCCCGCCCCCATGGCAGCACATTGAAAGCCAAGGCCACGAACAGCGAGAACCAGATGAAGATCGGGTTGACGGGCAGCAGCAGCTCATTGCCACGCGGCATCATGGGTGGCCTCCTGACGCGCCCTTGCTGGCCGCTGTGTGATGAGGCTTGCCGCGTTTGCCGCCGGGCACTTCAGGTGCCGATGCGGTCGCGGCGGCATCGGCCGGGCGCTCGGGCATCTGGCTGGCCGTGGGCGCGAGCAGCAGCACATGGCGCGTGCTGTCCGGGCTGGACAGCGGCGCCAGCGTGATGCGCGCGAAGGCCGAGTCGGCGCGGCGGTCCACCTGGCGGACCTTGGCCACGGGCAGACCGGCCGGGTAGACGCCGTCCAGGCCCGATGTCTGCAGCAGGTCGCCCACCTGCACATCGGCGTTGCCCGCCATGAAGCGCAATTCCATGCCGGTCGCTTGCGGCGTGCCGTAAGCGACGCCGCGCTGCTGCGTGCGCGTGTTGACGACGGGCACGGCCGCGTCCTTGTCGGTCACGAGCGTCACTTCGGATGTCAGCGGGTAGACGCGCGTGACCTGGCCCAGCACGCCGTTCTCGTCGACCACGGGCGAGCCCAGCACCACGTTGTGGTGGCTGCCCTGGTCGATCACGACCTTGCGGGTGAAGGGATCCGGCGCGTCGTACAGCACCTCGGCCGCGGCGGTGCTCACCTCCACGCGCGGGCGCAAGGCCAGCAGGGCGCGCAACCGGGCGTTCTCGCGCTCCAGCTGGTTGGCGCGCATCACGCGCTCGGCCTGCGAGGTGACCAGCTGCTGGGCACGAACCTGCGCCTGGCGCGCCTCTTCGAGGCCGTTCCAGTAGTGGCCGGCGTTTTCCCACCAGCGCTGCGGCGTCATCAAGACCTCCTGCATCGGGTGCAGGGCCGTGGCCACCACGGCGCGCAAAGGCTGCGTCATCTTCCAGCGCGCATCGGCCACCATCAGGAACACAGCCAGCGCCGAGAAGAACATCAAGCGTGTAAAGGCCGACGGCCCCTGCTTGAAGAAGGGCGGCGGCGAGCGGTCCAGCGTGGCCAGCGGCATGGTGGCGGTTCAGCTCCGCGTTTGTTTTGTCGAGGCGCCAGCCTTGCAAGGCGCCCCGTGTGTCACAGCAAAGAGACTTTATTCCGACGTGAAGATGCTGCCCAGGCGCTCCATGCGCTCCAGGGCCATGCCGCAGCCGCGCACCACACAGGTCAGCGGGTCTTCGGCGACGAGCACGGGCAAACCGGTTTCTTCGGCGAGCAGGCGGTCCAGGTCGCGCAGCAGCGCGCCGCCGCCGGTCAGCATCATGCCGCGCTCGGCGATGTCGGCGCCCAGCTCGGGCGGCGTCTGCTCCAGCGCGTTCTTGACGGCCGACACGATCTGGTTGAGCGGATCGGTCAGGGCCTCGAGGATCTCGTTGGACGAGATCGTGAAGCTGCGCGGCACGCCTTCTGACAGGTTGCGGCCCTTGACTTCCATCTCCTTGACCTCGGAGCCCGGGAAGGCGCTGCCGATTTCCTTCTTGATGGCCTCGGCCGTCGGTTCGCCGATCAGCATGCCGTAGTTGCGGCGGATGTAGTTGATGATGGCCTCGTCGAACTTGTCGCCGCCGACGCGGACCGAGCCCTTGTAGACCATGCCGCCCAGCGAGATCACGCCGACCTCGGTGGTGCCGCCGCCGATGTCGACGACCATCGAGCCCGAGGCCTCGGACACCGGCAGACCGGCGCCAATGGCCGCCGCCATCGGTTCTTCGATCAGGTAGACCTCGGAGGCGCCCGCACCCAGAGCCGACTCACGGATGGCGCGGCGCTCGACCTGGGTCGAGCCGCAGGGCACGCAGATGATGATGCGCGGGCTGGGCTTGAGCACCGAGCGCGGATGCACCATCTTGATGAACTGCTTGAGCATCTGCTCGGTGACCGTGAAGTCGGCGATCACGCCGTCCTTCATGGGGCGGATGGCTTCGATGTTGCCGGGCACTTTGCCCAGCATGGCCTTGGCCTCGGTGCCCACGGCCTGGATGGTCTTCTTGCCATTCGGCCCGCCTTCGTGGCGGATTGACACCACCGACGGCTCATCGAGCACGATGCCTTTGTCACGCACATAGATCAGCGTGTTGGCCGTGCCGAGGTCAATGGCCAGGTCGGTGGAAAAATACTTGCGAAACATTGAATACATGCGACGACGCTCCGGCGTGGGCTCGAGCAGCCCCCAACTGGCGGGCAAACTGGCAGGCATACGTACATATGTTTACACACATGTTCATGTCTACAACGGTTGCGTGGCTGGGAAACGACTGCGAAAGCCCTGAATACAACGCGCGCAGCCCGGGTCACAAGCCCCAGCTGCGCGACAAAAAATGCTCCCGACTCGCCGCAGCTTGCGACCAACCCAAAGTTGTGCGTTCGCGGCTTGTGGATAACCTAGGATAATACCTTAAGGCCCCGCCATTTCCTCGGATCGCGGGCCTCGCTGATATCTGTTACCCCTGGATGAAACCATGGCCTTGACCCCTGCCGAAGTCAGCCGCATCGCCCAACTCGCCCGCCTGGAACTCAGCGGCGAGGAGCAGGGCGCGATGCTGACGCAACTCAACGAATTCTTCGACATCGTCGAAAAAATGCGCGCGGTCGATACCTCGGGTGTCGAGCCGCTCTACACGCCGCTGTCGGCCATCGAAGACGTGACCTTGCGCCTGCGCGAGGACGCCGTCACCGAGCCCGACAACCGGGCCGCCAACATGGCCAACGCGCCCGCGCAAGACGAGGGCCTTTTCCTCGTGCCCAAGGTGATCGAGTGACCACCATGACCCAAGCCCTTCATGACCTGACATTGGCCGAGCAAAGTCGCCAGCTCGCATCCGGCCAGACCACGAGCGTGGCCCTGACCCGCCACGCGCTCGAGCGCATCGCCGCGCACACCGACCTGGGCGCCTTCCTGCATGTGGACGCCGATGGCGCGCTTGCCGCCGCCGCCGCCTCCGATGCGCGCCGCGCCGCGGGCCAATCGCTGGGCGCCCTCGACGGCCTGCCCATCGCGCACAAAGACATCTTCGTGACACAAGGCCTGCCGACCACGGCCGCGTCCAGGATGCTCAAGGGCTACCTCAGCCCCTTCGACGCGACCGTCGTCGCGCAGCTCAAGGCGGCCGGCGTCGTGAACGTCGGCAAGCTCAACTGCGACGAGTTCGCCATGGGCGGCGCCAACGAGAACTCGGCCTACGGCGTGGCGCGCAATCCCTGGGCGACCGACCGCATCCCCGGCGGCTCGTCGGGCGCATCGGCCGTGGCCGTGGCCGCGCGTTTGGTCTCGGGCACGACAGGCACCGACACCGGCGGCTCGATCCGTCAACCGGCGGCCCTGACGGGCATCACGGGCATCAAGCCGACGTACGGCCGCTGCTCGCGCTACGGCATGATCGCCTTCGCTTCGTCGCTCGACCAGGCAGGCCCGATGGCCCGCACGGCCGAAGACTGCGCCATGCTGCTGCAAGCCATGAGCGGCTTCGACACGCGTGACGCGACCAGCGCGCAGCAGGCCGTGCCCGACTTCGTGGCCGCCTTGAACACGCCGCGCGCCGGCGCCACGGCCGAGCAGCCGCTGGCTGGCTTGCGCATCGGCGTGCCCAAGGAGTTCTTCGGCGAAGGCGTGAGCGCCGATGTGCTGGAGGCCACGCGTGCAGCGCTGGCGCAGCTGCAGAAGATGGGCGCCACGCTGGTCGACATCAGCCTGCCACGCACCGAGCTGTCCATCCCCGTGTACTACATCATCGCGCCGGCCGAGGCCTCGTCCAACCTGAGCCGTTTCGACGGCGTCAAGTTCGGGCACCGCGCGGCCAAGTACGGCGATTTGAACGACATGTACCGCAAGACCCGCGCCGAAGGCTTCGGCCCCGAGGTCAAGCGCCGCATCATGATCGGTGCCTACGTGCTCTCGCACGGCTACTACGATGCCTACTACCTGCAGGCACAGAAGCTGCGTCGCATGATCGCCGATGACTTCCAGGCCGCCTTCAAGGTCTGCGACGTGATCGCCGGGCCGGTGTCGCCGAGCGTGGCAAGGCCGATCTCCACAACTTCGGGCTCGCAGACCGATCCGGTGGCCGAGTACCTCGCCGACATCTTCACCCTGCCCGCCTCGCTGGCCGGCCTGCCCGGCATGAGCGTGCCCGCTGGCTTCGGCGAACACGGCCTCCCGGTTGGTTTGCAGCTCATCGGCAACTACTGGCAGGAAGCGACCTTGCTGCACACGGCGCACGCCTTCCAGCAAGCCACCGACTGGCATACACGCCGCCCCGCGAGCCTGTCATGACGCACGCCGCCCACGCCGAGACCGACAGCCTGACCGTGCGCCACCTCGATGTGGACCTGAGCAACGGCTTTCCGGTCTACTGGAACAACAACGATGCCTACCGTTCGCAGTTGCTGAACGCGCTGTCGTTCTTGTTCCCCGTGGGCGAGCAGTATTTCATCGACTCGGTGCGCCACTTCGCCAAGCAGATCGAAGCGCAGGGCGACACCAGGCTGAGCCAGGAGATCAGGCTCTTCATCGGCCAGGAAGCCACGCACCGGCACCTGCACCAGCAGTACAACGACGTCCTCGTGAGCAAGGGCTACAAGCCCTGGGCCGCGCAAGCCATGGCACGCGCGATCCACAGGGCGCGGCACATGAGCGCCAAAGTCAAGCTGGCCGCAACGGTCGGGTACGAGCACTACACGGCCATCCTCGGCGATGGCCTGCTGCGCCACCCGAGCTGGTCCGAAGGCATGTTCCCCACCATGCGCGCGCTGTGGATGTGGCATGCGGCAGAAGAGTCCGAACACAAGGCCGTGGCCATGGACACATTCAACGCCGTCGGCGGCAGCTATCGGCTGCGCATCGGCGTGTTCGCCTTCATCACGTTCGAGTTCATGTTCTACGCCGTGGTGCAAAGCACCATGATGCTGTGGCAGGACCGACAGCTGCTCAGGCCCCGGACATGGGCCAGCGCGCTGAGCTGGTGGTGGGGGCGTGAAGGCCTCATCTGGCACACCTTGCCGCACTGGCTCGCCTACCTCAAGCCCGGCTTTCACCCCTGGCAACACGACAACCGGGACTTGCTGGCCCGCTGGCGACGCGACTTCGCCAACGGCTACAAGCCCCTGAACACTCAACCCACGCGACACCCCGCCTGACCGCCCATGAGCTCTCTGTTGATCCGCGGCTACGAAGTCGTCATTGGTCTGGAAACACACGTCCAGCTGTCGACGCAATCGAAGATTTTCTCTGGCGCCTCGACGCAGTTCGGCGCCGAGCCCAACACGCAATCGTGTCCTGTCGACCTGGCCCTGCCCGGCACGCTGCCCGTCATGAACAAGGGCGCCGTCGAGCGCGCCATCGCCTTCGGGCTGGCCGTGGGCTCGCACATCGCGCCGCGCTCGATCTTCGCGCGCAAGAACTACTTCTACCCCGACCTGCCCAAGGGCTACCAGATCAGCCAGTACGAGATCCCCGTCGTGCAGGGCGGCTCGGTCAGCTTCTTCGTGGGCGACCAGGCGCACACTGTGCGGCTGGTGCGCGCGCACCTGGAGGAGGACGCGGGCAAGTCGCTGCACGATGACTTCGTGGGCTTCAACGGCGAGAAGTCGTCGGGCATCGACCTGAACCGCGCGGGCACGCCGCTGATCGAGATCGTCACCGAGCCCGACATGCACGCCAGCGTCGAAGCCGCCGAGTACGCGCGCGCGCTGCACACGCTGGTCGTGTGGCTGGGCATCTGCGACGGCAACATGCAGGAAGGCTCCTTCCGTTGCGACGTGAACATCTCGGTGCGCCGCCCAGGCGCGCCGTTAGGCACGCGCCGCGAGATCAAGAACCTCAACAGCTTCAAGCACATCGTGCAGGCCGCCGATTACGAGATCAACTGGCAGATCGACGAGCTCGAAGACGGCCGCGCCATCCAGCAGGCCACCGTGCTCTTCAACCCCGACACGGGCGAGACACGCGCCATGCGCACCAAGGAAGACGCGCACGACTACCGCTACTTCCCCGACCCCGACCTGCCGCCGCTTGTGATCGCGCCCGAGTGGGTCGAGCGTGTGCGCGGCGAGATGCCCGAGCTGCCGCGCGTGATGGCTGCGCGCTTCGAATCCGAATATGGCCTGCCGGCCTACGACGCGTCGCTGATGACGCAGTCCAAGGCGTTTGGCGCTTTCTTCGAGCAGGCGGCCAAGGCCTGCGGCCAGGCCAAGCTCGTGTCCAACTGGCTGATGGGCGAGGTCTCGCGCCGCCTGAACGCGGCCGAGCAGAGCATCGAGCAAAGCCCGATCTCGGCGACGCTGCTGGCCGCGATGATCCAACGCATCGCCGATGGCACGATCTCGAACAACGGCGCCAAGCAGGTCTTCGAGGCGCTGTGGAGCGGCGAGCACGCCGATGCCCCCTCGGATGCCGCGCGCGTCGATGCCGTGATCGAGGCCAAGGGCCTCAAGCAGATGAGCGACACGGGCGAGCTCGAGCGCATCCTCGACGAGGTGCTGGCGGCCAACGCCAAGTCGGTCGAAGAGTTCCGCGCCGGCAAGGAGAAGGCCTTCAACGCCCTGGTCGGCCAAGCCATGAAGGCCACGAAGGGCAAGGCCAACCCGGCTGCCGTCAACGAGCTGCTCAAGAAGAAGCTGGGCTGATCCGTACGGCGCTCAGTGCGCCATCTCGGCCGTCTTGAACGCCGAGATCAAGCCCAGCAAGGCCGAGGCCTGCTGCTTGAGGCTCTCGGCCGCGGCGGCGCTTTGCTCCACCAGCGCCGCGTTCTGCTGCGTGCCGGTATCGAGCGTCGCCACGGCCTGGTTGACCTGCACAATGCCGCTGGTCTGCTGTTCGGTGGACGCGTTGATCTCGCCCATCAGGTGCGTGACCTGGCGCACCTGCGAGACGATGTCGTTCATGGTCGACCCCGCTTCGCCGACCAATTGGCTGCCCGCTTCCACCTTCTCGGCGCTCGCGCCGATCAGGCCCTTGATCTCTTTGGCGGCCTGCGCGGAGCGCTGCGCCAGACTGCGGACTTCGGCGGCCACCACGGCAAAGCCGCGTCCCTGTTCGCCCGCGCGCGCGGCCTCCACGGCGGCATTCAAGGCCAGGATGTTGGTCTGAAAAGCGATGCCGTCGATCACACCGATGATATCGGTGATCTTGCGGCTGGCCTCCGTGATCTCGCCCATGGTCGCCACCACGCGGCCCACGACCTGGCCGCCGCGCCCGGCCACCGCTTCGGCCGAGCTGGCCAGGTGGCTGGCCTGGCGCGAGGTGTCGGCGTTCTGCTGGACGGTCGTGGTCATCTGCTGCATCGAGGCGGCCGTCTGCTGCAGGCCGCTGGCTTGCTGTTCGGTGCGGCTCGACAGGTTGTCGTTGCCCGCGGCGATCTCGGCGGACGCCGTCGCGATGCCATCGGCGGACTGGCGCACGCTGCTGACCATGCCCGACAGGTTGTCGTTCATGCGCTTGAGCGCGGCCAGCAACTGGCCGGTTTCGTCGCCGCGGTCGACCACGATGCGCGTGCGCAGATCGCCCGAGGCCACGGCTTCGGCCAGTTGCACCGCGCGCGACAAGGGCTTCGTGATCGACTGGCTCAGGATCCAGCCCAGCCCGCCCCCCGCCAGCAGCGCCACCACGCAGGTGACCAGCATCAAGGCGCGATCACGCGCATAAGCCGCCTCGGCATCGCTGACGCGCGCGACCGCCTGCGCCTGATCGAACTGGATGAAGTCATGGGTGGCCTTGAGCAAGGCCGCCAGCAAAGGGCGGCACTTGGTGTTCATCTTGTGCACGGCCTCGTCGCGACGGCCGGCCAGCGCGGCGGCGCCGATGTCCAGCGCCACCGGCCCGTACTGGGCCTCGATGCGCTCGATGTTGGCCATCAACGCGCGGTCACGATCAGTGATGTCATCGGCCTTGGCGATGATGTCTTTCAGGTGCGCGATGGCGGTCTGCACGTCCTGATGCGCCTGCATCACGGCGGCTTTTTCGATGTCGCGGTCGGTCGCTTCCACGACCAGCACGAGGTTGCGCGCGGCGATGGCGCGCCGGGTGGCCGCGCTCAGCAGTTCGTTGGACATCCGCTCCCGCAGGCCGACGCCATCGAGGTAGCCGTTGAACCGGCCATCGGCGCTCGCCAGCGACCGCAATGCCATGCCCGACACGATCAAGACCAGCGCGGACAGCACGGCGAAGCCCAGCATGAGCTTGGCTTTGACAGACAGGTTGTTTGTGGTCATGACCCTCCCCCCCGTTTTCCGCGACAAGGCGGATGTACCCGGCAGGATCAAACCAGCGGCGCCCCCGGGCTGGCACGCGGCTGGACACCGCTGGACGCGTTGTATCCAGACCGTCATATCGGCAGCCTGAGCGCCGGCATGACCGAAAATCCAACGTCGTTACGTTTGTTGCAAGCTTGGGCGAAACCAGCGCCGCATCACGCGCATTTGTGTCTGCGGCTGAAGCCGGCCTGAAGCCAGGCTGAATCTGGAAAAGAAAATGTCAGCGCGCCGCGGACGCCGCGGCATCCACGGGCACCGAGCCCGGCGCGGCCCCGGCCCACAGGCGCTTGAGGCGCGCCAGCTCGGCGTCATACAGGGCGTTGACGCGGGCGATCTCGTTCGACTGGTTCTGGATGATGTCCTGCTGGGCCTGCTGCTGGGCATCGTTGGCTTCCAGCTTGCTCTTGAGCTTGTAGGGCAGGCGCTTGCCCTTGTAGAACTCGGTCTCGGCCGTCAGGGGCTTGCGGTCGTCCTGCAGCTCCTTGAGGTGGCGTTCGGACAACTGGATGCCCTTGCGCACATCGTCCAGCGCGGCCTCGCGCGCCTTGTTGTGCGCGGCCTCATTGGGGAAGCGCAGCATCAGGTTGCGGTCGCGCCGCACGGCATCCTTGGCTGCGGCCTCGGCCAGCGTCTTCTGGTGCTGACGCTCTTCTTCGGCGGCACGCTCCTCGGCGTTCATGCGCGGCGGCACGGTCTGCTTTTGCGAACCATCCTTGTTGAGCACGCGCTGCTCTCGGTCGAGGCACTCGGGAATCGGCCTGTCGGACGTGTGCTTCTTGCCCGAGGCATCCACACACGAGTAGATGCCCGACGCGCCCCAACTCGGCAGCGACACGGCTCCGCACGCGAGGCAGGCCGCCAGCGCCACGACGCGGCCTGCCGTCTTGACGGCGGCCAATGCGTGGTGGGGGGTGGCGGGCTGGTGGGTCATGGGGCGGTCAGGACGGCTCAGACGCCGTAGCGTTGACGGTAGGCCAGCACCGCTGGGTGGAACGCCGTCAAGGCGGGGTCTGATTCTGTTTCCAGATACTGCAGCAAATCGCGCAGGCTGGCGATCGAAACAACGGGCAAGCGGTAATGCTGTTCAACCTGTTGCACGGCGCTCTCGGCAGCGTCCTGGCCATTGGCCGTGGCCTTTTCCTGCCGGTCGAGCGCGATGGTGACGCCGGCGGGCGTGGCGCCGGCCTTGGCGATCAGGTCGATGGACTCGCGCACCGACGTGCCCGCCGAGATCACGTCGTCGATGATCAGCACGCGGCCCTGCACGGGCGCGCCGACCAGCGTGCCGCCTTCGCCGTGGTCCTTGGCCTCTTTGCGGTTGTAGGCGAAGGGCTTGTTGTGACCCAGGCGCGCCAGCTCGATGGACACGGCCGCGGCCAGCGTGATGCCCTTGTAGGCCGGACCGAAGAGCATGTCGAACTGCAGGCCCGATGCGATCAGCCGCTGTGCATAGAATTGCGCCAGGCGGCCCAGCTTGGCGCCGTCATCGAACAAGCCGGCATTGAAGAAGTAGGGCGACAGGCGCCCCGCCTTGGTCTTGAATTCACCAAACCGCAGCACCTTGGATTGCACTGCGAAGGCCACGAAGTCCTGGGCCAACGTGTCAGGGGAAAAGGTGGTGCTCATGATCGAATAGGTATCTCGTGTTTCGTCTGGTCTCTCTCAACCTCAACGGCATCCGCTCAGCAGCCAACAAGGGCCTCGTGCCCTGGGTCGAAACCATGTCGGCAGATTGTATGGGCGTGCAGGAGCTCAAAGCGCAGGCCGCCGACCTGTCCCCCCAATTGACGAACATGGCCGGGATGTTCGGTCATTTCCATCATGCGGAAAAGAAGGGTTACTCGGGGGTCGGTCTGTACACGCGCCACGAGCCGTCCGACGTGCTGATCGGTCTCGGCACACACGACACGACCACGGAATTCGACATGGAAGGCCGCTGGGTGGAACTGCGCTTCGACAAGCCCGGGCGCAAGCTGTCGCTGATCAGTTGCTATTTCCCCAGCGGCTCGAGTTCGGAAGAGCGCCAGCAGGCCAAGTTCCGCTTCCTGGGCATGATCGCGCCGCACCTGGCGCGCCTGAAGGCCGAGCGCGAGTACATCCTGGTCGGCGACGTCAACATCGCGCATCACGAGCGCGACCTCAAGAACTGGAAGGGCAACGTCAAGAACAGCGGCTTCCTGCCCGAGGAGCGCGCCTGGATGACGACCCTGCTCGATCAGGCCGGCCCCATCGGCCTGGTCGACGTCTACCGCACCCTGCACCCCGAGACCACCGACGAGTGCTACACGTGGTGGAGCAACCGCGGCCAGGCCCGCGCCAAGAACGTGGGCTGGCGCATCGACTACCACCTGGCCACGCCCGGTTTGGCGGCCACGGCCAGGCACGCGGCCGTGTTCAAGGCGCAGTGGTTCAGCGACCACGCGCCCCTGACCGTCGATTACGACTTCACGCTGTAAAGCACGCACCAGGTCAAGGAGTATCGGTTTGTTACCCCCCGCCAGTGCGTGACACATGCACTGGCTGGAAGGCGCAACTCGGCCACATCATGCTCAACATGAGGTCGCCTAAGCCGAAATAAGACGCGCTGCGCGACCGTTTATCGCACAGCGACGAGACCATTCGCCCCTTTACAGTCTGGGTTTCCAGACGCACCCACTGCCATGCGTTCCGCACCGGAGACCACGATGCCCAAAGGCCCAGCTTTCAAATTGACCGCCCTGCTCTTGAGCGCAGCTTGCTGCGGCGGCGCCATGGCCGGCAATGGCGAGTCGTATGTGGGCGTGGGCTTGCCGGGCCTGGTCGTGGGCTATGCGTACAGCGTGAACCAGCAACTGGGCCTGCGCGCCGATGCCGGCTACACGGGCCGCATCCGCAAGGAAGACGCCGCCTCGGGCGTCGAGTTCGAGGGCAAGGCCAAGTACGACCGCGTCGGTCTGTTCGGCGACTACTTCCCCTTCAGCGGCGGCTTTCGCATCACCGGCGGCGTGACGATCAACCGCGCCACGCTGGAGCTCAAGTCGCGCTTCGATGGCGCCACCTCGGTCAATGTCAATGGCAAGACCGTGACCCCGGCCTCCAGCGACTACTTCAACGTCAAGGCACGCTACCCCACGGTGATGCCTTACATCGGCGTCGGCTATGGCCATGACAAGGCCAGCGCCGGCCTGGGCCTCGTGGCCGATCTGGGCGTGTCCATCGGGCGCGTCAAGTATTCGCGCGACACGAACCTGGTCGGGCAGTACGGCATCACCGATGCCGACATCGACGCCAAGCTCGACGCGGTCGACGACAGCATCGGCCGCCTCGTCGTGCTGCCCTCCGCCAGCCTGGGCATGAGCTACCGCTACTGACCCACTCCCCTTTTCGTTTTTGGCTTAGTACCCGCCGCTGGTCGCCACGGCGGGCCATCTGTTAGGCCTGGGCGCCAGCCCCGATGCCGACGCCGTGTGAACGCGGTGTCGGCATTCGTCATGGTGGGCGGCGCAAAAAACAAACGCGCAAAAAAGAAAAGGGCGGATGCAATCCGCCCTCTCCAAGCCCCCTGTGTGGAGGGCACAGTCAGCAAATCAATCATCCCGATTGATCCACGCCCTTGCCGCACAACCTCGCGCTGCTCTTGACAGATCGCGGGCCTTTTCCGCTCCAGCCTTGCAGGTGCCTTTGCCGTGTTGACCAGGGGTCAGCACGTGCGGACGACCGCGCGATCTGCGCCATCTCGCCGACGGGGCGACCCCGCCGTGGATGGGTTTTGTATGCATGGGTTGTGCGTGCGAAGAACTTCCCCTACTGACCTTCGTTTTGTTATGCTATTTACTTGTAATTTTGATACCATCCCTGAGCAACAGAATGGATCGTATGTGGCAACACACCGCCTTGTCAACGCATGAGTTGTATCAAAGTGGCACCTGTTCGAGGGGGTGCCAAGGCAAGGGGGTTGCGCCTCTTGGCAGAGAAGAGGGTCGGTCTATAAAATTCGGGGCCCTGCCACGCGGAAACGCCACCATCTCCATCAGTCAGCAGTTCAGTGACACGACCATAGCAAACAAGGTTGCAGGGAACCTTGACATTGATTTACCGGACACACCGTAATGAGCCAGACCAGCGTAATGATTGCCGACGACCATCCACTGATCGTGGAAGGGTTGACCAGCGTACTGGCGCGCTATGGTCTGCAGGTCGTGGGCTCGGCCAGCGAGGCCACGGCTGTCGTGAGCGCCTTCGCGAAGCTGGCGCCCGATGTGCTCGTGCTCGACCTGCGCTTCGGCGATGGCATCGGCGGGCTGGATGTGCTGCGTGAACTGCTGAGCGCCCAGCCGGAGGCACGGGTCGTGATTTACACGCAGTACGACCAGGACGAGGTCGTGCGCGAGGCCTACAAGCGCGGCGCGCGCGCCTTCGTGACCAAGAACACGGACCCGGGCGATCTGGCCGAGACCATCGCCCGCGTGCAAAAGGGCGAGACCGTGTTCATGCCCAACATCGCCAACCGCCTGGCACTGATGAGCGTGCGCGGCGACGAGTCGCCCGTCTCGAGGCTGCAGCCGCGCGAGGTCGAGGTCTTCAAGCTGATGGCGCAGGGCCTGACCAATGTCGAGATCGCCGAGAAGCTGGGCCTGTCGCCCAAGACCATCAGCACGACCAGCCAATCGATCAAGGACCAACTGGGCGTGCACCGCGCCGCGGACATCACGCTGCTGGCCGTCAAGTGCGGGCTCATAGAGCCCTGAGCCAGCCATGTCCTCATGAAGCACCAGCAGTACGCGATCCGTCCCGCCTCTTGGCGCGCGTTGATCGGTCGGCTGGTCGCTCATGACACGCGCGCCACCCTGACGCGTCGGCAAGCCTTGCGGCTGCTGATGGCATGGGGCAGCGCGCATGGCCTGGGGACGGTCGCAGCACAGGCCGCGCCGGCGGTGTCGCCAAGGGAGTTGCGCGTGCTCACGGCGGGCGACAGCGCCTCGAGCCGCCTGCTGCTGCAGGCGCTCAAGCTCCGCTACCCCGCGCTGCAGGCGGACACCGACCCGGCCGCGCTGGAAGCCCGCAAGGGCCCCGGCGTGTGCGTGACCATGGGCCCGGCGGCCTTGCGGCGTGCCTTGGGCGCCGATGTCAAGAGCCCCGTGGTCTCGGTGCTGACGTCCAGCCAGGTGTTCAGGCAGATCGTCGGCCAGGACGGGGTGCCGCCCCGCGAGCACGGCAGCCTGTCGGCCATCTTCGCCGACACGGCGCCGGCCACGCAACTGCAGCTGGTCGCCGCGATTTTCGAGACGCGCATCACAGTGGGCGTGCTGCTGTCGGATGCATCCGCTTACCTTGAAAAGCCTTTGCGTCAGGCGGCCATCCAATATGGCATCGAGTTGGTGCTGGAGCATGTGGCGCCCACCTCGGATGCGGTGCGTTCACTCACCCGTTTGCGGGGGGCGCAAGTGCTGCTGGCCGTCCCTGATGCCACACTCTACAGTCCTGACACTTTGCGCGCCATTCTCGAGTCGACCTACCGTCGAGGCATGCCCGTCATCGGGTTCTCCGCGGCCACGGTCGCGGCGGGCACGCTGGCCACGGCCTACCCGACGATCGACGATGTGGCCGCGGACCTGAGCGAACTGGTGGACGGCCTCCCCGGCAGCGGCAATGTATCGCTGCCCGAGGCCCGTCATCCGCGCTACTGGCGTGTCAGCATCAACGACAGCGTCGCCCGTTCGCTGGGCGTGACGATGTCAGAGAGGGTCATCAACATGGGCAACTACCCGACAGGGAAACCAGGCTAAGCGCCGCCATCTCTCACGCCTCACGCCTCACGTCCGACCTCATCCATGAAGCTCAAGCAGTACCTCTTCAGCCTCCCCCTGGCCTTTGGCCTCGGGCACCTGGCATGGCACAACACGGCCCACGCGCAGACATCGGACCTCAGCGTGGACCCCAGCGACACGGCCTATCCGGTCGTGATCACGCCAACACGGCTGCGCCAGTCGCTGGCCGATGTGCCCGCCAGCGTCACCGTGATCACGGGCGAGACGCTGCGCCGCTACGGCATCAACCGCATCGAGGAAGCCTTCCGGATGGTGCCCGGCTTTGTCGTCACGCAGACGGCCGGCAGCAACTACAAGATCAATTACCACGGCACGACCACGGCCTCGCCACGGCGCATCAATGTGCTGATCGACGGCGTGTCGGCCTACCAGATCGCGTTCTCGAAAGTGGAGTGGTCGTGGCTGCCCGTGGCGCTCGAAGACATCGACCGCATCGAAGTGACGCGCGGCCCGGATTCGGCGTCGTACGGGCCCAACTCGATGACGGCCGTGGTCGACATCCTGACCAAGCACCCGAAGGACGTCGAACCCGCCATGGTCGCCGTGACCGTGGGCTCGCACAAGACGCTGGACACGACGCTGCGCCTGGCCACGACCCTGGGCTCGACCAGCCTGAAGCTGACCGCCAACACGCACGATGACAGCGGCTTCGACAGCGCCAACTCGGGCGCGCCGATCGGCCCGGCCACGCAGGCCGCCCACTTGCGCTTCAGCGACAGCACGCAGGTCTCGCGCCTGCAGCTCAGCGGCCATCAGGAGCTGGCGGGCGGCGCCACGCTGGATGTGCGCGCCTCGCACGTGTCGGCCAAGCTCACGGCCACGCAGACGGACTTCAACCAGATCACGGGCGCCGACCCCGACGGCGCCACGGACCAGCTCAGCTCGCGCTGGATCAAGCCCTTGTCGGCCCAGCAGGAACTGCAGGTGGACGTGTCCTTCGTGAAATCGCGGCTGCTGCAATCGTGGACCAGTTGCTGGCCCACGATCGCGTTCTCGCCCACGCTGGCGGCCTTGTTCCGGGACAGCCCGACCTTCAAGTCGGCGATCGGCAAGGCCGTCACGGAGTACGTCGCCACCGGGCGCACCAGCCAGACGCTCACCGATGTCATCAGCCAGTTGTCGGCCTACGACCAGCAGGTGATCGGGCAGTTGGTGACGGCCCTGCTCGCGCCGGGCGCGGCGCTACAGGCCCTGCAGCCCGATTGCGGCAGCACCACCAACAGCATCGTCGAATCACGCTCGCAGATCGAGCTGCAGGACACGTACGTGCTGTCCGACCAGTTGCGCGTCGTCGGCGGCATGGGCTTTCGCCAGCAAAGCGGCGACAGCCAGACGCAGCTGGGCGGCTCGGTCAGCAACCAGGTGCGCTGGCTGTTCGGCCACGCCGAGTACCGGCCCACCAACTGGCTGACGGCCAACGTGGGCGGCTATGGCGAGTACAACTCGCTGAGCGGGCGCACCTTCTCGCCACGCGTGGCGCTCAATACGCGCCTGTCGGACAACCAGTCGGTGCGGGCCGTGTTCTCCAAGGGCACGCGCTCGCCCGACCTGTTCGAAGAGCGCGCCAACTGGAGCTATACCTACACGGGCCTGACCTACCCCATCGACGGCTCGACCTCCGCGCGCATTTTCCCGACCCAGCGCTCGCCGGGCAACCTGGACAGCGAAGAGATCTGGTCGCGCGAACTGGGCTACCTGCTGACCCTGCGCCCGGCCGGGCTGACCTTCGACGCGAAGGTCTTCGACGACCGGCTCAAGAACCTGATCTCGCAGCGCCTGTCGCTGGTCGATTTCTCACCGACCAACAACGACAGCGTGCGCCTGACCGGCGCCGAGATGCAGGCGCAGTGGGACATGTCGCGCACGTGGTCCGGCTGGCTGTCCTACAGCCATTTGCTGAACCTGGACGCCACCGACCCGCAGGAGATGGCGCAGTACGCCCGCGACAGCGGCGCGGCCGGCGTGAGCGTGGTGCTGTCCGACACGTGGCGCGCCTCGCTGGCGCACTACGCGGCCTCGGGCAATGGCCTGGTCGAGTTCGGCTATGCCCGCACCGACCTGACGCTGACGCACACGTTCGCGCTGGCGCAGCAGACGGGCTCGCTGTCGCTGACGATCGGCTACCTGCAGACGCCGCAGACGCGCAGCTACATCGGGGTCGGCAACGCCAGCTATGTATCGGCGTACTACGACAGCCGCTTCAACATCTTCGGCCAGGCGCGCATCGCGTTCTGACCGGGCCCGACCGAGCGGCATGCCCACCTCCCTGTCATCCACCCGGCGCAGCCTGGCCGATGCGATCGGAGGAGGACGGTGATCAAGCGTTTCTGGCCGAACTGGAGCATCGCCGCGCGCCTGCTGGCCGTGGCCGTGCTGCCGGCGGTCATCATGTTCCTGGCCGTGACGGCCTCGCTGTACATGTCCGTGAGCAAGGACGTGCGCCGCGACGTGGCCGACCGCGGCCGCGTGACCGCCACGGCGCTGGCGCAAAGCAGCCAGTACGGGCTGGTCTCGGGCAACACGGCCTATTTGAAGACGACCTTGCGCAAGCTGCTGGAGGCCGATCGCAGCATCGCCTGCATCGATGTGATGGACGCCAGCCACCGGTCCGTCGAGTCGGACTGCCAGCCCGGCAAGCCGGACGATGTCATCACCTTCGATGAGCCCATCGTCATCGCCTCGCTGCCCAACGACGACCTGTTCGAGTCGATGGACCTCAAGGAGGTACCGGGCGTCACGCCGGGCAAGCCCGTCGACCAGAACAAGGACAAGCTGCGCACGGTCGGGCATGTGCGCGTGACGATGTCGCCCGCGCCGGTCTTCGAGACCAAGCGCCATGCGCTGGCGGCGTCCTACCTGCTGCTGCTGCTGGCGGCCCTGCTCAGCTGCATGGTGGGCCTGCGGCTTGCGCAGCGACTGCGGCTGACGCTGGGCTCGGTGATGTCGGCCTTGCGCTCGATCCGGCAAGGGCAGTTCGCCGTGCCGCTGGACACCTCGCAAAAGGGCGAGCTGGGCGAGCTGCAGCGCACGATCGTCGAGATGGCCGTGACGCTGGATGCCGCCCGCCACGACCTGGAGCAGCAGGTGGCCGCGCGCACGCAGGAGTTGCAGGAAGCCGTCAAGCGCGCCCGCCAGGCCGATGCCGAAAAACGCCGCCTGATCGTGCACAGCAACGCGGCCGTCGAGGAAGAGCGGCGGCGCATCGCGGTCGACATCCACGACCACCTGGGCGCGGCGCTGATCTCGGTGCGGCTGG
This sequence comes from Aquabacterium sp., assembly GCA_049840915.1. Classification (GTDB taxonomy): domain Bacteria; phylum Pseudomonadota; class Gammaproteobacteria; order Burkholderiales; family Burkholderiaceae_C; genus Aquabacterium. The sequence goes on from JASGJC010000032.1 coordinate 153,269, forward strand.
AGGCCAGCGGCCTGGCGGCACGCGCCAAGGCCATCGGCGACGCCGACATGGAGCAGGAGGCCAAACGCATCGCGCGCACGGCCGACTCGATCTACGGCACGACGCGCAACATCGTCAAGAGCCTGCGGCCGGAGATCATCGACACGCTGGGCCTGTCGGGCGCGATCGAAGAGCTGGTGCGGCATGTCGACCAGATCCATCCGGCCTGCCGCTTCACGTTCACGACCGCCCATGACCTGCCCGACCTCAGGGGCAAGCAGGCCATGCCCGCCTACCGTGTGGCGCAGGAAGCGCTCAACAACATCGTCAAGCACGCGCACGCCACGCAGGCCACGATCAACCTGAGCCTGGCGCCGTACACGGGCGACCTGCACCTGATGATCAGCGACAATGGGCAGGGGTTCGATCCGCGCTCGGACCGCATCGTCGGCATCGGCCTGATCGGCATGCGCGAACGCATGGCCGCCGTGGGCGGCGAGTTGCACCTATCATCCACCCCTGGCAAGGGCACGATACTGAGCGTGACCGTGCCACTCGCCCCGCCTCCCGACAGCCCACCCGCCAGCAGCCCTACGTGACCCCGACCGCATCGCCCATCTTGAGCCACCCTGATGTCCTGCGGGGTGCCGATCGGTCTGACTTGCTGCGTTTCGAGGTCCTCGCCGATCTGTTCGAAGACACGGCAAGGCGCCTGCCCGACCAGACCGCGCTCGAGTTCGGCGACCGGCGCGTGAGCTATGGCGAGCTGAACCAGCTGGCCGACACGGCCGCCTCGCACCTGATCGCCGATGGCATCCGGCCCGGCCAGATGGTGGGCCTGTGGATGCCGCGCGGCATCGAGCTGCTCGTGATGCAGCTGGCCATCGCCAAGAGCGGCGCCGGCTGGCTGCCCTTCGATGCCGACACGCCTGTGGAGCGCATCCAGATCTGCCTGGCCGATGCGCAGGCCAGCGGCCTGGTCAGCAGCGCCGCCTGGCTCGACTGCCTGGCCGACCTGGGCTGCCGCACCTGGCATGCCGAGCACCTGCTGCAGCCCGTTGAAGGCGAGCCGCGCCGGCGCGAAGGCCTGAGCCACGCGGACCCGGCCTACGTGATCTACACCTCGGGCTCGACCGGCAAGCCCAAGGGCATCCAGATCAGCCAGGGCAGCATCTGCCACTTCCTGCGCAGCGAGAACAGCGTGCTGGGCGTGCGCGAGAGCGACCGCGTCTACCAGGGTTTTTCCGTCGCCTTCGACATGTCGTTCGAAGAGATCTGGATCAGCTACCTCGTGGGTGCGACGCTGTGGATCGCGCCCAAGGAGGTCGCGTCCAACCCGGAAGCGCTGCCGCAGGCCCTGATCGACCAGCGCATCAGCGTGCTGCATGCCGTGCCCACGCTGCTGGCGCTCTTCCATCAGGACGTGCCCGGCCTGCGCATCATCAACCTGGGCGGCGAGATGTGCCCCGAGACCCTCGTCGCGCGCTGGGCCAGGCCGGGCAGGCAGCTCTTCAACAGCTATGGCCCGACCGAGGCGACGGTCTCGGCCAGCATGATCGCGCTGCAGGTCGGCGAGCCCGTCACGATCGGCAGCCCCTTGCCCAACTACACGCTGTTCGTGATCGACACGGACATGAGCCAGGGCCCGCGCCTGTTGCCCCGAGGCCAGACCGGCGAGCTGTGCATCGCCGGGCCGGGCGTGGCCACGGGCTACCTGGGCCGGCCCGAGTTGAGCGCCGAGAAGTTCCTGCACAACCCGTGGGCGCAGGGCGCGCACGACGAGCGCCTGTACCGCACGGGCGACCTCGCGCAGATCGGCGCGGAAGGCCTCGTGCAGTGCCTGGGCCGCACCGACGACCAGGTCAAGATCCGCGGCTTTCGCGTCGAGCTGGGCGAGATCGAGGCGGCGCTGAGCAAGCTGCCCGGCGTGGGCACCGTGGCCGTGATCCTGCGGCAGGACGACGGCATCGACCAGCTCGTGGCCTACCTCGTGCCCGAGCAGAGCGCGCAACTGAAGCCCGCCGCGATGCGCCAGGCGCTCAGCGAGCACCTGCCCGGCTACATGGTGCCCGGCCGCTACGAGCTGATGGAGCGCATGCCGCGCCTGACGTCCGGCAAGATCGACCGCAAGGCGCTGAAGGCCGCGCCGCTGTCATCGGCGACGCTCGACACGGCCGGCGATGTGCCCGACACGGATGCCGAGAAGGCCTTGTTCGACGCCTTGACCCGGCTCTTCCCGGGCCACCCCATCCATCGCCAGGACGACTTCTTCTCGGACCTCGGCGGTCACTCGCTGCTGGCCGCGCGCCTGGCCTCGTCGCTGCGCGCCGACCCGCGCTTCGCGCACATCACGGTCGCCAGCATCTACCAGAACCGCAGCGTGGGCCGCATCGCGGCGGCGCTCGAAGCGCAGGCGCACGGCAGCGCCGCGCCGACGGCGCGTGTCGACTGGACGCCCGCCCCCACCTGGAAGCGCTGGGCCTGCGGCGTGGCCCAGGCGCTGAGCCTGCCCGTGCTCGTGGCCATCAAGATGGCGCAGTGGCTGGCGCCCTTCTTCGCCTACCACTTCTACACGGGCGACCCGGGCGACTCGATCCCGCAGGCCATGGCGATTGCCGTCGGCGTGTTCGTGCTGGCGACCGTGCTCGAGTTCGGCATCGCCTGGGCGGGCAAGTGGCTGGTGCTGGGTCGCCTCAAGCCCGGCCGCTATCCGCTGTGGGGCCTGACCTACTTCCGCTGGTGGTTCACCGACCGGCTGGTCGAGGCCGCGCCCACCTACCTGCTGAGCGGCTCCTCGCTGTATGCGTGGTGGCTCAAGGCGCTGGGCGCACGGATCGGCAAGGAGGCCCACATCGGCTCGATGACGCTGCGCGCGCCCGACCTGCTGCGCATCGACGACCGCGTCAGCATCGGCAATGCCTGCAACTTCGAGAACGTGCGCGTCGAGCGCGGCGAGATGATCGTCGGCGCGATCCACGTCGAGGCCGATGGCTATGTGGGCTCGTATGCCGTGATCGAGGGCGACACGCGCGTGGGCGCCTGGGCGCACCTGGGCGCGCAGTCGGCGCTGGCATCGGGCCAGCGCGTGCCGGCTGGGCGCGTCTGGTCGGGCTCGCCGGCCAAGGACCAGGGCCCCTTCGATGCCACCGCCTTGCGGCCACGCCCGGCCATCAGCCGCGCGCGCCGCATCGCCGAGGGTCTGTACTTCGCCGGGGGCAGCCTGCTGATCGCGGCGCTGTTCTTCCTGCCCGTGTTCCCGACCTTCATGCTGATCGACCGGCTCGATGAGAACCCCAGCCTCGCCTGGCTGCCCGGCGCCAACCCGCTCATCCAGGCCGGCAAGTACTTCCTGCTGGCCCTGCCCGCCAGCGCCGTGCTGATCATGTGCACGGCGCTGATCTCGGCGGCCATCCGGTGGCTGGCGCTGCCGCGCGTCAAGGAAGGCAGCTGGCCCGTGCACAGCCGCCGCTACCTGGGCCGCTGGCTGGTCAACCAGATCCAGGAGTCGTGCCTGCAGGTGCTGCACGGCGTGTACGCGACGGTCTACGCGCCCTTCTGGTACCGCATGCTGGGCGCCAAGGTCGGGCGCGACGCCGAGGTGTCGACGGCGCTGGGCGTGGTCCCCGAGATGCTCACGCTGGGCGACGAGACCTTCATCGCCGATGCCGTGATGCTGGGCGACGAAGAGATCGACGGCGGCTGGATGACGACGCGGCCCACGGTGATCTCCAAGCGCAGCTTCGTGGGCAACTGCGCCTACATCCCCGACGGCACGACGCTGCCCGAGAACGTGCTGATCGGCGTGATGTCGCAGGCGCCGAGCAACGAGGCCATGCGCGACGGCGACACCTGGCTGGGCTCGCCACCGATCAACCTGCCCGCGCGCGAAGTGACCGTGGGCTACCCAGAGTCGCTCACCTTCAGGCCCTCGCCCGCGCGGCGCCTGGCGCGCGGACTGGTCGAGGCCTTCCGCATCGTCGCGCCGCAGGCTTTGATGATCGCGGCCGGCTACAGCATCGTGCTCAACGTGATGCCTGCCGCCGGCGCCGAGCGCTGGGGCGAGGTGCTCATCCAGCTGACGCAGGCCGGCATGCTGTTCGGCCCGCTCACCTTTGCCTTCGTGGCCTTGCTCAAGTGGACGCTGATCGGGCGCTACCGCAAGAAGGCGGTGCCGATGTGGACGCCGTTCGTGTGGCTGTCGGAAGCCATCACCAGCCTGTACGAGGGCATCGCCATCCCCAACTTCATGCGCTACCTGCGCGGCACGCCCTGGCTGCCCGTGGCCCTGCGCCTGATGGGCAGCCACATCGGCAAGGGCGTCTACATGGACACGACGGACATCACGGAATTCGACTGCGTGCGCATCGGCGACCACTGCGAGCTCAACGCGCTGGCCTGCCCGCAGACCCACCTGTTCGAAGACCGCGTGATGAAGATCGACGAGGTCGCGATCGGCGCCAAGAGCTACATCGGCCCGCGCACCATCGTGCTCTACAGCGCGCGCGTGGAAGGCGATGCGTGGCTGGGCCCGCTCACGCTCGTGATGAAGGGCGAGCACATCCCCGAGGGCAGCGCCTGGCAGGGCTGCCCGGCGGCGCCGCAAGGGGCTTGATCAGGTTCACGCGTAGTGCGCGAAAGCCGCGTACACCTTGCCATCTTCATTGAAGTGGAACACCTCGGCCGAGAGCCGCCCCCTGGGCCCCTTGTAGTGGATGGTGACGCTGCCCGCGCCGATCAAGGTCACGATCAATTCGAAGCGCAGGTCGGGCAGCGTTTTCAAGGCCTTGCGCCAGTAGTCCGCGATGGCGGGCTTGCCTTTGAGCTTGCCCGAGGGCTCGCCCACGATTTGCGTGATCACGGGCGATGACATCTCGAAGTCATCCGTGTAGTGGGTCAGCACGCGGTCCACGTCGTGCGCGTTCCAGGCATCGATCCAGTCTTGCGTGAAGTGGTCCGCGAAGGCTTTGTCCATGGTCGTGTCCTCCGTCGGCATCAGAGGTACAGCAAGGCCAGGCCGATGGCCGCCGGCAGTGCCTGCACGAACAGGATCTTGCGGCTGGCCGTGGCCGCGCCATACACGCCCGCGACCAGCACGCAACCCAGGAAGAAGACCTTGATGTGCGCGCCGGCCGCATCGCCCAGCCACAAGCCCCACACGAGGCCCGCCGCCAGGAAGCCGTTGTACAGGCCCTGGTTGGCGGCCAGCACCTTGGTCGACTCGGCCTGCTCGGGCGTCAAGCCGAAGGCCTTGCGGCCGGCGGGCTTGGTCCACAGGAACATCTCGAGCACGAGGAAGTAGGCGTGCAGCAAGGCGACCAGCCCGGTCACGATGTTGGCAACGAGGCTCATGGCGCAGTCTCCGGCTTGTGGGTGTGCCGAAGAGTGTAGGGCACGCTAGACCTTGGCCGCGGCCCTCTCGGTTGCGTTGTCCTGCGGCACCAGGTCGCCCAGCAAGGCATCGAACTCGGCACCGGGCATGGGCTTGGCGAACAGGTAGCCCTGCTGCCGCGCGCAGCCATGCGCGAGCAGGAAGGTCGACTGGCCCACCGTCTCCACGCCTTCGGCCACCACCTGCAGGCCGAACACGCGCCCCAGCGCGATGACGGACACGGCGATGGCGCCATCGCGGCCGCCGCGCCATGCATCGGTCACGAAGGAGCGGTCGATCTTGAGCTCGTCGATCGGGAAGCGCTTGAGGTAGCCCAGCGACGAATAGCCCGTGCCGAAGTCATCGAGCGAGACCTTGAAGCCCATGTCGCGCAGCTCCTGCAGGCGCTCGACGGCCCGCTCCACATCGGACATCAGCAGCGACTCGGTCACCTCCAGCACGAGGCAGGACGGCGTCAGCTGGTAGCGCGCAAGCAGTGTCTGCAACTGCGTGCGCAGGCCATCGTCGGCGAAGCTCGGGCTGGCCAGGTTGACCGACACGGGCACCTGGCGCAGGCCCTTGTCGATGCGATGGCGCAGGTCGGCGCAGGCCGTCTCGAGCACCCAGTCGGTCAAGGGCAGGATGAGGCCGGACTCTTCGGCCAGCGGGATGAACTCGCCGGGCGGCACCATGCCGCGCTCGGGATGCTGCCAGCGCACCAGGGCCTCCGCGCCGACGATGCGGTTGTCGGACGCGTCGACCTTGGGCTGGTAGTGCAGGCGCAGCTGGCCTTCGGCGATGGCGCGGCGCAGGTCGGTCTCGCGGGCCAGGCGCGCGCTGGCGCGGATGTTCATGGCCTCGTCGAAGAAGCGGTGTTGCGCCCGCCCGGCCGACTTGGCGGCGTAGGCGGCCTGCTCGGCGCAACGCGTGAGGCTTTCCGGGTCGGCGGCATCGCGCGGGTACAGGGCGATGCCGATGCTGGCCGTGAGGATCAGCTCGCGGTTGTCGACGCCGATGGGCGCGGCGATGGCGCTGAGCAGGCGGTCGGCCACGAGCAGCGCCTGCTTGTCGTCGGCGATGTCGACCAGCAGCAGCGTGAAAGCATTGGCGCCCACGCGCGAGACCATCGACTCCTGCGGCGCGCGCGCCTCGATGGCGATGTCCGCCGTGCGGATGGCGGCCTTGAGCCGCGCCGAGATCAGCCGCAGCACCGTGTCGCCCTGCGCGTAGCCGACCGCGTCGTTGACGCGCTTGAAGCGGTCCATGTCCACGTAGAGCATGGCGCAGCCGGCACCCAGGCGCTGCGAGCGGTCGAGCGTGGGCCCGGCCAGCTCGCTGAAGAACTGGCGGTTGGGCAGGCCGGTCACGGCGTCGTAATGGGCCAGGCGCTTGATGTGCTCCTCGGCCTCCACGCGCGCGGTGACGTCCTGCGTGATGCCTTCGACGGCGACCTGCCGCCCCTTGTGATCGAGCACGGGCGCCGCCTGCTCGATCACCGTGCGCACGACGCCATCGAAGCGCGTGATGCCGAAGGTCAGCTGGTAGGCGCGGCCTTCGGTCAGCGCGGCCTCGCGCAAGGCCTTCACCTGCTCGCGGTCGTCCTCGCCGACGCAGGCCAGGAAGTCCGCATGCCGCGCGCGCGCCACCACATCCTCGGGCACGGCCAGCACGCGCGCCAGCTCGGGCGAGCAATCGAAGTGCTGGCCATCGGCGGCCAGCTCCCAGCTGCCCATGTTGGCGATGAACTGCGCGCGCTCGAGCCGCTCGCGGCTGCGCATGGCCGATTCGATCGCCACGCCCGCGCGCAGCGAGTAACGCACGCGGTGCGACAGCAGCGTCCAGTTGATGGGCTTGGAGATGAAGTCGGTGGCGCCGGCCTCGTAGGCCAGCTCGATCGAGGCGCTGTCGTTCAGGCCCGTCAGCATCAGGATGGGCACGCGCAAGCCATGGCGCGCCAGGCGGATGCGCCGGCAGACCTCGTAGCCATCGAGCCCGGGCATCATCACGTCGAGCAGGAGCAGGTCGAACGCGGCCTCGTCGATCAGGGCCAGGCCCTGGATGCCGTCCTCGGCTTCGCTCACATCGAACCCGGCATGGCGCAGCGTGTGCGCGGCCATGCCACGCAGCAACGGGTCGTCATCGATGATGAGCAGACGGGGTACCGCGCGGTCAGGATTGAGCATGGTCACGCCACCCTTTCGGGCATGGGCTCACGGGCTCGTCCGAGCATCTGGCAAAGCCTTTCGAATTCCGTGTCGAACCGGCTCGGCAGGTGCGACAGGTTGTGCGTGCCGCCGCCCAGTTGCGCCTCGGCTTCGGCGGCCCAGGCCGCCATGGACATGGCGCCGACGGCCGCGCTCGATGACTTCAGGCTGTGCGCCGCGCGCTGCGCCGTGGCGGCATCGCCGAGCAGCACGGCCTTGCGGATCACGGCCAGGAACTCGGGCAGCGATTTGAAATACAGGCTCAGCACGACCTCGCCGTATTCGGGCTGCGTGCCATCGGCCACCATTGGCAAGGCCGCCAGCACGGACTGGTCGAACACGGCCGGCGCGTCCTTGGCCTGGCAGCCCCATGTGGCGGGCTGCGCCGGGTCGCAAGCCAAGGCCTCGGCCCGGCGGCGGCCCCAGTGCTCGACGGTCGAGATCAGGGTGTCGATGTCGACCGGCTTGCTCAGGAAATCGTCCATGCCCGCCGCCAGGCAGGCCTCGCGGTCGGCGTTGAAGGCCTGCGCCGTCAGCGCGATGATGGGCACGTCGATGCCATTGGGGCCGGCCTCGCCCGCGCGCATGCGCCGCGTGGCCTCCAGGCCGTCCATGTCGTGCATGCGGCAATCCATCACGATCAGGTCGCAATGCCGCGCGCGAACGAAAGCCAGCGCGGCGTACCCGTCGTCGACGGCGCTGACCTCGTACCCGAAGTGGGCCAGCATCTGACACACCACATCCCGGTTCACCATCTCGTCTTCGACCACCAGCACGTGAATCGGTGCTTGCTTGTGCATACTTCGCCCACACCCTTGCATTCAGTTTGAATCGCGTTCATCGGCACAGATTGCAAGGGACTTGAGTTATACCTGTGCCGAGGGGCCCTATCTGACGTCCTTTTGCCGCTTGCCGCAACGATGAGAACCCTGCTGCTCTACGCGCTCACGGCCTTGGCCGAAATCCTGGGCTGCTACCTGCCCTATCTCGTGCTCGTCAAAGGGCGCCCCATGTGGCTGTACCTGCCCGCCGCGGCCAGCCTGGGCCTGTTCGCCTGGCTGCTGACGCTGCACGCATCGGCGGCGGGCCGCACCTACGCGGCCTATGGCGGTGTCTACATCGCCGTGGCCTTGCTGTGGCTGTGGGGTGTCGAAGGCATCCCGCCTTCGCGCTGGGACTGGCTCGGCGCCGCCGTGGCGCTGGCGGGCATGGGCATCATCGCATTCCAGCCCAGGGCCTAGCGCGCGCGCCCTACCCGGCCGGGTAGGTGGGATGCCCCCCGCAGGGGCAGCCTCGAACACGGGGTTGTTGGCACGAGCGGGGCATTTCCATAATGCCCCTATCCCCTTCGATACCCGCGAGCACCCCTGCCCATGCCCAAGATTGCCCAACTGGTTCAAAGCCCGGAAGACGAAGCCGTCATTGTCGAACTGGTGCCCGATGAAGAAGGCATCCTGACGGGTTTCATGGGCGGCTGCTGCTCGGTCGTCGTGTTGTGGGGCGGGCTGGATACGGACGGGTACAAGTGCGTGCGCGGCCACCATGCCGGCGGCGGACCTGAAGCCGTGGCCTGGTCCAAGTTGTTTGCCGGCGTGCCCGCTGGCGGCGATGTGAAGCTCGTGATGGCCTGCGCGCCGGGCGACTTCACAGGGCCTTACAGCTACCAGAACAAAGTGAATGCCGCCCTCGATGAGCGCGGCTTCAAGGGCGCCCGCGAATATCACGGCTTCGCCAACGCCTACATCGCGCGCGGTGGCTGGGCCCTGCCTTTCTCAGAGCTCGAAAAAAAGGGGGGCGCCTTCACGATCCGCAACAAGGACGCCACCCCTGTCTTCTGATTGCATACACTGTCCTCGACAGGAGGACACGCGATCATGAACGAGCCTTTCATCGGCCCCGACGGCCACGCACGCTGCCGCTGGTGCGGCGGCGCGCCCGAGTTTCTCGGCTACCACGACCAGGAATGGGGCTTCCCCGTCCAGGACGACCAGCGGCTGTTCGAGAAGCTGAGCCTGGAGGGTTTCCAGTCGGGCCTGAGCTGGCGCACGATCCTGGCCAAGCGCGAGAACTTCCGCAAGGCCTTCCGCGATTTCGATGTCGCGAAGGTCGCGCGCTTCACCGAGCGCGATGTCGAGCGCCTGCTGGGCGATGCCGGCATCGTGCGGCACCGCGGCAAGATCGAGGCCGTGATCAACAACGCCGCGCGCGCGCAAGAGCTGATCGCGCAAGAAGGCTCGCTGGCCGCCTTCATCTGGCGCTACGAGCCGGACCACAGCCAGTTGGCCGCGCCGCAATCGGCGTCCACATCGGCCGCGTCCATCGCCTTGTCGAAAGAGCTCAAGAAGCGCGGCTGGAAGTTCGTCGGCCCGACCACGGTCTACGCCTTCATGCAGGCCATGGGCCTCATCAACGACCACGCCACCGACTGCGTCATGCGGGCCAAGGCCACGCAGGCGCGCAAGCGCTTCAAGCCGCCGCGCTGACGACAGCGGCCCACCTACCCGACCGGGTAGGTCGCCCCCTCCCCGACGGGGCAGCCTCCGAGCAAGGGGTGGCCTGGGCGCGCGCGCGTGCCCAGAATCGAACGCCTCATCACCTTGCGCACCGCGCGATGCAGGACAACCCCATGCAACTGCTCCCCCCTTCCGCACGCCTGTCCATCCTGGCGCTCGCCCTCGGCAGCCTGACGGGCCTGGCCCAGGCCACCAACTACTCGCTGTGGATCAACGGCCGCACCAGCTCGCCCGGCAGCACGACGAGCCCCGCCGACTTCACCTACTGGGGCGGGGCGCCCGCGCTGTCCGGCCAGGCCGGCATCAACCCCATCAGCGTCAACTGGGACGGCAAGAGCCACATCGCCAGCACGAACGCCGGCATCCAGAAGGCGCTCGACTGCTACTGCACCGGCAGCAACTGGTGCTACGTGGCCGTGCACAGCGCCGGCAACCTGCAGATCGGCTATGCCTTGTCCCTGTACGGCAACACCGTGCGCAACAACACATCGGTGCCGACGGACGGCGTCTGCACGGGCGCCACGGGCGGCGCCAGGCAGACGGGCTGGAACCTCAAGTTCGTCGACGTGGCGGCTGGCGCGGCCGGCGGCTCGGAGCTGGCCGACACGGGCGCATGGGCCATGTCGGAAGAGCTCGTGCAGGACCTCAAGACCAGCACCGCGCGCGCGATGTACGACCACAACCTCACGCGCAACGTGAACTTCTACATGTACGCCGGCGCCAAGGGCGCGATCACGTCGGCCGTGCTCAAGGGCCAGAACGACTCGGTCGTGGCCTACCACTCGGCGGGCGGCACATCGGGCTCGTCGGGCACGCGCCTGTGCAACCCCGGCCAATCCTCGCTGACCTGCCCCAACGACCTCACCATGGGCACGGCGGTCAACGAAGGTGGCTCGACCAAGTGGAACTTCCACTCGGTCGTGTTCCGTGACGACGCCGAACAGTTCGACCACTACGCCAACCAGAACTGGGAAGGCGTGGTCTCGAAGATCCGCGCGCACATGATCAGCACGGCCCAATGAAGCACAAGCCCAGCATGATGGCCATGGCGGCCATCGCCGTGCTGGCGCTGCTGTCATGGCTGCTGGCACGGGATGGCACGGCCCGCCCGGCAGCCGCCTCCGGCCAGCCAGCCGCCGGCGCCCACATGACACGCGCCATGTGGGCCGGCCTCGACCAGCAGGCCTCGGCCCCGTCCAGCCCGCGCGACCAGCTCATGGCGCAGTGGATGGCGGCCCGCCAGCGGCTCGAGAGCTACCGCTCGGCCACGTGCTACCCGCCCGAATCGCAGCCCATCGCGGCCCATGCCGACATGCTCAAGCCCTTCGACCCCGTCGTCGAAGACCGCCCGGCCCTGAGCGCGCAAGGCACGGCCGTCAACGGCCGCCACCTCGTCACCAGCCAGGACCGCGTCTACGTGAGCGGCACGGACAGCGTCATCCTGACCGTGGCCATGCGCGACGACCAGAACCTGCCCGCGCCACTGCGCGTCATCCGCGCCACGGCCCACGAGGTGCAGGACGTGGCCCATCCGCAGACCGTGAGCGCCGTGCCCATGCAGTTCGACGACCGGGGCACACGCGGCGACGCGCTCGCGGGCGACGGCATCTACAGCGCGCAGCTGCAGCCCGCCGCGCAGGGCTTCGGCGCCACGCAAGGCACGGTCCGCGTCGAGCTGGACGTGCAAAGCGACACGGGTGGAGCGGCCCATACCTTCTTCGACATCGTCTATATGCCTAACGTACCTGCGACGTGGACGGGCGGCGTGCGCGAAGCGATGAACCAGGGCTCGCTCGACTTCTACCTCAAAGCCGACGTGCGCGAAGCCGGACGCTACGTCGTCACCGCCCGCGCCTACGATGCCACGGGCAAGCCTTTCGCCCTGCTGAGCTTCAACGACGAGCTGCCCGCCGGAGGCAACGAGGTTCGCCTGACCTTGTTCGGCAAGCTGGCCCGAGACGCCAAGCCCGTGTTCCCCATCACCCTGCGCGACATCGAAGGCTTCGTGCTCTACGAGAACCGCTTCCCCGACCGCGCCATGATGCCGCGCTGGCCGCAAGCGGCCTACACGAGCGGCATGCACGCCCTCGGCGATTTCGCCGACACCGAGTGGACCAGCGACCAGCGTCAGCGCTACCTCACCGAGTACGGCAAGGACGTGCAGGTGGCCGAGCAGAACCTGCAGCGCCTCGCGCCTTGAGGCAGGCGCTCGCCGATGACCCCGATTGCGACATCGGGTTGCAGAACGAAGCAATGGGAAAGAAGCCGGTGGCTCCGCCTGTTCCCGATCAGGCGGCCAGCGAGAAGAGGTTCTTGTGTTCGCCGAAGAACGAGGCCAGCGAGGTGGCGGCCTGGCCCGTGCAGGCTTTCACGTTGTCGGCCAGCACAGCCGAGCCATGGCCCGCGCGGTAGATGTCGAACAGCTCGAGGAAGGCCTCGACCAGCCAGCTGTCCATGCCCATCGACAGCATCGAGGCGCGGGCCTGGTCGGGCGTCACGTTCACGTGCCGCACAGGGCGGCCGATCTGATCGCCCAGGATGCGGGCGGCCTCGGCATAGCTCAGTGCCTGCGGGCCGGTGATCTCGACGATGGCACGGCCGTCACGCAGCACTTCGGCGGCCAGCACGCGGGCCACGTCGCGGGCGTCCGTGAAGCTGATGCGGCCATCGCCAGCCGGGGCGTAGATCGCGCCATCGCTGTTGATGCTGGAGGCCGAGCCCAGCAGCACCTGCATGAACAGGTTGGGACGCACGAAGCTGTAGTCGATGCCCGTCTCGGCGATGGCCTGCTCGATCGCGTGGTGCTTTCGCGGCAGGCGGATCGGCGCCTCGGGGCCCGCGCCCAGACCCGACAGCTTGGCGATCTTCTTGACGCCGGCCTTGATGGCCGCCTCGACCACGGCGAGCTGGTGCGCTGCCATGTCGCGGTGGGCCGGCGAGATCAGGACCAGGCGGTCGGCGCCTTGCAAGGCGGCGGCCAGGCTCTTGGGGTTGTCGAAGTCGGCGCAGGCCCAGCTGACAGTGGGCCGGCTTTCATGGCGCGCGGCCTGGCGGGTCAGTGCGCGCACGGTGTGGCCTTGCGCGGCCAGTTCGTTGACGACATGTTGGCCGACGTTGCCGCTTGCGCCTGTGATCACGATCATGATGTTCTCCTGTGTTGATTCGCGTTGTGGTCAGCGCGTAGGAGAGAATTTAGGAAAACGAAGCCCCCTCGTCATCCACCTTCAAGTAAACGGACTGTGTCCTCCATGGAAACAATCGCACCCCGCTTCGAATGGGCCATGACCTTCCTGGCCATCGCCGAGCTCGGCAGCTTCACGAAGGCGGCCGAGCGCCTGGGCTGCTCCAAGGCCTACGCCAGCAAGCAGGTCAGCGCGCTGGAGGAGGCGCTGTCCGCCAAGCTGCTGCACCGCACGACGCGCAACGTGCGCCCGACCGAAACGGGGCAGGTCTACCTGGACTACTGCCGCCGCCTGCGCGACACGCTCAGCGAGGCCGAGCGCACCGTGTCCAACCTGCGCGGCGAAGTGGCCGGGCGCATCAAGATGAGCGTGCCCACGACCTTCGGCGTCGAGTTCATGTGCGACTTCATCGCGTCGCTGCACGCCCTCTACCCCGCCATCGAGATCGACCTGGACCTGAGCACCGAACAGCGCGACCTCGTGGCCGGCCGCTACGACCTGGCGCTGCGCTTCAGCCGCACGGTGACGGACCACCTCATCGCCAAGCCCCTGGGCCTGGTCGAAGACTGGGTGGTGCTGAGCCCGGCGCTGGCGGCCCAGTACAGCCCCATCGCGCACCCGCTGAACCTGGAGGGCCTGCCCTGCCTGTGCAACAGCCACTTCGGCGACGACGAGCAGTGGATGTTCATCCGCGAGGGCCGCTCTGACATCGCCAATGTGCGGCACTGGGTCCGCATGAACAACTACCCCTTGATGCGCCGCGCCGCGCTGGCCGGCATGGGCCTGGCCAAGCTGCCGTCCTACCTTGTTCAGAACGACGTGACGGCCGGACGCCTGCAGCGCGTGCTGGCGGGCTGGGAGCTGCCGCACAAGCCCGTGTACCTCGTCTTCCCAGACCAGCGCCCTTTGCCGCGCAAGGTGCGCGCGGTGATCGATCACTTCAGCGAGTGGTACCTCGCGGGCAAGGCCTGGCGCGCCTTGACGGGCGACGCGGTGCCATCCGGCACCGCCGCTTGAACAGAGGGGTCGCCGTGAAAGAAAGATTGCTGTTCACTGCCGTGAAAGGGCGCGCATACAGCCTCACACTGAGCGAGTTCGGGCTGTCTCGGCCGCCGCAGTTGACGCGGGCGCATTGGTGGCGAGTGTCGAAGCCTGGAAGGTGGAGCGGCCTGGCTGTCGGGCTCTTCGGGGGTGGCCTGACCGTGCTTGACGCGCAGCACAAGGTCCCGCCTGGCGTGACGCCGATTTTCGAGCTGTTCGGCCAACATCAAGCCGCCAAGGTCGTCAGCATGTGCCTGGGCAACCTGCTCGGGCAACCCACCTTGATGTTCTTCTTGTGGGCGCTCACATGGCTGGTCGGTTGCCACAGGTCCGTCCATGGCGGCGTGCTCAAACCCCGTGGCTGGCTTGGCGCGGGGGCCGAGTACAGCCACACCGCGCTTCAAATCGGGCTCTCGGCTGTGGCGTTCGCCTCCCTCGGGTTCGGCCTGGTCGCCGCGTCCACGGGAGCGTGGCGCTATGCGCTGGGCTTCACGCTGATGACCGGGCTTGTCCTGGCCTACTGCGCGCTCACCTGGACCATCTTCCGATTCATGTTCGTGCTGTGCGAGCATGACGATGACCTGAGGTCCAGACTCATCGGTATCACGATCGCGCTGAGCGCCGTGGCCATGCCATGGCTGCTTCAAGGCCTCTCGTTCGTACAAAAGCAACTGACCTAGACACCCGCTTCCAAACCCATGTTCCACCGCCTCACCCTCCCCGTCACCCAGTTCGAGCAGAACTGCTCCCTGGTCTGGTGCTCAGACACCAACGAAGCCGCGCTGATCGACCCGGGCGGCGACATCGCCACGCTGCTGCAGGCCGTCGAGGCGCGCGGGCTCACGCTCAAGGCCTTGTGGCTCACGCACGCGCACATCGACCACGCGGGCGCCACGGGCACGCTGGCGCGCACGCTGAACCTGCCCATCATCGGGCCGCATCCGGGCGACCAGTTCTGGATCGACGCGCTGCCGCAGCAAAGCCAGATGTTCGGCTTTCCGCAGGCCGAGCAATTCGTGCCCACGCAGTGGCTCAAGGAAGGCGACACGGTGAAGATCGGGCACTGCACGCTCGAGGTGCGGCATTGCCCCGGCCACACGCCAGGGCACGTCGTGTTCTACGAGCCCGGCACGCGCCATGCCTTCGTGGGCGACGTGCTCTTCGCGGGCAGCATCGGCCGCACCGATTTTCCGGGCGGCAACCACGCCGACCTGATCAACGCGATCAAGACCAAGTTGCTGCCCATGGGCGACGACATCACCTTCACGCCCGGCCACGGCCCCGAGAGCACCTTCGGCGAAGAGCGCGTGGGCAATCCTTATCTGTAAGCCTGCTGGCCCGCGCCCCAGTAGACCAGGGGCTCGGTCATGAGATAGGCCTGGCCCGTCTTGCGGGGGGCATCGAAGCGCTGCGTCGGCTTGGGGGCGCGCTCGTACAAAGGCATCACCTTGGGCAGGTTGGCCTGGATGTCCTGGATGCGGGTCGCGCTGGCCGGGTGGGTCGACATCCACTGCGGCGGCGCGCCCTTCGAGGCCGCCGACATCTTCTGCCACAGGCTGATGCCCGCGCGCGGGTCGTAGCCCGAGCGGGCCGCCAGTTCCATGCCGATCAGGTCGGCCTCGGACTCGTCGCCCCGGCTGAACTTCAAGGTCAGCAGCTGGCCGCCCATGTTGAGCAGGCTGTCGCCCACATTGCCCAGGCCCAGCAGACTCGAGATCAGGCCCGCGCCCAGGCGCGTGGCCGTCTGCGTGCCCATGCGCTCGCGGGCGTGCTCGCGCAAGGCGTGCGCGATTTCGTGGCCCATCACCATCGCCACTTCGTCATCGGTCAACTGCAGCTGGTCGAGGATGCCCGTGTAGAACGCGATCTTGCCGCCGGGCATGCAGAAGGCGTTGAGCTCCTTCGAGTTGAGCACGATGACCTGCCAGTGCCATTGGCTGGCGCGCGCGTTCCACTCCAGGCTGTTGGGGATGATGCGCTTGGCGATGGCGCGCACGCGGACGACCTGCGGGTGGTTGTCGGGCAGCAGCGCGTTCTGCTTCTGGGCCTCGGCGGCCATCTGGGCGTACTGCTGGGTGGCGGCGGCCTCGAGCTGCTCGGCCGGCACGAGGCGCGACAGCATCGACTTGTTGCCCACTTCGACGCCCTCGCGGGCCTGCACGGGCATGGCCGTGGCGGCGAACGCCAGCAACACGGCAACGGACATCGAACGCAAGGAGCGCCCTTTCAGGCCATCAATTCTCATCATGTGACAAACGCAAACGGATCAGTCGAACGCCAAGACTCAACGCACCTCGGCCTTGTCGAGCATACGCCGGACGGCAGGCAACAACAAATAAGCCGGGAAGCACAGCAGGACCGTCATGAAGAAGAAGGCCTGGTAACCCAGGTGCTCCACGCCCAGCCCGCCCGCCCAGCCCGCCACCGAACGCGAGAACGCGAAGATGGACGACAGGATGGCGTACTCGGTGGTGGCGCGCTCCTTGTGCGTGATGCTCATCAGGAAGGCCATGAAAGCGCCCGTGCCCAGGCCCTGCGTGAAGCTCTCCAGGCCGCTGGCCGTGTACACGGTCAACTGGTATGGCAAGGCGACCGGCGACGCCCCCGCGCCCTGCGGCACGTACCAGGCCGCGATCGCATAGGCCAGGTTGGAGCCCGCCTGGGCCAGGCCGAACACCCACAGGCCCTTGAAGATGCCCGCGCGGTCGACATACCAGCCCCCCGCCAGGCCACCGAGGATGGACAGCCCCAGCCCCACGTTCACGCTGACCATGCCGATCTGCGCCGGCGTGAAACCCGCGTCCACCCAGAAGGGCTTGATCATGAAGCCGATGGCCGTGTCGCCCAGCTTGTAGAGCAGGATGAAAAGCAGCACGCCCAGCATGCCGGGCCGCGAGAGCATGCTCACCCAGGCGCCGAACACCGGCCCGTCGGCCAGCGCCTGGGC
Organism: Aquabacterium sp.; assembly: GCA_049840915.1. GTDB lineage: Bacteria > Pseudomonadota > Gammaproteobacteria > Burkholderiales > Burkholderiaceae_C > Aquabacterium. The sequence goes on from JASGJC010000032.1 coordinate 170,503, forward strand.
CTTCGGGTCGCGCGCGGCCACGACCACCAGGCTCGCGCCCATGAACATCAAGCCCACGGGCACGGCGCCCTTGAACCACCAGGTGCCGCTGATGGCCTTGATGGCGTCCCAGCCCGCGACCTTGGCCAGCGGCCCCAGCACCGGCCACAGCAGCCCGGTCATCACCAGGCCCAGCGCCAGGATCCAGATGGGCTGCTGGCGCACGATCGCCCATTCGCCGCTGGGCGCGGTCCGCGTCTGCGTGACACGCGGGGGCTGCGCGGGCGCCATCAGCAGGGCCATGCCATTGAGCAGCATCACGACACCGCCCAGGCCGTAGGCCACCGCCCAATTGGCCTGCCCAGGCGTGCCGAACGCGCCGGCCGCCATCAGCAGGGCGCCCGCCGTCAGCATGCCGACGCGGTAAAAGCCGATGCGCAGGCCATTGGCCATGCCGTATTGCCCCTTGGCCAGCAGCTCGATGGTGTAGCCGTCAGTGGCGATGTCGTTGGTGGCCGAGAGCACCGTGAAAGCCGCCAGCAAGGCCCACGGCCATGAGGCGCCCGGGCCGATCGCCTGCGGGCTCAAGGCAAAGGCGAACAGCACCAGCGCCATGCCCCAGTTCGCGCCGGCGATCCACCAGCGGTGGCCGCGCCGCGCGTCGACCAGCGGCGCCCACAGGAACTTGACCGTCCAGGCCAGGCCCAGCAGGCTGAGCAGGCCGATTTCAGCGGGCCCGACGCCCGCCTGGCGCATGTGCACGGGGAACAGGTCGTAGAACAGGCCCAGCGGCAGGCCCTCCGAGAAGTACAGCAGGCCCACCCAGAACATCAGGCGGCGATGGGCCGCGGGCGGGGCGGATGGCGCGTTGGCAGGCAATGACATGGGCCCGATTGTAGGAACAGTGGCCTCTAAAGCCCGGCAAGGGCCGGATTTGGGGACTTTTTGCACTGCTCGGCTTCAGTCCGACCCTGATATGGTCGATAAGGATACCGAGGTGCGTATGGCACGCGAACAGGCGTGCCGGCAACGATCTGCCCCGAGGAGGCGCTATGAACTTTCGTACAAGAATCTGGATGTTGCCCATCAGCGCGGCGGCCGTCTTCGTGGTCGGCGTGGCGGTGAGCTATTTCGTGGGCAACCGCACATCCGGTGTGCTGACGCATTTGCACGAGGTCGACAACCCGCACATGGCCTACGTGGTCGCGGTCGACCGCAGCACGGAGCAGTTGCGCCTGTCGCTGCAGACCGCCGCCGCCGAAGGCGACCCCGAGCGCCTGAAAGAAACCGATGCCATGGTGGCCTCGGCCCACGACGCGCTGGCCGCCATGCAGAAGCTGCCCGAGAAAGCCGCCATGGCGCAGGCCCTGAGCACCGCCTTCGACGATTACCAAAGCTCGGCCATCGGCGCCACGCGCGCGCTGGTCAGCAAGCAGCCCCCGGGCGACATGCTGGGCAAGATGCAAAGCAGCATGGTGACCTTGCAGAAGGCGCTGGAGCAGTACAAGAAAGACGCCAAGGACGCCATCGCCGATGCGCAGAACGCCGCCACGCAAGGCGTGAACACCAACCTGTGGGTGACGGTGATCACGGGCGCGATCGTGCTGGGCGTGCTGGGCGCGGCCTCCGCGGCCACCGTGGCCTCGGTCTGGCGGGACCTGGGCGACGAGCCCTCGAGCCTGCGCGACATGGTCGGCCGCATCGCGCAGGGCGATCTCGACATGGACCTGCAGCACGTGCCCGGCGACGATGTGTCGCTGCGCAGCTCCGTGGTCCACATGACGCACAAGCTGCGCGACACGATCGGCGTGATCCGCCATGCCACCGACGCCATCTCGACCGCGTCCACGGAAATCGCCTCGGGCAACCAGGACCTGTCGACCCGCACCGAGCACACGGCCTCGAACCTGCAGCAGACCGCCAGCTCGATGGCCCAGCTGACCAGCACGGTGAGCCAGAGCGCCGATGCCGCGCGCCAGGCCAACCAGATGGCGTCCGGCGCGGCCTCGGCGGCGCAGCGCGGCGAAGAGATCGTCTCGCAGGTCGTGGCCAACATGTCCGAGATCAACGATGCCAGCCGCAAGATCAACGACATCATCACCGTGATCGACGGCATCGCCTTCCAGACCAACATCCTGGCGCTGAACGCCGCCGTCGAAGCGGCCCGCGCGGGCGAGCAGGGCCGCGGCTTCGCCGTGGTCGCGGGCGAGGTGCGCACGCTGGCGCAACGCAGCGCGCAGGCCGCCAAGGAAATCAAGACGCTGATCAACTCGTCGAGCGCCAAGGTCGAATCGGGCTCCAAGCTCGTGCAGGACGCCGGCGGCTCGATGAGCGAGATCCTCAGCAGCGTGCAGCGCGTGTCGGACATCATCGGCGAGATCACGGCCGCATCGAGCGAGCAGAGCCAGGGCATCGGCCACGTGAACGCCTCGGTGAACCAGCTCGACCAGATGACGCAGCAGAACGCCGCGCTGGTCGAAGAATCGGCCGCCGCCGCCGAGAGCCTGAAGGACCAGGCCACGAGGTTGGCGCAGGCCGTGTCGGCCTTCAGGCTGGGCCAGGGGCACAGCGTGGCCAAGGTCTCGCACGCGCCCGTCATCACGGCCGTGTCGCCACAACCCACGCCAGCGGCCGCCAAGCCGGATGCCGCCAAGGCACCCGCGCTGGCCGCACCCGCCAAGACCACGGCCGCCGCCAAACCCGCGGCGACACCGCGCCCCGCCCTGCCCCCCGCCGCGCCCGTGGCCACGGCACAAGCCAGCGCGCACAACGACGACTGGGAAACTTTCTGACGCGACTTTGGGCTAACCTAGGCACCCTTGCAACGCCATTGCAATCGATGCCTGTCAGCCCATGTCCTCGTTGAAATTCGCCGCGAACCTGTCGTGGCTGTACACCGACCTGCCCTTCCTGGCGCGCTTCGAGGCCGCCGCGCGCGATGGCTTCGAAGGGGTCGAGTGCCTCTTTCCGCATGAGCACCCGCGAGATGAGATCGCCGCGCGGCTGCGCGACCTGGGCCTGCAACTGGCGCTGTTCAACGCCGCGCCGGGCGACTGGGCGCAGGGCGAGCGCGGCCTGGCCTGTCTCGATGGTCGTGAAGCTGACTTTCAAGCGAGCGTCCACGCCGCGCTGTCGTTAGCAAGTGAACTCGGTTGCCCGCGCGTGCACGTGATGGCCGGGCTTTGTCGGCAGGGCGACACCGATGGCGCGTGGTCTCGCTATGCCGCGCGACTGGCCTGGGCCGCCGAGCAGGCGGCGCAGCAGGGCCGCACCATCATGATCGAGCCCATCAACACGCGCGACATCCCCGGCTACCTGCTCACGCACCAGGCGGCTGCGCACGAACTCGTGCAGCGCATCGGCTCGCCGCACCTGCAAGTGCAGATGGATCTTTATCACTGCCAGATCGTCGAGGGCGACGTGAGCATGCGCCTGCGCCAGTACCTGCCCACGGGCCGCGTCGGCCACCTGCAGATCGCCGGCGTGCCCGACCGCGGCGAACCCGACCGGGGCGAGCTGCACTACCCATGGGTGTTCGACGAGCTGCGCCGCCTGAACTGGTCAGGCTGGATCGGCTGCGAATACCGCCCCCGCTCGTCCACCAGCGCCGGCCTGCACTGGCTGCGCGACGCCCTCACACCCACCCCATCCACATCGACCTGATCGCCATGAGCGCACCTGCCAGCTTTCCCGCCACCGTCCGCACACGCGATGGCCTGAACCTCGTCACCCGGCACTGGCCCTTGGCCAATGTGCGGCCCGTCAAAGGCGTGGCCGTGATCGTGCATGGCCTGGGCGAGCACGTCGGGCGCTATGCGCACGTGGCGCGCTACCTCAACGAACAAGGCTGGCATGCGCTGGGCTACGACCACCGCGGGCACGGCCGCTCGCCCGGCGGCAAAGGCAAGCTCAAGCAGGGCGATGACCTGCTGCACGACCTGGCCGCCGTGATCGACGCGGCCCGCGCGGCCTACCCGGGCCAGCGTTTGATCCTCGTGGCGCACAGCCTGGGCGGCGCCATCGCCGGGCGCTTCGTGGCCGCGCTGGCCACGCCCAAGGAGGCCGCGCCCTGGTCACGCCCTGTGGAAGGTCTCGTGCTGTCGTCGCCCGCGCTGGCCGTGCCCATCAGCCCGATCCAGCGCGGTCTGCTGGCCACGGTCGGCAAGCTCACGCCCGATGTGGCCGTGGCCAATGGCCTCAAGGCCGAGTGGGTGTGCAACAACCCGGCCACCGTCAGGGACTACCTGGCCGACCCGCTGGTGCACGACCGCGTCACCGGCCGCCTGACCATGTTCATCCTCGAGGCGGGCGCCAACGTGCTGGCCCGCGCGCCGCACTGGGCCGTGCCCACGCTCATCATCTGGGGCGGCAAGGACCGCTGCGTCAAGCCCGAAGGCTCGGCCGAGTTCGCCGCCACGGCGCCGCGCACCATGGTCAGCAGCCAGCCCTTCCCCAGTTTGTCCCATGAAATTTTCAACGAGATCGAGCAAGGCGAGGTCCTGAAAACCATGGGTGACTGGCTGGGCCGCGTTTTTGCGGGATGATGGCGGTCTTTGCCGTTTTCCCTTCCGCTTTTCCGCGATCGACACACCATGGCGCTCAAAGCCACCATCTTCAAAGCCCAGCTGCAACTGGCCGACATGGACCGCAACGTCTATGCCGACCCGGCCGTGACCATCGCGCGCCACCCTTCCGAAGCCGATGAGCGCATGATGATCCGCGTGCTGGCGCTGGCCCTGAACTGGCCGGCCGACACGTCCGAAGGCACGCTCGAGCTGGCCAAGGACATGTGGGAGCCCGACGAGCCCGCGCTGTGGCACAAGAACTTCTCGGACGAGATCCTGCACTGGGTCGAAGTGGGCCAGCCCGACGACAAGCGCCTGATGAAGGCCAGCGGCCGCGCCCGCAAGGTGAGCCTGTACGCCTTCCAGAGCAGCACTAACGTCTGGTGGGGCAACATCGCCACCAAGCTGACGCGCGCGCACAACCTCACCGTCTGGCAGATCCCGACCGAGCAGAGCCAGGCCCTGGCGACACTGGCCAAGCGCAGCATGCAGCTGCAGGTGTCCGTGCAGGACGGCACCGCGTGGGTCAACGATGGCGAGCAGACCGTCGAGATCACGCCCGTCAGGCTCATGGGCCCTCAGTAAGGGCCTCCGCCTGCTCCGCCACCGCGCCTGACACGGGCGCCGGCGGGTTCTCGCGCAAGGCGCGCCGCAGCACCTTGCCCACGTGGTTGCGCGGCAGTTCGGCCGTGAACACGATCGCCTTGGGCCGCTTGTAGCCGGTGAGGTACTGCGCGCAATGGTCGCGCACCTGCTGCTCGGTGAGGTCGGGCCGCTCCTTGACGACGAACAGCTTGACGACCTCGCCCGCGTGCGCATCGGGCACGCCGATGGCCGCGCATTCGCGCACCCCGCGCAGCAGGCCCACGACCTCCTCGATCTCGTTCGGGTAGACCGTGAAGCCCGAGACCTTGAGCATGTCTTTCTTGCGGTCGATGAGCTTGATGTAGCCGCGCTCGTCCATCAAGGCGATGTCGCCCGTGCGCAGGAAGCCATCGGGCGTCATGACGCTTGCCGTGTCCTCGGGGCGACGCCAGTAGCCCGCCATGACCTGCGGGCCGCGCACGGCCAGCTCGCCCGGCATGCCATGCGGCACTTCCTGGCCGGCCTCGTCGAGCAGGACCACGTCCGTGCCAGGCAAGGGCAGGCCGATGCTGCCGCCGAAGCTGTTCGTTAGAGGCGGGTTGCAGGTGACGCCGGCCGTGGTCTCCGACAGGCCGTAGCCTTCGCAGATGGTCACGCCGGTCCGCTCTTTCCAGAGTCTGGCCGTGGCCTCGTGGACAGGCATGCCGCCGCCCACCGCCTGGCGCAGGCCGCTCCAGTCGACCTTGCTGAATCCGGGGTGGCGGGCCATGGCCGCGAACAAGGTGTTGACCGCCGGGAAGCTGTGAAAGCGCTGACGCGACAGCGCCTTGAACATGCCCGGCACATCGCGCGGATCGGGCACCAGGATGTTGCACGCGCCGATGCGCATGCCCAGCATCAGGTTCACGGCGAAACCGAAGACATGGTAGAGCGGCAAGGCCGCCACGTAGGTGAACTGCTCGTGCGCCGGGAACTGCCTGAACAAGGGCTGGTTCCAGGCCTCGGCCAGCAGCACGCTGGCGACCACATGGCGGTGCAGCAGCACGGCGCCTTTGCTCTCGCTGGTCGTGCCGCCCGTGTACTGCAGCACGGCGATGTCATCAGGGCCAGGCGTGACGCGCGCGAACGGCCGCTGGCGGCCCAGCCTCATGGCCGCCCGCCACGGCACCGCGCCCGGCAGCGCGAAAGACGGCACCAGCTTGCGCCGCTTGCGCACCACGTGGTTGACCAGCGCCCCTTTGACCGCCCCGAGCATGTCGCCCGTGCTGGCCAGCAGCACATGCTTGACGGGCGTGCGCGCGATCACCGTCTGCAGCGTTCGCGCGAAAGGCTCGAAGATGACGATGGCCGCGCAATCGGCGTCCTCGAGCTGGTGCTCGAGCTCGCGCGGCGTGTACATCGGGTTCACGTTGACCACGACCATGCCCGCCCGCAGGATGGCCGCGACGGCCACCGGGTACTGCGGCACATTGGGCAGCATCACGGCCACGCGATCGCCCGGCCGCAGGCCCAGGCCTTGCAGCCAGGCGGCCATGTGGCGCGAAGCCTGGTCGATGCGGGCAAAGGTCCAACCCTTGCCCATGAACGTGAACGCGGTTCTGGCGGCATACCGCGTCATGCCTTCTTCCAGCAGCTCGACCAGCGAGTGGCAGGCCGCGACATCGACCTGCTCCTTCACCCCCGGCGGATAGTGCCTGAGCCAGACTCTTTCCATAGGCGCTCCTTGGCGTGAGCCATCTGGCTCATGCGCGCGGCACATTCTTGACTGGATGCCGCGATGTGACAGCAGGGGAAAGCCCCCGACTGTCGCGCGATGGCAAGTGCCGTTCAAGCGTGTCGTTGAAACGTGTATTTGCACCGCATTTCATGGCAACGGCCCAGGCCCCATCCCCCAATATCTGACCTGCGGGTAGTGCTTTCGGAGCATGTCGCCAAGCGGTCACCTTGGTGTCGGACACCACCTGCGCCATACAACTGTTTGTGTCGTCGCGTCGGGGTGCCAGCCATGTTGCAGCAGATCGGAAAGTTCAGTGTGATCGCCCGTCTCCGCGGCCTGACCTTGATGTCCGTGCTGGCGATGCTGGGCGTGGCGCTCGGCCTGATCTGGAGCGGCTACCAGCAGCGTCTGGCCGACCGCCAGGCCGCCGTGAAGCAGGCCGTGGAGATGGCGCACGCACGCATCCAGCTGGCCTACGCGCAGCAGCAGTTCGGCAGGCTGGACGTGGTCCACGCGCAAAAGCAGGCGCTGGCCGCGCTCGACAAGCTGGGCCTGGACGCGGCCGACTACCTGTGGGTCAACGACGCCGGCCGCCACACGCTCCGCGCGGCGGCCAAATCCGCCTTGATACCAGCCTCGGTGGCCGCCTCGAACATGTCGCCTTATGTCAAGGGTTTCGAGCCCTGGGGCTGGGTCATCGGCGTCGGCCTGTACATCGACGACCTGCAATCGGCCTTGTTGACGCAGACAGCGTTGACCATGGGCGCCGTGCTGCTGATGGCGCTGATCCTGTGGGGGCTGCTGGAGGCCACGGCCCGCGAGCTGAAGGCCTCGGCCAAGGCCGCCGCCGTGAAGGCCAGGCCGGCCGCGCGCGGGCCTCTGGCCTATGCGCAAGGCGAGGCGGCACCGGCACACGCCATGGGCCGTGCCCCCTTCGATGAAGCCACCTCTGGCGAGGACGTGCAGGAAGTCAAGCGCCTGCGCATGGCCGGCGCGATTTAACCTTTCGTGCCAGCCCGTCCTGATTTGTGACCCCTGAAGCAGGGGCTGGCCTGGGGCAAGATTCGTTACAAACCGTTGCAGAATGCGCGGCACATCGAAACGTGTCACCCCTGGAAGTACGGTCATGACGATCATCAACAAGCTGCTGGCCCTGGCCTCGACCCTGGCGGTATCGGCCTATGCCATGGTCACGCTGGGCGACCAGGAGATGGGGATGGTCAACGCGCAGGATGGCATCACGCTGAGCGGCAAGCTCGACATCCAGCTCGGCAGCTTCAGCTACGTCGAGCCCGACAGCGACTACCTGCACTTCCTGCAGTTGCACACGCAGGGCAGCTATGCCCGCCAGTACGAGATCCTGCCGACGCTGCCCCAGCAGGTGCAGGAAGAGATGCCCGGCATCACGGCCAACGGCGACGTGCTGGCCGTGACCCTGCCGGCCTTGACGCAGCAGGTGCTGCTGGCGCCGACGCTGTCGGTGTCCGTCGAGGCCATCACCGTGGGCAACAGCAAGCCCTCGATGGGCAGCATCCAGATCAACAACATCGACCTGCAGGGCTCCAGGCGCTGGACCTGGAGCCATTGATCACGCCTTGCCGATCAAACGACCTCAGACCACCGCGGCGAGCGCCTCGGCCACGCGGTCGACGTTGTGGCTGTTGAGGCCGGCCGTGCACATGCGGCCCGAGCGCAGCACGTACACGCCGTGCTTGTCGCGCAGCACATCGACCTGCTCGGGGCTCAGGCCCGTGTAGCTGAACATGCCACGCTGGGTGATGAAGTAGCGGAAGTCGCGGCCCGGCACGCGCTCGACGAGGCCGTCGTACAGGCGCTGGCGCATCAGCTGGATACGCGTGCGCATGGCGCTCAGCTCGTCGGACCACAGCTTGTGGAGCGCGGGCGTCTGCAGCACGCGGGCCACGATCTGGCTGCCGTGCGTGGGCGGGCTGGAGTAGTTGCGGCGCACGGCCGACATGAGCTGGCCGAACACGCGCCCGGCTTGGTCTTTGTCAGGGCAGACCACGCTCAGGCCGCCCACGCGCTCGCCGTACAGCGAGAAGCTCTTCGAGAACGAGTTGGCCACGAAGAAGGGCACGCCCGCATCGGCTAAAGCGCGGATGGCATGGGCATCCTCGACGATGCCGTCGCCGAAGCCCTGGTAGGCGATGTCCAGATACGGCAGCAACTGGCGCTCGCGCAGCACGGGGATCAGCTCGCCCCATTGCGCCACGGTCAGGTCGACGCCGGTCGGGTTGTGGCAGCAGGCGTGCAGCAGCACGATGCTGTGCCTGGGCAGGGTCTTGATCGCGCCCATCATGGCGTCGAACTTCAGGCCGCCCGTGGCCGCGTCGTAGTACGGGTAGGTGTTGACCACGAAGCCCGCGCCTTCGAACATGGCGCGGTGGTTGTCCCATGTCGGGTCGCTCACCCACACCTGCGAATCGGGGAAGTAGCGCTTGAGGAAATCGCCGCCGACCTTCAGACCGCCCGAACCGCCCAGCGTCTGCAAGGTGGCGATGCGGCCGCTCCTGACGGCTTCGTGGTCGGCGCCGAACAGCAGGTGCTGCACGGCCTCGCGGTAGTTGGGTGCGCCGGCCATGGGCAGGTAGGGCTTGGGGCCGACGCTGGCCAGCATGGTGGACTCGGCCTCGCGCACCGCGGCCATCACGGGCAGGCGGCCTGCTTCGTCGAAGTAAATGCCGATGCTGAGGTTGATCTTGCCCTGGCGGGGGTCTTTCTGGAAGTCCTCGTTGAGGGTGAGGATGGGGTCGCCGGCGTAGGCGTCTACGTGCTGGAACATGGGGTCTCCTGGGGTCTGGGTGTGTCTGCGGGCATCCGGGGGCGCGCTTGGCGATGCCTTGCCCCGCATTATCGTGAATAAGCCACCAAACGCCCTCGTCCACCCGTGATCGGACCCAGGGTAACTGCGGCATCGTGTGCATGGCCACTGGCCCTCGTCTGGAGCCCTTTCATGCACGCACCGATCACCGATTCCGCCAAGCAGTTTTCCGTGAACAAGCCCACGCCCGCGGGGCTGTGGCGCCAGCTGGGCCGCGCCAGCCTGCTGTCGCTGGCGCTGCTGAGCGCGTGTGGTGGCGGAGGGGGGGGCGGCAAGGACCAGACCAATAACAACAACAATGATGGCCTGGGTGCATCGGGGATGACTTACAGCGGGGATTTCCCCATCGGCGTGGCGCTGGCTTCGCCGGTTGCGCTGACCAACTCGTCCGCCCTGATACCGGGGGCCATGGGCATTGTCGAGCCCCCACTGAACACCACCAAGACACTTCAGCAAGGTGTGTGGAACCGCCAGGCCGATGCCGTGGCCACGGGCCGTCTGGACATCGCCACAAGCGGCCTGCTCTCTGTCAGCGCTTTGTTCGACACCTCTTCGCGCACGAATGCATCTTGCTACGGCCCTGCCGTGGCTTACGCGAACCATGATGACTCGTCCAGCTCCGGCGTACTGCCCATAGGCAGCGTGGCCATGTGGAGCGACGACGATGCGGCCAGCAGCCCCGCTGTGGCTTGCGGCGCCGCCCAGATCGATGCACTCGCCGGCCATCAGACCGCGCAGATCCAGCAAGCCATGCTGCTGACGGCCGCCATGCATCAACTCATTGGTAGCGACCCCAGTCACCAAACGCCATCCACGGCGTCCGCGCTGAACATGACCAGCCGTGTCAGCACATTGCTCAGCAGCCTGCTCAGTGGCGTCACGGTCAACAGCGCCACGGTCAGCCTCAGCACGGACCCGGCTTCAGGCGCGTCTCAGTACACCTATCGTCTCGTGTTGACACGCGGCAGCGGCAGCAGCGCGCAGTCCATCGAGATCAACCTGATCCACGTCAATGACTACACCGACGTGGTCTACCTGGGCACCTTGCAGATCACCATGGGCTATCTGACTTCGGATGCGAGCCTGGGTTGCATCGACCAGATGAACGGCGGCTTGTACAAGGTGGCCAGACTGACATCGCTGGCCTACAACCGCCAATACAACACGCTGTCCCTGCGGGCCAAGTCAGGCCAGTACTGCGGCAACCCGACCATCGGCGGCAGCAGCCACATGACGGAGTTGGCGACACTCAATCTGACCAATGAACTCGACCCCAGCATCTATCTGGCATCCAACGCACGTGGCTCGACCCTGGGTTGGCGCAAGAATTTCTCGGCCTGGGTGCAGGACGTGGACTTGTCCGAGTCGACCAATGACTTCATGTTCATGTGGCAAGACCAACCGGATGGCAGCACCAACGGCCACGCCAGGATATTCGGCGGCTCGAACACGCTGGACCTGAACACACAGACTCGCTCACTGACGCTGTACCATGGTCTTGCCGCAGACATCAGCATGGAGACGTATGCCTTGCAAGGCTTCACCTGCAACATCAATGGCCCTGGCAGCAACCACACGATGCAACCCATGTTCCAGTACCAGGCCATGAGCTTTGGCAACAGCGACAGCAATTGGAACCGGAGTGCGTCGAACATTGCCTATGCCCCCACCAACAACTGCAACGCCACCAGCAGCATGCGTTATGACGTTGACGGCGATGGCAGCATCACCGGCAGTGAAGGCGCAGGCACCCAAAACAGCCTGTATGGCCTGACGACCGGCAACATCAATCTCGAGGCACAACTGAACAGCATGGGCTTCACTTACCCGCAGTTGACGCATTGAGCTTGCACGGCGCCTTACACCAGGCCGCCTCCGGGCGGCCTTTTTCATGGAATAGTGACGGCTTCGACGCCCCCACTGCACTGCCCAAGGAGCCCCCATGAAAACCAAAGCCGCCGTCGCCTGGAAAGCGGGCGCCCCGCTCACCATCGAAGAGCTCGATCTGCAAGGCCCGCGCGAAGGCGAGGTGCTGGTCGAGATCAAGGCCACGGGCATCTGCCACACCGATTACTACACGCTCTCGGGCGCCGACCCGGAAGGCCTGTTCCCCGCGATCCTCGGGCATGAGGGCGCCGGTGTCGTGGTCGACGTGGGCCCGGGCGTGAAGTCGCTGCGCCAGAACGACCACGTCATCCCGCTCTACACGCCCGAATGCCGCGAGTGCAAGTTCTGCCTGAGCCGCAAGACCAACCTGTGCCAGAAGATCCGCGCCACGCAGGGCAAGGGCCTGATGCCCGATGGCACCTCGCGCTTCTCGCTCGATGGCAAGCCCGTGCTGCACTACATGGGCACGTCCACCTTCAGCAACTACATCGTCGTGCCCGAGATCGCGCTGGCCAGGATACGTGAAGACGCGCCCTTCGAGACCGTGTGCTACATCGGCTGCGGCGTGACCACGGGCGTGGGCGCCGTGCTGTTCACGGCCAACGTCGAGGCGGGCGCCAACGTGGTCGTGTTCGGCCTGGGCGGCATCGGCCTGAACGTCATCCAGGGCGCCAAAATGGTCGGCGCCGACAAGATCATCGGCGTGGACATCAACCCCGCCCGCGAAGCCATGGCGCGCCAGTTCGGCATGACGCACTTCCTCAATCCGAAGGACATCGCGGCGCAAGGCGGCAACGTGGTCGACGCCATCGTGCAACTGACCGACGGCGGCGCCGACTACAGCTTCGAGTGCATCGGCAACACGACCACGATGCGGCAGTCGCTGGAGTGCTGCCACAAGGGCTGGGGCCGCAGCATCATCATCGGCGTGGCCGAAGCGGGCGCCGAGATCAGCACGCGGCCCTTCCAGCTCGTCACGGGCCGCAAGTGGGAAGGCTCGGCCTTCGGCGGCGCGCGCGGCCGCACCGACGTGCCAAAAATAGTCGACTGGTACATGGACGGCAAGCTCAACATCGATGACCTGATCACGCACAGGCTGCGGCTGGACCAGATCAACGAAGGCTTCGACCTGATGAAGCGCGGCGAATCGATCCGCTCGGTGGTCGTGTACTGACATGAGCACGCTCGAACTGCTCAGCGAGCACGCCTGCTTCGGCGGCGTGCAACGCTTTTACCGGCATGCCTCGAACGCCATCGGGCTGCCGATGCGGTTCGGTGTCTACCTGCCGCCGCAGGCCTTGCAGCCCGGCGCAAGCGTGCCGGTTGTCTTCTACCTCGCGGGCCTGACCTGCAACGAAGAGACCTTCGCGATCAAGGCCGGCGCACAGCAGCATGCCGCGCGGCTGGGCCTGGCCATCGTCACGCCCGACACGAGCCCGCGCGGCACCGACCTGCCCGGCCAGGACGACGCGTGGGACTTCGGCGTGGGCGCCGGCTTCTACCTCGATGCCACGGCCGCGCCCTGGTCGCACAACTGGCGGATGGAAAGCCACATCACGCAGGAGCTGCACGCCCTGGTGGCGCACCACCTGCCTGTCGACATCGCCCGCGCGGGCATCTTCGGCCACTCGATGGGCGGCCACGGCGCGCTGACGCTGGCGCTGCGCAACCCGGGCCTGTACAGCACGGTGTCGGCGCTGGCGCCCATCTGCGCGCCATCCCAATGCCCATGGGGCGAAAAGGCCTTCACGGGCTATCTGGGGCTCGATCGTGGCCCGTGGGCCGCGCACGATGCGAGCGCCTTGATGAGCGAGTACCCGGTGCCACCCTACCCGCAAGGCATCCTCGTCGACCAGGGTCTGGCCGACAAGTTCCTGCCGACGCAGCTGCACCCGGAGGCCTTCGAGGCCGCGTGCGCGAAGGTGGGCCAGCCCTTGACGCTGCGGCGCCATGCGGGCTACGACCACGGCTACTACTTCATCCAGAGCGTCGTGGCCGACCACCTCGCGCACCACGCCGCCGGCCTGGCTTGAGCCTTCAATTGATGGTCAGGCGCTTGCTCGTGCTGGCGGTCTTCTTGGGCAGGGTCAGCGTCAGCACGCCGTTGTGGAAAGCGGCGCCGGCCTTGGCCTCGTCGAGGTCGTGCGCCAGCTGGAAGCTGCGTGCCACCTGGCCACGGTAGCGTTCGGAACGCAGCACGCGCTCGCCATCCTTCACGCTGTTCTCGCGCTTGACTTCGGCGCTGATGGAGACCTGGTTGCCGTCGATGTCGACCTGGATGTCATCCTTGTTCACGCCCGGGATCTCGGCGTGCACGACGTAGGCGCCTTCCTGCTCGGTCACGTCGACCTTGATCTGCCGGGCGGTCTGCTCGCTGGGCAGGCCGACAGGTTTGACGAAGAAGCCGCGGAACAGTTCGTCGACGGGGTTGTAGCTGGCAGTGTGTCTCATGATGCGCTCCACATGAAAGGGCAAGGGCGTTGCGTTGAAAACCGGCACTGAATGTGCCCATGAGCCCTACATAGGTCGCGCGTTTTGTTTTTCAAGGGCCTTCGACCACAGCCCTCAATGCAGCTTGAAGACGGACACGGCGTGCACCAGTTGCTGCGCCTGCGCCTTCAGGCTTTCGGCGGCGGCCGCGCTCTGCTCGACGAGGGCCGCGTTCTGCTGCGTGGCCTGGTCCATCAGGCTGACGGCCTCGCTGACCTGCGACACGCCCGAGCTCTGCTCCGAGCTGGCGGTCGTGATCTCGGCCACGATGTCGCTCACGCGCTGGATGGCGGTCACGACTTCCTGCATCGTGGTGCCGGCCTGGTCGACCAGTGTCGAGCCCTGCTCGACGCGCTCGACGCTCGCCACGATCAGGCGCTTGATCTCCTTGGCGGCCTCGGCCGAGCGCTGCGCCAGGCTGCGCACCTCGCTGGCCACGACGGCGAAGCCACGCCCCTGCTCGCCCGCGCGCGCCGCTTCCACGGCGGCGTTCAAGGCCAGGATGTTGGTCTGGAAGGCGATGCCATCGATCACGCTGATGATGTCGGCGATCTTGCGCGAGCTGTCGTTGATGCCCTTCATCGTCTCGACCACCTGGCCGACGACCTCGCCGCCGCGCACGGCCACCTGCGAGGCGCCTTGCGCCAACTGGTTGGCCTGGGTCGCGCTGTCGGCGTTCTGGCGAACGGTCGAGCCCAGTTGCTCCATGGACGCGGCCGTCTGCTCCAGTGCCGAGGCCTGCTGCTCGGTGCGCTGGCTCAGGTCGAGGTTGCCCTGCGCGATCTCGGCGCTGGCCGTGGCCACGCTGTCGGCGCCATTGCGCACGCCACCCACGATGCGCGCCAGCTTGCCCTGCATCTCGGACAAGGCCGACAGGAGCTGCGCCGTTTCGTCATGGCCTTGCGTCTGCAGCTTCATGGTCAGGTCGCCGTCGGCGATGCGCTGCGCGGCGTCCACGGCGCGGTTCATCGGCCCGGTGATGAGGCGGGTGATCCAGATGGCCATGAACGCGGCCGCGCCCATGGCCGCCAGCACGAGCATGATCACCCAGGCGCGGGCCTGGGCATAGGTGTGCTGGGCTTCCTCGTGGGCCGACACGGAGCCCTTGTCGTTCAAGGTGATGAGGTCGGAGGTCGCGTCCATGGCGGCCAGGAAGGCCTCGTTCGATGGGCCTCGGTAGTAGTCGTCGGCCTGGGGCTGCTTGGACTCGCCCTCGCGCGACAGCTGGATCAGGCGCGCATGCACGGGCACGAGCGCCGCCAGCCTGGCCTTGAGCTTGTCGGCCAGTTGTTGCTCTTCGGGCGAACTGATCAGGAGCTCATAGGTCGCCAGCCCCTCCTTGAGGCGCTTGGCGGCATCGTCCATCTTGCGCTCTTCGGCCACCCACTCGGTCTCCTTGACGGCCATCAGGTGCAGGGCCTCGACGCGGCGCACCTCGTTGAGCGAGTTGCGGATGCCACCCAGCACCTTGATGCTGGGCAGCCAGTTCGTCGCGATGTCTTCGGTGTTGGCGTTGAGCCGGGCCATCTGGCTGACCGCGAACACGCCCACACCGAACGTCAGTATCACGACGGCCAGAAACGCCAAGGCCAGCTTCCTGCCCAGCTTGATATTCGCAAAATTCATGTCACCGTCCTGTCGCATCGGCGCAAGCGCCACCATCCATGCGGGACAAGTGGCTTCGCCAGGCGCCCGCAACCCGATACTTTCCATACCGAAGCTATTTCGGATGGTGGCGGCCGAGATGAACCCGCACAGTGGTAATTTGTCTGCATCCCGCCATTGGTTCAACCGTCTTTACACGCCCTCGCCATGCCCTTCGCCACCGCCGCCGACGGCACCCGCCTCTTCCATGACACCTGTGGCACGGCCGGCCAGGGCGCGCCGCTCGTGCTGATCAGTGGGCAGGCCTTCGACCACCGCATGTGGGACCACGTCCGCGGC
>JASGJC010000033.1:0-51327 GCA_049840915.1 Aquabacterium sp.
CCGCGTCAAATCGGCGACGGCCTGGCTCACGACCTTGGATGTGTTGCGGATTTCGTGGCACTGCTCGACCGGGATCAGCCCTTGCCGCACGAAGATGCCGGGCAGGATGCCGCTGTAGGTGACCTGGTCGCGCCGACGATGCGTTTGATGCGCTCCATGCGCGTGTGCAGCTTGATCAGCAGGTCGCGGTTGGCCGGCTCGTTGTAATAGGCCTCGCCGGACGACACGGCGAACGACAAGCCCCAGTAGCGCCCGTGCGCCAGCACCTGCGACAGCCCCGGCCACCAGCGAAAGGGCGGCGCATACCAGGCGTAGACCATGCTCTTGAGGTAGGCCATGTTGGCCGGGTAGGTCAGGAACAGGGTGCGGATCGGGCGCCTGGGATGCAGCCTGTTGAACAGGCCGATCAATGTCAGGAAAAGATAGTTGCCGCAAACGATGCTGAAAGCCATGACGCCGATTCTGCGAGCGTGGATACGGATGAATGCTTGGATACGCTTGGCGTTCATGTGGGAAAGAGACTTCTGGCGATACTGCTGACGGATCACGGGCAGGGCGGCTGCACAAACAAGGCGACGCGGACCGGAGCACCGGGGCAGGCACCCTTGCGGATGCGGTGCGCCCCATGATTCGCGATATACCCTGCTTTACTTCTGGTGCGCCGCCAGGTGCACTCGTGGATGCATTCTTAGGTGCATTTCGTGCCGCGGCCGCGCTTTTAGAATGCTGCCAGAGGTCCTCTGGTGGGACAAGCACCCGAACGGGGTGCCGAGATGCCGGAATCGAACAAGCGGGGCAGGGCGTCTGATGGCGAGGAATGATCCCAAACGGTATGGTTGGCTGCTGGGGGCCTTGGTCCCTTGCGTGGCCTTGGTCATGATGACCGTGTTCACGGTGATGCGGCAGGCATGGGCGCTGTGGCTGCTCGTGGGCCTGGTCTATGTCGTCGTGCCCGTGTGCGATGCCATCTTCGGCGAGGACACGTTCAACCCGGCGCCAGAAGCCGTCAAGCAACTTGAGCAAGACCGCTTCTACACCTGCGCCTTGTATGCCTTCGTAGTGCTGCAATGGGCGGTCACGGCATGGGGCGTCTGGATGGCGGCGCAGCCCGATCTGGCCTGGCATGCGCGCCTGGGCCTGATGATGAACGTGGGCATCGTCAATGGCCTGGGCATCAACGTGGCGCACGAGCTGGGTCACAAGAAGGGCCGCATGGACAACTGGATGACGCGCATCAGCCTGCTGCCTACATGCTACGGGCACACGCGCGTCGAGCACAACCGGGGGCATCACTACATGGTGGCCACGCCCGAAGACCCGGTCAGTGCGCGCTTCGGCGAGTCGTTCTGGGCGTTCTTGCCGCGAACCCTGATCGGCACCTTGCGCTCGGCCTGGCGCCTGGAGGCCAAGCGTCTGTCGCGGCGGGGCAAGTCGGTGTGGAGTCTGGGCAACGAGGTCTTGCTGGCGCACGCGGCCACCTTGCTGATGCTGACGGGCGTGTGGCTCGGCCTGGGGACGGGGGCGCTGCTCTTCATGCTCGGGCAGGCCGCGCTGGCCATCGGCCTGCTCGAGCTGGTCAACTATGTCGAGCACTATGGCCTGCTGCGCCGCAAAGGGCCGGATGGCCGGTACGAGCGCTGCGAGCCCGAGCATTCATGGAACAGCAGTTGCGTAGTGAGCAACCTGCTCTTGTTCCACCTGCAGCGCCACAGCGATCACCACGCGCATCCGGCGCGGCCTTATCAGGTGCTGCGGCACTTCGACAGCAGCCCGCAACTGCCCACGGGCTATGCGGGCATGGTCATGCTGGCCTGCTGGCCCAGGAGGTGGTTCGCCGTGATGAACCCTTTGGTGATCGCGCACTACGAGGGCGACATGAGCCGCCTCAACATCTGCCCGCGCTATCACCGGCGGTACGGGGTCGCGCAGGCTTCCTGATCAGGGAACGGATCAGGGCAGCTCGGCCGCGCCCATGCGGGCGTTGATCGTGCCCGAGCGGCTCATGATGTAGCCCGAGCGCGGCTGCTTCTCGAACTTCTTGGGCGCGGGCAGCATCACGGCCAGACGCGCGGCCTGCATGCCGCTGAGCTGCGCGGCATCGACCTGGAAGTAGTGGCGCGATGCGGCCTGCGCGCCGAACACGCCTTCGCCCCACTCGACGTTGTTGAGGTAGACGCCCAGGATGCGCTCCTTGCCCAGGATGCCTTCGAGCATGAAGGTGATGGCGAACTCTTCGGCCTTGCGCAGCAGGTTGCGCTCGCTGCTCAGGAAGAGGTTCTTGGCCAGTTGCTGCGTGATGGTCGAGCCGCCGATGATCTTGGGCGCGGCCGTCATGGCCGTGGGCGGTGGCGGCGCGGCGCGGCCGCGCTTTTGGGCGCGGGCCATGGCGCGTTCGTAGCGCGCCTGCGCCTGCTGGCGGGTCTTGTCGGCCTTGGCCTGCGCGGCGTTGTTCTTTTTCCAGGCGTTCTGCAGCGCGTCCCACTCGACGCCGTTGTGGTCGACGAAGTTGCCGTCTTCAGAGGCGATCACGGCGCGCTTGAGGTTGTCGGAGATGGCGTCGTAGGGGCGCCATTCCTGGCTCCACAGGATGCGGCCTTGCTCGCGCAGCAGCCGCGTCATCTCGCTGCGCTGGAAGCTGGTCGATTGCGGGTCGACGACCTTCATCACGGCGATGCGGGCCGCGAAGTACAGCTGCAGGCTCAGCGCGCTCAGGATCAGGAGGACGAGGATTCGCCAGACGGTACGCATCGTGGTTTGCCGTGTGTCAGTGAGGCGCGGCGCCATCGACCAGGGCGCGCATGTGGACCAGCACGGGCTTCGTGTCGGGCCTCACGCCGCGCCACAGCGCGAAGGCCTCGGCGGCCTGCTCGACGAGCATGCCCAGGCCATCGCGCGCGGTGGCACCATGCGCGCGGGCCCAGTCCAGGAAGGCTTGCGCGGCCGGGCCGTACATCATGTCGAGCGCCAGCGCGCCTGGCCCCAGCACCTGCGGGCCCACAGGCACACCGCTGCCCGACAGGCTGGCCGCCGTGCCGTTGATGAACACGTCGAAGGCTTCGCCAGGGTCTTGCAGGCCGCGCGCATGCAGTGTCACGCCATGCTGCGCTGCCCAGGCCGCGTGTCGCTCGACGATGGCCTGGGCCTTGTCCTGCGTGCGGTTGGCCATCACGATCTCGAGCGGCCGTGCTTCGATGAGCGGCCCGAGCACGCCCGCGCTGGCACCGCCCGCGCCCAGCAGCAGCACGCGCCGGCCGGCCAGCGGCGTGCCTGCGTTGACCGTGATGTCGCGCACGAGGCCCACGCCATCGGTGTTGTCGGCCAGCCAGCCGCCTTGCGCCTGTTCATCGAAGCGCAGCGTGTTGGCGGCCTGGGCCAGCTCGGCGCGCGGCGTGCGGCGCGCGGCCAGCTCGAAGGCCTCGAACTTGAAGGGCACGGTCACGTTGCAGCCCTTGGCGCCTGCCTGCGCGAAGGCCTGGATGTGCGGCTTGAAGGCATCGAGCGGGCACAGCAGGCGGCCATAGTCGACGGCCTGCCCGGTTTGCTGGGCGAACAGCTGGTGGATCAGTGGCGAGCGGCTGTGCTCGACTGGGTTGCCGGCCACGGCATAGCGGTCGGCATGTTCTGCTTGGGCTGTTGTGCTCATGGGCTCAAGGGGCTCAAGGGGGCTTAAGGAGGCGTCAGGGCAGCGTGGGCGTGGTCGGCGGTGCCTGCGTCGTCGTGGCCTGCATGCCCGCGTCGCGCGTGAACTTGAAGCGCGACGAGATCAGCAGCAGGTCGCGCCCGGCCATCACTTCAGGCGGCACGGCACCGAAAGGCCCGGCCGCCATCACGATGGCGCGCGCGCGCTTGTCGAGCTGCTTGCTGCGCGAGGCCTGCGTGATCACCGCATCGACGACCTTGCCCTGGCGGTTGAGCGCCACTTCCATCACCATCTCGCCGTACAGCTTCTGGCCGCTTTGCATCGGGAAGTGCTCGGTGCCCGCGCGCTCGACCTGGGTGCGGAACTGGCTGTAGTACAGCGCATCGGCCGACTTCATCGTGGCCGGGCTGATGTAGCGCTTCTTGGGTCGCTCGTTTTCTTCGCGGATGCGCTTTTCGATTTCGGCCAGCAGCTTGGTGAGCTGGCGGCGATGCGCTTCGTCGGCGCGTGTCTTGTCGGTCTCGGCTTTGGCGCGCGGCTGGGGCGGGGGCAGCGCCGACAGCTCGTTCTTGACCTGCGAGAGCAGTTGCTGCTGCTCCTGCTGCATCTGCTCGATCATCTGGGCCGTCTGCTCCATCGAGTCGCCGGTTTCGTTCTCGAGCGAGGGCGGCAGGGGCGAGGTCGCGCGGCCACTGCTTTCGCCGCCGCCGGCGAGGTTTTGCTGGGCCAGGGCCTGGGCCTTTTCGGGCGCGGTCTCGCTGCCGGCGTTGACGAGGATGACCTCGAGCGGCGTGTCCTTGAAAGTGCGGTTGAAGCCTTCAGGGTCGACCAGGCGGAAGCTGAACAGCCCCACGTGCAGCAGCACCGATACCCCCAGGCAGATCTGCAGGAGGGTCAAGGCTTTCCACAGTGATTTCAGGCGTTGCAGCATCCGAAGGGCGGCTCGGGTCAGGTCATCAGGCGGCCGGGGCGTCCGCCGCGGGGGCGTCGGCATCGGTCACGTCGATGGCGAGGGTCAATGGACCTGCATTGTCCAGCACCTCGCTGTCATCTTCATCTTGCGCATCGCCGTCGGCACCACCTTGATCAGATGGTGTGGCTTCGTCGAGACGCGCGGTGACGCTGGCATGCACGTCCAGCGTCAGCTCGTCGACGCCGGTCACGCGCACGCGCACCTTCGTGTTGCGCGGCAGGCCGTCGGCGCCGATGGCCTTGAAGACCAGCGGCAGTGTGTCGGCGCGCACGAGGCCGTTCATCATCACGGCGCAATCGAGCTCGGTGATGCCTTGCTGGCCGAGGTATTTGAGCGTCCAGTAGCGCTCAAGGCTCGACTGGAAGCCGTTGTAGGCGCTGTAGGCCGTGTCGAAGTTGCTGATGATGGCGAAGAGGTCGGCGTCCTTGGGCTTGAAGGGCGCAGCCAGGGCGGCGGTGCGGCCGTGCTTGGCGCAGGCCACGATCTGCCATTGGTTGACGAGGTCGACATAGCGGCGCAGCGGCGACGTGGCCCAGGTGTACTGCGCGACGCCCATGCCCGCGTGCGGCAGGGCCTTGGTGCCCATGCGCACCTTGATGCCCGGCTGCAGGCTGGCCTGGCTGCGGTAGATGCCGGGCACGCCCAGCTCGTGCAGCCAGCCGCCCCAGGTGCTGTTGGCCAGGATCATGGCCTCGGCCACGATCAAATCCAAGGCCGAGCCGCGCGCACGCGTGCCGATCACCACTTGCTCCTGCCCCGTCGGCTCGATGCCGTCGGTCATCGTGTTCTCGCCCGTCTTGTCGCCATCTCGGCCGATGAGCCTGAAGCTGTAGTCCGGGCGGTTGAAGGTCTCGGGCTTGCCGCGCACCACTTCGCGCTGCGCTTTCAGATGCCTGGCCAGGCGGAAGGCGAAGGCCAGCTCGGGTGCGAAGGCGTAGTCGGCCGGGGCATCGCCGCTCAGCGTGGCATCGGTGATGACGCTGTCGAGCTTGTCGTGGCGCAGGTTGGCCGCGATGGGCACGCGCTCCAGCTTCGTCTCGCTGCCCTTGAGCGCGAGCGTGGCCTCGTCATACGACACGTACAAGGACACGGCCGGGCAGTCGCGCCCTTCGATCAGCGTGTAGGTCTGCACGACCTCGTCGGGCAGCATCGTGATCTTGTGACCGGGCATGTAGACGGTCGACATGCGGCCGCGCGCCAGCGCATCGACCGGCGTGCCCGGCGCGATCGCCAGGCTCGGCGCCGCGATGTGGATGCCGTAGGTGACCGTGCCCGTGCCCAGGCCCTGCACGGACAGCGCATCGTCGATCTCGGTCGTCATCGAATCGTCGATCGAGAAGGCCTTGACCGGCGCCACGGGCAGCTCGTCCTTGATGGGCGGCGCGTCGATGGCCGGGAAGCCCGCACCCTTGGGGAAGAACTCGAACAAGAAGCGCTTGTAGTGGAACTGGTAGGGGCTGTCGATGGCGCCCGCGCGCTTGAGCAGATCGAGCGGCGCGCGCTGCGTGGCCTTGGCGGCATCGACCACGGCCTTGTACTCGGGGCCGTTCTTGTCGGGCTTGAACAGGATCTTGTAGAGCTGCTCTTTGATGGGCTGCGGGCACTGGCCCTCGCCCAGCTCCTTGGCCCACTGTTCGATCTGCAGGGCCTGCTGCTTCTTGCGCTCGATGGCGACCAGTGCCTGCTTGAGGATGTCTTCGGGCGCCTTGCGGAAACGGCCCTTGCCGCGGCGATGGAAGTAGTGCGGCGTGTCGAACAGGCGCATCAGCATGGCGGCCTGCTGCACGGCGTCGGCGTTGGCGCTGAAGTACTCGCGGGCCAGGTCCTCGAAGCTGAACTCGTCGGTCGGGGCGACCTCCCAGATCAGGTCCACATCGATGTCGGCCGCCTGGGCGGCGCTCTGGGCGAGGATCTCGGCGGGCGAGGGCTTGGCGAACTTGATCAGCACGTTGGCGGCTTTCACCTTCACGCGCTTGCCCGAATCCAGCTCGATCTGCATCGAACTGTCGGCTTCGGACATCACTCGGCCAGCCAGGAACTTCCCGGCGTCGTCAAAAAGGGCAAACATCGAAAAAGGGGCTCACGTGGAAATCAGGGCGTGATTGTCCCATTTTGGCGAGACGGTCCGCACCGCACACGGGCGGATACATTTAGCGAGGCGCGCGGGCGTCCAGGCCCAGCCAGTGCAGCAGGCCGGGCATGTGCTGCCCGAAGTCGCTGACGGCGTGGTCGCTGTCTTCGAGCAGGGTGAGCGCCACGCCGGGGTTGTGGGGCATGTAGTGCGCCACCATCTCCTGCCAGTTCAGCACCTCGTCGCCCTTGGCGATCAGGGCCCAGTAGCGCTCGGGCCGGGTGATGGGGTGGGCCGCGAGGGCTTCGAGCTCGCCGATGAATTCGGGCCGGAAGAAAAAGTGCTCCTGCGGGTCGTGGAAGCTGGTCTGCTCGCCGATGTAGCGGGCCAGATCACGCGCGGGCAGCACGGCCGGGTTGATGACGGCCGCGCGGCAGCCCATGCGCTCGGCCAGCACGGTGGCGTAGAAGCCGCCCAGCGACGAGCCGATCACGGCCATCGTCTCCACGGGCCAGTCTTGCGTGGTCTGCCGGATCAGCGCCCAGGCCTCGGCGGGCGAGGGCGGCAGTTGCGGGCAGGCCCAGGCGATCTGCCGGCCGCCTTGCGCGCTCGCGTTCAGCGAAGCGATGTGCGCCGCCATCATCCGCGCCTTGAACGATTGCGGCGACGAGCGAAAGCCGTGCAGGTACAGGAGGTGGGTGGTGCGGGTGGATGGGGCCATGACGGCCATGGTAGCAAGCGAGAAAGGCAAGAGGGGCCTCGCGGCCCCTCGCCCGTCAATGCGGCTGGGTGTTGGTGGCCGTGTCGATGTAGGTGATCATCGGTGCCCAGCTCAGGATGTCGCCATCTTCGTTGGCGGTCGCCGCCCCGGTGGGGTTGCTGGTGACTTCGAAGACCAGGTAATCACCGGCATTGACCTGCACCCAATCGAGCGTGGCCGACCTGCCCGAGAGATCGCCGCCCGCGATCGCCCCGTAGGCGCTGTTGGACAGTTGCGGCCACAGGTAGCCAGGCGCGGGGTCGCCCATGCCGGTTGCCCGATAGATGCGCAAGCCCACGCCATCACCCTGGTTCGTCTGCGTGCTGCGCAACAGGTGCGGGACACCATCCGCCGCGTTGGGGATGATCTGCGCCATCGTCGCGCGCCCACGGATGGCGACATAGCCTGACTTCGGCGCCTTCCAGGCCAGCGCCAGGTTGTACTGCTTCGTCGGGCGCAGCTCGAACGAGCCGATGTAGGGTTGCGTGGCCGTGCCCGCGCTGGCGGTCCAGTGTGCCGTGTTCGCGTCATAGGCGAGCGTGCTCCACGTGTTGGTCTGCGTGGACTTGCCCCAGTAGTAGAAGCCCGCAGGCGAGGGCATGCTGGTGCTGAAATCACGCGCCGACGAATAGAAGAACTGCGTGTCGGGCAAGAGCCAGTTGTTGGTCGACACCAGGTAATGAAGCCAGTCGTAGCTCGCGGGCGCATTCGAATACGTCTGGCTTTGCGTGTTGTCGGGCGTCACGTCACCGCCTGGTGGCGTGTTGAACTGGTACTTCTCCGCCTCCTTGAGCACATACTGCGAGTCAGGGGGAAGGGACACGATGTTGTTCGTGAAGCTGCTGGTGGGCAGCTGGGCATTGCCGTATCCGGCGTATTGCTTGGTCCCGTAGATGAAGAGTGCCGCCGCGTTGTTCTGAACAATGGCGTTGCCATCGGCCGTGAAGTGGCAGGGCGCATCGGCGAAGTGGAACATCATGCACTCCATGCCCAGGCGGTTGCCCGAGAGCAGGTTGCCGTAGAGGCCGGCCTGGAAGTTGTCGATTTCAAAGTCGATGGCGCTCTGGTCCGGAGAGGGGGTCTGGCCCGTCGGGTCGACCGTCAGCGGCGTGTTGCGGATGATGTTGTTGGAGAAGACCATCACGCCCGTGTACCCCGCCATGACGGCGGCCGTGCCCTTGGGTGCATAGCAGGCCGCGCCATGGTCGATGAGCGAGTTTGTGATGTTCGCGTTGGTCACCTTGACCAGGCGCAGCGAATCGCTGCAGTCGCTCGATGCATGCGCCGCGTTGTCGGTGTGCAGGTAGAGGTGGTTGAGCCACACATGGTTGGCGCCTTGCTTCTTGGCCGAGCCGTCGACGTTGTCGAAGTCGAGCGAGATGGAGTGCTGGTTGTAGTAGCCCTCGATGTTGTCGAGCACGATGTTCTGCACCAGCGACGAGCCCTGGTTGACAGTGAGCTTGTCGCTGTAGAAGCGGATGCCGGCGGCATAGAAGATGCCGTCCGGATAGGCCGCCCAGTTCTGCGCATCGCTGCCGACCGACACGCGGCCGTAGATCTCGTGGACCTTGATGTTGCTGATCTGCAGGTTGGCGGCCTGCGGCAGCTGGCCATTGACCAGTGAATAGTTGAACAGCAGGCCCACGTTGACGTGCGAGATGTCCAGGTCCTGGATGACCCAGTTCGATGCGTTGGCGAAACGCAGGGCGACGAGGTTGGCCTGGTCCGCTGCGGTTGTCTTGCTGCTGGTGATGCGGGGCAGTTGCGTGCTGGTCGAGCCGCTGGGCTGGTATGACGTGATCGTGATCGCGCCGCCGGGCGTGGCCGTGCCGACGTCCGTGAAGCTCAGGAACTCGTCCATCCAGGTCGAACCCTTGGCGAGCTTTATGACGTCGCCGGGGCTGAAATGGCGGCCGGCCAGCGTGGACAGGTGGCACCAGGGCTTGGTGATGTCCGATGGTGGGTTGCTGTCGTTGCAGGCCGTGTTGCTGATGAAGTAGGTGGTGGCCGCCTGTGCATGGGCCGCGCCGAGGCCGAGCATCAGGGCGATGGCGGTGGACATGGCCGATTTGCCGAAGCAGCGGTGCGTGGAAGAGATCGTGTTCATGTTGATAACCCCTGGAAAATGTGTTTGAGCCAGGGATGGCCACGTCACGACCATCCTGGCATGCGCTCTTTGTCCCCAAAAGGAACCACATCATGGTAAATAAATATCTATTCCATTGTGTTAATTGTTTGTTTTGTTGGTTATAAAATTGCCACATGTTGGATATTTGTGTGCCATTGAGTGGTGATGAAGTATGCTCGAAGCGAGCTCCGATGGTGAGCGGGCGAGCGACTAGAATGGCTGTCACAATGCTGTCAGCAGTAGCCCATTAGGATCACAGGGAAGCCCCTCGCGAGTGCGCTGTTTTGCAGAGGGGAGAAGGATTTTCGTATGCCCCATATCGCTCGTCTCGCGCGCCGGTCGCGAGGCTTCACCCTGCTCGAATTGCTTGTCGTGCTGGTCATCATCGGCCTGCTGGCCGGCTATGTGGGCCCGCGCTTTTTCGCGCAGATCGGCAAGTCCGAAGTGAAGACGGCGGCGGCGCAGCTCGATGGCCTGGGCAAGGCGCTGGACAGCTACCGCCTCGACACCGGCCACTACCCGACGACCGAGCAGGGCCTGGGCGCGCTGTGGGTCAAGCCGGCCGATGAGACCCGTTGGTGGGGCCCTTACCTGAAGAAGGCACCGCCCAAGGACCCATGGGGCCGCGAGTACCTGTACAAGGCGCCCGGCGAGCATGGCGACTATGACCTGTCTTCGCTGGGCAAGGACGGCCGCGAAGGCGGCGAGGGCGAGGACCAGGACATCACCAATTGGTGATGCCACCTGTGACCCACGAGGTGTGACCATGCGTCGTCCCGCTGCCCGCGCGCTGCCCAGCTTCAACTCACCGATCGCCCAGCGCAAGGTCGAGTTCCCGCGCCGCCTGTTCTGCCAGGAGCTGGCCGTGCTGCTGGACGCCGGCATCCCGTTGTTCGAAGCGATCATGACGCTGCGCGAGAAGGAAGAGTCCGCCGGCGTGGCCAAGGTGCTGAGCGATCTGACGACGGCCTTGTCGCAAGGCAAGACGCTGTCGCAGGCCATGCGCATGCAGCCCGATGCCTTCAGCTCGCTGCTGATCGCGTCCATCGAGGCCAGCCAGAAGACAGGCCAGACCTCGCAGGCGCTGCGCCAGCATGGCGCTTACCTGGCCTGGCTCAGCGGGCTGCGCGACAAGCTGGTCAGCGCGGCCATCTACCCGATGATCCTGATTGGCGCGAGCTTCCTGGTCATCACGTTCCTGACCGTGTTCGTCGTGCCGCGCTTCGCCGAGATCTATGAGGGCATGGGCGGCGAGCTGCCCTGGTTGTCCGGCCTGTTGCTGAACACAGGCAAGGCCGTGGGCGAGCACCCCTGGCTGGTGCTGGGCGGCATCGTGGCGATGGTGGCCGGGGCGGTGTCGGCATGGCGCTCGCCGCCCGTGCGCGCGGCCGTGTCGGCGCAGTTGTGGCGGATGCCCGTGATCGGGGTGCGCCTGCGCCTGATCGAGCTGGCCGCTTTGTACCGCACGCTGGGCTTGCTGCTGCAGGCGGGCGTGGCGGTGGTGCCGGCGCTGGAGGCCTCGGCCGAGCTGGTCGGGCCTTCGCTGCGGCCCTCGCTGTTGCAGGCCACGCGCAAGGTGCGCGAGGGCACGCGCCTGTCCGACAGCATGCACCAGTGCGCGCTGACCACGCCCGTGTCCGTGCGCATGATGCGCGTGGGCGAGCAGACCGGCGAGCTGGGCCCCATGCTCGAGCGCGCGGCCACTTTCTATGACGAAGAGCTGGCCCGTTTCACCGAGTGGGTGGGCAAGGTCGTGAGCCCGGTGCTGATGCTGGTCATGGGCGTGTTGATCGGCGGCATCGTCGTGCTGATGTACTTGCCCATCTTCCAGGTGGCGGAGCAGATCCAATGAGCGCGGTCTTGAAAGACGACAAAGGCGGCGTGGGCGCGGGCCATGAGGTCACCGACATGGCCGTGGCCTCCGCGATGGCATCCGTGCTGACCTGGGCGCCGCAATGGCAGGCGTGGCCGCTGGCCAAGGCTTTGCGCCTGCGTGTGGTCGTGGCGCGCGACCCGGCCGGCTGTCTGTGCGCGCTGAGCCCGAGCACGGGTGATGTGCTGCTGCGCGAGGCCGTGGGCCGCCAGATCGGCCAGCTTTTGCAATGGCACGAAGTCGATGAAGACACGCTGGCCATGCTGCTGGCGCAGGGCGAGCAGAGCTTCGAGGCGCGCGGCGCGCTCATCGTCGATGGGCCGCAGAGCGAGGCCGCGCAGGATGGCGCCGAGGTGCACGCGCTGTCCGTCGATGCGATCAGCCGTCAGAGCAGCCCCGTGGTCAAGCTGCTCGACGCGACCTTGTTCGACGCGCTCAAGGCGCAGGCCAGCGATTTGCATTTGGAGTCGACGGCCACGGGCATGGTCATCCGCCATCGTCTGGACGGCGTGATGGTGCTCGTGGGCGATGTGGGCTCGCGCGAGGTGGCCGAGCAGCTCGTGTCGCGCCTGAAAGTGATGGCCGAGCTGGACATCGGCGAGCGCCGCCTGCCGCAGGACGGGCGCTTCAAGCTGCGCGTGCAGCAGTCGGCCGACAGCGGCGTGCGCGATGTGGACTTCCGCGTGTCGATCATGCCCAGCAGCTTCGGCGAAGACGCCGTGCTGCGGATCCTCGATCGCAGCCGCCTGTCCGCCGAGGCCACGGCGCTGAGCCTGGAAGGCCTGGGCTTCGATGCCGACGACGCCGTCGTGGTGCGCCGCCTGGCGCGCAAGCCCTATGGCATGCTGCTGGTCACGGGCCCGACGGGCAGCGGCAAGACGACCACGCTGTACGCCGTCGTGCAGGAGATCAACGACGGCACCGACAAGATCATCACGATCGAAGACCCGGTCGAGTACCAGCTCGGCGGCGTCGTGCAGATCCCGGTCAACGAGAAGAAGGGCCTGACGTTTGCGCGCGGCCTGCGCAGCATCCTGCGCCATGACCCGGACCGCGTGATGGTCGGCGAAATCCGCGATGCCGAGACCGCGCAGATCGCGTCGCAGGCCGCGCTCACGGGCCACTTGGTGCTGTCGACCATCCACGCCAACAACGTGTTCGACGTGGTCGGGCGCTTCATGCACATGGGCGTCGACCTGTACAACATGGTGTCGGCGCTCAACGGCGTGGTGGCGCAGCGGCTGATGCGCAAGCTGTGCACGGGCTGCGCGGCGCCTTGGCAGCCCAGCGCCGCCGACCTCAAGCAGGCGCAGCTGCCGCTGGACACGCACGGCCAGTTCTTCAAGGCCGTGGGCTGCCCGCATTGCCGCCAGACGGGCTACCGCGGGCGCAAGGCCGTGACCGAGATCCTGCTGATGGACGACACGCTGCGCGACCTGATCGTGACGCGCGCCTCGCTCATCAAGATCAAGGCCCATGCGCGCTCCAGCGGGACGCGCCTGTTGCGCGAGTCGGCGCTGGCCACCGTGTTGCGCGGCGAATCGTCGCTCGATGAACTCAATCGCGTGACCTTGGCGGAATGAGCATGAGTACTTCCAACGAGGCCAGCACGTGGTTGAGCCGGCAGTGGCGGCTTGCACGCGGCCGCCTGCGCACGAGCTGGCAGCCGCACCAGCTCTATCTGTTCGACCGCGCGGCCTCGCTCACGTCGGTCGACGCGGCCGTGGCGGCCTTCGGGCAGTGGTGCGAGGCGCACCCGGGCGAAGTGTGTTCGGTCGGCCTGTCGGGCCGGTGGTTGCTCAGCAGCGTGAGCCAGATCGACGTGGACCACGACGCCGCGCATGGGCATGCCGTGCAGCAGTGGTCGCATTACCTGGACATCGACGAGGCCGCGCTGGCCGCCGACTGGGTATTGCGCCAACTGGCCTTGCCCAATGTGAGCCTGCTGTGCGCGGCGCCCAGGGCCTTGATCGACGGCTTGCGCGAGCAGGCCGCGGCGCATGGTGTGCGCCTCGAGTGGATCGGCCCCTGGTGGACGCGCGGCGTGCAGGCCTGGCTCGCGTCCTTGAATGACGACGAGGGTGCCGCCTCGGCCCAGCCCGCCTTCATGCTGTACGAGCCCGGCTTGCTGACGCACGCGCGTGCGCACCTGGATGACGGCCGTGGCGCATGGCTCAGCGAGGTCTGGACGGAAGTGGCGTCCGAAGCCATGCCGGCCCTCACGGACAAGGGCGGGCTGTGCCTGACGCCGCCGCCCGCCGATGCGCTGGCTGGCGCGCCTTACGAGCGCCACATCTGGGCGCATGCGGCCGTGGCCGGTGCGTTGCAAGGGCGACTGGCAAGCCCGGAGGTGGCGGCATGAAGCACTGGCGCGCACAACTGCGCACATGGGCCAGCCAGAACGACTGGGCCGATGAGCTGGACTTCGCCGGGCCCCGCGTGCGCACGGCGTCGTGGTCGTGGATCTTGCTGCTGGCCGGCTTGACGGCGGCGATCTGGCTGTGGCCGATGGTGACGCAGGCCGATGCCGACGCGGCGCAGGCCCGGCTCGACCTCAAGCGCCTGCAGCGCGCGGCGCACCAGCAGGCGCTGGCGGCGAAGGCCGCGCAGATGGCACAGGCCAAGGGCGAAGGCAAGACGATGGACCCATCGCCCGAGGCCATGCGCCATGCGGCCCAATTGGCGCAGTGGCTCGGCTACCCCTGGACGCAGGTGCTCGACCAGGTCGAGCACGCCGCCCAGGCCGAGCAGGCCGTGATGCTGTCATTCAGCCTGGACATCGGCGCCGTGGCCGCCGCGCCGGATGCCGTGCCCGAGGTGCGCCTGTCCGCCGCCGTGCGCGACGACGAGTCGGCCTTGCGCTGGGCGCAGACGCTGGGCTCGTCGGCGCAGTTGCGCGGCCGCGAGAAACTCGGCACGCCTTTCATGGCGGCGTCGGGTCAATACGATTGGCGCGTCGAGGCCGCCTGGACCGGAGAAACGCCATGATCGTGCGCCTCCTCAAGCGTCTGGGCATCGTGGGCTTCATGGGCTTGTCGCTGCTGGCGGCCTGCGCATGGGGGCGTTTCGCCTGGCTGCCCGCGCAACAGCACCAGATCGACGACCTCGGTTCGCAGGTGCGGCGCGCGCGCCACGAGCTGCTGGCCGCCACCAGCCAGGCCGCCAGCGGCGCCGACGCGTCCATCAAGACGGTGAGCTCGGCCGACCAGGCCTGGCAGGTGCTGTGGGACGGCCTGCCCGATGCGGACCAGCGCGTGCCCTTGCAGTCCATGGTGCTGCGCGCGGCCAAGGCGAATGGCCTGCAGATCAGCACGGTGCAGTACCAGGGCAACAAGGCGGCCTGGTCGGCGCAAGGCGGCAAGGTGCTGTGGCGCCAGCGCATGGAGATGCCGGTCGAGGGCAGCTATCCGGCCTTGCGCCAATGGCTGACGACTTTGCTGAAAGAGCCGGCCCTGGCCATCGATGCCGTCGACATCCAGAGGCCGGACGTCATGAGCGACCAGGTCAAGGGCCGCGTGGTGCTGTCCTTGTGGTGGCGCAAGCCCGAGCGGAGCGCTGCACCATGAACCGCAACCTGCTGATCGGATTGGCCGTCGTGGCGGGCCTGAGCGCGTACGTGAGCATGCAGTCGGACGACGAGTCGCTCGTGGCCGGCAAGCAGTCCGCGCGTTCGGGGCGGCCACGCGAGGCCGCGCGGAACGATGAAGCGCCCCGTGATCGCAAGGCCGGCCGCGCGGTGGGCCGTGGCCCGGCGAGCGTTGCCAGCAAAGAGAACTGGGTGTCCGCGGCCTTGGTATCGGGCGTCAACCAATGGCAAAGCCGCCTGGTGTCGTCCGACGATGGCCAGCTCGCCAAGCCCGATCTGCAAGCCTGGCACAGCATGCAGCCGCCCCCTCCGCCGCCACCGCCCAAAGTGGTCGTGGTCGAAGCGCCGCCGCCGCCTCCGATGGCGCCCAGGTTCCCGCATGCCTGGGTGGGCCGCTTCAATGACGAGGCGCCCGCGGCGGCCGCCAGCGGCGCATCGGGCGCGGCCGCGCCACCCACGCAGCGCGCCGTGCTGGCGGGCAACGATTCCACCTGGGTTGTCCGCGCCGGCGACGTGATCGAAGGCCAATGGCGCGTCGATCGGATACAGGACCGAACCATGAGTCTGACTTACCTGCCCCTCATGCAGCAGCAGACCGTTGTGATGAGATGAACATGATGGATTTATCAGCCCCGCGTCTCCCACTCGCCCTGGCCGCGCTGCTGCTTGCGGGGCTGCTGGGTGGGTGCGCCAATCCGGCCATCGAAGACGCCCATCGCCTGGCCGGCAAGGGCCAGCATGAAGCGGCCTTGCAGCGCTTGCAGGATGCCTCCGAGATCGACCAGTCCGACAGGCGCCTGCACAGCGAGATGCTCCAGCAGCGCGATGCCACCGTGGCCTACCTCGTGTACCTGGCCGATGCCGCGCGCGCGGCGGGCCGTCTGGACGAGGTCGAGGACGTGCTCAAGCGCATGGAGGCCGTGGCGCCACAGCACCCGCGCGTGGCTTGGCTGCGCAGCGAACTGACCCGCCTGAAGCGGCACCAGGCCTTGATGCTCGAGGCGCAGCAGGCGCTCGATGCCAGGCGCTTCGACCGCGCCGAAGCCGCCTTGCAGACCGTGCTCACGGAAGACCCGGGCAATGCCAAGGCGCGCGCGCAGATGGCCAGGCTGGTCGACATCCGCGAAACCCAGACGCGCAAGCAATCGACCTTGCAGCTGGCCACGGCCACCAAGCCCGTGACGCTGGAGTTCCGCGAGGCCAGCCTGCGCACGGTGTTCGAATCGCTGGCGCGCGCGGCCGATGTCAACTTCGTGTTCGACAAGGACGTACGCAGCGACGCCAAGGTCACGCTGTTCCTCAAGAACACGACCGTGGACGAGGCCATGCGCGTCATCCTCAGCACGCAGCAGCTGGGCGTCAAGCTGCTCAACGACAACACGGTGCTGATCTTCCCGGCCACGCAGCAAAAGCAGCGCGACCTGCTCGACACGGTCACGCGCACCTTCTACCTGGTCAACGCCGACCCGAAGCAGGCGCAGGCGCTGGTCCGCACGGTGGCCAAGTCGCGCGACATCTTCATCGACGAACGCCTGAACCTGCTGATCGTGCGCGACACGCCCGAGGTGATGCGCCTGGTCGAACGCCTGATCCAGAACATCGACCTGGCCGACCCCGAGGTCATGATGGAAGTGGAAGTGCTCGAGGTCTCGTCCGACAAGATCAACTCGATGGGCCTGAGCCTGCCCACATCGGTGTCCTACGGCATTCCCGGCAGCACGGCGCCGCTGACGTCGTTCACGGGCCTGCAGGCCTATACGGCCAACCCGCTGGCCCTGGCCACGCTCAAGGCCTCCAGCGATGCGAGCAACCTGCTGGCCAACCCGAAGATCCGCGCGCGCAACCGCGAGAAGGCGCACGTGCTGCTCGGCGAGAAGCTGCCTGTCTTCACGACCACGTCCACGCCGATCAACGCGACCATCTCCAACGCCGTGTCCGTCAGCTACGTGGACGTCGGCCTCAAGCTGGACGTCGAGCCCCAGGTCCAGCTCGACAACGACGTGACGATCAAGGTCGCGCTCGAAGTGAGCAGCATCACGAGCAAGGTGTCCGACCCGACCAACACTTCCGTCGCCTACCAGGTCGGTACGCGCCAGGCCACCACCACCTTGCGCCTGCGCGACGGCGAAACGCAGATCCTGGCCGGCCTGATCAACGACACGGAAAGCCACAGCTCCGCCGGCATCCCGGGCTTGCATGACCTGCCCATCCTCGGCCGCCTGTTCGGCCTGACCACCAACGAGCGCAAGAAGACCGAGGTCATCCTGCTGATCACGCCACACATCGTGCGCAACGTGGTCCAGCCCGGCTCGGCCTCGTCGCCCACGCCATCGGGCACGGAAGCGCAGCCCGGCGCGCCGGCCTTGATCCTGAGCGACGAGGCATCGGGTTCGGGCATGGGCGAGGGCGGCGGGCTCGGGGAGCGCGGCAACATGCGCTCGCGCGCCACGGCCAATGCGGGCGCGTCGCAATGGATCACCGGGCCTGAAGAGGTGATGCCCGGGGCGACCTTCCAACTGGTCGTGCACAACAGAACCATGCAGACCATCAACGGGTCCTTGCTGATCGACGCCTCCTTGTTCGACAGCGACATGCCCGGCGGCACGTCCGGCCGCATCGGCGTGACGATCAACCCAAGAGGCGTGCAGGCCATCACCTTGCGCGCCAAGACGGACATCGGCCCCACCGAAGCCTCGTTCAGCCTGGACAGCGGTGGCGACCCGTTCACCATGCGCGTGCGCAAGCCCACCGATCCGATGCCAGGCAACCCGGGGGAGGACCCCAACCGTGCCAATGAGCCCGCGCCCGATCGTTGAGCAGGCCCGCCATCGCGGCTTCACGCTGATCGAGATGGTCGTGGTCGTGCTGATCGTGGGCATCCTGGCCAGCGCCGCGATGCCGCTGGCCGCCTTGCACAAGCGCCGCACGCAAGAGGCCGAGCTGCGCCAGAACCTGCGCACCTTGCGGACGGCCCTGGACGACTACAAGACGGCCTGGGACAAAGGCAAGATCGAGAAGCACGCCGACGACACCGGCTACCCGCCTTCGCTGGAAGTCCTCGTCAAGGGCGTGCCCGATGCCAGCAGCCCCAAGTCCATACGCATGTACTTCCTCAGGCGTCTGCCGCGCGATCCCTTCGCCGACCCGGAACTGGCCGATGCCAAGACCTGGGGCTTGCGCAGCTACGCCAGCCCGCCCGATTCGCCCGCGCCCGGCCGCGATGTGTTCGATGTGTACTCGCAATCGGAGGGGGTGGGCCTGGACGGCACGCCTTATCGACAATGGTGACCGGTCCTCAGCACACCAGGCGCAGCGCGCGCCATCGCGGCTTCACGCTCATCGAGCTGATCGTCGTGCTGGCCATCATCGCTTTGCTCGTCAGCATCGTGGCACCGCGCTATTACCGCACGGTCGACAATGCGCGCGAGGCCAGCCTCAAGACCTCGCTGAACGTCATGCGCGATGCCATCGACAAGTTCACGGCCGACAAGGGCCGCTACCCCGATTCGCTCGATGAACTCCTGACGACCGGCTATCTGCGCCAGATCCCCGAAGACCCGATGACCGGGCAGAAGGAAAGCTGGCAGATGCTGCCGCCGCCAGCCGATTCGGCGGTCCCTGGCAAGATGGCCGATGTGCGCAGCGGTGCGACCGGGCAGGCGCAAAACGGTACGTCCTTCAACAGCTGGTAGCCATGCGCCGAGCCTCGCCGAATGCCCAGAAGGGCTTCACTTACCTGATGCTGCTGTGGTGGGTGGCGATCAGTGGCGTGATGCTGATCGCCGTGTCGCGCAGCTGGACGATGGAGATGAGGCGGCAGCGCGAGGCCGAGCTGGTCTTCAGGGGCGAGCAGATCCAGCATGCCCTGCAGTCCTACTACGACAGCGTCGAGCCCAAGGCCTTGCCCGCCAATTGGCAGGATCTGCTCGAAGACCGGCGTGGCACCAAGCTGGTCCGTCATCTGAGGCACCGCTACATGGACCCGATCACGAATGGCGAATGGGGCGTCATCAAGGAAGGCGCATCCATCAAAGGCGTGTACAGCCTCTCCACGCTCAAGCCCCTCAAGACGCAGGACAAGGAAGCCACCTACAGGGACTGGCGCTATGAAGTCGACGCGGCCCCCACTGCCGCATCGGGTGCCCCACCGGGTGCCTCATCGCCCGCTTCATCGGCGATGCCGTCGTCATTCAGACCACGGTAGTCAACAAACCGTCATTTGCAGTTCTTAACATGGCTGCCATGAGCACCATAGACCTTGAACCGGAACACGCGGAATCCTTGCTGCGCCTGATAGAGGCATCGCTTCAGGTCAAGCGTCGCCACCAGTTCTACCACTGGACGCAAGGTGACATGCAGCGCCTGGTGCCGCACAAGCTGTCGTCCTGCGGGGCCTATGACATGGGCGTGCGCGAGCTGACGTTCAACGTGCTCAACAGCGTGCCCATGGCACCATCGCTGGTCGCGGCCTTGTCCGACGTGCAATCGCCCGTGATGGGTTACCTGCGCATGGCGTGGAACCGCTCGGGTCAGAACGTCTGCTGGATCGACCTGGCCGAGTTCGCGCGCAACGACGCATCGGCCAAAGGCCTGTGCGATGAAGGCTACCGCTGGTTGCTGGTCGATGGCCACACGCGCCCCGGCCGGCCTCATGAGCTGGAGACCTTCTTCGTCTTCGGCCAGCCCGGTTGCCTGCCCGATGCGCAGTCCACGCACATCCTGAGCATGCTGCTGCCCTATCTGCACGTGACCTTTGTTCGCGTGCACGTGACCGAGCGCGAGCTGTCGGGCCAGGGCACCTCGATGCGCGGCGTGCCGCTGTCGGGTGGCGTGGACCGCCCACGCGCCGCCAGCATCACCGAGCGGGAGCGCGAGATCCTGCGCTGGGTGCGCGAAGGCAAGAGCAACCAGGCCATCTCCGAAGAGCTGGGCATCAGCGCGCTGACGGTCAAGAACCACATCCAGAAGATCCTGCGCAAGCTGGGCGCGGCCAACCGCGCGCAGGCCGTGGCCAAGGCCATGTCGATGAACCTGTTCAACAGCGGCGTGGAGCTGCCATCCAAGCGCATCCAGATCGAGTCCCTGGTCGCATCGTCGATGTGAGCGCTATCGCCCCGGGCATGTGAACGCGACTTCGGTCGCGTTTTTCTTTTGACGGCTCGCGCCTGGCTGGTGCCCCCTAGAACGAGGGGTGTCGGTGAGCCGAACGCATCACGCGATTTCCCTCTCGGGCCCAACCCAGTGTCATGCCCTCTCGCAACACTTGCGGCAGTCGCACTGAGATGTGACATCCCTCGGAACTGGCTTCAATGAGATGCCAGGTCGTGGTGTTTGCGGGCCGACGATGCGGTGATTTGTGTTTATCGGTTTTTGAGGCACGACGGTTGTGAGGGGCGTTTTTCTTTTCACTTATTCAATCCTCTACGGAGTTAAGCAAATGAAAGTCAAAGCACTCGTTTCCCTGCTGGCCCTGGCCGGCGCCGTTGGCGCCGCCAACGCTGCTGTCAACACCACGTTGAACAACTCAGAACTCTTCTTCACGGCTTACGACACGGCCAACCAAACCAAGTCGTACACGTTCGACACCGGTGTGAACGTTGCCTCCCTGATCGACGGTTCCATCAACTACTCCGTCAACCTGGGTTCGG
Source organism: Aquabacterium sp. (assembly GCA_049840915.1). Classification (GTDB taxonomy): domain Bacteria; phylum Pseudomonadota; class Gammaproteobacteria; order Burkholderiales; family Burkholderiaceae_C; genus Aquabacterium. The sequence continues at coordinate 20,680 of JASGJC010000033.1, forward strand.
ACAACAACTGGAACTCGTTCGTGTCCGCCGTCGGTGGCCTGTCGAACGTCGGCTGGTACGTTGAAGCCGTTCAAAACCAACCTGGCGTCAACAGCAAGTTCGTGTACGCCACGCTGGGCGCTGGCGCTGCTGTCGGCACGCTCGGCACCAACACCGCTTTCAACTCGGCTGCCAACCCCCTGATCACGGCCATCTCCAACACGACCGTTTCCGCTGGCAACAGCGAAATCGACGCTGCTGGTACCGCTGCCTACCTGGGTAACTCGGCTGCTGCCGGTCAAACGTTCGACCAGTTCTCGCCCGCTGGCGTGGGTCAACTGTCCAACGTCGTCGGCACGACTGGCGTGAGCTTCTTCGGTGTTGCCAACTCCAACACCACCAAGCCCACTTCCAAGGTCACCCTGTTCTCGACGCCTACCCCCGTGGCTGGCTTCACTTCCGGTGGTCTGCTGACCATCGCCGCCGTTCCCGTGGTGACGCCTTCGGTTCCTGAGCCCAGCAGCTGCGCCCTGGCCCTGACCGCCCTGGCTGGCATCGGCTTCATCGCCCGTCGTCGCGCCAAGTAATTTGGCCCGATTTGCGGCCGGGTGGTTCTCGCACCCACCCGGCTGCTTGTCGTACCGCTCCTGCAGTACCGCTCGCTCTTGCCTTCTCCTTTCGTTCCCACCACCCTTCTGAGGTTCCTCATGAAACTGCGTCTCGTGACCCTGGCCGCTTTGGCCGCTCTGGCTACCCAAGCCTTCGCCGCTCCCAACACCACCCCCGTGACCGCCGCTGAAGCCGCTGCCGCCACCAACACCCTGTACTTCTCGGGTTCGTCGGCTGCCAAGGCCATCATCTCCGGCCTGGTTCTGCAAAACTGCACCGGTTACACCACGCCTGGCGTGACCACCGGCACGTCGTTCGTGACCTTCTCCGACTCCACCGGCAACTACAACGCCTATGCCTGCCGCGCGCTGGCCGTCAACGACTGGGGCCTGCCCGAGAACACCGTCATCGTCGTGAACAAGCGTGACGACCAAGGTTCCGGCTTCGGCGTGTTCCCCGTTGCTTACAACACTTCCATCGCCTTCCTGAACCTGTCTGGCACGCCCGTCAGCGGCAAGTACCCCACGGCCAACCACACGGCTGACGTGGGCATCTCCGACGTCGAACCCACCCTGTTCAACGTCGCCGCCAACCGCCCCAGCGCTTTCGCATCGTCGGCTCCCGTGTCGAACTCCAGCTTCGCTCCCGTGACCATCACGCTGCCTGACGGTTCCACCAGCACCGCCAACGTGACCACCGTGTTCTCGCAAGTGTTCGGCGTGGCTGTCACCACCAAGCTGTACAACGCTCTGCAAGCCGCCAAGCAAACCATCGACGGCACCACCACTGGCGTGCCTTCGCTGCCCCGCGACTACCTGACCAACTTCTTCAGCCAGAACGTGGGCGCTGTCGGCTACCTGCCCCTGGGCGTGGCCAACGCTGACACCGCTGGCATCAACGTGTGCTTCCGCGACCAAGGTTCGGGCACCCGCGTTTCGGGCAACGTGTACTTCGGTCAGTTCCCCGGCAACGGCGCCAGCGCCTTCCTGCCCCTGGACAGCACCGTGGCCAACACCGCTTCGCCCTCTGACGCCACTGGCGCCATCTACGTCAACGAAGCCGGTTCAGGCGGCGGCGTGCAGACCTGCCTGCACAACGTGAACGCCCTGGCTGGCAACGGCTACGGCATCGGTCTGCTGACCTTCGGTACCGCCGAAGTGCCTGCTGACTACAAGTTCGTCGCTGTGGACGGCGTGTTCCCCAGCCGCGACGGCGCCAAGACCGGCAAGTATGGCTTCTGGGTCGAATCCACGATCCAAGTCAACAAGCTGAGCACCGCTTCCGCTGCTGCCAAGGCCTGGATGACCAAGTTCATCGCCAAGGCTCAACAGTCGACCAACCTGGCTCAACTGTCGCCTGCTGCTCAGAACGGCGTGTTCGCTCTGCCCCTGTCGCAAGCTGACGTTGCTGCTGATGACTGCCTGAACTACGCTGGTACCTTCTCCGGCACCGGCAACGCCGACAAGTTCTGCTCGCGCTACTCGCGCGGTGGCGACAACCGCGCTGTCGCTGCTTTCGTGAAGTAATCAAACCGATTGTTCAACGGGCGGCTTGTCTGTCCGTTGCAGTCGATGTTGAAAAGCCCGGTTCAGCGCCCAATGCCAGTCAGGCTTAACTGACTGGCATTGCCGCTCGCGGGGCTTTTTGTTTGGTGCGTCGGGTTCTGGACTCGGCATTGGCGCCTATTCGGGGGCGTGGCCGAGCACAGGGCGCGGTGGTTCGAGCCTGGAAGGGCGTGCGTGCCTCCGAGAGGGGGGCGATGGCCGTCAAGGCGCCAAAGCCGTCGTCGAGCAGGGCAGTTCTTTCGGACGGCCGAGCACGCCCCACGGTCACGGGGGTCATGATCCGTTAGGACTACCGGCAAGCGATGCCAATTCATGACCCCTCGGCACACTGCGCCGCATGAAACCACTGCATCGTGCCCCCTTCATGCGGGCGTCGGGCGTGGCTTGTTTTGTTTTGGGCGCCCTGTCGGTTTCATCCGCTCTGGCCCAGGCTCAAGCCACACCGCCCGCGCCGTCGGCCCCCCCTGCTGCAGCGGCTGCGCCTGCTGCGGCCGTGCCCACGTTCGACGTGCTCGAATTCGAGGTCGAGGGCAACACGGTGTTGCCCGTCGCGGCTGTCGAAAAGGCCGTCACGCCTTTCATGGGCCCGGGCAAGACGATCGCTGATGTCGAGGCCGCGCGCGCCGCGCTCGAGAAGGCCTATCAAGATGCCGGCTTCCTCACCGTGTTCGTGGACCTGCCCGAGCAGTCCACCGCCGAGGGTGTCATCCGCCTGAGCGTGCTCGAAGGCCGTGTCGAGCGCCTGGCCGTGACGGGCTCGCATTACTTCTCGCAAGGCCGCATCCGCGAGCGCGTGCCGGAGCTGTCCGAAGGCAAGGTGCCCAACTTCAATGTGGTGCAGGCGCAGCTGGCCGAGGTCAACCGCACCGATGACCGGCGTGTCCAGCCCGTGCTGCGCCCCGGGCACAACCCCGGCGCGGTCGAGGCCGAACTGCAGGTCACCGACAAGCTGCCGCTGCACGGCACGGTCGAGTTGAACAACAACCATGCGCAGTTCACGCCTCAGTGGCGTTTGCAGACCGCCCTGCACTACGACAACCTGTTCCAGTCGGACAACTCGCTGACCTTCATGGCCATCACGGCGCCGCAGAACCCGAGCGCGTCCAAGGTGTTCTCGCTGGACTATGCCGTGCCCACGGGCGGCGGCGACAGCTGGCGCTACACCTTGCTGTACTCGGACAGCAACGTCGATGCGCTGGGCGCGGCCACCATTCTGGGCAAGGGTTATGACGTCGGCCTCAAGCGCCAACTGGCCCTGACGGGCACCGCCAGCCTCAACCACACGCTGACCCTGGGTGTCGACTACAAGAACAACAAAGAGAGCACGCTGGCGGGCGGCGACAGCATCTACACGCCGGTCCGCTACATCCCGTTCAGCATCGATTACACCGGCTTCCTGCAATGGGAGAGCGGCGGCCTGAGCAGCCTCAGCGCCCAGAACGTGTTCGGCTTCAAGCGCCTCATGCAGCACAACCACGACTGCGGCTTCGGCGATGCCGACCAGTTCGAGTGCAAGCGCGCGGGCGCCGACGGCGGCTTCGCCTATCTGCGTCTGGACGCGCGCCACAGCCAGCCCATCCAGAAGTGGCATGTGGACGTGCGCGTGGCCGGGCAGATCGCCAGCCAGGCCCTGATCGGGGCCGAGCAGTATGCGCTGGGCGGGCCTGACGCGGTACGCGGCTACCTGTCTGCCGAAGCCGTGGGCGACAACGGTGCCATGGGCTCCCTGGAAGTGCACACCCCCAATCTGATGGGCGGCACGGACACGGATGCAAGCAAGCAGCCCTGGTGGGGGACGTCGGAAGGCCATCTGTACGGCTTCATCGATGGCGGCCGCGTGCGCACCATCAATGCATCGGCCGGGCAGGTGGCCGCGCAGAGCCTGGCCAGCTTCGGCCTGGGCTTCAAGCTCAAGACCTACCGCTATTTCAACCTGACCCTGGAGTGGGCGCAGCCATTGAAGGACGCGTCCGTTACCCAGGCACGTCATCCCCACTTGCACACGGCGCTCAGCGTCGAGTTCTGACGTTTCGCATTTCGCCGATTTGCACGGAGTACCCATCATGGCCCGTCGACACACCACACGCCCTCGTATCCGCACCAGCGCCGCCCGCCGTGCTTTCACCCGACGCATGAAGCCCGTGGCGCATGCCGCCTTGTTCGCGCTCATGTTGGCGGGCGGGCATCAGATGGCGGCAGCGGGCATCCGCGTGTCGGTGGCGCAGCCCTATGCGCCGATCCGCGCGAAGTCCTACACGGTGGATGCGTCGGGTATCAAGGCGCCGGCAAGCAATGCCTTGCCCGTGTCCGAGAAGGCGATGAAGGATGACAACGGCAACCTCGTGAACATCGCCAGCACGGGCGATGTCAGGGGCATGCTGTCGAGCATGCCGGGGCTCGATACGCTGACCCTCACGCAATACACGAAGCAGGCCATCGTGCGCTTCAGCAGCTTCGACATCGGCAGCCGTGCCGCGGTCAATGCGAACATGACACAGGCCGACTCGACGGCGCTCTATCAGATCACCAGCACCACCGATCCCACCAAGATCTTCGGTTCGCTGACCAGCAACGGCACGCTGTACCTCATCAACCAGAACGGCATCCTGTTCGGCCCCAGCGCGCAGGTCAATGTGCAGGGCATTTTTGCCTCGACCATGAAGGTGGACGAGACGGACTACCAGTCGAACCTCGACAACAGCACCAAAGGCAATACGGCCACGTTCTGGGCCGATGGCTCCGGTTTGGCCACCTACGCGCCTGAAAAAGCCTTCGTAAAGGTCGCCCAGGGCGCCAAGATCACGACAGGCTCCGGCGGCAAGGTGTTTTTGCTGGGCGGTCAGGTTGAGAACGCCGGCGAGATCACCTCGCCCGATGGTCAGGTTGTGCTGGCCGCAGGCACACAGGTCTACCTCGCGGTGCCGGATGCGGGCAGCACGCCCATCTACATGGCCGAGACCAACAAAAATGTCCCGACTGTCAAGGGGGTTCTGGTTGAAGTGAATGGCCGTCAGATCGACAGCGAGTTCGCCACCAACACAGGCAGCATCAGCACGCCCACTGGCAACGCGACCATCGTGGGCTGGGCAGTCAACCAGATGGGACGCATCAGCGCCACGACCAGCCTGTCCAAGAATGGCTCCGTTTATCTGTTGGCCCGCAGTGGTGCGAAGCCGTCGACGGATGCCACCCAGGCCTTCAAGTACGCCACCAAGGGCGGCGCCTTGACATTGGGCCCCAACAGCACCATCGACATTCAGCCGGATGGCACGTCGCTGACTGCAGCGGCCAATGCGGTGTTCACGCCGTCGCGCGTCGAGCTGTCCGGTCAGACGATCGAGTTCCAGGGCAATGCCACAAGCGGTGCGTCCATCGTGGCACCTGGTGGTACGGTCAACGTGCGGGCGGCGCTGACCCCGGCGTACAACACGGTCAACATGCCTGACATGGGGAACCTCGAGCAGGTCATCGTGGGTTACGCGGATGATGGCACGCCAATCAGAGGCGATCACGATGACACATCGGGCCGCATCCTGATGAACGACCACGTCAAGATCGATGTGTCCGGTACCAAGGACACCACCGTATCGGTCGCGCGCAATTTTGTGACGGCTCCGTATGTGGGTGAGCAGGACATCAGCGATGCACCCATGCAGAAGGACAGTCCGATCTTCCACCACGACGTCACTTTCGATATCCGCAGCAAACCGCCCATCTTGACCAAGCTCGACGGGTACACCAATGCGGTGCAGGAGACGGCAGGCGAGTTCCTGTCTACAGGCGGAAAGGTCGTCTTGTCTGCCACTGGCAGCGTGGCCATGAGCACCGGCGCGAGCATCAATGTGTCGGGCGGTGCGGTCAACTACACGGGTGCCTACGTGTCACCCAGTATCTTGTACGGCGCGGATGGCACGCGCTATACCTTCAATACAGCCCCTGCCGATGTCAAGATCGTCGGCATGGTGGGCTTGGACAATGAGGGCAAGCTCACCCGCTTCGGCGTGGTCCCGGCAAGCAATGTTAATACGCTGGGCGTCTGGGAGCCTGGCTATACCGATGGCAGGGGGGCAGGCTCGCTTTCCGTATACGCGCCCGTGGCACTGATGGATGGGCAACTGGCTGGTGGGGTGATCATGGGTACGCGCCAGAAAGCTGGACTGGACCCGTTGGCCGCGGCCGGTGTGCTGCGCCTTGGCACGGCCAGCAATGGCGGCGATGATGCAGCCATGGGCAAATCCGCCTTCTTGACGGCGGTATTGCGAGACCTGCGTGTCACGGCGCATGCCGGCAGCGATGTGCTCGATTCGGTCAGCCGCATTTCCGCCGACCAGATCAATGCGGGCGGTTTCGGTCAGTTGCTGTTCAGCGCGGACACCCGCATCGAACAGCAAGCCGGTGCCGATCTGAACCTGCCCGCGCTCTCGACCGTGACTTGGCAAACGCAGGGCGAAACCACCCTCGGTGCCAACATCGTGAGCAAGGGCGGTAAGGTCACGGCAGCTGCCTACACCACTACCAGCACCGGTGCTGCAAGCGGTGTGCCTGTCACAGTCCCCGTGGTCACCGTGAAGGCTGGCAGCCTGATCAATGTGTCGGGCAACTGGGTCAACCAGAGGCTCGATGGCAAGGGCGTGGCGGCGGCGGTCGCTGGTGGTGACATCAATCTGCTGAGTGCCTTCAAGCTGAGTCTGGAATCCGGCGCACACCTCAATGTGTCGGGTGGTGTCACGGTGACGCCGACCAGCACGTTCGTTGGCACGTCGGCGGGCAACATCAAGTTGGAGGGGCTCAATGACCTCACTCAGTCAAGCAGCAATGACGCCGTGACGATCGGGCAGGGCGTGTCGCTCGAGGGGTATGGCCTGACCACTGGCGGAACCCTGCGCTTCAAGGCTGGGGCCATCACTGTGGCAGGTCTGGGCAATGACCTTGTTCAAGCCACGGATGGAAGCTATGCCGTCGGATCCGGTTTTTTCAATCAGGGCGGTTTTCAGTCCTTTGATCTGGAAGGCGTCAATGGCTTGACGATCGCCAGCGATGCTCGCATCGCCCCGCAAGTGAAGACCTGGCAGGTGCAGGCAAGGGGGCTGATGGCCGCCACGGGTTCCGCGGTGTCCAAGTCAGTGCAAGTGGACCAGCGCACCAATATTCTGCGCAAGCCGGTCAACATGACGTTCAGTTCATTGGGCTTTGGCGATGGCATGGGTGTCGTGAAGATGCAGGCCGGTGCCCGCATCGACGCCAATCCTTTGGCCAAGGTGTCGTTCAACGCCGCCCATGCCATCGACCTGGACGGCGTGGTGATCGCCAAAGGCGGAACCATCAGTGCCAATCTTTCGGCACAGGAAGAGGGCAACGCCATCAACAACCACATCGAAGTGGGGCCACAGGCCGTCCTGGACGTGTCTGGCGGTGTCCAGTACACACCCAACGCCAGCGGACTGCTGACCGGCACGGTGTACGACGGGGGAACGATTTCCCTCATCGAAACGACGTCCACTGCGACCAACGCCTATGACGTGTCCATTGACATCAAGCAAGGCGCTCAATTGATTGCGGATGGCGGGAATGGGGTGGTGGACGTGGCCCGTCCCTTGGGCAGTTTTGGTCCGGCCTACACCCGTCAGACGCTGGCCAGCAATGGGGGCACCATCGTCATCAGCGCGGGCGCTGGTGGTGCCTACCTGGGGGGTGAAATGCGCGCCGATGCGGGCAACGACACTGCCCGTGGCGGCACCTTGAGTCTGGCTTTGGGGGGGGGGCTCCGTGATCGCACCAAGGGGCTCAGCGGCCAGACGTTCACGTTGACGGTGCAGGATGCTCCCTTGGCAAAGGACGGCAGTCCGGTCCAGAACCAGATGACTGTATCGACCAAGATGGTGAAGGACGGCAAGTTCAACAGCCTGTATTTGCAGTCGGCGGATGAAATCTACTTTGTAGGCGGTGACGACGCTGATCACAGCGTGTCGCTGAAGATGCGTGATCACCTGAGCCTGGATGCTGCGGCCTTGCGTGCCGATGCGGGCAAAGGCACAACGGTGAATCTGTCTGGTGGCAGCACATTGCAATTAGGCTATTCCGCAGATCCCGACAGCACAGACAGGACACTGGTCAGCACCACTCAGGCCATCGCAGGCAATGCGACACTGAATGCATCCGGTGGATTGGTCGAATTGTTCGGCACCCAGGCCACGCAGGGCTTTGGCGCGGTAAAGGTGAACTCGCAGTCCGAACTGCGTCTGCGAGGTGTAGGGAAGCCGCTGACGACACGCTCGGTCGGTGCATTCAATTCCTTGGCGCAGCTCACGTTCAATGCGAAGCAGGTGACGCCTACCACGGCCACTGACTACACGATCAACACGAATCAGAAGGTCACGTTCGGGAAGGGCGATGCTTCTGCGCAGACGCCTTTGTCCGCACAGGCCACCTTGACGGTCAACGCGGACGAGATCGAGCAAGGGGGCGTTATCAGGGTGCCATTTGGTCAGATCACGCTGAAAGCCAATACATTCATCGAATTGATGGATGGCAGCGTGACTTCGGTGTCGGGTGAAGACCTGTTGGTGCCTTATGGCTCAACCATCGAGGGAGGCAAGACACTACAGTACAACGGCGCTGACATCACCAGCCTCAAGGGTAAGGCCATCACGGTCGATGCAAGCGGGGAGACGGTCAAGGCAGATGCTGGCGCCACACTCAACCTCAATGGTGGCGGCAAGCTTGTAGCGTGGGAATTCGTGGCGGGACCTGGTGGTTCCAAGGACATTTTTGCAGGGTCGGTAGATGGCGCTTTCGCCATCATCCCGACTGTGCAGAGCTATGCGCCTTATGACACGAGCATCGTGACCGGGGGGGGCTTGTCTTTGAATCCATCGGCCAGCAACGCGTTGAGCCTGGGCAATACACTGACTTTCGGTGCGGGCAGCGTGGTGCCGGCCGGCACGTATGCGGTCCTGCCTGCACGTTATGCATTGCTGCCTGGGGCTTATCTGGTCAAACCTAACGGCAGCCTTGCAAATGTGGCCTTGGGCTTCGTGCAAAACAAGGCGGATGGCTCCCAGGTCGTGGCGGCCGTCAAAGGCGTGGCGGGCGGCAGCGCGGCATCCAACGCCGTTGCCAGCGCCTACACGGTGATGACCGGCGAACTGGCACGCCGCTACAGCGAAATCAGGAACACCGACCTCGATACCTACATGACGAACAAGGCCGTGACTGCCGGTGCGGCTTTGCCTGCCCTCATGGGGGATGCGGGGCGCCTGAGCGTGCTGGCTAACAAACTCACGCTGGATGCGCAAATCCAGTTCGAGCATCTGAGCAAGTACCGCGGCGGCCAGTTGGACATCGCGTCGAACGCCATCCATGTGGGTGACGGAGCCAAGGCCAATACGCTTAATTTGACGTATGCCCAACTCAACGCGTCGAAGGCCGACAGCATCTTGCTGGGCGGCGTGCGTGCGGACGCGGATGAGGATGGCGTCTCGGCTGTCACCGTCACAGCTTCGAACGTGACGGTGGATGCATCGTCCAATGCCTTGTCCGTCGGGGATATCAGTTTTGCTGCCACGGACACTGTGACGGTGGCCGATGGTGCGCGCATCGAGGCCGCAGATGGCGTGACCCAGGTATCCAAGCTCGGTTTCAGCGGCGACGGTGCCTTGTTGCGCGTGAGCAGCGATGCGACGGCCACATCGACGCGCGCCGCTCCGGCTTTCCAGCAGGGCACCTTGTCGTTGGGCAAGAACATCACGCTGACAGGTGGCAGCATCACCGCCGAAGCAACCCTGTCCAACAGCATTGATACAAGCCTGGCCTCCAGCAGCAAGATCAAGAGCGAGGCCCTGACCGTTGGCGCCAACCGCATCGCGGTGGGCGAAACGAACGGTCTCACTCCGGACGGAAGCCCTCTGGTGATCAACGCCGCCCTGGCCGAGCAATTCAATCAGGCCAAGGACCTGACGCTGCGCAGCTTCAGCACAGTCGACATGTACGGCAATAGCCAGCTCGGCAGCAGTACAACGCGCAGCCTGACGATCGATAGCGCGGCCATTGACGTGAAAAAGAGCGCGGCAGTGGCCAATGTCCCCAAAGCTACGCTCACGGCAGGGGCCGTGACCTTGACTAACACCACGACCTTGAGCAGGAAAGAAGCCACTGGTGATGGCACCCTCAGTGTGGAAGCCACAGGCGACAATGGCGGATCCGGGCACGTGACGGTGGCCGGCGGCGCAATGGCGGTCATGGGTGCCAAGGCGACGACTCTGAGCGCGGCAGGCAGCGTGGTAATGCAAGGCCAGGGCAGCTTGACCGTGGCGGGTGATCTTGGCCTGCAGGCGCAAACCTTGACCACCTCTCGGGCGGCCGATGGGAAGCTCACTGCATCCGGAGGCAAGTTCAGCCTGGACAAGCGCGGTGGCAGCGTCTTGGCGGCCACGCCAGGGGCGGGGGGCGCTTTGCAGATCGAGGCCGATGCTGTGTCGCAGGCTGGGCGTATCGTCATGCCTTCCGGCAAGTTGACGATCGCATCCAATCAGCAATCGGTCAATTTCGGCGCGACTTCGGTGACGGACCTCTCCGGTCTGGCAAAGACGATCGACGGCCAGGCACTTACCACGGTCGGCGGCGACCTGATCGTCACGGCCAAGTCCGGCGACATCACGGCGGCCCAAGGCAGTGTCTTGAATGTATCGGCCGGTCTGGGCAAGAGCAGCGCTGGCAGCATGACCTTCAGCGCGATCAACGGCAAGGTGGACCTGCAGGGTCAGTTGCTGGCCACATCGGCCAAGGGACAGACGGGGGGGCGTCTGTCCATCGACGCAAGGGACGCAGTGGACGTCGCGGTACTGGCCGATCGCATCGCGGCCCAAACAACCTCCGAAGTGGGCAATTTCGCCAAGTCGATCACTTTGCGGAACAGGCAAGCTGACTTGACCGTGGGCGCGGGAACGACGCTGAGTGCCAGCAACATCAATCTGAGCACCGATGCGGGCAAGCTGACGGTGAGCGGTAGCTTGCATGCCAATGGTGATACCGGGGGCAAGATGTGGCTCAATGCCGGGTCCATGGATGCGCCCGCCGGCACGAACATGGATGTGGTGATCGCCAATGGCGCTGACATCCAAGCCAAAGCCCTTGCCGAGGGCGGCGTGGGCGGAAGCGTGATGATTGGCGTGGGCTCCGAGCAAGGAACCATCCGACTCGATGGCGGCACGATCGATACCAGCGGCAATAAGGCCAGCGATGGCACTTTGACGCTGCGGGCCATCCGCACAGCGGATTCGACGGACATCAACATCGATGAGATCAAGACCACGCTCGTGGGTGTCAAAAGCGTCACGATCGAAGCGACGCAGGTTTACAAGGACATCACCACGTTGACGGACGCCAACCTCACGGACTACAAGCGTGATGTCCGTACCTACCTGAACAGTTATACGCAAAGCATTGCCAGCAAGCTGGCTGCATCACAGGCCGATCTGGTGGACAAATTGAGGATCCGGGCGGGCGTCGAAGTGCGCAGCACTGGGAATCTGGATGTGTCCGAGGCCTTGTCGCTGACGACCTCCTATACCGCCGACAATGGCAGTGAGCCAGCCGACCCGATGGCGCCTATCAACCTGACCTTGCGAGCGGCGGACAACCTGAACGTCGCAGCGAACATCAGCGCGGGCTTCACAGCGACGGCGGCCAATGGTCTGCCGCAATCAGGACAAGCCGGTGACATTCGTCTGATCGGTGGCGCTGACTTGAATGCGGCCGATGTCATGGCGACTACCGCACCACACCTGGTCGCTGGGGCCGATCCGAATGCCATCCCTGCGCCGGAGACTGTGGGTGACGTCACCATCAGCAGTGGCGCAGTCGTCAGATCGACGACGGGCAACATCGCTATCGCCGCCGGGCAGGACGTCAAATTGCAGGATGGTGCTGCCATCTATACAACCGGTACCGTGGTGCCTGCCCTCGGTTTGACGGGCTTCACGAAACCCTCCGGGCTGGGCTATCAAAACCAGGGCAATGCGACCAATTTGTTCGTGAGCAACAGCATGGCGACGCCTTTCCTCACTGGTGGGGGAAGTGTGTCGATCAAGGCAGGCCGGGACGTGGTGGGCTCCACAACGGACACGCCACAGTCAGCATCGGCGTGGTTCAACCGCTACCTCTCCAAGACCTTGTTGACCTACTGGGCCAGCCGATACGACAAGTTCACGCAGGGCTTTGCCACCTTTGGTGGCGGCGATGTGGACATCACGGCGGGCCGGGATGCCTTGCGGGTCAACGCAGATGCGCTCTCCAGCGGCTATGCCACCACGGCAGCCGTGCCATACAGCTTCGGTGGGGGCAGCGTGTCCCTCAAGTCCGGGCGTGACGTGGTCGGTGGTTTTGTGTTGGTCACGGTCGATACGAGTGTGGACGCGGGGCGGTCGATCGTCAACGCCGCACGTGACAGTGATGACACCGATTCAAAGAGCCTCACTCTGGCTTTTGGCAACAACGATGCTTCCGTGCGGGCCAGAAACGACCTGACGCTCGACCGGGTAACGCATGAGATCAATTTGAGCGCGGGGCAGACCATCTATTGGCCTTTTGGTGACGCCACGCTCGATGTCGCAGCCACGGCAGGTGATCTGGCATACCGCAGCACGACCAAGGACTATCTGCCCGGTGATACCTCGTTCACATCGGCATCGGGCAATCTGAGGCTCTCCAGCTTCCAGCAGGCCCCTGCGCTCAAGACGGTGTTGTCCATTCTGGCCAGCGGCGATGTGATGATTGGCAATGTGAATCAGATCGGTGTCGAAGGCCTGACGGACCAAGTGACTATGAAACCGAAAGCGATCGGTGGGCCGACTTTCGCTGGACTGGATACCACGAGTTTGAGCGGTGAAGACAGTTCACCGACCCGCATTGTGGCGGAGACAGGCTCCGTGGCGTATGGCGTTTCCTTGTTTGGTGGCAATGCAGCCGAATCTGACGCGAGGTTGATCACGCCCTTGCGCATGATTGCCGGTTTGGACATCAAGGAAGGCGGCACGTCCGGCCTGTCCGTGCAGCACCAGAATGTCAATGATGTCAGCTTGATCCAGGCGGGGCGCGACTATCTGTTCTTCGACGAACAGGCGGGCAAAGGCCTGCGTATCGAGGGGCCTGGCGATGCCGTCATCGTCACGGGGCGCAACCTTGATCTGCGCAGTGGCAACGGCATCGTGGCCGACGGCAACAGCGTCAACCGGGCTCTTCCTGCCGGCAGTGCTGCCATCACCATCCTCAATGGCGTGAGCTTCAGTGCGGGTGACATCACCGACGCCGTCAAGGCCTACTATCCCTTGCTGGGCGGTACCGGCGTGGGGGCCTTCCCGGAGTGGCTCTACACCCAGATCAAGCTGGGCACCCAGACGCCTGGCACACCACAGGCCGATGCCATCGCGGCTCAGGCCAAGGCAGACCTGGCCACCAGCAATATCCTCGATGTGGCTCGTGCGCTGGCGGGTGAGCAGGCCTACCAAGATGCAGTCGTCGGCTTCGTCAACCATAGAGAGGATGGTGGTCTGTCCGGAGCGCAGGCGTTGCAGGCTTTCGCTACAGCTTCTAGCCACGATCAGGCCTTGGTGGCTGGCCAGTTGCTGAGCAAGGTGTGGGCGGCCACGGTACCCGATGCGCTGCGTCAACAGCAGGTGCTGAGCCTGGTGCCAGCCAATGCTGGCACGGCCCAATCCCTGATCAATTTCGTGGCCCAACGCGCCGGGCAGGACAGTGGCACGCTGACCCTGTCTGCGGCGTTGGACCGATTCTCGCTCATGTCCACCGAGCAGCAGGCCTTGCTGGTCACCCAGACACTGTCTCGGGAAGTGGCTGAAGCCATCGTGTCCGCGGCGCAGAAGCCGCAGGGCCCGGCGCGCAATGTTGACTATGCCAAGGCTTACGATGCCTTGAGCACGGTCTTCCCGCACGCGACCGCGCAAACGGCATCGGTAGATATGGGTGTCAGCCAGATCAAGACCTATCAGGACTCGCCGGTGTCCATGTTCAGCCCTAATGGTGGTGTGAACGTGGGTCAACTGGTGAGCAACAACACCAAGGGGCAGGCCGATCTGGGCTTGGTGACGGCCGCCGGTGGAGACGTGTCAATCCTGGTGCGCGACAGCGTGGCAGTCAACGCTTCGCGTGTTTTCACCCTGAACCATGGTGACGAGACGCTCTGGGCTTCGTTGGGCGATGTCGATGCAGGCCGAGGCGCGAAGACGGTCACGTCAGCCCCCAACCCTTCCTACTACTTTGACCAAGGTGTGCTCAAGATCGATGTCAGCTCCGCGATCTCCGGCAGTGGGATCGCCTCATCGGGCTCGGCTTTCATCGCGGCACCCAAGGGCCAGATCAATGCGGGGGATGCGGGCATTTCCACCAAGGGGACGCTGTTCCTCATAGCGCCGGTGATCATCGGCGGAGACAATATCCATGCGACGGCCACGGTTGGCGCACCGCCGGCGCCTTCCGTCAACCTCGCCGCCGTCGCGGCCGTTCCCACCCAGCCCACGGCCGCAGGCCCCGCCGACGAGCAGTCCAAGGAAGACAACGCCAAGGCCAAGAAGCGCAAGCGCAACGTCATCCTCGACTTCCTGGGCTTCGGCTCCTCGGATGACGACGCCGACAAAAAGGCCAAGTAAGCCTCGCAAGCGTTACCCACACCCCCGGTCCGCGTGCCCTTGCACGCGGACCTCGGGTTTTTCACAAGCCAGTCACACGCCGTCTGGATCATTCGGCGCGCACCCGCTTACACCGTTCAGACATCTTTTCGATTGATTCAGAGGAATTGCCATGCGCAAAGCTTTATCCGCCTTGTCGATAGCCCTGCTGGGCAGTGTGCTGCTGCCCACGTCTGCACATGCCTGGTGGAACGGTGACTGGACCCATCGGACCAAGGTGACCCTCAACACGTCCGCCGCCGGTGTCGAGACCAAGGAGGCCCTCAGCGGCGTGGCCGTGCCGGTGCGCCTGCACTCGGGCAACTTCGACTTCCTGAGCGCCAAGCCCGATGGCTCGGACCTGCGCTTCGTGGCGGCTGACGACAAGACCCCGTTGAAATACGTGGTCGAGCGCTACGACAGCACCAACGAGCTGGCGCTGGTGTGGGTGCAGGTGCCGAGCATCGTGCCGGGCAGCGACAAGAACGTGGTCTACGCCTATGCGGGCAACGAGAAGGCCGCCGCCGAGCCCGCCTCGGCCGCCACCGTATTCGATGCCGCGACCGTGGCCGCCTTCCACTTCGGCGAGAAGGACGGCATCAGCGTGGACCACACAGGCACGCTCAAGTCGGCATCGGCCGTGGCCAGCGAAGCCAACGGCATGCTCGCCGGCAGCGCCAAGCTCGATGGCAAAACCGCCTTGACCTGGCCCGCCTCCGACAAGCTCAAGGCGCCGGCCAGCGGCCCCTACTCGGTCGGCATGTGGGTCAAGCCCGCGGCCGCACAAGGCACCTTGTTCGAGCAAGGCGCATTGAGCCTGGCCATCAACGGCGGCAAGCTGGTCGCCAAGCTGGGCAGCGTCAACGCCGATGGCGGCAACCTTGCGGCCGCGGCCTGGTCGCATGTGGTGCTGACTTTCGGCTCGGGCAAGCTGACGGTCTACGTCAATGGCGCGCAGACGGCCCAGGTCGACACCGGCGCGGGCGCGGCCATCGAAGGTCCGGTCAAGGTGGGTGAGGGCTTCAACGGCCTGATCGACGAACTGCAGGTGGCCACGACCGTGCGCAGCGCCGACTGGGTCAAGCTGGCCCAGGCCGCGCAAAGCGGCGATGCCAAGCTGGTCGCCAGCGTCACCGAGACCGCCGACACGGCCAGCTCGGAAGGCGGCGACGAAGGCTACATGGGCATCCTCATCAAGAGCCTGACGCCCGATGCCAAGGCCGTGATCGCCATCCTGGCCGTGATGTTCGTCGTGGCTTGCTGGGTGATGGTCACCAAGGCCCTGTTCGTGGGCAAGGCCGACAAGGACAACCGCCAGTTCCTCGAGCGCTTCCGCGATGCCAACGCCAACCTGCTGCAACTGGAGCAGGGCGCCGTGCACCCGCATTCATCGCTGTTCCGCCTGTACCAGGCCGGTGTGCGCGAGCTGGCCAAGCGCAACACGGGCGAAGCGGGCTCCGCGCCTTTGAGCGGCGCCTCCATCGATGCCGTCAAGGCCTCCATCGACGCCGACCTGGTCCGCGAGAACCACCAGCTCAACTCGCGCATGGTGCTGCTGACCATTGCCATCTCGGGCGGCCCCTTCCTGGGCCTGCTGGGCACCGTCGTGGGCGTGATGATCACCTTCGCGGCCATCGCGGCGGCCGGCGATGTCAACGTCAACGCCATCGCGCCCGGTATCGCGGCGGCCCTGCTGGCCACCGTGGCCGGCCTGGGCGTGGCCATCCCCGCGCTGTTCGGCTACAACTACCTCGCCTCGCGCATCAAGAACATCTCGTCCGACATGCAGATCTTCGTGGACGAGTTCGTCACGCGCGTGGCCGAAGTCTACGGCGCACGCTGACCGGAGCACGCGATGGCAGGCGACGTCAAAGCCGACAACCAGCCGTACGACGACATCAACATCACGCCGATGTTGGACCTGGCGTACGTGCTGCTCGTGACCTTCATCATCATGACCACGGCTTCCGTGCAGGGTGTCAAGGTGAAGGCTCCGACGACCCTGGCCGCCAACAACCTGGCCAAGCCGCAGACGCGCGGCATCACGATCACGGCCGATGGCTCTGTCTACCTCGATGCCTACCCGGTCACGATGGACCAGTTGCGCACCAACCTCGGCCAATACAAGGCAGCCAACCCCAACCTGCCCGTGGTGCTCAAGGCCGACGAGGCAGCGCAGTACGACAAGGTCATGGAAGTGCTGGAGCTGGCCAAGCGGCTGGACATCACCGAAATCGGCCTGGTCACCAAGCGCGCGCATTGAGGGCGACCCATGCAAGTCCAAGACGACGCCAAACCCTACGACACGATCAACGTGACGCCCATGCTGGACCTGGCCTATGTGCTGCTGGTCGTGTTCATCCTGATGACCACGGCATCGGTGCAAGGTCTGTCCATCACGATGCCCAAGCCCAGCAACAAGCCCTCCACTGAAAAGCACGAGCTGCTCATCATCCAGGTGCAGCCCGACGGCGCGTTCTACCTCAATGGCGCGGTCAAGACCGCCGAGCAGCTCGAGAGCGACATCAACGCAGCCAAGGCGCGCGACCCCAAGATGACCGTGGCCATCAAGGGCGATGCCAAGGCGCAGTACGCCAAGGTCGTGTCGGTGATCGACCTGTGCAACAAGCTGCAGGTCAGCATGGGCCTGGTCACGGCTCGGATCGGAACCTGACATGGCCACGCTCGCGAACAAGACGCACATGTCCAAGGACGACGACGCCCTCTTCAAGCGCATCGTCATCGGCGTGGCCGTCGTGGCCGTGCTGGCGTTGGCGGCCTGGGGCATCAGCCGCATCAAGCTGAGCTCGGGCGGCGCGCCCAAGCGCCAGACCGTCAAGATCATGTTGCCCGACACGCCGCCTCCGCCTCCTCCGCCCAAGCAGGAAGAGAAGAAGCCCGAGCCCAAGGAAGAGAACAAGCCCACGCCGCAGATGGTGCAAAAGCAGGTCGAAGCGCCGCCCCAGCCATCGCAGGCCCTGAAGATGGAAGGCACGGCGGGCGATGGCCCCAGCGCGTTCTCGTCGGGCAGCGTCAGCAAGGACTTCCTGGGCGGCCCGGCCACCACGGGCCCGGTCGGCACCGGCTCGGACCGTGCCAAGTACCAGTTCTACGTGACGAGCATGAAGCAACTGCTCAAGGACGCGATCGAGCGCAACCTGCAAACCGAAGAGAAGCGCGTGACCGTGACCTTCTCGCTGTGGGTCGACAGCGATGGCCGCATCAAGAAATACGAGCTGGAGCCGTTGGCCAATGAGCGCGCCCAGGCCGATGTCATGGCCGCCTTCGACAAGGCCAGCCGCGACGCCAGGCTCCCGCCGCCCGCCGCGGACATGGCCCAGCCGCTGCGCCTGCGCATGACCCTTTTGCCGCCTGCATCCTGAACCGGCAGGCCTCATTCAATTCATCTGTTGGATCG
Organism: Aquabacterium sp.; assembly: GCA_049840915.1. Classification (GTDB taxonomy): domain Bacteria; phylum Pseudomonadota; class Gammaproteobacteria; order Burkholderiales; family Burkholderiaceae_C; genus Aquabacterium. Next base: position 38,931 of record JASGJC010000033.1, read on the forward strand.
CTGTATATGTTTGGACTCCGCTCGTCTTTCCCGCCGGCCCGCTGCGGCGCCATCGCGCTGGCCGCATCCCTGACCTTGGCGGGCCTGCCCGCGCACGCCGATGAGCGCTCGGAGCTGGAGCAGTTGCGCGCCACGACCATGGCGCTCATGCAGGCCCTGATCGACAACGGCCTGCTCACCAAGGACAAGGCCGACGAGATCGTGCGCCAGGCCCAGCGCGCCGCGCCAGCGCCTGCGCAAGCGGCCAATGCCGAAGCAGGTGCGGCGGACAAGGCCAAGCCGCCCGTGATCCGCATCCCCTACATCACGGAATCGGCCAAGGCCGAGATCCGCGACCAGGTCAAGAAGGACGTGCTGGCCCAGGCCCACGACGAACGCTGGGGCGAGCCCGGCACCTTGCCCGACTGGATGCGCCGCATCACCGTGGAAGGCGATGTGCGCGTGCGTTGGGAAGATGCCCTGTTCGACAAGAACAACCTGGCGCCGGATGCTAACGAAGGTTATTTGAACCAGATTGGTCAACCCTTGGCTTGGTCGCCGGATCTGGCCAATACGCAACACAACCGCGACCGCATGACCGTGCGGGCTCGCCTGGGTGTGCGCTCCGACCTGGGCGGCGGGGTCAGTGCCGGTGTGCGTTTGAGCACAGGCAATGCCACGACATCCACATCGACGTCGAACCCCTCGTCCGAATCTCAGACACTTGGCAGTTCGCTCAACAAATACAGCGTCGTGCTGGATCGGGCCTACATCTCATACAAGGGCGCTTCTGAATTCGAGGCCAATGCCGGCCGCTTTGCCAATCCCTTCTTCGGCACGGACCTGACCTGGCCTGATGACCTGAACTTCGACGGCGTGGCTGTAGCTTTCAAGCCCGCCATCTCGGCCGGCAACAGCCTGTTCTTCACGGCAGGTGCCTTCCCGTTGCTCGAATTCGAGACCAGCACCCGGGACAAATGGTTGTACGGCACCCAGGTTGGCGGCTCGTTCAACCTGGCGCCTCAAACACAGATGCGCCTGGGCCTGGCTGCCTACAAGTTCAGCGGTATCGAGGGCGTGCCCGAAACAGCCACGCCACCAGGCAGTGGCACGGCCCAGAGCATCGCGCAACCGTACCTGATCACCGAATACAAGAAAGGCCTGCGTCAGAAGGGCAATACGCTGTACCGCATCAACCAGAGCCAGGACAGCCTTTCCGACCCCAGTGTCTGGGGCCTGGCTTCCAAGTTCACGCCGATCAATTTGTCGGCCGAGTTGAAGTTCACGCAGTTCTACCCCTTCAATATCCGCGTGTCGCTGGACTATGTCGACAACCTCGGCTTCGACATCGACGAGATCCGCCGCCGCACGAACCTGGGCACGGATGCCGAGCCATTGAACCTGGCCAAGCAGACTGCTGCTTACCAGACCAAGGTCACCATCGGTGCCGACCAGATCGACAAGCCTGGCCAGTGGCAATCGAGCCTGACCTTCCGCAGGATGGAGCGTGACGCCTGGGTCGATGCCTTCACCGATACCACCTGGCATCTGGGCGGCACCAACTACCAGGGCTGGAGCCTGGCTGGCGCCTACGGCATCGCCAACCACGTGTCGCTGGGCCTGCGCTGGGTCAGTACCCGCAGCCTGCCTGACAGCACCATTTATTCGAACGCCGATGCCAGCTTCCGGGGACCTGGTCTGAGCAACGTGCCCTTGAAGATCGACGTGCTTCAGATCGAGCTGAACGCACGCTTCTAAAAGGAGGATCGAACATGAACCGTTTGACCCTTTCCGCGGCGCCCGTCGCCCTGACGCTGGCCGTGCTGTGCGCCTTGAGCGCGCCGCCGGCCCACGCCGAAGACAAGGCCAACCGCGAGCGCGAAGCCCTCAGGCGCGCGCAGCAGAGCCTGCGCCAGACGCAGGAAGAGCGCGACACCCTGGCCGGCGAAAAGGCCACGCTCGCGCAAGACAACGGCAAGCTCTCGTCCGAGCTGCAGCAGACCTCGGCCAAGGTCAAGGGCGCGGAGTCCCGCGCCAGCGCGGCCCGTGCCCGTGTCGACCAGCTCGCGTCCTCGCTCAAAGACAAGGACAAGGCCCTGGCCGAAGCGCAGGCGCGCGAAGCCGACCTGCAAGCCAAGCTGACGCAGACGCAGGCCGCCTATGCCGAAAAGGCCGCGCTGACCAACACGCTCGCCGGCATGCTCAAGTCCGCCAAGACCGAGCAGACCACGCTGACGGCACAGAACAAGGCCCTGTACGACACGGGCCTGGCCCTGATCGACCTGTACCGCAGCGACTCGCCCTCCGCCTGGCTGAAGACCGCCGACGCGCCATTGGGCCTGCGCGAAGTGCGCGTCGAGAACCTGGCCGAGGCCTTCCGCACCCGGCTCGATGCGGCCCGTTACCAGACCGCCGACGGCGTGACACCAGGCAAGTGATGGGGGCTTTCAAGTGGCCTACACTGGCTGGCCCACTTGGATGAAAGCACCCACCATGTCCGTCAAACTGCGTTGCGCCGTCACGGGCGACTTGCTGTTGTTGTCCGCCACGGCCCATGAACTGCTGGGCCTGCTGGGCAAGCAGGCCGATCAGCCCGGCATCCTCGAACCCCAGGACATGCCCCAAGCCGTGGCCCAGCTGAAAGCCTTGAAGATGCAGTCGCCCGCATCGCCCGACGCGCCGACATCGGCCACGGACGACGAGGCCGCCTCGCCGCCGGACGATGCCCCGCAAGAAGCCATCAGCCTGTATCACCGCGCCGTGCCCCTGATCCAGATGATCGAGCGCGCCCAGGCGGCGGGCAAGCCTATCGTCTGGGGCGTCTGAGAGGCGTGTGAGCGGGCAAAAGCCTCACGGGGTGGCATGCGCGCGCGAGGGTGTTGTGCACTGCAGCAAAAACTGAGGCATCATCAGCCACATGCAAGACCAAGTCACCCGCCTGCTCGTCATCCGTCATGGCGAGACTGCCTGGAACACCGAAGCCCGCATCCAGGGCCACATCGACATCCCCTTGAACGACAAGGGGCGGTGGCAGGCCGAGCGGGCGGCGCAGGCATTGATGGACGAAGAGATCGACGCCATCTACAGCAGTGACTTGCTGCGCGCGCAGCACACGGCGCAGGCCATCGCCCAGGCCGTCGGCAAGCCGGTGCATTTGGATGCGGCCTTGCGCGAACGCCATTTCGGTCGCCTCGAAGGCAAGACGCCCGACGAAGTCGCCGCGCAATGGCCGCAGGAATCGCAGCGCTGGCGCTCGCGCGAGCCTTCATATGGACCAGAAGGTGGTGAAACACTGGAGGGCTTCTACGCGCGCTGCACCGAAGCCATCACCCGCCTGGCCGAGCGTCACCCCGGCCAGACCGTGGCCATCGTGGCTCATGGCGGCGTGCTCGATTGCTTTTACCGCGTGGCCAACCGCGTGCCGCTCGAAGCGCCCCGCACCTGGAAGATCGACAACGCCAGCATCAACCGCCTGCTGTACTCGCCCGAGGGCTTCAGCATGTTGGCATGGGGCGACAACCGCCATGTCGAGGACGAGGCCGCCCTGGACGAGGCCGCGGACGGGGCATTCGCGCGCAGAGCGTGACGAAACAGGGCCTGTCCTGATTTCTTGATCAGACAACCTTGCAGGCCGTGGGACATTTCACGGCGAGGTCCGCCGTTCGAGCAGCCAAGTTGTTATAGTGCGACCTACATTCTTGACTAGGCAAGTATTTACGAGGTTTCCATGGCATCTCGCGACTTCACCGCATCCCAGGCTGACGAACAAGCCACGCAAGACCAGACGCCCACGCTGCGTGTGAAGAAGGACGACGTCTGGCGCTGGACGGCCAATGCCATGGGCGTGCTGGCCTTGTGCGCGCTGGCCGCATCCTTCCTGACCGGTTGCGGCAAGAAGGACGACGGCAAGGGCGCCGCGCCTGGTGGCGGCGCACCCGCCATGCCGCCCGCGCAAGTGGGCGTGGTCACCGTGCAGCCGCAGACCGTGCCCGTGATCACCGAGTTGCCGGGCCGCCTCGAGGCCTTGCGCATCGCCCAGGTGCGTGCGCGCGTTGCCGGCATCCTGCAGCAACGCCTGTTCACCGAAGGTTCGGACGTGAAGGCCGGCCAGGCCCTGTTCCAGATCGATCCGAGCACCTACAAGGCCGCCTTTGATAGCGCCCAGGCATCGCAGACCAAGGCCGAAGCCAATTTGGCGCAGGCCTCGGCCCTGGTCGACCGCTACCAGCCCTTGCAAGCCGCCAAGGCCATCAGCCCGCAGGAGTTCCTGAACGCGCAGGTGGCGCAGCGCCAGGCGCTGGCCGATGTCGCGTCCGCCAAGGCCGCCGTGCAGACCGCCCGCATCAACCTGGGCTATGCCTCGGTGACGGCGCCCATCTCTGGCCGCATCGGCCGCGCGCTGGTGACCGAAGGCGCGCTGGTCGGGCAGGGCGAAGCCACGCAACTGGCCCTGATCCAGCAGATCAACCCGCTCTACGTCAACTTCACGCAGTCGGCCAACGAGGCGCTCAAGCTCAAGGCGGCCATGCAGGCGGGCTCGATCAAGAAGGTCGGCAACATGGCCGCGGCCGTGCGTGTCGTGATGGACGACGGCACCGAGTACCCGCTGCAAGGCAAGCTGCTCTTCTCCGACCTGACCGTGGACCCGACGTCCGGCCAGGTCTCGCTGCGCGCCGAGCTGCCCAACCCGCAAGGCCTGTTGCTGCCCGGCATGTATGTGCGCGTGCGCCTCGAGCAGGCTGAGGTCGACGGCGGCATCATGCTGCCGCAGCAGGCCGTGACGCGCTCCAGCCAGGGCGACTCGGTCATGGTCGTGGATGCCGAAGGCAAGGTCGCGCCGCGTCCCGTCAAGCTGGGCGGCGCGCGCGGCAACCAGTGGGTCGTGCTCGGTGGCCTGAAGGCCGGCGAGCAGGTCATGGTCGATGGCTTCCAGAAGATGATGAACCCGAAGGCGCCGGTCAAGGCCGTGCCATGGACGCCGCCGGGTGCCGCATCGGGCGCTTCTCCTGCCGCTTCCGCCGCTTCGGCCGGTTGATCGGGAAGGAGCGCAGCCATGCCACGTTTCTTCATCGACAGGCCCATCTTCGCCTGGGTGATCGCGCTGTTCATCCTCGTGTTCGGCGGGGTCGCGATCACGCAGTTGCCCATCGCCCAGTACCCCACGGTGGCGCCGCCTTCCGTGGTCATCAGCGCCACGTACCCGGGCGCCTCGGCCAAGACGCTGGACGAGAGCGTCATCAGCGTGATCGAGCAGGAGCTCAACGGCTCGCCCGGTCTGGCCTACGTCGAATCGGTCAGCCAGGCCAATGGCACGGGCACGATCACGGTCACGTTCGAGACCGGCACCAACATCGACCTCGCGCAGGTCGACGTGCAGAACCGCCTGAGCCGCGCCACGCCGCGCCTGCCCGCCGCCGTGACGCAGCAGGGCGTGAAGGTCGACAAGTCGCGCAGCAACGTGCTGATGTTCGTGATGCTGTCGTCCGACAACCCGGAGTTCGACCCCATCGCGCTGGGCGACTATGCCTCGCGCAACCTGCTGCCTGAGCTGCAGCGCATCAAGGGCATCGGCCAGGTGCAGCTGTACGGCACCGAGCGCGCCATGCGCATCTGGGTCGATCCGGCCAAGCTGGTCTCCTATGGCCTGGGCATCGCCGATGTCAACAACGCCATCAAGAACCAGAACAGCCTGGTGCCCGCCGGCGCCCTGGGCGACCTGCCCAACCTGAGCAGCCAGACCATGAGCGCGACCGTCGTCGTGCGTGGTCAGCTCGAGAGTGTCAAGGAGTTCGGCGACATCGTGCTGCGCGCCAAGACCGACGGCTCGACCGTGCGCCTCAAAGACGTGGCGCGCCTCGAACTGGGCGGTCAGGTCTACAGCACCTATGCGCGCCTGAACGGCAAGCCCGCCATCGGCCTGGCCGTGCAGCTCTCGCCCACGGGCAATGCGCTGGAATCGGCCAAGCTGGTCAAGGCCCGCATGATCGAGCTCAAGAAGTACTTCCCGCAGGGCATGGCGTACTCCTTCCCTTATGACACCTCGGGCTTCATCGAGATCTCCATCAGCCAGGTGGTCGAAACCCTGGTCGAGGCCGTGATCCTCGTGTTCCTCGTGATGTACCTGTTCCTGCAGAACATCCGCTACACGCTGGTGCCGACCATCGTCGTGCCCGTGGCCTTGCTGGGCACCTTCGGCGTGATGTCGGTGGCGGGCTTCTCGATCAACGTGCTGACGATGTTCGGCATGGTGCTGGCCATCGGTATCCTGGTGGACGATGCCATCGTGGTGGTCGAGAACGTCGAGCGCCTGATGGTGCAGGAAGGGCTCTCGCCTTACGAGGCGACCAAGAAGGCGATGGGCCAGATCAGCGGCGCCATCATCGGCATCACCGTGGTGCTGGTGTCGGTGTTCATTCCGATGGCCTTCTTCGCGGGCTCCGTGGGCAACATCTACCGGCAGTTCTCGCTGTCGATGGTCGCCTCGATGCTGTTCTCGGCCTTCCTGGCCTTGTCGCTCACGCCCGCCTTGTGCGCGACGCTGCTCAAGCCCGTGCCGCACGATCACCACGAGAAGGGCGGCTTCTTCGGCCGGTTCAACCGCTTCTTCACGGCGACGACGCATGGCTATGAAAGCACGGCCTCCAAGCTCGTGCGCCGCGGCGGCCGCGTGCTGATCCTGTATGCGGTGATCGTGGGCATCGTGGGCTGGCTGTATGTGCGCATGCCGTCGGCCTTCCTGCCCAACGAAGACCAGGGCAACCTGCTGGTCAACGTGCAACTGCCGCCTGGCGCCACCGCGCCGCGCACCGAGGCCGTGATCTCGCAGGTCGAGCAGTACTTCCTCAAGCAGCCTGAAGTGGCCTCCGTGGTCGGTGTGGTGGGCTTCAGCTTCTCGGGTACCGGGCAGAACGCCGCGCTGGCCTTCGTCACGCTCAAGGACTTCAAGGACCGCAAGGGCGAGGCGCATGGCTCGCAGGCGCTGGCCAAGCGGGCCTTCGGCGCGCTGATGGGCATCCGCGATGCGTTCATCTACCCGCTGAACCCGCCGCCGATCCGCGAGCTGGGCAACGCCACCGGCTTCGCGGTGCGCCTGCAGGACCGTGCCGGCCTGGGCCACGACGCGCTGCTGGCCGCGCGCAACCAGATGATGGGCATGCTGGCGCAAAGCAAGGTCGTCACGGGCGTGCGCCCCGATGGCCTGGAAGACGCGCCGCAGCTGCAGCTCGACATCGACCGCGACAAGGCCTATGCGCTGGGCGTGAGCTTCGACACGATCGGCACGACGCTGGCGACGGCGCTGGGCTCGTCCTACATCAACGATTTCCCCAACCGCTCGCGCATGCAGCGTGTGGTCGTGCAGTCGGATGCGCAAGGCCGCATGCAGCCCGAGCAGCTGCTGCAGATCAACGTGACCAATGGCGCCGGCCAGACCGTGCCGCTGTCGGCGTTCATGAGCGCGCACTGGATCACCGGCCAGATGCAGGCCGTGCGCTACAACGGCTATCCGGCCATGCGCCTGGCCGGTGATTCCGCGCCAGGCTACAGCACGGGCCAGGCCATCGCCGAGGTCGAGGCCATCGCGGCCAAACTGCCCGCGGGCATCGGCATTGAGTGGACGGGCTTGTCGCGCGAAGAGCAGTTGTCGGGCTCGCAGGCCACCTCGCTGCTGGCGTTCTCGCTGCTCGCCGTGTTCCTGTGTCTGGCGGCGCTGTACGAGAGCTGGTCCATCCCGTTCGCGGTCATGCTGGTCGTGCCGCTGGGCGTGCTGGGCTCGCTGCTGGGCGCCAACATCCGCGACCTGCCCAACGACGTGTTCTTCAAGGTGGGCCTGATCACGATCATCGGCTTGTCGGCCAAGAACGCCATCCTGATCATCGAGTTCGCCCGCGAGCTCCAGCAGGAAGGCAAGAGCGTCATCGAGGCCACGCTCGAGGCCTGCCATCTGCGCTTCCGCCCGATCATCATGACCTCGCTGGCGTTCATCCTCGGTGTGCTGCCGCTGGTCGTGGCCAGTGGTGCGGGCGCGGCCAGCCAGCGCGCCATCGGCACCGGCGTGATGAGTGGCATGATCGCGGCTACCTTGCTGGCCGTGTTCTTCGTGCCCGTGTTCTTCGTGGTGGTGCGCCGCTTCTTCCCGGCCAAACCCATTCGTGCCAAGGCCCATGCCGAGGCGGAGTCTGATCATGCTTAAGACCACACAGTTGGTTCGTGCCGCGGTGTCCGTGGCGGTCGTCCTGATGATGGCGGCCTGCTCGATGGCGCCGGTCTACCAGCGGCCCGAGATGGCCGTGCCCGCGCAGTTGCCCGACGGTGTCGGCACCGTGGCGGGCGCCGATGCCAAGGCCGTGGCCGAGCTGCCCTGGGCCACGTACTTCCCTGACGCGCGTCTGCAAGGCCTGATCAAGCAGGCCCTGGCCAACAACCGCGACCTGCGCGTGGCCGTGCTCAACATCGACGCACTGCGCGCGGCCTACCAGATCCAGAACGCCGACCGCTTCCCGACGCTCAGTGGCAGCATCAGCGGCACGCGCCAGCCCTCGACCTTGCCGCCCTATCCGCTGACCACGACCGTCAATGGCGGCGTGACCGTGTCGGCCTTCGAGCTCGACCTGTTCGGCCGCGTCAAGTCGCTCAGCGAAGCGGCGGCCGCACAGGTCCTGGCCTCCGAAGAAGCCCGCAAGGCGGCGCACATCAGCCTGGTCGCGCAGGTGGCCAACACGTACTACGCCTTGTGGGCCGACCGCTGGCAACTGGCCCTGGCCGAGCAGACGCTCGCCACGCGCCAGGATTCGCTCAAGCTGCTGCAGCTCAAGTTCGACAACGGCGTGCTCAACGAGCTGGACCTGCGCTCGGGCCAATCGCTGGTCGAAGCGGCGCGCGTCACCAAGGCCCAGGCGCAACGCCAATGGGCGCAGGATTTGAGCGCCCTGAACCTGCTGCTGGGCGGCCCGGCCTCCAATGACCTGCTGCCGCCCGTGCCCACGGTCACCGTGGCCGCCACGGGCAAGGACGCGCAAGCCGCCGCGGAAGCCGTGCAAGCCACCCTGTGGCCGGGCTTGAGCGAGCTGCCTGTGGGCCTGTCGTCAGAGGTGCTGCTGCAGCGCCCTGACATCGCCCAGGCCGAGCAGACCTTGATCGGCGCCAATGCCAACATCGGCGCGGCCCGCGCGGCGCGCTTTCCGCGCATCAGCCTGACGGGCAGTGTGGGCGTGGTCAGCGATTCGCTGTCGGGCCTGTTCGACGACGGCCGCAGCGCCTGGAGCTTCTCGCCTTCGGTCAGCGTGCCCATCTTCGATGCGGGCCGTGGCGCGGCGGGCGTGGATGCGGCCTTCGTGAAGCGCGACATCGCCATCGCCCAGTACGACAAGGCGATCCAGACCGCGTTCAAGGAAGTGGCCGATGCCCTGGTGGCGCGCCGCACGTATGCCGACCAGGCCGATGCGCAGCTCGCGCAGGCCCAGGCCGAAGCGGCGCGCATGCGCCTGTCGACCCTGCGCTATGAAACCGGCGTGGCCAGCCAGCTCGATTTGCTGGACGCCCAGCGCGCGCTGTTCACGGCGCAGCAGGCGCTGATCGCGGCCCAGCTGTCTCGCCAGCAGGCCCACATCAGTGTCTACAAGGCATTGGGTGGCGGCTGGCGCGCACAAGACACGAACGCCAGCCAGCAGGACACGACGAAAGCCGCTCAGGCTCAGTGAGTCGTGTGAGGGGCCGTCGCTTCGGTGGCGGCCTTTTGCGCATTGTGCGTGGCCAGGCGCTGGCCCAAACGGGCGCCCAGCTTGTTCACGTTGTTGAGCGACAGCAGGTGGGCGTGCACCCAGCCCAGCGCGCCCGATGCGAACAGCTCCTGCACCGTGTCAGGAGGCAGCGCGCGCAGCTTGGTCTCGTCGACGACCTTGAAGCCGTTGAGCGTCAGGCGCTCGCCGTTGAGCTGGAAGTCGATCGAGCGCTCGACCAGCAGGCCCAGCTCGTTCAGGCGGTTGGCGAAGCGCGCCGTGGCCAGCATGTCCTGGTGGTAGGACAGCAGGAAGTTCTGCAACTGCGTCAGGTAGGGCGTGTTCTGGCCCTTCTCGTCGAACAGCGCCTCGCCTTGCACCTTGTCCAGGCCATCGAAAGCCTCGTCGATGCACAGCGTCATCTGGTCGCTGCCGGGCTGCTCGGCCAGCACGAAGGGGTAGCGGCGCACGAAGGCGGGCACGTAGCTGTGCTCGGCCCAGTCGCCGGCTTCGTTGATCAGCAGGTTCTCTTTGTCGCGCAGGCCGACCAGCGTGACCAGCGTGTGCTGCTCGCCGGACTGCACGAACACGCAGGGGTAGTCGAGCGCGGCCAGCGGCAGTTCGGTGGCGGCCAGCAGCATGGAATTGGTCTCGCGGGCGAAGCCGAGGCGGCCCGGGCCCGAGTGGATGCGCAGTTGGCGATGCTGCTCGCGGTCGATGGGGACGAGGCGTTCGTACATCAGCAGTGTTTTCATGATGTGTGTCTGCGTAAAAAGGGCCCGGAGAGGCCACGGAGGGCGGAATGTGGCACAGCATAGTCCAAACGGATGACAGATTGACATGCGTCCTCGCCCTGCCTGGCAGTTCGCGATAATCACCGCCTGTGAGCACGCTGACTTTGCGCGACCGCTGGTCGCTGTACCTCGATCTGATCCGCTGGAACCGTCCCCAGGGCTGGCTGCTGCTGCTGTGGCCGACCTTGTCGGCGATGTGGCTGGCGGCCGGCGGCTTTCCGGGCTGGCCGCTGTTGCTGGTCTTCACGCTGGGCACGATCTTGATGCGCAGCGCGGGCTGTGCGGTCAACGACGTGGCGGACAAGGATTTCGACCTGCACGTGCAGCGCACGGCGCAGCGGCCGATCACGAGCGGCAAGCTGTCGGTCAAGGAGGCGCTGGGCGTGGGCGCGGTGCTGGCGCTGCTGGCGTTCGGGCTGGTGCTGACGACGAACGCGCGCACGATCGCGATGTCGTTCGGCGCGCTGGCGGTGGCGATCGCCTACCCGTTCACGAAGCGCTTTTTCTCGATGCCGCAGGCGGTGTTGGGCGTGGCGTTCAGCTTCGGGATCCCGATGGCGTTCGCGGCCATTCAAGATCAGGTGCCGACAGTGGTGTGGTGGCTGGTGGTGGGCAACCTGGCCTGGGTGCTGGCCTACGACACCGAGTACGCGATGGTCGACCGCGACGACGACTTGAAGATCGGGATCAGGACGTCCGCCATCACCTTGGGGCGCTTCGATGTGGTGGGCGTGATGGGGTTTTATGCGCTGTGCTTGTCGTGCTGGTTCGTGGCTGGCTGGATGACCGGGCGTGGGTGGGTGTACGACCTGTCATTGGGTGTGGCGGGTGTGCAGGCCTTGTGGCATGGGTGGTTGATCAAGGGACGTGATCGGGCCGATTGCTTCAAGGCTTTTCGGTTGAACCACTGGTTGGGGTTGACGGTGTGGCTTGGCGTGGTGCTGGACACCTTGCTGGTTCAGCACTGATCAAACAAGTCACCGCCGAACTCATCCCCCAACTCCCCAGCCCGCTTCTGCGCGGCCCGCATGGCCGCAATGAACGCGGCCTTCACCCCGGCACTTTCCATCGACGTCAGCGCCGCATAGGTCGTCCCACCCTTGGACGTCACCCGCTCACGCAACACGGCAGGCGCATCGCTCGACTGCGAAGCCAAGGCCGTCGCTCCACCAAACGTCGCCAACGCCAGTTGCCGGCCTTGCTCGGCGCTCAAGCCCATGTCCTGCGCCGCCTGCATCATCGCCTCGACGAAATAGAACACATAGGCCGGCCCCGACCCGGACAGCGCCGTCACCGCATCCAGATCGGCTTCATTGTTCACCCACAACGCCGCACCCGTCGGCGCCACCATCGCACCGATGGCCTCGCGTTCAGCAACACTCACCTCAGGGCGCGCGAACAAACCCGTCATCCCCTGGCCGACCAACGCAGGCGTATTCGGCATCGCCCGCACGATGCGCGCAGTGCCCAGCAAACGCGCCATGCCATCTGTGCGCAAACCCGCCATCACGCTGTAATGCAGCGCCTGGCCCGTCAGTGGCGCATAAGTCTGCGCCGCATCCTTGAACTGCTGCGGCTTGACTGCCCACACAACCGTCCGGGCCTGGCTCAAGGCCGCATCGGGCTCGGCCGCCGTCTGCACGCCCAAGGCCTGCGTCAAGCGCGCGCGCTGCTCGGCCACAGGGTCGATGACGAGGATGCTGGCCGCCGCACGGCCCTGGCGCAGCAGGCCGCCGATGATGGCCGTGGCCATGTTGCCGCCGCCGATGAATGCGATGTCGATGGATGTTGTCATGCCCGCATCATGCCGTATCTTGCGGCGCGCCCGTGGCCTCTTCCAGCAGGCGCATCAGGCGCTCGGCCTGCAAAGGCTTGTGCAGCAAATGCACTTTGGCATTTTGCGCCTCG
>JASGJC010000034.1:0-37467 GCA_049840915.1 Aquabacterium sp.
GTGTATGTCCTCTTACTGGTTCAGTTCTGGCGTCCTGCTAAGGTCCATCGGGAAACACGATAGAATCCGAACAGCACCTGGCCTTGCTTGTTGGCCACGGACACCCATTGGGGCAGCTTCTCGTGGGCCAGGCTCTGGATGCCGGCGGTCTTGAAGACCGTGGCCAGGCTGTCGAGCAGCTCGGGCTCGCCGCCGCCACCGATCAGGACGGTACCTTGCACAACAGGCTGGCCGGCCTTGTAGCGCTCCAGCGGCAGGGGCTTGGGCAGACCCAGTGCATTGATGAGCTTGGCGCCCATGGGCGAGTTGGCGAAATCAAGGTAACCGTCTTCATTGGGGACACTCTTCGGTGGCTGGGCCAGCGGACGTGAACAGTCGCGTCAAGCCATGTTGTTGATAAAGCGAACAGCACGAACGGCTGCGCTGCGGGAGCGATCGACCTTGCGCCAAGTTCGCAGGGCTCGACCAAAAACTTGCCAAACTGGAGGGCTGACAAGAAATCTGTTTCATACGGATGGTGCCAAAGCTCAGGCCGACGCAACGTCTGCGGCGAGCAGCGGGTTCTGGCCCACGATGGCCACGCCCGGCAGATTGGCCATCGCGCCGAAGTACGAGGCATCGGAAGGCCCTGGCAGCGGCGCCTTGAGCGCGGCGACCATCAGCGAGGCCAGGCGCGACAGGATCACGGCCTCGTGGTCGTCCTGCTCCTGCGTGAACTCGCGGATCAGGCGCTGCGTGTTGCCGCCCGCCAGGATGCCCGACAGCGCACCCATGGCGAAGTTCAGGCGAAAGCCGAGATCCTCGCGGCTCAACTCGGGCAGCGTGCGCTGGAAGGCGAAGAAGAAGCGCCCCAGCGTCTGGATGTAGTGCGTGTTGATGAAGTCGCGCACGACGGGCGACGGGTCGGTGTACGAGCGCCCCAGGAAGTGCAGGTAGCGGTCGGCCATGGGCGTGTCGCTGCGGAAGATGCGCACGGCCGGCAGGAACATGGCCACGAGCACGTGCTCGCAGGTGAGCTTGTCGACCAGGGCGACCTCGAAGGCATCGAGCATGGACACGCGCTGCTCGTTGAGCGGATCGAGCCGGCGCGAGAGCACGGCCTGGATCAGCGCGTCCTTGCTGCCGAAGTGGTAGTTCACGGCCGCCAAGTTGACGCCCGCCGCGCTGGTGATCTGGCGCATGGACATCGATTCAAAGCCGCCGGAGACGAACAGCGTCTCCGCCGCATCGAGGATGCGGGTCTTCGTATCGGCTGGCGACAGCCTTGTCGAGGCCTGAGGCATGGTCAGCGGGTCTCCAAGGTACACAGTACGGACGTTTCAAACGCCCGTTTTATCGTTGGCGCGTATGGTATGCCAGACCGACCCTCGTGACACGCCTTTGAAGCGCGAAAAAACTTCATCCCCCCAACTTTCGGGGTGAATAGGTGGCGAAAGTCGTTATTTATTCCCTGACACCTGGGATGGCACTGCCGATGGGCAATCGCCTTGCGGCAGGCGAATCGCCCACGCGATCGGCCAGACGCCCTTGACGCGCGCGGGTGGCGCCAGGTACATCGCATCGGTGTGGATGGCGCCGAGCGGCAACTCGGCCACCGTGCGCTTGAACACCACACTGCCCCGCTTTGTCATCTCGGCGACATCCACCCAGGGGCTCTTGGCCGGGTCATCGTCTTCCAGCACCTGCGGGAAGCCGCCGGTGTAGGCCGCCAGTTGCCCGCCCTCGAAGAAAGGCGCCGCCACGTAACGCAGCGGGCAGTTCGGGGCAAGGCGCCGCCAGTCGGCCAACACCTTGTCAGCCAGCTCCCGCGACGGATAGCGCCTCGACCGCGCCAGGCGCATGCAGCTTGCGCCCAGCCGGCGTCACGGCCAGGATCAGCGCCGCCGACATGGGTCACGGCGGCCACGGCCAGCAACTGCCTGGCCGGCAAACGCTCATAGGCCGATTCGAACCAGATCACCAAGGCCAACGGCGCGAACTGGAAGGTCTGCACGCCCCATTGCGCGTGCAGCTTGGCCCCGCCCAGCATCCCCATCGCCAGCACGAAGAGCAAAGGGATCAGCAGCAGGCCTTGAACCCAGGCGCCCAAGGCCGCCTTCGATGTGGTGGGCGCTGAGTCGGATGGCGCCACCTCATGCCGCTGCTTGGCCCAGATGATCCAGATCAGCAAGACGACCAAGGTCGGGCTGAGCATGCGCAACTCGGAGGCCAAGAACTGCCCCATGCGCATGGACTCGCCCTCGCCTTCCCCGCTGCCCAGTTGGTGCGTGGCATAGGCCAGCGCGTTCGTGTGTCCGGTCGCCATCCACAGCAGGGGCGCGGCGCTGACCAGCACGGCCAAGGCGAGCGCCCAGGCCAGGCCGCGCCGCGCGCCTGGCTTGCCCAGCGCGCCGCTGCGCCACAGCGCCCAAAGCAATCCCAGCAAGGGCACGGCCGCCTGCAGCTTGGTCGACATGGCCAGGCCGGCGCCCAGGCCCGCGAGCAGCCAGGCGCCGATGCTGTTCAGGCGGGCGGCGCGCGCGGTGCCATGGCAAGCCAGCGCCACGGTCATCACGAGCACAGTGTTGTGGTTGTAGATCCAGGCGCGCCAGCTGAAGGGCTGCATCAAGGTCCACAGCAAGGCCACGCTGATCGCGGCGCGCTCGGGCAGCAACTCGCGGGCGGCCAGGAAAGTGAACACGCCTGTCAGACCGATGCACAGCGCCGACAGGCCATACAAGGTCACAGGCGTGGGCGGCAGCACGCTCAGGGCGCTCATGAACAGCCAGGTCGGCAGCGGCGGGTGCTTGGGGTAGCCCAATTGCCACGCGTGCGCCCACACGAACTGCTCGGCCATGTCGTGGTGCAGGGCCGTGTGGTGGTGCGACACGGTGAAGACCCACACGGTCACCAGGACCATCAATGCCGCGCAGACCCAAAGTCGCCGATCCGTCCCCGCGTGATCAATGGAAGCCTGTCTGACTGGGATGAGGAGGGGATCGCATGGACATGGGCGGAAGTCTAATCGCGCTAAAGTGCCGCTCAATGCAGGAGACGCTCCCCCATGGCCACCATCCTCTACCTGACCCAGATCCAGTTCGAATTCGGCGCCATCAAGCTGCTGGCCGGCGAATGCGAGCGCGTGGGCATCCGCCGCCCCTTGATCGTGACCGACGCGGGTGTGCGTGCCGCGGGCGTGCTGCAAAAGGCGCTGGACGCGCTGGGTGACCTGCCCGTGACCGTCTTCGACCAGACGCCGCCCAACCCGACCGAAGCCTCGGTGCGCGCGGCCCACGAGGTGTGGCAACGCAACCAGTGCGACGGCCTGATCGCCGTGGGCGGCGGCTCGAGCATCGACCTGGCCAAGGGCCTGGCGATCATGGCCACGCATGAGGGCCCGCTCAAGACCTACGCCACGATCGAAGGCGGCTCGCCCAGGATCACGCCGCAGGCCGCGCCTTTGATCGCCGTGCCGACCACGGCGGGCACGGGCAGCGAAGTGGCGCGCGGCGCCATCGTCATCGTCGACGACGGCCGCAAGCTGGGCTTCCACTCATGGAACCTGATGCCCAAGGCCGCCATCTGCGACCCTGGAGTTGACGCTGGGCCGGCCGCCCGCGCTGACGGCCGCCACGGGCATGGACGCCATCGCGCACTGCATGGAGACCTTCATGGCGCCCGCCTTCAACCCGCCCGCCGACGGCATCGCGCTCGATGGGCTGGAGCGCGCCTGGCACCACATCGAGCGTGCCACGAAGGACGGCAGCGACCGCGAGGCGCGCCTGAACATGATGAGCGCCTCGATGCAGGGCGCGATGGCCTTCCAGCAAGGGCCTGGGCGCCGTGCACAGTCTCAGCCACAGCCTGGGCGGCGTGAACCCCAGGCTGCACCACGGCACCTTGAACGCGATGTTCCTGCCCGAGGTGATCAAGTTCAACGCGTTGGCCGAGTTGATTCAGAAGGAGCGCCGGCTGGAGCGCATGGCGCATGCGATGGGCTTGAAGGCTGCGACCGACATCCCCGAGGCCATTCGTGATCTGAATGCGCGGCTGGGTCTGCCCAAAGGCCTGGGCGAGCTGGGCGTGCAGCGCGAATGGTTCGACAAGATCGTGACGGGCGCGCTGGCCGATCACTGCCACAAGACCAATCCGCGTGTGGCGACGGCGGAGGAATACCGCGCCTTGCTCGAAGCGTCGATGTAAACCTCTGATCGATGCAGGCGCTCAGGCCTTCGATGCGGCTTCATTGGCCGCACCCGAAGCGGCCTGGACAGCGGCCGGCAGCTCGCGCGTGACCATCACCTGGTCGATCTTGTGGCTGTCCACGTCCATCACCTCGAAGCGGAAACCGCCCCAGGCGACGCTGTCCGTGCGCTTGGGCACGCGGCGCAGCATGTGCATCAGGAAGCCGGCCAGGGTCTCGTACTCGTCGTCATGCGGCAGGCTGTCCAGGCCCAGCGCGCGCAGCACATCCTCGATGGGCGTGACGCCGTCGATCAGCCACGAGTTGTCGTCGCGGCGCACGATCTGCTCTTCGTCGATGGACGAGGCCACCAGCGCGCCCATCACCGTGCTCATCACATCGTTGAGCGTGATGATGCCCACGACCAGGCCGTACTCGTTGACGATGGCGGCGAAGTCTTCATAGGCCTGGCGGAACTGGGTCAGCATCTCGGACAAGGTCAGGCGCTCGGGCACGATCAGCACTTTCTTGACCAGGCCTTCTTCGCGCAGGGAGATGGGCTGGTCGTTGAGCACGCGGCTGAGCAGGTACTTGGTGTCGATGTAGCCGACCACGTGGTCGATGTCGCCGTCGCAGACCAGGTAGGTGGAGTGCGGGTACTGGTCCATGCGGGCGCGGATCAGGGTGTCGCTGTCGTCGAGCAGCAGCACGATCACGCTGCCGCGCGCGGTCATGGCGCTGGTGACCATGCGGGTGTCGAGCTCGAACACGTTCTCGATCATGCGGTGCTCGGCGCCGGCCAGCACGCCCGCCTGGGCACCGGCTTCGGCCATGGCCAGGATGTCGTCGGGCGTGATGGCATCGTCGCGGTGCTCGGGCAGGCCGAGCAGTTCGACAGAGCGCGTCGGTCAGGCGCTTGAACAGCCACACGACGGGTTTGAGCACGGCCAGCACGGTGTGCATCGGGCCGACGACGCGGACAGCCCACCTGCTCCGGCGCGTTCATGCCCAGGCGCTTGGGAAAGAGATCGGCCAGCAGGATGAAGAGGCTCGTGACCAGCACGAAGGACGCCAGCGAGGCATAGGTCTCGGCATGCGTGGCCGGCACGGAGAGCTTGAGCAGCAGCGGCTGGATCATCGGCGCGAACGCGCCCTCGCCCACCACGCCGCCGAGGATGGCCACGGTGTTCAGGCCGATCTGGATGCCGGTGAAGTAGTCGCCGGGCTCTTCCTGCACATCGATCACGCGTTGGGCGCGGGCGTCACCGTGGTCGGCCATCTGGCGCAGACGCAGGCGGCGCGAGGCGGCCACGGCCAGTTCGGCAATCGAGAAGAAGGCGCTGGCGGCGATCAAGGCCGCGATCAAAAGCAGGCTGGCAGCAGAGTCCATGGGAAGAGTGTAGCCACAGTCCCTGTGCGTGGTCGGGCGAGATAGGCCGATCTGGTGCCCAGTTGGCTACAAAGGCTGCAGTTCCGCCGCCGGACAACCACGGCGCAGCCAGTCCTGCCATTCATTGGACAGCTGCTCGGCGCGGGCCACGGCCTCTGTCCAGGTCTTGAGGCGCTGGGGGTAGTCCATGCCGGCGAAATCATCGCGATCGGGCAACTTGCCGCCAGGCAGCGTGGACACCCACTGCGGGCTGGGCGCGAGCAGCACCATGTTGCTCAGGCCCGGGCTGCTGCGATGGCGCCATTTCAAGGTCTTGTCGAGCCAGCCGGGCACGACCTGCTTCTGGAAGTGCGGGTAGAGCACGAGGCCGCCGTCCATGGCCGCATAGGGCCAGTGGAAGTGGTAGTCGACGATGCCGCCGTCCCAGTGGGCGCCGCGCGTGGCGCCAGGGATATCGTGCACGGCTTCGAGCATGAAGGGGATGCTGCACGAGGCCAGCATGGCGGGCATGAAGTTGCCTTCGTTGAGCTCGACGCGGCCTGTGGGGAGGTCGCGCAGCGGCACGGGCAAGGCCTCGCCGCTGGTCGAGAACACCGTGCGCTCCATGAACAGGCCGACGGCCTTGCGGCTCAGCACATTGCCCAAGGCCAGGCCGGTGAAGCCCAGCGCCGTGCGCGAGCGCGAGCCGCGCCTGAGCAATTGCCGGCCTCGGGCGGTGAGCACATGCAATTGGTATTGCGGATGCCGCAGCAACGCGCCCAGGTCATCGCCGAAGAAACCATTGAGCGTTTCACGGAAGCCCGCCGTGATACGTTGCGGCGAAGGCATCTTGCGCCCCTGCTCGGGCTCGATGTACTGCGCGATGTAGCCTTGAGCCAAGTCTTTGAAGGACTGCACCGGGTTCGCCATGGTCGCCGTGGCCATGCGCCATGCACCGATCGACGCGCCGACGAGATGGACCGTGTGCCGCCCTTGCGGCAGCCATTGCCCGAACAGGTGCTGGTCGAGATGGTTGAGGATGAGCCCCTTGGGGCCGCCTGCCGCCGCCGGCACGAGGCGCACGTCCTGCGGGCGCAGGCCATGGGCTTCGATGTGCCGGCGAGCGCCTTCGCCGACGTGGATGTTCAACGCCTTCATCCGAACGAGCATAGCCCAACATGGGTGTACAAATCGGTGTCCAATGCGAGTACCCCCGCAGTCAGCATTTCCCATGAGTGATCAGTCCCCTCGCCGACCTGTCATCCCGATCAGCGCAACGCCTGCCCAGACAGCCGACTCCGGATGCTGTGACGATGGGCATGGCCATGATCGCCACGACCACGGGCATGCGCATGGCGATCAAGAAGACGCCTGCTGTGGCCCTGCGTCGCACGCCGCGCAGCTCGCGCCGGTTGCCACGCCCGCTCCGCCGCCCGACAGCGCCAAGGTGCGCTTCCGCATCGACAAGATGGACTGCCCGACCGAAGAGCGCCTCATCCGCAACCGGCTCGAGCCCATGCCCGGTGTCGTGCGCCTGGACTTCAATCTGCTGGCCCGCGAGCTGACCGTTTTTCATCAACTGGAAGATACCGAGCCGCTGGCCGCCGCGCTCAACGCGATCGACATGGCGCCGACTTTGTTGGAGGCCGGACAGGTGGCCGCCGCCTTGCCTCCGGCTGTGTCCGCGCGAACGAAGCGCCTGCTGGCCGTGTCAGGTGCGGCCGCCGTGGGCGCCGAGGTGGCCGCATGGGCGAGCGGTCAGGAAGCATCGTGGCCCGTGATGGCGCTGGCCGCATTGTCGATCGCCACGGCCGGCCTGCCGACGCTCAAAAAGGGCTGGATCGCGCTGCGGCACCTCACGCTCAACATCTACTTTTTGATGAGCCTGGCGCTGATCGGGGCTGTGGCCATCGGCAAGTGGTCGGAGGCGGCGATGGTCGTGTTCCTGTTCGCGCTGGCCGAGGCCATCGAGGCGCTGTCGCTGGAGCGGGCGCGGCATGCGGTGCAGTCGCTGTCGGCGCTGGCGCCCGATACCGCCGACATCTTCGTGGATGGTCAATGGCAGAGCACGCATGTGGACCAGGTGGCCGTGGGCAGCCGCATGCGGCTTCGCACAGGTGATCGCGTCGCGCTGGACGCGCGTGTCGCGCAGGGTCATGCCGCGCTCGACCAAGCGCCCATCACGGGCGAGAGCATGCCGGTGGACAAGCAAGTCGGCGACAGCCTGTATGCGGGCAGCATCGTGACCGATGGCGTGCTCGAGGCCGAAGTGACGGCCACAGCCGGGCACAGCACGCTGGCGCAGATCGCCCACGCGATCCAGGAGGCGCAGTCGCAACGGGCGCCGACGCAGCGCTTCGTGGACGAGTTCGCGCGTTACTACACGCCCGCCGTCGTGCTGCTGGCCATGGCCGTCGCTGTGGGCGGGCCGCTGTTGATGGGCGGCGCATCGACGGGCTGGCTCTACCAGGCCCTCGTCATGCTGGTGATCGCCTGCCCTTGCGCGCTCGTGGTCTCGACACCCGTGACCGTGGTCAGCGGCCTGGCCGCGGCGGCGCGTCAAGGCATCCTCGTCAAGGGTGGCCGGTTTCTGGAAGGCGGGCGCCTGCTCAGGGCCATCGCGTTGGACAAGACCGGCACGCTCACGCAAGGTCGCGCCGTCTTGACGGATGTGCAGGCCTTCTGCGGCTTGACGCAAGAAGAGGTGCTGCAGCACGCGGCCAGCCTCGACACCCACAGCCGGCATCCGGTCGCGCAAGCGGTCGTGAAGGGTTGGCGACAGCGTGCGCCGTCAATGGACTTGCTGCCTGCCACGCAGTTCGTCGTGCTGCCTGGGCTGGGCGTGCAGGGTGTGCTGGATGGCGCGCTGTGGCAGTTGGGCAATGCGGCATTGGCGGAACAAAGCGGCACTTTGCCTGGCAACCTTCAGGCATCGCTCAACGCGCTGGCCGGGCAAGGCAAGAGCGTCGTGCTGCTGGTCCAGTCGGGCGTCGTCGTGGGCGTGCTGGCCGTGGCCGATGCGGTGCGGCCGCAGTCGGCACCAGCCGTGCGCGCATTGAGGCAGTTGGCCGTGCAATCCGTCATGCTCACGGGCGACAACGCCCAGGCGGCCTCGTTCGTCGCGCAGCAAGTCGGCATCGACGAGGTCAAGGCCGGTCTGCTGCCCGCGCAAAAGCTCGACGCCATCGTCGCGCTCAAGCAGCGTCACGGCCATGTGGGCATGGTTGGCGATGGCATCAACGATGCGCCTGCCCTGGCCCGCGCCGACATCGGCTTCGCGATGGGCGCAGCCGGCACGGCCACCGCGCTCGAAGCCGCCGATGTGGCCATCATGGACGACGACCCGGGCAAGCTGGCCCGTTTCATCGCGCTGAGCCACCGGACCAGCCGCGTGCTCAAGCAGAACATCGCGCTGGCGCTGGGCATCAAGCTGGTTTTCTTGATCCTGGCCTTCGCGGGCAAGGCCACCTTGTGGATGGCCGTGTTCGCCGACATGGGCGCCAGCCTGCTCGTGGTCTTCAACGGCCTGCGCTTGCTGCGCAGCCGCTGATCTTGCTCGACTCAGCGCACCGACTCAGCGCTTGGTCTGCAGCTTGGCGAAGGCCGCGGCCATCGCCGATTGCCCTGATGCCTGCTGGGGCGCGCCACGCTGGGCGCCGCCCGAAGGCCGCTCGTTGCGCGCAGCAGGCTTGAAGCTGTTGTCGCGCTGGCCGCCGGCCGACTTGGCACCCACGGGCGCGTCCATCTTCATCGTCAGCGAGATGCGCTGGCGTGCCAGATCAACCTCGACGACCTTGACCTTCACGATGTCACCCGTCTTGACCACTTCGCGCGCATCGTTGACAAACTTGTTCGACAGCTGGCTCACATGCACGAGGCCGTCCTGGTGCACGCCCAGGTCGACGAAGGCACCGAACTGCGCGACGTTGCTGACCGTGCCCTCGAGCACCATGCCTTCTTTCAGGTCCTTGATGTCTTCGACGCCGTCGTTGAAGCGCGCGACCTTGAAGTCCGGGCGCGGGTCGCGGCCTGGCTTTTCGAGCTCGCTGAGGATGTCCTTGACCGTGATCACGCCGAACTTGTCATCGGCGAACAGCTCGGGCTTGAGCGTGCGCAGCACGTCGCTCTTGCCGACGAGTTCGCTGGCGGACCTGCCCGTCTGGTTCAGCATCTTCTCGACGACCGGGTAGGTCTCGGGGTGCACGCCCGAGATGTCCAGCGGGTTGTCGCCATCGCGGATGCGCAGGAAACCCGCCGCCTGCTCGAAGGTCTTGGCGCCCAGGCCGGCCACGTCCATCAGCTGCTTGCGGTTCTTGAAAGCGCCGTTGGCATCGCGCCAGCGCACGATGCTGTTGGCCACGGCCGTGCTCAGGCCCGACACGCGCGACAGCAAAGGCGCCGAGGCCGTGTTCAGGTCGACGCCGACCGAGTTCACGCAGTCTTCGACGATGGCGTCCAACGTGCGCGCCAACTCGCTCTGGTTGACGTCATGCTGGTACTGGCCCACGCCGATGCTCTTCGGGTCGATCTTGACCAGCTCGGCCAAAGGGTCCTGCAAGCGGCGCGCGATGGAGACGGCGCCGCGCAGGCTCACGTCCAGATCGGGCAGTTCCTTGCTCGCGAACTCGGAGGCGGAGTAAACGGACGCACCCGCTTCGCTGACCACCACCTTTTCGATCGGTGTGCCAGGCGCCATCTGCTGGATGCGCTTGATCAGATCGGCGGCGAGCTTGTCGGTCTCGCGGCTGGCCGTGCCGTTGCCGATGGCGATCAGGTTCACGCCATGCGCGGCGCACAGGCGGCCCAGCGTGTGGACCGAGCCTTCCCAGTCCTTGCGGGGCTCGTGCGGGTACACGGTGCTGGTGTCGAGCACCTTGCCCGTGTCGCTGACCACGGCCACTTTCACGCCCGTGCGGATGCCGGGGTCCAGACCCATGACCACGCGCTTGCCGGCCGGCGCGGCCAGCAGCAGGTCACGCAGGTTCTCGGCGAAGACCTTGATGGCCGTGGCCTCGGCCGCCTCGCGCAGCCTGGTGAACAGGTCGCGCTCCAGGCTCAGCGAGAGCTTGACTTTCCAGGTCCAGGCGATGCACTTGCGGATCAAATCATCGGCAGGCCGCTTGCCATGCGACCAGCCCAGGTGCACGGCGATGCGGCCTTCGGCCATCGTCGGTTTGCCGGGCACGACCTCTTCATCGAGCACCAGCTTGGCATCGAGAAACTCCTGCGTGCGGCCACGGAACACGGCCAGCGCGCGGTGCGAGGGCACGGTGCGGATGGGCTCGTCGTAGTCGAAGTAATCGCGGAACTTGGCGACGTCCGGGTTGTGCTCGTCCTTGCCGTCCATCAGCTTGGACTTGAACAGGCCTTCGCTCCACAGCCAGTCGCGCATCTTGCCGATCAGCATCGCGTCTTCGGCCCAGCGCTCCGACAGGATGTCGCGCACGCCATCGAGCACGGCCAAGGCATCGGCGAAACCGCCCTCGGCGTTGATGAAGGATGCGGCCTCGGCTTGCGGGTCCAGCGACGGATCGGCGAAGAGCTTGTCGGCTAGCGGCTCGATGCCGGCTTCGCGGGCGATCATGCCCTTGGTGCGGCGCTTGGGCTTGTAGGGCAGGTAGAGGTCTTCGAGCTCCTGCTTGGTCGGCACGGTCTCGATGGCCGCGCGCAACTCGGGCGTGAGCTTGCCTTGTTCGTCGATGCTCTTGAGCACAGCGGCGCGGCGGTCTTCCAGCTCGCGCAGGTAGCCCAGGCGCGCTTCGAGGTCGCGCAATTGCGTGTCATCCAGGCCGTCCGTGGCCTCTTTGCGGTAACGCGCGATGAAGGGCACGGTGGCGCCGCCATCCAGCAGGTCGACAGCGGATTTGACTTGGGCGAGGCGAACTTTGAGTTCGGCCGCCAGTTGCGTGAGGATCTTGTCCAAGCGATCAGCCTTCTTGAATGACTTCCGAGGGGGCGCAGTTTGCCACACGGGCGGGGTGTGCTGGCCCTGACCAAAACACCGCCGGGTCAGATACAAATCGGGGACAATACCGGGTTTGTTCGACTCACCGTCCGCCCTGCCCGCTCATGGCCCTGCTGCCCTACTCTCTGCCCAAATCCGTGCTGTTCAACCTGGATCCGGAGGCCGCCCACGAGCTGACCATGGCCGGACTGGCGCGCTTTCAGAACACGCCGCTGGCCTGCCTGTGGGGTGCCGACCGCGTGCAGGACCCGGTCGAGATCGCGGGCGTGCGCTTCCCGAACCGCATCGGCATGGCCGCCGGGCTCGACAAGAACGGCCGCGTGATCGACGGGCTGGGCGCCATGGGCTTCGGCTTCGTCGAAGTGGGCACGGTCACGCCCAAGGCGCAGCCAGGCAACCCCAAGCCGCGCATGTTCCGCCTGCCGGACGCCAATGCCCTGATCAACCGGCTGGGCTTCAACAACGAGGGGCTCGATGCCTTCCTGGCCAACGTCAAGCGCGCGCAGTTCCGCGGCAAAGGCGGCATCCTGGGCCTGAACATCGGCAAGAACGCCGCCACACCGATCGAGAACGCCGTCGACGACTACCTGATCTGCCTCGAAGGCGTGTACCCGCATGCCGACTACGTCACCGTCAACATCTCATCGCCCAACACGAAGAACCTGCGCGCGCTGCAAAGCGACGAGGCTTTGGATGCCCTGCTCGGTCAGTTGCAAGAGCACCGCCAACAGCTGATCAAGCAGCATGGCCGCACCGTGCCCATGTTCGTGAAGATCGCGCCCGATCTGGACGAGACGCAAGTGGGCGTGATCGCCGCCACGCTGCAGAAGAACGGCATCGACGGGGTCATCGCGACCAACACGACCATCTCGCGCGAAGCCGTCAAGGGCCTGCCGCACGCCGAAGAAACCGGCGGCCTGAGCGGCGCGCCCGTGCTCGAAGCGAGCAACCAGGTGATCCGCCAACTGCGCGCGGCGCTGGGCCCGCGTTACCCGATCATCGGTGTGGGCGGCGTGATGAGCGCGGCCGATGCCCGCTCCAAACGCGATGCGGGCGCCGATCTGGTCCAGATCTACACGGGCCTGATCTACAAGGGCCCGGCGCTCGTCCAGGAATGCGCACAGGCGCTCAAGCTGAGCTGACCGCCTTCACTTTGCGCGGGCGGGCGTCCACGAGGCGCACGGCCTGTTCCAGCGTCAGGCTGCACTCCTTGGGCGTCAGGCCCAATGCGCGCGCATAGCGCAGGTAGACGTTGTGCAACTCTTTCGCGGCCTTGGTCGGCTCATGCGATTGCGTCGACACGATCTCGTTGGCCAGACTGGCCACGCAGCGCAAGGTCTCTTCCGCTGAAATCGGATGACGCACGGGCGTGCTGCGGCTCAAGGGCCGCGCGGCTTGCTGCAGGCGTTCGTGCAGGCCCGAATGGCGCATCACGGCCACGGTCAGGTCCGACACGTTGACGCCCAGCACGGCGCCCGCGGCAGCCTCCATCGACATGCCAGCCGTCGGCGCTCCTTCGGGCTCGGCGGGCGGGCCCGGCTGCATCAGGCGCTTGATCTGCGCGGCCTCATCAGGGAAGTGATAGAGGATCAGCAAGGCGCCCAGGTTCTGCGACATCGCCGCCATCGACGCTTCTTCGTCGTGGATCGAGAACGGCGCCATCAAGCGCGCGATGTGCCCTGCCAGGCAAGTCTGGCGCAAGGCCGCTTCGAGGTCCTTGATGGCCTCGTTGCCCTCTTCGCCGGCCAGGCTCGACTGCGCACCCAACGCGCCCGGCCACACGCGCACCGCACTGGAGATGCGGCGCAGGCCCTGCTGGCCCAGCAGCAACACGGCGCGCGACAGCGTGGTCACGCCCTCGTCGGCGCTGTGGCTCTTGTAGGAGGCCACGTTCACCGAACGCAGCAACTCCCAGCACAGGCTGGGGTTCTTGACGATCACGTCGACGAAATCGTCCACACGCAGCATCTCGGCCGACAGCGAGCTGATCAGGTCGCGCTCGGTGTTGGGGCGGCCCGGCAGGCTGCCGACAGTGTTGAGGCGGTCGAGCAGCAAGAGCAGCGGTCCACCGGCGTCCTGCTCGTTCGTCTTGATCCAGCCTTGCAGGGCGCTGAGCAAGGTCCGCGCATTGAGGTAGCGCTGGCGATGCTGGCGGTCCGTCGAGCGGTTGACGATGGCGCGCAGCGTCTCGGGGATCGGGTGCGGCGTCGTCCAGGGCAGGCGCACGATCTCCTGGCCGACGCGGCTGGCGGCGCTGGCCAGGTCGGCGTCGTCCAGCGCCGGGCTGTTGGCCAGCATGCGGTAAAGCAGCAGGCCGACCATGAGCACGTCGCGCTCGGCCGCCACGCGGATCTGCTGGCGATCGGGGCGCTGCTGTTTCTTCTCGCCGGGCACGATGGGCGTCAGGCCCGCGCACAGCGCACCCAGTTGGACCTTGCCGGTCTTGTCGATGAAGATGTTGTGCAGGCCGATGTCGTCGTGCGCGACGCCGGCTTCGTGGGCATAGGCCAGGCCATCGAGCACATCGCAGACCA
The DNA here is from genome assembly GCA_049840915.1 of Aquabacterium sp. Taxonomy (GTDB): domain Bacteria; phylum Pseudomonadota; class Gammaproteobacteria; order Burkholderiales; family Burkholderiaceae_C; genus Aquabacterium. The sequence continues at coordinate 14,031 of JASGJC010000034.1, forward strand.
CGGTGGCCGACTCGATCGGCGTCGGTGGCGAACCACCGCCCAGCTTCTCGGCCAGGCAGACCGACTGGCCACGCGCGTAGCTGACGAACGGCCAGCCATCGTGCTCGCCGATTTCCAGCACTTCGGCCAGACGCGGGTGCTTGAGCCGGCCGGCGAGTTGGACGTCTTGGCGCCAGCGGTCCCGCTCGGTCGTGTTGTGGGGCTGGGCGCGCGGTACGCACAGCAGGACTTCCTGCTGCAGGCGTGGGTCGAAGGCGAGCCAGGTGCTGGATGCGTGACTGCGCCCCAGCATCTGCCGTAGCTCGAAGCGCCCGAAATGTTTGGGCGTCGAAGGCGTGGAGGACGGGGCAGCGGCGGCCATGGATGGTGGCAAGAAGGTTCCTCGGGGAAGACATTCGCCTCCCCATGCATACATCCTGATTGCACTACAGGCGCCCTCGCCTCAAAGCCTCGTGCAATGCTGTAAAGGCGGTGCTATTTCACAGCCTTGGTGCCACAGCCCGGTTCAAGGCAACAAGGGCACGCATTCGCCAGCCGACGTGATGAAGGCCGCGTGGACCTTGTCCAGCGGCTGCAGCGCCGATACCGCCGCGACGTAGCGCGCCAACTGCTGGCGATGGGCTGCCAGCGCCTGCGGACGATGCTGGAGCTTGTAGTCAAGCACCCACCACTCGCGGCCCTGCGGCGTGTCGCGCGCCACGAGGCGGTCGATGCGCAGCGTCTGGCCCTGGTCGTTGAGCGCGACCTCGTTGCCGGCCCAGGCCAGTGCGGCCGGGTCCAGCCAGGCTTGCAAAGCGGGCGCATGCAGGATGCTGCGCGCCAGCCTGATCGCGTCGGGCAGGTGCTCGGGCGGCAACGCCAGCTCGCGCGCGGCGGCCGTGGCGGCGCGTGCCAGCCGCTCATCGCTGCGCTGCGCGACGGGCAGCACGGTCAGCCATTCGAGCACGCGGTGCACGACCTGCCCCAGTTGCTGCTGCACGCTCGATTCTTCCGGCAGATGCGGCGCGCGCTGCCCGGCTTGCGCGCGCGCGACCAAGGCCGGCATGGCCAGCATCACCGCATCCTGAACCGCTTCCGGCGAAGCACTTGCACCATCCGCGCGAGGCTCCCAACACATGCCTTCAGGATCGATGGCCCCGCTGCTCACCAGCCGCCCCCACCAACTGCCATCCGAGCGCCCGCGTGGCACCGTCCGGCTGAACACCAGTTGCTCGCGGGCCCGTGTCAGCGCCACATACAAGGCATTGAGCTCTTCACGCAAGTCGGCATCGCGGTCATCGGACAAAGCCTGCGCGAGGCTGGGCGGCGGCTCGCTTTGCGAACGGATGAAGGCGCAGCGCCTGGGCCGCTCGTGGCTCTCGGGCCAGTCCACCATCAAGGCATAGCTGTCCTTGCGGGCCGGCGCCGGGTCCGTGTCCACGATGAACACGACACGTGCTTCCAGCCCCTTGGCACCGTGGATGGTCAACAGCTGCACAGCATCCGACTGCGAACGCGGCGGCAAAGGCAGCGGCAGACGCTTGAGCGCCCTCACCCAGCGGTACGGCGTGGCATCGCGTCCGGCGTCCATCTCCAGGCTTTGCGACAGCAAGGCATCGACATGGAACAAGGCCTGCGCACGCCGACCGGGCGGCACGCTGGCCAGCAGTCGCTTGCGGCATTCGCCATCGGTCACGATGCGCTCGAGCAGATCGTGCGGCGGCGCCACGGCGGCCAGAGCGGCCCATTGGCGCATCAGTTGCGACGCACGCACCAGGCTCGCAGGCGACGCGGCCTCCTCATCGATCGCCATCAAGGTGTCCCACCAGATGCGGCCTTTGCCCTTGGCGCGCACTTCTTTGGCCAGCCACAGCAACTCGTCGTCGCTCGCGCCGAGCATGGGGCTCTTGAGCGCATGCGCCAAAGCCAGGTCATGCTGCGGCGACACGAGCACATCGAGCACGGCGACCAGGTCGCGCACCTCGGGCGTGTCGATCAACAGCGTGTCTTCGGGCGCGATGTGCGGCACGCCCCGCTCGTCCAGCGCCTGCGCGACCAGGCTCAACGTCGCGCGCCTGCGGCTGAGGATGTAGATCTCGGACGGCGCCATGCCCTGCGCCACCAGCTCGGCCACGCCTTGCGCCACCTGATCGGCCTCGAGCTCCTTGATCGTCGTGTGCGCCAGTTGCTTGGGCGTGAGCAGGCTGTCGCGCCAGCTGTCATCGGCCTCGGCCTTGGCGGCCGCCGCTCTTTCAACGGTGGGCAAGACACGGATCAAGGCTTGCGCCTGCGAGGCCGTCGTGTGCCGCCTGAAACCCGGGAAGCTGCCCTCATCGTGGGCCTGCATCATGACCTTGTTCAAGGCCTCGATCACGCCAGGCGCATTGCGGCGCGTGTGATCGCAGGCCAGCAGGTCGCCGTCCAGCGCGTTCAGCACGAACTCCTTGGCCGCGCCGAACACACGCGGATCAGCCCGCCGGAAGCGGTAGATGCTCTGCTTCGGATCACCCACCAGAAAGACCTGCACGGGCCGTTGCCCACTGCTGCCGCCCCCCGCACCCGCATAGCCCGACAGCCAGGCCTTCAGCGTCTGCCATTGCAGCGGGCTCGTGTCCTGGAACTCGTCCATCAACAGCTGCTTGACCTGGCTGTCCAGCCGCTCCTGGATCCAGCCCGACAACATCGAATCAGACAGCAGATGCGCCGCCGCCAGCTCCAGGTCGACCATGTCCGCCAAGCCACGCTCCGCCTTGAACGCCGCGTACTCCTCGAACAGCAGCCGCGCCAGACACACCATGTGCCCATGCAGGCTGTGCGCCTGCGCCTGCACTTCGGCGCGATGCAGGTCCATCAGCCACGATTGCGCCCATTCCAGATCGGCCAGATCGCCCAGCTTCTTGCGCGGCTCGCCATCCTTGGTCAGCAAGGCCGCGCGCAAGGCCTTGGCTTGTTCAGCCGTCGACGGCAAGCCCAATGCCTGCTCGATGGCGATGCCCGCTTCAGGCGCCAGCTTGCCTTTGGCCACAGCCAATTGCCGCGCCAATGCCCAGAAGTGCTCCCGCACGCTCGCGCGCGCCAAAGCCTCGTTCGGCTGCGGCAGACCATGCCAGACCTCAGACCATTCGCCCGCCGACTCGATGCCGCTGTCCAGATGCCCGGCCTGGTCCGCCAGCGTCAGCTCCAGGCGATTGCCCAGCGCCGTCTTCAGCCACTCTTCCGCATTGAAGCGCCCCACTTCACGGACCACGGCCAGGAAGGCGACATACGCAGGGCCGACCTCGCCAACCGCCCCCTTGACGCGCAAACCCGACTGCCCATCGATCCGCCGCAAGAAGCGTCCCCACAAGGCCGGCCAATGCTCGCCCGTGTCCTCGATCAGGTTCAACTCGGGCGGCAGGCCCAGCTCGTTGAGCACGTCCAGCGGCGCCGCCTTGACCAGGCGAGAAAACCAGCCGTGAATCGTGTGGATGTCGACACCTCGCCCGTCCTCCAGCCAGCTCGCATACAGCTGCTGCAAGCGCGGCGACAAGGCAGCCACTTCATGCGCCTGCACGCCTCGTATGCGCAGCTCCTGCTCACGTTGTGCCTCATCGGCCTGCGCGAAGCCACGCAGCCAATCGTGCAGACGCTCGCGCATTTCGCCCGCCGCCTTCTTCGTGAACGTGATGGCCAGGATCTGATTGGGCGGCACGCCATCGAGCAAGGCCCGCATGATGCGCGACACGAGCATCCACGTCTTGCCCGCGCCCGCGCACGCCTCGACCACGACGCTGCGATGCGGATCGCAAGCCACCTGATAGAACAGATCGCTCTCGACCTGTTCGCCGTTGATCTCGTAGGCGGCCTGGCTCATGCATCGGCTCCCGTCACAGTCCAATGGTCCTTGCGACACAGGCCACGCGCCTTGCAGTATTCGCATGCCACGCCTTCGCCCAGGGCCGGCATCGCGCTGCCCGCATGCAGCCTGCGCCAGTCCTGCGCCACGCCTTCCAGCAAGGCTTCGGCACTGCGCTCGACATCGGCGTGGTCCAGTTGCGTCACGGCCTTCGCATCCAGGTGCAGATAGGCCGCCGCCACAGGCCATTGCCGATCAGACAAGGCCGTGTAAAACGCCAGCTGCGTGTCCTCGTTGGGCGTCGCCACCTTGGCGCGCAGCACGTCCTTGCTACCGGTCTTGTAGTCGAGCACGAACTGCTGTTTGGCGCCCTCGTGATGCCGCGCATCGATGCGGTCCAACTGGCCATACAGCTTTACGGACACCTCGTCCGACACGGCCAGATCGTGTTCCTCGACCACTTCCACGCCCTGCATGGTCCAGCCCTGTTCTTCGTGCGCGCGCAGCCAGCCCACATAGGCCACGGCCAGCTTGTCCAGGTCCGCCATGAAAGGCAGGAAGAAAGGCCGCTGCCCATCCCTGTCCAGCCCCGATTCGCCGATCACCGCATGCGCCTCGCGCAACCACGCGGCCACGTCCTCCTGCGCCGTGCTGATCGCCAGTTGCTCTTGCCGCGCCAAATGGAAACGGCGCAGCACCTCGTGCAGCCAGATGCCGAAGTCCGATCTGTCCAGGCCCTCTTCCAACTCGTCCTGCTCGCGCAAGCCCAGCACGCTCGTCGCAAAAAAGCGGTACGGGCACAAGCGCAAGGCATCGTAGGACGTGGCCGTGACCTGCTCGGGCAATGCCCACAGGTTGTCGGCCAGACTCGGCAAAGGCGGCGCCACCAAAGCCGCCGGCACGGTTTCAGGCACGCGGCCATCGTCGATGTCAGCCACGGCCGCGCCCTCCTGCTGCGCCCAACGCTCCAGCCAGGCACTGGGCTCCAGCGGCGCGTTACCCTGCGCATGGCGATACAAGCAGATCACGCCCGGCCGGTTCATCAACAGGTTGAAGGCGTCCCACTGCGCGGCGCGCAAAGTCTGCGGCGTGGCCAGGTCCATCGCTTCGCACAGCTTCGTGCTCAACCAACCAGACTGGCTGCCCAGGGCGCCCAATTGACGCTCGTCCGCGCCCGGCAGCACGATGGCATGGAAAGGCCGCAGCACCGCGCGTGCCATCGGCGTGATGACCACGTCCGGCGCCACATCCGGCGCCGCAGGCCTGAAGGTCGTGCCTTCCAGCACCGTGGCCACCCAGCGCATGAAGGCGCTGCCATCCAGCCGCGTCTGCGCCGACAGCCCCTGCCACACCTGCACGCCATCGCCGCCATCCACATCGTCGCTGAAGCGCAAGGCCTGCAAGGCCAGTTCGCCCGCCGCATCGGCCTTCAAGGCCTGCAGGCTGCCCGAAGCCAGCATGGCGTCGCGCAAGGCCATCAGCCAATCCTGCAAGGTCGGCCTTTTCGCTGACCACAAAGCCTGCAACGGCGACACAACCTGACGTGCCCAACGCCACACCTGCGCGGCCGCTTCAGGCATCGCCTGCCGTCCTTGCGGCACCAATTGAGGCAGGTCATCGACAACGCCCGCACCCGGCGCCGGCACCTGCAAGCTCCAAGCGCCCAACATGCCATATCGGCGGCACCAGGCCTCCAGCTTGCCGCATGCCTGCATCAAGCCCACGCCTTCGGGCGACGCCACGTCGGCACCAAGCGCCTGCTCACCAGGCCACGCCAACCAGCCCGACTTCAGCCAGTCCAGCAAATCATCGGTCGACGCCCGCGGATGCGACGCCTGGATCAGCCGCGACAACATCGCCGCCGCCCGCGTCGTTGACAGACGCCAGCCCGTTTCATCAGCGATCGACGCGCCCGCGCCCTCCAGCATCGCCCGCACACGGCGGATCAGGCTGCGGTCCATCGCGATCAGCGCCACGGGCTCGGCCACGCCCAACCCACGCGCCTCGTTGACCTGCGCGATGACCAGCGCCGCCGCCTGCTGCGCTTCATCCTCCGCATCCAGACAGGCGCGCAACCTGGGCCCGCGCACACGCTCAGCGCCGCTGGCGCCGGCAAGCTCAGGCACGACAGGCGCAACAGGCGCCAAAGGCACAGGCGTCGCACTGAGCCACTTCACAGGCACGCCATGCCCAGCCAGGCACCGCATCACCCCCATCGTCAGGTGCGCCTCCGTGCCAGGCGAGATCGCCGCGCCGGCCGTGGTCACCACCAGCGCCGAAGGCCGCAAGGCATACAAGGGATCAACGGGCAAGCCAGCCTCGGCCGTCGCCCCCGCCCACTCCAGCGCCCAGGCCAGCAACAGGCGCTCGCGCCCCCCAGGCCCCTGCGTGCCCCCATACGCGCTCGCCAACTGCGACCGCGCCTGCGCCAGATAAGCCGCACGCTGACCAGGCTCGATGGCCTGCAAGCGCCGAAGCCAGGTGTGAGCCGCCTCCACCACCTGATCGAGCGCGAACTCGAAGCCGCGCCGGTCACGCTGCGCCCACTGCCGCCCCCAGGCCTCACCACCCAGGCTCTGCGTGGCCTGCAAGCGGTCCACGACCACGTCCAATGTCAGGTAAGGCAAGGCGCCATCGGCCAGGCGCGGCGCCTGCCAAGCCCAAGCCAATCCGCTCGAGACCGCCGCGATCGTGTCGATCCTCGGCAGCCAGCCACCCACGGCCTCGCTCCACGCCGAGCGCGCCTGCGCGAGCACCGCCCCGACGGGCAGGATCACCAGCGCGTCCCGGGCATCCGCTTCGTTGTCGCGCAACCAGGCCGCCACCTCCTTCGCCCAGGCCCTCCAGCACGCCGCGGCGCTTTCTTCAGAGGCCCAATACCAGGATTCAGCAGGGGTGGATAAGGAACTGACTATCGACGTCATTGCATAAGGCTTATTGGAATCGACCCTGGTGTCCACATCTTCTGTGTCAGAATCTTTCCACTTTCTGCTGGTAAATACCCCAGCACCATGAAGGACAGTTACATGAGCAGCGACCTGATCAAACACATTTCCGACGCCTCTTTCGACGCCGATGTCCTGCAATCCGCCCAGCCCGTGCTGGTGGATTATTGGGCCGAATGGTGCGGCCCTTGCAAGATGATCGCCCCGATTCTGGACGAAGTCGCCAAGGACTATTCCGGCCGTCTCAACATCGCCAAGATGAACGTCGACCAGAACCGCGACGTGCCCGCCAAGTTCGGCATCCGCGGCATCCCCACGCTGATGATCTTCAAGGGTGGCCAACTCGCCGCCACGAAGGTCGGCGCGTTGTCGAAGGCGCAACTGACCGCCTTCATCGACGGCAACCTGTGATTTTTCAGGGTAATTCGACCCTATAATGCGCACACCGGCTGATAGAGTTCAGCCGGTGTTCGTCAGGCCGGCCAGTTCCTCTGGCAGCCGGTGATCGAGAATCGAAAGCCTGCCGTTCAGGTTTTGCCGCATTCCGCGACGCACCAAGACAAACCCCTTCCCTTTTCACCCACGAGTTATCCACCTGCTCGGCGTTGCGTCTTCACATTGACGCCTCGATGACTTTCGAGCCGGTTTCGTTCAGGGTATCAATCCATGCATCTTTCAGAACTGAAGGCCCTGCACATCTCGAAATTGGTCGAGATGGCCGAAGGCTTGGAAATCGAGAACGTCTCTCGCATGCGCAAGCAGGAGTTGATGTTCGCCATCATGAAGAAGCGCGCCAAGGCCGGCGAGCAGGTCTTCGGCGACGGCGTGCTCGAAGTGCTGCCCGACGGCTTCGGCTTCCTGCGCGCGCTCGACACCAGCTTCCTGGCCAGCACGGACGACATCTACCTGTCGCCCAGCCAGGTGCGCCGCTTCAACCTGCACACCGGCGACATGATCGAAGGCGAAGTGCGCGTGCCCAAGGACGGCGAGCGCTACTTCGCACTGGTCAAGGTCGACACGGTCAACGGCATGTCGCCCGACGTCAACAAGAACAAGTTGATGTTCGAGAACCTCACGCCCTTGTTCCCCGAAGCGCAGTTCAAGCTCGAGCGGGAGATGACCAAGAGCAATGACGACAACGTCACCAGCCGCATCATCGACCTGATCGCGCCCATCGGCAAAGGCCAGCGCGCCCTGCTCGTGGCCCCGCCCAAGAGCGGCAAGACCGTGATGATGAAGAACCTGGCGCACGCCCTGGTTGCCAATCATCCCGATGTCCATTTGATCGTGCTGCTGGTCGACGAGCGCCCCGAAGAAGTCACCGAAATGCAGCGCACGGTGCGCGGTGAAGTCATCAGCTCCACGTTCGACGAGCCCGCGCAGCGCCACGTGCAGGTCGCCGAAATGGTGATCGAGCGCGCCAAGCGCCTGGTCGAGCTCAAGAAGGACGTCGTGATCCTGCTGGACTCGATCACCCGCCTGGCCCGCGCCTACAACAACGTGCTGCCCAGCTCCGGCAAGGTCCTGACCGGCGGTGTGGACGCCAACGCCTTGCAGCGCCCCAAGCGCTTCTTCGGCGCGGCCCGCAACATCGAAGAAGGCGGCTCGCTGACCATCATCGGCACGGCCCTGGTCGACACCGGCAGCCGCATGGACGAAGTGATCTACGAAGAGTTCAAGGGCACCGGCAACTGCGAAATCCACCTGGACCGTCGCATGGCCGAAAAGCGCGTCTACCCCTCGATCCTGATCAACAAATCGGGCACGCGCCGCGAAGAGCTCCTGCTCAAGCCTGAAATCCTGCAAAAGAGCTGGATTTTGCGCAAACTGCTCTACCCGATGGACGAAATCGAGGCGATGGAATTCGTTCTCGACAAGATGCGCTCGACGAAGAACAACCACGATTTCTTCGACATGATGCGCAGGGGGGGCTAAAAGCCCCTCACGCCCGCGATTCTCATGCTAGAATCGCGGGTTTTCCGGCTGTCGGAAAGTGCTTGGCATGGTGCCAAGTGGCTCCCGATGTATGCAACAGCACCAGCAAGAGGTTTTGACATGCCTAAACAAGGTATCCACCCTAACTACCGCGACGTCGTGTTCATCGACCAATCGAACGGCTTCAAGTTCGTGACGCGTTCGTGCGCTCCCACCAAAGAGACCACCAAGCTCGAAGACGGCCGTGAGCTGCCCTTGTTCAAGCTCGAAACATCTTCCGAGTCGCATGCTTTCTACACTGGCACCCAAAAGAGCGTGGACTCGCTGGGCGGTCGTGTGGAAAAATTCCGCAACAAGTTCGCTCAGTTCCGCAAGTAATCAAGCGGCCGCGGCGTTGCTTCGCAGCGTCAGGTGCCTTGTTTTACACAGAAAGGGCAGCTCAGGCTGCCCTTTTGCATTTCTACTCTCCGCATCGTCGTCCTGCCCGATTTCGCCTACCGCATGAGCTCGCAGGCCCCTTTCATCTCGCCCGCCCTGGTCACACAGAAAGCCGTTCAGCGCCTGCCGCGCTGGGCGCTGCTGCTGTTTTGCGCTGCCTACGTGATCCCCGGGCTGCTGGGCCGCGACCCCTGGAAGAACGAAGACATCGCGTCGTTCGGCCACATGTGGAGCCTCGCGCTGGGGCAGGCATCCTGGCTTCACCCGAATGTCGGCGGCGTGCTGCCCACGTCCGGCGGCGTGCTGCCTTACTGGCTGGGCGGGGCCTTCATTTCGGTGCTCAGCCCCTTCGTCGACCCGGCGCTGGCGGCCCGCATCCCGTTCGCGCTGCTGCTGGGCATCGTCCTGGCCCTGACCTGGTACACGACCTACCACCTCGCACTCACGGATGCCGCCCAGCCGCTGCCGCTGGCCTTCGGTGGCGAGGCCAAGCCGCGCGATTACGCCCGCGCCGTGGCCGATGGCGCGCTGCTGGCCCTGATCGCCTCGCTGGGCCTGCTGCAACTGGGCCATGAGACCACGCCCGAGTTGCTGCAGCTGACGGGCAGCAGCCTCTTCTTGTTCGGCTTGGCGGCCGTCAGCCGCGAACCACGCCAGGCGCGTATCGCCGCCCTCATCGCCCTGCCCATGATGGCCGCCAGCGGCAGCCCGGCCGTGGCCCTCATGCTGGGCCTCGCAGGCATCATCGTTTGCCTGCGGTCCAGCCACGATGAGATGAAAACCCATTTGCGCTGGGTGCTGGGCGCCATGGCGCTGGCCGCGGCCTTGGCCACGACCCTGTCGCTGTCGGGCTTGTCCGGCTGGGTCTGGCGCGTCGAAACTGAATTGAACGTCAAAGAACTGGTCCAGTTGCTGATCTGGTTCGCGTGGCCCACACTGCCGCTGGCCGGCCTGACCATCTGGCACTGGCGCCGGCAGATCTGGCGCCGTCACATCGCCGTGCCGCTGCTGGCCGCCGCCGTGGGCTTTGCCGCCTGCATGGCCATGGGCGGCAATGAACGCGCTCTGCTGGCCGCCCTGCCCCCATTGGCCGTGCTGGCGGCCTTCGCGCTGCCCATCCTCCAGCGCAGCCTGGGCTCGGCGATCGACTGGTTCTCGGTCTGCTTCTTCACCGCTTGCGCGGGCGGCATCTGGCTCATCTACGTGGCCATGCACCAGGGCGTACCAGTCAAGGTCGCGGCCAACGTGGCCAAGCTCGTGCCGGGCATACAGCCGCAGTTCTCGTGGCCCGCGCTCATCGCGGCCCTCATCGGCACGGTGTTGTGGCTGGGCCTCGTGCGCTGGCGCACGGCACGCCAGGCGCATGCGCTGTGGAAGAGCCTGGTCCTGCCGGCAGGCGGTGTGGCCCTGTGCTGGCTGTTGTTCATGACCCTGTGGCTGCCCTTGCTCGATCAGGCGCGCAGCTACCGCATCGTCATGGTCCGCATGGCGCCGCACATCTCGCGCGGCGACCTGGTCTGCGCGCCCGATGCGCCCGTGGGCCTGCTGACGGCCATGGAGTACTTCGACGGCTACCGCGTCAACGGCCTGCCATTGGCCACGAAGACGACATCCAAGGCAGGTCAATGCACGCGTCTGGTGTTGCGCATCCAGGCGCACACGCCCGCGCCTGTCGTGCCTGGCTGGAGCAAGGTCGCGCAGTACAACCAGCGCACGCACAACTCCGAGCAGATCGTGATCTACCGCCGCAAGGCAAACGGCTGATCACGCCGGCATCACAGCAAACGCACGCGCGCTGCGGGCACGGTCAGCGTGAACGTCGAGCCCTTGCCGGGCTCGCTCGTGATGCGCAGCTCGCCGCCATGGCGCTGCACCACATGCTTGACGATGGACAGGCCCAGACCTGTGCCACCCGTGTCGCGCGAGCGGCTGCCGTCCACGCGGTAGAAGCGTTCTGTCAGGCGCGGGATGTGCTCGGCGTCGATGCCGATGCCGCCATCCTTCACGCTGAACTCGGCGCCGCCCGACGGCGTCATCACCCAGCGGACATCGATGCACGCGCCTTCAGGCGTGTAGCGCACGGCGTTGGACACGAGGTTGCCCATGGCGCTGAGCCACTCGCTCTCGATGCCCGCGATCTCGGCGTCCTTGCCGCCCGCATCGATCGTGAACGACATCGGGTGCCGCTCGCGTGACAAGGCCTTGCCATCGGACTCCACTCGGCGCATCAGGCTCTCGACCTTGACCCAGCGGTCCGAAGCCGGCCGGGGGCTGCCTTCGATCTGCGCCAGCGTCAGCAAGTCGGACACGAGGCTTTGCATGCGGTCGGCCTGCTGCGCCATCAGCATGATCACGCGCTTGCGCTCGACCTCGGTCAGCGGCAACGCGCCCAAGGTCTCGATGAAGCCATTGAGCACGGTCAGCGGCGTGCGGATCTCGTGCGACACATTGGCCACGAAGTCACGGCGCATGGTGTCCGCGCGCTCACGCTCCGTGATGTCCTGCGACAGCACGAGCTTGAGCCCTTCGCCGTAGACCCGCACCTGGATCTGCAGAAACGTCTGCGCGCTGCGAACCATCGCGCACTTCACCGGCTCGCGAAAATCGCCCGCGGCCAGGTACTGCACGAACGCGGGCTGGCGGACCAGGTTGGTCACGCGCTGCTGCAGATCGCGCTGAGGATTGAGCCCGAAATGATCGGCCGCCGCCGCGCTGATCCAGGTGATCTGGTCGTTGCGGTCCAGCAGCAACACGCCGTTGGGCGAGGCCTCGACGGCCGAGAGAAACTGGTCCAGTCGCGCGCGCTCCGTCGCGATCATCTCGTCGCGCACATGGATCACACGCTGGATGCGGTGCCCCACTTCACCCCACAAGCCCGGCAGATCGGGCAGCGCCGCCTCGGGCGTGCGCAGCCAGTCGAGCAAGTGATGCCCTTTGAGCGTGTCGGTCACGGACAAGCCCAGCACGGCCGAAGCGGCACCTGCCACGCCCAATGTGATGGGCACGCCCAATTGCGCCCCCAACCACCAGCCACCCAGACCACCTGCCGTCGCCGTCAACAGACGTGCGCCGACACGTGACAGCAGCCACGAGTTACTTGAGTCCACGATGTCTTTTGATTTCAGGCAGCGACGTCAGCCACCTGTTGCGTCAAGCGGTAACCGGCGCCACGCACGGTCTCGATCAGCTGCGAGCGCTGCACAGGCGACAAGGCCTCGCGCAGGCGCTTGACATGCACGTCCACCGTGCGCTCTTCGATGAACACGTGGTCGCCCCACACGCGGTCGAGCAACTGCGCACGGCTGTGCACGCGCTCAGGGTGGGTCATGAAGAAATGCAGCAGCTTGAACTCGGTCGGGCCGATCTTGATTTCCTGGTCGCCACGGCACACACGGCGCGTGGCCGGGTCCAGACGCAGACCGGACACTTCGACAGCCGCATCCAAAGCCTGAGGCGCCTTTCGACGCAGCACCGCGCGCACGCGGGCCATGAGCTCATGCGTCGAGAACGGCTTGGTCAGGTAGTCGTCCGCGCCGGCATCCAGGCCCGCCACCTTGTCGACCTCTTCCGCACGCGCCGTCAACATGATGATCGGCAGATCGCGCGTGCGCGAGGCGCCACGCCAGCGCTTGGCCAGCGCCAGGCCCGATTGGCCAGGCAACATCCAGTCGAGCAAGACCAGATCGGGCAGCACCTTGTCGATCTCGCTGGGCATCGTCGGCGTTGTGCGCCACGACCACATCGAAACCCGAATGACGCAGGTTCAAGGCGATCAACTCGGCGATCGCCATTTCATCTTCAACAACCAGCACGCGGCTCATGATTGTTCCTCCAAGCCTGATTACTTGATGATCGACTCAACCGCCTCGGGCGTGTTGTGCCGCACATCGGTACCCTTGACGATGTAGATGACCTGCTCGGCCAGGTTCTTGGCGTGATCGCCCACGCGCTCGATGGCCTTGGCCACGAACACCAGGTCGATCGAGGCCGAGATCGTGCGCGGGTCTTCCATCATGTACGTGATGAGCTTGCGCATCAGGCCGTCGAACTCGGCGTCGATCTCGTTGTCGCTCTTGATCACGTCCAAAGCGGTTTGCGTGTCGAGGCGTGCGAAGGCATCGAGTGCGCGGCGCAACGAAGCCGTGGCCAGCGAGGCCTCGAACGACACGTCGCTCACAGGCAGACGCAGGCGGCTCGACACACCCGTGTTGATCAGGCGCTGCACCGTGCGGGCGATGCGCGCGGCCTCGTCGCCCACGCGCTCGAGGTTGCCGATGGTCTTGGAGATGGCGATCAGCAGGCGCAGGTCACGCGCGGTCGGCTGGCGACGCGCGATGATGGTCGACAAGTCGGCATCGATGTCCATCTCCATCTGGTTGACGCGCTCTTCGCCTTCGAGCACCTGGCTCGCGGTATCGCCGCTGAAATGCGTCAGGGCATAGATGGCCTGCGCCACTTGCGATTCGACCAGCCCGCCCATTTCCAGCACGCGCGTCGAGATGGCGCTGAGTTCAACATCAAACTGGCTGGACAAATGCTTTTCCGACATGTGTAAGCTCCTTCGAAAACCTGTTGTTCGTCGTACGTTCGAAAATCCGTCATCAGCCAAGAATCAACCAAAGCGGCCAGTGATGTAGTCTTCGGTTTCCGTACGTTTGGGTTTCATGAAGATATCTGTTGTGGCTCCGAACTCGATCAGCTCGCCCAGGTACATGTAGGCCGTGTAGTCCGAGCAACGGGCGGCCTGCTGCATGTTGTGGGTCACGATCAGGACGGTGTAGTCGTCCTTCAGTTCGTGGATCAGCTCTTCGATCTTGCCCGTCGAGATCGGGTCCAGCGCCGAGCAAGGCTCGTCCAGCAAGAGCACTTCAGGCTTGATGGCGATGCCGCGCGCAATGCACAGACGCTGCTGCTGGCCGCCCGACAGGCCCGAACCGCTTTGGTTCAGCTTGTCCTTCACTTCGTTCCACAGCGCGGCCTTCTTGAGCGCCCACTCGACGCGCTCGTCCATCTCGACGCGCGACAGGTCTTCGAACAGACGCACACCGAACGCGATATTCTCGTAGATCGACATCGGGAACGGTGTCGGCTTCTGGAAGACCATGCCCACGCGGGCACGGATCAGCGAGACATCTTCCTTGCTGGTCAGGATGTCCTTGCCGTCGAGCAGGATCTGGCCTTCGGCGCGCTGCTCGGGGTAGAGCTCGAACATGCGGTTGAAGGTGCGCAGCAAAGTCGACTTGCCGCAGCCCGACGGGCCGATGAAAGCAGTGACCTTGTTCTCGGGCAGCTCCATGTTCACGTTCTTGAGCGCGTGAAACTTGCCGTAGAAGAAGTTCAGGTTGCGCACGGCCAGTTTGGCTTTGCTGCTGGTGGGTGTTTGAACCTTGGCATCCATGAATAACTCTCTTTGAATCTTTGACGCGGTCACTTCTTGCGGAACATGGTGCGTGCCAGGATGTTCAAGCCGAGCACGCCGATCGTGATCAGGAACACACCGGCCCATGCCAGCTTCTGCCAGTTGTCGTAAGGGCTCATCGCGAAGCGCGAGATCACCACGGGCAGGTTGGCCATGGGGTGTCCCAGATCGGTCGACCAGAACTGGTTGGACGTGGCCGTGAACAGCAGCGGTGCCGTTTCGCCCGAGATACGCGCCACGGCCAGCAGGATGCCGGTCATCACGCCGGCCTGCGCCGACTTCAGCGTGATGGTCAGGATGACGCGCCACTTGGGCGTGCCCAGCGCATAGGCGGCCTCACGCAGCGCATTGGGCACCAGCGACAGCATGTTCTCGGTCGTGCGGATGACCACGGGGATCACGATCAAGGCCAGGGCCAGCACGCCGGCGATGCCCGAGAAAGTCTTCATGCGGGCGACGACCACCGAGTACATGAACAAGCCGATCACGATGGACGGCGCCGAC
Organism: Aquabacterium sp.; assembly: GCA_049840915.1. Classification (GTDB taxonomy): domain Bacteria; phylum Pseudomonadota; class Gammaproteobacteria; order Burkholderiales; family Burkholderiaceae_C; genus Aquabacterium. The sequence continues at coordinate 29,086 of JASGJC010000034.1, forward strand.
AGCAGGATGTCGTTGATGAAGCGCGTGGCGCTGCCCAGCCAGCTGCGTTGGCCATACTCGGCCAGGTAGATGCCCGCCAGCACACCGATGGGCGTGCCGACCAGCGTGGCCAGCGCCACCATGATCAGCGAACCAACGATGGCGTTGGCCAAGCCACCCGCGTCTTCAGGCGGCGGCGTCATCTGCGTGAACGTCGACAGCGCCAGGCCACCCACACCCAGGTGAACCGTCTCGATCAGGATCCAGACCAGCCAGAAGAGACCGAACGCCATGGCACCCAGGGACATGGTCAATGCCAGCGCATTGATGTTCTTGCGCCTGGCATGGTGCTTCGCACGCGAAGCTTGCAGGGCGGCGGAAGCGGCCGTCATGAACGTGCTCCTTCAGATTTCTTGAGGCGTGCCAGCAGCACTTTGGAGAAAGCCAGCACGACGAACGTGATGAAGAACAGGACGAGGCCGAGGTACAGCAGCGAAGCCTGATGCAGGCCCTCGCCCGCTTCGGCGAACTCGTTGGCCAACGCCGACGTGATCGTGTTGCCGGGCTCGAACAGCGAGATCGAATTGAGCTGGTTCATGTTGCCGACCACGAAGGTCACGGCCATGGTCTCGCCCAGCGCACGCCCCAGGCCCAGCATGATGCCGCCGACCACACCTGTCTTGGTATAGGGCAGCACGACCTTCCAGACCACTTCCCAGGTCGTGGAGCCCAGCCCGTAGGCCGACTCCTTGAGCATGGGCGGTGTCACCTCGAACACGTCACGCATCACCGAAGCGATGAACGGGATGATCATGATCGCCAGGATGATGCCGGCCGACAAAATGCCGATGCCCACGGGCGGCCCGCTGAACAGGCTGCTGACAAAGGGCACGCCCTGCGTCAGCGATTGCAAGGGGGCTTGCACGTACGTGGCCAGGATCGGACCGAACACCAGCAGGCCCCACATGCCATACACGATGGACGGCACGGCCGCCAGCAACTCGACGGCCACGCCCAATGGCCGCTTGAGCCAGGCGGGCGACAACTCGGTCAGGAACATCGCGATGCCGAAGCTCACGGGCACGGCGATCAGCAGCGCGATGACCGATGTCATCAGCGTGCCGTAGATCATCACCAGCCCGCCGTAATGGTCCTGAACCGGATCCCACTCAGAGCGCCACAGGAAGCTCAAGCCGTATTCCTTGATGGCCGGCCATGCGCCGACGATCAGGGAGCCGATGATGCCCAGCAGCAACGACAAGGTCAGCACGGCCGCGGCGCGTGCCGCCAAAGCGAAAACGGTGTCCGCCCAGGGGGCCGAAATGCGTCTGGCAGGTGGATTGGTCATGGGTTTGCGCCTGACGGTGCCCCCGGAAGAAGGGTCATCGGCATCATCAACGTCAGAGGGAAAGATGGCATTCATCGAAGGCCTCCGGCAAGCGGATCGTCTCGGTCATTCAGGTGCATCACAACAGCGAAACCGGGCACCTGTCAGCCAAGCACCCGGTTTGCGCATCAACGAACTCAGCGACTCACTTGTAGGAGATGGCCTTGCCGGAAGCGTCCGTCAGCGCAGCCCATTGCTTGCGGACCAGGTCCTTGACGGCGGCCGGCAGCGCAACGTACTCGAGGTCGGTCGCTGTCTTGTCGCCATTCACATAAGCCCATTCGAAGAACTTCAGCGTGCTGGCGGCCTGGGCAGGCTTGTCTTGCGACTTGTGCATCAGGATGAAGGTGGCGCCGCTCAGAGGCCAGGCGTTCTTGTCGGCCTGGTTGGTCAGCACCTGGTAGAAGGACTTGTTCCATTCAGCGGCAGCGGCGGCGGCCTTGAAGGTCAGGTCGTCAGGCTCGACGTAGTTGCCGGCGGCATTCTTCATCGACACGTGCGACATCTTGTTCTGCTTGGCGTAGGCGTACTCGACATAGCCGATCGAGTTGGGCAGGCGCTGCACGAAAGCCGACACGCCTTCGTTGCCCTTGCCACCGGCGCCCGTGGGCCAGTTCACGGCCGTGCCGTCACCGACCTTGCTCTTCCACTCGGCGTTGACCTTGGAGAGGTAGTTCGTGAAGATGAAGCTGGTGCCGGAGCCGTCAGCGCGGCGAACCGGGGCGATGGCGGCGTCAGGCAGGGCCACGCCGGGGTTCAGCGCCGTGATGGCGGGGTCGTTCCACTTGGTGATCTTGCCCAGGTAGATGTTGCCCAGCACTTCGCCGGTCAACTTCAGTTGGCCAGGCTGGATGCCCTTGATATTGACCACGGGCACCACGCCACCGATCACGGTCGGGAACTGAACCAGGCCGTCCTTGGCCAGTTCGTCGTCCTTCAAAGGCATGTCGGAAGCACCGAAATCCACGGTCTTGGCCTTGATCTGCTTGATGCCAGCGCCCGAACCGACGGATTGGTAGTTGATGCGCACATTGGTAGCCGTGTTGAATGCTGCGGCCCACTTGGCATACAGGGGTGCGGGGAAAGTGGCGCCCGCGCCTGTTACATCTTCAGCCAGCACGCTGCCGGAAACCAGGACCATGGCAACGGCCACGGCAGTGCGGATCATCTTGAAGCTCATGTCTACGCCTTTCTTGTCATGTGACAGAAAAATTTCCATGCAGCGCACTGTAATCAGTGTTTGTGACGCTCATGTGACATCAGATGTCATGGTTGTCATGAAAATACGGCCCGTGCAGCTTATAGATTTATGACGATCTCGTCACCAAATGGTCATGCAGTCGTCACATGACACTCCTATCTTCGCGGCCATGCTCTGGATTGTCCCGGAGCACACACCACGTTCGGAGATTTTGATGAGCATTCGTTCCAATAAGCTGCTGGCTCTGGCCCTGACCGCCGTTGCCCTTACCTTTTCCGGCCAGACTTTCGCTGACAGCGCGTCGGCCAATATTGTGACGGCTGTCAACGCCAATCCGGACCTGAGCACCTTCGGCAAGCTGATCAAGCAAGCCGGCATGGACAGCGCCCTGGAAGCCAATGGCCCCGTGACCGTCTTCGCCCCGAGTGATGCCGCCTTCAAGAACGTCCCGGCCGCCACGATGGACAAGCTGGCCAAGGACCCCGAACTGCTCAAGGCGACGCTGGGTTACCACATCGTTCCCGGCCTGGTCAAATCGTCCAGCATCGAGGGCGCCATGCCTCTGACCACCTCGACCGGCGCCAAGATGGCCGTGTCCAAGGCCGGCGAATTCGTGACGGTGGACGATGGCCTGGTGGTCAAGGCCGACGTGCCCGCAGGCAATGGCGTGATCCACGTCATCGATACCGTGCTGACGCCGCCCAAGAAGTAAGCGCTTCAAGCCTCAAAACAAAAAGCCGACTCCCGCGAGGAAGTCGGCTTTTTCAATGGGCAGCAAAATCAGGCGGCCACGTCAGGCCTCATGCGCTGACCGCGTTGGCCAGGGATTGCGCACACTCGTCGGCCAGGTGCTTGTCTTCGGCCTCGACCATGACACGCAACAAGGGCTCCGTGCCCGATGGGCGGATCAGCACGCGGCCACGCCCATTGAGCTTGGCCAGCACGGCCTTCTGGGTTTCAGCCAAGGCAGGGTTGGTGCGCCAGTCCTGCGCACCTGCCTGCAAGCGCACATTGATGAGACGCTGCGGGAACAGCTGCACCCCATCCAGCCACTGCGCCAGGCTTTTGCCACTTCGCGCCACGGCCTGCAGCACCTGCAGGGCACTCACGATGCCGTCGCCGGTGGTGTGGCGGTCCAGCGCGATCAGGTGGCCCGAGCCTTCGCCACCCAACTGCCAGCCACGGCAAACCAGCTCTTCGAGCACGTAGCGGTCGCCTACCTTGGCGCGCACGAAGTCGATGCCCCGGTTCTGCAAGGCCAGTTCGACCGCCATGTTGGTCATCAAGGTGCCCACGGCGCCCGGCACCGATTCACCCTGGTCAAGCCGGTCGGCCACCATCACGTAGAGCAACTCGTCGCCGTTGTACAAGCGCCCTTGCGCATCGACCAGTTGCAGGCGGTCCGCATCGCCATCGAGCGCGATGCCGTAATGCGCCCCGTGCTCGCCCACGGCCTTGACCAGCGCCTCCGGATGCGTGGCACCCACGCCATCGTTGATGTTGACGCCGCTGGGCGAGCAGCCGATCGAGATCACTTCGGCGCCCAGCTCATGGAACACCTCGGGCGCAACCTGATAGCCCGCACCGTGCGCCGCGTCCACCACCAGCTTGAGCCCCTTGAGCGACAGGCTCGACGAAAAAGTGCTCTTGCAGAACTCGATGTAGCGGCCGCGTGCGTCTTCCAGGCGCTTGGCCTTGCCCAGATTGGGCGAGTCGACCCAGGTCGGCGCATCGCTCAAGGCCGCTTCGACGGCCAGCTCCCACTCGTCGGGCAGCTTCTCGCCCTTGGCCGAGAAGAACTTGATGCCGTTGTCGGCGAACGGGTTGTGCGAAGCGCTGATCACCACACCCAGATTCAGACGCAAGGCGCGTGTCAAATAGGCCACGCCCGGCGTGGGCAGCGGCCCGGTCAGCAGCACATCCACACCGGCCGAGGCGAAACCCGCCTCCAGCGCCGATTCGATCATGTAGCCCGAAATGCGCGTGTCCTTGCCGATCAACACGGTCGGCCTGGCTTCGGTACGCCGCAATACCTGCCCGACCGCATGCCCTAGGCGCAACATGAAATCAGGGGTGATGGGCGCCTGCCCTACGGTGCCGCGAATGCCGTCGGTGCCAAAAAATTGTCGAGACATGTTCATGCAGAATTTGTGATGGATGGCTGCCGGCATTGTGGCCCGGAATCAGCCTCATGCAGCAAGATGTGCCGCCTGCCAGACCCTCAATGCGTCGGATGTGGCCGCGACATCGTGCACGCGGATGATGCGGGCACCCTTGCTCACGCAGGCCAAAGCCGCCGCCACACTGGCCGCGAGGCGGTCTTCAACAGCGCGCCCGGTGATATGGCCCAGCGTCGATTTGCGCGACCATCCCAGCAGCAAAGGCCGCCCCAATACAAGCAAGTCTGCCTGGCGTCGCAACAACTCGATATTGTGCTCAGGCGTTTTGCCAAAGCCTACGCCTGGGTCAAGCGTGATGCGCTCAGCCCGCACGCCAGCCGTTGTCAGGGCGCTCAGGCGCCCCTCGAGATACGCTTTGACCTCGGCCAACACATCCGGATAACTCGGCCGGTGCTGCATGGTGCCCGGCTCGCCCTTCATGTGCATGAGACACACGCCACACCGGCCATGAGCGGCAACGAGGTCCAATGCGCCAGGTGCTTCCAGCGCCTTGATGTCGTTGACGATGTCCGCGCCCGCGCCCAGCGCTCTTTGCATGACTTCGGTCTTGCAGGTGTCCACGGAAACCGGCACGCCCAGCGTCACGGCGGCCTTGAGCACATCAACGATGCGCGCCCATTCTTCGTCCACGCTCAGGCTCGCCGCGCCTGGGCGGCTGGACTCACCGCCGATATCGAGGATGTCCGCGCCCTCCTCGACCAGACGCTCGCATTGGCGTGCAGCGGCCAACGCATCGAGGTGCTGCCCACCATCAGAGAATGAATCGGGCGTCACGTTGACGATGCCCATGATCTTGGGCCGACTCAAATCGATGTCGAAGCGCGTGGTCTGCCAGATGGTCATGGGCAATGAGGCTGAGGCATGAAAAACGGGGCCGAAGCCCCGCTGGTGTTCAATCCGGATCCGAGATCAGATCGCGGCTGGTGCGCCATCCGTGCTGATCGGTGGCTTGGGGCCGCTCGGACGGTTGGTGGGCGGGGTCCAGTCCTTGGGTGGACGTGGATCACGGCCTTCCATGATGTCGTTGATCTGGTCGGCGTCGATGGTTTCCCACTCGAGCAAGGCCTTGGCCATGGCGTGCATCTTGTCCTTGTTGTCTTCGATGAGCTTGCGCGCGGTGGCGTACTGCTCGTCGATGATCTTGCGGATCTGCTTGTCGACCTTCTGCATGGTCTCTTCCGACATGTTGGTCGTCTTCGTGATCGAACGACCCAGGAAGACTTCGCCTTCATTGTCGGCGTAGACCATGGGGCCCAGCTCATCGGTCATGCCGTAGCGGGTGACCATGTCGCGGGCGATGGCCGTGGCGCGCTCGAAGTCGTTCGAAGCGCCGGTGGTCATCTGGTCCATGAAGACTTCCTCGGCGATGCGGCCACCGAAGAGCACGGAGATCGTGTCCAGCATGCGGGTCTTGTCCATGCTGTAGCGGTCGCCTTCGGGCAACTGCATGGTCACGCCCAGCGCACGACCGCGCGGGATGATGGTGACCTTGTGGACAGGGTCCGTCTTGGGCAACAGGCGCGCGACCAGGGCATGACCAGCCTCGTGGTAGGCCGTGTTCTTGCGCTCTTCCTCGGGCATGACCATGGACTTGCGCTCGGGGCCCATCATGATCTTGTCCTTGGCCTTCTCGAAGTCCTGCATCTCGACGACGCGGCCATTGCGGCGCGCGGCGAACAAGGCGGCCTCGTTGACCAGGTTGGCCAGATCGGCACCCGAGAAACCGGGCGTGCCGCGAGCCAGGATGTCGGCGCGCACGTCTTGACCGACGGGCACCTTGCGGATGTGCACATTCAGGATCTGCTCGCGGCCGCGCACGTCCGGCAGGGTCACGTAGACCTGGCGGTCGAAACGGCCCGGGCGCAGCAGCGCGGGGTCAAGGATGTCAGGGCGGTTGGTCGCGGCGATCACGATCACGCCCAAATTGGTTTCGAAACCATCCATCTCGACCAGCATCTGGTTCAGCGTCTGCTCGCGCTCGTCGTTGCCGCCGCCCAGGCCCGCGCCACGATGGCGGCCCACGGCGTCGATTTCGTCGACGAAGATGATGCAGGGCGCGTTCTTCTTGGCCTGCTCGAACATGTCGCGCACACGGGCCGCGCCCACGCCGACGAACATTTCGACGAAGTCGGAGCCCGAGATCGTGAAGAACGGCACCTTGGCTTCGCCCGCGATGGACTTGGCCAACAGCGTCTTGCCGGTACCCGGAGGGCCGACCATCAGCACGCCGCGAGGGATGCGGCCGCCGAGTTTCTGGAACTTCTGCGGGTCACGCAGGAAGTCGACCAGTTCTTTCACTTCTTCCTTGGCTTCGTCGCAACCGGCCACATCGGCGAACGTGATGTTGTTGTTGGACTCGTCGAGCATGCGCGCTCGGCTTTTACCGAAGCTGAACGCCCCGCCTTTGCCGCCGCCTTGCATCTGGCGCATGAAGTAGACCCACACCGCGATCAGCAGCAGCATGGGGCCCCAGGACACCAGCAGGCTCATGATGAGCGAGGGCTCTTCGCGGGGCTTGACGTCGAACTTGACGCCGTTGTTGATCAGATCGCCCACCAGGCCACGGTCCAGGTAAGTGGCCGTGCTGCGGATGCGCTTGTCGTCGGTGGTCGTGGCAATGATCTCGGTGCCGCCGCCGCCCTCTTGCAGCGTGACGCTCTTGATGCGTTTGGCACGGACTTCTTCGAGGAAGTCGGAGTAGCCGATCTGGCTACCGCCTGTACTGGCACGGTCGAACTGCTTGAACACGGTGAACAACACCAGCGCCACAACCAGCCAGACTGCAATCTTCGAGAACCATTGATTGTTCACCGCGGCTCCTTCATCCCATTCACACCCGCCCGGCTGATGCTGAATGCATCACCCCACCGAAACGGGTTTCAAAAACCGCGTCAGCCGTCATGGAACTGACAAGGCGAACGCGGTCTTCGCGGTACATGGGGATGATTCTAGACGAGTCAAGGGGGAGCTTGCAGAAATCAACCCCCGTGGCAGCCCTTGTTTTCGTCACTTAAAAGACGCCGGGCGAGAAATTTCATCGGTTTTTGAGACCGATTCCCACCAGGAAGGTCTCGGCGGACTTGTCGCGCGAGGCTTTGGGCTTGATCGGCTTGGCCACGCGGAAGTGCTGGCGGAATAACTCCACGAGCTGCGTGTAACCACTGCCGTGGAATACCTTGCAAACCAACGCGCCATCCTTTTTGAGGTGATTTTGCGCAAAATCGATCGCCAATTCGATCAAATGGGCAATGCGCGCGCTGTCGGTCACGTCGACGCCGCTCAGGTTGGGCGCCATGTCTGAAATCACCACATCAACAGGGCGGTCTCCGACAGCCTCGCGCAATTGTGCCAGCACCTCGTCTTCGCGGAAATCGCCCAGGATGAACTGCACGCCTTCGATCGGTTCGAACTCGAGCAGGTCCAGCGCGATGATCGTGCCGTTGAGTTCACCCACGGCCGCGCCGCCCGCGCCGACGTCTTTCGGCGCGAACTTGCGGCGCACGTACTGGCTCCAGGCGCCAGGTGCGGCGCCCAGATCGACCACGAGCTGTCCTGGCTTGATCAGTTGCAGGGCCTCGTCGATCTCCTTGAGCTGGCAGGCTGTTCGGATTCTATCGTGCTTCCCTATTAACCTT
>JASGJC010000035.1:0-91082 GCA_049840915.1 Aquabacterium sp.
AAGTTCGAGCTCCTCCAGCCGATGCGACCGTGGACGTCGGTCTTCAGCGAGTCGAACTCGAGACCTCCGCCGGTCTCGATCGCGCGGAGCTTCGCCGTCTTCGGTGCGCACCTTGATCGGGACGACCTTCGTCTCCTCGCGGCGCGCGCAGATCGGGCTCAGGCTCGACGGACGCGAAGACGCCCAGATCGAGGAGCGCCTGCTTGCCGTCATCGAGATCGTCGCTCGAGTAGAGCTGCCCTTCGGCGACGCCGAGATGCGCCGCACGCGATCCTCGGGGAGCTCGCCGAGCCCTTCGAAGGTGACGCTGCCGAAGCGCGCGACGGCGCCTGGCTCGAACGTGAGCACGACGCGCGCGGTCTGCGTCATGAGGTCGACCTCCGCGCGCCGCGCGCACTTCGCTGCGGCATATCCACGCGCCGTGAGGACCTTCTCGCCGGCCTTTTCGGCGTCGAGGAGCTTGTCTTCGTCGAGCGGCGATCCGTTGGGCAACCCTCGGACGCGCTCCGGAGGCGTTTCTTCACGTCGTCGTCGAGGCCGTCTTCGCCTTCGATGACGTATTCCGAGACCGACGACAGGCTCGCCTTGCTCGACCTCGACCGTGACGTCGACCTTGTCGCCGCGCGTGACGACCCGCGCGACGTGCACCTTGGCTTCGTAGTACCCGCGGGCGCGGAGCCATCGCTCGATGCGCGCGAGATCGCGCCGGAGCGCGAATCGATCGAAGTATCTCGTAGTCGTAGACGAAGCCGTAGACGAGCCCGAGGAACTTCGGGCTCTTGCGCGTGACGATTTTGCCTTCGAGCTCCTCGTCGTCGACGTCGTGCAGACCCTCGATCTCGACGTGCGCGATCGCGCTTCGCCCTTCGGGAACGCGGTAGCATCCGAAGAGCGCGAACGCGAAGAGCAGGAACGAACGCGCACCTGCGCTCCGCATCGCGCGCACCATACCAAGACCGGTGGCGACGAGGATGTTCGGACGATCAACGTGGGCCGCGATCGCACTTGTCGTGGGTGCGTGCGGGGGCGGTGTGCCTTCGCCGCGCGGGTCGGCGGTCCTCCGCGACGACTACGTGCCGGTCCCGTATCCGCCGCGTCCGCCGCCCGTGCGAAATCGTCGGCGAGCGACCCACCGCTGGCGCGGTGTGGGCAGAGGGCGGATGGGACTGGGACGGCGAGCGCTACCGCTGGGTCGGGGGCGGCTGGGTCATCGTCCTCCCGACGTGCGCCGGGTGCGCTGGGCGGTCGTTCGGCGCCGCGAGACGGACAGCTGTTCTTCGCGAAAAGCCGCTGGCGTGACGTGAAAACGGGTCTCGACGCACCGCCTCCAGCGATCCTCGGGACCGCAGCTGGAGGGGCCCTGGACGATCGAGGTTCCGGTCCCGCGAGCGACATAAACAGCGCAGCGGATGGTGGGAGTACGGCGCCGAATGGCGCCCCTCAACTGGCACCGAAACGATCACACCAGATTCCGACGAGTGACAAGCGTGTTGTACGCTTGGGATCGTGGGCAAAGAGAGCGACGCCAAGCGAGGCTTGCTCGATCTCGACGATCCGCTCGCGCACGATCCGCCGCCGGCGTCGTCGCGGTCGAGCTACATCCCACGCAGCGGTCACCGACGCTCCGTCCCGCGCTCGAGTACGACGACGAGGACGCGATCAGCGGCGCTGTCCTCGACGTTGCCGCGCATCAAGGCGGCCGAAGAGGACGAAGAAGATCCGCGAGCGCCTGCCGACGCTCACGAACGAAGAGGCGCTCGAGACCGCGCGTCTCAACTCGTTTCCGAGCCACATCCCGCCGCCGCGTCCGAAGCTCAGTACAGTGCCCGGAACGATCTCGTCCTGGGCGACGCGCCGGACTCGCCGATTCGAGATCTGATGCGGGCGAAGAGGACCTCGACGAGATTCGAATCCGCAGGAGCAGGAGGCGATCCTTCGCGCGCGCCTCCACCCGCTGAACCGCGTGCCGGCTCGCGAAGAAGCTCACCGAGCTCGGCGAGCTGCTCGAAGATCGAAAGACGGCCTACGTGCTCGGCTTCGTCGACGGGATCTACCGCTCGACACGATGATCGAAGTGACGGGCCTCCCGGAGCTCGACACGCTGAGGGTGCTCGAGCGGATGGTCAACTTCGGGATCGTCGTGTTCCGCGAGTCGTTCAGGCAGCTCCCGACGCGCTGAGGCGCGCGACGAGCTCCGGCGTGAACGACTCGAGCGAGCCGATGACGGCGTCGGCGACGATGAAGCGCGCGTCGTGCTTCGGGTAGTCGAAGGGCACGGCGACGTAGCTCATTGGCGCGGCCTTGGCCGCGATGACGCCGGTGAGCGAGTCCTCGAGCACGAGGCACCGCGTGGGGTGCACGCCGAGGCGCTCGGCGGTCTCGAGGAAGATCCCCGGATGCGGCTTCCCGAGCGGCAGCTTCTTCCGCCGACTGCACGACGCCGAACGCCGTGCGCAGCGAGAGCGCGTCGAGGGCGGACTCGATGATCTTCGTCGGCGACGACGACGCGAGCGCCGTCTTTCGGCACGTCGCGCGCGCGACTTCGATGGACGGAGCATCGCCTGCGAAAGCGCCTTGCCCTCGCTCCGCACGAGCTCCGCGACCCGCGCGACGAGCTTCGCTTCGACCTCCGCGGGCGAGGTGTCCTTCCACGGACGCCTCGTGTGCCAGTACGTGACGACGTCGTCCGTGCGCAGGCCCTTGGTGCGCGCGCAGTCTTCTTCGGTCAGCGCCACGCCGACTCCGCCGAAGACCTCGATCTCCGCGCGCACCCACAAGGGCTCCGAGTCGATCAGGAGCCCGTTCATGTCGAACACGACGGCTTCGAACATCACTCCTTCGTGTACACGAGGCGGCCCTTCTTCGGATCTGGTCATCGCGATCGTCTTGTCGTCGACGAGATTTCGACGCGGACCGCCTTCACGTCGGCGCGCTGGAACTTCTCGGCCTGGAATCCCTTCGCGGATCCGGCGACCTTCGCGAGCACGTGGCTCGAGCCGTCGGCGGCGAGCCTCACGGGGACCTCGAGGAAGAGCTCTTCCTTTCCTTCGTCCTGGCCGAAGGAGCGCCAAACCATCTTGCCGCTCGCGTCCTTCGCGAAGCGGATCTTCTCCTTGCCCGCCTGCGTCTTGATGCGCGCGTAGCACGCGTCGGCCTTCGCCGCGTCGCCGGCGCTGTCCTTCTTGCACTCTTCACGGATCGCGCCGGCGACCTCCGAGGACTCGAGGACGAAGACCCACGTGCCCTGGATGCGCGACGGATCGCGGTGGAGGCCGACTGCGTCGTGCCCGCGGGCGACTCGGAGGTCGACGCGCTTCCGCAGGCGATCGTGGCGAACATGGCGACGGCGGCGAGGATCGAGGTCTTCATGCGTGGCTCCTTTACGGCGGGTCGTCCCGCGTCTCTGGAAGGAACAACGCAGCCTCGCCGCGCGTGTGACGAACAAAATCAACACGCCCACGATTGGCCGCAGAAAATGGGCCTCTTGTCACTCCGCGGCGGCGTCGGACGCGTCGCTGCCGGCGTCGGCCGACGAGAGCGCGTCTTTCACGAAGACGCGCATGAACGAGATGACCTCGCCCGCTTCGATCTTCTGGTTCTGACCCGTGTACGTCACGTCGGAGTAGTCGACGGGGAACGCCTGCTGTTTGCACGAAGGGCGAATTGACCGCGACCTTCACGGCCGCTCCGGGCTCGACGTTGTAGATGACCGCCGAGAACGCTTCGCCCTTCTTCACGGACGTCTGCGTGTTCGAAGGCGTCCCGTTGAGGATGTACTTCACCTGCGATTCGCCCCGGCGGATCGAGCGCGACGGTCGCACCCTCTTCGGTCGTGCACGGCGCGATGGGAGGACGCGCACGACGAGGATGCCCTTCGCGGCGTCGCGGCCCTGCAAGAACGAGAGGAGCGTGTTCGCGACCGACTTGGCGAGGAGCGAGGTCTCGCCGCGGAATCGTAGGTGTCCTTGTTCACCGAGTACTCTTGCTCGTTCAGCTTGTAATATCCTCGGCGGTCACGCTCATGATGAACGGCGAGCTCTTCGTGATGCCGATCTCGTACGTGCCGTCGTCCTTCGTCGTCGCGCTGTTCTGACCGATCTTCTACGTCTTCGCGCCGCCGAGCGGCACGTTCTGGAGCGCGACGATGAGTCTTTCCGGTCTGCTTCGTGCCGGTGACCGGCGTTTGCGAGTCGGTGCCGGTCTCGCTGCCGCCGCCGTCGACGCCGGTTTTGCCGCCGTTGTCGTCGTCACCGCAGGCGAGGACCGCCGCGCCCGAAGCCGTCGTGACCAAGAACGAAGCGAGGAAGAAGAGATCGATACGCATGGGCGAATCGTACCATGTGCGAACGCCCTTGGCGCGCCGCTGGGCTAGTGCCATTCCGGGGTCATCGTGCGCGGGCGGATCTCGAATCTTCGTGCTCTCGGCGCTCCTCGCGATCGCGTGCGATTGCCCTTCGCCCACGCCGCCGGCGACGCCGCCTCCGCTACCGAAGTCCTCCGCGGCTGCTCCTCCGAAGCGCGAGCCTGTGGTCGTCGCGATCGTCGTGGATCAGCTCTCGGCGTGGGTCGCGGCGACGCGCTTCCCCGAGCTGTCCGCCCGAGGGTGGGATCGCGCGCCTCCGCCGCGAGGGCACGTGGGTGAGAAACGTCCGCTATCCGTACGCCGTGACGGACACGGCTCCGGGGCACGCGTCGCTCCACACGGGAGTCACACCTGCGGAGTCTGGGATCTTCGGCAACGAGGTGCCGAACGCCGAGGGCAATCGGGTCTCGTTCTTGATCGACCCGTCGACGAAGCTCGTCACGGCGAAGGGCGTCGTCTCCGCGCCGGGAGCGTCGGCCGCGCGGCTCCGCGCGCCGACCGTCGCCGACAAGCTCCGCGCAGCGCGTCCGGACGCGCTCGTCGTCAGCGTGTCCGTGAAGGATCGCGGCGCAATCATGCCTGCGGGCAAGAAGCCGTCGCATGTCTTGTGGTTCGACTCGTGGCAAGACCAGTTCGTCACGTCGACGGCGTTCGCGGAGTCCTTTCCGCCGTGGGCGGGGCCGATCGGCGACGCGCAGGCCGTCGCGAAGGCGCGCTCGTCGCCCTGGACCCTCTCGGACCCAAGCTGGGTCAAGGCGCACGCGAAGGTGCCCGACGACGCGAAGGGCGAAGGCAATCTCGAGAAGATGGGGACGGTCTTCCCTCATCCGATCAAGAACGGCAACGCGTTCCGCGCGTCGCCGCAGAACGACGCCGTGATCTTTCGATCTCGCGTGGGCGGCAATCGACGCCGAGTACAAGCCGGATCGACCGACGCTCCTCCTCGTCAGCATCTCGTCGTGCGACGTCATCGGGCACGTGTTCGGGCCGGACTCGTGGGAGGCCTGGGATCAGCTCTACAAGCTCGATCAGAACCTCGGCGCCTTCCTCACGAAGCTCGAGGGGCGCGTCGGCCCCGTGCGCGTGCTCCTCTCGGCGGATCACGGCAACTCGTCGATGCCCGAGGCGCGCGCCGATCAACCGTCGTGCAAGAAGGGCGCGCCGCCCGATCCGTGGGATCGCCCGTGCGAGACGGCGCAGGCCAGCGCACGTGTGAAATTCACGACGGCGCCCTTGCTCGTGTTGTAGGCGATGGTCTGCATGAAAGGCGGGTTGCCGCCCAGGCCCGCGATGGAGGCCACGTTGATGATGCGACCTTGCTTGCGCGGGATCATGCTGGCCTTGGCGATGGCTTGCGACAGCAGGAAGTAGCCGCGCACGTTCAGGTTCATGACCTTGTCCCAGGCATCGAGCGGATGGTCCTGCGCGGGCGCACCCCAGGTGGCGCCGGCGTTGTTGACGAGGATGTCGATGTCGCCCATGCGCTCGAGCGTTTCGCTGGCCAGGCGCTGGATGTCTTCAGCCTTGCCGGCGTCGGCAGCGATCCAGCGCGCATCGATGCCGGCATCCTGCAGCGCCATCACGGCCTGCTCGAGGTCGGCCGACTTGCGAGAGCTGATCAGGACCTTGGCACCCGCTTCGCCCAATGCATGGGCCATCTGCAGCCCCAGGCCGCGCGAGCCGCCGGTGACCAGGGCCGTCTTGCCCGTCAGGTCGAAGAGTTGGGTGGCCTTGCGTGCTTCGCTCATGGTGACGGCCTCAAACGTTGTAGTCGACCACGTGGCGCGTGGCGGCCATGGCCTTGATCTGCGCGACCACGCCTTGATGGTGCGGGTGCGGCACGTACGCGGCCAGCGCCGCCGCATCGGCGAACGTCGACACGAGCACCACGTCGCAATTGGCCTCGAGGCCATCGGTCTTGATGCCCACGTCGAACTCTTGCATGCCGGGCACGATGCCCTTGCAGCTGTCGAGCAGGGCCTTGACCTTGGGCGCGTCCTCGGGGCTTTTGAGCGTCCACATCACGATGTGTCTGAGCATGTCTTGTCTCGCTTCTTTGAAAAGGTGGATGAGGTCAGAACCAGTCGGCCTGGGCTTGCGCGCAGGTGAGGTCGCGCCGGGCGACCACGCCCAGCCAGGCGTCGATTCTTGGGCAACTCGAAGTTGAAGAAGTAGTCGGCGCAGGCCAGCTTGCCCTTGAGGAAGCCGGCGCCCAGCGGGCCCTTGTCCCACGGCCCTGCAGCTTGTGCGGCCTTGGCGGCCAGGGCCAGCTCCAGCCAGATCCACGCCAGCACCGTGTGCCCGAACGCCTGCAGGTACGGCGTGGCATTGGCCAGGGCTTCTTCGGGCACGCCCGTGGACCAGGCCGCCTTGGTCGTGGCACCGATCTTCTGCAATGCCTGCGCCAGCGCATTGGCATGCACGGCCAGGCCCTCGACATGCCCCGCCTTCTGGATCGTTTCGCTGATGCGCTCGGCCAGCACGCTCAAGGCCTTGCCGCCGTTCATCACGACCTTGCGGCCCAGCAGGTCCAGGCCCTGGATGCCGTGCGTGCCTTCGTGGATCATGTTGAGGCGGTTGTCGCGCCAGAACTGCTCGACGGGGAAGTCGCGCGTGTAGCCATAACCGCCCAGGATCTGGATGGCCAGGCTGTTGGCCTCCTGCGCCCATTCGCTGGGCCAGCTCTTGGCGATCGGCGTGAGCAGCTCCAGCAGCAGGCCGGCCTTCTCGGCTTCATCGCCCGTGCCCGTGTGCTCGTCGTCGACCAGTTGCGCGCACAGCAGGCCCAGCGCGAGGCCGCCTTCGGCGATCGCCTTTTGCATCATCAGCATGCGCTTGACGTCCGTGTGTTCGATGATGGGGATCTGCGGCGCGCTGTGGTTCTTGCCGCCCGCGCTGGCATGGCGGCCTTGCGGACGCTGCTTGGCGTATTCGAGCGATGCCTCGAAGCCCGCATAGCCCAGCATGGTCGCGCCCAGGCCCACGCTGATGCGCGCCTCGTTCATCAACGTGAACATGCACTTGAGGCCTTCGCCCTGCTTGCCGATGAGGTAGCCCACGGCCCCTGGCTGACCATGGACCGGGAACTTGCCTTCGCCAAAGTTCAGCAGCGTGTTGACCGTGCCGCGGTAGCCGCACTTGTGGTTCAGGCCCGCCAGCGCCACATCGTTGCGTTGATCTGTGATCGAACCATCTTGCGCCACCAGCTTGCGCGGCACGATGAACAGCGAGATGCCCTTCACGCCCGGCACGGGCTTGCCGTCCTCGCCAGGGATCTTGGCCAGCACCAGGTGCACGATGTTCTCGCCCATCTCGTGCTCGCCGCCCGAGATCCACATCTTGTTGCCCGTCAGGCGGTAGCGTGGGCCGAGCTTGTCCTCGGTCCAGTTGGAAGGCCCATGGCCGTCGCCATGCACATCGGGCACAGCCTTGGTCGCGATGTCGGACAAGCTCGAGCCTGCCTGCGGCTCGCTCAGGCACATCGTGCCGAAGGTCCGGCCCGTGAAGCTGCTCTTGGCGAACACATCGACCTGCGTGGGCGTGCCATGCGCCAGGATCGTGTTGGCGTTGCCACGCGTCAGCATCGGGTACGCGGCCAGCGACACGCTCGCCTTGTAGAAAAAGCTCATCGAGGCGATCTCGACCACGGTCGGCAGTTGCATGCCGCCCAGCTCGGCGTCCTTGCTGCCCGCCATCAGGCCCGAGTCGTTGAAAACCCGCATGGCCACGGGCGTCTCTTTGGGCAGGGTCACCGTCACGCCGTCGAACTCGGGCTCGTGGATGTCGGTCAGGCGGTTGATGGGCGCGAACTGCTCGCCGGCGATCTTCTCGCTCAAATCGAGCACGGCATCGAAGGTCTCGCGGTTGTGCTCGGCGTGGCGCTCGCGCTGGCACAGCGCTTCGGCCTTGAGCCAGTCGTGCAGCAGGAAGTCGATGGTGGCGCGGTGGGTCATGGTGTCGTCAACTCTGGTTCGAAAAAAAGGCCTGCATGGCGCGTGCCGTGCAGACCTGGCCGATCATCGGATCATGGCGTCATGACCGCGCAGCTCACTTGCCGCTTGTGAAGCGTGCGCCATCGGCGGCCAGCTTGGCCAGCAGCGGCGCGGGCTCCCAGAACTTGGCATCGTCCAGCGGGTTCTGCTGGAACTGCTTCATCAGCGCCACGGCCTTGGGCAGGCCCATCATGTCGGCGAACAGCATCGGGCCGCCGCGGTAGACCGGGAAGCCATAGCCCGTCAGGTAGACCATGTCGATGTCGGAGGCCTTGTTGGCGATGCCTTCTTCGAGGATGTGCGCACCTTCGTTGACCAGCGCCAGCATCAGGCGGTTGACGATCTCTTCGTCGCTGATGGCGCGCGGCGTGATGCCCTTGTCGGCACGCACCTTGTCGATGCAAGCCTGCACCTCTGCCGAAGGCACGGGCTCGCGTTTGCCGGCTTCGTAGTCGTACCAGCCCTTGCCCACCTTCTGGCCGAAACGGCCCAGATCGCAGATGGCATCGGGCACGGGGCTGTACTGCACATCGGGCTGCTCGACGCGGCGGCGCTTGCGGATCGCGTAACCAATGTCGTTGCCGGCCAGATCGCCCACGCGGAACGGGCCCATGGCCCAGCCGAAGGCCTCGGCGGCCTTGTCCACCTGCTGCACGGTGGCGCCCTCTTCGACCAGCATGAAACCCTGGCGCACGTACTGCTCGAACATGCGGTTGCCGATGAAGCCATCGCACACGCCCGACACCACCGCCACCTTCTTGATCTTCTTGGCCACCTGCATGACCGTGGCCATCACGTCCTTGGCCGTGTGCTTGCTGCGCACGACCTCGAGCAGGCGCATCACATTGGCCGGGCTGAAGAAGTGCAGGCCCACGACGTCGCCGGGGCGCTTGGTCACCTCGGCGATCTTGTCCACGTCCAGCGTCGATGTGTTGGACGCGAGGATGGCGCCCTGCTTCATGATCGCGTCCAGCTTGGTGAAGACCTGCGACTTCACGCCCAGGTCTTCGAACACGGCCTCGATGACCATGTCGGCCTGCGCGATGTCGTCGTAGCTCAGCGTCGTGCTCAAGAGGCTCATGCGCTGCTCGTACTTGTCCTGCGCCAGCTTGCCCTTGGCGACCTGCGCTTCGTAGTTCTTGCGGATGATGCCCACGCCGCGGTCGATGGCCTCCTGCTTCATCTCCAGCAGCACGACGGGCACGCCCGCATTGAGGAAGCACATCGTGATGCCGCCGCCCATCGTGCCCGCACCGATCACGGCCACCTTGTCGATGGCGCGCGTGGGCGTGCTGTCGGGCACATCGGGGATCTTGCTGGCCGCGCGCTCGCCGAAGAAGGCATGGCGCAAGGCCTGGGCCTGCGCGCTGGTCACCAGCTTGGCGAACACATCGCGCTCGAAGGCGATGCCGGCGTCCAGATCGAGCTTGGTCGCCGCCTCGACGCAATCGACGCAGCGCTGCGGCGCCTCCAGATGGCGACGCGTCTTGGCCAGGTCGGCACGCGCCTTGTCGAAGGCAGCGGCGTCAGCGGGCGCGGCCACGCTCAGGTCGCGCACCGACGGCAGCGGGCGCACGTCGGCCACGCCCTGGGCAAAGGTGATGGCGGCGGCCAGCAATTCGCCATCCACCAGCTTGTCGAACAACTTCTGGCCCGGCGCCTTGGCCAGCTTCTCGCTGGGCACCGACGCACCGGTCGTGATCATCTGCAAGGCGGTATCGACGCCCAGCACGCGCGGCAGGCGCTGCGTGCCGCCCGCGCCCGGCACGATGCCGATGTTCACTTCGGGCAGCGCGATCTGCGCGCCCGGCACCACCACGCGATAGTGGCAGCCCAGCGCCAGTTCCAGGCCGCCGCCCATGGCCACGCCGTGGATCGCCGCCACGATCGGCTTGGCCGACTGCTCGACCGTCTCGATGACCACATGCAGATCGGGCGTGGCCGATGCCTTGGGCGAGCCGAACTCCTTGATGTCCGCGCCGCCGCAGAACACCTTGCCCGAGCCGATGATCACCACGGCCTTCACGGCCGCGTCGCCATTGGCCTGCTTGATGCCATCGACGATGCCCGCGCGGGTGCTCTGCCCCAGGCCATTGACCGGCGGGTTGGACAGCGTGATGACGGCCACGCCGTCGGTGACTTGGTAGGAGGTGCTCATGACGATCTCGCAGGCAATGATGGACAAATCAGATCCGCATTCTAGATCTGACAATGCTTCTTGTAAGAATTGTCCAGCATTGTGGCACCGCTTCTGCAAGGGTTGAGCGTCATCCGGGTAAAAACACCGTGATGTGCTCGGGCAACGCCCTCCCCCCTAGATCATGGCCGCCATGTGATCAGTCACGCACCGCGTACAGGCTGCGGTTGATCTGCAGCGCCAGCAGCGTGCAAACAGCCCCGGTCAGCAAGTAGACGCTGACCGCCACCAGCCCGAAGCGCGAAGACAGCCCCAGCGCGATCAAAGGCGCGAAGGCCGCGCCCACCAGCCAGGCCATGTCCGCCGTCAGCGCGGCGCCCGTATAGCGAAAGCGCGGCAGGAAGTTGGACGTCACCGAGCCCGCCGACTGCGCATACGACAAGCCCAGCAGCACGAAGCCGATCAGGATGAAGCCATCGCGGCCCGCCCAGCCGCCATCGAGCAGCCAGGGCGTGACCACGCTGAACGCCGCGATCAGCAGGGCCAGGGTGCCCAGCGTGCGGCGGCGCCCGATCCGGTCGGCCATGATCCCCGACAAGGGCATGGCGGCGGCGCACAGCACGGCGCCCAGCAACTCCACGCCCATGAACGAGCCGATTTCCTTGGGCGCGTGCAAGGCCACCCATGACAGCGGGAACACGGTCACGATGTGGAACAGCGCGTAGCTGGCCAGCGCCGCGAACGCCCCGATCACCACGTGCAGCCCCTGCTTGTTGACCAGCTCGGCCGGGTCGCACGGGTCCAGCTCGTGGGCCTGCAGCTCGCGCTCGTACTCGTGCGTCACGACCAGGCGCAGGCGCGCGAACAGCCCGACCACGTTGATCGCGAAGGCCACGAAGAAGGGGTAGCGCCAGCCCCAGCTCAGGAAATCGGCCGTCGACAGGCTGCTCCACAAGATGGAAAACAGGCCGCACGCGAACAGAAAGCCCAGCGGCGCGCCCAATTGCCCCAGCATCGCGTACCAGCCCCGGCGGCTCTCCGGCGCGTTGAGCGCCAGCAGCGACGGCAGGCCGTCCCACGAGGCGCCCAGCGCCACGCCCTGGCCGATGCGGCACAAGGTCAGCAGCGACACCGCCGTCCAGGGACTCACGGTCTCGCTGGTCGGCAAAAGCGCCATGCCCACGGTCGAGCAGCCCAGCAGGAACAGCGCGCCCGTCAGCTTGGTGCCGCGCCCCATGTGCCGCTGGACCGCCATGCCCAGCAAAGTCCCTATCGGCCGCACGACGAAGGCCACGGCCAGCAGCACAAAGGCGTACAACGTGCCCTGCAATCGGTCGACGAACGGGAAGAACAGCGCCGGGAACACCAGCACCGACGCGATCCCGTAGACCACGAAGTCGAAGTACTCGGACGCTCGCCCGATCACGACGCCCACGGCGATTTCACCAGGCGCAACGGATTGGGACTCGATCGGAGGCGCATCGGGCGCGGCCTCCCCAGGGCGAAGAACGTGTATGCCAGCGGAGGCCATGTAGCTCGTCTCCTGTGCCTTGGACAAAATGTCCAATGGTTGATACGACTCAATCAAGATACATTCGGGCCCGCCGCACAACTCTCGTTTTCCCGCTCGCGGGTTACCCAGATGTATCTCCCTCGCATGACCCGTAGAATGATGACCCTCCTGGGGCTCCTGGGCGCTTCGGCTGCCCTGTCCGGTTGCAAGTTCACCGTGATGAACCCCCATGGCGATATCGCCCAGCAGCAGGCCGACCTGATCGTCACGTCGACCGTGCTGATGTTGCTGATCATCGTGCCCGTGATCGCCATGACGCTGTTCTTCGCATGGCGCTACCGCGCATCGAACACGCAGGCCACTTACGCGCCCGACTGGGACCACTCCACCCGTCTGGAGCTGATGATCTGGGGCGCTCCGCTGCTCATCATCATCGCCCTGGGCACGATCACCTGGATCAGCACCCACAAGCTCGACCCCTACCGCCCGCTCGAGCGCCTGGACGCCCAGCGCGCCATTCCCCAGGGCACCAAGCCTCTGGTGGTCGAAGTGGTCGCGCTCGACTGGAAGTGGCTGTTCGTCTACCCCGAGCAAGGCATCGCCACGGTCAATGAACTGGCCGCCCCGGTCGATCGCCCCATCGAGTTCAAGATCACGTCCTCGCGCGTGATGAACACGCTCTACATCCCCGAACTGGCCGGCATGATCTACGCGATGCCCGGCATGCAGAGCAAGCTGCACGCGGTCATCAACAAGGCCGGCGTCTATCAGGGCATGTCGGCCCAGTACAGCGGCGGCGGCTTCTCGGACATGCGCTTCAAGTTCCACGCGCTGTCCAACGATGACTTCGACAAGTGGGTCGCCACGAACAAGACCGAAGGCCAGTCCCTCGATCGCGCCAGCTACCTCAAGCTCGAAGAGCCCAGCCAGCGCGACGGCATCCGGCGCTACGCCAAGGTCGACGACGACCTGTACAGCGCCATCCTCAACCGCTGCGTCGAAGCCAACAAGATGTGCATGAACCAGATGGCCGCCATCGACGCGCGTGGCGGCATGGGCAAGGGCAGCATCGTCGGTCTGACGAAGCAGCCTTGGGCCACGCTTGAGGGCATGCAGGAGCGCACCGTCGTGGCCGCGCTGTGCACGCCGCTCAACACCGCAGGTGGTGCGGACAAATCGCTGATCTCCTCGGCGCTGCCTTCCGCCCGCACCGAAATCGTCCTGCGCTGATCACCAGCCCAGTCCTGAATTGAATCTTTCGCGAGATCGATGATGTCCCCCGAACTCAGCCAACTGATTTTCGGACGCCTCAGCCTTGAGGCGATTCCGTACCACGAACCGATCCTGGTCGCCACCTTCGCGATGGTCGCCCTCGGCGGCACCGCCTTGCTGGCGCTGATGACCAAATTCAAAGTCTGGGGCCCGCTGTGGCGCGACTGGGTCTGCAGCATCGACCACAAGAAGATCGGCATCATGTACATCGTGATGGGCCTGGTCATGCTGCTGCGCGGCTTCGCCGACGCGGTCATGATGCGCGCCCAGCAGGCCCTGGCCTTCGGCGACAACGCCGGCTTCCTGCCCCCGCACCACTACGACCAGGTCTTCACCGCCCACGGCGTGATCATGATCTTCTTCGTGGCCATGCCTTTGGTCACGGGCTTCATGAACTACGTGGTGCCGCTGCAGATCGGCGCGCGCGACGTGGCCTTCCCCTTCCTGAACAACTTCAGCTTCTGGATGACGGCCGGCGGCGCGGGCCTGGTGATGGTCTCGCTGTTCATCGGCGAATTCGCCAAGACCGGCTGGCTGGCCTACCCGCCGCTGTCGGGCATCATGCAGAGTCCGGATGTCGGGGTCGACTACTACCTCTGGTCACTGCAGATCGCGGGTATCGGGACGACGCTCTCGGGCATCAACCTGATCGCGACCATCATCAAGATGCGCGCGCCCGGCATGACCATGATGAAGATGCCCGTCTTCACCTGGACCTCGCTGTGCACCAACGTGCTGATCGTGGCCTCCTTCCCCGTGCTGGCCGCCACGCTGGCCCTGCTGACGGCTGACCGCTACCTCGGCACCAACTTCTTCACCAACGACATGGGCGGCAACCCCATGCTGTACGTGAACCTGATCTGGATCTGGGGCCACCCCGAGGTCTACATCCTCGTGCTGCCCGTGTTCGGCATCTTCTCTGAAGTCGTCTCGACCTTCAGCGGCAAGAAGCTGTTCGGCTACGCCTCGATGGTCTACGCCACGGTCGTGATCACCGTGCTGTCCTACCTCGTGTGGCTGCACCACTTCTTCACGATGGGTTCGGGCGCGAGCGTCAACTCCTTCTTCGGCATCACGACGATGATCATCTCGATCCCGACGGGCGCCAAGATCTTCAACTGGCTGTTCACGATGTACCGTGGCCGCATCAAGTTCGAAGTGCCGATGCTCTGGACGGTCGGCTTCATCGTCACGTTCGCCATCGGCGGCATGACGGGTGTGCTGCTGGCCGTGCCCGCCGCCGACTTCGTGCTGCACAACAGCCTGTTCCTGATCGCCCACTTCCACAACGTGATCATCGGTGGCGTCGTGTTCGGCCTGTTCGCCGGCATCAACTACTGGTTCCCCAAGGCCTTCGGCTACAAGCTGGACGCGTTCTGGGGCAAGGTCTCGTTCTGGTGCTGGTTCATCGGTTTCTGGGTGGCCTTCACGCCGCTGTACGTGCTGGGCCTGATGGGCATCACGCGTCGCATGAACCACTTCGACGACCCTTCGCTGCAGATCTGGTTCCAGATCGCCGCTGTCGGTGCCGGCATCGTGGCCCTGGGCATCGGTGCCTTCGGCGTGCAGCTGCTGGTCAGCTACCTGCGCCGCGACCAGTTGCGCGACGAGACCGGCGACGCCTGGGGTGGCCGCACCCTGGAGTGGGCGACCGTCTCGCCTCCGCCCGACTACAACTTCGCCTTCACGCCGATCGTGCACGACAACGATGCCTGGAACGACATGAAGCAACGTGGCGCCCAGCAGCCCATGACTGGCTTCAAGGACATCCACATGCCCAAGAACACGGCCGCCGGCTTCATCATCGCCATGCTGGCGACGGGCACCGGGTTCGCGCTGATCTGGCACATGTGGCTGTTCGCCGGCCTGGGCTTCGTGGCCACCATCGCCTCGTCGATCTACCACACGTTCAACTACGACCGCGACTATCACATCCCGGCTGACGAAGTGGCGCGCACCGAGCACGCCAACAAGCAAAAGCCCATGGCTTCCGCAGCCTGATCGATCGAGGTTCTTCACATCATGGCTATCGCTTCCACACACGCCGCGGGCTTCAAGTCCGCCAACGGTGCGCCGGTCTTCTACGACAACGGCGACCACCATCCTCAACAAGGCACGCTCCTGGGCTTCTGGCTCTACCTGATGAGCGACTGCCTGATGTTCGCGGTGCTCTTCGCCGTGTACGCCGTGCTGGGCCGCAGCTACGCGGCCGGCCCTTCGGGCGCCGACCTGTTCGACCTGCCCCTCGTGGCGGTCAACACGGCGCTGCTGCTGTTCTCGTCGATCACCTATGGCTTCGCCATGATCGCGATGCAAAAGGGCAGCAAGGGCGGCGTGCTGGGCTGGCTGGCCATCACGGGCATGTTCGGCCTGGGCTTCCTGAGCCTGGAGCTGTTCGAGTTCCACCACCTGATCCACGAAGGCGCGGGCCCATGGCGCAGCGGCTTCCTGTCGGCCTTCTTCACGCTGGTCGGCACGCACGGTCTGCACGTCACCTTCGGCACCATCTGGCTGCTGACGCTGATGGCACAGGTCGGCAAGCTGGGCCTGACGCACGAGAACAAGCGCCGCCTGATGTGCCTGTCGATGTTCTGGCACTTCCTGGACCTGATCTGGATCGGCGTCTTCACGTTTGTTTATTTGATGGGTACGCTTTGAGCCTCGCTCAGTGATGCCTTGGAGTTCTGAAAATGGGTCAACACTCTCACGATTCGCATGACAGCCACGAGGAAGGCGGCTACCACGCCACCTACAAGGGCTATCTGATCGGCTTCGTCCTGTCCGTCATCCTGACGGCCATCCCCTTCTGGCTCGTCATGGGCAAGGTGATGCCTTCGCCACAGACCACGGCCTTCGTGATCCTGGGCTTCGCGGCCGTGCAGATGGTCGTGCACATGGTCTACTTCCTGCACTTGAACGCCAAGGTCGAAGGCGGCTGGTCCATGCTGGCCCTGATTTTCACCGTGGCCATCGTGGTGATCATGTTGTCCGGCTCGATCTGGGTGCTCTACCATCTCAACACGAACATGATGCCAAGCATGGACCCTGCGGCCATGCGCAACATGCCGTGAGCCTGATCAACCAGCATCTGCCCCGCTCCACCCCGACCCTCGCCGCGCTCACCGTCGCGGCGGTGTTGGCGTGCGCGGGGTTTCTCGCTTTGGGCACCTGGCAGGTCAAACGCCTGGCCTGGAAGGAAGACCTGATCGCGCGTGTCGAACAGCACGTGCACGCCCAGCCCTCGGCCGCGCCCGAGCCGGCCGCCTGGCCCGCGCTGCAACGCGACGCCGACGAGTACCGCCGCGTGAGCGTGCGCGGCCGCTTCTCGCACCAGCACGAAACGCTCGTGCACGCGAGCACGGCGCTGGGTTCGGGCTATTGGGTGATCACGCCCTTGCGCACCGCGCAGGGCTTCTCGGGTGCTGGTCAACCGGGGCTTCGTCTCGCCCGAATGGCGCGAGCGCACCACCCGCCTGGCCACCGAGCCCATCGGCGAGCAGGAGGTCACCGGCCTGCTGCGCCTGTCCGAGCCGGACGGCCGCTTCATGCAGGCCAACGATGTCACGCACGGCCGCTGGTACTCGCGCGACGTGCAGGCCATCGCCAAGGCCGAGGGCCTGAGCGATGCGCCCGTGGCACCCTACTTCGTCGACCTCGTCGCCCCCGAGCAAGGCCCGAACACGGCCTGGCCACGGCCCGGGCTGACCGTCCTGCAGTTCACGAACAACCACCTGGTCTACGCACTGACCTGGTTCGCGCTGGCGGCCATGACGGCCGGCGCCTTGGGCTACCTGGTTGTCGACGAGCGCCGGCTGCGCCGCCTTGTGGTAGAACGCCACAGCCATGCTGCGCACACCCCACGCTGAACCTGCCGTCGACGAACAAGCACCTCCCGGCGAGGTGGCGCTGGCGCCCGAACGGCTGGCCCACAGCAACAACCTGCTGCAACTGATCCAGATGCGCTGGCTGGCCGTCGCGGGCCAGTTGTTCGCCATCATCGCGGTCGTGTACGGGCTGCGCATCACCCTGCCCATCGTCGAGATGACGACGCTGGCCGCCGTGCTGATCATGTTCAACATCGCGAGCTGGCAGCGCTACCGCCTGGCGCTGCCCGTCAGCAATGGCGAGCTGTTCGCCGGCCTGCTGGTCGACGTGGCCGTGCTGACCGGCCAGCTGTACTACTCGGGCGGCAGCACCAACCCTTTCATCTTTTTGTACCTGCTGCAGGTGGCCGTGGGCTCGGTGCTGCTGCGGCCGCGCTATACCTGGGCCATGGTCTTCGTGACCAGCCTGTGCTTCATCGCCCTGACGCAGTGGCACAAGCCGCTCGTGTTCACAGGCAGCCTGAGCCCGGTGCCATCGCTCAACTACGACGCCGGCCTGCTGCTGTGTTTCCTGATCAACGTCTCGCTGCTCGTCATCTTCATCGGCCGCATCGGGCACAACCTGCGCCAGCGCGATGCCCGCCTGGCCGACCTGCGCCAGCGTGCCGCCGAAGAAGAGCACATCGTGCGCATGGGCCTGCTGGCATCGGGCGCAGCGCACGAACTGGGCACGCCGCTGGCCACGCTCTCGGTGATCCTGGGCGACTGGGCGCGCATGACGCCTTTCGCCGCCGAGCCCGAGCTGCGCGAAGAGATCGAGCAGATGCAGATCCAGGTGATCCGCTGCAAATCCATCGTCACGGGCATCCTGCAATCGGCGGGCGAGACGCGCGGCGATGCGCCCGAAGAGACCACCCTGCACGACTTCCTCGACGAGCTGCTCGATGCCTGGCGCAGCACCCGCCCCGTCAAGGCGCTGGAGTTCAACCGCCACCACTTGCCCGACCTGCCCATCATCTCGGACACCGCCCTCAAACAGATGATCGACAACGTGCTCGACAACGCGCTCGAGGCCGCGCCGCAAGGCCTGCTGCGCATCACGGCCAGCTGCGAAGACGGCAGCACCCTGATCCTGCGTGTGCTCGATGAAGGCCCCGGCTTCACGCCGCAGATGCTGCAGCGCATCGGCAAGCCTTATGAATCGAGCAAGGGCCGGCCTGGTGGCGGGCTGGGCCTGTTCCTCTCGGTGAACGTGGCGCGCACGCTGGGCGGCAGCATCGCGGCGCACAACCGGCCCGAAGGCGGCGCCGAAGTGGTCATCACGCTGCCACTGGCTTCGCTGATGCCTTCTGAAGAATAGCCGTCAAAATAGCGGCCCATGGAAGCCCAACGCCAACTGCTGATCGTCGAGGACGACGATGCCTTCGCCCGCACCCTCGCCCGATCCTTCGAGCGCCGCGACTACGAAGTCCTGCGCGCCTCGAACCGCGAGGAAGTGCAGCGCCTGCTGGGCACGCATCGGCCAGCTTACGCCGTCGTCGACCTGAAGCTGGCCGGCGGCGACTCGGGCCTGGCCTGCGTGCAGGACCTGCATGCGCACGACCCGCACATGGTCATCGTCGTGCTGACCGGCTATGCCAGCATCGCCACGGCCGTCGAGGCGATCAAGCTAGGGGCGCGCCACTACCTGGCCAAGCCCGCCAACACCGACGACATCGAAGCGGCTTTCTCGCGCGCCGAGGGCGACACCGACGTGGACCTGACCGAGCGCACGACCTCGATCAAGACGCTGGAGTGGGAGCGCATCCACGAGATGCTGGCCGAGACCGGCTTCAACATCTCCGAGACGGCACGGCGCCTGGGCATGCACCGGCGCACACTCGCGCGCAAGCTCGAGAAGCAGCGCGTGAAGTGACGCTTCGCTGGCAAGGCCTCACAACAAGCCGAGGTCTTTCGGGGTCACGCCCGCGAAGACCTGCTGGCTCTGACTGACACTCAAGCCATACTGGCGCGTCAGCAAGCCCGCCAGCACCTCGCGGTAGTCGTTGAGCACGGGGTAATCGCGGTTCTGGAAAAGCCCGGCCTGCGTCACAGGCGGCCTGGTCGCCCACGATGCGCCCGCCACGCAGGCCGCCGCCCAAGACCCAGTACACGCTGCCATGGCCGTGGTCGGTGCCGCCGTTGCCGTTCTGGCGGAAGGTGCGTCCGAATTCGCTGAGCACCACGACCGATGGTCTCGCTTCCAGGCCGGGCCCATTTCGCGGCGAACGCGGCCAGGCCATGCCCCAGCTCATCGAAACGGCCGGCGAGATAGCCCGTGGCGCCGCCCTGCCCGACATGCGTGTCCCAGCCGCCCACGTCCACGAAGCCGATGTTGTAGCGCTCGGCCATCAGCCTGGCGATGCGCCGCGCCTCCAGCTCGAAGCCCTTGGTCGTGATGGCCTGCCTGCTGGCCGCTTCCATCTCGCCGCGGACATGTCGCGCATCACCTCGTCGCGCACGATGAAGCCTTCGCTCACCTGCTGACGCCAGCTTCGGTGCCGTTGTACATGGCGCTGATGATCCGGCTCTGGCGCGCATCGATGGAGGGCTTGGCGATGCTGCTCAAGACCGTGTTGGGCACGTTCACATCGCCCTGCACGACCAATGGCAGTTGCGTCGGTGAACGCGATGGGCTCGGCGCCGTCGACATGGTCGCCCAGGCGGTTGAGAAAGCCGGAGCGGTAGTTGCGCGTGCCGCCCAGTTGCTGGCCAAGTTCGATGCTGTCTTGCGTCTCGAAGTGGCTGCGCGATAGTGTCCTCGCGTGCCGGCGAACGGCACGAAGGCGGCCTGGCCACTGTTGGTACAAGGGCCAGATGGTCTCGCGCAAGGCCGGGTGCAGGCCCCAGTCGGCGTTCAAGCGGCAAGGCGGAACTCAGGTCGCTCGACGGCCGCGCGATGGCGATGTTCGGGCGCGACTGGTAGTAGAAGTCACTGGAGATCGGCACCAACAGGTTCGTCGCGTCATAGCCGCCCCGCAGGAACACGATCAGCAGTTTGGGCTGGTCGCGCCCCGCCGCGTACAGGCCATCCAGCCGCCCAGCGCCAGGGTCGCGGCGCCCGCGCCTTTCATGAAGTGTCGACGGTTCATGGCTTCACCTCTTCATGCATCTTCATCTCTTGCCGATCAGCGCGCCATCATCTCGGGCGATGCCAGCAGGAAGGTGTTCCACTCCTGCGGCGACGTGGCCTGGTCCAGGGCCTGCCTGGTGGCGGCGCTCAAGGTCTTGTCGATGGACCGGAAGTACAGCGCGTTGGACAACTGCGGGAAGGCCGCGCGCTCCTCGAGGCGCAGCGCCCTTCCGTGCGGAACAGGCCCGCGCTGCCGGAGCCGATGGCCTTGGCGACTTCGAAACGCGTCGTCATCTGGCCGGGGCTGGCCCAGGCAGCCGCGTTCATCGGGTAGCCATCGGGTGTCTGGCGCCCATACAGCGGCTCGCCCATGCGGTTGAGCCAGTTCAGGATCGGGTTGGCATTGAGGATGGGCTTGTCGTCATAGGCCAGGCGCACGGCCGAGATCACGTAGTGGATCGGGTCCTTGAAATGGTGCCCGGCGCTGTGCGCGAACTCGGGCGAGCGCAACAGCGTGTGCAAGGTACTGCGGCGATGTCGCCATCGGTGCGCGTGAACGTCTTGCTCATGCGCGCGATCAGGTCGGGCGGCGGGTCGTCGCCCAGCCAGAACTGGGCCAGCTTGCGGCTGATGAAGCGGGCCGTGGCGGGCTGACGGCACAGGCGGTCCAGCGCCTCGTCGACCTCGTCCAGCCCTTTCGCCTTCAGCGCGGCGCCGAGCAGCTGCTTGGTGCCGAAATCGTGCCGCGCCGGGTTGAACTCGAACAAGCCGCGACGCACATAGGCCGCTTGCAACTCGGGCTTGAGCTTGGGCGTGCCCGCGCCCAGGTTGACGCCGACGCCGGTCAAGACGCGCGCCAACTCCTGCACATCGTGCTGCGTGTAGCCGCCGTCCACGCCCAGCGTGTGCAGCTCCATCAGCTCGCGCGCGAAGTTCTCGTTGATGTGGCCCGCCGCGTTCTGCTCGTTGTCGAGGTAGCGCAGCATCACCGGGTGGTACACAACGGCGCCGAGCAGATCCCGAAAACGCCCCAAGGCATGGGCGCGGATGGCCGTGTCCTCGTAGTCGCCGATCATCGCGCGGATGTTGCTCTTGTACTGGTGCACGTTGAAGTGGTTCATCCAGAACCAGGTCATCTGCTCCTGCACCTGGTTGGGTGAATACAGGTCCCGCAGGACATGGCGCGTGGCCGACTCCTTGGCCAGGCGGTTCAACTCCTGCTGATAGGCCTGCTGGGCGTTCTTCTTGTCGTCGTCATTGGCCGTTGCGTCGGCGTCCTTGCGGCGCTGCTCCATGTCCTGCACGAGCTGCAGCACGGGCCGCTGGCTGATGGTCATCGCGTTGATCTGCTGCTGCACCGCATCAGGCAATGAGGTGGCGGAAGGATGCAGCTGGCTCGCCAGAAAGGCCTCTTCGTCGCCCGCCTGCGCTGGCCCCGACACCAGCGACGAGGTCGCGCCCCACGTGACCTGATTGAGCCATGTGTAGCTGTTGCCCGCAGCCGTCATGTCGGCGTTGCCATGTGCGTCGGCACGGCCCGTTGGCGTGGTCGAGCATGCGCTCAGGCCGCATGCCGCTACCATCACGCCCCATGCCACAGCGCGGAACAGCTGTTGACCTTGCGCTGAACAGGGTTGCCGCGCCAGCGCGGGACGCCGCCACGATGAAATGCGGATATTCATGCTTGGCAAACGCATGTTGCGGCGCGGTAGTTGACCTGTCACAACATTTGAAAACAATGTGCGGCGCCCATGTGGCGCCAGCGGCGCATGCCCCTTATCGCGGCAACCTTTCTCCAGCCTTTCTGCCGACAAAAGCACAGGGTCATGGACGCCCTCGAAGCGACATTTCGAGCCCCCAATGGACACCCGTTTCCTCAAGCTACGCCAGGGAAAAGCACGCTGGATGCGCCGCGCCATCGAGGCACGGGGGGTGACGAAAACAAGCGCCGTGGCTATCATCCATCGCCCCTTTGAAACCCCTTGCGACCCGGCCGGTGATCAAGCGCTCATGGGCATGAATGCCATTTGAGCGTCGGTTTCCCGCGATGGCAGATCCGTGTGTTTTGTGAACGGACTCAGCCGTGCCAACTGCATCCTCCGCATCGTCTACCCCGCGCGCCCTGCACCTGAAGGGCGGTCGCCATGGGGTGCTGCTTTTCCATGGGCTCAGCAGCAGCCCGCTGGAGCTGCAGTTCATCGCGCGCGGCCTGCACCGTGCAGGCTTCACGGTCAAAGTGCCCGTGATGGAGGGCTACACCTACGGCACGTTCGGCACGCAGCACACGCCGGCGCACGCCTGGGTGCACAGCGCGCTCAAGGCCTTCGACGAGATGCGCGGCGAATGCGAGACCGTGTCGATCGGCGGGCTGTGCCTGGGCTCGGCCCTGGCCCTGCGCGTGGCGGGCTTGCGGCCCGGCGAGCTGGCTTCGCTGCTGTGCCTGTCGGTGTCGCTGCACTACGACGGCTGGGGCAACCCGTGGTTCACACGCCTGCTGCCCCTGGCACGCTACCTGCCCTTCGCACGGCGCATCGCCATCAAGGAGCGCGAGCCCTTCGGCCTCAAGGACGAGCGCATGCGCGCCTGGATCGCGCGCCAGATGAAGGAAGCGGGCGAATCGGATGCGGGCGCGTCCACCTTGCGTGTCGCCGAACTGCTCAAGGCTCGCGACCTGATCGCCTGACGCGGCAGCTCGCTGCACCAGATCACGGCGCCGACCCTGCTGGTCCACGCCAAGGAAGACGAGTGCTCGACGCCCCGCAGCTCATACGAGGTGGCGAACCGCGTGCAAGCCATGCACACGCGCGTCGTGCTGCTGAACAACTGCTATCACATGATCAGCATCGACCTCGAAAAAGAGCGCGTGCTGTCGGAAATGCTGCAGTTCCTCTCGCACAGCGACGAGTGGAACCAAGCCGACGCCAAGCCCAAGCGCGTCCAGGTCCTATCGCTGTTTGGAAACCGAAAGGGTATTGAACAATGAATGCAAAAACGGCATACGCGCTGAGCTTGGTTCAACAGGCACTGGCCAAGTACACGGACGTGCCCGTCAGCGACATCCACCTCGACACGGCCCTGGCCGACCTGCAGGTCGACTCGTTGACACTGGCCGAACTGCTGTTCGAGCTGGAAGACCAGATGGGCACCAGCATCGCCGACACGGCTGGCGTGCCCCGCACGATCGCCGATGTCATCGCGCTCGTCGAGCCGTTCATCAAGGACGAAGACGTCAAGAGCGCCGCATGAGCCGCCGCCGCGTCGCCATCACGGGCCTGGGGCTGGTCTCATCTCAAGGACAGGACCCGCAAGCTGTTTTCGACGCATGGTGCGCGGGCCAGAGCGGCATCGCCCTGCACGAGATCGGCGAGGCGCCGCACAGCGTGTCGGTGCCCTATGCGCTGTGCACAGGCTTCGATGCGACGCGCACACTGAGCAAGCCCCGCCTGGCCACGATGGACCGCGTCAGCCAGTTGAGCACCGTGGTCGGCCTCTCGGCGTGGGCGGATGCGGGCCTCGATGATTTGCCGCGGGACGCGCGCGAGCACATCCCCGTGCTGTGGGGCACGGGCGGCGGCGGCACGCAGACCACCGAACGCAGCTACCGCGACCTCTTCTTGAAGGGGCGCACACGCGTGTCGCCCATCTCAGTCGTGCTGGGCATGGTCAACGCCGCGGCTTCCCAGATCGCCTTGCAACTGGGCCTGGGCGGGGAATGCCTCACGTACTCGGTGGCATGCGCTTCTTCGGCCGTGGCCATTGGCGAGGCCTTCCGCAAAGTGCGCGCGGGCGATGCCACGCTGGCCATGGCCGGTGGCGCGGAAGCCTTCCTGCCCTATGGCGTGATCAAGGCCTGGGAATCCCTGCAGGTGCTGGCCCCCGGTGGCGACATGCCGCAAAATTCATGCAAGCCCTTCCATGCCCACAGACAAGGGCTCGTGCTGGGCGAAGGCGCCGCCGCCTTGGTGCTCGAAGACTGGGACCATGCGCGGGCACGCGGCGCGCGCATCTACGCCGAAGTCGTCGGCTACGGCAGCACCTGCGACCACACGCACCTGACGACACCGAACGCCTCGGGGCAACTGCGTGCCTTGAAGCAAGCGCTGCATGACGCGCAACTGCAATCGGCGGACATCGGCTACGTCAATGCACACGGTACGGCCACGCAGGAAGGCGATCCGGTCGAAGTGCGCGCGCTGCGCGAGCTGTTCGGCGACGCGTCACACCAGGTGCGCATCAGCGCGACCAAGTCGATGCACGGCCATTTGCTGGGCGCGGCAGGCGCCATCGAGGTCCTGGCGACCACGCTGGCCTTGCACAGGCAGGCCGTGCCGCCCACCTTCAACCTCGATGCCATCGATGTGGCCTGCGAAGGCCTGCAGCACGTGGTGCGCCCACAAGCCGCACACGCACGCGACGACACGCCGATCAAGGCGGCCTTGTCGAACTCCTTCGCATTCGGCGGCAGCAACGCGGTGATCGCGCTGCGCGCATGCTGAGGCGCCGGATGCGCGCAAGGCTGATGGCACGGTGCGGCGGCTTCGCGGCCTGCTGCGCGCTCATGTCGCCAGCCCTGCTCGAGGCCGCGCCGCCTGACGCCCCGGCCATGTCAGGCATCGCCGGCGACTGGCTCGCCCCCGCCGAAGACGCCGACGACGTCGATGCGCTCATCACCTTGTCCTCGCAGGACGGCGTCTGGCGAGGCGTCATCAAGGCCATCAAACAGACACGCGCGGACCAGAAGCTGCTGGACGGCACGCCCTGCGCACCCTGCACGGGCGCCAGGCACAACCAGCCGCTCAAGGGCATGGAAGTCATCTGGGGCCTGCGCGAGGCAGACGGCTTGCTGCGATCGGGCCAGGTGCTGGACCCGGGCGATGGCACCATCTACGACTGCGAGATACAGCGCTCGCCTGACGGCCGCACGCTCAAGGTCACGGCGTACAAAGGCCTCAAGCTGCTGGGCCACACGATGACATGGACGCGCCCATGACGCCGCGCCGCGCCCTGGTTTGCGCCGGCATGGTCGCGCTCGCAACCCTGCCGCGAGCGGCCCTGGCATGGGGCACCTTGATCCTGCTGGAAGCCCCACCCGCGCAAGACACCCTGGCCGTGGGCGCATCGCATTGGTCCACGCCCCGCTCGCCGGATGGGCGACATCAAACCTATGCCTTGACGCCCGCCATCGACTACGAGCGGCACGACGGCTGGTTCGTGTCGACGGAAACCGGCGCGGGCTTCAACGTCTCGCGCGACGCCAGCTGGCAGGCGGGTGCGCGCCTGTGGCCGCAACTCGGGCTTGCCCGCCAAGACCAAACCGACGCGCAGCCCCGGCTCGGGCCGCGGCTGCAAAAACAGCTGTTCGCCAATGCCATGCTGGGCGACGTGGCCCTCGCGCAAAGCGCCGTGTCATATGGCTCTGGGCGTTCGCAAAACGGCGTGCAGACGGAGCTGGGCCTCACATCGGGCATCCCCCTGCATGACGGCATGATCGGCATCGGCGTGGCCGCCACCTACGGCAACCGCGCATACCGGCGCGACTACGCCGGCATCGACGCTTGCGGCTGGAGCGACTGGTCGTGGACCGTGAACCTCGACCACAAGCTCGGCAAAGGCTGGCACGCCGATGCGCAATGGCAAAACGCCACGCTCATCAATCAACCGGCGCCCTCTTCAGCACACCCACACGCGCTGCTGATCAGCCTGTGGCGCGACCTGTAGTCAGGCAACGGTGCTCAGGCGCCGGGCCGCGTCTGCTCCTGCGCTTCGATGAAGGCCTTGCGAAACGCCATGGGCTTTGAAATGCCCGGAATCGGCGCCTGCGTCGTGCCGCCACCCGCGATCACCAAAGTGCCGAAATCGAACATGCGCCCCAGAACCTCCTGATCGACCTGGATGCTCTCGACCTTGTTGATGTTGATCTCGACCGTGCTGCGGCGAATGAAGCCGAACTTGACGATGACCCGCCGCGTCGTGATCGCCAGCTCCGTGGTCTTGTAGCGGATCCAGGCCTTGCCCAAAAAGAAGAGGCCCACGCCGAACACGGGCAGGAGGACGATGCCCACAGCGATGAGCGGCGACAGCGACCACAGGCTGATGTGCCCGACGTGAACGATGCGCTCGTCCTTGACCAATGCGCCTTCGACATAGCTCGTCATGCTGGCTCCCGCCTCAGTGAACACGCGTCCAGCATAAAGGAAGCGCCGGCACCGCACCCGTAGGCATCCGCCTACCCGTGAACGCGGCCCCGTCCGACGCACAAGCGCCCCATCGAGGCGCACATTGAAGTCTCCCTCATCTCTTTTCAGGAGACGGACATGCAAACCAACCGCAACGACATCATCAACCTCGAAAAGAAGTTCTGGCAATCCATGATCGACGAAGACACCGACCTCTCGCTGTCGATGCTCGACGAGCCGTCGGTCATGGTCAGCACGCACGGCACGATGCAGTTCGACCATCGCCAGTTCAGGCAGATGGCCGAACAGGGCACCATGACCATCCAATCGTTCGAGCTGAGCGACCTGAATGTCGTGTTCCCCACCGACGACAGCGCCGTGCTCACCTACAAGGTGAAGCAGTCATTGATTGAGCGCAGCACATCCAGGCAGATCAAGCAGGAGATGGCAGACTCGTCCGTGTGGATGCACAAGGACGGCAAGTGGCTGTGCGTGATGCACACGGAGACGCCCGTCGACGCCACCAAGCATTGACTCACCGGCGCACGCAGTCTTCGAGCCCGTAGTTGCCGCCGTTGTACGCGGGCTCGAAGTAGTACAGGTGGAAGGTCCACTTTCCGCCCTTGCCCTTGGCAAACGAGGCGATGCCGGTGCCGTAGTCCTTCGAGTCGGGCGCAGTGAGCCCGAAGTACATGGACAGGTGCGTGCCTTGAACAGCCGCGTAGCCGGCATAGGTGCCCAGGCCCGGCACATCCGACGAGAGCGTGTAGGCGCCGTAGTCGCCCAGGCTGCGCTCGGGCACCAGCTTCAGCGTGACGGCGCCCTTGTATTCGCCATCGTGCTCATCGTTGCCCTTGCAATCGTAGACGCCGCTGAAATCGGTGCCCGTGAAAGCCGGCCTGGCCTGGGCTGCTGGGGCCGACAGCGCGGCCATGGCGGCAACGATGGGGATCAGAAACTTCAGCATGTGATGTCTCCCAGGCATCAAGCCGTCGGCAACTTGTGATCCTTGAACAACTCACGCAGCTTGAGCTTGTAGATCTTCCCGGTCGCCGTGTGCGGGATCTCATCCACGAACACCACGTCATAAGGCATCTGCCACTTCGGGATCTTGCCGTCGTAGAAAGCCAGCAGCTCCGCCACGCTCACCTCCACGCCGGGCTTCTTCACCACGACCATCAACGGCCGCTCGTCCCACTTCGGGTGCGCGCAGGCGATCGCGGCCGCCTCGTGCACGACCGGATGCGCCATCAACACGTTCTCCAGGTCGATCGAGCTGATCCACTCGCCGCCGGACTTGATCACGTCCTTCGAGCGGTCCGTGATCTGCATGTAGCCATCGGCGTCGATCGTCGCCACGTCGCCCGTGGGGAACCAGCCGTCATGCAGCGGCGACTTGTCGACATTGAAGTAGCTGCTGATGACCCAATGGCCGCGCACCTCCAGGTCACCCGGCGTCTTGCCGTCCCAGGGCAACGCATTGCCATCGGCATCGACGATGCGCATGTCCAGGCCGTACACGGCCTTGCCCTGCTTCTCGAGCAGCTTCTGCTTCTGCTCGGTCGACCATGGGGCGTGCTTGGACTTCAAGCGCCCCAGCGTGCCCAGCGGCGACAACTCCGTCATGCCCCAGGCGTGGACCACTTCCACGCCGTAGTCGTTCTCGAACGTGCGGATCATCGCGGGCGGGCAGGCCGCGCCACCGATGATCGTGCTCTTGAACGTGCTGAACTTCAGGTCGTTCGCCTTCACATGGTTGAGCAGCCCCAGCCAGATCGTGGGCACGCCCGCGCTCATCGTCACCTTCTCTTCTTCGAACAGGTTGTAGAGCGAGGCGCCATCGAGGTGATGGCCCGGGAACACCAGCTTGCAGCCGACCATCGCGGCCGTGTAAGGCAGTCCCCACGCGTTGACGTGGAACATCGGCACCACGGGCAGCACGGTGTCCGTGGCCTTCAGGCCCATGGCATCGGGCAGGGCCGCGGCGAAGGCGTGCAGCACGGTCGAGCGGTGCGAGTACACGGCGCCCTTGGGGTTGCCGGTCGTGCCCGATGTGTAGCAGATGCTGGCGGCCGTGTTCTCGTCGAACGTGGGCCATGCGTAGTCGCCGTCTTCAGCCGCGATCAGCTCTTCGTAGCACAGCAGGTTGGTCAGCGCCGTTTCGCGCGGCATGTGGTCGCGGCCGCACATCAGCACCACATGCTTGACCGAAGGCAGCATCGGCGCGAGCTTCTCGACCAGCGGAAAGATGTTGATGTCGACAAAGACGACCTTGTCCTGCGCATCGCCGACGATCCAGGCCACCTGCTGCGGGAACAGGCGCGGGTTGACCGTGTGGCAGACCAGTTGCGAGCCCGAGACCGCGTAGTAGACCTCCATGTGGCGGTAGCCGTTCCAGGCCAGCGTGGCCACGCGGTCGCCCGCTTCGCAACCGAGACGTTTCAGGGCCTGGGCCAGCTTGCGCGAACGCAGCTCGATCTCGGTCCAGGTTGTGCGGTGCATGTCGCCTTCGACACGCTTGGACACGATCTCGACGTCGCCGTTGTGACGCGCCGCATGCTGGAGCAGCGACGAAATCATCAAGGGCATGTGCATCATTTGACCCATCAGGCTCATAAGAACATTCTCCGGAAACTGAAAACACCACAACTCAGATCATCGGGAAATCATAGGCGCAGGCGACCGAATACACATGAAAAACGCCCGAGGGTTAACCCCTTGAACGTGTTTCGTACCCCGTGCTTGAGCGGCTCAGGCCGACATCTGCAAGGCCCGCAGCGCCTTCAGGAAGGGCTCGGGCAAAGGAACCGGGCGGCGCGTGGCGCGGTCCACGTACACATGCACGAAGTGGCCGACCGCCGCCGACGCGGCCTCGCCGTCGTTGAACAGGCCGATCTCGTAGCGCACGCTGCTCTTGCCGATGTGGGCCACGCGGATGCCGGCGTCCACATTGGTCGGAAAGCCCAGCGAGGCGAAGTAGTTGCAGTGCGTCTCGATGACCAGACCGATGACCTCGCCCGCGTGGATGTCCAGCACGCCCGCTTCGATCAGGTAGCGGTTGACCGCCGTGTCGAAGTAGCTGTAGTAGGTCACGTTATTGACGTGGCCGTAGACGTCGTTGTCCATCCAGCGCGTGGTGATGGTGCTGAGGTGGGCGTAGTCGGCCCGGGCTTGAGGTTGCGGTCTGTCCATGGGCGCATGATAGCCAAGCCCCGATGTCGCCCTGGCGCCCGGTTTGACCCATGCGCTTGTGCGGGCTACATTACTGACCCACGAGTCAGTTAATAACCCCCAGCCTTGAGCCGCGCCCTGCCCAAACCCAGCGAACCGCCTGCCGCCCTCATCGACTCGGTCGGGGCCGGCTGCCCCATTGCCGCCGCGATGGCCGCCCTGGCGCCCAAGCTGCCGGGCGTGCGGCAAAGGCGCAAGGCCGCGCGCCCTCAGGAGTTGCTCGAAGCTGCCCTCACCTTGTTCGTCGAGAAAGGCCTGGCCGCCACGCGCGCCGAGGAAGTGGCCAAGCTCGCTGGCGTCTCCAAGGGCACGCTGTACCTGTACTACCCGAGCAAGGACGAGCTCTTCAAGGCCGTGATCCAGACCTACCTCACGCAGGTGCTGGTCGAGGGCAGCGAGATCGTCGACCAGTTCACCGGCCCGACCTCGGAGTTGATGCGCCTGCTGGCGCACACCTGGTGGGCGCGGGTCGGCGAGTCCAAGGCCGCTGGCCTGCTCGTGCTGATCATGGCCGAGGCCAACAAATTTCCGGAGCTGGCGCAGTTCTATGTGAACGAGGTCGTCGCGCCCAGCCACGACCTGCTGGCGCGCGTGGTGCAGCGCGGCATCGACCGCGGCGAGTACCGCGCGATGGAGATCACGCCCGTTGTGCATGCGCTGATCGCGCCCATGCAGTTCCTCATCCTGTACCGCCAGTGCACGTCCGTGTGCGCGGTCGACCCCGTCCCGCTCGACCCCGAAGCCTTCATGAACACGCAGATCGAGTTGCTGATGCGGGGCCTGGAAGTGCGCCCGCCATCGCCCCCCGCCACGCCATGACATCAAGCAAGAAGTGGATCGCCCTGGCCGCGGGGCTGCTCGTCTTGAGCGTCGGCATCGGCCGCGCCATCATGGGCCGCAAGGCCCAGCAGGCAGCGCTCTCGCAAAGCACGGCCAGCGCGCAGGCAGGCGTCGTGGCCCTGATGGACAAAGACGTCTACACCGTGCGCACGCTGCCGCTCACGCGCAGCCTGCCGGTATCGGGCAGCCTGACCGCGCAGCGCTCGGCCATCGTCAAGGCCAAGGTTTCGGCCGAGTTGCTCAGCCTGAATGTGCGCGAAGGCGACCAAGTCAAGGCCGACCAGGTCATCGGCAAGCTCGATGCGCAGGAGTTCGACTCGCGCCTCAAGCAGGCGCATCAGCAAGCCGCCTCGGCCAAGGCCCAGTGGCAGATCGCGCAGCAGAACCTCGACAACAACCAGTTGCTCGTCAAGCAGGGCTTCATCTCGCGCAACGCGCTGGACACGTCCGTCTCGAACGCCGATGCCGCCAAGGCCACGTACGAAGCGGCCAAGGCCGCCGAAGAGCTGGCCGGCAAGGCCCTGCGGGACAGCGTGATCCGCGTGCCCATCGGCGGCCTGATCTCGCAGCGCTACGTGCAGGTGGGCGAACGCGTGTCGATCGACGGTCGCATCGTCGAAGTGGTCGACCTGAGCAGCCTGGAGCTGCAGGCGCCCTTGAGCCCGCAGGATGTCGTGCAGGTGCAGATCGGCACGCCGGCGAGCCTGCACATCGATGGCATCGAGGCGCCTGTGCAGGCCAGGATCGCGCGCATCAACCCCAGCGCTTCTGCCGACACGCGCTCGGTGATGGTCTACCTCTCGCTGCCCAAACATGCGGGCTTGCGGCAAGGTCTGTTCGTGCAAGGCCGGATCACGCTGGACCGCATCGACACGCTGGCCATCCCGCAAAGCGCCATCTCGCGCGATGCGGGCCTGGACCAGGTGCTGCTGGTCAGCGGTGACAAGGTCAGGAAAGTCGGCGTCAAGCTCGGGCCGCGCGCGGGGCTGAGTCCTGATGGCCAGGCCATGGCCGAGGTGCTCGAAGGC
Source organism: Aquabacterium sp. (assembly GCA_049840915.1). GTDB lineage: Bacteria > Pseudomonadota > Gammaproteobacteria > Burkholderiales > Burkholderiaceae_C > Aquabacterium. The sequence goes on from JASGJC010000035.1 coordinate 31,489, forward strand.
ATCCAGCCCGGCGACCGGATCCTGGTCAATGGCGCGGGCACGGTGCGCGAAGGCCAGGCCGTGCGCCTGTCCCAAAGCCAGGCCCAAACCCCGGTTCAAGCGCCAGCCGCCAGCGCGGCGCACTGAAGCGACCCTGCGCCATGTGGTTCACCCGACTGTCGATCAACAACCCGGTCATGGCGACCATGGTCATGCTGGCGCTGGTCGTGCTGGGCCTGTTCTCGTACCAGCGGCTCAAGGTCGACCAGTTCCCCGACATCGAGCTGCCCACGCTGGCCGTGCAGATGGACTACCCGGGCGCCTCGCCCGAGATCATCGAGTCCGAGGTCACGCGCAAGGTCGAAGAGGCCGTCAACACGGTCGCGGGCATCAACCAGCTGTTCTCGCGCTCGTATGAAGGCAGCTCCGTGGTCATCGTCCAGTTCAACCTGGACGTCGATGGCCGGCGCGCCGCCGACGATGTGCGCGAAAAGCTCTCGGCCATCCGCCCGCTGCTGCGCGACGAGGTCAAGGAGCCGCGCGTGCTGCGCTTCGATCCGGCCAGCCGCCCCATCTATTCGCTCGCCCTCACCTCACCCGACGGCTCGCAGAACCCGCAGGCCCTGACCACCTACGCCGACCTCACGCTGCGCAAGCGCCTGGAGAACGTGCGCGGCGTCGGCAGCGTGAACCTCGTCGGTGCGCTCAAACGCCAGATCAACATCTACCTCAAGCCCCAGGCGCTCGATGCATTGGGGCTGCGCGCCGAGCAGATCGCCGACGCGGTCCGCACCGAGAACCAGGACCAGCCGGCCGGCAGCGTGCGCACGCTGGACAGCGACCGCGTCGTGCAGATCAACGCGCGCCTTAAATCCGTCGCCGACTTCCAGCGCCTGATCGTCGCCACGCGCCGCGCGCAGCCCATCCGCCTGAGCGAGGTCGCCGACGTCATCGACGGCCCGCAGGAGCTCGACAGCCTGGCCCTGCTCAACGGCCATCGCACGCTGGCGCTCGAGGTGATCAAGGCCCAGGGCGAGAACACGCTCGAGGTCGTCGCGGGCCTGCAGGCCGTCGTGCAACAGGTGCAAAGCGAATTGCCAGCGGGCATGAAGCTCGACGTCATCCGCGACAACAGCCGCCCCATTCGCGTGAGCGTCGACACCGTGCGCGAGACCCTGATCGAAGGCGCCCTGCTGACCGTGGCCATCGTCTTCCTCTTCCTCAACTCATGGCGCTCGACCGTCATCACGGGCCTGACGCTGCCCATCTCGATCATCGGCACCTTCCTGTTCATGTACGTGTTCGGCTTCTCGGTCAACATGATCACGCTGATGGCGCTGAGCCTGTGCGTGGGCCTGCTGATCGACGACGCCATCGTCGTGCGCGAGAACATCGTGCGCCATGTGCAGATGGGCAAGTCGCCCTTCGACGCCTCGATGGACGGCACGCGCGAGATCGGCCTGGCCGTGCTCGCCACAACGCTCTCCATCGTCGCCGTGTTCCTGCCCATCGGCTTCATGGGCGGCATCATCGGCAAGTTCTTCCACGAGTTCGGCATCACGATCGTCGCGGCCGTGCTGATCTCGATGTTCGTGAGCTTCACGCTCGACCCGATGCTCTCGAGCATCTGGCATGACCCGGCCATCGCGCGCGATGTGCAAGGCGCACGGCACACCTCCTGGTACGACCACAGCATCGGCCGCGTCACTGGCATGGTCGACCGCTGGTCCGAATCGCTCAGCCTGGGCTACCAGAGCCTGCTGGGCACCGCGCTCGACCACCCCTGGTGGACGCTCGTGATCGCCGGCGCCAGCCTCGTCGGCAGCCTCGCGCTCATGCCGCTGATGGGCACCGAGTTCGTGCCCAAGGCCGATTACTCCGAGACCTTCGTCAACTTCTACACGCCCGCCGGCACCTCGCTGCAGGCCACCGAAGCGCGCACACACGATGTCGAGGCGCTGATCCGCAAGATGCCCGAGGTCAGCTACACGCTGTCGACCATCAACACAGGCTTCGCGCTCGGCCGCAACCAGGTCAGCGTCTACGTGCGCCTCAAGGACAGGCAAACACGCCAGCGCAGCGTGGACCAGCTCTCCGCGCCCCTGCGCCAAGCCTTGTCCCAACTGCCCGACATCACGGTCACGCACGTCGGCCTGCTCGATGCGGTAGGCGGCCAAAAGCCCATCCAGCTGTCCATCCAGGGCAACCGCCTGCAGACACTTGGCGAGCTCAGCCAGCAGACGCTCGACAAGCTGCGCCAGGTGCCCGGCCTCGTCGATCTGGACTCGAGCCTCAAGCCCAACAAGCCCACGCTCGACATCCGCGTGCGCCGCGATGCCGCCGCCGATGTGGGCCTGAGCGTCGATGCCATCAGCAACGCGCTGTCCGTGCTCGTCGAAGGCAAGACCATCGGCAGCTGGCTCGCCGAAGACGACGAGAACTACGACATCCGCGTCTCGCTGCACCCGGATGCCCGCCGCACCGCCGCCGACCTGCGCGACCTGCCCCTGGCCACCAGCCCCGATGCATCCGGCAAACCGCGCATCGTGCGCCTGCATCAAGTGGCCGACATCATCGAAGGCCTCGGCCCCACGCAGATCAACCGCCGCGACCTGAACCGCGAGGTCGAGATCACGGCCAACGTCACCGGCCGCTCGATGGGCGAGGTCTCAGCCGACATCAAGAAGATCCTCGACGACACCCCCTGGCCCACCGGCTACCACTACCGCTTCGGCGGCTCCACCAAGGACATGAAGGAAGCCTTCACCTACGCCGCCTCGGCGCTCGGCTTGGCCGTGATCTTCATCTACATGATCCTGGCCTCGCAGTTCCGCAGCTTCCTGCAGCCCATCGCGCTGATGAGCTCGCTGCCGCTCACACTGATCGGCGTCGTCGTGACCCTGCTCGTGTTCGGCTCCACGCTCAACATGTTCTCGGTCATCGGCATCATCATGCTCATGGGCCTGGTCACCAAGAACGCCATCTTGCTGGTCGACTTCGCCAACCGCGCCCGCCTGGGCCACAGCGGCGAGCACGACGACAGCGCGCCCCTGCCCCGCCGCGAAGCCCTGCTGCTGGCCGCCCGCGTGCGCCTGCGCCCCATCCTCATGACGACGCTGGCCATGGTCTTCGGCATGGTGCCGCTGGCCTTCGCCCTCACCGAAGGCTCCGAGCAGCGCGCCCCGATGGGCCAGGCCGTGATCGGCGGCGTCATCGCCTCCTCTTTGCTGACCCTGGTGGTCGTGCCCGTCGTCTACACCTTCCTGGACGACTTCAGCCAGTGGCTCCAACAGCGCTGGTCGCACCGTCCCGCCATGCAAGATTGACGACCAAAACACCGCCAATCCCTTCAGCTCTTCTTAAAATCCCTGCTTTATCCGGATTACTTCCTCTTACCGTCTCCTCTAGGATGCCCAGCATGAACGTCGAACAAGCCCGCTTCAACATGATCGAGCAACAGATCCGTCCCTGGGATGTCCTGGACTCCTCGGTGCTGGCGCTGCTGTCCGCCGTTCGCCGTGAAGACTTCGTCCCCGCCGAGCACAAGGCGCAGGCCTTCATGGACATCGAAATCCCGCTGGGCAACGGCCGCGTCCTGTTGGCGCCCCGCGTCGAAGCCCGCCTCGTGCAAGACCTGAACCTGAGCAAGCGCGACACCGTGCTGCACATCGGCGCGGGCACCGGCTACGTCACGGCCCTGCTGGCCCACAAGGCCCGCCGCGTCATCGGCCTGGAGAGCGACGCCAGGCTCGCCGCACAGGCCCGCACCAACCTGCGCAACGCCGCCGTCAACAACGCCGAGATCGTCGACTCGGACGGCGCGGCCGGTTTCTCGGCCCAGGCCCCGTTTGACGCCATCCTGCTAACGGGCTCCGTGGCACAAGTGCCACAGAACCTGCTCGATCAGCTGAAAACAGGTGGCCGCCTGCTGGCCATCGTCGGTCAGGACCCTGTCATGCAAGCTACCCTGTTCACGCGCGTCAGCGACACGCAGTTCAGCAGCCACGAGCTGTTCGACACCGTCGCAACCCGGCTGGCCGGTTTCGCCGAACCCAGCCGCTTTCACTTTTGAAGTTCAGATCCGCCGAGATCGCCACCATTGAGGAATCGCACATGTCCAAGCCCGTCAATTTGAAAGCAGTATCCCGCGATGCCCTGGCTGCAACGTGGCATCCGCTGAGCAAAGCGACCGCCATGGCCCTGCTGGGCATGAGCGGCATGACGGCCTGGACAGCCGCCCAGGCCGAAAGCCTGGTCGACCTGTACCAGGCGGCCAAGGGCTACGACGCGGCCTACCTGTCGGCCAAGGCGCAATCCGATTCCGTCCAGTACCAGGTCGAGCAGGCCCGCGCGCTGGCCCGCCCCACGCTGGGCCTGAAAGCCTCCATCAGCCGCTCCCACTTCGATGGCGATGCCGAGCTCACCGCCGCGCAGAAAGCCGCCCTGTCGGGCGACCTCAGCGGCTCCCTGGGCAGCAGCCTGGCGGCCAATGCCGCCGGCACCACCGCCAACAACAGCAACACGACCAGCAAGACCGCCACGCTGGCCGCCAAGCAGCCGCTGCTGAACCGCTCCGACTGGATCAAGATCGACCAGGCCGAGAAGAACCTCATCGTCGCCCAGGCCGACATGGCCCTGGCCGAGAACGACCTCGCCGCCCGCCTGACCCAGGCCTACTTCGACGTGCTGGGCGCGCAAGACGTGCTCGGCACCACGCAAGCCAACAAGAAGGCCCTGGCCGAACAACTGGCCTCGGCCAAGCGCAACTTCGAAGTCGGCAACGCCACCATCACCGACACGCGCGAAGCCCAGGCCAAGTTCGATGCCGCCTCGGCCCAGGAAATCGCCGCGACCAACGACCTCGAGGTCAAGCACATCGCGCTCGACCAGCTCGTCGGCCGCGCCAACGTGATCCCCGACCCGCTGAACCTGCCCGTCAAGCTCGAAACCCTGGCCCCCGGCCAGATGGAAGACTGGGTCGCGCAAACCGCATCGGCGCCTGCCGTGCGCAAGGCCGAAGTGGGCCTGGCCGTGGCCAAGCTCGAGATCGACAAGGCCAAGGCCGGCCACTGGCCCACGCTCGATGCCGTCGCCAGCTACTCGCGCAACAAGCTCGACACCAACAATGTCCAGACCGCCTTGACCTCCGGCACCACGGCCACCATCGGCCTGGAGCTGAACATGCCCCTGTACGCCGGCGGCGCGATCCAGAACCGCATCCGCGAAGTGCTGGTGCTCGAAGAGAAAGCCGAGCGCGATGTCGAGAACGCCAAGCGCACCGTGGCCCTGACCACGCGCCAGGTCTTCTCTGGCCTGCAATCGGGCCTGGCCCAGGTCAAGGCCTATGAAGCCGCCGAGGCCTCGGCCAAGCTGGCGCTCGAAGCCACGCAACTGGGCTACCGCGTCGGCGTGCGCATCAACAAGGACGTGCTGGACGCGCAGAACGCCGTCGCCGGCATCCAGAAAGACCTGTTCAAGGCCCGCTACGACGTGATCGTGGGTTCGGTCAAGCTCAAGCAGGCCGCCGGCACCTTGAAGGCCGATGACCTCGTCGACCTGAACAAGCTGCTGCGCCAGGGTGGCGGCCAAGGCGGCTGAGCCCCCGAGGCATGCGCGCCACAGAAACAATGTGGCGCCACAAAAAACGAAGGGCCCTTGGTAGGGCCCTTTGTCATTGTGTGCCTTGAATTGATTGGTGCCGGCTGTCGGATTCGAACTGACGACCTACCGCTTACAAGGCGGTTGCTCTACCAACTGAGCTAAGCCGGCGACACCACAGACTTCGAGAATCTGCACAACTTCAGCCGTTTTCGCGACCGGAGACCATCATTCTACACTGAAATCCGACCTTATTTGATGCGCCTCAATGCCGGTCGCCCACCACCCGCAGGTGGCGTGTCATCCGGGCCATCGGTGTTGTCCACCAACTTGCTCGGCTTCGAAGAAGTGTCCAGATCAACCGATTTGACGGCTGTTGGGCGCTCCTTGGCGGCAGAACCTTCTTTGCCGCTGCCTTTGCCCGCTCGCGCCAAACGCAACGAAGGCGCACGCTCCTCGGCGGCATCCGCAGGCATCGCCAGCGCCATGGCCAACGTATCGCCAGCCTCATCGGGTGAAGACGGCGAATCGACACCATCGCCACCCAGAGAGGTTGGCACCGGGAAGGCCATGCCCTGCCCGTTCTCACGGGCGTAGATGGCGATCACATGGTCGACCGGCACGCAGATGTCGCGGGCCATGCCACCAAAGCGCGCCTTGAACTCGATGAAATCGTTGCCCAACTGGAGCTGGCTGGTCGCCTCGAAGCTCACGTTGAGCACGATCTCGTTGTTCTTGACGTACTCCTGCGGCACTTGAACAGAGCGGTCCACATACACCGCCAGGTAGGGCGTGAACCCATTGTCGGTGCACCAGTCGTGCAAGGCACGAATCAGGTAGGGCCTTGTGGAGGACCCTTGGGCTTCTTGGTCAGTGGACATGCTCATTGCAGCCGACGGTATTGCAGGCAGAGGATCACTTGCGCATCACTTTTTCGGACGGCGTCAGTGCCTCGATGTAGGCCGGACGCGAGAAGATGCGTTCAGCATACTTCAACAAGGGCAGCGCATTCTTCGACAGCTCGATGCCGTAGTAATCCAGGCGCCACAGCAAGGGCGCGATGGCCACGTCGAGCATCGAGAAGTCGTCGCCCAGCATGTACTTGTTCTTCAGGAAGATCGGTGCCAGCTGCGTGAGGCGATCGCGGATCTGCGCGCGGGCGCGCTCGAGCTGCTTGTCGTTGCCCTTCAGGCCGCCACGGCCTTCCAGCAGGTTCACGTGGGCGAACAGCTCCTTCTCGAAGTTGAGCAGGAACAGGCGCACGCGGGCGCGCGCCACGGGATCGCCCGGCATCAGCTGAGGGTGCGGGAAACGCTCATCGATGTACTCATTGATGATGTGCGATTCGTACAGGATCAGATCACGTTCGACGAGGATGGGCACCTCGTTGTACGGGTTCATCAGGGCGATGTCCTCGGGCTTGGCGAAGACATCCACGTCACGGATTTCGAAATCCATGCCCTTTTCAAACAACACAAAACGGCAACGGTGCGAGTAAGGGCAGGTCGTTCCGGAGTAAAGCACCATCATGGCGGTGTGCTCCCAATAGGTCCAAAAAAGCTCGTGGTGAGGTTCACCACAAAACAACGAAGCGCAGGGACTGCTTTGCAGCAGACCACTGCGCCAACAACGCGCCCGCTGACGAATCAGCGAGTGCGCCTAGATCACTTCACGTCTTTCCAGAAGGCAGCATTCAGACGCCAGGCGATGAAAGTGAAAATGGCCAGGAAAATCATCACGCCCACACCAAGGCGGGTGCGCTGATTCTGCATGGGTTCGGCCATCCATTGCAGGTAAGCCACCAGGTCAGCGACGGCGCTGTCATATTCCTGGGGCGACATTGTGCCAGGGGTCAGCTGCTCGAAGCCCTCGAACTTGTGAACAGTCTTGCCCGGATTATGGTGGTCTTCCTCCTCGATGAACTTGGCGGCGCGCTGGCCCTGCAGTTGCCAGAGCACGTGCGGCATGCCCACATTCGGGAACACGAGGTTGTTCCAGCCGGTCGGGCGGGTGTCGTCGCGGTAGAAGCTGCGCAGGTAGGTGTAGAGGTAATCGGCCCCGCTGCCGCTGCCACTCGCGCGCGAACGGGCCACCAGCGTCAGGTCGGGCGGCACGGCGCCGAACCAGGCCTTGGCGTCCTTCGGGTCGAGCGAGACCTTCATGACTTCGCCGACCTTGTCCGTCGGGAAGAGCATGTTGTCCTTGATCTGCTTCTCGTTCAGGCCGATGTCGCGCAGGCGGTTGAAGCGCATGAAAGCCGCCGCGTGGCAGTTCAGGCAGTAGTTGACGAAGAGCTTGGCGCCGTTTTGCAGTGCGGCCAGGTCGGTCACACGCTCGGGGGGAACTTGTCGAGCACCAAGGCTGTGTTGGCATGGGCCGCTCCCGACATCAAGGCGACCGCGGCCAGCATGGAGGCAAGGATTTTTTTCATGGGTGTGTTTCCTGCTTCGATGTGGTCAATGCGCTCAATGAGGGTGGAAAGTCACACGGTCAGGCACCTTCTTGAAGGTACCCGACTGGCTCCACCAAGGCATCAGCACAAAGAAGCTGAAGTACAGCAGCGTGCCCACTTGCGAAACCAGGTTGCCGGTCTCGGTCGGCGGCTGAACGCCCAGATAACCAAGGATGCAGAAGTTGACCACGAAGACGCCATAGACGATCTTGTGCCAGCCCGGACGGTAGCGGATGGATTTGACCGGGCTGTTGTCCAGCCACGGCAGGCCGGCCAGGATCATCACGGCACCGCCCATCACGGCGACGCCCCAGAACTTGGCCTCGAAAGTCTTGAGCAGGCCGATCAGGATGGCCGCGCCGATGAGGCCGCCGATCTTGCCTTGGCCGGTACCCTTGCCCTTGATCAAGTTCAGCACGGCGGCCAGCCCGACGATCACGCACAGCACAGTGACCATCTGGTCGGTCGTGGCGCGCAGCATCGAGTAGAACGGCGTGAAGTACCAGACCGGCGCGATGTGCGGCGGCGTCTTGAACGGGTCGGCCGGGATGAAGTTGTTGTACTCCAGGAAGTAGCCGCCGAACTCGGGCAGGAAGAAGATGATGGCCGTGAAGACGATCAGGAAGCCGCCCACACCCAGGATGTCGTGCACCGTGTAGTAGGGGTGGAAAGGCACGCCGTCCAGCGGGTTGCCCTTGGCGTCCTTGGGGCCCGCCTTGATCTCGACACCGTCTGGGTTGTTCGAACCCACTTCGTGCAGCGCGATCAGGTGCGCCACCACCAGGCCCAGCAGCACCAGCGGCACGGCGATCACGTGCAACGAGAAGAAGCGGTTCAAGGTGGCATCGCCCACAACGTAATCACCACGGATCAGCAGCGCCAGCTCAGGCCCGACGAAGGGAATCGCCGAGAACAGGTTGATGATCACCTGCGCGCCCCAGTAGGACATCTGGCCCCAGGGCAGCAGATAGCCCATGAAGGCCTCGGCCATCAGGCACAGGAAAATCAGGCAACCGAAGATCCAGACCAGCTCGCGCGGCGTGCGGTAGGAGCCATAGATCAGCCCGCGGTACATGTGCAGGTACACCACCACGAAGAACGCCGAGGCCCCCGTGGAGTGCATGTAGCGGATCAGCCAGCCCCACGGCACATCGCGCATGATGTACTCGACCGAGGCGAAGGCCGTGGCCGCATCGGGCTTGTAGTTCATGACCAGGAAGATGCCGGTCACGATCTGGATCACGAGCACCAGCAGCGCCAGCGACCCGAAGAAATACCAGAAGTTGAAGTTCTTGGGCGCGTAGTACTCGGCCGCGTGCTCGTTCCACAGCTTGGTCGCCGGGAAACGGTTGTCCACCCAGGTCATGAACTTCTCGCCGGCGGAGGCACCCACAGGCGCTTGTTTCATTTCAGCCATGTGTGTGTCTCCTCTCAAGCCTTCTTGTCTTCACCAATCAACAGCTTGGTGTCCGACAAGTACATGTGGGGAGGCACTTCGAGGTTGTCGGGCGCCGGCTTGTTCTTGAAGACGCGACCTGCCAGGTCGAACGTGGAGCCATGGCAGGGACACAGGAAACCGCCCGGCCAGTCGTCGGGCAGAGAGGGCTGCGGACCAGCCTGGAACTTGGCGGAAGGCGAGCAGCCCAGATGGGTGCAGATGCCCACGGCCACCATCACGTCGGGCTTGATCGAGCGGTGCTCATTGCGAGCGTATGTGGGCGTCAGCTCATCGGCCTTGCGCTCGGATTTGGGATCGGCCAGTTCGTTGTCGATCTTGGACAGGCCCGCCACCTGCTCGGGCGTGCGCTTGATGATCCACACAGGCTTGCCACGCCATTCGACCGTCATCATCTCGCCCGACTTGAGGGCGCTGATATCAGCCTCGACGGCAGCACCCGCTGCACGCGCCCGTTCGGAAGGCTGGAAGGTCGATACGAAAGGGATGGCTGTGGCCACACCGCCGACACCTCCGGCGGCGCAGGCCATGGTCACCCAGGTCCGACGGCTTTGATCCACTGGCTGATTGCTCATGGGTATCCTTTTAGGACGAAAAGACTGGACGATCGAATGGGGGTCAGCGACAGATTCTAGCGGACCATGACAGCACGATCCCACCAGACAGAACGTAGCTTGCCTAGACGCAACGAAAAGGCAGATTGCATCATTTTCGCAACATGAAGCATCAAACCTCGCGCCAAACGGGCTGGCGGTACGCGGGTTTCCACCGCTGCCGCGCCTACAGTTGACCCGGGTTCTCAATCTCAACAGAACTGGAGTGAAGCAATGGGATTTTTCAGCGAATTCAAGGAATTTGCCGTCAAGGGCAATGTGGTCGATCTGGCCGTCGGTGTGATCATCGGTGGCGCGTTCGGCAAAATCGTTGATTCGGTGGTCAACGACCTGATCATGCCGCTGGTCGGCAAGGTCGTGGGTGGGCTGGACTTCAGCAACTATTACGTCGCCCTGGCCCACCAGCCACCCGGCCTGCCGCTGGCCGAAGCCAAGAAGGCGGGGGCCGTGTTCGCGTACGGCAACTTCCTGACCGTGGCGCTCAATTTCATGATCCTCGCGTTCATCATTTTCCTGATGGTCAAGCAGATCAATCGCCTCAAAAAAGAGCACCAAACCGCGCCCGCCGCCCCGGCGCCCACGCCCGAGGACATCCTGCTGTTGCGCGAAATTCGTGACAATTTGAAACACTGACAAAAGGTGGCCGCCGACCGGCCGATATCCAACGATCAAAGGCAGTCCCTTTTTGGGACAGTTGGCGGGTAGCCCCACCAAGGCGGCTCGCCCAAAGATCTGATTGGAATCGTGCCGTGAACGACACCCGTTTTGATGCCGTTTTGGAGACTGCGCTAGGGCGTATCCAGACGGCCGTCTCCAATGCGATCGACAAGGTATCCAGCCAATTGGGCCCCCTGGCCCTCTCGGCCACCAGCAATGCGCAGCGGCAACTGCTGATGAGTGCCGAGCGCGACATGCAGCGCAAGAGCGCCCAGGTCCAGGCGGTTTTCACGAAGCAGTTCCGGGTCGAGGCGGACAAGGCCTCGCGCGTCACGCCCAGCGTCCCCCAGGCGTTCAGCGACACGGATTGGACGGCGCTGGCGCTGGTCGACAACGCCGAGGTCGAGCGCGGCGTCACGGCTGACCGCATGGCGCAAAGTCTGTCGACCGAATGCGAAGGCGAGCTCGAAGCGCTGTACGCCTACATGGCCGCGCTGCAGCCCGACACCGGCCCCGAGCGCAACCCCTTGCGCCCGCAGGCGGTCGCCAGGGTGCTGTTGGCTGCATTGGCCGATCTGGGCAGCGAAGAAGAGGTGATCCAGGTCGTGTCCCAGCATCTGGGGCGCGTGCTCGGGCCCGAATTGGCCAGCGGCTACGCCCAGATCGTCAGCGACATGCGGACGCACGGCATCAAGCCCCAAAGCCCGAGTGTCAACCGCAACCGCGCCAACACCAGCCAGCACGGCGGCATGCCGCCCACCGCGCCGGGGGGGCTCGGCAGCGACACAGGCCCTTTCACCATGCCTGGCGGCCACAGCACCCACAGCACCCACAGCACGCACGGCAGCCATTTCGGCGGCCCGACCGGCCATGGCGGCCAGGCGGGATACGTGCCGCACGGCCCCGTCACCGCCGAAGCGCACATGCGCGCGGCCCAGGCGCTCAGCGAGATGTTCGGCGTCTCGATGCCGGGCGCGCCGCTGGAAGGCCCGTCTCCCATGGGCCTGCGCGGGCCCCGGGCCGCCGGTGGCCTGCCCGCCGCCAACCCGGACTTCCAGAACCTGCTGCGCCAGATCGCCATCCAGGCCCCGCCGCCCAACTGGACGGCCGACTTCCCTGGCGCCTCGCTGCCAGTCGAGGCCGGTGGCTTCGGCGTCGCTGGCGCCCCGGCAGGCCATGGCGGCGAGGCCGGCGCGGGCTTCGCCGGCCCGCTGATGGCCGTCAACCTGATCCGCGCCCATCGCGAAGAACTGGTGCGTGCCAGCGGCGGCGCGGCGCTGGACCAGATGGTCATCGACATCGTGGCGGCCCTGTTCGACCAGGTGCTGTCCGACCCGAAGGTGTCGCCGCAGATGGCGCGCCAGATCGCCCGGCTGCAAATGCCCGTGCTGCGCGTGGCGCTGGGCGACATGGGTTTCTTCAACTCGCGCAAGCACCCTGTGCGGCGCTTCGTGAACCGCATCGCCACGCTGTCCGCCTCGTTCGAGGAATACGAAGAAGGCCCGGGGCGCGCCTGCCTGGAGCGCGTCACCGCCCTCGTCAACGACATCGTGGACGGCGATTTCGACCGCATGGACCTGTACGAGTCCAAGCTGGCCGAGCTCGAAGCCTTCATCGAATCGGAAAACGCCCGCGAGGCCGCCGAGAACGCCGCCGTGGCCGCCATGCTCCATGGCAAGGAGGCCGACCTGCGGGTGCAGCAGCGCTACATGCAGATCCTGCAGCGCGAGCTGGCCGACGTCGAGATGCCCGACTTCGTGCGCGACTTCCTGGCCCAGATCTGGAGCCAGGTGCAGGTGATGGCCTCGGCGCGCGACGGTGCCGATTCGCCCTTCGCGCTGCGCATGAAAAAGGCTGGGCACGACTTGGCGTCGAGCGTCCAGCCCAAGGGCAATCCGCAACTGCGCAAGGCGTTTTTGCTCAAGCTGCCGCAGTTGATGAAGGACCTCAACGAAGGCCTGGCCCTGATCCAGTGGGCGGAAGACGCCAAGCAAGGCTTCTTCTCGCAACTGCTGCCTTCGCACGCAGAGTGCCTGAAGACACCGCCGCCGCACGACCTGACCGTGCGCCTGCTGGAGCAGCGCCTGAACCAGGTCGAGAAGATCGCCATTCCCAGCCGGGACGAGGCGGCCAACGACCCGCTGCCCGCCGCGCTCGAAGACCTGCAGGCGCCGCCGATATTGACCGTGGTCACGGCGCTGAGCCCGACCGAGATCCAGGAAGCGGGCTTCGTCCCCGAAGCCGCCGTGGTCGCCGAAGGCCCGCTGGACATCGATCTGGATTTGCCAGGCGAAGCCGACCCTTCGCTCAGCGAGATCGACATCAATCTCGACTCGCCGCCACCGCCCTCCTCCGGCGTGCAACTGGTGCACCACATCCACAAGGGCACGGCCTACCAGATGATGATGCAGGGCCAGTGGAAGAAGGTGCGCCTGACCTGGATCAGCGAAGGCCGCAACTTCTTCATCTTCAACCACGGCCACACGCACAAGCAGACCATCTCGCTGACCGCGCGGACGCTGGCCAAGATGTGCGAAGGCGGCCGCTTCAAGGCCTTCGAGCAATCGGAATTGATCGAGCGCGCCACGGTGCGGGCGCGGCGCCAGTTGGCGGCCTTGAATTCGGGGGCGCGCTCGGCGGCCTGAGGTCGGGAGTTCGACTCCTGCCGGCAAATGCCGCGTTCAAGCCGAACGCCCGGCCACCAGCAGGCGCGCCATCTCCACCGCATGCGCGAAACTGGCCTCGTCGGCACGCCCTGTGCCCGCTAGGTCGAAGGCGGTGCCGTGGTCGGGACTGGTCCGCACGAAGGGCAATCCCAAGGTCACGTTCACACCCTGATCCAGTCCGAGGTACTTCACGGGGATGAGCCCCTGGTCGTGGTACATCGCGATGACCACGTCGAACTCGCTCGGGTGATCAGGCGCATGACGGGCCCGCATGAACACCGTGTCAGGCGCGTGTGGCCCGGAAGCATCGATGCCCTCGGCCTGCGCGGCCTGGATCGCCGGGCCGATGATGGTCAGCTCCTCATCACCGAACAAGCCGCCCTCGCCCGCATGCGGGTTCAGCGCGGCCACGGCGATGCGCGGACGCGGCATGCCCCACAACAGTGCGCTGCGGTGAGTGATGCGGATCGTCTCCAGCACGGCCTCGTACGTCACCTGCTCGATCGCCCGGCGCAGCGACACATGGATCGTCACCAGCACGGTCTTGAGTTGCGCATTGGCCAGCATCATGCGCACAGGCGCCGGAGGCTGACCCGCAGGCGTGCCTTCGGCCTGCAGCAATTCGGTGTGGCCGGGATAAGGCTCGCCGGCCAGCGCCAGCGCCTCCTTGTGCAGCGGCGCGGTCACGATGCCCGCGACCAGCCCGCGCTGCGCCAGCCGGACCGCCTCGCGGATGCACGCGGCGGCGGCCTGCCCTGCCCGCACATCCACCTGCCCGATGGGCGCGGCCAACAAGTCCGGCGGCAAGCCCGGCGGCTGCCAGACGCCCATCTGCCCCGCTGCCAGCGCGCTGGCCTGACTGGGCGCCGACAAGGCCACCACATCGAGCGGCTGGCCTGCCAGCAAAAACCCGAGCGCGCGCCGCATCACCTGCGGGCAACCCACGACCACGGCCCCGCCGTGGCCCGCACGCCACCATTTGGCGATGATTTCCGGCCCAATGCCACAGGCGTCACCCATCGTGAGCGCCAGCAAGGAGGTTGAAGAATGCGAAAGCGGCATCACCTGAACAGTCCTTGGCAAATCGGTTGACGGACCCCGATTGTCACCCTGACAACAACACGGATCGCCCTGGCCCCTCGATTGCTACACTCTGCACCATGACATGGTTAGATGAGATCCGCTGGGATGACAACGGCCTCGTGCCGGTGATCGCCCAGGAAGACAAGAGCGGCGACGTGCTGATGTTCGCATGGATGAACCGCGAGGCGCTGGCACGCACGGCCGAGCTGGGCGAAGCCGTCTACTGGAGCCGCTCGCGCGGGCGCCTGTGGCACAAGGGCGAGGAGTCCGGCCACATCCAGAAGGTGCACGCCATCCGCCTGGACTGCGACAACGACGTCGTCCTGCTGCGCGTGACCCAACTGGGCCACGAACCGGGCATTGCCTGCCACACCGGCCGCCACAGTTGTTTCTTCCAGAAATACGACAATGGGCAGTGGGTCACCCTCGACCCGGTGATCAAAGACCCTTCGAGCATTTACAAATGAGCACCTCGCCCACCCCAGCCACTGGTACGCTGGATGTCCTGAACCGCCTTGCCGAGGTCATCGAGTCTCGCAAGGGCGGCGACCCGGACAAAAGCTACGTGGCACGCCTGTTTCACAAGGGCACGGATGCCGTTCTGAAAAAGGTGGGCGAAGAAGCCACCGAAACGGTGATGGCCGCCAAAGACATGGCCGCCGCCCCCTCCGATGCCAATCGCAAGGCCCTGGTCGGTGAGTTCGCCGACCTGTGGTTCCATTCGATGGTCGCCATGGCTCACCTGGGCTTGAAGCCGGGCGACGTCATCAGCGAACTCGCGCGGCGTGAGGGCCTGTCGGGCCTGGAGGAATTCGCCATGCGCAAAACAAACCAGACAACGCACGAGGGTGGGCCGGCCTGATCAACAACCGCATGAGCATATGCGGCCAGGAACAGGCGTCGCAGTAGACAATCGAACTATTGAAGCAGTTTCAATCAACAGCGTTTTTTGGAGAAGATCATGGGTTCATTCAGCATTTGGCACTGGCTGATCGTGCTGGCCATCGTGGTGATGGTGTTCGGTACCAAGAAGCTCAAGAACGTCGGCACCGATCTGGGCGCCGCCGTGAAGGGTTTCAAGGATGGCATGAAGGACGGTACCACGTCCGCTGACCAGCCCCCGCCCCAGCAAGTCACCAACACCGCCCGCACGGACGCCAACACCGTTGACGTCGAAGCCAAGAGCAAGTCCTGACGTCATGGCGGCGCACCTGCCATCCCTGAGCCATGATTGACTTCGGCATCGACAAACTGGCGATCATCGGTGCCGTGGCACTGATCGTGATCGGCCCTGAGCGGCTGCCCCGTGTCGCGCGCACGGTCGGTGTGTTGCTGGGCAAGGCACAGCGCTATGTGTCGCAGGTGCAAAGCGAGGTCAACCGCTCCATCGAGCTGGAAGAGCTCAAGAAGGTCAAGACGCACATCGAAGACGCGGCGCGCAATGTCGGGCAATCCGTCAACGATGGGCTGCAGGAAGCCAGCTCGGCCCTGAGCCCCGCGGACAACGGCATGGACGGCTTCTATCATCACAACGACACGGCCAGCACGCCCTACTACAGCTATGGCCCGCCCGTGCGCAAGAACTGGCGCCTCAAGCGTGGCGCCATGCCGCTTTGGTATAAGCAGCGCCATGGTGTGCGCAGACATGCCCAGTCCGGTGCCGCCCGCGTCGCGCGTTTTAGGCCCGGCGCCCCCACCCCGCACCGCTGACCCCGCCCAGCCAACCCGAGTACCGTGTGAGCGATCCCAACAACAGCCCCGATGAGATGGACGGCACAGAGCAGCCTTTCGTCTCGCACCTGATCGAACTGCGCGATCGCCTGATCCGCGTCGTGATCGCCATTGGCGTGGTCTTTCTGGCCCTGTGCATCTACCCGACGCCCGCCACGCTGTACGACCTGCTGGCCATGCCCCTGGTCGAGCACCTGCCCAAGGGCGCCACGCTGATCGCCACCAACCCCATCTCGCCCTTCATGGTGCCCATCAAGGTGACCATGCTGGCGGCTTTCATGCTGGCGCTGCCGGTGGTGCTCTACCAGGTCTGGGCCTTCGTGGCGCCCGGCCTGTATGCGCATGAGAAGCGCCTGGTGCTGCCCTTGATCGTCTCCAGCACGCTGCTGTTCTTCGCGGGCGTGGCGTTCTGCTATTTCTTCGTCTTCGGCAAGGTCTTCACGTTCATCCAGAGCTTCGCGCCCAAGAGCATCACGGCCGCGCCGGACATCGAGGCCTACCTGAGCTTCGTGCTCAACATGTTCCTGGCTTTTGGCGCGGCCTTCGAAGTGCCTGTGGTGCTCGTGATCCTGGCGCGCATGGGCATCATGTCGGTCGACAAGTTCAAGCAGTTCCGCAGCTACTTCGTCGTGCTCGCCTTCGTGATCGCCGCCGTGATCACGCCGCCCGACGTCGTGTCGCAACTCTCGCTGGCCATCCCGATGTGCCTGCTCTACGAATTGGGCATCTGGGCCGCGCAACTGTTCGTCAAGCACACGCAGGCCCCTGAAGAGCAGCAGGACGCCAAAGCGTCCTGACCCTGCGCCCTGGGCTCCGCGCTCACTGCTGATCGTCCTGGTTGCGCGTCTGCACGGGTGACTTGGGCCGCTTGGCCACCACCACATTGAGCGCCACCACATCGCCGCCACGCTGCACGCGCACCTGGGCGGATGCGCCAGGCTTCAAGGCCGCCACGGCATTGAGCAACTGCGTCGTGTTGGCCACCGTGCTGCCGCCCACCTGAACGACCACATCACCGGGGCGCAAGCCGCCCTGCGCGGCCGGGCCGTTGTGCAGCACGCCCGTGATCAGGACGCCGTCCTTGACCGGCAGGTTGAAGGTCTCGGCCATTTCGGGCGTGAGGTCGCGCGGCTCGACACCGATCCAGCCCCGGGTGACCTGCCCTTCCTTGATCAGGCTCTCCATGACCTGGCGCGCCGTCGAGACCGGGATCGCGAAGCCGATGCCCATGTTGCCGCCCGAGCGCGAATAGATGGCGCTGTTGATGCCGATCAGGTTGCCGCTGATGTCGACCAGGGCGCCGCCCGAGTTGCCCGGGTTGATGGCCGCGTCCGTCTGGATGAAGTTCTCGAAGGTGTTGATGCCGAGCTGGTTGCGCCCCAGCGCGCTGACGATGCCCGACGTCACCGTCTGGCCGACGCCAAAGGGGTTGCCGATGGCCAGCACGGAATCGCCGACCTGCAAGGTGTCCGAGTTGCCAAAGGTGATGAAAGGCAGGCGGTCCAGATCGACCTTGAGCACGGCCAGATCGGTGTCCGGATCGGTGCCGATGACCTTGGCCGTGGTCTTGCGGCCATCGCTCAGCATGACCTCGATGTCGTCCATGTGGTCAACCACGTGGTTGTTGGTCAGCACATAGCCCTCGGGCGAGACGATCACACCAGAGCCCACGCCGGATTGAGGCTGGCCCTCCTGCTCGCCGAAGAAGTAGCGGAACCACGGGTCGTTGCGACGCGGGTTGCGGGCGGCCGAGTTGCTGGTCACCACGCTGACGACCGTGGGCGCGGCCTTTTGCGCGGCATCGCGGAAACTGTAGGGCGAAGCCCCTCCACGCGACGACACGACCGGCGCCGACACCACCGCCACGGTCGCGCCGGGCAAAGCCTGACGCCACGGCGCAACCGCCATCCATTGCGGCTTGAACGTGGACACCACGAACAACACGGCCACCGCCACGGTCACCGTCTGCGAGAAAATCAACCAGGTTTTACGCATGAAGTCACAAGCCACAACATGGGCAGAAAGGGCCACAGCCATGATCGACAGAGATGCCTTGCACCGTCACCTGCACGCACTGCTGGAGGCCGATCGATTCAAGGATTATGGGCCGAACGGTCTTCAAGTTGAGGGCAAGGCCGAGATACACAAGGTCGTGACCGGGGTGACGGCCAGCCTGGCGCTCATCGACGCGGCCATCGCCGCCGGGGCCGACGCCATCTTCGTGCACCACGGCCTGTTCTGGCGCGGGCAAGACGGCCGCATCACCGGCTGGATGAAGCAGCGCATCGCCAGGCTGATCCAGCACGACATCAACCTGTTCGCCTACCACCTGCCCCTGGACGCGCACGCCACGCTGGGCAACAACGCGCAATGGGGCCTGCGCCTGGGCTTGGCGGCCGATGCCCGCTTCGGCGATCAGAATCTCGGCTTCATCGGCCCCGCGCCGCAAGACACGAACGCGCAAGCCATGGACGTGGCCTCGCTGGCCAGCCATGTCGAGACCGCCTTGCAACGCCCACCCGTGGTCGTGCCGGGCGATGGCCGCCCGCTCAGGCGCGTGGCTTGGTGCAGCGGCGGCGCGCAAGGCTATTTCGAACAGGCGATCGCGGCGAGCGCCGACGTGTTCCTGACGGGCGAGATATCCGAGCCGCAGGCGCATTACGCGCGCGAAACCGGTGTGGCCTTCATGGCCTGCGGCCACCATGCGAGCGAGCGCTATGGGGTGCAGGCCGTCGGCGCGCACCTGGCCGGGCAATTCGACGTGGCGCACCAGTTCCTGGACATCGACAACCCGGCCTGATCCGCATCAAGCCGGGTCCGAAGGCCGCAACGAAGGCTCAGTGGGCCAGCACCTGCTCCAGTTCGGCGAAGCTGCGTGAGTGCAGGTCGTGCTCGATGGTCGTGTTCATGGCCATCTCGAGGCGCCTTGCGGAAAACAGCCCGCGCAGCGTGCTGCGACCTTCCTTGGGCTGCACGACCAGCAGGTAGCGCAGGCCGTGCTCGTGCATGGTCGCGGCGATGTCGCCCAGGCGGGCCGTGCGCACCTGCGACAGCTCCACCACATCCCAGCGGCTGACGGGGATCATCACGTCGCCCAAGGTCAGTTCGTGGTGCGGGATGCGGTGGCTGGACGCGCGCTGCACGGGGCGTTCGCCCTGGATGTCATCGGCGGTGACCATGCCGACGAGTTCGCCGTCGGCGCCCGCGACGAACACCATCCGCACGCCGGCACGCAGCATCAGGTGCAAGGTCTGCTCCAGGCCATCGTGCTGGCTGGCGACCACACACGCGCTGTGATGCAGATCGGTCAAAAGGCTCAAGGCTGAATCATGAGGCAGGGCCGAGCGCTGCACCTTGGGCAGCTGAGGCGCGATGCTCATGGATGACAGTGGCAGCGGCTTGAAGCGATTGGTTTGGGGCATGACACGCTCCTTTCGAAGTCCGGCTCCGCCTCTGGCGGCCCGGTCGTTCAACCTTGGCACGGAGGCAGAGTCAATTCCCGATAAGCAGGTTACGCCGCTTCACTGCATGGCGTGGAACCGCCTGACAAAGCCATGCTGCAACTGATGCGATCCTTGCCCGGGCAAGCAAAAAGGCCGCACAGTTGAGCGGCCTTTCACGCTTGAATTTATGAGACGCGAAATGCAGCGTCAGATACGGACAGGGATGCCGCGCTGCGCCATCAAGGCCTTGGCCTGTGCGACCGTGTACTCGCCGTAGTGAAAGATGCTGGCGGCCAGCACCGCGTCGGCGCCGCCTTGCTGCACGCCGTCAGCCAGGTGGTCGAGGTTGCCCACGCCGCCGGATGCGATCACGGGCACGCCCACGGCGTCGCTCACGGCGCGGGTCAGTTCGAGGTCGAAGCCGGACTTGGTGCCGTCACGGTCCATGCTGGTCAGCAGGATTTCGCCGGCGCCATGCTCGGCCATCTGTGTCGCCCACGCAACAGCGTCGAGGCCCACGTTCTTGCGGCCACCGTGGCTGTAGACGTCCCAGCCCGGCCCGCGCGCGGCCAGGTCATCGCCCTGACGCCGCTTGGCGTCGATGGCCACGACGATGCACTGCGAGCCATAGCGGTCGGAGGCATCGCGGATGACCGGCGGGTTGGCCAGCGCGGCCGAGTTGAAGCTGACCTTGTCGGCGCCCGCGTTAAGCAGGCGGCGCACGTCCTCGACGGTGCGCACGCCGCCGCCGACCGTCAGCGGGATGAACACCTGCGAGGCCACGGCCTCGATGATGTGCAGGATCATGTCGCGGCCGTCGCTCGTGGCCGTGATGTCGAGGAAGGTGAGCTCGTCGGCGCCCTGCTCGTTGTAGCGCGCGGCGATCTCGACCGGGTCGCCCGCGTCACGCAGCTCGACGAAGTTGACGCCCTTGACGACCCGCCCGCCCGTCACGTCCAGGCAGGGGATGATGCGTTTGGCCAGCACGTCTGTTTCTGCCTCAGCTTGCACCGTTGAGTTCATCGGCGCGCTTTTGGGCGGCCGTGAAATCGAGGTCGCCGCTGTAGATGGCGCGTCCGCAGATCACGCCTTCGACGCCTTCGGACTCGACCGCGCAAAGCGCTTCGATGTTCTGGATGTTCGAGAGGCCGCCCGAGGCGATCACGGGGATCGTCAGCGCCTGCGCCAGCTTGACCGTGGCCTCGATGTTGACGCCCGAGAGCATGCCGTCGCGGCCGATGTCGGTGTAGATCACGCCTTCGACGCCGTAGTCCTCGAACTTCTTGGCCAGGTCGATCACCTCGTGGCCGGAGAGCTTGCTCCAGCCGTCGGTGGCGACCTTGCCGTCCTTGGCGTCCAGGCCGACGATGATGTGGCCGCCGAAGGCCGTGCAGGCATCGCGCAGGAAGCCCGGGTTCTTGACCGCGGCCGTGCCGATGATGACGTAGCTCAGGCCGTCGTCGAGGTAGCGCTCGATGGTGTCGAGGTCGCGGATGCCGCCACCCAGTTGCACGGGAATCTCGCCGCCCAGTTCCTTGATGATGGCCTTGATCGCCGGCTCGTTGACGGGCTTGCCCGCGAACGCGCCGTTGAGGTCCACCAGGTGCAGGCGCCGCGCGCCCGCGTCCAGCCAGCGCCTGGCCATCGCGGCCGGGTCTTCGCCGAAGGTGGTGGAGTCATTCATGTCGCCTTGTTTGAGGCGCACGCATTTGCCGTCTTTCAGGTCAATCGCAGGGATCAGCAGCATGGCTGTGGTGCGGTTAGTGAGGAGAAAATGGTCAGGACGACTGGAGGCTCAGGGCTTCCAGCGCAGGAAATGGCGGTACAGGGCCAGCCCGTGTTCAGCGCTTTTTTCAGGATGGAACTGGGTGGCGAAAATGTTATCCCGGGCCACGGCACAGGTAAAGCGGACGCCATATTCGGTCTCGCCTGCGCTGTGTTGGGGATTGTCCACAAGCGCATGGTAGCTGTGGACGAAGTAAAAGTAACTGTTGTCCGGGATGCCGGCCCAGACCGGGTGAGGTTGGCCCCCCCAGACGCCGGCATGGCGCGGCTGGCTGACTCGGTTCCAGCCCATCTGCGGCACCTTGTAGCGGCTGCCGTCGGGCTGCTTCATGCCATCGAGGCGGAATTTGACGACCTTGCCGGGGATCAGGCCCAGGCCGGGGGTGTCCTGCTCTTCGGAATGGTCGAGCAGCATCTGCATGCCCACGCACACGCCCATCAAGGGCTTGTTGGCCGCGGCCTCCAGCACGGCGCTCAGCAGGCCGCCGTCGTGGGCCTCGCGCAGCTCGCGCATGCAGTCGCGCATGGCGCCCTGCCCCGGCAGCACGACGCGCTCGGCGGCGCGCACCATGTCGGGGTCGTTGGTGACCACGACCTGCAGGTTCAGATCCTTGGCCGCGTGTTCGACCGCCTGGGAGACGGAACGCAGGTTGCCCATGCCGTAGTCGATCACGGCCACTGTCGATGTCTGGCTCATGGCGTCAGATGGATGGCATGACAGCGCGCGGGCTCACAGTGAGCCCTTGGTCGACGGGATGACACCGGCCATGCGGGGGTCGCGCTCGAGCGCGGCGCGCAGGGCGCGGGCAAAGGCCTTGAAGACGGTTTCACACTGATGGTGCGCGTTGACGCCCTTCAGGTTGTCGATGTGCAACGTGACGCCCGCGTGGTTGACGAAGCCCTGGAAGAACTCGTAGGTCAACTGGGTGTCGAAGCCGCCGATGCTGCCCGACGTGAACGGCACGTGCATCTCGAGGCCTGAGCGGCCGGAGAAGTCGATCACGACGCGCGACAGGGCCTCGTCCAGCGGCACGTAGGCATGGCCGTAGCGGCGAATGCCCTTTTTATCGCCCACGGCCTTGGCGAAGGCCTGGCCCAGCGTGATGCCCACGTCTTCGACCGTGTGGTGGCCGTCGATATGGAGGTCTCCCTTGGCATCGATGCCCAGGTCGATCAGGCCATGGCGGGCGATCTGGTCGAGCATGTGATCGAAGAAGCCGATACCGGTATGCAGCTTGGCCGTGCCGGTGCCGTCCAGATTGACGCGGACGGTGATCTGGGTTTCGGCGGTGTTGCGGGTGACCTCGGCCACGCGGTCGGCGCCAGCTTGGGCAACCATGTCAGAAGCATTCATGCAGGGTTGGAAATCAGGGGTTCGCGCAGGATGTCGGTCAATGCGGCGATGAGCGCGTCATTTTCCGAGGGCAAGCCTACGGTCAGGCGGATACAGTTTGCCAGCAAACGGTGCTGGCCCGCCACATTTTTGATCAGGATGCCCCTGGCTTTGAGGGCCTCGAAGGCGCCTGCGGCATTGTTCACGCGCACCAGGATCATGTTGGCCTGGCTGGGGTAGGCCCTGGCGCCGGGCATGGTGGCCAGAGCGGCCATCAGGCGCTCGCGCTCGGCCTTGATGGCCTGGGCCTGGCGGGCGAACTCGTCGGCGTGCTCGAGCGCGAACAGGGCCGTCTCGATGTTGAGCACGCTGATGTTGTAGGGCGGGCGCACCTTCTCGATCTGCTCGATCAGGTCCTTGCGGCCCATCATGTAGCCCAAGCGGACGCCGGCCAGACCGAACTTGGACAGGGTGCGCATCAGCAGCACGTGCGGGTGCCGGCTCAGGCGGTCGAGGTAGGACTTGCTGGCGAAGGGCTGGTAGGCCTCGTCGATGATGACCAGGCCCTGGCCATTTGCCTCAACCGCGTCCACGATCTGCGCGATGACCGCGTCGTCCCACAGGTTGGCCGTGGGGTTGTTCGGGTAGGCGATGTAGGTGAGCGCGGGCTTGTGCGCGCGGATGGCGGCCAGCATGGCGGGGCCGTCGAGCTCGAAATCGGGTGTGAGGGGCACGCCGACGAAGGCCATGCCGGTCTGCTTGGCGAAGGCCTCGTACATCACGAAGCCGGGCAGCGGCGCGAGGGCCACGGCGCCGGGCTGCGCGCAGGCCACGGACAGCAGCGAGATCAGCTCATCGGAGCCGTTGCCCAGGACCAGGCCTTGGTCGGCGGGCACCTGCGCATAGGCGCGCAAGGCGGCATGCAGGTCGTTGACACGCACGCCGGGGTAGCGGTTGAGTTCGACCTTGCTCAGCCGCTCACCCAGCTTGGCCTGCAGCGCGGGCGGCAGCGTGAACGGGTTCTCCATCGCGTCGAGCTTGATGTAGCCGGCGGCGTCCTGCACCACATAGGCGTGCATGGCGCGGACATCGGGTCGGAAGACGTCGAGCAGACTCATGGTGTTTATTTCTTGAGGCGGAATTCGGCGGCCTGCGCGTGGGCCTGCAGGCCTTCGCCATAGGCCAGCACGGCAGCCGTTTTGCCCAGCACTTGCGCGCCGGCTTCGCTCACTTCGATCAGGCTGGAGCGCTTCTGGAAGTCGTACACGCCCAGCGGCGACGAGAAGCGCGCCGTGCCCGATGTGGGCAGCACGTGGTTGGGGCCGGCGCAGTAGTCGCCCAGGCTTTCGCTCGTGTAGGCGCCCAGGAAGATGGCGCCCGCGTGCTTGAGCAGCGGCTCCCACTTGTGCGGCGCGTTGCTCGAGACCTCGAGGTGCTCGGGCGCGATGCGGTTGCTGATGTCGCAGGCTTCTTCCATGCTGCGCGTGTGGATCAGCGCGCCGCGGCCTTCGAGCGAGGCGCGGATGATGTCGGCGCGCGGCATGCCGGGCAGCAGGCGCTCGATCTCGGCCTGCACCTTGGCGATGTAGGCGGCATCGGGGCACAGCAGGATGCTTTGCGCGAGCTCGTCGTGCTCGGCCTGGCTGAAGAGGTCCATCGCGACCCAGTCGGGCGGCGTGGAGCCATCGGCCAGCACGAGGATCTCGCTCGGCCCGGCGATCATGTCGATGCCGACCTGGCCGAACACGTGCTTCTTGGCGCTGGCCACGTAGGCGTTGCCCGGCCCGGTGATCTTGTCGACCTTGGGGATGGTGGCCGTGCCGTAGGCCAGTGCCGCGACGGCCTGCGCGCCGCCGATCGTGAAGGCGCGCGACACGCCGGCCACGTAGGCGGCGGCCAGCACCAGTGGGTTCTTCACCCGCGCGAAGCTTCAGCGCCGGCGCTTCGCACCGGCGTGGGCACGACCATGATGATCTCTTGCACGCCGGCCACGTGGGCGGGAATGGCGTTCATCAGCACGGACGACGGGTAGGCCGCCTTGCCGCCGGGCACATAGATGCCGACGCGGTCGAGCGGGGTCACCTTCTGGCCGAGCAAGGTGCCGTCTTCGTCGCGGTATTGCCAGCTCAGGCCACAGGCCTGCTTCTGGCGCTCGTGGTAGCTGCGCACACGGCGGGCTGCTGATTCAAGCGCTTCACGTTGATCGGCGGGCAGGCTGTCGAAAGCGGCCTTGAGCTCGGCCTGACCCAGCTCCAGCGCGGCCATGCCGTCGGCCTGCAAATGATCGAAGCGGGCGGTGTACTCGAGCACGGCCGCATCGCCGCGCAGGCGCACATCGGCCAGGATCGCGCCCACGCGGTCTTCGATGGCCGTGTCGGTCTCGGCCGACCAATGCAGCACCTTCTGGAAGGCGGCATCGAAGTCGGGCTGCGAGGTGGCGAGGTGGCGGATCTGGACGGTCATGGGCGAGGAATGGCGGATTCGAACGCCTGGATCAGCGCGCGGATGGGCTCGCGGTTGAGCTTGAGCGAGGCCTGGTTGACAACCAGGCGCGAGCTGATCGTTCATGATCTGCTCGACCTCGACCAGCTTGTTGGCCTTGAGCGTGCTGCCCGTGGACACGAGGTCGACGATGGCGTCGGCCAGGCCGGTCAAGGGCGCGAGCTCCATCGAGCCGTACAGCTTGATCAGGTCGACGTGCACGCCCTTGTTGGCGAAGTGCTCGCGGGCGATCGTCGTGTACTTGGTGGCCACGCGGATGCGCGAGCCCTGCTGGACGGCGGCTTCGTAGTCGAAGTCGGCACGCACGGCCACGCTCATGCGGCACTTGGCGATGTTCAGGTCGAGCGGCTGGTAAAGGCCGCCGTTTCCATCTTGGCCGCCATGCTCGATCAGGATGTCTTTGCCGGCCACGCCGATGTCGGCGCCGCCATGCTCGACGTAGGTCGGCACATCGGTGGCGCGCACCAGCACCACGCGCACGTCGGCACGCGTGGTCGGCAAGATGAGCTTGCGGGACTTTTCAGGGTCTTCGGTCACCTCGATGCCGGCTGCGGCCAGCAGGGGCAAGGTTTCTTCGAAGATGCGGCCTTTGGACAGGGCTAGCGTGATCATTTGATTCGTTCTATGTCGGCACCGATAGCGCGCAGCTTGGCTTCCATGCGGTCGTAGCCACGGTCGAGGTGGTAGATGCGGTCGACCAGGGTCTCGCCTTCGGCCACCAGGCCCGCGATGACCAGGCTGGCGGAGGCGCGCAGGTCGGTGGCCATCACGGTCGCGCCGGACAGTTGCGGCACGCCGGTCACGACCGCGCTGTGGCCGTCGATGGCGATGTTCGCGCCCAGGCGGATCAGCTCGTTGACGTGCATGAAGCGGTTTTCGAAGATGGTCTCGTGGATGACCGCGGTGCCGTCGGCCACGCAGTTGAGCGCCATGAACTGGGCCTGCATGTCGGTCGGGAAGGCGGGGTACTCGCGGGTGCGGAAGCCCACGGCCTTGGGCCGCGCATCGGCCTTCACGCGGATCCAGTCGGGGCCGGTCTCGATGCCCACGCTGGCTTCGCGCAGCTTCTCGATGACCGACTCCAGATGCCCGGCATCGGCCTTGCGCAAGGTGACGTCGCCGCCGGCCGCGCCCACGGCGCACAGGAAGGTGCCGGTCTCGATGCGGTCGGGGATGATCTGGTGCGCGTTGACGCTGCTCAGGCCATGGAGCTTGTCCACGCCCTGGATGCGGATGCGGTGCGTGCCCTGCCCTTCGATCTTCGCGCCCATGGCGGTCAGCAGGTTGGCCAGGTCGGCGATCTCGGGCTCTTGCGCGGCGTTCTCGAGGATGGTCTCGCCTTCGGCCAGCGTGGCGGCCATCAGCAGGTTCTCGGTGCCCGTGACGGTGACCATGTCGGTCGTGATGCGGGCGCCCTTCAGACGCGTGGGCTGGCCGTTGGCATCGAGCGGCGTGCGCGCCTCGATGTAGCCGTGCTCGACCGTGATCTGCGCGCCCATGGCCTGCAGACCCTTGATGTGCTGGTCGACCGGACGCGAGCCGATGGCGCAACCGCCCGGCAGCGACACGCGGGCGCGGCCGAAGCGCGCCAGCAGCGGGCCCAGCACCAGGATGGACGCGCGCATGGTCTTGACCAGCTCGTAAGGCGCTTCGGGCTTGTCGACGCGGCCGGCATCGAGGGTGACGCGGCCGGCATCGTCGGCATGGCGCTCGGCGATCACACCCATGTTGCCCAGCAGCTTGAGCGTGGTCGACACATCCTGCAGTTGCGGCACGTTGGCCAGCGTGACCGGCTCGGCGCTCAGCAAGGTGGCGCACAGGTCGGGCAAGGCGGCGTTCTTGGCGCCGGAAATGGTCACTTCGCCTTGCAGGCGACGACCGCCGCGGATCAGGAGTTTGTCCATGAAGCACAAAGGGCGCGATGTCTGCCGTCTGAACACATCACACGGGGTCGCGCCTGGTAAGGGATATCAAGAAAAGGCTCTCAGCACTGCCGGCATCGGCCTCGCCCACCAAACAATCAAAGCCGCCACGGCCTTTTCGCCTGGCGGGATTTGCTCATCTGTTCAAGCCGCCTTGGGCTGGTTGGCCCACTCGGCAGGTGTCAAGGTCTTCATCGACAGTGCGTGAATCTCAGCCCGCATTCTATCGCCCAGGGCCTGGTAGACGCGCTGGTGGCGTGCCACGCGGGTCTTGCCTTCGAATTCGGCCGACACGATCGTGGCGAAAAAATGCTGGCCGTCGCCCTCGACCGCCAGGTGCGCGCAGGGCAGGCCATCAGCGATGTATTGCTGGACTTCAGCGGGCGTGGGGTTGGCCATGGTGCTCTCGTGGTCGGTGAAGAAAAATCAATGCCGTATTTTGTACCCGGTCTTGAGCAAATGCAGCGCAAGAAGCGAAACACCCAGCGCGGCCGTCGCCACGATGCCCAGGCTCAGCCAGGGGCTGACGTCGCTGGCGCCGAAGAAGCCGCGCCGAAAGCCGTCGATCAGGTAGAAAAACGGGTTGAGGTGCGACAAGCCCTGCCAGAACGGCGGCAGCGAGTGCACCGAGTAGAACACGCCCGACAGGAAGGTCATGGGCACGATGATGAAGTTCTGGAAGGCGGCCATCTGGTCGAACTTGTCGGCCCACAAGCCGGCGATCAGGCCCAGCGCGCCCAGCAGGCAGCCGCCCAGCAAGGCGAAGACCAGCGCCCACCAGGGCTCGGTCAAGCCGGGCGGCGCGAACCACGCCGTCACCGCGAACACGCCCGCACCCACGGCCAGACCGCGCACGAGCGAGGCGCCCACGTAGGCGATGAACCAGGCGCGGTGCGACAGTGGCGTCAGCAGCACGAAGACGAGGTTGCCCGTGATCTTGCTCTGAATCAGCGACGACGAGCTGTTGGCGAAGGCGTTCTGCAGCAGGCTCATCATCACCAGCCCGGGGATGAGGAAGCTCGTGTAGCCCACGCCCTTGAACACCTGCACGTGGTCCTCGAGCACATGGCCGAAGATCAGCAGGTACAGCACGGACGTGAGCACGGGCGCGCCGATGGTCTGGAAGCTCACCTTCCAAAAGCGCATCACTTCCTTGATGAACAGCGGGCGGGCGCCCTGCACGGAGTCGATCCAGTTCATGCGACCACCTCCTGCTTGCCTTGCATGATCTCGAGGAAGACGTCTTCCAGGTCGGCGCGGCCCATCTCCAGATCCTCGACATGGCAGTGGGCCTCGCGCAGCTTGACGAGGATGCGTTCGACCTCAGCGGCATCGTGCGCGGGCAGTTGCACGATGCGGCCCGTGACGCGCGCATGCACGGCCAGCTCGGGCGGCAAGGCGTGGTCGGTCTTGAAGCGCAGCATGGTCGAGGCCGTGCCCGCCAGCAGCGCCGAGGTACGGTCCAGCGCCACGATCTGGCCCTGCTTGAGCATGCCGATGCGCTGACACAGGGCCTCGGCCTCTTCGAGGTAGTGCGTGGTCAGGAGCACGGCGTGGCCCTGCTTGTTGAGCTTGGCGATGAAGTGCCACAGCGTCTGGCGCAGCTCGACGTCGACACCGGCCGTGGGCTCATCGAGCACGATGACGGGCGGCTTGTGCACCAGCGCCTGCGCCACGAGCACGCGGCGCTTCATGCCGCCCGAGAGCTGGCGCATGTTGGCCTCGGCCTTGTCGCTCAGGCCCAGGTTGGCCAGCAGCTCGTCGATCCAGTCGTCGTTGCGGCGCAGGCCGAAGTAGGCGCTCTGGATGCGCAGGCACTCGCGCACCGAGAAGAAGGGGTCGAACACCAGTTCCTGCGGGACCACGCCCAGCGCGCGGCGGGCGGCGGCGTAGTCGGACACCACATCGTGCCCCTGCACGGCGACCTTGCCCGAGCTGGCCCGGCTGAGGCCCGCCAGGATGCTGATCAAGGTGGTCTTGCCGGCGCCGTTGGGGCCCAGCAGGCCGAAAAATTCGCCCTCTTCGATGTCGAAGCTGACGCCCTGCAAGGCACGGACAGTGCGCCCGCCGGACTCGAAGGTCTTGGTGATGTTCTGGAAGGAAACAGCGCTCATGAGGGACGCCATTCTAGAGAAGCCCGCCATGTCCCCATGGTTTATCTGGCACTGCTTCATGGGGTAGGAAGCTTGTCCGCCAGCGGCAAACGGGCGCTAACATGTCGCACGGATACAAGCCCGAGTCGCCGCCGAGCGACCCATTGTTTACAGGAGATGAACATGTCCGACCTTCAAGCCCGCTTCGACCAAGCCCTGGCCGACTCCAAGTTGCTGCCAGCCAAACCCGACAACAGCACCCTGCTGAAGATCTACTCGCTGTACAAGCAAGGCAGCGCTGGCGATGCCACGGGCGATCGCCCCGGCTTCACCGACTTCGTGGGCCGCGCCAAGTTCGACGCATGGGCCGAACTCAAGGGCAAGTCCAAGGACGACGCCAAGCAGGCCTACATCGACCTGATCGAGTCGCTCAAGAAGTAATCGATCGGCTCAACGCCCCAGACAAAAAGCCTCAGGCCTTGCCCGAGGCTTTTTCGATGATGCGGCTGAGGTTCTTGTTGATCTCGGCCTCGATGATGGGCTTGAAGGGCGCCATCACCATGCCGATCTTGACATTCAGGTCGAAGCTGGTGCCCGTCACGGTCATGAGGCCGTTGATGCCCATGCGCTCGAAGGTGATGGTGTCCTGCTCGGCGCCTGCGGTGTGCCGGCAGTTCAGGCCCAGTTGCTTGGCGGCGCTGCCGATCCACTCCTGGGCCAGTTCGCGGGCTTTTGCCAGGCCCAGCGTGTGGGCATGGTGGATGTTCACGTCGCTCATGGCGAATCTCCTGGGTGTGAGGGGCGTTAGGGGCGGCTGGGTGGTGGCGCCGCACGATGGCGGGTAATATCTCCAATCTTATTGGAAATGCTCTCCAAGCCATGACCGTGATGCGTGCCGATCTGCCCACAACCGCCCTGCCTGCGTTGCTGGACGAGGCCGAGGCCATCCGCCGCCTGCGGCGCGACATCCATGCCCACCCCGAGCTGTGCTTCGAAGAGGTGCGCACGGCCGACCTGATCGCGCGCACGCTGGCCGACTGGGGCATCGAGGTGCACACCGGCCTGGGCAAGACGGGCGTGGTCGGCGTGATCAAGGGGCGGCCGGGCCCGCGCGCCCTCGGCCTGCGCGCCGACATGGACGCCCTGCCCATGACCGAGCACAACCATTTCGCGCACGCCAGCCGCCATCACGGCAAGATGCACGCCTGCGGCCACGACGGCCATGTGGCGATGCTGCTGGCGGCCGGCCAGCATCTGGCGGCCAACCGCGATTTCGACGGCACCGTCTACCTCGTGTTCCAGCCCGCCGAAGAAGGCGGCGGCGGCGCGCGCGAGATGATCCGCGACGGCCTGTTCACCCGCTTCCCGATGGACGCCATCTTCGGCATGCACAACTGGCCCGGCATGGCCGCCGGCGAGTTCGCCATCAAGAACGGCCCCTGCTTCGCCTCCAGCAACGAGTTCCTGATCACGATCAAGGGCAAAGGCTCGCACGGCGCCATGCCGCACCTGGGCATCGACCCGGTCCCCATCGCCTGCCAGCTGGTGCAGGGCTTCCAGACCATCCTGACGCGCAACATGCGGCCGGTCGAGACGGGCGTGATCTCCGTGACGATGATCGAAGCGGGCGAGGCCACCAACGTGATCCCCGAATCGGTGACCATGCAAGGCACCGTGCGCACGTTCACCAACGACACGCTGGACCTGATCGAGACCCGCATGCGCGAGATGGCGCAGCAGCTGTGCGCGGCCTTCGGCGCCAGCGCGGAATTCGAGTTCAGCCGCAATTACCCGCCCACGGTCAACCACCCGGCCGAGACCGCCTTCGTGCGCCAGGTGATGACCGAGGTCGTCGGCAAGCACAAGGTGCACGAGTTCGAGCCCACGATGGGTGCCGAGGACTTCAGCTACTTCCTGCAGAACAAGCCGGGCGCCTATTTCGTGATCGGCAACGGCGACGGCACGCACCGCGAGGGCGGGCACGGCCTGGGGCCCTGCATGCTGCACAACCCCAGCTACGACTTCAACGACGACCTGATCCCGCTGGGCGCGACCTTCTGGGTCAAGCTCGTGCAGCGCTGGCTCGCGCAGCCCTGAAGGCCCCGCCTGACAAGTGCTGATGCGGCAAACCCACAGCGCCACAGGCCCGCTCAGCGGCGCTTTACGCACTGAGGCTATGCTTTGGCCATGTACGCGCAAAATTTCGGGCTGAAGCAGCCGCCCTTCTCGATCGCGCCTGATCCTCGTTACCTGTTCATGAGCGAGCGCCACCGCGAGGCGCTGGCTCACCTGCTGTATGGCGTGGGCGGTGGCGGCGGCTTCGTGGTGCTCACGGGCGAGATCGGCGCGGGCAAGACCACGGTGTGCCGCTGCTTCCTGGAGCAGATCCCGCGGCGCTGCAACGTGGCCTACATCTTCAACCCGAAGCTGACCGTGGCCGAGCTGCTGCGCTCGGTGTGCGACGAGTTCCACATCCCGTACGCGCACGAAGGCACCGGGCAGGCCACGATCAAGGACTACGTCGACCCGCTCAACGAGTACCTGCTGCGCACGCACGCCGTCGGGCAGAACAACGTGCTGATCATCGACGAAGCGCAGAACCTCTCGCCCGATGTGCTGGAGCAGTTGCGCCTGCTGACCAACCTCGAGACGAGCGAGCGCAAGCTGCTGCAGATCATCCTGATCGGGCAGCCCGAGCTGCGCACCATGCTGGCCCGGCCCGAGCTGGAGCAACTGGCGCAGCGCGTGATCGCGCACTTCCACCTCGAGGCGCTGTCCGAAGAAGAGACGGGGCAGTACATCGCGCACCGGCTGTCGGTGGCGGGGCTCAAGCGCGGCAGGCTGTTCGACAGCAAGACCGTGCACCGCATCCACCAGTTGACGCACGGTGTGCCGCGCCGCATCAATGTGCTGTGCGACCGCGCCTTGCTGGGCGCCTATGCCGAGAACAAGACGCGTGTCGACCTGCGCATCCTGGACAAGGCCGCCAACGAGGTCTTCCACGCACCCAGGCCCGGCGGCACGGCTGGCATGGCCGCCGCTTCGGCATCGCCCCGCGTGCGCGGCGCCAGCCTGAGCGGCGACTGGCGCCCCTGGCTGGCGGGCGGCCTGCTGCTCACGGCCATGGCCAGCCTGGGGGGCGTGGCCTGGCTGCGCCAGCATCAAGGCGCGCACGGCCGCATGGCCACCAGCGCCACCAAGCCTGGCCTGGCCGCTTTGGCATCGGGCGCCGCGGCAGCCCGGGCCTCTGCTTCGGCCGCCACGGCGTCCGCCAGTGGCGCGATGCCCTCCGCGCCGATGGCATCCACGCTGGTCGACGCGGCACAGATCTACCCCCATGCCTACCGCAAGGAAAGCCAGGCCCTGCGCGCCCTCGCCCCCTTGTGGCAGATCACGCTGGCCGACGATGGCGACCCCTGCTATCAGGCGCCCAGGCAGCAACTGGCCTGTTTCCGCAACAGCGGCGGGCTGGCGCTGATCCGGCAACTGGAGCGCCCGGTCGTGCTGCTCATGCACGACGACAAGGAGCAACCCATCTACGCCCTGCTCACGGGCCTCAAAGGCCAGGCCGCCGAACTGCAGATCGAGGGCAAAACCTATTTGCTGCCGCTGTTCGCCTTGTCCACCATGTGGCGTGGGGACTTCGTCACCTACTGGCACACGCCGCCCACGTACCACAGCAAGGTGCTGCCCGGCCAGAGCGGGCCGGTGGTCGAGTGGCTGGCCACGCAGATGGCGCGCATCGACAAGGGCCCCGCGCCGAATGGCAAGCAGGTTTTTGATGCGGCGCTGCAGGCCCGGGTGTACGCTTTCCAGATGACACAGGGGCTCAAGCCCGATGGCGTGGTCGGTGCCACCACGTTCATGCAGATCAACCGCGCCATCGGCATCGGCGAACCCCGTCTGCAGACCGGGCAGCCAGCAGGGAAATAAGACGATGTCCTACATCCTGGATGCACTCAAGAAGGCCGATGCCGAGCGGGAACGCGGCACCGTGCCTGGCCTGCACTCGCAGCCCATGGCGCCCACGCCCGATGACGACGATGAGCCTGCCGCGCGCGGGACGACGCTGCCCATCGTGTGGGTCGGCGCGGGCGTGGCGCTGTGCCTGATCGCCGTGTTGAGCTGGCAGTTGCTGACGCGGGAGCCTGCGGCGCCGTCATCGGCTGCGCCCACTGGCGTGCCGGCCGATACGGCGGCCACGGCCAGCCCGCAGGCGCCTGTGCAGACGCAGGAGCAGCCACAGGTGGCCATGACGCCGCCCGCATCGACGATGCCAGCGCAGCCGACCATGCAGCCCGCGCAAACACCTGCGCAAATGCCCACGCAGCCGCCCGCCCAGTACGCGATGCGCCCGCCTGTGCCGCAACCCAGCACGCGCAACCAACGCGCCACCGCCGAGCCCACGCCCACGGCACCCGCCCAGCATCAGGCGCAGGCCAACACGGCCCCGCCCGCCGCCACCACCACCACGCCGCCAGCGACCGCAGCCCTTCCTCAACGCGTCCCCACGCTGCAAGAGCTGCCCGACGACATCCGCCGCGAGATCCCGCCACTGACCATCGGCGGCGCGATGTACTCCGAGACGCCAGCCAGCCGCATGCTGATCGTCAACAGCCAGGTCTTCCATGAAGGCGACAAACCCTACCAGGGGCTGACGCTCGAAGAGATCCGCCTGAAATCGGCCGTGTTCAGCTACCGCGGCTACCGCTACAGCATCCAGTACTGAGGCGGCCTGCGCGGCCCGAACGGCTCATTCGATGCCCCGGGCGAAGCGCACCTCGACATCGCGCGGCGGCGCGTGGTAAGGCGCGGAGGACACGAGCACATCGGCGCCCGCATCGGCATACGCCACGGCATTGGCCGCGTTGACGCCGCCGGCCACGGCCAGCATCGGGTGCAGATGGCTCTTGTGCAGGGCCAGCTTGCACTGGCGCACGGCCTCGGGCGTGAAGCGCTCCAGTTGCAGCACGTCGGCGCCCGACTCGGCCATGGCCAAGGCCTCCTGCAGGCTCTTGACCTCGACCACGAGACGCTTTTCGGGCTGGAAGCGGCGCAGGCGGCCGACCGTGTCGTCCATGTGGCCATCAACGAACACGCGGTGCTCGGGCAAGAGCAGCAGGCTGTCCGACAGGCCCTGGCGGTGCATGATGCCGCCGCCGCTGTGCACGGCCTTGACCGACAAGGCGCGCGTGCCCGGGAAGGCCTTGCGCGTGCAGGCCAGCGGCACCTGGTGCCCGGCCGCGCGCAGCTCCGTGACGATGCGGGCCACTTCGCTGGCGATGCCGCCGGCGTGTGCCATCAGCGTCTGCGCGACCTGCCAGGCCTGCAGCAGCGTGGCCGCCCCGCCCTGCGCACTGATGATCTCGGCGCCCGCCAGCACGTGGCGGCCCGATGGCGACTGCACGGTGGCGGTGGCGCCCAGCAACTCGAACAGGCGCGCCGCCTCTTCGCTGCCACAGACGACCATCGGCTGGCGCGCCGCCATCACGACGCTGCCGGGCTGGTCGCCCAGGTTCAGGCCCAGGGTGGTGAGGTCGCCGTGGGGCACGTCCTCGCGCAGGAGGGCGCACAAGGCTTCATCGGACAAGGCTCTGAGCATGGGCGAGGCTCCGCTGTCGAGTGAACCCACATGATGGCACTTTCGCCATGCCGGACGGTAAGAGCGGGTAAACGCCGCTTGTCCGGATCGCCAAAAAAACACGCCCCGCCAGGGCAACTGGCAGGGCGTAGCGGCTGGCCGCAGAGTGCGCCCAGCGTGACCGATGCACGAATCAGGCGGCCTGCTGGACCTCGGCGCAGCGCTTGGCCAGATAGGCCAGCGCCTCTTCGACCTGGTCGACCAGCACCAGACACAGGTCGCCCGGCTGCAAGCGCTCCAGCGCCGTGTCGATGGCCACGAACTCGCCGCGGATCTCGTCGACCTTCTGCGCGCGCTGGGCCTTGCTCAGGCCTTCGCGCAACAGTGTCAGCACCTCGCCGTCTTCGCGGCCGCGCTGGCAGGCGTCCTGGAAAAGGATCAGGTCATCAAACGCATCGCCGAGGATGGCGGTCTGCTCGCGGATGTCCTCGTCGCGGCGATCACCCGCGCCGCTGATGACGACCGAGCGACGCTTGGCCGGCAAGGCGTTCACGGCGGCGACCAGGGCGCGCATCGCGTCCGGGTTGTGGCCGTAGTCGGCGATGACGGTGGCGCCACGGTAGTCCATCACATTGAAACGGCCGGGCGCGTTGTCGGCATCGTTGACGAAGCTGGCCAGGCCACGGCGGATGGTGTCCCAATCGAGGCCCGAACTCCAGGCCGCGCCGATGGCCGCCATCACGTTGTCGACCTGGAAGCCGATGCTGCCGTTGCGTGTGATGGGGATGTCACGCAGCAGCAGGCTCTCGCGCCAGTTGCCCTCGGAGGCGATGATGGCGTCGCCGTCGACGCACAGCGTGCGCTTGCCTTGCGCGCGGTGCGCGGTCAGCACGGGGTTGTGCGCGTCCATCGCGAAGTAGATGATGCCGCCGGGGCACTTGGGCGCCATCGCCGTGACGATGGGGTCGGCGGCATTGAGCACGGCATAACCCGTGGGCGCCACGTTCATCACGATCACGCGCTTGAGCACGGCCAGGTCTTCGACCGTCGTGATGTAGTTCAGGCCCAGGTGATCGCCCGCGCCGATGTTGGTGACGACGGCCGTCTGGCAGCGGTCGAAGCCCAGGCCTTCGCGCAGGATGCCGCCGCGTGCGGTCTCGAACACGGCCGCGTCGACATCGGGATGCATGAGCACGTTGCGCGCGCTCTTGGGACCGGAGCAGTCGCCGCTGTCGATCTGGCGGCCGTTGACGTAGACACCGTCTGTGTTGGTCATGCCCACGCGCAGGCCGTTGGTGGCCAGCAGGTGCGCGGTCAGGCGGGCGGTGGTGGTCTTGCCGTTGGTGCCGGTCACGGCCACGACGGGGATGCGGCCATCGTCGCCGGGCTT
This sequence comes from Aquabacterium sp., assembly GCA_049840915.1. Taxonomy (GTDB): domain Bacteria; phylum Pseudomonadota; class Gammaproteobacteria; order Burkholderiales; family Burkholderiaceae_C; genus Aquabacterium. The sequence continues at coordinate 67,774 of JASGJC010000035.1, forward strand.
GTAGAGCTTGGCCACCATGGCCTCGCCCACGTTGCGGCCCTTGCCGTAGGACGGCGACAGGTGCATGCGCAGGCCGGGCGCGGCGTTCACTTCGACGATGCCGCCGTTCTGCTCTTCGAGCGGCTTGTGCACGCTCTCGGCCAGCACGTCGACACCGCAGATCTCCAGGCCGATGGTCTGGGCGGCGGCGATGGCGCGCGCGGCCACTTCAGGATGCACGTCATCCGTCACGTCGGTGGCCGTACCGCCGGTGGACAGGTTGGCGTTGTTGCGCAGGATCACGCGGTGGCCCTTCTCGGGCACGGACTCGGGCTTGAGGCCCTGCACATCGAGCCGCGCGATGGCGATGTCATCGAAGCGGATCTTGGTCAGCGAGGTGGCGTGGCCTTCGCCGCGGCGCGGGTCGGCGTTGACCTTGTCGACCAGCTCGCGCACGGTGTGCACGCCGTCGCCGATCACATGGGGCGGGTCGCGGCGGGCGGCGGCCACGAGGCGGTCGCCCACGACCAGCAGGCGGAAGTCGTTGCCGGGCAGGTACTTCTCGACCATCACTTCGCCGATCTCGGCGGCGGCCTTGAAGGCGATGTCCAACTGGTCGCGGCACGTGATGTTGACGGTCACGCCCTTGCCCTGGTTGCCGTCCTGCGGCTTGCAGACCACGGGCAGGCCGATCTCTTCGGCCACGCCCCAGGCGTCGTCTGGATCGGTCACCGGGCGGCCGACAGGCACGGGCACGCCGGCCGCAGCCAGCAAGCGCTTCGTCAAATCCTTGTCTTGCGCGATGGACTCGGACACGGCGCTCGTGTCGTCGACCTCGGCAGCCCAGATGCGGCGCTGCTTGGAGCCCCAGCCGAACTGCACGAGGCTGCCCGTGGTCAGACGGCGCCAGGGGATGCCGCGCGCGGCGGCGGCACTGACGATGGAGCCTGTGCTGGGCCCCAGGCGCACGTCTTCATCGAGCTCGCGCAACTCGGCAATCGCCGCGTCCACATCGAACTCGCCTTGCGTCAAGGCCGCCTGCACGAGGGCCTGCGCCTTGCCGAACGCCAGCCGGCCGACCTGCTCTTCGCTGTACTCGACGATGACCTGGTAGACGCCCTCTTCGACTGTCACGGCCGTGCGGCTGAAGGTAACCGGGCAACCGGCCTGCGCCTGCATGGCCAGCGAGGCGGCCTCGAGCACATGCGCCAGGCTGATCTGACCGGGGCGGCCATCGGGGCGCAGTGGGCCCAGCGACGGGAACAGCTTGCGCAGGGCGTCTTCGAAGCCGCCCAGTTGCTCGAGTGCGCGCTCGGCTGGCTCGCAGGCCACGACGGCCTCGATGGCCGTGTGCCGACTCCAGAGATTGGGGCCGCGCAAGGCCCGGATGCGTGAAACGTCCATCAGCGTATCTCTAGTGTTTTAGCGCACCGTCTTGGGTGCCGGATCGAAAGTTTCGAGGCCCGCGGCGATCAGCTCGGGCGGCGTGCCCAGGGCCCAGGCCACGGCCACGGCGGCCAGCAGCGACTTGACGCTGGCACCCGGGATGGCGTTGTCGCTGCCGCAGCCGCTGCCGGTCATGCGGCGCGCGGCGGCGCTGTTGAGGTCGGCGCAGCGCACGGGCATGTAGCCGTTGTGGGTCAGCAGCACGTGGTGGCCATCGACGGACACGGTGCGCCCGCCCTTGGCGCGGTGCGCGACCATGGCCGGGTTGTGGTGATCGAGGTCGTAGAAGATGACCTCGCCATCGCACAGCTCGGCCATCTCGACCAAGCGCGCATCGGCCGCATTGAGCACGGCCACGCCATCAGGCAGGACCACGTCCACCTGCGTGCGCAGCACCTTGTACAGCTGCTCGGGCTCGTGGATGTCGTGCTCGGCCAGCGACGGGTCGACCGGGGCTTCGGAGCCCAGCAGATCGGTCACCACGCCGACGGCGCAGCGGTCATAAGCGAGGCCGTCGTTGAGGATGCTGGCCGCGCCGTTTTCGAGCACGATGGCGTTGACGTCGCGGTTCATCAGCAGGCGCTGGCCGGTGGCCCAGTTGGCGCGGTCGCCGGATTCGACGCGGCGGCTGCCCAGGAACAGGCCTTCGCGGCAGGCCAGGCCCACCTTCTTGCCACCCAGGTGCAGCAGCCAGGCCGTCAGGCGGGCGATGTTGTTGGTGCCTTGCGAGCCGGCCACGCCGATGATCGGCACGCGGCCGGACGAATCCTCATCGAACAGGTGGTCGACGATGGCCTTGCCCACGGGGCGCGGCAACCCTTCGGCGGGCTTGAGGTGCATCAGCAGGCCCGGGCCCGCGTTGACCTCGACCACGGCGGCGCCTTGCGGCAGTAGCGGCTTGGAGATGTCCTCGGCCACGACGTCGACACCGGCGATGTCCAGGCCGACCACGCGCGCGGCCAGCGACACCTGGTAGGCGACATCGGGATGGACCTCGTCCGTGCAGTCGATGGCGACGTTGCCGTTGCGCTGGATCAGCACGCGGCGGCCTTCGGCGGGCACGGCCGTGGGCGTCAGGCCCTGGCGCTGCAGGTCGAGGTGCACGACCTCGTCCTCGCCGATGTCGATGCGGTTGAGCGGGAACTCTTCGGTCGTGCCGCGACGCGGGTCGGTGTTGAGCTGCAGCTCGATCAGCTCGATCACGGTAGACTTGCCGTCGCCCGTCACCCAGGCGCTTTCGCCACGGGCCGCCGCCACGACCTTGCCGCCCACGATCAGGATGCGGTGTTCGTCGCCCCGGATGTAGCGCTCGACCAGCACTTCCGAGCCGTGCTGCTCGGCCAGCTTGAAGGCGGCTTCGATGTCTTCGCGGGTGTTGAGGTCGAGCGAGACGCCCCGGCCATGGTTGCCGTCCGTCGGCTTGACGACCACGGGCAGGCCGATGTCCTCGGCGGCTTCCCAGGCTTCGGCGGCGCTGCCCACGATCTGGCCTTCGGGCACGGGCACGCCGCACGATTGCAGCAGGCCCTTGGTCAGGTCTTTATCGCGCGAGATGCCTTCGGCGATGGCACTGGTCAGGTCGGACTCGGCCGTCCAGATGCGGCGCTGCGCGGCACCGTAGCCCAACTGGACCAGGTTGCCGTCGTTCAGGCGGATGTGCGGGATGCGGCGATCGGTGGCCGCGCCGACGATGGCGGCGGTCGATGGGCCGAGGTAGTAGTCGTCGATGTGGGTGCGGACCTTTTCGACGGCCTTGGCCACGTCGAAAGCCTCGTCGTTGATGGCGGCCATCAGCAGCGCGTGGCCAGCCTTGAGCGCCGTGCGGGCGACCTGCTCGTCACGGGCGCGGAACACCATGCGGTAAACGCCGTGCTGCGAAGTGCCGCGCGTCTGGCCGAAGCCGGTGGGCATGCCCGCCAGGTTGAGCAATTCGATGACGACGTGCTCCAGGATGTGCCCGGCCCAGGTGCCCTCGTTGAGGCGCTCGATGAAGCCGCCGCGCTCGCCCACGCCGCAGTGGTGCTCGACCAGGGCCGGCAGCCAGGCCGTCAAACGCTCATTGAAACCGGGCAGCTTGCTCGAGGGGAAGTCTTCCAGCTCGCCCAGATCCAGCCAGACTTCGAGCACTGGGCGGTAAGTCCAGATGTTGGGGCCGCGCAGATAATTGATGCGCAGCAGCTTGATGTCGTTCTTTTTGCTCATGTCCAGCGGGGGTAATGCGTCCTTGTCGGCGTCTTCAGAGACTGTCGGGGACCGGCTGGTGGATCGGGTCAAACCCGACACTGTGCCCTGGGGGTTCGTTTGCACGGTCTCGCCATGAGGGAAAATGGCGGACTGCGCAGGGAGGTCATCCGAACCGATGCCCCCGCGCGTTACAAGAAGACCATGCACCATCACCATCCAGTCGACGCCCACAGGCATCAAGCCAATCAAGACAAAGCCAGGGCGGATTTGCCTCTGGCACCTTCCGAGAACGTTCTGGGCACGCTGGAGGTTGACTTGGACGCGCAACTTCGCTTCCAGACCTCGCCCGTCGTCCTCACGGACCAGCGCCTGTACAGCCGTCCGGCCGGGTCCGCCGCCTGGCAAAGCTGGCCCTTGAGCCCCGATCTGCAGTTGCGCCAGCACGATCACGCCGGTGTCGGCACCCTGGAATTGCACGATGCGAACGCGCGTCTCGCCCTGTGGCGTTTCACACTGGACGCGCAGGTGCAGGTGCTGCGCCTGCTCGAACAATTCGAGCGCCGCCAGCTGACCCTGAAAACCGGACAGCTCCCGCAGGACGACGACAGCACCCAGTGCCCGACCTGCAAGGCGCAACTGCCGCCCGACAGCGACGAGTGCCCCGTCTGCACCCGCGCGCTGCAGACGCCCCCCTCGACCTGGGTGCTGCTGCGCCTGTGGCGCTTCGCCAAGCCCTACCAGAAGCAACTGGCCGCCGGCTTCGCCCTGACGCTGGCCTCGACCGCCGCCACGCTGGTGCCGCCCTACCTGACCATCCCGCTGATGGACAAGGTGCTGATCCCCTTCCAGACCGGCCACGACATCGACCCCAAGCTCGTCGCCATGCTGATGGGCGGGCTGCTGCTGTCGGCGCTGCTGGCCTGGAGCCTGGGTTGGGCGCGCACCTACCTGCTGGCACTCGTCTCCGAGCGCATCAGCGCCGACCTGCGCACCACCACCTTCGAGCACCTGCTGCGCCTGTCGCTCGACTACTTCGGCAGCAAGCGCACGGGCGACCTGATGTCGCGCATCGGCTCCGAGACCGACCGCATCAGCGTCTTCCTGTCGCTGCACGCGCTCGACTTCGCCACCGACGTGCTGATGATCGCGATGACCGCCGTCATCCTGTTCTCGATCAACCCCTGGCTGGCGATGGTCACGCTGCTGCCGCTGCCCTTCATCGCCTGGCTGATCCACCTCGTGCGCGAGAAGCTGCGCACGGGCTTCGAGAAGATCGACCGCGTCTGGGGCGAGGTCACCAACGTGCTGGCCGACACCATCCCCGGCATCCGCGTGGTCAAGGCCTTCGCGCAAGAGCACCGCGAAACCAAGCGCTTCCGCGACGCCAACATGCACAACCTCGAGATCAACGACAAGCTCAACAAGACCTGGTCGCTGTTCTCGCCCACGGTCGCCCTGATGACCGAAGTCGGGCTGCTGGTCGTGTGGGCGTTCGGGATCTGGCTGGTGTCGCGCCGGCAGATCACGGTCGGTGTGCTGACGGCCTTCATCGCCTACATCGGGCGCTTCTACGGCCGGCTCGATTCGATGAGCCGCATCGTGTCGGTCACGCAGAAGGCGGCGGCGGGCGCCAAGCGCATCTTCGACATCCTCGACCACGTCTCGAGCGTGCCCGAGCCCGCCAACCCTGTGAAGCTGCCCGAGCCCCAGGGCGGCCTCACGATGGACAGCATCGGCTTCCGCTACGGCAGCCGCTCGGTGATCCGTGGCCTGAGCCTGGACATCAAGCCCGGCGAGATGATCGGCCTGGTCGGCCACAGCGGCTCGGGCAAGAGCACGCTGGTCAACCTGATCTGCCGCTTCTACGACGTGACGGACGGCGCGATCAAGGTCGATGGCGTGGACATCCGCCGCATTGCCGTGTCGGACTTCCGCCGGCACATCGGGCTGGTGCTGCAGGAGCCCTTCCTGTTCTTCGGCACGATCGCCGAGAACATCGCCTATGGCAAGCCGGATGCGACGCGGGCCGAGATCGTGGCCGCCGCGCGCGCCGCGCATGCGCACGAGTTCATCTTGCGGCTGCCGCAGGGCTATGACTCGCTGGTGGGCGAGCGTGGACAGGGGCTGTCGGGCGGCGAGCGCCAGCGCATCTCCATTGCGCGCGCGCTGCTGATCAACCCGCGCATCCTGATCCTGGACGAGGCCACCTCATCGGTGGACACGGAGACCGAGAAGGAGATCCAGAAAGCGCTGGACAACCTGGTCAAGGGGCGCACGACGATCGCGATCGCGCACCGCTTGTCGACCTTGCGCAAGGCCGATCGGCTGGTGGTGATGGACCGTGGGCAGGTGGTGGAGGTGGGGCCGCATGAGGCGCTGATGGCCAAGCAAGGCGCCTATTGGCGTCTGTATGAAGCGCAGGCGCGCAAGGCCGAGGCCGACGCCTTGATCGACAGCGAACCAGCCAGCAGTGAGGCCTGAGCCATGAGCAACCCGATGCATTCATTCGATTTCACGCTGGCGCGCAATGCGTTTGGGCGCCTGGTCTTCACAGGGGCCGATGGCGTGGCGCATGTGGGCGTGGTGCCTGTGCGGGCCTTCCCGATCGCGGCGCCTGATGAGGGCTTGTCGATCGTCAGCACGGACGGGCACGAGCTGGTCTGGGTCGACCGCTTGAGCGCCCTGCCCGCGCCGGTGCGTGCTTTGCTGGAAGACGAACTGGCCAGCCGTGACTTCGCGCCTGTGATCCAGAGCATCCGAGCCGTGTCGACCTTCTCGACGCCGAGCACGTGGACCGTGGACACCGACCGTGGGCCGACCGATTTCGTGCTCAAGTCAGAAGACGACATCCGCCGCTTGGGCGAAGGTCGGTTGATGATCACGGGCGGGCATGGCGTGAGCTTCATCGTGCCTGATCGGCTGGCGCTGGATCGGCATTCGAAGAAGCTGTTGGAGCGGTTTCTGTAGTTTTGGTTTCTGGTTGAGCGCTTTGGCGGGAGGCGCAGGCAGTAGACATCCGATGAGGCCGGGGGCAAGGCGACAATAGGACATGGAACAAGAAATTGGTACCCGGCCGCTTCTCCGTACGCTGCCCAACGGTGTCCGGCTGCTGGCCCTTCCCATGCCCCACGTGCGGAGCGTCAGCGTGGGCGTGTTCCTGCGTGTCGGCTCTCGCGACGAGACGCCCGCCACCAACGGCATCAGCCATGTCCTGGAGCACATGGCCTTCAAGGGCACCACCACGCGCTCCGTGCAGGCGATCAACCTGGATGCGGAGCGGCTGGGTGCCGAAGTCAACGCCTACACCGGCAAGGACAGCACCGGCTACTTCATGACCGGCCTGGGAGAGCACGCGCAGCAACTGCTTGGCATGACGGCCGACATCGTGCGCCACAGCACCTTTCCCGAGATCGAACTGCAGCGCGAGCTGGAGGTGATCCGCCAGGAAGCCATCGAGTACGACGAAGATCCCGACGACAGCGCCAACGACCTGCTCGACCGGGCCCTCTGGGGCGCTCATCCCATGGGCATGCCCGTGATCGGCACCGTCGAGAACATCGAGGGCTTCACACGCGACGATCTGGTTCGCCACGTGCAGCAGCATTACGTGGCCGACAACACCGTCGTCGCAGCCGCCGGCCACTTCGACGTCGACGCCTGGATGCGCCTCGCCGAGGATCTGTTCACGGCGATGCCCGCATCGGCCGACAGTGCCAGCTCTCACGCCCCAGTGCCCGCAGCGCATGTCGGCCAGGCGGTGGCCCGGCGCTTCACGCAGGTGTCGCAGGTGTTCCTGAACATCGCCTATCCGCTGACACCCACGGGCACGGGCACGGACGGCATGCCATCGCAGCGCTTGCGCCTGACCGCTGCGCTCGCGGCCAATCTGTTCGGCGGCGGGATGTCGGCCCCTTTGGTCGACACGGTACGCGAGCGGCTCGGCCTGGCCTACACGGCCGATGCCAACCTCGACGCAGGAGACAACTGGCTCACTTTCGTGGTGCATGCCGTGACCACCCCGGACAAGGTCGAGGCGCTGGTCCAAGCCACGGGCGAGCTGCTGCATGCCCAGGCGGCCACCATCGATCCGGTCCATCTGGAGCGCGCGAAAAACCAGTTGACCGTCTCGTACGTGCGCGCCAGTGAACGGCCCTTCGCCACGATGGAGCGGGCTGTCGAGGAACTCTGGGCCAGTGGAGGCGTGACGCTGCTGGCCGAGACGATTGACCTGATCGACGACATCCGCTCGGAAGAAGTACGGGAGGTCTTTGCGCGGATGCTCGCCCATCGCCCGGCGCTGTCGATCACGGGCAAGGGCGTCAGCGCCAAGTCTGCGCGGCAGCTGGCGGGCTCTTTGGCCGCCGGCGCCCTGCCCGTTCATCATGGATAAATGCTTGCTGCGGCAGCAGGTGCTGCAACGGCTCGCCGAAGACCTGCTGCAAACCGAACAGGCCGCGCGGGCGGCCCATGAAACGGCGACGCACGAAGAAAACATCGCCGAAAACAAATACGACACATTGGGACTCGAAGCCGCCTACCTGGCCACCGGCCAGGCGCGTCGCGCCGAAGCCATCCGCCAGGCGATGGCCCATTGGCACCAGTTCCACCCGCGCCCCTACGATGCCAGCAAAGGCATACAGCTCGGCGCGCTGGTCTGCCTGGCCGATGCCGACGACAAGCAGCAGCAGCTCTTTCTCGGCCCGGATGGCGGCAGCATGAAGTTGGGCAGCGGCGCCCAGCTCGTTCAGGTCATCAGCAGCGAATCCCCTTTGGGCAAGGCCATGCTGGGGAAATGCGAGGGTGATGAGGTGTCGATACAGGTCGCGCTGATCCGACAGCAGTTTGAGGTGCTGTGGGTTCATTGAGCCGCAAGCAAGTTTGAACGCGACGATGTCAGCGATCTGCGCTGGTGCTCCGATGGCTTCGAGATCACGTGCGACAACAAGCAGAAGGTGCGTGTGGCCTTCAGCCTGGACTGCTGCGACCGCGAGGCCATTGGTTGGGTGGCCACCACAGGCGGCATCGATGCGGCCATGGTGTGCGATCTCATGGTGGAGTCGGTGGAGGCCAGGTTCGGCGACCGGCTGCCGGCCAGGCCCATCGAATGGCGGACAAACAACGGCTCGCCTTATGTGGGCCGCCAGACGCGGCGTTTTGCCAACGAGGTCGGCTTGGTGCCGTTGACCACCCCGATCAGCAGCCCGTAGTCCAATGGTGTAGCCCCATCGCCCAGTTGCCCTCGACCTTCGAGCATTACAACGAGGTGCATCACCACTCGGCGCTCAAGATGAAATCGCCGCGAATGTTCAGGCGGACGGCTCAAGGGCTGCACGTCAACTCCAACTAAGTGGGTGACCGTGTCCGGTCATGCGGGGGCAACTCCACTTCAGCGCATACGGTTAGACCTCGGCTTAGGACGCACTACTTTCGACATGAGAAGTTCTTGGCTAGGTTAGGTTCAGCTTCGAAGAAGCGCCGCTCTGAGTAACTCCAAAGGTACACCCTCCCCTCTTCTTCGTAGAGGCCGTTGCCCAAAAAATTTCGACCGCTATCAAAGACTGAGGCGCGAAAGGAGCCATATTCAATGCATTGTGGGGTATGGCCAGCCAATTGATTGGCTATGAGGTGATTTTTGTATGCGTTCGCGGTCGGAACAAGAACGAGAAGAACGATGGCGTTGAAGACAAATACACCGCATTTTCGATTGATCGTTGGTGCCAGCCTGGCCAGCACGAGCTTGGCGATTGCTGCAACTGCGACAGAGACGACCAGGGGTAAGGCAAGAAACGGTACGAATCGCAAATCGTAGAGCGCCAGGGGTGGAACTGCCAGGCCACCAAGTAAGTTGAAATTGACGAGTGACAGTGCAGCCCAAAAGACATAGGTCTGCGATAGTGCGCGCAAGGACGACGGCCAATGAGTCATTGGGTGCTTAACAAGTAAAAGAGGCGTGTGTCTGCATAAGCCTAACGCCCCAGTTAACCGACTCCGGGGCACGGAAGTGTGGAGGATACCGACACAGGCCATGAAAATTCCGGGGGCATGGCCTGTGTTGGCGTCCACGTTGAACAACCAGTTAGGCTGAGGCGCGAAGGCACAGTGTTGCACATGCGTGTTGAACTCAAGTGGGCTTGTGCACCCAGATCGCTGGTTTAGGTGTGCTTGTTCTTGCGCCTGGAATTTCGCTGTATTTAGTGCGCGCCTTCTCCAGCGCCGCAATGACCTTTGGACGTTTTGCCTTTTCGAGCAAGAACATGGGTAGCTTTTCAAACCAACGCTGCGTTTCCCAATGATCTCCCCCCAGGTTTTGAGTGTGTACAGGAAGGCGACTGGTTGGCTGAACCGTTCTTGAGTAGTAGTCGATGCAAAGCTCGATTTGCATGATGCTATGAAATATGAACTGGAAGCCGCAGACTTCGACAAGGCACACCTTGTATGGCGCCAAGCCATCTGACTTCTCGTGGCGCACTTTCTGCTCGTTATCGATCCAGCCCATGTGGTTGGGGTGCTCGCTGAGAACGTAGTCGGTGATGGTGATTTTCGCCATGTCGAGGGGCTTCGCGAGTAGTTGAAGCGGCAGTTTTGAAGAGGGCCTAACGCCTAAATTAACCGGCGATGGAGGCCGTAAGCCCAGAGTAGGCCGACACAAGCCATGAAAATGTCGAAGGCATGGCCTGTAGTGGCGTCCGCGTTGAACAACCAGTTAGGCTGACGCCGTAAGCTGAAAGCCGTTGAATTGGCCTGAATCTGAAACTTGTGCGAGTGCGTGCTGCTTGCATGACTGAGCGGCCGCTATTCGTGGATAAACATAGGAACAACAATGGCTGCAATGATGCCGATTAGTAAGAGCACGACCGGGAAAGCAATCATGAGCCAACCTTCCTTTCTGAAGGTTCTGTTCTCTGGGGACTCGCGTTGCTGCTGTTTGCTCACTTCAAAAAGCCTACCGTCTGAGCTAACTAGCGCCAATGCAAAGCATGGGCGTCCACGTTGGACGACAAGTTGGGCTGGGGCCCGAAGTGGAAAGGGAAGTGAACTCGCTTGCCCGTACAGGATTTTGAAAGCGACCGCACACTTGCTCAGTGCGCATGTTTTGCTTTGTATTCATGCAGAGCCTCTTGAAGAGCGAGGGAAAGGTTGTCGCTATCTTTTCGCCAAACGTAGTCGGTTGTTTGGCGAGTGACCACGACGGTGATTCGATCGGATTGCCGCTCACCATCCCACTTCAGTAAGACGATCGCACCTTCGGCTTGAAGCTGCTCGATTTGAGGAATGAACTCATCGATCATGTTTATGCCACCAGAAGCTCAACTTTTTTTAGGGGACATCAGCGTCCAGTTACATTGTCGCCTAACTCGCTTTTTAGCAGGACATGGGCCTGACTGCATCCCTCCTAAGTAGGTGACCGGCAGCGATTGCCACAAGTGTTCTTCAACGTCGGTGCTTTGGTCTTGTCAAGGATTTGGTGTAGTCCATGTCCGCCCACACATCACTAGACACGGTCGGGTAGCCCTGAATCAAACTTCTGAAACCATTGGCGCCCAGATAGCCAGCGCTTCGATATTTGCGATTTTCCAATTTCCATTTATCTTTTTCAGGTAAACGATTGCCTTCCCCCTCATCGCCTGGCTTGCCTTGGGTCATGGCGCGGAAGCGCACTTCAACAAGTGTTGCACCTTGCAGCGTGTATGGCTCAGCCAACTTCAAAGTATAAGTTTGGCTGATCGCCTCGAGTGTATCCAGGATCAAATCAAAGTGCGCGCCTGCCAAGGCATAACAGAGCCCCACCGTTGAGAAAAATTCGTTCAGTATTTCATCGCTGAACACCTGAGCGAATTTGCTTTTAACTTTGTTCTGAACCGCTGGCGCTTCGCTGGAGCAAAGATACTTTTGTGTGGGCGTTTCATAAGCCGCGCGAACTGCTCTCAAGATCTCGACACGATCAACAGATGAGACAGGCGCTAACGTCGCTGTGGAAAATGGTTTGGCAGGCGCACTTTTTTCCGACTGTGCTAAACAGGAGCCCAACATCCCATGGAGTCCAAAGAATGCCGCGACCACGCTCAATCGTTGAAGGCGCAACATCAGTGCCGGCGCTCTGGCCTCGTTAAGGATTTGGTGTAATCCATATCAGACCAGACATCGCTAGACAATGTCGGATAGTCCAAAATCAAACTCTGAAATCCGTTGGCGCCGAGATAGGCAACGCTTTCGATGTTGGTGATTCTCCTCGCTCAAAGTCAATGAAATCAGGTTCTGGCTCATCTTCGTCCCTTCTGTGTGGTTGTGAGAGCCGACACCATAGTCAAGTGCGCCACGTGCATCGATCCCCGTTGGGAGTGATTGGTTCGCCCAGCCCCTCGTGGCAGCGCACCACCTGGGCCACATGCAAGCGGGGCACCACCTCGGCCGCGCCCCGCGCTGCCCCGACAAAACGCGCCAACCACCGCACGAGCCCCCTGGCACAATGGCGGGCCTCCCCGCCTGTCACCATGTCCGCCCAGCCCCCCAGCGCCCCCATGCGCGTGCTGTCCGTCATCCCCCCGATGACGCAGCTCAACACGCCCTACCCGTCCACCGCCTACCTGACGGGCTTCCTGCGCTCGCAAGGCGTCGACGCCGTCCAAGAAGACCTGGCCCTGGCGCTCGTGCTCAAGCTGTTTTCCGCAGCAGGTTTGACAGCCCTGCGCGAACACGTCCAGGCCGTGCCCAAGGCCAAGCGCACAGCCGCCCTGCAATCCTTCGATGAGCAGTTCGACCGCTACCAAGACAGCATCGGCCCCGTCATCCGCTTCCTGCAAGGCCGCGACCACACGCTCGGCCACCGCATCTGCAACCGCAGCTTCCTGCCCGAAGGCCCGCGCTTCGACACCATCGATGCCTACACCATCGGCGAGGAAGGCGAAGACCCGCTCGGCTGGGCCTTCGGCGCCCTCGGCCTGCAGGACCGCGCCAAGCACCTGGCCACGCTCTACCTCAACGACTTGGCGGACGTGTTGCGCGATGCGGTCGACGCGCGCTTCCAGTTCGTGCGCTATGCCGAGTCACTGGCCGCGAGCCAGCCCACCTTCGATCCGCTGGCCGAGGCCCTGGCCGCGCCGCACAACCTCGTCGATGCGCTGCTGCACGAGCTGGCCATCCAGGCGATCGAACGCCACAAGCCCCAGCTGGTGCTGATCTCGACGCCGTTTCCGGGCAATGTCTACGCGGCCTTCCGCATCGCGCAGTCCATCAAGGCGCACGATGCCGGCATCGCCATCGCGCTGGGCGGCGGCTTCGTCAACACCGAGTTGCGCGAGCTGGCCGAGCCCCGTGTGTTCGATTACTTCGACTACGTCACGCTCGACTCCGGCGAGCGCCCGCTGCTGGCCCTGCTCGAACACCTGCGAGGCCAGCGCGGCCCGCAGCGCCTGGTGCGCACCTTCGTGCGTGATGCGGGCAATGATGGCCAAGGCAAGGTGCGCTTCGTCAACTGGGCCGAGCCCGATGTGCCCTTCACCGATGTCGGCACGCCCACCTGGGACGGCCTACCGCTCGACCAGTACCTCTCGCTGCTCGACATGCTCAACCCGATGAACCGGCTGTGGTCCGACGGGCGCTGGAACAAGCTGACCGTGGCCCACGGCTGCTACTGGAAGAAGTGCAGCTTCTGCGATGTCAGCCTGGACTACATCTCGCGCTACGAAGGTGCTTCGGCCGAGGTGCTGGTCGACCGCATCGAGGCCATCGTCAAGGAGACGGGCCAGACGGGCTTTCATTTCGTGGACGAGGCCGCGCCGCCCAAGGCCTTGAAGGCGCTCGCGCACGAGCTCATCAAGCGCAAGGTGCAGATCTCGTGGTGGGGCAACATCCGCTTCGAAAAGTCGTTCACGCCGGAGTTGTGCCAACTGCTGTCGGACAGCGGCTGCATCGCCATCTCGGGCGGCCTCGAAGTGGCCTCCGACCGCTTGCTGGCGCTGATGAAGAAAGGCGTGTCCGTCGAGCAGGTGGCCCGCGTGACGCGCGCCTTCACCGAGGCGGGCGTGCTGGTGCATGCCTACCTGATGTATGGCTTCCCGACGCAGACGGTGCAAGACACCGTGGACGCGCTGGAGTACGTGCGCCAGTTGTTTGCCAACGGCTGCATCCAGAGCGGCTTCTTTCACCGCTTTGCCTGCACGGTGCATTCGCCGGTGGGCCAGAGCCCCGATGAATACGGCGTCACGCTGCAGCCGCTGCCGCCCGTGTCCTTCGCCAAGAACGACGTCGCCTTCATCGACCCGACCGGTGTCGACCACGATGCCATGGGCCAGGCGCTCAAGAAGGCCATCTACAACTTCATGCACGGCATCGGGCTCGAGTCCGATGTGCGCAGCTGGTTCGGCGTGCGCGTGCCCCGCCCGACCGTGGCCAAGGACAAGATCGCGCGGGCCCTGGGTTGAGCTTGATCTGACGCAAGCCCGCCCGGGCAATGGCTGCGGACAATGAAGCCGTGAAGCCATTGCAGGAGCCCATCAATGTCCGCCGTCCTCCAACCCCAGGCGTCAGCCCCGAATGCGCCGCGCCGCCGCGTGGTCGAGCCTTTCGATGTGCTAGACGCCTGCCATCGCCGAACCGTGGTCGCGCTTCGGCAGATGGGCGAGCTCGTCGCGCACCTGCAGGCGCACGGGCTCGATGCGCAGGCACAAGGCATGGCCCAGGCCATCTTCCTGTTCTTCATGAACGAAGCGCGCCAGCACCATCGGGACGAAGAGCAGCACGTCTTCCCGGCCATGATCCGCAGCGGCGACGACGAACTCGTGCGCCTGACGCTGCGCCTGCAGCAGGACCACGGCTGGATCGAGGAAGACTGGCTGGAGCTGGCCCCGCAGTTCGAGGCCATCGCCGGGGGCTACAACTGGTTCAACCTGGAGCTGCTCGCGCTGGCCGTGCCGGTCTTCCAGGCGCTCTATCAGGACCACATGGCGCTGGAGGAATCGCTGATCTACCCCGAGGCCAAGGCCCGCATCGCCGCCTGGGACCTGCAAGGCATGGGTAGGGAAATGTCTGAGAGAAGACGCAAGGCAAACAGCGCGAAGTAGGCTATAACCCAAGAGTCCGGTGCAGTCACCCCGTCCCCACAACCGATGAGGAGAGACCATGGATTCGCTGAGCGTGAGACCTCCCGGTAACTGAGCGCCGCCCTCCCCGTGAACACGAGGGCCTACCGCATTTCTCTGGCCGGCCTGTTGGCCTTGACGCTGACGGGCATGGTCGGCGCGCGCCTGTCGCCGCTCGGCTCTCCGGACACGGCCCGCGTCTTCTTCGACAACCTGCACTGGACCTGCGCCTACGCGGCTGCGGCCCTTTTGGCATCTCGCGCCATCGTGCAGGCGTCTTCGTCAAACGATCGCCGCGCGGCGAGATGGCTGACAGCGGCCATGCTGTCCTTGATGGGCGGGCAACTCGTCTGGAACATCCAGATCCCCTTGGGCTGGACGCCCTTTCCCGGCCCTTCCGACATCTTCTTCCTGGGCATGGGCCCGCTGATGACGGCGGGCCTGTGGCAGATCGGCCGCGCCCGCCTGAACCACACGGCCAGGCAGACCGTGCTGCTGGACACGCTGGCCTGCGTCACGGCCATCCTGGCGGCCACGATGGCTTTGTTCCTGCCACGCCAGGGCGTCTACAGCCTCTTCCAGATCTGCGTGATGGCGGCTTACGTCATCAGCGTGATCACGCCCGCCTGCCTGGGCGTGATACTGGCTTTGACCGCACGCGCCAGACTCGGCTGGCGCGCCTTCCTGTTGCCCGCCACCACCGCCGTGCTGACGCTGTGCTGGACCGTGTGGAACCTGCGCTTCCTGAACAACAGGCTGGTCGACGGCGACTGGCTCAACCTGGGTTTTTCGGGCGTGGCCTTGCTCATCGGCGCGGGCATCAAGGGCTATCGGCTGGACGCCGCCAATGACCCCGCGCTCGAGCGCCGCTACGAAGGCCTGCTGCGCATGCTGCCGCTCACGATGGTGCTGCTGGCGGCGGGCGGCATCGTCGTGACGGCCAACCTGCAGGGCATCGATCCGGCCATCATGTGGTCGGTGCAGATCGGCAGCGCGGCCGTCGCCATCATGGCCTTCGTGCGCCAAAGCCTGCTGCTGCGCGAGCGCGACCAGTTGATCCTGGCCGAGCGGCTGCTGCGCCAGCGCGAGTTCGAGTTGGAGCTGCGCGTGGCCGAACGCACGCGGGACCTGGCCCTGGCCACGCGCGCCGCCGAGGCCGCCAGCCAGGCCAAGAGCGACTTCCTGGCCAACATGAGCCACGAGATCCGCACACCGCTCAACGGCGTGCTGGGCTTCGCGCAACTGGCCCTGATCGGCTCTCAATCGCCCACGCAGCGCGACTACCTCGAGAAGGTGCAGTACTCGGGCAAGCAGCTGCTGCGCCTGATCAACGACATCCTCGACATGTCCAAGATCGAGGCGGGCAAGCTCGAGCTGGAGAGCATCCCCTTCGACATCGACGGCGTGCTGAAATCGGCCCAGGCCCAACTGGGCCACCTGGCCTGCGAAAAAGACTTGAGCCTGAGCATCACCACGTCGCCGCAGGCCGGCATGCGCCTGATGGGCGACCCGCTGCGCATCGAGCAGATTCTGCTGAACTACCTCTCCAACGCCATCAAGTTCACGCAGCAAGGCGGCATCACCGTGCGCGCGCAACTCGATGACACCGGCGACGGCCTGTGCACCTTGCGGCTGGAGGTCGGCGACACGGGCCCGGGTCTGCCCGCCACGACCTTGAGCCGCCTCTTCAACACCTTCGAGCAAGGCGACAACGCCACCACGCGGCGCCATGGCGGCAGCGGACTCGGCCTGGCCATCTGCAAGCGGCTGGCCGAGTTGATGGGCGGCGACGTGGGCGCGGACAGCGAGCCCGGCCGGGGCAGTTGCTTCTGGTTCAGCGTGAAGCTGCACAAGGCGCAAGCCAGCGCGCCAGACAACCTGACGCCGCAACATGGCGGCAGGTACCACGCAGTGCAAGCCTCCAACCTCAGCGGCACGCGCGTGCTGCTGGCCGAAGACAACGAGGTCAATCAGCTGTTGGCCAGCAGCATCCTCGAGCAAGTGGGCGCCACGGTGCGCATCGCGCGCAACGGCCAGGAGGCGCTGGACCTGCTCCATCAAGAGCCCTTCGACTGCGTGCTGATGGACGTGCACATGCCCGACATGGACGGCCTCGAAGCCACCCGCCTGATCCGCGCCGACGCGCGCCTGAGCCACGTGCGCATCATCGCCATGACCGCCAACGCGCTCAGCGAAGACGAGGCCCTGTGCATCTCGGCCGGCATGGACGACTTCGTCTGCAAGCCCTACGACAGCCAGCAGCTGTGCGAGACGATCGCGAAGTGGACGGGGCAGATGGCGGCTTGAGCTCGATGCGCTCAGGCCTTGCGGCGATAAGCTGTCAACGCCAGCGCAGCCAGCCCCGTCGCGGCGATCCACAAGCCATCGGGCTCGGGCACGGCCGTGACGGACACGTTGTCCAGTTGCAGGTAGCCGTTGTCGTTGTAGGCCGTGAAGCTGAGCAAGGTGCTGCCGCTGGCGGTGAACGACACCGACTGGTGCGCATAACCCTGGTCGCCCAGGTTGGCGAAGGACAGCAGCGTGGCGCCGTTGGCCTGCACGCTCAAGGCATCGCTGGCGCCCATGCCGGCGTTGTCGTTGGCGACGTCGAAGCTCAGCACATAGGTCTGACCGGCCACGGTGGCCAGGCTCTGCGCGATCGTGGCGCCGCCCGTGTCCGAGGTCGAGCCGAAATAGGCCGACCACAGGCCATCGGAAGCCTGCCCGGCCTGCATGCCGGTCTGCCCGCTGCTGTCGACAAAGGTGAGCGCATCGGGCAAGGTCGTTTGCCAGTCGCTGAAGCTGCCTATGCCGAGCGCGCCTTGCTCGAAGCTGCCGTTGCCGACAAGGTTGGCGGCTTGCGCACCCATGGCGCAGGCCGCCATGCCGATGGCCACGGCGACCGGACGAAGACGAGAGAACAAGGACGTCATTCAATAACTCGCTGGTGAGGTGGGTACATCAATAGCCGTAGCAGGCCTTGAGCTTGCTGTACTCGTAGTAGTGGCTGCTGGCGCCCGCGAAGTAGCGCGCGTTGTCGCAAGCGGCCGGGAAGTCGGTTTCCTTCTCGTTGAAGTACATCTTCACGAGCAAGGTGCCGGCGCCATTGCCGAACATGTCCCACTGCACATTGCCCGCCAGCGGCGCGATGTTCTCGCCGCGCCATGGGTTGTTGTCGTAAGTGTAGGTATTGGCGGCGGGCACGGCTGTCGTCGCGTTGGGCAGGCCCAGGCGCTGCGCGAACGGGATCATGATCTCCGCATGCGTGAAACGCAGCTTGGCCGCATGGCCCAGGTTGCCCGCCGCGATGGCATCGGCCTCGCGGAAGAAATCGTCCAGCAAAGACTGGCTCATCTTGTAGGTGACGGGCGCCGCTTCCTGCACGCCCGGGCCCTTTTGATAGAAATCTTGCGCGTCGGAGACATAGGCCAGCACGGGCAGTTGCCCCGCCGGGAAGTACTTGCCCAGGTTCACGGGCACCTCGTTCACCATCGCCGGCGTGATCGTGTAGACCGCGTACAGCGCATTGGCCGCGTCGACGAGGTTGCGCAGCACCGTGCCGCCATCGCCCGTGACCGTGGTCGTGAACTTGCCGTCGTCCGACGTGAAGGTGTAGCTGCCGGTGTTGGCATAGCTGCTGGCACCCGCGTCCAGCGCGTTCACGAAGGCCTTGGTGAACAGACCTTCCAGCACCGTGCGCGCCATCGCCTGTGTCGATGCGCTGTAGGTGATGGCGTTGACCTTGGCCAGCATCGTGGCATCGGAAGCCAGGTAGCTCTGGTAGGCCAGGCTGGCCTGGTAGGTCGGGTAGTAGGCATCGGCGCTGACGGGCAGGTCGGTCTTGGCCGCCAGCTTGTGGAAGTACAGCTGGAAGCGGTTGATGCCCGCTGCCTGCGCCACCGGCTTGTTGCTCGGGTAGGCCGTCAAGGCCGCGCTGTTGACGATCAGCGGCGCCAGACCCGGCACGGCACTGGCCAGCGAGCTGGTGAAGAAGTTACCGCTGTCGATCGCACGGTTCACGCCCGATGTCGACACCACGACCTGACGCGAAGCCGTCGATGCGGTGTCGGTCAACAAGGGGCCGACACGCGCGGCCATGCGCTTGGCCAGTTGCGTGTGCTCGTCGATGCCCTTGAGCGTCAGGTTGCCATAACCGGGCACCGTGATGCCGTTGACGCCATAGCCCAGCAAGGCATTGGCGCGCACGACGCGCATCAACTCGGGGCCGAGCCGCGCACCCAGCTTGGTCAGGTTGCCCGTCGCCTGCGCCTGCAGCCACATGTTGTAGAAGGCCAGGTCATTCGAGGCGCTCGACAAGCCGCGTGAGCCATGGCGCGCCACCATCTGCGTGAAGACCGGGCTGAAGCCGCTGGGTGCTGCCTCATAAGTGGCGGCGTCCTGTCGAGGCTCATAAGGCGTCTTGCTGCCCAGATACAGGCCGGTATCGGCTTGCGCCAACTGGCTTGCCAGCGCGCACGCGACGGCGGTCAGGCAACGGACAAAAGGCATGGCGGCGCGAGAAACGTTGGCGATTGGCATGGGCTTCCTGGCTTTGGTGTGGATGCTTGAAGCGTTACGGACGGCGCTTGCCGAAACGGCCGGCCGCTGCGGTCAGCAGCATGGCCACAAGGGCCAACGCGAACGACTGAGGCTCCGGCACGGCGGCGATCTGGACGTTGTTCAGGCCGATGACCTGGTCCGGCGAGATGTTGACCGCGTTGTCGTCCACCCAGCGCAGGCTGAGCGTCTGCCCGTCGGCCCATGCCGTGTCGAGCGTGATCAAGGCATTGTTGATCGACGTGACGCTGTAAGAGACCGGGCCGCTGACGCCCGAATTGGCGGGCGAACCCGCAGCCACCACGGGATGCACGCCGTCCGCCGTGCTGACGGGGTTGAGCGCGGCCACATTGGTCCAGCTGCCGCCGTTCACGCTGTAGAACAGCTGGTAGCCGGGCAGCTCCTCGCCCGTGGGCAGGCCGCTGCTCTGGCTCGATTGCTTGGTGCCGTCGTAGAACTTGTCGATGTCGTAGCTGATCTGCAAGGCGCCGATGCTGGCGCCCGTGTCGTTGCTCAGCACGAGTTGCAGCGCGATGCCGTCGTCGCCCGTCGGCGAGGTTGCCAGGACGCGGTCCGTCGGTGTGGCCGCATGCGCGATGTTGTAGGGCTGCGCGCTCTTCGTGCCCGTCGTGATGGCGCTGTCGAGCAAGGCCGACGCGATGGCCACGCTGGTGCCCGCGCCCACATCGCTGCCGGGAATGGACGTGGTCCACTGCGAGTGGCCATTCGAGCCCGTCGTGATCGACCACGCCGTCCAGCCCGAGGGCAAGGTCGTGCCGCCCGTGCCCATGGCATCGAAGTTCTGGGTATAGCCGCCGGCGATACCGGCTGCATGGGCCATGCTGGCCGCGATGCTGGCCAAAACGACGGCCAGGACTTTGATTTCGAAACGCTTCACGAGACAACTCCGTTGGACCGCTGGATGCCCAGCACTCTAGTCAGGCCGTGTTCATGGCCTGTGACGTCGCATGCGCCTGCGCATGAGCCAGACGGCATGGTTTCGTGTCGGTCGGCGCCAACAACATCGCCGATCCTTCAGTCCTTCGAATGCGGCCGTGCGCTTTTGGGCCGTGAGCTCTTGATTTGACAATGGCCCGGTACCTGACTTGACGCCGTGCTCATCACAGGGGCATCGGGAACCAGCTTTTCAAGAAGGCCAGTTGCGGAAAGTCTTGTACGGCAAGTGGCCCGAAAGACACGATCACCAGGCCCGCCGCCATCACCACGAGTGGCAAGATCCAGCGCTCATGGGCACGGTACAAGCCCAGGTGCCGGGCCTCGCGGTCCGCGATGGACACTTCTCCTTCTCCGATCACTTGCCGCGCCAGCAACTGGTTGATGGCCACGGGCGGCAGCAAATAGCCCAGCTCGAACGCCACCAGCACCATCATCCAGAAGTGCAGCGGTTCGATGTGGTTGGCGTAGGCAATGGGCGCAAGCGTGCCCGACACCAGCACCACCGCGCCAAACGGGTCCATGATCATGCCCAGCAGCACCTTGGTCACAACTAGGAAGGCCATGGCCGTCCAGTGGTTGGCGAAGACCTTGGGGAAGACATCCATGACCTCGGAGCGCTGAATGACGCCACCCATTGCGAGGGACAGGGTCATCAAGCTCAGCAAGGCACCGATGTGGCCGATGGTCTCGTTGGTGGCATGACGGACCGATGTCTCCACACCTTCCTGTCGGTGGCTGGCATAGTCCGGCCGAAGTTCGCCATGGCCTTTGTCGATCAACTTGTCGCAAATGAGCAGGACCAGCAGCAGGACCGGCATGATCACCGGCGCGGTGATCTCGTTGAGATGGGTGTCGAGCGCGAACTCGTACAACCAAACGACGGCCATCGCCACAACGACGTAAGGCATCAAGGGAACGACCTGATGCAGCATGCCGCGCAGCGCCACACGCGGCGACGCCATGGTGGCGCGCTGGGTGCGCAGCATCTGCGAACTCAGAAAGAACAGTGTCGAGGTCAGCAGGAAGACGCAAAAGCCCCAGTGGTACAAGCCAGCCGTGGTGACCTGTTTGTTCAACGCGGCGATCATCACGACCAACAAACAGGGGCGCAGCACCACACCCAATGAGCCCGACATGGCCGTGGCGGCCAGGGCGAACTGGCGCGAGCCGCCGGCGGCCCGCACCTCGTGATAGATGATGCCGCCCGCCGCGATCACGAACACGCCCGAAGCGCCTGTGTAGGCCGTGGCGTACGAAGCGCCCAGCAAGATGACGTAGGTCAGCAACTGAGGCGACAGGCGCCATGGACGCAGCAGGTTCATGAAGAGATCCACGATGCGGCTCTGTTTCAGGAGCATGCCCGACCAGATGAACAAACCCAGGTTCATGAAGATACCGGGCAGCTCCGTGAGCTGGTTGATGTAGATGGCCAGCCCAGCGTGGTGCCCCTTGAGCAGGAAGTAGGTGCCCGCAACGAGCGCCATCTGCGCGTACAGCGGAATGGCGAGAAAGGCCCCGCGCCAGTCGCCTTTTCCGTGCGGCGATGTCACGGGCAGGAGCACGCGCTTGAGGTTGATCACGAGCAGGACGGCGAACAGCGCCATCCAGATGATGTGCCTGAGCGGTTGTTCGATGACACCGCCCGATGCCCGCAGGATCTGCGCGTAGCGCACGCACGAGAACAGCAGCAAGGCCGAGGAAGCCACCTGGAAGACGGATTGCATCAGGTAGTCGCGGGTGTAGTGCGCTGGCCGGATGCCGATGTGGTGGAAGCCCAGGGTCGTGGTGACCGCGGAGATCGCCATCATCCACAGCAGGATCAGGGAGCGGTTGTCGGCACCGAGCTGGAACAAGGCATGGAAACTGGTCTCGAGCAGGCGGTAGGCTTTGACTTGAGGCGTCTGGTGCGTCAACACCTTCCGATAGCGTTCATGCTCGGCCTGGCAGATCGCCAACGCCTGTTGGGCCGATTTGCGCAGCACTTGCGGGTCGGGTTTGGGCGCCTGGCTGAACAGGTCATCGACGGCATCGCGATGGAACGCATCGCCCCCTGAAGACAGCCTGGCCACCTCGGCATCGATGTCCATGCCGGCATCGCAATCGGGCCGGACAGGCTCGGCGCGCAGCATGAAATACTGCACCTGCGCGGCGCTGTCGCCGAACATGGATTCGCCGAGCTTGAGCAGTTGGCCGTGCACCATCTCGCCCGTGCCGATGACCAGGCTCAGCATCAACAAGACGAACACGGGCAGACTGGAGAACCACTCCAGGGGGCTACGCCCCATTTTCTGATTGAGCACGAAGAAGTCATGGGCAAGCATCACTTCCACTCTTCTTCAGACTTGGTCGCACACTCGGCATCGGCCGGGTTGACGCTGCAGCGCACCTTCTTGATCACCTTGAGGCCCATCTGTCGTACATGCCCTTTTGGGCAGTGTCGATGCGCGACTCACGCAGCATCAGGGTGTACTTGTAGGCGTTCTCGGCGCTCAGCTCCTATCCAGACCTCTGATGGGATGCTGGCATCGGCGCGCTTGATGAGTTGCATCGACCGCTCGATCTGCTCGGCCCGAGCATTCACGAAACCGCGCCGAAACCCTCGGGAAAGCGGCGCTTGTTCAGCACCAGTTGATAGGTGAGGATCAGGATCGGAAAGCGCGCGATGGCGCCCCGCTGGCCGATGCCCTTGTACAGCTCCAATGGCTTGTAGGCCTGGGTGGGCGCGGCGATCATGTCGACCGAGCCATTGTTGAACTTGCTCGAGAAGTTGGTGATGTCGGCCGATACGGGTTGCGCGCCGATGCGTTGGATCATCACGGCCTGTGCCTTGTCGTAGTCGAACGCCGCGATGCGCTTGCCGGCCAGAGCCTCGACCGTGTTGATTTTGCGATCGTCGACCACGGGATAGGCGGCACCGAGCCGGCGTGATGCCGCCGGTATTGCCGTCATCGCCATCGACCATCAGCTTGGCCGCTGCGGGCGAGGAAGACTGGATGGTCTTGCGAACCACGTCGTAGCTGGCGGCGATGTCGATCTAGGTGCTGTTCGGAATTCATCGTGTTTCCCTATTAACTTAGCAATCCACGTAACTGAACGAAAGACACATAA
>JASGJC010000036.1:0-115749 GCA_049840915.1 Aquabacterium sp.
CGTATTGCTAAGGTTAATAGGGAAACACGATAGAATCCGAACAGCACCTCATGCGGTAGGCGGCGAGCTTTTCCGTGTGCAATGCTTGGCGGCGGCGGATCTCGGCGTCCATGCCCAGCGGGCCGATCACGGCGTCGGCCCGCAGGCGCACCATGAGCTCGTCGCGCATGTCCACCAGGGGCGCGGGCTCGCGCGCCCAGCGCTCCAGCTCCTGGCGGCCCGCGGCCAGCACCTTGTAGATGCGTTTGCGCGTGCGGCCGCCGTCGGGCGCGGCCTCGGAGGCGATCCAGCCGGCTTTTTCCATGCGGGCCAGCTCGCGGTAGATCTGCTGGTGGGTGGCGCGCCAGAAAAAGCCGATGGACTTGTCGAAGCGGCGCGCGAGGTCGTAGCCCGAGGACGATTTTTCCAGCAAGGACGTCATCAAGGCGTGAGAGAGCGACATGGTGCGAGTCTAAGGGCGGGCGTCTAACTATGCAACCAGTTGCATAAATACGGCGGATCTCCTAATATCCGCTCATGCAACTGGTTGCATAGTTGTGCGACCCCTCTTGCGACCCTGCTTCCCGTGTTCCCCCACATACACCGCGAGACACCTTCCATGAGCCACTACCCCCATCTGCTGCAACCCTTGGATCTGGGCTTCACCACCTTGCGCAACCGCGTGCTGATGGGCTCGATGCACCTGGGGCTGGAAGAGGCGCCCAACGGCTTCGCCCGCATGGCCGAGTTCTATGCCGAGCGCGCGCGCGGCGGCGTGGGCCTGATCGTGACGGGCGGCATCGCGCCCAACGACCACGGCCGTGTCTCGATGGGCGCCGCCCGCATGGCGACGGAAGAAGAAGCCGAGCACCACAAGGTCGTGACGGACGCCGTGCACGCCGAGGGCGGCAAGATCGCCATGCAGATCCTGCACACGGGTCGCTATGCCTACCACCCCGATCTGGTTGCGCCCAGTTCGCTGCGCGCGCCGATCTCGCCGATCCCGCCGCGCGAGCTGAGCACGGCCGAGGTCGAGCAGACCATCGAAGACTTCGCCCGCTGCGCGCAACTGGCCCAGAAGGCCGGCTACGACGGCGTGGAAGTGATGGCCTCCGAAGGCTACCTGATCAACCAGTTCATCGCCGCGCGCACCAACCACCGCACCGACGAATGGGGCGGCGCTTATGAAAACCGCATCCGCTTCCCGATCGCGATCGTGAAGGCCGTGCGCGAGCGCGTCGGCCCTGACTTCATCATCATCTACCGCCTGTCGATGCTCGATCTGGTCGATGGCGGCTCGTCGTTCGAAGAGATCGAGCAACTGGCCCTGGCCATCGAGGCCGCCGGCGCGACCATCATCAACACGGGCATCGGCTGGCACGAAGCGCGTGTGCCCACCATCGCCACGAGCGTGCCGCGCGCGGCCTTCGCATGGGTGACGAAGAAGCTGATGGGCAAGGTCAAGATCCCGCTCGTCACGACCAACCGCATCAACACGCCCGAGGTGGCCGAGCAGGTCATCGCCGATGGCTGTGCCGACATGGTCTCGATGGCGCGCCCGATGCTGGCCGACGCCTTCTTCGTCAACAAGGCCGCGCAAGGCCGTGCGGATGAAATCAACACCTGCATCGGCTGCAACCAGGCCTGCCTGGACCACATCTTCGTGGGCAAGATCACCTCCTGCCTGGTCAACCCGCGTGCCTGCCACGAGACCGAGCTGAAGTTCATGCCCAGCCAGGCCAGCAAGCGCATCGCCGTGGTGGGTGCGGGCCCAGCGGGTTTGAGCTTCGCCACCACCGCTGCTGCGCGCGGCCACGATGTCACGCTGTTCGAAGCCGATGGCGACGTGGGCGGCCAGTTCAACATCGCCAGGAAGGTGCCGGGCAAGGAAGAGTTTGACGAGACGCTGCGCTACTTCCGCAACGAGATCAAGAAGCTCGGCGTGAACGCGCAGTTCAACACGCGCGTGAGTGTCGATGACCTGGTCAAAGGTGGTTTCGACGAGATCGTGCTGGCGACGGGCGTCGTGCCGCGCACGCCGGCCATCGACGGCGCGGACCACCCGAAGGTGATGAGCTACCTCGACGTGCTGCGCGACGGCAAGCCCGTGGGCAAGACCGTGGCCGTGATCGGCGCGGGCGGCATCGGCTTCGATGTGTCCGAGTACCTCACGCACGAGGGCGACAGCCCTTCGCTGAACGCCGACAAGTTCTATGCCGAATGGGGCATCGACAAGAGCTACGCCGACCGTGGCGGCCTCAAGGCCCCGCATCTGGACAAGGCGCCGCGCCAGATCTACCTGCTGCAGCGCAAGACCAGCAAGGTCGGCGACGGCCTGGGCAAGACCACGGGCTGGATCCACCGCACGTCGCTGAAGAACCGCAATGTCGAGATGATCTCGGGCGTGAGCTACGACAAGATCGACGACGCGGGCCTGCACATCACGGTCGGCGGCAAGCAGATGCTGCTGCCCGTGGACAATGTGGTGCTGTGCGCGGGCCAGGAGCCTTTGCGCGCGCTGCAAGCGGGCCTGGAAGCGGCCGGCCAGAAGGTGCACCTGATCGGTGGCGCCGACGTGGCGGCCGAGCTCGATGCCAAGCGCGCGATCAAGCAGGGCGCCGAGCTGGCCGCGGCGATCTGATCACCAGGCTCCGCACACATCAGCCGAGGAGACACGAAGATGGACACGAACATCCCGCAACTCGAGACGGTCACCCTCTCGCTGGCCAACCACATCGCCACCGTGCGCCTGAACCGCCCCGAGAAAGCCAATGCGATGAACGCCGCGATGTGGCAGGACATCCGCAAGGCCTTCAACTGGGTCGATGGGACGCCCGAGGCGCGCGTGGCCATCATCGAAGGCGAGGGCAGGCACTTCACGTCGGGCATCGACCTGACGATGATGATGGGCCTGCTGCCGCAGATCAAGAACGACTGCGAGGCGCGCACGCGCGAGAACCTGCGCCGCGTCATCCTCGACATGCAGGACACGTTGACCAGCATGGAGCGTTGCCGCAAGCCCGTGCTGGCGGCCATCCATGGCGGCTGCGTGGGCGGCGGCGTCGATCTGATCTGCTGCACGGACATGCGCTATGCCTCGGCTGACGCGTACTTCACGATCAAGGAGATCGACATCGGCATGACGGCCGACGTGGGCACCTTGCAGCGCCTGCCCAAGCTGATCGGCAACCAGGGCATCGTGCGCGAGCTGGCCTACACGGGCCGCAAGGTCGATGCGAACGAGGCGCGCGAGCTGGGCCTGGTCAACAAGGTGTACGACTCGCGCGAGGCCTTGCAGGCGGGCGTGCGCGACTTGGCCGCGCAGATCGCGGCCAAGTCGCCGCTGTCGGTCCGGGGCGTCAAGGAGATGCTCAACTACAGCCGCGACCACTCGGTGGCCGATGGCCTGAACTACATCGCGACGTGGAATGCCGCGATGTTGATGTCCAACGATTTGACGGCGGCGATGATGGCCGGTATAGCCAAGCAAACGCCCGAGTTCAAGGACTGAGCCGGCGCCGCTTCACAGCAGGCTGGACGCCACGTTGATCATCAACGCGATCAGGCTCGTGTTGAACATGAAGGCCAGCACGCAGTGCACGAGCCCGACGCGGCGCATGGCCTGGCTCGACATCGACACATCGGCCGTCTGGCCCGATGTGCCGATGACGGCCGAGAAGTACAGGAAGTCGATGTAGTCGGGGTCGTTCGTTTCCGGGAAGATCAGGCCGCCCGGCTGGCCGCGCGAGACGGCCGAGTAGTAGTCGTGCGCATAGTGCAGGGCGAACATCATCTGGGTGAAGGCCCACGACCCGATGATCGTGACGACGGCCAGGCCGATGTGGGCCAGCTTGGCGGAGCCGGCGAAGTCCTTGGCGTTGGACAGCTCGGCCACGATGGCGCCCAGGCTGGCGAGCGAGGCGATCACGACCAGCGTCAGGATGACCGCCGCGCCTTCGTCCTGCTGCGGCGCGCGACGGCGGATCTGCACGGAATCCGAGCGCGTCATCATCCAGCCACACGAGATCAGGTAGAGCCAGGTGCCGGCGTTCCAGCCCAGCAGCAGCCGCGTCATGTCACGCGTGGGAACGACGTAAGGCAAGAGCAGGGCCAGGCCCAGCCCGATGGCCACCGACAGGAACAGGCGCGGGCGGATGCGGATCTGCCGGATCAGCCGGTTGCGGGGCATGGGCCGGGTGTGCGGGTGGGTCATTGGTGGTCCTGGCTTTGCCGCACGGCCAGCGGCGTCTGGTCGGTCCAGCGGCGCACGGCGCGGTGCATGGAGCTGACCTCGGCGTAGGCGGCACGGCGCGCCACGTCGTTGAGCGACAGGCTGGTGTGGCGCAGCTCGTGCAGCACCTGTTCCTTGCGGACCTGCTCGACGAGGTCCTTGAAGCTCATGCCGTGTTCGGCCAGGCGGCGCTGGATCTGGCGGCCGCTCAGTCCCAGGGCGTCCTCCAGATCGGGCGAGAGCGTGTCCAGCATCGGCAGCTCGCCTTGCTGCAGCCGCCCGGTGATGTACTGGCGCAGCGTGGCGATGAGCTGGGTCTGGTCGCGGCGGTGCGCGGCCCATTGCTGGTCGGTCACGGCGCTCATCAACTGGTGCAGGGCCGGGTCGGCGTTCGGGTTGGGCAACTGCAGCCAGTTGGCGGGCACGCGGTCGCCGGCGTAGGCGGCGTCGAACTCGATCGTGCCGCCCAGGTAGGCCTGCAGCGGGGCCGGGTCGGCCGGAGGCGGGCAGGGCAGCCAGGTGTGCAGCGGCTCCAGGCGGCGCCCGCTCACCCAGCGCACGAAGGCCATGCGCGAGACCATGGTCAGCGCCCACAGCTGCGTGTCGCGCGGGACGTCACCGATGCAGTGCATCTGGCTTTCGATGAACTCGCCCTTGAAGCGGTGCTCGGCGCGCACTTGCGTCGACACCAGCGACTGCAGGCGCTCGAACATGGCCAGGCCGGCCTGCAGGTCGGTCACGCTCATCATCAGGTAGCCCAGGCTGCCCATGTTGGCGGGGCGCATGTGCTGGCCGATGCTCACGCCGATGTGCGCATCGCGACAGATGTCGCCGGCCACGTACAGGGCCTCGGCCAGTTGGCGCGCGGGTACCCAGCGCGGGCTGTGGTCGCTGTCGGATTCGGGCAGGCCCATGGCGGCGAGCACGGGCTTGTGGTCGAGGTCGAGCGCGCGCACATGGTCGGCTACCAGTCGGGCGTAGCTGACATTGAATCCGAGGGGTGTGGCGGGGGCGTCACTCATCGCGTGGATGGTAGTGCAGGTCTGCGCAGGGGGCGTGCAACGCGAGGTAAATCGGGCGGCTTTGCTGACAATGCGTCGGTGTCTGGCGACAATGACAAACTTGGGTCCACACCGCACAGTGGCGGGATGAAGCTGGCGTTATTGTCCGAGTCCGATCGGCATTTTGGCGAAAAATCTCCCCCGGGTCCGCGTTTGCGGCACCTGAAGGACCTGCCTGGGCCCAGGCAATGGCCCCTGGTCGGCAACACCTTGCAGGTCGACCTGCACCGCCTGCATCAGAACATCGAGGCCTGGGTGCGGCAGTACGGCTCGATGATGCAGATGCGGCTGGCGGGTTTCCGGCTGCTCGTCATCTCCGACCACACGCTGATATCGACATTGCTGCGCGACCGGCCCGAAGGCTTTCGCCGCCCCTCGCGCATGCAGCAGATCATGTCCGACATGGGCATGGCCGACGGCGTGTTCGTGGCCGAGGGCGAGCGCTGGGCCCGGCAGCGCCGCATGGTCATGGCCAGCTTCGCGCCAGGCCAGGTGCGCGCCTACTTCCCGGCCTTGCTGAGCGTGGCCGAGCGGCTGCGCACGCGCTGGCACAAGGCCTGCGCGGTCGGCCGTCCGGTCGACCTGCAGGCCGACCTGATGCGCTTCACGGTCGATGCGATCTCGGGCCTGGCCTTCGGTGTGGATGTCGACACGCTCTCGTCCAACGACGACGTGATCCAGCGGCACCTCGACCAGATCTTCCCCACGATCTGGCGCCGCTCGCACGCGCTGGTGCCTTACTGGAAGAAGTTCAAGCTGCCGAAAGACCGCGCGCTCGACCGCAGCGTGGCCGCCGTCAACCAGGCCATTCGCGCGTTCATCGCCGCCGCGCGCGGGCGGCTGGCCGATCCGGCGCGCCGTGCTTCGCCGCAGAACCTGCTCGAAGCCATGGTCGTGGCCGCCGACGAGCCGGGCAGCGGCATGAGCGACGAAGACGTCGTGGGCAATGTGTTCACGATGCTGCTGGCGGGCGAAGACACGACGGCGACCAGCCTGTCTTGGATGCTCTACCTGCTCAGCCGCAACCCGGAGGCCTTGAGCCGCGCGCGCGACGAGGTCGACCGCGTGCTCGGCCCGCTGGAGACCTGGACGGCCGATGACATGGCCGGCCTCGATTACCTCGAAGCCTGCATCCACGAGACCATGCGCCTCAAGCCGGTCGGGCCCTTCAACGTGGTCGAGGCCTTGAAGGACCAGGTCATCAACGACGTGCTGGTGCCCGCGGGCACCTCGGTCGTGATGGTCATGCGCCACGATTGCATGAAGGACGAGCACTTCGCCGATGCCGCTCAGTTCAAGCCCGGGCGCTGGCTGCCCGAAGGCGCGGCGCTCGCGTCCGACCGGGCCAAGCACATCTCCATGCCTTTCGGCGCCGGCGCGCGCATCTGCCCGGGGCGCTACCTGGCGCTGATGGAGATCAAGCTGGCCGCCGCCATGCTGCTGCAGCACTTCGGCGTCGTGTCGGTGGACACACCCGATGGCGGCGAGGCGCAGGAGCACATGGCGCTGACCATGGTGCCGGTGGGCCTGAGCATGACGCTGCGCCAACGCCCCCAGCGCTGATCACACGGCGTTGATCACAACATGACCTGTGTGCCCAGCTCGACCACCTGGTTGGCGGGCAGGCTGTAATACGTGGCGGCGCCTTCGGCCTGCCGCGTCATCCACGCATACAGCGCGCAACGCCAGCCGGGCAGGGCACCCGGACCATCGACGATGGTCGATCGGGCCACGAAGAAGGTCGTGGTCATCGGTTCGAGCGAAAGCGTGGGGTGCTCGAGCAAAGCCAGCGCGGCGGGGATGTCGGGGTCTTCGCGGAAGCCGAAGCGCACGGTCAAGCGCCAAGCGTTCGGTGTCAAAGGCACCACGTCCAGCCGCTCGCCATCGTGGATGTAGGGCGCGTTGTCGTTGAGCACGTGCAGGAACACGGTCTGCTGGTGCATGACTTTGTAGTGCTTGAGGTTGTGAAAGAGCGCGCTGGGCACGATGGTCGGGTCCGACGTGAGGTACACGGCCGTGCCCATCACCAGCGGCACATCGGGCCTTGGGCTGTGGATGAAGTCGTCCATCGGGATGTCGATCTTGCGGCGCTGGTCGGCCACGAGGCCCGTGCCTTCCTTCCACGTCGTCAGCATCAGGAAGATCAGCGCGCCCAGCGTGATCGGGAACCAGCCGCCTTCGCCCAGCTTGCTCAGGTTGGACGTGAAGAAGCCCAGCTCCAGCAGCGTGAAGGCGCCTAACGCGATAAGTGTGGGGCGGCGCAGGGTGCGCGCCTGGATGCGCGTCACGAAGGCCGTCAGCAAGGTCGTGATGATCATCGTGCCCGACACGGCGATGCCGTATGCGGCGGCCAGCGCGCCCGATGACTTGAAGGCCAGCACGAGCGCGATCACGGCCAGCAGCATCATCCAGTTCACGCTGGGCACGTAGATCTGGCCCTTCTCCTTGTCGGACGTGTGCAGGATGCGCACGCGCGGCAGGTAGCCCAGGCGGCTGGCCTGCAGCGTCATCGAGTACGCGCCCGATATGGTGGCCTGCGACGCGATCACCGTGGCCGCCGTCGCCAGCACGACGAGCGGGATCAAGAAGGCCTCGGGTGCCATCAAGAAGAAAGGGTTCTCGGCCATGCTGCTGTCGCGCAGCACGAGCGCGCCCTGCCCGAAGTAGTTGACGATCAGGCACGGAAAGACCAGCCCGTACCAGCCCAGGCGCACCGCCTTGCGACCGAAGTGGCCCATGTCGGCGTACAGCGCCTCGCCGCCCGTCAAGGCCAGGAACACGGCCGACAGCAGGATGAAGGCGCTGCCCGGGTGCGCCATCGTGAAGTTCAGCGCGTACATCGGGTTGACGGCCTGCAGCACCATGGGCGCCTGCGCGATGCTGTGCACGCCCAAAGCACCCAACGTCAGGAACCACACGACCGTGATCGGCCCGAACAAGCGGCCCACGCTGCCCGTGCCCTTCTTCTGGATGCAAAAGAGCCCGATGAGGATGCCGATCGTGATGGGCGCGATGAAGTGCTCGAAGCGCGGCGTGGCCACGCTGATGCCTTCGACGGCCGAGAGCACCGAGATGGCCGGCGTGATGATCGCGTCGCCATAGAACAGGGCCGCGGCGAACACGCCCGCGCTGACCACGAGCAGCGAACGGCGCGGCGCGTCGTGCGTGAGGCGGTGCGCGAGCGCGGTCAGGGCCAGCACGCCGCCTTCGCCGTCGTTGTCGTACTTGAGCACGATCCACACATACTTGACGGACACGATCAGCAGCACGGCCCACAGCAGCGCCGACAGCGTGGCCAGCACGTTCTCGGGCGAGACGGCCATCGCGTGCGGGCCGTTGAAGGCCTCCTTGAAGGCGTACAGCGGGCTGGTGCCGATGTCGCCGAAGACGATACCCAGCGCGGCCAGGGTCAAGGCACCCAGGCGCGACGGACCATGATGGTCGGATGACATGTTGACTCCCTTGTCAGGATCCCAGTTGGAAGCGGTAGCCCACGCCGACCTCGGTCAGGAAGTGGCGCGGCTGAGCGGGGTCGTCTTCGAGCTTCTGGCGAAGATGGCCCACGTAGATGCGCAGGTAGTGGTTGCTCTCGACATAGGTCGGGCCCCACACGTCGCGCAAGAGGTGCCGGTGCGTCATGACCTTGCCGGCATGGGCCAGCAGCACGCACAGCAGGCGGTATTCGATGGGCGTGAGGTGCACGGCTTCGCCGTCGCGCGTGACGTGGCGGCGGATCAGGTCGACCTCGACGCGGCCGAAGCGGAACAGCGGCTGCTCGATCTCGGTGCCACGGCGTGCGCGGCGCAGCATGGCGCGCACGCGGGCCAGCAGCTCGCCGACCGAGAAGGGCTTGGTGAGGTAGTCGTCGGCACCCGCGTCGAGCACGCCGATCTTGTCGACCTCGGCGGCGCGCGCCGACAGCACCAGCACGGGCATGCTCGACCAGGTGCGCAGGTCGCTCACGAAGTCGCGGCCATCGCCATCGGGCAGGCCCAGGTCGAGCACGACCATGTCGGGCTTGCGCGTGCCCGCGTTGATCAGGCCCTGGCGCATGGTCTCGCTCTCGATCACGGCGCAGCCATCGCCTTCCAGGGCCGAGCGCACGAAGCGGCGGATGTGCGGGTCGTCCTCGACGAGCAACACGGTGGGGCTGGGCTGGTTCATGGGCGCGCCTCCGTGTCTGGTTCAGGTTCGATCGTGGGCGGCGTGCCCAAAGGCAATGTGAAGCGGACTTCCGCGCCGCCTTCGAGCGGGTTCAAAGCCTCGATGTGCCCACCATGCGCCTCGACAATGGCGCGGCAGATCGACAAGCCCAGCCCCACACCCGGGATGGGCGACTCGGGCATGCCGCGCTCGAACACGCCGAACACATGGGCCAGCCGCTCGGTCGGGAAGCCCGCGCCCGCAT
Source organism: Aquabacterium sp. (assembly GCA_049840915.1). Taxonomy (GTDB): domain Bacteria; phylum Pseudomonadota; class Gammaproteobacteria; order Burkholderiales; family Burkholderiaceae_C; genus Aquabacterium. Next base: position 9,680 of record JASGJC010000036.1, read on the forward strand.
TGCACACGCTGATGCGCATGTGCTGATCCGCGGGCTCGACACGCACGTGGATGTCGGTGCCCGCGGGCGCGTACTTGCTGGCGTTCTCGAGCAGGTTGCCGAACACGCGCTCCATCAGCACGGCATCGATGGCCAGCAAGGGCGGGTCGGCAGGCATGTGCACCTTGACGCGGTGCTGGCCCAGGCTGTGGCCCAGCAACTGGATGCTCGCGCCGATCACCTCCTCGATGGGTTGCCACTCCAGTCGCAGGCTGAGCTGGCCGGTGGCCTGGCTGCTTTGCAGGCGCGCCATGTCCAGCAGGTTGCTGACCATGCGGTGCAGGCGCATGGCCTGGTCGCGCATGGCCAGGGCCATCTCATGGGCCTGATCGGGCAACTGCGGCTGCATCAACGTGAGCGCATCGGCCAGGCCGAACAGCGAGGTCAGCGGCGTGCGGATGTCGTGCGACAAGGCCGAGAGGATGGAGCCGCGCAGGCGCTCGTCGTTCATCTCGAGCTGCGTCTGGTGCGCCACGTTCACGAAGTGCAGGCGCTCCAGCGAGGTCGCCACCAGCGAGGCCAGCGCATCGAGCAGGCTGCGTTGCAGGCCGAGCGTGTGGTGATCGGCGCTGCCCGTGGTCGAGATGATCAGACACCGCGCGCCCGCGTCGAGCCCGACAGCGGCAGCACGGCATGCAACTGCCCATCGTCGCCCAGTTGCTGCGTGCCGCCGCCCTTGTGGTTGCTGTAGACCGCCTGTGCCACCAGCGCCAGCGATGTCTCCAGAGGGGCTTGGTCAGGCAATGCGGCTTGCAATGACGTTGGCGGCCCGGGCACCAGCAAGCGCACATCGGCCTGGAGCTGATCATGCGCGAACCGCCGCGTGGCCTCGCACACCTGCTCGATGGCCAACGCGCCGGCCAGGCTGCTGGCCAATGCATACAGCGCATGCGAGCGCTCGGCGGCCTGCTGGGCTTCTTGCGCGCGCCGGCGCAGCCCGATGGTCAGGTGGCTGATGATGAGCGCCACGGTCAGCATCACGGCCAGTGTCAGCAGGTACTGGAAATCCTGGATCGCGAAGGACCAGCGCGGCGGCACATGGAAGAAATCGAACAGCCCCACGCTCAGCACGGAGGCCAGCACCGATGGGCCTCTGCCCAATCTGGCCGCCACGATCACCACGGTCAGCAAATACAGCATCACCAGGTTGACCGGCGCCAGCTGACCGTGCAGCGGCAACGTCACGGCCGTGGTCAGGGCACAGGCCATGCATGCCAGGGCATGGTCGAGCCAGGAAGGCTTTTTCACTGTGGCTGAAAGGTGACTGGCGTCAGGCATGGGCTGGTTCAAAGCCGGGATGACTCAGCTTAGGCGGTCGCGCATCTCGTTGTCGAAAATTCTGGCATGCGCGGTATAAAAATGCCGTAAAGATCGATGCCGGCGGCCAGGTTCAAAGCGTGGCCGAGGCCAGGGTATCGGCCCGCCTGATCAGGCGCTGGCGCGCCACCCAGGCCTGCCCCAGGCTCAGGCCGCCGTCGCCGCACGGGTATTGCGTGGGCCGCCACACCTGCAGGCCCAGCGTCGTCAAGCGCTCGTGCAGGCTGTCGTCCAGCAGGCTGTTGGCCAGACAGCCGCCGCCCATGACCACGGTGTGCATGCCGTGCCGATCGCAGGCCAGCTTGGCCCAATCGGCCAGCGCGGCGGCCATCGTGGCATGGAAGACCGCAGCCAGGTGCACGAGCGACGGCGACTCGCCTTCTTGCCGCGATGGCCCGGTGTGCTGAGCGAGCCAGTCCATCAAGGGCCGCCAGTCCAGCTCCATCGACTCGTGGATGAGCCAGCCATCGGCCAGCGCCGGCGCGGGCCAGGCCGACCAGGCCAGGCTTTCGAGCCGCATGGGCGCTTCGGCCTCGTAGCGCGACGCGGCCGTGTCCAGCGCACCGAGCATGCCCGCGGCCGCATCGAACAAGCGGCCCAGGCTGGTCGTGTGCGCATGCTGGCTGGCCGGCTGCTGCAGCCAGCGCTGCAACATGGGCAACTCGGGCCGCTGCCCGAAGCGCGCGGCCAACTCTTGCCCACGACCCAGGTCCTGCAAGACGGCCGCGGCCATGCGCCAAGGCTCGCGCGTCGCATGGTCGCCGCCCGACATCGGCATGCGCCGCAAGTGCCCCAGGCGCTGCGCCTGGTCGCCATGCACACGCAGCAGTTCGCCGCCCCAGGCCTGCCCGTCGCTGCCCAGCCCATGCCCATCCAGCGCCAGGCCGACGACGGGCTGCAGCGCCTCCTTCTGGTCGCTGTGTTCGGCCAGCACGGCGGCGATGTGGGCGTGGTGATGCTGCACCTGGATCAAGGGCAGCGGGCCGATGCCGGACGCGGTCGAGGCGCGCGTGTGCGTCAGATGCGCGGCCAGGATGGTGCTGAAGAAATCGGGATGCAGGTCGCAAGCCAGCGCATCGGGCTGCGTGTTGAGCCAGCCCGGCCACAAGTCGGCCTGACGCGTGAAGGCGACACGGGTGTCCACGGCGTCGAGGTTGCCGACATGTGGCGACACGAGCGCGCGGTCGCCCTGCGTGATGCACAGCGTGGCCTTCATCAACGCGCCCAACGCGAGCACGGCGGGCGGCAAGGAGTGGTCATCCGCGGCCTGGTGCTCGCGGGCGGGCAGGGCCATGGGCGTCGGGGCGTAGCCGCGCGAGCGCCTCATGAAGCAGGCCGAGCCGTCCGGGCGCACGCGCAGCACGGAATCGTCGTTGCGCGCCAGGATCTCGCGGTCGTGCATCAACCAGGCGTCGGCCAGTTCGGCCAGCTCGAGCAGCGCGGTCTCGTTGTCCGTCACCAATGGCGAGCCCGAGGCATTGCCGCTCGTCATCACGAGCATCCAGTCTTGCGCCTGCGTGAGCCAGTGCGCGCCATCAGGGCGGCCGCAAGCTTCGTCGAAAGAGCAGGTAATGGATGGGCGTGTAGGGCAGCATCACGCCCAGCCAGGCCAGGCCGGGCGCCAGATCGGCCAGCTCGTGCCTGGCCCGCTCTGTCTGCTCCAGCAGCACGATCGGCCGTTCCGGCGATTGCAGCCAGCGCTGCTCGTGCGCATGGAGCCTGGCCCAGGGCCGCACCGACGCCGCATTGGCCATCATCACGGCCAGCGGCTTGCCCTCGCGGCGCTTGCGTTGCCGCAGCCGGGCCAGCGCGGCCGGTTGCCGGGCGTCGCAGCACAGGTGGAAGCCGCCCAGCCCCTTGATGGCCACGATGCCGCCTTCCGACAGCAGCCTGACCGTGCTGGCGATCGGGTCCACGGTGTCGACACTGCCGTCGGCCTGACGCAGGCTCAGCCGGGGGCCGCACACTGGGCAGGCGTTGGTCTGGTGGTGATAGCGCCGGTCGCTGCTGTTGCCGAACTCGGCCTCGCAATCGGCGCACGGCACGAAACCGGCCATGCTCGTGTGCCCGCGGTCGAAGGGCAGGCTGCGCGTCAGCGTGTAGCGCGGGCCGCATTGCGGGCAGTGGATGAAGGGATGTCGCCAGCGCCTGTCGTCCGCGTCGAACAGCTCGCCCAGGCAGCGCGCGCACACACCCAGATCGGCGCCGACGGTCGTGGGACGGGCCGGCGCGATGCCGATGTGCGCCTCGAGAGATTTGGCCTCCGGTGCCATGGATGCCGCATCGTCTTTGCCCGCCAGCGCGATCACGTCGACCTGCTCCACGCGGGCCGGCGCTGGCATCTGCCACAAATGGGCCTGGAAGGCGTCGATCAGGTCGGCATCGCCGTGCAGGTCCATCTCGATGCCCTGGGCGGTGTTGCGCACCCAGCACATCAGGCCCAGCGACGTGGCCTGCCGCCACACCCAGGGCCGCAAACCCACACCCTGAACCTCACCTTTGACGGCCAGCCGGCGGTGCATGGTGGCCGCTCCGGTCAGCCGTGCATCAAGGCACGTACTTCACGACGATGGTCTGGCGTTGTGCGCATGGCGTGTCCTCATTTCGGAAGTCATCGCAAGCCGACACAGTAACCCATTTTGGCGCGGCCATCATGACAAGTCGCGCGGGCGGTCGCACATGCGCCGCACAGGGCGGAGCGCGCGAAGAATCGCGCTAGGATTTGCAGTTGTCGGTATTTGTGCGCACGGAGTCAAGCATGAGCGAATTTCCCAGGGATATCTACACCGAGCCATCCAACGTCGATGTGGACACCCTCAAGAACCTCGGCCCATTGAGCGGCATGGCCGGTATCTGGCAAGGCATTCGCGGCCTGGACGTCAAGCCCAAGGCCGACGGCGCGCGCAAACAGGCCTATGTCGAGCGCATCGAGCTGCAACCCATCGACCCCGTCACCAATGGCCCGCAACTGCTGTACGGCCTGCGCTACTACACGCACATCACGAAGCCCGACCAGGTTAAGACATACCACGAGCAAGTGGGTTATTGGCTCTGGGAGCCCGCCACGGGTACCATCACCCATACGCTGACGATCCCGCGCGGGCAGACCGTCATGGCGGCCGGCCAGGCCAGCGCCGATGCCAAGTCCTTCGAACTGGTGGCCACGCAAGGCCCATCCGATTTCGGCATCTGCAGCGCGCCTTTCCTGCAGCACGCGTTCCGCACGGTCGAGTTCCGCGTCCAGGTCACCATCAACGACGACGGCACCTGGACGTACGACGAAGACACCGTGATGAAGATCCAGGGCCAGGACGAGCTCTTTCACCACACCGACCGCAACGTGCTCGGCAAGATCGGCGAGCCCACGCCCAACCCACTGGCGAGGGCGCTCTATACGGCCTGAGGGGGCCGCACAGCCCTCGATTCACTGCCGGCGATGTCTCACGTGTATTGGCAGCGCACGCCACCAATGTTTCTCAACTCAGAGGTCATGGATGAGTCGTCACGTGTTGGTCATAGAAGACAACGCCATCAATCTGGAACTGCTGGTCTACGCCCTGACCGCGTTCGGTCACGAGGTCCAGTCCGCCATGTCGGGCCTCGAGGGGCAGGTCATGGTCAAGAAAGAGCGGCCTGCCATCATCCTGTGCGACATCCAGATGCCGGGCATGGACGGCTACCAGTTCGCGCAATGGCTCAAGGCCGAGCCCGAGCTGAACACGATCCCGCTGATCGGCGTGTCGGCGCTGGCCATGCTGGGCGACCGCGACAAGGCCCTGCAGGCGGGGTTTGACGACTACCTCTCCAAGCCCGTTGACTTCACGCTGCTGCGCGCCAGCTTGAACCGGTTCCACGCCACGCCCTCCTGAGCTGTCTGGTATTCCCCCAATGGGGTGTGCTTTTCGTGCGCCGGGCGCTGCTACACTGCGCCCGCTGAAAGAAAACACGAGATAAAGCGACAGCCTTGGGGAGGGGCCGTGACTTCTGAGTTGGCATTGCAGTTATTTGCCGAGATGCTGAAGACCGGCATGCTTGTGTGCGCGCCCATCCTGGGCCTGACGCTCTTGACGGGCGTGATCGTGAGCATCTTGCAGGTGGTCACGCAAATCCAGGACGCGACCCTGGCATTCATTCCCAAAATGGTCGTGTTCGTCATCGGGGCCCTGGTGCTGGGCCCCTGGATGCTGCGCAAACTCGTGGCCTTCGCTCAAGCGGCCCTGGCGCATGCCTCGGCCTTGAGCTGAGCTGTCATGAACGATCCGTTGCTCTGGGTTCAGGCCACGATGCTGGCCTCGGTGCGCCTGACCCTGGGTCTCGCCATGACGCCCCTGTTCAGCGCGTTCGGCGTGCCCATGCTCGCGCGCCTCATCTTGACCCTCACGCTGGCGGGCCTGGCCGCGAACGTCATGCCCGCCAGCCAGGCGCATGCGCAGCTCACTGCCGCCTACCTCGTGCCGGCCATCGGCAACGAAGTCGCGCTCGGCCTGTTGCTGTCGGTGGGCGTGCACACGGCTTTCGCCGCCTTCGCCGTGGCCGGCCGCCTGATCGACGCCCAACTGGGTTTCACGCTGGGTGCCGTGCTGGACCCGGTCTCCAAAGGGCATGCCGCCGTGATGGCCAGCGGCCTCAACATGCTGGCGATCCTGCTGTTTTTCCTCACCGATGCCCACCATCTCCTGCTGAGCGGCTTTTTCCGCACCTTCGAGCTGCTGCCCATCGGCCGCGCCGTGGCGGTGGACGGCTGGTTTCCCATGGCCCAGGGCGCCGGCGCCATGTTCTCCATGGGCTTCGTGATCGCCTCGCCGGTGGTCATCGCCTTGTTGCTGGCCGATGTCGTCGTGGCCGTCGTGTCCCGCAACCTGCCGCAGATGAACGTCATGTTCCTGAGCATCCCGCTGAAGGTGCTGCTGGGCATGGCCGTCATGGCCGCCTCGGTCCAACTGCTGGCGCCTGTCATGCAAAAAGTGCTCGCGCTGCCCCTGAGCCTGCTGGACAAGGTGCAATGAGATGAGCGAAGGCGATCTCGACAAATCCGACCCGGCCTCGCCCTACAAACTCGAGAAGGCGCGGGAAAAAGGCAGCGTGGCCAAGAGCCAGGACGTGTCCTTCCTGGTCATCCTGTTCGGCCTGACCTGCCTGGTCTTCGGCATGGGCGACCGGATCACGCGCGATCTGGCCCGGGTGCTGCACGCGGCACTGGCGCAGGCCTCGCGCACCCAGTGGGATCTGCCCGCCTTCAGCGCGATGCTGGGCGTGGTCGCCGAAGACGTCCTGCTGGCGCTGGCACCGCCGCTGGCCGTGGTCATGGTCCTGGCCATCGCGGCGGGCATCTGGCAGGTGGGCTTCACTGTCAGCGCCGAGCCGCTCAAGCCGGATTTCAACCGCATCAACCCGGCGACCGGCTTCAAGCGCCTGTTCTCGATGCGCAGCATCTACGACCTGATCCGCAGTTCCATCAAGATGATGGTCATCGTGCTGATGATCCTGGCGGCGGGCGAGAGCGTGCTGCGCGAAGTGGTGGTGCTGCCTTTGCGCGAGACCTCGGCCATCCTCGCCTACCTGATCCACAAGACCGGCGTGATCCTGGCCGTGATGACGGCGCTGCTGGCCTTGCTGGCCGTGGCGGACGTGGCCTACACGCGCTGGGAATTCCAGAAGCAGATGCGCATGTCCAAGCGCGAGATCAAGGACGAGCACAAGCAGCGCGAGGGCGACCCGCGCATCAAGTCGCGCCTGCGCGAGTTGCGCCTGGAGTGGCTCAAGAAGGGCATGACCATGCGCAAGGTGCAGGATGCCGATGTGCTGGTCACCAACCCCACGCACTACGCCGTGGCCATCGCCTACAAGCGCGACACCATGTCGGCGCCCAAGATCGTGGCCAAGGGCTCGGGCGACATGGCCGCGCGCATGCGCGAGCTGGCGCGCCAGCACCACGTGCCCATCGTCGAGAACCCGCCACTGGCCCGGTCGCTCTACCGCCTCGCCCAGCCCGACGACTACCTCCCCGAGCAGCACTACAGCGAGGTCGCCAAGATCCTCGTGTGGGTCTTCGCCGCCAAGGCCGGCCGCAACCAGAGCCATAAAAAACCATTCCTCCAGGGGCGCAGAACATCATGATGCAAGCGATCAGACAGTTTTTTGGAAAGAACGCGGACCTCGCGCTTGTCGCCCTGGTGCTGGGTGTCTTGCTGGTGCTGTTCGCGCCGATCCCGTCGGGTCTGCTCGACTTCCTCATCCTGATGAACGTCGGCTTCGCGCTGCTCATCCTGCTGGTCACCTTCTACGCGCCCAGGCCCGTCGAGTTCTCGACTTTCCCGGCCATCCTGCTGGTGGCCACCTTGTTCCGCCTGTCTTTGAACGTGTCGGCCACGCGCCTGATCCTGAGCGAGGGCAACGCGGGCCACGTCATCGGCGCGGTGGGTTCCTACGTCGTGGGCGGCAACTACGTCATCGGCCTCATCGTCTTCCTGATCCTGGTCGTGGTCCAGTACGTGGTCGTGACCAGCGGCGCGCAGCGCGTCTCCGAAGTGGCCGCGCGCTTCACGCTGGACAGCATGCCCGGCCAGCAGATGAGCATCGATGCCGACCTGAACATGGGCTTCATCGACCAGGACGAGGCCAAGCGCCGCCGCAAGAACCTCGAACGCGAAGCGGCCTTCTACGGCGCCATGGACGGTGCGAGCAAGTTCGTCAAGGGCGATGCCATCGCCGGTATCGTGATCATGCTGATCAACGTCATCGGCGGTCTCGTCATCGGTGTGCTGCAGATGGGCATGCCATGGGGGGAGGCCCTGCGCCACTACACGTTGCTGACCATCGGTGACGGCATCGTGACGCAGGTGCCCGCGTTGGTCGTGTCGGTCGGCACGGGCCTGATCGTGACGCGCTCCGCATCGGATGCCATGCTCGGCCTGGAAGTGTTCCGCCAGATCACGGCCTACCCCAAGACCCTGCTCATCGTCGCGATGGCCTTGTTCGGCTTCGCGATGCTGCCTGGCATGCCCGTCGTGCCGCCCTTGATCCTCGTGATGGGCTTGGGTGGCTTGTATGTCCTGTCGCGCAAGCGCCAGCAAGCCAAGTCCGGCGACTCCGCCGAAGCCGAGGCCGGCAAAGACGCGGACGATCCTTACGAGCAGGCCCAGGTCGAGCCGGTCGAGATGCTGCTGGGCAGCGGCCTGGCCGTGATGCTGGGCGGCAACGAGAAGAATGTGCTGCTCGACCGTGTGGGCGAGTTCCGCAAGCAGTTCGCCAGCGACATGGGCTTCGTGCTGCCCAAGGTCAAGTTCAAGGACTCGGCCGGGGCGCAGGCCAACCAGTACGAAATCGCCATGTTCGGCGACGTGGTGGCCACGGGGTCGGTCATGCCGGGCCAGCTGTTGGCCATCCACCCGACGGGCAATACCTCGCTGGTGCCCGGCATTGAGACCAAGGACCCGTCTTACGGCCTGCCCGCGCTCTGGATCGACCCGGCCCAGCGCGATGCGGCGCGCGCGGCCAAGTTCACGCTGGTCGATCCGACCACGGTGCTGGTGACCCACCTGAGCGAGACCCTGCGCCTGCAAGCCTCGACCTTGCTGACCCGGACTGAAACCGATCGCCTGCTGGCCCGGCTGCGCGTGTCCCAGCCCGGGCTGGTCGAAGAGCTGGTGCCCACGCAGTTGACGGTTGGCGATGTGCAGAAGGTGTTGCAGGGGCTCATGAAGGAGAAGGTTCCCATCCGCAACCTGCAGGCGATCATCGAGACACTCATCGATGCGGCCAAGGCGAGCAAGGATCCCGGTGTGCTCATCGAGTTCGTGCGTCAGCGCCTTGCCACGACCATCTGCAATGCCCTGAGCGCGGACAAGAAGGTGCTGCACGTCATGACGCTGCACCCGGACATCGAAGGGCAGCTCCTGCAGACCGTGTCGGGTGGCGAGGCCAACCGCGTGGCCCAGGTCGACCCGCGTCTGACTGAAACGGTGTTGTTGAAGCTGGCCCAGCAAGCCGAGCGCATGATGAAGAGCAGCATGACGCCGATCGTGCTGTGCCCTGTCGAATTGCGCAGGCACATCAGGGCACTCAGCGAGCGCGCCATCCCCCATCTGAGGGTGCTGTCCGTGGCCGAGATCCCGATACAGTTCGAGTTGAAGGCCTATGCCTCGGTGAGCTTGTAAATCCAACAAAATGTTGTCCAAAGTAGTAGGGAGGACGTGATGTCTGACATCTTGTCAGTCGTGGTTTCCGCGTTGCGGGCAGACCAGACTCGGCTGGAACAAACCAGCCTCAACGCCGCGAATGCATCGACGCCCGGATACCGGCGTAGCAGCATCGCCTCATTGGCATTCGATCAAGTGATGAGCGCGCAAAGCGCCAACACCACCGAATCCGCGGGCAAGCCTGAATGGGTGCCCACGCAGCCCGCACTTCAAAAGATCACCGACTTCACGGAAGGCAGCCTGCAGCAGACGGGCCGCCCGCTGGATGTGGCCGTCGAAGGCAAGGGCTTCGTGTCGCTGACCGATGGGTCGCGCACCTGGCTGACCCGCACGGCCTCGTTGAAGATCGATGAGCACGGCGACATGGTCGGGCCGCGTGGCCTGCGCGTCGTCGGGACGCAAGGCAACATCCGCCCGGGCGCGGAGGCCGACTTGTCCATCAGCGTGGCCGGTCAGGTCATGCGTGGCGACGAGGTGCTGGGCCAGATCAAATTGGTGCAGCCCACGGACGAGGCCTTGCTCAACAGCGACGACGGCGTGCTGTTCGAGGTCGCGCCCGGACAAGTCCAGGACGCGACCTTCGAGACGGGTGTTGTGCGCGCGGGTTTCCTGGAGGGCTCGAACACCAACCATCTCAAGGAGATGCTGGGTGTCATGGAAAACGTCCGCCATTTCGAAAGCCTCATTCGCCTGGCGCAAGGTTATGACGAGGTATTGGGCAAGGCCATTCAGAAACTGGGCGAGGTTTGATCGATCATGTTGAATTCTTTTTACGTATCGGCTTTGGGCATGCAGGCCCAGAAGGCGCAACTGGACGTTGTCTCCAACAACCTGGCCAACGCCAACTCGGCGGGCTACAAGCGCGAGCGCATTGATTTCTCGGCCATGCTCGACCGCCAGGTCCAGGACGTGGCCAACGACGACAAGTCGGCCAAGTCCGTGGCGTTGTCGTCCCTGCACCGCGACCTGTCTCAAGGCGAATTCCGCGCAACCGATTCGGTGCTGGACGTGGCCGTCAACGGTCAAGGCCTGTTCGAGATCGCCTTGCCCGAAGAGCGCACGGGCTATGTGCGTGGCGGCAGCCTGAAGATCAATGCCGACGGCTTTCTGACGACGGCCGAGGGACAGTTGCTGAAGTCGGACGTGCGCATTCCCGCCACGGCCAACGACCTCACGATCGATGCCAAGGGTGTCGTGTCCGCGCGCCTGGGCAATGACACGCAGCGCACCGAACTCGGGCGTTTGCAACTGGTGCAGTTCAATAACATGGACGCGCTGAACTATCTGGGCAACGGTGTCTTCTCCGCGCCGGACGGGATGGAGCCGAGCGTGAAGGGCAGCCCTGAAGAGGACGGCCTGGGCTCGGTGGCCTCGGGCAAGCTGGAGATGTCCAACGTCAAGCTGGTTGACGAAATGGTGTCCTTGATGATGGCGCAGCGTGTCTATGAACTCAACACCAAGGTGGCGCAGGCCGCCGATGAGTTGATGGCCATGACCAACAGCCTGCGACGCGCTTGACGCACACAGGGCGGTTGAATCATGCGCAGGCTGTGGTGTGCAGTGGCCCTGGGGCTGGCATTGGCAAGCTCGGGTCCGGCCTTTGCCGACGAGGTGTCCGCACCTGATTCGGTCAGCCTCGAGGGCAGTCACAGCTTTCGGGCTGAGTCGCTGTCGTCCTTGAACCTGCAGCTGAAGAACTGGTTGCGTGAGCAGTTTCAGGCGCAAGGCAAGTCGGTGATGCTGGAGCCGCAAGGCGCATGGGGTTTGAGCAAGACATGGTTGCCTGTGCTGAACGTGCATGCCGCCGAGCCTGTGCGCACTGCGGAAGGTTGGTCGCTCGACCTGGCGGTCCTGCCTGCCAATGCGGCTGCATCGTCTGTCAAGGCCGCTTCGGTGCGCTTCAAGGTGATCGAGCTGCATGCCGTGTGGGTGGCCAATGCGTCGATGCGCAAAGGCGATCAAGTGTCCTGCCTCATGTTGAGTCAGGATGCGCGGCCCAGGAAAGTGCACGGAGACAGTTGGCAGGGCGATTGTGCGGGTTTGGATGGCATGCGTGTGAAACACGCCTTGCAGCCGGGTGATGTGCTGATGCGCACCGATGTCGGGCCGGCTTCGGCGGTCCGGGATCAGCAAGAGGCGATCGTGGTGACCCGTTTGGGCGCGATCGAGATTCAGGCCAAGGGCATGGCCCTGGCGGATGCGCAGATCGGCCAGAAGGTGCCTGTTCGCCTGGCTGGCCAGGGCAAGGTGATTCAAGCCGTGGTGACGGCGCCTGGGACGGTCCAGGTGATGGAAGGGATGCAATGAAGATCAGATACGCATTGATGGCGTTCGCGCTGGCGGCCCAACTGGGCGCGGCCCACGCGGGCGACTCCATGTTCGACGAAAAGAAGTACCAGGCGCTGGTCGCCGATCAGAAGGCCTTCAAGGTGGGAGACGCGCTCACGGTCCTGATCCAGGAGTCGGCGTCGGCTTCGTCGTCGGTGGATGCCAAGGCCAACCGCTCGCAGGACATCGGCTTGCGCGGCCAGACCCTGGGCCAGCAGGCCAGGGGGCTCAGCGCCGGCACGACATCGACCAGCGATGGTGGAGGGCAGGTCGTGCGCTCCGGCCGAGTGACCGCGCAGATCACGGTGACCGTCACGGAAATCCAAGCCAATGGCGAGATGCTGGTGAACGGTCAGCAAACGGTGGATCTCAACGGCGAATCCCAGATCATCGCCGTCGCGGGGCGCGTCAGGCCGCGTGACATCTCCGATTCGAACTCCGTGCTGTCGAGCCGTCTGGCAGAGCCGCGCATCACTTACTCCGGACAAGGTTACATGGCTGACAAGAGTCAACCCAGCATCTGGGCCCGCTTCATCACATGGATCGGCCTATGAAACAGTCATCTGGATGGGCCCTCGGCGCGCTCTTGCTGGGCGGCGCGTTGTGGTTCCAGGGCGCAGTGGCGTCGCCCGTGCGCATCAAGGACATCGCCCGCGTGCAGGGACAGCGCCAGCACAACATCGTGGGCTACGGCATCGTGACCGGCCTGGCCGGGACGGGTGATTCGGCCAGCAACCGCGCCACCCGCCAGTCCATCGCCAACATGCTGGCGCAGTTCAACCTGTCGGTGCCGCCCGAGGCGGTCAACAGCCGCAACGTCGCGGCGGTGATCGTGTCGGCATCCCTGCCTGCATTCGCCAAGCCTGGCGATGCGGTCGATGTGACGGTTACGTCGCTCGGTGATGCGCGCAGCCTGGTCGGCGGCAGCCTGCTGCTGGCGCCGCTGAAGGGGCCGGACGGCCATGTGTATGCGCTGGCGCAGGGTGCGCTGACGGTCGGTGGCTACAAGTACGATGCCAACGGCAACGTCACGCAGAAGAACCACCCGACTGCGGCCACCGTGCCTGGCGGCGCGATTGTCGAGCTGAGTCCACCAGGTGGTGACAACGCCTCGCAGGGTGCGTCGTCGTTCTCGATCTCGCTGTTCGACGCCGATTACACGACGGCCAGCCGCATGGCCGAAGCCATCAATCACGAAGTCGGCGCATCCACGGCGGCGGCCATCGATGCCCAGGGCGTGGCCGTCAGTGTGCCCGCGTCCTACCAGGGGCATCTGGTCGATCTGGTGCGCCGCATCGAGTCGCTCGAGATCGTCACGGACCAACGCGCGCGCGTCGTGGTCAACGAGCGCACGGGCACGGTGGTGGCAGGGGCGGCGGTGCGCATCGAGCCCGTGGCCATCTCCTATGGCGACCTGAAGATATCCGTGACGTCCGAGACCAATGTGTCGCAGCCCATCGTGGTGGGTGGCTTGAACCCCGGCATCAGCAGCGTGCCCTATACCAACACGCGTGTCGATGTGCGCGAGCAATCCGGCGCGGCGCTGGTGACACAAGCCGGTGGCACGGTGTCCGACCTGGTGCAGGCGCTGGCGAAGTTGAAGACCAATACACGCGATGTCGTGTCGATCTTGAAAGCATTGAAGTCAGCGGGCGCCTTGCATGCCGAGCTGGTCGTTCAGTGAGTTGTTGAGTTTCTAAAAAAGGGAAAACCATGGATTACGGGAGTTCCTCGGCCTTGACCATCGAGTCGGTTCGCTTGGCGCTGGGCGCCAGCGACCTTCGTCAACGGGTCATTGCCGACAATATCGCCAACGTCAATTCGCCAGACCATGTGCGCATGCGCGTGGTGTTCGAAGAGCGGCTGTCGCAGGCGCTGGCCACCATGCAGTCCAGCAACAGCGAAGGCGCGGCCGAAGCCGGCTCGCTCGATGGCGTGCAGGCCGAGCTGGAGCCGGACTACACGGGCCGCAGGATCGAGCTGGATGACGAGATGGCGCAGCTGTCCGCCAATTCACTGCGCTACCACGCCTTGACCAAGGGCCTGTCGCGCTATCTGTCCATCGCCAACATCGTCGTGTCGCCGTCGAGAGGTTGAGCATGGACTACGCACAAGTATTTGAAATCAGCGCGTCGGGCATGCATGTGCAGAAGACGCGGCTGGAAGTGGCCGCCCACAATCTGGCCAATGCCAACACGGTCAGTCAGGCCGATGGCAGGCCCTATCAGCCCATGCGCGTGGTGTCCACGGCTTCGGTCAAGGCCGAGCGCGCGGGCTTCAGCGCGGTCATGGATGACAGCACGCGTCTGGCTGGTGCGTCCGTGGCGGTCGTGCCCGATCTCAGCGCGGTGCCGCGCCTGGTGCACGAACCCGGCCACCCCAACGCCGATGCCAACGGCATGGTGCGTTACCCCGGCGTCAACCATCTGGACCAGATGATGGGCATCACGGAAGCGTTGCGCGCCTACGAGGCCAATGTGGCGGCCTTGCAGGCCGCCAAGACCATGGCTTCGCGCGCGCTGGAAATCGGAGGCAACCAATGATCGAAGCCATCACCGCCATCGCCAGTGGCGATGCCTTGCTGGCCTCGGCCAACCTGGATGCCGCGGCGACCACAGGGGTCGACGGCAGTGGCACCAGCGGCTTTGCCAACGTGTTCGAGCAGCAGCTCGACAAGGTCAACACGGATCTGTCCGTGGCGGAAAGCTCCTTGCAGAAGCTGGCCGCGGGCGAGCCCATCGAGCTTCACGACGTGATGATTGCGCTGGAGACCGCGCGCATCGGTGTTCAAACCATGGTCCAGGTGCGCAATCGAATGGTCGAGGCGTACCAGGATTTGATGCGCATGCAGATCTGAGGTTGACATGGCAATGTTTGATTTTTGGGACGACCTCAGCGGGCCGCGCAAGCTGGGTCTTTCTCTGGGAGTGGTGGCCGTGCTGGCCGCGATGGGCGGCGGTGCCTACTGGCTGCTGTCCAATGACTATGAGCCCGTGATCCACAGCAACAGCCCCGAGAAGGTGGCTGCGGCGGTGCGCGAGATCGAGCGTCTGAAGGTGCCTTACCACGTGTTGGACGACGGTCTGACCGTCGAGGTGCCGCGCGCGGATCTGGGGCATGTGAAAGTGAGCTTGGCCGGCGACGTGGCGGGCAACGGTGGCGCAGGCTTCGAGTTGTTCAACAACACCGATTTCTCGACCACCGAGTTCACGCAGAAGATCAACTACCAGCGCGCCCTGCAAGGCGAGCTGGCGCGCACGATTTCGACGATCGATGGCGTGTCTTCCGCGCGTGTGCACATCGTGTTGCCCGACTCCGGCTTTCTGCGTCGCAAGAGCGTGCAGCCGACGGCGGCGGTCAACATCGCGATGGCGCCAGGCGCGCAACTGACGGCCGGTCAGGTCTATGGCATCCAGAAGCTCGTGGCGGCCTCCGTGCCCGAGATCAAGCTGGACGACATCACCGTGATCGACCAGGACGGCATCGCGCTGACCAAGAACAAGTCCGGCGAGGGCGATCTGGCGCAGCGTGGGCAGCTCGAGCTCAAGCGCGAGGTGGATGCCTACCTGGAGGGCAAGCTCAAGCGCATGCTGGCCACGCTCGACCCGGAAGGCGAGTTCAGCGTGTCCGTCGATGCCACGCTCAATGCCAGCGAATCCAAGGTCTCGACCGACGATGTCCTGCCTGTCGACACGGGCGCGGGCAAGGCGGCTGGCCTGGTCGTGCGCGAGCGCCAGTCCCAGCGCCGTGACGGCGTGCCTTCCGCGGACACCGGTGCGAGCAGCCCGACGTCCGGCAGCGATGTGCGTGAGATCGAGTACAAGGTCGGTCACCGCGTCGAGCAGATCGCCACGGCGCCCGGCGGCATCGAGCGCGTGAGCGTGGCCGTGCTGGCGCGCGTGGGCAATCTGCAGACCGACTCGGCCTCCTTGCGTGGCTTGATCGCCAATGCGATTGGCGCCAAGGAAGATGATGGCGACGCCATTGCCGTGGTGATGTTGCCCGCGATGGCGAACCACGCCGACGGCGCCTCGGCTTCCCACGCCACGGCCGCGCCGAAAATACCGGGCAAGAGCATGGGCCATCCGGATGCCAATGCGCACCATGCGCGTGGCAAGGATGTGGTCAGGGGGTTGGCCTGGCTGCTGGGCATCTGCCTGATCGCCCTGCTGGGTTGGCTGGCCATGCGGCGTTCACCCGCCGAATCGGGCAAGGCCGACAAGTTGAGTGACGCGGAAGTCGATCAGATCGTCAACCGCATCAACGTCTGGTTGGAGAAAGAGCCTTCGCATGCCAGCCGCTGACGCCCACTCTTTGCGCCAGGCCGCCCTGGCCCTGCATGCGCTGTCTTCCGAGGACATGCAGCGCGTCTGGCAGCGTCTGGACGACACGCAGCGCGACACCTTGTCTCCCCTGCTGGACGAGCTCGATAGCCTGGGCATCCCCAAGGGACGCCAGTGGCTGGATGAAGGCGCGCAGGTCGCCGGCATCCAGGCAGGGCAAGGCTTGCCGGAGCAGGTGCAGGATGATGTGCGCCGCCTGTCCCGGCTAGGGGCGCACCAGGCGCTGGCTTTGCTCACGACGCAGTCGCTGGACACGGCCATCGCCGTGATGCAGATGGCACCTTGGCCCTGGCTGGCTGAAGTCACCGAGAACTGGCCTGCCGAGCAACGGCATGCCGTGCGCGCCCGGCTGGCGCAAAAGCAGGCGCATCCCCGCAAGCTGCTGGCGCAAATGCTCAAGCTGATGGCGCAAGAGGCCGCCATGCAAGCGCCGGTCACGCGTCCCGCATCCACAGGCAAGGCCGCCAACAAGCCGGCCTGGTACCGCAGCGTCATGTCTCTGTTCTTGTTCATGTGAGGTCTCACCATGTCCATGGCTATCCTGAAGTCGCCAACCTTGAACCACCAGCGCCTGAGCCTGGGGGGCGCACGCGATCAAGCAGACGTTCCGGCGTCCGTGCCGGTGGTGGATGAGCGCCAGGCAATCGAGGCGCGCCTGCGCACCGAGCTGGAGGCTCAGTTCAAGGCCCAGTACGAGGCCGAGTACCTGGCCAAGCTCGAAGCGGCGCAGGACGAGGCCCGGGCCGAAGGCTACAAGGAGGGCCTGGCCAGTGGACATCAGGATGGCATGGACAGCGCCATCGAGTCGTTCAAGAAAAAGCAGGCGGCGCTGGAGCAGATCCTGAGCAAGGCCGAAGCACAGCTGGAGGACTGGCTGCAGAACGTCGCCGACGAAGCCCTGGCATTGGCCAAGGAGGCCGTGTGCCAGTTCATTGGCGAGCAAGCCCTCAATCCGGCCATGCTGCAAAACATCATCAAGAGGGTCAGCGCCGGGTTGCGCGATGCCGATGTGCTGGGCATCCGCATGCATCCGGCCGAATGCCAGATGCTGCGTTCGGCTTTGAAGCAGGCGGCAGGTGCCCAGGGTGCGAGCAGCCGGATGGCCGACAAGCTGACGGATGACAGCAGCATGGAGATGGGCGGCGTGGTCATCGACACGCCGCGCGGCGAATACCGCGCCACGCTGGACGTGCAGCTCAAGAAGATGGTGGCCATGCTCGACGCGTTGCGTGCCGCCCAGTTGTCTTCCACCCCTGTCTACCATGCCCTCCGTGCGTAACGTCCTGCGCTCCGTGGAGCTGTTCGAGCGGGTTGGGCGGGTTGTCGAAATCCGCGGCCAGTCCATCGAGGCCGAAGGCCCGGATGCCTTCCTGGGTGAGATCTGCACGATCCACACGGGGTTGCCCGGCCAGTCCATCGAGGCCGAAGTGGTGGCTTTCCGCGAAGGCCGGGTCTGTCTGACGCCGCTGTCCAGCCCGCTGGGCATTTCGATCGGTGCCAGCGTGATGGCCAAGGGGCATCCCTTCCAGTGCCCGGTGGGGCAGGCCTATCTGGGCCGCGTGGTCGATGCGTGCGGCCAGCCCATGGATGACAAGGGGCCCATCGCCCATGACGAGGTGCGCACCTTGCACGTGACGCCCCGGCCGGTCATGTCGCGCCGCCGTATCTCGGAGGTGCTCGAGACGGGCGTCAAATCGATCGACACCTTCTTGCCGCTGGGCAAGGGCCAGCGGGTCGGCCTGTTTGCCGGCAGCGGCGTGGGCAAGAGCACCTTGATGGGCATGATCACCAAAGGCATCAAGGCCGACATCAATGTGGTGGCGCTGATTGGCGAGCGTGGCCGCGAAGTGCGCGAGTTCGTCGAGGACCACCTCGGCGAGGAAGGCCTGGCGCGTGCCGTGGTCGTCGTCGCGACGGCCGATGCGCCCGCCGTCTTGAGGCTCAATGCCGCCTACTACGCCACGACCCTGGCCGAGTATTTCCGCGACCAGGGGCTGTCGGTCGTGTTGACTGTCGACTCCCTGACGCGCCTGGCCATGGCGCGCCGCGAAATCGGCCTGTCCGCCGGCGAGCCGCCCACGTCGCGCGGCTACACGCCCTCGGTCTTTTCCGAGATACCGGCTTTGTGCGAGCGCTGCGGCACCGATGCGGGCGAAGGGTCCATCACGGGCATCTATACCGTGCTGGTCGAGGGCGATGATTTCAACGAGCCCGTGTCGGACACGGCGCGCGCCACGCTCGATGGCCACATCATGCTGTCGCGTTCGCTCGCATCGTCGGGGCACTACCCGCCTGTCGATTTGCTCAACAGTGTCAGCCGTCTGGCTTCGTCGCTGTGGACCAAGGCGCAACGCACGCTCGTCACGGGCATGCTGGACCAGATGTCCACGTTTGAACGCAATCGCCAGTTGGTCGAGATCGGCGCGCACAGGCCGGGGGCCAATCCCGATCTGGACCGCGCGGTCGCGACCTTGCCCCGGCTGCGCGCGTATTTGCAGCAGGATGCCCTTCAGCAGGTCGGCGGCAAGGATGCCTGGAGCGAGTTGATGCGTGTCGCCGATGGGCTGCCGGGCGGGGCGGTGAGGTAAGGCCATGGGTAGCTCGACCATCCGCGCACTCCATGCCCTGGTGGCGCTGGCCCATATCGACATGGGCGATGCGGCACTGACCTTGGCAGACCATCTCGATGAGCAGTCGCAGGCCGCCCGCAAGGTCGAGCACGGCGAGGCGCAGATCAACCAGATGGGCATGGTGTACGAGCGTCTCGTCAAGCCGGGCGCACCCGTCTATGCCGCGGCGCTGGGCGTGTTGGCGCGCCAGTCGATGGCGGGCAAGGCGGTGCTGCAGGAGGCCCGGTCCGTGCATGAACAGGCGCGCCAACGGGTGGACGAGCAACGCCGGGTCGTGCACGAGCACCAAGGCCGGCACGAGGGCCTGAGCAAGATCCTCAAGGAGGCCCGCGCCGCGCATGCGGCCGAGGTCGAGAAGAAGGCCGCGTCGGAGCGCGAGGACCTGATCCTGGTCCGGCGGCATCTGCTGGAGCAGGGAGCATGATGGACACACAACTTTCCGTGTTGACCAGTGGCAACGGTTGGTCGAATGGGGCATCGTCCGCCCGCCGTGTAGACACCGGCGCATCGCAGGCCGATCTCCAGTTCTGGCAGGACGTGTTCGATCGGGCCAAGGGCATCGGTGTCGACGCGGGCGCGACTGGGATCGCTGATGAAGCATCGGTGCCATCGCCACAAAGCGCATCGCCGCGCACCACGGCGCAGGCGCTGGTGCGCACGCAGACGATGGCAGCGACGCAGGCGGCCGAGTTACTCGATCATGACGCCCCATTAGCCGGTTTCCAGCGCGCCGCGGTCGGTGCGGCGCAACCCGCCAAGCCCGTGTGGACGCTCGAAGGGCAGGTGCTTCACAGCCAGGCATCAGGCTCGGCCTCGGTCAGTGACGATGGCCAGGGCGCGGCCCACATCGAGCGCATCCCCGGTGGCGAGGCCGCCGCTTCTGACACACCTGAAGCGGCTTCTTCCTTGAACGCCCACGTCATGCAGACGGCCGAGGGCGACTGGAAGGTGGCGTTGCGCACGACCAAAAAGCTGTCCACGGCGCAGGCATTGTCCGCCGTGGCCGATGCGTTGGCGCGCGATGGCGTGCCGGGCGGGCAGGTCAGCGAGGTCATGCTCAACGGGACCCGCATCTACCAGCAGCAGACGCCGCCAGGGCCTGCTGCCTCATCCACATTTGAATTGAAGTGCTGAACCAAGCAAAGGACACAAGGGAGTCAACATGGCCGTGAGTTCAATTGACAGCGCCAGCCTGGCGCAAACCACCAAGACAGCAGGTCTGTCGATGGACGACCTGCTCAAGCTGCTGATGACGGAGCTGAGTTACCAGGACCCGCTCAAGCCCGTCGACAACAAGGATTTCCTGACGCAGATGGCGCAGTTCACGTCACTGGACACCACGCGTCAGCTCAACGACAACATCCAGAAGATGCTGTCGACGCAATCGTTGAACCAGTCCGTCGGCCTGCTGGGCAAGACCGTGGACGCCAACACGGACAACAACGGCCTCGTGTCGGGCAAGGTCACGGCTTTGCAATTGGTGTCAGGCGATCCTGAAATCACGATCACGACAACGGGCGGCGATGTGGTCGCCGGCGTCAAGATCAGTCAACTGCAAACCATCCGCTGAGGCCCACATGCTTGATTCCATCTACGTGGCGGCCTCCGGTCTCAACAGCCACCAAAAGGGCTTGAAGGTCATCAGCAACAACACGGCCAACATGAACACGCCGGGCTTCAAGGGCTCCAGCAGCCAGTTCACGGACGTGTTCCTGGCAGAATCCGGCGATGCCCACGGCCAGAATCTGCTGGCGGGCGGAGGGGTCGACACCCTGCCGACGACCATCAATTTCCAGGCGGGCGAGATCCGCTCGACTGGTCGTGACATGGACATGGCCCTCGACGGGCCGGGCTTTTTCGTGGTCAGGGACAGCCATGGGCAGCAGCTCTACACCAAGTCCGGCCGTTTCGAGTTCAACAGCTCCGGCGAACTGGTCACGATGGACGGTGGGCTCGAAGTGTTGGGCTACACGGGCAATGGCTCTCAAACCCTGATGCCGATCACATTGGATGCCTTGCGATTCAGCAAGTTCGCGACGACCAGCCAGGTCACGTTCCAGGGCAACCTGTCTTCCACGGCGGGTGATGCCAATTCCAGTGCGGCCGACCACACCATTCCTTCGGTGAAGGTCTATGACAAGATGGGCACGCTCCACGATCTGAAGATCGAATTCGAAGTGGCCTCGGACACGACTTCGACCGCCACGCCCCAGCCGCTGATTCCCGGCACCTGGAACGTCCGCGTTTTCGAAGGCGCGCAGTCCGTGGGGACCGGGCAGATCAAGTTCACGGCCAGTGCGCCAGATCCGCTCTTCGATCGGTTCACGATTGCGCTGACCGCCAAAGATGGCCAGACATCCAACGTCGACATGATCTTCGGCAACGAAGTGACGGGCAACTCCAGCGGGACCACATCCACGCTGACTGTCCTGAATGTCGACGGCAACGCCGCGGGCACCGTCAGCAAGACCTCGGTCGACAGCACGGGCGCGGTGATCGTGACCTATACCAACACCTTGACGGCAACCGGTCCCAAGCTGGCCGTGGCCGAGTTCACGATGCCCGAAGTGCTGAGCCGCGCATCTGGTGCCCTGTTCTCATACGAGGGCACTGATCCGGTCCGCTATGTCGATCTGGGCAAGAGCACCAAGCTGGTGTCGGGCTCGCTGGAGCTGTCGAACATCGACCTGACCGATCAGTTCAGCAACATGATCCTGATCCAGCGCGGCTTCCAGGCCTCGTCGCAGGTGCTCAGCACGGCCAGCGAGATGATCCAGTCTCTCTACGACATCAAGAGCCACCGATGAGCGCCGAATCGACCAGAGACCTGTTCCTCGTGCGAGATGAGGAGCGGCAGGCCGTGCAAACGCGTGTGCGCGATGCCTTGCTGGCATGGGCCAAAGAGTGGGTGCCGCAAGCGGCAACCTGGGTGCCCGCGCTGGACGTGTCGTGCGCCACGGAAAGCGAGATCGGCCTGCCGACAGCGGCCTGGCAGGCCCGCGGCCGCGCGGCGTCCGCATCGGCTGGCAGTTGGGCGCAGGTGGGCGATGCGGCCAGACGGCGCCTGGCGTCGATGCTGGTCGGGCGTGAAAGCACCAGCCCGCTGGCCGATGCCGATTGGGCCGTGCAGGCGGCCGCAGCCGCATGGGACGACCTGAACACCCGCCTGTTGGGCACGGCCATGGAGGCCGATGCGGCGCAGCCCGATCTGGCACGCCTGTCGGGCGCCATCGTCGTGCGCGAAACAAGCCTGGACGTGGCCTGGGTGTGGGCGCGTTCTGCCTATGCGCAGCCTGCCGGCACAGGCGCCAACGTGATCAAAGCGACCGCCGGCGTGGCGGCGTTGACGGGCAGCCTTGGCGCGCAGTCCGTGCCTGTGCGCGCGGGCCTGGGCGAAGTCGACATCGCCATGGCGGACTTGCTGGCCTTGCAGGTCGGCGATGTGATCCGCTTTCCCATCGCCCTTGAAGGGCTGGTGCCGCTGCACATCGGCGCGCAGGCGGGCACGCCGCCAGCGGCGCAAGCGCAACTCGGGCAAATGGATGGCCATGTGGCCGTCAAGCTCGTTTCCAAACATTCCGCAGCCTGAACGCTGCCCAGATTTGAATTGTCATGAACACAGAAACCCAAGCCATCGATCTGCCCACACTGGTTGAAGAAGCACCGAGTGGCCAGCCGCTGTTCGCCGCGCAGGCGGCCTTGCCCTTCCTGGGCAACCTCAAGGTGCGTCTGACGGCACAGCTTGGCGCCACCCAACTGTCCGTGGCCGACCTCACCGCCTTGCAAAAGGGCGCGACCGTCAAGCTGGACCGCTTGCTGGACCAGCCCATCGACCTGCTGGCGGAAGGCCACGTGGTGGCGCAGGGCACGCTGGTGGCCGTGGGCGATCATTTCGGCCTGCGCATCACCTCGACCCCCAAGCTGGCTTGATGTCGCGCGTCATGGATGCACAACTCTGGCGCTTGACCTGGGCTTTGCCGCTGGTCATTGCCATGGGCATCGGGCTGATCTACTGGCTCAAGCGCATGGGGGTGGGGCAGGCCCCGTCCGCCGTGTCGCCGCAAGCCAGGCTGGTCTCCAGCACGAGCGTGAGCGAGCACACCCGCGTGCTGGTCATCGACATCGACGGGCAGCAGTTCGCCGTGATGGAAAGCACTGCGCACATTGCCGTGCAAACGCTCGATGCCGTCGCGCATCCACTCGCCGGTCGCAAATGGGACAAAGGCCAGGCCTTGTCGACCGTGTTTCCCTGGCGCCCCGTGAGGCGCGAACCATGATGACCCCAAATTGGAAGAGCTTGCGCTTGCCGGCCGTGATCGTGTCGGGCCTGCTGCTGTGTGCCGGCTGGGCGGGCGCGGCTGAATTGACCGACGCCTTGCCCGCGATCAAAAGCGGCGAGTTGCTGGGCCAGGGCAGCAGCCAGATGACGCCCTACATCCGCACCTTGCTGGGCCTGTCCCTGCTCAGCCTGCTGCCCGCCGCCTTGATGGCCATGACCTCGTTCACGCGGATCGTGATCACCTTGTCGTTCGTGCGGCACGCGCTGGGCTTGCCCGAGACACCGCCCAATGCCGTGCTGATCACGCTGGCCTTGTTCCTGACCATGTTCACGATGGCGCCGACGATCGACAAGGTCCAGAGCCAGGCCTTCACGCCGTTCATGGACGGCAAGCTCGATCTGCGTCAGGCATCCAGGGCAGGCGCGCAGCCTTTCAAGGACTTCATGTCCCAGCACGTGCGCGACCAGGACGTCGACCTCATCGCATCGCTCGCCAAGAGGCCACTGCCCGACAAGGTCGAGGACGCCGATCTGTCCATCCTCGTGCCCGCTTTCATGCTGTCGGAACTGCGCGTGGCGTTTTCCGTGGGCTTCGTGATCTTCCTGCCCTTCTTGCTGATCGACCTGATCGTGTCGGCGGTGCTCATGTCGCTCGGCATGATGATGATGCCGCCCGCCACCGTGGCCTTGCCGCTCAAGCTGCTGCTGTTCGTGCTGATTGACGGCTGGGCCTTGATCCTGCGAGCCATTGTGGGCTCGTACCAGTAGTGCCATCCAGACGTGAGGACCCAGGTGTCTCTGTCTGCATCGCCCCTCAACCCCGACGACATCGTCGTGCAGTACCTACCCATGGTCAAGAAGATCGCGGGCAGCCTGTTCGGCCTGCGCTTTTTCGACGGCGTGCCGTTCGAGGAGTACGTGCAGTTCGGGGCGGAGGGCTTGCTGCAGGCCATTCAGCGCTACGATCCGACCCTGGGCGCCAAGTTCGAAACGTATGCCCAGCACCGCATCAAAGGGGCGATCATGTCGGGCCTGGAGAAGTCCACCGAGGTCAACCAGCAAGTGGCCACCTTGCGCCGCATGGCGCAGGAGCGCATCGATTCGCTGATTGACGCGGCTGACGAGGGCCAGCCGCGCCCACAGGTCACTGACGCGCAAGCCGCTTTTGATCGCCTGGTGAATGTGTCCCTCGGCCTGGCCGTCGCCTTCATGCTGGACGACAGCGGCTTGTTCCAGTCCGGCACGGCAACCAGTTGGGATGACGGTCCCAACAACCTGGCCTACAAGCAGCTTCAGCAACGGCTGATGGGTGCGATGAACAGCCTCAACGACAAAGAGCGTGCCGTTCTCGAATGGCACTATTTTCAACACGAGTCCTTCGAGGTCGCGGCCCAGCAGCTGGGCCTGAGCAAGGGACGCATTTCACAACTTCATCGCAGCGCGTTGCAAAAACTGCGTCAGGCCTTGACGGTTCGCCAATTGGGCAAGCTCATTGGTTGACGATTTGAAAACGCTTGCCAGACACAAGGGACGCATCATCATGACCAGCAGCACTGTAGACACGAATCAGGCGCCATCGCGCATCGACCGCCTGTGGCAATACCTGGCGGCCGATCCCGCCAACACGTCGCTGCTGCGAGACATCGCGCGCGAAGGCATGGGCACCGGCGCCCATGAGCAGGCACTCAAGGCCTTGGCCCAATTGGCCGAGCTGGGCATGGCTGACGCCAACGATGCCGCCGCGACCATCCATGTCTTGCTGAAACTGGGCCGCGTGGAACAGGCTTGCGAGCACGCTTTGCAAGCGCGCGAGAAGTGGCCCGAGGATGGCCCCGTGCGCGTCGAGACGGGTCGGGCAATGCTCAATGCGCGCCGCTTCGACGACGTGCTCACGCATTGCGCAGGCGATTTCGACGATGCGGCCCTGGCGCAGATGGCAGGCGAGTTCAAGCTGCAGGCCTTGTGGCACCTGGGCGAAACCGATGCGGCGTCCGAGCTGGCGTCGCACCTGGTCGCGCAATTCCCGGACAACCCGCGCCTCGTGGCCCAATACAGCGCGCTGCTGTACGACCAGGAGCGCTCGGCCGAGGCCTTCGAGGCCGCCCGCCGCGCCTACACCCTGTCGCCGCAACAAGCCTATTCGGCATTGCATGTGCTGGCCAGCGAACGCCTGCTGCAGCGCGACCTGGACGGCGCCATGAAGCTGGTGGACGAGGCGCAGCGCTATCGCACCGACGATGGGCGCGTGTGGCTGATCAAAGGCTCGGTCGAGCTGATGGCCGGCAAGGTGGACGATGCGATCGTGGACCTCAAGCGTGCCCTGTCCATCTACCCGGATCATCCCGGCACGCACCTCACGCTGGCCTGGGTCTACATCACGCGAGGCGAGCTGGACCAAGCCGAGGCCACGGCGCACAACGCCATCGAGGCCAGCCCCGCGTTTGCCGAGTCCCACGGCACGCTGGCTGTCGTGTACGCCATGAAGGGGCAGGAGCACGAGGCGAAGCAGAGCATCCGTCGCGCGACCCTGCTCGACAAGACGGGCTTTTCGGCGCGCTATGCCCAATCGCTGCTGGACGGCAACCCGCCCGGCTCCGTGGAAGAGATCTACAAGGACCTGGCACAGCGCGTCAAGATCTGAAGTCGGCCTCGTCAAGCCCTTGATCAGCCCTTGGTCAGCCCGTCCAGCACGGCGCTGACATCGTGCTTGAGCTGGGGCGCGGACTCCAGCTCGTGAAGCACCTGATCGACCATGGACTGGAACTTGGGCGCATTCAGCAGGTTGCTGCCCAATTCGTGCAGCAGTGAGGCCTCGATGACCAGGCGCAGCAACCGCGAGCGGTAGTCTCGCGCGTCGGGGTCGAGTTCTTCCGCGCGCCTGGCGATCAACTCGGCCAATGGGGGCTGGCCGTGGTCGCCAGCCTTGCGTGTGGCTTTGCGTGTTTTGCCCGCCGTGGCCGAGCGCTTGCCCGATTGCACTTGCGCCGATACGGCATGCTGTATCAGCGAGGCAATCGCGCCGGCCGCCGACGCGCTGTTGACCGGCCCTGGCATAGGCTCAGTTCACGCCATTGCTGCGGTTGTAGGCCGACATCATGAAGCCGGCTTCGGCCGTCGGCGAACCCATGGCCGCGACGGTTTGCGTGCCGTCGCCATACTCGGCGATGGCATTGAGCAGCCTTTGCATGTCGGCATTCAGGGCCAGGTTCGGCACGGCGCTGGCGCTGTTGAGTTCGATGCCCTTGAGCAGCGATTCGCGGCAGGCCGACAGCTGGTCGCCGATCAATTGCTGCAGACCCACGCCGAAGTGGTGGAAGGCGGAATCTTCAGGCAGCTTCTCGAGGGGCGCCAGCACGGACAGGGCTTGGGCGGGCTGGGCGCAGGTGATGTGCAGCAGGCCCAGCTGGAAGCGGGCGGTGTGCAGATCAGGGGCCATTTCTATGGCTTGTGCCATGTGCTCCTGCGCGCGGTCCATCATGCCGATTTGCGCGTATTCGGCGCCGAGCATGTAAAGGTACTTGGCGTAGTCGCCCGACATGGCGGCGCTGCCTTCGGGCAGGTCGAGCGCTTGTTTCAGGTAGGTGATGGCCGCGCCATGGTCGTTGCGGCCGGATGCCTCGATGGCGAGGTGCAGCAGTTCGCCGCCATCCAGGTTGGTGCGAGTGGTCATTGTGAGCTCCCTATGCAAGCCCCGATTATGCGGCATCGTGCCGCTGGTCGCCCCCATTCTCTCGGGGGATGCGGCGGGCCCGTGTCAGGTCTGCCGACGCTGCAGTTCCTTGAACAAGCCGGACTGGTCCAGATCGGCGAAGCCGTGCGCGGCCGCATCTTCGTAAAGCGATGCCAGATGCTGGGTGACCGGCGCGTCGAAGTCCATGCCCGCGGCCGTGTGCAGGGCATTGCGCAGGTCCTTGAGCTGGATGGCCAGCGAGCCGCGTTTGGCGAAGTCGCCATCGACCATGCGCTGGCCGTGCACGTCGAGGATGCGGCTCTCGGCGAAGCCGCCGCGCAGCGCCTCGCGCACCTTGGCCGGCTCGGCGCCGCCTTTCTCGGCCAGCAGCAGGGCCTCGGCCACGGCACCGATCGTGATCCCGACGATCATCTGGTTGGCGAGCTTGGTCAGCTGGCCGCAGCCGCTGGGGCCGACGTGAACAGGGCGCCCGAGCACTTCCAGCACCGGGCGTGCGCGCTCGAAATTGGCCGGCGCGCCACCCGCCATGATCGCCAGCGACCCGGCCTCCGCGCCGATCGTGCCGCCCGATACCGGCGCATCGAGCGCCTGCACGCTGATGTCCGCCAGGCGGCGCGCATGGTCTTGCGCCTGCTCGGGCAGGATCGAGCTCATGTCGATGACGAGGGCGCCTGGCTTCAGGCTCGTCGCGGCGCCCGGCAAGGCAGGGTCGAACAGCACATCGTGGACCACGCCGCCATGTTCCAGCATCGTGATCACGATGTCGGCCTGCGACACCGCCTGGGCCGGCGTATCGGCCACGCGCGCGCCATCGGCGGACAGGGCATCGGCCTTGGCCCGTGTCCGGTTCCACACGGTCAAAGGGTGGCCGGCGGCCAGCAAACGGCGGGCCATGGGTGTGCCCATCAGGCCGCAGCCGAGCAAACTGAGATGGATCATGTTGTTTTCTGTGGAAACAGGAAGCCGAAGATGCCATTGCGCGGCCTAAACTGGTTTCCTGCGTGAGAAATGACGCAGATGCTGGGCAAACCGGGCGTTCATCCCATGTTTGAAGGACAGTCATTCCAGATATTTTCAGCGAATATCAGGTCCAATGTTTTGCTAAGGTAACCTGATGGCCGCCTTGGCCCGCTTCGTCAACATTCCAACGTTCTATGTCCGATTCTTCAGCACCTGACGCACCCGCCTATGGGGTGCTCAACCAAGCGATCTTGCATGCGCTGGATCAGTTGGGGCTGGCAGTCCTCGTGAAAGACCTGGCGAGCGGCCGTTACGACACCGTCAATGAGGCCGCAGCCCGTTTGCTGGGGCTGGAAGGGCGCACCTTGGTCGGTGCCGTGGATGCGGAATTGTTCGATGCGGCCCAGGCCGTGGCGCTGCGTGCCGCCGATCAGCAGGCACAGGCCGTGCCCCAGGGCGTGCGCGCCGAGCACCGGCTCGAACTGAGTGGCGGACGCCATGAGTTCCTGACCTTCCGCCAGGCCGTGACGCTGGAGGGCGGGACCTCGCCCAAGATGCTGTCCGTCTGGCAGGACGTGACCGAGTCGCGCCGCCGCGAAACGCAATTGCAAAGCGCCTTGGCGCAGCTCGAGCAGCAGCAAAAGGCCAATGACTCGCTGCGCCGCGATGTCGAAGACAACCAGGTGCGCGATGCCGTCTCCGGCCTGTATCACCGCGCCCATTTCGAAGAACAGCTGCGCCGCGAGGCCGACTTGTCGAGCCGCGAGCAACGCGAGTTCGCGCTCGTGTCCGTGTCCATCGACAACCTCGATGAGATCCGCCGCGTGCATGGCGTCGAAGGCTGCGAGCGCGTGGTCGAGGCGCTGGGCCGCCTGCTGCGTGCCAACACGCGCGCCATGGACTCTCCGTGCCGACTGGGCGGCGACCGCTTCGTCGTGCTGCTGTCGGGCATCGGGCTGGCCATCGCGCATTCGAGGATGGAGCAGTTGCGCCGCCAGTGCGCGCAGCACATCGTGCCCTTCAATGGGCAGCAGATCCCGTTCACGGTGTCGATGGGCGTGGCCAGCTTCCCGCACACGGCCGGCGGCATCGACGAGCTGATGCGCAGCGCCGACCGCGCCATGGCCCTGGCCAAGGAAAAGGGCGGCAACGCGCTGGCGTTGGCCAGCATCCAGTTCGTGGCCGCGCACTGACCCGCACACATCAAAAAAACGGCCAGATGCTTGAAGAGGCATCTGGCCGTTGTCATGTGACATGAAGGAATAAGGGTCCGCCGCAGACTGGTTGCCGCATTCCTGAACCCAGGGGATTCAGGTGGGCGAGGTCAGCAGTGCTTCGGGTTCATCTGACGCGAGACGATCACACCAGCAAGGCGATGTTCCAAGCCCTGGCTCGAAGAGCATCGGTTCAAGGAAATAAAAACAACCACGAACGCGACGGACGAATCCATTCTACGTGTTGTTGGCCGCCCGGGGGGCGTAAATACGCTGTGATCAGGGGGTTCTTGACGCGATCAGCTTGTCAGATCTGTCGGGTCAGATGAGATGGCCGTCGCTGTCGAGCGCCTGGTCGAGGCGGGCGATGAGGTTGTCGACGTATTCGGGCGCGGGCAGGGTGGGCGCGGCCTCTTGCGGGGCCTGCGCCTTGGCAGGCGCGGCGTGGCGCTCGGTGAGCATGTAGGCGAGGTTCAGCGCCGACAGCACGGCGATGCGCTCGCGCGCCTTGAGCTTGCCGCTGTCGCGGATGGCGCACATTTCGCGGTCGACCTGCGAGACGGCTTCCTTGAGGCGTTCTTCGCCGCCTTCGGGGCAACCCAGCAGGTAGCTTTGACCCATGATGGACACTTCGATTTGCTTCATGCGTCAATCAACCGTCGGAGTGAGGTGGGGTGTCGTGCGCGGCCTCGGCGCTGGCTTGGGGCAGCTTGTCGATCAGGGCGTCGATGCGGGCGCGGGCGGCGGACAGACGCGCGCGCAGGGAGTCGCGCTCCTGCGTGGTGACGGCCAGTTGCTGCTGGAGCAGGGCGTTGGTGCGGCGCAGCTCTTCATGGCGCAACAGCAGGCGCTCGATGCGATCGGTGAGTTCGTCGATTCTGGACATGGGCTGGTGCACACCCTGAATAGTGGGGTCTGGCGGCTGAGCCGAGCAGCGCACATTGTAGGCATCTTACAATGCGCCCCGTTGGTGCTCGCACCGGGGTTCGCCCGGTGCAGTTAAACGGGAAGCAAGAGGGTCTGCCGCGTCATTGCCGACGCCAGCCTGGCTTGCGCTGCCCCCGCAACGGTCGGCGGTCGAGGGAGAAGGGTTTTGCCCCGATACCTTCGCTTGTGTCCACAGCCACTGATCACCTGAGGTGATTGGGAAGGCTTCACGAGTCGCATCGCCTAGCCCGGATACCGGCCGACAGGCGGCAAGACTTTGGCGAGAGCCGGTTTTGCCATATCGCCCAAGAGATGCGGGGACGCTGCTCCGGGCTTATGACTTGTCTGATCAATCATGTTGTATTTGAACTCGGTGCGCGTGGCACCTGGGGTGCGCTCGGCCTTGGCCGTGGCGTGTGGCTTGGTGTTGGCGTCTGTTGCGCAGACGGTTTGGGCGGCTGAGGATGAAGTGGGGCCGGTGGTCGTCACGGCAACGCGGACACCAACCCGTGTCAATAAGCTGGTGGCCGATGTGACCGTGATTGACCGAGCTCAGATTGAGCAGGCAACAGGTCAAACCGTGGCCGAATTGCTCTCTTATCAGCCGGGCATGCAGGTGTCTTCCAATGGCGGTACGGGGCAACTCAGCAGTGTGTTCATTCGCGGTGCAAGTTCCGGTCAGTCATTGCTGCTGGTAGATGGCGTACCTTATAACTCCGGGACATCCGGCACCCCCTCACTGGACAACATTCCGCTGGAAGAGATCGATCACATCGAGATCGTGAGAGGGCCTCTTGCTGCGCTCTATGGCTCATCTGCGGCTTCAGGCGTCATCCAGATATTTACCCGCAAGGGCCAGGCGGGATTTGCTCCGTTCGGAGAGGTCACCCTGGGCTCTGATCGCTTCTATAGCGCAGGGGCAGGTTTCCGAGGCGGCGATGACCGCGTGAGCTACAGCGTGCATGCATCTTCTTCGGGAGAGTCGGGTTTCAGTGCTTCGAACAGCAATGCCAGCAAATACACGTTCAATCCGGATCGGGATGGTTTCACACGCTCTTCGGTGACGGCCAAATTGGGTGCAAAGCTTACTGATGCATGGCGTGTTGATGGCAGTTTGGCAAGCAGCAAGAGCGTTGTCCATTACGACGATGGCATTGCCAACCCTGGTCCATCAAAAGATACCAACAGTGACCAGGCGACGACCGTGGCCAGCCTGGCTGTGACAGGTCAATTAAACCCAGACTGGCGCACGATTTTTCGCGTCGCGCATACGGATGACTCAACTGACACGAAGGTGGCAAACAGTGACAGCATGAAAGGCGCTTTTGTGACGCGGCAGTTGATGCTTGGCTGGGAAAACCAGATCAAGACGCCGATCGGTCAGGCTTTGTTGGCCTTCGAGCAACTGAGCCAGGATGCTGGCGACACCTCCATCTACGACTACATGAGTGGGACATTCATTGGGTTACCGGTGACGTCGCGCACGATCCGTTCGGTGATCGCGGGGCTCAGTGGCAGCCAGGGCGCACATGATTGGCAAGTGAGTGCTCGGCAGGACAGGAATTCTCAGTTTGGCGACGAAGTCACTGGGGCATTGGGCTATGGCTTGCGTGTGACACCGGAGTGGAAGATTGCCGCTTCGTTGGGCAGCAGTTTCATCGCACCATCGTTCGATGACCTCTACTATCCTGACTACGGTAACCCTGACCTCAAGCCACAGCATGGCGTGAACAAGGACGTCAGCTTGACTTGGGCGCAGGAAAGTCATGACGTTCGGTTGACGCACTACGACAACCGCATTCGCGATTATGTGCAATCCACGGAAGTGGAACCATTTGTATATCGTGCGATGAACGTCAATGGTGTGCGCTTGTCGGGATGGACGCTTTCCG
The DNA here is from genome assembly GCA_049840915.1 of Aquabacterium sp. Lineage (GTDB taxonomy): Bacteria > Pseudomonadota > Gammaproteobacteria > Burkholderiales > Burkholderiaceae_C > Aquabacterium. The sequence continues at coordinate 41,498 of JASGJC010000036.1, forward strand.
GCACCGCGTCGCAGGACGTCAGTATTGGTCGACTGTATGCCAATGGCAAGTTGGATTGGCTGGATGCGCATGACGTCGATACCGATGCCAAGTTGACCAGGCAGGCAGCAAAGAGCGCAGCCTTTCGTGTTGGTTTGACCTCTGGTGTGATGAGCTATGAATTGTCGGCCAAGGCAAATGCTGGCGCGCCGGATGGCACAACGCATCACTTGGCGGGCTACACGATATGGGGCGCTTCCGTGCGCTGGGCTGTCGCACGTGATTGGGCGATGGCGCTGCGTGCGGACAACATCGGCAACCATGCATATCAAACGGTTTGGGGGTACAACCAGCCGCTCAACAGGTACTTCTTGACCCTGTCGTACACGCCAAACACGAAGTAGCATCAGTGTTATGCACCACCTCATCCTAGGCGGCCAGCGCAGCGGCAAGTCACGCCATGCCGAGCACCTCGCTCAGCAATGGCTGGCGGCCGAGGCGGCGCACCGGGTGACGGTGGTGGCGACGGCCACGGCGTATGACGACGAGATGCGCGAGCGCATCGCGCGGCACCGCGTGGACCGCGCGGCGCGCATCGCGCGTGCGCACACGGTCGAAGAGCCTCTGCATCTGGCGCGTGTGCTGCGCGAACAGGCGGCGCCTGGTCATCTGCTGCTGGTCGATTGCCTGACCTTGTGGCTCACCAACTGGCTCATGCCCGCCGAGGGCCGGGCTGACATGGCGGCATGGCAACGTGAGTGCGGTGCGCTGCTGGCTTGTCTGGCCGAGCTCGCTTCGCCCGTCGTGTTCGTGTCCAATGAGGTGGGCTGGGGTGTCATCCCAATGTCCAGCGAGGTGCGCTTTTTCGTGGATGAGCTGGGGCGGCTCAATCAGGCCGTGGCCCAGCGCTGCGAACAGGTGACGCTGATGGTCGCCGGTCAGGCCTGGACGCGGCCCGTCGTGTCTGTGCAGAAATAAGGTGCGAACAATGCATTGGTTGAGATGGGGCATGCGCGCTGTCGTGGCTGCGCTGATGTTTGCATGGGCCTTGCTGACCCATGCCGCCGTGACGGTGACCGATGACCGCGGCGTGGCCGTGACGTTGCCCGCGCCGCCACAGCGCATCGTGACGCTGCTGCCTTCGTTGACCGAAACCGTGTGCGAGCTGGGCGCCTGTGCGCGCATCGTCGGCACGGATCGTTACTCCAACTACCCGGCCAGTGTGATCAAGCTCCCGAAGACGGGCGGCCTGGACGATGCCAACGTGGAGCTGATCGCCGCGCTCAAGCCCGATGTGGTGTTGTTGGCGATGTCGTCTCGCGTGACGGACCGGCTGGAGGCGCTGGGCCTGAAGGTGATGGCGCTGGAGCCCAAGACCTATGCGGATGTGCAACGGGTGATGGGCAAGGTTGCGCAGGTGCTGGGGCAAGAAGCCGCCGGTGACCGGCTGTGGCGCGAGCTGGAAGCCAAGGTCAGTGTGGCGGCGCAGACGGTGCCGGCGTCCATGCGCGGCGTCAGCGTGTATTACGAGATCGACAGCTCGCCTTATGCGGCGGGCGAGTCGTCCTTCATCGGCCAGTTGCTCAGCAACGTGGGCCTGGTCAACATCGTGCCGACCAAGCTGGGGCCGTTTCCCAAATTGAATCCGGAGTATGTGGTGCGGGCCGATCCCGAGGTGATCATGCTGTCGGCCAAGAACGCACCGAGCATGCCCGCCAGGCCGGGCTGGGACCGCATCCGCGCCGTGAAGAACCAGCGCATCTGCGCGTTCACGCCGGCACAAGGCGATGTGCTCTCGCGGCCCGGGCCGCGCATGGGCGAGGCGGCGCAGATCATGGCGGCCTGCCTGCGTGATCTGGCGGCTGTTGCGCGCGCCGGAGCGAAGCCATGAGGCCATGGGCCAGTGGTGCGCTGCTGCTGTTGATCACAGCCAGCCTGATGGCTGTCGGCATCGCCGTGGGCAGCACGGGCTGGTCGCCGCCATGGCAGGCCGGTGGCGACCCGGTGGCCTGGCAGATCGTGTGGGACATCCGCGCGCCGCGTTGCGCGGGCGCGTGGCTCGCTGGTGCCTTGCTGGGGCTGGGCGGGGCGGTGGCGCAGGGGCTGTTCCGCAATCCTCTGGCTGATCCTTATCTGCTGGGCAGTTCGTCCGGCGCGTCTTTGGGCGTGGCCTTGTTCCTGTCTTGGCTGGGTGCGAGTCCGGCGTCCACGGCGTGGATGATCCGGCTGGGCCTGACGGGCGCGGCCTTCATTGGCGCCGTGTGCGCGGTGCTGCTGACCTTGATGCTGGCCAAGGGTGTCGAGCACACCTTGAGGCTGCTGCTGGCCGGTGTCGTCGTGGGTGTGGTGCTCGGCGCCATCAGCGCGCTGACGATGCTGCTCACGCCGGACATCATGCGGGCCATGCAGGCCTTCATGCTGGGCACGACGGGCTTTCTGGGCTGGGGCAGCGTGACCATCCTGCTGCCGACGTTGGTCGTGACCTTGTTGCTGGCCTGGGGCTGTAGCCGCGCGCTCGATGCCATCAGCCTGGGCGACTCGACGGCGATCAGCCTGGGCGTGCGTCTGGGGTTCGTGCGGGCGCTGCTGGTGTGCGTGCTGGCGGCGGCGACGGGCGCGGCCGTGGCGCAGGCCGGCCTGATCTCGTTCGTGGGCCTGGTGGCGCCGCACCTGGTGCGCAGCCGCGTGCGCGTGACGCATGGGCCGCTGTTGGTCTTGTCGGCGTTCGTGGGCGGCGTGTTGTTGCTGGCGGCCGACATCCTGGCGCGTTGGTCGCTGGCGCCGCAGGAGTTGCCTGTGGGCGTGCTGACGGCCGTATTGGGCGGCGGCTACCTGTTGTGGCGCATGCACCGGATGTGAGGTCGACATGAGCAGCACTGCATCACCTGTGTCGCCGCCTGTCTTGCAGGCCGATTTGCGCGCCGTGACTTTGTCCGGGCGGCGCATCCTCGGGCCGCAAACGCTCAGCCTGAGCGCTGGGCGCTGGACGGCGATCGTCGGGCCCAATGGCGCGGGCAAGTCCACCTTGCTGCGCACGCTGGCGGGTTTGCAGCCTTGCGATGGCGAGGTGAGCCTGAAGGGGCAGCCGATGGCGCAGTGGCCTGCCAAGGCGCGGGCCAGGTGCCTGTCGTGGCTGGGTCAGGCCGAGACGGGCGCCGATGATTTGCGCGCCGGCGATGTGGTCATGCTGGGGCGGTTGCCGCACCAGGCCTGGTTGTCGGCGCCATCGGAAGCGGACCATGCCGCTGTGCGGCAGGCCATGGCGCAGACGCAATGCTGGCCTTGGCGCGATCGCCTGGTCAGCCAGTTGTCGGGCGGCGAGCGGCAGCGTGTGTTGCTGGCGCGTGCGCTGGCCGTGCAGGCCGATGTCATGTTGATGGACGAGCCCCTGGCGCACCTTGACCCACCGCATCAGGCCGATTGGCTGGACATCGTGCGCGCGCTGCGCAGCCGTGGTGTGACCGTGCTGAGCGTGCTGCACGAACTGAACATGGCGCTGCATGCCGATGAGCTGATCGTGATGGCGCAGGGGCAGGTCCGCTACCACGGCCCGGCGCACGAGCGCGCATCGCACGAGGCCGTGATGCAGGTGTTCGATGGCCGCGTGAAGCTGCATGCCCTTGGCGATCAATGGGTGGCTTTGCCGTGCAGCGCGCCTGGCGAGGTGACATCCGCATGAGCGCGCCAGCGTCTGCCTTGTGCCCGGCCTTGCTGGTCAGTGCGCCCGCATCGGGGCAGGGCAAGACCACGGCCACGGCGGCATTGGCGCGCTGGCATCGCCAGCAAGGGCGGCGCGTGCGCGTGTTCAAGACGGGCCCGGATTTTCTGGACCCGATGATCCTGGAGGTCGCCAGCGGCCAGCCCGTTTACCAGCTGGACTTGTGGATGGGCGGCGAAGCCCATTGCCGCCAGTTGCTGTGGCAGGCCGCGCAGGAGGCCGACCTCATCCTCGTCGAAGGCGTGATGGGTCTGCACGATGGCATGAGTTCCAGCGCCGACCTGGCCATGCAACTGGGCCTGCCCGTGATGGCCGTGATCGATGGCTCGGCCATGGCGCAGACCTTCGGTGCCATCGCCTATGGCCTGGCGAACTACCGGCCTGGCCTGGCGCTGGCTGGCGTGCTGGCCAACCGCGTCGGCAGCGAAGGACACGCGCAGATGCTGTGTGAAAGCCTGCCCGAGGGCATGCGCTGGTTCGGTGCCTTGCCGCGCGACGAGGCCATGGGCATGCCGTCGCGGCATCTCGGTCTCGTGCAGGCCGAAGAAGTGGCCGACCTCGGTGCGCGGCTGGACCGCGCGGCCGAGGCCTTGGGGCGCTTGCAGCCCGAGTTGCCCGATGCCGTGCGCTTCGAGCAGCCTCAGGCGCCTGAAGGCCACCACAGCGCATCACAAGCTTTGAAAGGCGTGACGATCGCCGTGGCCCGCGACGCGGCGTTCGCCTTCCTGTACCGCGCCAATGTGGACACGCTGCAGGCGCTGGGCGCCGAGCTGGTCTGCTTCTCGCCATTGCGTGACAACGCCTTGCCGCCGTGCGATGCGCTGTACCTGCCCGGCGGCTACCCCGAGCTGCACTTGCCGGCCTTGTCGCGCAACACGGCCATGCGCGCGGCCATCCATGCGCATCACGAGGCCGGCAAGCCGATCGTGGCCGAGTGCGGCGGCATGCTGGCCTTGCTCGATGCGCTGGCCGACCACGATGGCGCGTCGTGGCCGATGTGGGCCTTGCTGCCTGGCACGGCCGCGATGCAAAAGCGCCTGGTCAACCTGGGCATGCACAGTGCCCTGTTGCCGGAGGGCGTGCTGCGCGGGCACACTTTCCATCACGCCCGCATGCAGTCGCCGTTGACAGCGGCGGCGCAGACGCAGGCGCAGCGCTTCAATGGCCAGCCGGAGGCGGTCTACCGCATCGGGCGGCTGCATGCCTCGTTCATGCACTTGTATTTCGCGTCCAACCCGGCGGCCGTGGCTGCCTTGTTTCGTCCCTGAATCTGTTTTGGAAGGTACCGCCCATGGAAATCGAAAAGCCACCCGTTGACCGCCAGGTCGAGAAACCCGATGGCGAGCGTCGCGGCCTGATCCTCGTGAACACGGGCGACGGCAAGGGCAAGAGCACGGCGGCCTTCGGCCTGGCGCTGCGCGCGCATGGCCGCGGCAAGGCCGTCAAGATCTACCAGTTCATGAAGGTGCCTTCGGCGCGCTTCGGCGAGCACCGCATGTTCGAGCAACTGGGCGTGCCCATCGAGGGCCTGGGCGATGGCTTCAGCTGGAAGAGCAAGGACCTGGACCACTCCGCGCAGCTGGCGCGTGATGGCTGGGCGCGTGCGGCCGCCACGATCATGGCGGGCGAGCACTTCCTGGTCGTGCTCGACGAGATCACCTACCCGCTGCGCTACGGCTGGCTGGACCTGCAGGCCGTGCTCGATGTGCTCAAGAACCGGCCCAGCCAGGTCAACGTCGTGCTGACGGGGCGTGGTGCGCCGCAGGAGATCGTGGACGTGGCCGACACGGTGACCGAGATGACGCTGATCAAGCACCACTACAACGCGGGCGTGCCGGCGCAGCGCGGCATCGAAGACTGACCGGCCATGAGCTGGCTGCCGGCCTGCCTGTGCGCGGTCCCTGTGGCATTGGTCGTCGACTGGTGCTGGGGCGAGCCGCCGGCCTGGGCGCATCCGGTCGTGGCCATGGGGCGCTACCTCGGCGCCATCGGGCCTCGCTTGACGGCTTTGTCGCCGGGCGCCGCGTTCGTCGGCGGCGCGATGGCCTGGGTGTGGGGTGCCTGCATCGTGGCGGTCTTGGCTTTGGGCGCCGAGATGCTGTGGCGATGGCTGGTGGCGCAGTGGACCGCATCGCCGCTCGCCTTGGTCTTGCTGCAAGGACTGGGGCTGGGCCTGTTGCTCAAGCCCTTGCTGGCCTGGCGCATGCTGCGCGATGAAGTGGCCGGTGTGGAGCAGGCGCTGGCGCGGTCGCTGCCCGATGGCCGCGCGCGTTTGCAGCGCCTGGTCAGCCGGGATGTGAGCGAGCTGGACGAGGTGGCCGTGCGCGAAAGCGCCATCGAATCACTGGCCGAGAACCTCAACGATTCGCTGGTGGCGCCGCTGTTCTGGTTCGCCGTGGCGGGGCTGGGTGGCGCGGCCGTCTACCGTTTCGCCAACACGGCCGATGCCATGTGGGGTTACCGTGGTCGCTACGAATGGGCGGGCAAGTGGGCCGCGCGCGTGGACGATGCGCTCTCGTGGGTGCCCGCGCGCTTGACGGCCTGCCTGCTGTGCCTGGCCGCCTTGCAATGGCCGGCATGGCGCGATGCACGCGCGCAAGCCCGCCTGACACCCTCGCCGAACGGCGGCTGGCCGATGGGGACGATGGCCTTGCTGCTGGGCGTGGCCTTGCGCAAACCGGGCGTGTATGCCTTGAATGCCCAGGCGGGCGGCCCGACGGCGTTGCACACGGCATGGGCCTTGCGCTGGTGCGGTCGCGCGGTGTGGTGGGCAGGCGCCTTGTGCATGGCGAGCCTGTGCGGGCGGGCGCTTCTTGTTGCCGAAGGATGGCTGTGATGCGGATACTGATGCCGATGCACGGCGGGCCTGACGACGGCCTTCGCATCGATTGGGACTTCTCCAGCAATGCCAACGCCGTGCCATTGCCCGCCGCGCTGTACGAGAAGCTGACCGACGCGGACAGGCGCGCCTACCCCGAGCCGCGCTACACGGCTTTGCGCGAGCGCTTGTCGCAAGCGCGGGATGTTTCGGCGGAACGCATCGTGCCCACGGCGGGCAGCAGCGAGGCCATCCGCCGCTTGACGCTGGCGGCGCACCTGCAAGGCGTGCGGCGGGTGTGGGTGCCGCGGCCGGGCTATGCCGATTACGCCGCCGCCGCCTCGGCGCTGGGCATGGCCGTGTCGGCATACGAAGACCCGATGCTGGTGAAAGGGCAGGGCCTGATGTGGCTGTGTGAGCCTTGCAACCCGACGGGTCGGTCTCGGCCTGTGGCGTTCTGGTCGGCCTTGATGACACATGCGCGCGCGCAGCCCGGCCTCGTCGTGGCCATCGACCGCGCCTACGAGCCGCTGAGGCTGAGCGGCACCGACCCGATCGCCAACGATGTGGCCGATGCCTGCTGGCAACTGTGGTCACCCAACAAGGCCCTGGGCCTGACGGGCGTGCGCGCAGGCTGGATGCAGGCGCCTGCGCTGATCGGCGATGAAGCGCCAGCATGGCTGAAGACCGCGCTGCAACTGGCGCCGAGCTGGGTCATGTCCGCCGAGGGTGTCCACCTGCTGGTGCATTGGGACGATGCCGATGTGCAAGCCTGGTTGGTGGCGGCGCGAAACGAGTTGAGCGCATGGATGCAGGCCATGCAGCACGAGCTGGGCCTGCTTGGATGGGCCTGCGAGCCTTCAACCGTGCCTTTCTTTCTGGCCACGCCTGCACGGCATGAAGCCGGCAATGCGCAAGACATGCTGGGCTTCCTGCGCGGGCATGGCATCAAGCTGCGCGATGCCCAGGGCATGGGCTTGCCCGGCCAGGTGCGCTTGCGCGCGCACACGCCGCCAGCACGGCAAGCCTTGCTGCAAGCGCTGGCTGCATGGCCCGATGCGCCCGCATCCAAAAGGAGAACCGCATGAGCGCCAAGGCTGTGATGGTGCTGGGCACCACAAGCGGGGCCGGCAAGAGCTGGCTGACGACGGCGCTGTGCCGCTGGTACGCGCGCCAGGGCTTGAAGGTCGCGCCCTTCAAGGCGCAGAACATGAGCAACAACGCGCGCGTCGTGCCCGGCCTGCATGGCGCCATGGGCGAGATCGGCAGCGCGCAGTACTTCCAGGCGCTGGCCGCGCGCGCGCGGCCCGATGTGCGCATGAACCCCGTGCTGCTCAAGCCCGAGAAAGACACGGCCAGCCAGGTGATCGTGCTGGGCGAGGTGCGGCCCGACCTGCACGCGGTGCCTTGGCGCGACCGCAGCGCGCGCCTGTGGCCGCATGCCGAGTCCGCGCTGCGATCGCTCATGGCCGAGAACGATGTCGTCGTGATCGAAGGCGCGGGCTCGCCGGCCGAGATCAACCTGCACAGCAGCGACTACGTCAACATGCGCACGGCCCTCGCGGCCCAGGCCGCCTGCCTGCTCGTGACGGACATCGACCGCGGCGGCGCCTTCGCCCATCTGTACGGCACGCACCAGTTGCTGCCCGCGCATGAACGCGCGCTCATCCAGGGCTTCGTGCTCAACCGCTTTCGCGGCGATGCCAGTTTGCTCGCGCCGGGCCCTGAGCAGTTGCAGCAGCTCACGGGCGTGCCGACCGTCGCCGTGCTGCCCATGTGGCGCGGCCATGGCCTGCCCGAAGAAGACGGCGTCTTCGACGATGCGCCCACCGGGCCTCTTGATGGCATGGGCGATGCGGCGAAACGCGTGCTGCGCGTGGTCGTGATCGCCTCCCCGCGCATCAGCAACCTCGACGAGTTCCAGCCCCTGCGCGCCACGCCGCACGTGCGCCTCACATGGGCGCGCCACCCATCGCAACTCGATGGCGTGGACTGGGTCATCCTGCCCGGCTCCAAGCACACCACGTCCGACCTGGCCTGGCTGCGCGCGCAGCAGCTCGATGTGGCCATCAAGGCGCATGCGCAGGCGGGCGGCGCCGTGCTGGGCATCTGCGGCGGCTTGCAGATGCTGGGTCGCCATCTGCGCGACCCCGACGGCGTGGAGTCCACGGCAGGCGCCTGCACCGAAGGCCTGGGCCTGCTCGATGCCGACACGCGCTTCGATGCCCACAAGCTGCTGCGCGAGACCCAGGCCCGCTTCGGTGATACGGCCTCGCACAAGGATGCCGCCGCATGGCGTGCGCTGGCCCATGCCGACGTGGCTGGCTACGAGATCCATCATGGCCGCACGCAAGCCTTGTCCGCCGCCGCCAGGCCCATCCTCTTTGATGCTCAGGGCCAATGCCTCGGCTGGCAGCAAGGTCAGGTCATGGGCCTGTACCTGCATGGCCTGTTCGAATCCGACCAGGCCTTGCAAGCCCTGCTGGGCGCCGACGCCCCCTCGCTCGACCGCGTCATGGACGGCCTGGCCGACTTCATCGACCAGCACTTTGCGCCGGGCGTGCTCATGGCGCTTCTGACTTCATCCCCATCGCCTGCATCCGCACGGTTTTACATCACCCCACCATGACCGACATCACAGACCTGCACGACGCGGCCCTGACCCAGCGCCTGCGCCACCTCATCGACAACAAGACCAAGCCGCTCGGCGCGCTCGGCCAGCTCGAATCGCTCGCCATCCAGATCGGCCAGATCCTGGGCAGCGAGCAGCCCGTGCTGCAGCAGCCGCAGATGATCGTGTTCGCGGGCGACCACGGCCTGGCGGCGCGGGGCGTCTCGGCCTACCCGAGCGACGTCACGTGGCAGATGGTCGAGAACTTCCTGGCAGGCGGCGCGGCCGTCAGCGTGTTGGCGCGCCAGCATGGCCTGGCGCTCACGGTCGTCGACGCGGGCGTGGCGCACGACTTCGCACCGCGCGCCGGCCTGCAGATCCGCAAGATCGCCCAAGGCACGGCCGATTGCGCGCAAACAATGGCGATGACGCCAGCGCAATGCGAGCAGGCCATCGCGCAAGGCCGCGAGGTCGTGCAGGGCTTGCCGGGCAACGCGATCCTGCTGGGCGAGATGGGCATCGGCAACACGTCGAGCGCGGCCTTGCTCCTGTCGCGCCTGTCGGGCCAGCCGATCGCGGCCTGCGCGGGCCGTGGCACCGGCCTGGACGACGCGGCCTTCGCGCGCAAGCTCGGCGTGCTGCAAGAAGCGCTCAATCGCCATGTGGACGCGACCGCGCCCCTGCAGGCCCTGGCCGCGTTCGGCGGCTTCGAAGTGGCGATGATGGTCGGCGCCGTGCTGCAGGCGGCGGCCGAGCGCCGCGTCATCGTGGTCGATGGCTTCATCGCATCGAGCGCGGTGCTCGTGGCGTCGGCCTTGCAGCCAATGGTGCGGCAGCGCTGCGTGTTCGCGCACCAGTCCGACGAAGCGGGCCACGCCCTCATGCTGACGCAACTGCAAGCCCAGCCGCTGCTCAAGCTCAGCCTGCGCCTGGGCGAGGGCTCGGGTGCCGCGCTGGCCTGGCCGCTGCTGGAGTCGGCCTGTCGCATCTTGCGCGAGATGGCCAGCTTTGAGTCCGCGGGCGTGTCCTCGTCCGACCAGGATGCGGGCCAGGTGCGCTAAGCGACGGGGCAGCAAGCACCAGAAGATCACAGGCATCATGCCGACATGAAAGCCCTCGTCCACCAGATCCGCCTCCTGCTGATCGCGCTGCAGTTCCTGACGCGGGTGCCGGTGCCTGCCTGGGTGGGCTTCGAGGCCGCGTGGCTGCAAGCCTGCCTGCCTTACTTTCCCGTGGTCGGCGCCTTCGTCGGGCTGTGCGGTGCGCTGGTGCTGGCGGCGGCATCGGCCTGGTGGCCGGCCACTGTGGCCGTCGTGCTGAGCATGGCGTGCACGGTCTGGCTCACGGGCGGTTTCCATGAAGACGGCCTGGCCGACACCTGCGATGCTTTGGGCGGCGCCGTGAGCCGCGAGCGCGCGCTCGAGATCATGAAGGACTCGCGCATCGGCTCGTACGGCAGCCTCTCCCTCATCCTGATGCTGGGCCTCAAGGCCGCCGTGCTGGTCGCCCTCGCCACGCCCCTGATCACCGAGCTGAACAGTGCCGAGACCAGCCATGTCAGGCAGGTGCTGCTGGCCTGGACGATGATGGGCCTGATCTGGTGTCACGCGGCATCGCGGCTCGTGCCTGTGTGGCTGATCCGCCTGATGCCTTATGGCGGCGAGCTGTCGCACGCCAAGGCCAAGCCGCTGGCCATGCAGGTGACGTCGGCGGGTGCCGCGTGGGCCACGTTCAACACGGTGCTGGTCGCGCTGATCCTGTGGTGCTGGCTGGCCTGGCAGGGCTGGCCGACGGGCACCTTGTCATCGGCCATCGCTTGTGCCTCGCTGGCCATGGCGCTGGGCGCATCGGTCTGCGCGCGCTGGTTCATGCGCCGCCTGAACGGCTTCACGGGCGACACGTTGGGCGCGAGCCAGCAGATCACCGAAGTGATGGGCCTGCTGGCCTGGCTGGCCGTGGTCCACCCGGTTGTCTGACATGGCTTGGGCTTGGTGATGGCTTTGCACGCATGGCGGCATCCCAAGCCTGAAGGCGCGCAAGGGCGCTGCATCGGCCAGACGGACCTGCCCGTGGACAGGCGCAAGGCCAAGCGCCTCGCGCACCGCATTCGCCGCGCCGCGCGCCAGCATCAGTGGCCGCGCGTGGTCCACACATCGCCCTTGCGACGCTGCGCCTTGGTTGGCCAGCAACTCAAGCGCTGGGGCTGGCGCCACCATGTGCATGCCGACTTGAGCGAGATGCCGCTTCGGCCGTTGGGAGGGCTTGCCGTGGTCCGCCATCGGCCCTGCCGAAGTCGATGCGTGGTGCGCGGATTTCTTGCACGCAGCGCCCAGGGCAGGGCGAGTCCTTGCACCAGTTCTTCCGTCGCGTTGAGCGCTGGTCGGCGCACCATGTGGCGAGCCCGGATCATGTGTCGGCAGGCCAGCCCACTGGACCATGCCTGGTGGTGGCCCACGCGGGCTGCATGCAGGTCTGGCAATGGCTGTCGAGCCAACGACCCTGGCCGACCGATGCCGCGCAGTGGCTCAAGCCACCGGCCTACGGCGCATGCTGGTCCTGGCCTTCATCGGCGTTCGCGCCGCTCAATACCGCCCCGTGACGCCCGCCACGCGCAGATAAGTCTTCGCCAGCCACCGCACCAACCCGCGCCGAAACCGCGTCCAACGCGGCGAGATGATGTGCTCCATCCCCTCCACCTGTCGCCCCTGTGCGAAGTCCAGCGCCAGCGAGGCCGACAGCTCCCGCACGAACGGCCGGTCGCGCACGATGAGGTTGGCCTCCAGGTTCAGCACGAGCGAAAGCGGGTCCAGGTTGGACGAGCCCACGGTGGCCCATTCGTCGTCCACGCACAGCACCTTCGCATGCAGGAAGGCCGGCTGGTACTCGTAGATCTGCACGCCGTACTGCCGCAGCTCGCCATACAGCACGCGCGCCGCCAGCCCCGCGATCCGGAAGTCGATCCTGCCTTGCAGCAGCAGCCGCACCTTCACGCCGCGCGAGGCCGCCGTGCGCAGCGCCAGCCGGATCGCGCGCCGAGGGTAGAAGTAGGGCGTGACGATGTCGATGCGCTGGCGCGCCTGCCGGATCGCATGCAGCGAGGCCTGCTCGATGGTCTTGCGCTGGCGCAGGTTGTCGCGCATCACAAAGGCGCATCGCATCGCATCGCGTCGCGCGGCACCGTGCGCGAGCTGATCCTGCTCGCGCGGCGTCAGGCGCATGCGGGCCTGCTGCACCCAGTGCTTGAGCCGCTTGACCTTGTGCCGGTCCTGCAGCCAGTGGCCCAGATCATCGCGCCAGTCCTCGCCGAACTTGGCCCGCGTCCACATCGCCTTGATCGTGTGCAGCACGGGCATGGCCACCGGGCCTTTCACGTGCACGGCGTAGTCCAGGCGCGGCGCATCGGTCCAGCCGTGCGTCAGATCGAAATGGTCGTCGATCAGGTTGATGCCACCCACGAAGGCTTCCTGCTCGTCGACCACCGCACAGCTTCATGTGCATGCGCCGCAACTGGCGTGGGTCCAGCCAGGTCCACAGCCTGTGCATCGGCCGGTACAGCGTCATCTTCACGCCGGCCGCCTCCAGTTCTTGCCACAAGGCATCGGGCGCGTTGTGCGAGCCAAGGCCATCGGCCACGAAGTGGACGGTCACGCCGCGCCGCGCCGCCGCCTTCAAGGCCTGCAGCACCGTGTCGCCTTGCCCATTGGCCGACACCATGTAGAACGCCATCCACACCGACTTCCTGGCCGCGTCGATGGCCGCGCACAGCGCCGGAAACAGGCTTTGCCCGCCGCGCAGCAACGCGACTTGGTTGCCGCCCGTGAAAACGGGCTTGCGCTGCGTATACCAGGCCAGCTTGCGGAAAGTGTCTTCGTCGCTGGGCTGGATCGGGTCCAACATGATCAGGAGACCAGGTCCAGCTCGACCACCAAAGGCAGATGGTCCGACAGCCGCGCCCAGGCCCCGCCGCGCGGCACCATGATCGAATGGCAGCTCATGCCGCGCGTGTAGACGCGGTCGAGCGCCAGCACGGGCACGAGCGAGGGGAAGGTCGGCGTGCGCGACTGCTCGCCGCACGCGGCCCGGCGCATGCCCGCGTTCTCGATGATCTCGTCGAGCTTCTCGTTCCAGTCGTTGAAGTCGCCTGCGATCACGACGGGCGCATGTGGCCGGTATCTGCTCGGTCACCATTTGCGCCAGCCGCTCGGCCTGGCGCACGCGGCTGGCATGGAACAAGCCCAGGTGCACGACGACCACGTGGATCTCGACCTCGCGCCAATGCACCGACACATGCAGCAGGCCGCGCTGCTCGAAGCGGTGGTCCGACACATCGTGATGGCCGATGTGGCCCAGCGGCCAGCGTGCCAGCAGCGCATTGCCGTGTTCGCCGTCCTTGGTCTTGGCGTTGGTGCGGTAGGCCACCTCATAGCCTTCGGGCGCGAGGTAGTCGGCCTGCGGCACATTGGGCCAGCACAAAGGCCCGAAATTGGTACGCGAGAAATGCTGCGCCTCGCTGTGGTGAAAGCGCCGCACCTCTTGCAGGCAGACGATGTCGGCGTCCAGCGCCTCGACAGCCAGGCCCAGGTTGTGGATCTCCAGCCGCTTGGTGGGCCCCAGGCCACGCACCCCTTTGTGGATGTTGTACGTGGCCACGCGCAGGAACCGTGAGGACTGGGTGGACGGTGGCAGCAGGGATGACTGAAGCGGATTGCGCACGACGGGGTTTCCAGGCAGCTTGAGGCTTCTAAGATAACCGCTTCTGCCGCGACATTAGGCCCGCTTCAAGAGGGGGCTTTCCCCGCCTACTTGGCTGATCGGTGTTCGGCAGGGTGATCAGTCGGGTCGAGGCGGCCGCCGCGCTGCGGCAACTCCAGGATCGCCTCCGCATTGGAGGGCGAAAAACAACGGTCCGCCGCCTCGCGCCAGGGCAGCCATTCGAACCGCGTGTGCTCCCGGGGCGCCAGCACCACGGGGATGTTGCGCGGCACACACAGTCCGAAGACACATTCGGTGTTGTGCGTCACGCCGGGCGCATAGCGGGCCCGCCAGACGGGGTAGATCTCGTAGATGTTTTCGAGCACCCAATCGACGAGCGCTGACCCGGGCACCTCGCTCGATCCCACGACGATGCCGGTTTCCTCCTGCACCTCGCGCACGGCCGTGTCCCGCCAGGCCTCGTCCTCCGTGTCCTTCGAGCCCGTCACGCTCTGCCAGAAGCCCGGCTGCTTGGCGCGCTCGATCAGCAGCACATCCAGCTCAGGCGAGTGGATGACCACGAGCACCGACTGGGGGATCTTGTGGATGACATTGCTCATGGCGCGGTACTGCAAAAGACGGCGACGCTCATTGCGACCTGGTTGCTACTGCGGGGGGCAAGGCCTTGGCCTGCAGCTCACGCACCTGCGTGACCAGTTTGTTGTGCGCATCCAGGAAAGCCGCTGCGATCACTTTGCCCTCGTTGGTGTTGCTCCAGCCCAGCCCGCCGCCACCGGCCAGCTTGCCGATCAGGAGGCCGCCCACGCCCAGGTCCGTCGTGCGCGCCGAGCCCGTGGCCGCGGCCAGTTGCTCGGTGGTCTCGTTGTCGGTCAGCATCAGCGCGACCTGCGCCTCCTTCAGCTTGACCTGCTCCAGCAAGCCCGCGAGCCCGGCGATGTCGCGCAGCACGGGGATCGCACCGATCACGCCCACGAGGCCGCGCCCCGCATCCTGCTCGCTGAAGGTCAGGCTGGGGATGACCGTGTACTGCGCCTCATAGCCCTTGCCCTTGTGCACAGTGCTGTCGGCGCGCACGATGCCGGCTTCTTTCAACTGGCTCTCCTGCACGGTGCTGCGCAGGCCGGCCCCGCGGTCCACCACGCGGAAGCACCCGCTTTGCTGCGCCAGCAGCTTGACCAGCGGCACGGGTGATGCGGGCAGACGGTACTGGCTGCTCAGCGTGTAGCCATCGGGGTTCTCGGCCAGGGCCAGCGTGGCCACGGGGCTGTCGCACTTGACCAGCGACGCGTTGGCGCCCTGCGCGCCTTTCGGGCCCGCCGAGCCCGTGATCACCGAGCCGCCATTGCCCAGCTCGGTGGAAGACTGCGGTGTCTTGTCGCCGCAGCCGCCCAGGTTGAGGGCCGAACGCGGCGGTCAGGGCCACGGCCAGGAGGGATGGGCGAGCGGTGCGGCGTCGAGCTTCATGAGGTGCGGCGTTGAAGGTTACCCAAATAAAACGGGCCACTCGAAAGTGGCCCGCAGAGTGTACAAAGGGCTGGCCTGGTGGCCTACGCCCTTTGGGGTGTGTCAAGCCGCTGGCGTCGCGGCCGTCGCATTGCGCAGGCGGATGTGCAGCTCGCGCAGCTGCTTCTCGTCGACCAGCGAAGGCGCGCCGGTCAGCAGACACTGCGCACGCTGCGTCTTCGGGAAGGCGATCACGTCGCGTATCGACTCGGCCTTCGTCATCAGCGTGACCAGGCGGTCCAGACCGAAGGCCAGGCCGCCGTGCGGTGGCGCGCCGTACTGCAGCGCGTCCAGCAGGAAGCCGAACTTGACCTTGGCGTCTTCTTCGCTGATGTTCAGGGCGCTGAACACCTTGCTCTGCACTTCGGCGCGGTGGATACGGATCGAGCCGCCACCCAGTTCCCAGCCATTGAGCACCATGTCGTAGGCCTTGGCGATGCACTGGCCGGGGTCCGTGTCCATCAGGTCTTCATGGCCGTCCTTCGGCGCGGTGAAGGGGTGATGCACGGCGTTCCAGCGCTCGCCTTCGTCGTCGTACTCGAACATCGGGAAGTCCACGACCCACAGCGGCGCCCAACGGTCCTCGAACAGGCCGGCCTTCTTGCCGAACTCCGAGTGGCCTACTTTCAGGCGCAGCGCGCCGATGGCGTCGTTGACGATCTTTTCCTTGTCGGCGCCGAAGAAGATCAGGTCGCCGTCCTTGGCGCCCGTGCGCTTGAGGATCTCGGCGATGGCCGCGTCGTGCAGGTTCTTGACGATCGGCGATTGCAGGCCGTCGCGGCCCTTGCTCACCTCGTTGACCTTGATCCAGGCCAGGCCCTTGGCGCCGTAGATCTTGACGAACTCGGTGTAGGCATCGATCTCGCCGCGCGACATCGCGCCGCCGCCGGGCACGCACAGGCCGACCACGCGGCCGCCCTTGGTCGTGGCCGGTGCCGAGAAGACCTTGAAGTCGACGTCGGTCATGACCTCGGTCAGCTCCGTGAACTGCAGCTTCACGCGCAGGTCGGGCTTGTCCGAGCCGTACAGGAACATCGCGTCCGCGTACTTCATCACCGGGTACGCGCCCAGGTCCACGTTCAACGCCTTCATGAAGACGTGGCGGATCATGCCCTCGACATGTCGCGGATTTCCTGCTCGGTCAGGAAGCTCGTTTCAATATCGATCTGGGTGAACTCGGGCTGGCGGTCGGCGCGCAGGTCTTCGTCGCGGAAGCACTTGGTGATCTGGTAGTAGCGGTCGAAGCCGGCCACCATCAACAGCTGCTTGAACAGCTGCGGCGACTGGGGCAGCGCGAAGAACTGGCCGTCGTGCACGCGCGAGGGCACGAGGTAGTCGCGCGCGCCTTCTGGCGTGCTCTTCGTGAGCATCGGCGTCTCGATGTCGACGAAGCCGTGCTCGTCGAGGAACTTGCGCGCCTCCATCGCCACGCGGTAGCGCAGCATCAGGTTCTTTTGCATGTAGGGACGGCGCAGGTCCAGCACGCGGTGCGTCAGGCGCGTCGTCTCCGACAGGTTCTCGTCGTCGATCTGGAAGGGCGGCGTCACCGAGGCGTTCAGCACCTCGAGCGTGTGCGCCAGGATCTCGATCTTGCCGCTGGTCAGGCCGGCGTTCTCGGTGCCGGCGGGGCGGGGGCGCACCAGGCCCGTGATCTTCAGACAGAACTCGTTGCGCACGCCTTCGGCGATCTTGAAGGATTCGGCGCGGTCGGGGTCGAACACCACCTGGACCAGGCCTTCGCGATCGCGCAGGTCGATGAAGATCACGCCGCCATGGTCGCGGCGACGGTGGGCCCAGCCCATCAGCGTCACGGTCTGGCCCATCAGCGCTTCGCTGACCAGACCACAGTATGTGGTGCGCATTGTTGTTCTCTCCGAGGGAATGAGGATCACGCGGCCGGCAATTCGCCCGGCCGGAAACCCTCGATTGTCGTTCAGGATTGGGTCGTTGACGTGACCGGCGGCGAAGTTGCGGTCACGATGTGGAGCGGCGGGGCCACCACGCCCATCGAAATGATGTACTTGAGCGCCTCGTCGACGGACATGTGCAGCTCGACCACGTCCGCGCGCGGCACCATCAGCATGAAGCCGGAGGTCGGGTTTGGCGTGGTCGGCACATACAGCGTCAGCATGTCGGTCGGCAGGTGCTGCGCCACTTCGCCGCCCGGCTTGCCCGTCACGAAGGCGATCGTGTAGCTGCCCGCGCGCGGGTACTGCACCAGCACCGCATGGCGAAAGGCCTGGCCGCTGCTGGAGAACAGCGTGTCCGACACCTGCTTGACCGACGTGTAGATGCTCTTGACGATCGGGATGTTCGAGAACAGCCGGTTCGATTGGTTGAGCATCCACTGGCCGGCCATGTTCGTCACGGCCACGCCGGTCAGCCACAGCGCGGCGACGACGATGATCACGCTCAGGCCGGGAATGTCGCGCAGGTCCTGCAGGGCCGGGCGCAGGCTTTCGGGCAGCACGGTCTGCGCGGCCACGACCACGGCGGCGAACACGCCATCGAGCGTGCCCAGCACATTCATCAGCACCCAGATGGTGATGGTCAGGGGCAGCCAGACAAGCAGACCGGTGAGGATGTATTTCTTCACGTCAGGGCGAGGTAGAAGCGGCTTTGGGCCGGGCGCCGCCAGCGGGGCGGCGTATGGAACTCAGTGGCAGGCGCAAGACGTGCCGCAGCCGCCGGCGGTGCTGTCGCCGCCAGACGACGGCGCGCTGCTCTCGGAGGCGGAAGATGCTGCGGCAGGCGCGGCCTCGGTCGAAGCCGCCGCGGCGGTGCCAGCGGCTGCCGTGCTGGCCGCGCCGCCCGAACCGCCACGGAAATCGGTGACGTACCAGCCCGAGCCCTTGAGCTGAAAGCCGGCGGCCGTGAGCTGCTTCTTGAAAGATTCGGCGCCGCAGGCCGGGCAGGTGCTCAGCACCGGGTCGGACATTTTTTGCAGGACGTCTTTGGCGTGACCGCAGGACTCGCAGCGGTAGGCGTAAATCGGCATGTGAAAACCTCGGGTTTATCCCGTGAAGATGCCATTCTAGATGGGGGCGGGCCGCGCCAGATCAAGAATTGCCGGTGGCACGCTCCCGAAACACCCGATCAGGCGTGCAGCGTCGGCTTGTCGAGATGGTGCTTGCGGCCGTGCACGTCCGTCAGGAGCTGCGGCAGCAGCGAGCCCAGCACCATGCCCGCCAGCGCGGCCAGCAGGCCGGCGAGCTGACCCGGGAAGGCCTCGTTCCACTTGCCGTCGCCGAACACGGCATTGGCCACGAAGGGCGCCCAGGTGCCGATGCCCGCCACGATCGACAGGATCGCGCCCTGCGTGGTCGCGCGTCGCCAGTACAGGCCGAAAGTCAGCGGCACGAAAGCCCCGACCAGCGTCACCTGATACGCCGCCGACACCATGTCGTAGATCGGCGTGCCCTTCATCTTCATGGCGTACAGCAGCACCAGACCCGTGAAGACCAGGATCGTGATGCGCAGCGACAGCAGCACCTGCCTGTCGCTCATGCCGGGCTTTAGGTTGCGCAGGATGTTCTCGACGAAGCTCGTGGACGGCGCCAGCAGCGTGGCCGACGAGGTCGACTTGATGGCCGACACGAGCGCGCCGAAGAAGAAGATCTGCGCGACCAGCGGCATGTGCGTCAGGATCAGCGTGGGCAGCACTTTCTGCGAATCGCCGGCCAGCAGCGCTTTGGTCTGGTCGGGCATGATGATCAGCGACGAGGCCACGATGAACATCGGCACGAAGGCGAAGGCCAGGTAGCTGAAGCCGCCGATCATGGCGCCGTTGCGCGCCGTTTTGGCATCCTTGGCCGACATCACGCGCTGGAACACGTCCTGCTGCGGGATCGAGCCCAGCATCATCGTGATGGCCGTGCCCACGAAGGCGATCCAGGTATGGGCCGTGTGTTCGGCCGGCAGGATCTTGAACCAGTCGTTGGCCTGCGCCATCTCGAGCACCTTGTCGGCGCCGCCGGCCTGGTGGCCCGCCATCACGGCGATCAGCGACAGGCCCACGATCAGCACGATCATCTGGATGAAGTCCGTCCAGGCCACGGCCAGCATGCCGCCGATCAGCACGTAGATCAGCACCAGCGTGGTCCCGATGGCCATGCCCCATTCCTGGCTGATCTCGCCGCCCGACAGCACCGAGAAGACCAGGCCCAGCGCCGTGATCTGCGCGGCCACCCAGCCCAGGTAGCTCAGGATGATGACCAGCGAGCAGAAGATCTCGACGCCCTTGCCGAAGCGGCTGCGGTAGAAGTCGCCGATGGTCAGCAGCTCCATCTTGTACAGGCGCGTGGCGAAGAAGGCGCCGACCAGCACCAGGCACATCGAGGCGCCGAACGGGTCTTCGACCACGGCGTTCAGCCCGCCCTGCACGAACTTGGCCGGAATGCCCATCACGGTCTCGGCGCCGAACCAGGTCGCGAACGTGGTCGTGATGACCATGGCCAGCGGCAGGCTGCGGCCGGCCACGGCGAAGTCGGCCGTGTCCTTGATGCGCGTACCCGCATAGATGCCGATGCCCATCGTGCCGAAGAGGTAGAGGATCACAAACGCGAGCAGTGTGGTGTTCATGTCAGCAGCGACGTCGGGTCGGGTTGATCAGAGTGCGGTCGGGATATGGGGGCGCAGTGTAGTGCCTGCGCGTGGCCCGCCCAAGTTTGAGGCGGTGTCCGATCCATGCCCCCCTTGAATCAGGGGGTCAGAACGCGCCGATGCCGTGCACGTGCGCCACGATCTGGGCCACCAGCACACCCATCGCAAAACCCAGGCCGACCCACACCAGCGCCGACAAGGTGCGGTTGGTCTGGCGCTGCTCGGCCAGGATGGCGCGCAGGTCACGGCGCAGGGCGGTGTCGCCTTGCTGCAGGTTGTGGTGGATCAGGCGGGGCAGCTCGGGCAGCAGCTTGGCGTAGCGCGGCGCCTCGCGCTTGAAGCGTTCGAACAGGCCCCTGAAGCCGACCTGCTCGTGCATCCAGCGCTCCAGGAAGGGCTTGGCCGTGCTCCACAGATCGAGATCGGGGTCGAGCTCGCGGCCCAGGCCTTCGACGTTGAGCAGTGTTTTTTGCAACAGGACCAGTTGCGGCTGGATCTCGACATTGAAGCGGCGCGAGATCTGGAACAGGCGCAGCAGCACCTGGCCCAGCGAAATCTCCTTGATCGGCCGATCGAAGAAGGGCTCGCACACGGTGCGCACGGCGCCTTCGAGCTCGTCGATGCGTGTGTTGGGCGGCACCCAGCCACTCTCGATGTGCAACTCGGCCACGCGCTTGTAGTCGCGGTGGAAGAAGGCCACGAAGTTCTGCGCGAGGTAATCCTTGTCGACCTCGGTGAGCGTGCCGATGATGCCGAAGTCGAGCGCGATGTAGCGCCCGAAGCTCATCGGGTCCAGGCTGACCTGGATGTTGCCCGGGTGCATGTCGGCATGGAAGAAGCCGTCGCGGAAGACTTGCGTGAAGAAGATCGTGACGCCGTCGCGCGCCAGCTTCTTGATGTCGACGCCGGCCTCGCGCAGGCGCTGCATCTGGCTGATGGGCACGCCCTTCATGCGCTCCATGACCATGACCGTGGAGGTGCAGTAGTCCCAGATCATCTCGGGCACGAGCACGAGGTCGAGCCCCTGCATGTTGCGGCGCAGCTGCGCGGCGTTGGCGGCCTCGCGGATCAGGTCGAGCTCATCGTGCAGGTACTTGTCGAACTCGGCCACGACCTCGCTGATCTTCAGGCGCCGGCCGTCGGCCCACAGGCGCTCGATCCAGCGCGCCAGCGTGCGCATCAGGGCCAGGTCGTCGTCGATCACGGACAGCATGCCCGGGCGCAGCACTTTGACGGCGACCTCGCGCCCATCGTGCAGCACGGCGAAGTGCACCTGCGCCACGGAGGCGCTGGCGATCGGGTCGGCATCGAACTGCTTGAAGACGGCCGCGAGGGGCCTGCCCAGGGCTTTCTCGACCAGCCGCACCGACTCGTCGCTGGGGAAGGGCGGGACGCGGTCCTGCAGGCGCGCCAGCTCGTCGGCCACATCGGCGGGCAGCAGGTCGCGCCGCGTCGACAGCATCTGGCCGAACTTGACGAAGATGGGCCCCAGCCGCTCGAGCGCCTCGCGCAGACGCTGGCCGCGCGGCGCATGCAGCCTGCGCCCGAACGAGAGCACGCGGGCCAGGGCGCTCCAGCCCGGGCTGCGCAAGCTGTCGAGCACCAGCCCGTCCAGCCCGTAGCGCAGGGCGATCAGGCCGATGAAGAGGGGGCGAACCAATGTGCGCATCAGGCGGGCCGCGGCATGTCAGCGGTGGCCGGCGCGGGCGTCAGGTGTGCCGTTCTGGGGGCGCCAGCGTTGCAGGCTTTGTTTGATGCTGGCGCCGACCGAACGCAGCAGTTCGGCAGGGGCGGTGCCCAGCCAGCGGGCGACGTCGTCCTGCACGTCCCAGCGCAGGTTTTTCATCATCCAGGAGGCGATCTCGGCCAGGGCCGCATCGCCCTCGATGTCGACCTCGGGGCGCTCGCCCTTGAGCGCCAGCCTGGCCAGCGTCAAAGGGTCTGGCAGGTGCACCGTGATCGTCAGGCCGTTACTCTGTGTTGCAGAACTGTTGTTGGCCTGCGCCACTGGCGCCTCAACCGCTTCGAACAAACCCGCGGGCGTGATGACGAAACGCCAGGGCGTCGGGGCCACTTGCGTGCTGAAACCGGCCCGGCCCAGGAAGCCTGGCAGCGTGGGGCTGAAGGGCGCTACCCAGCGGATGTCGACAGTGCGCCCGGCGTGGGCTTGCAGCTTGGCCGTGGCCACGGGTTCGCTCGACACGATGTGGTTGAGCAGCAGGGTCAGCTTCGGCAGGGCGAGCTGGCCGATCCAGGAGAGCGGGTGAGATGCCATGAGCGCGATTGTAGGTGTCTGTGGACAACCCCCGGGAACTCTGGGGGCGGTGAGGGAATCAGAAGGCCCTACCGTCACGGTTTTTGGTCCACAATGCCAGATGAGCCTCTTTTCCGAGGCTCTTTTATTCGTCACGGCTTCATTGTTTGGCCCGGGTTGCGTCCAAGCCCGGTCATGCAGGGCGTTTTTTCCGGGGCTTGGGGCGAGCCCCTGGTGTACATGTTCAATAATCGAAATTACAACCGCACGTTCTTCAATGCGCCGCAATCCGTGACGTCGTTCGTGGCGGCGTTTCTGGAGCCGTCGATCACGGTGGCGTCGCTCTTGGCGGCCCAGGCCTATTTCGCCGAACCCGTGATGCGGGCGTCCATGGCGCTGTGCCTGCTGGTGTTCGCGCTCACCTTCCCCGGGCGCAACCGCTTCACCGATTCACGGCTCGAGGCTTTGGTCGACATCGTCAGCTCATGGGTGTCGATGCTGGCCATCCTGTGGCTGTGCGGCTATGCCACCAACAGCCTGCTGTTCTTCGATTTCAACGTGATGCTGGCCTGGGCGGTGCTCACGCCCATCTACCAGTGGGTGGCCGTGCTGATCGGCAAGGTCGTCATCAAGCACCAGGTGTCGCAGCCCAATGCCAAGCGCCGCGCCATCGTGGTCGGCGCCGGCCCGCTGGGCGGCAAGGTGGCCAGGGCCCTTCAAAGCAACCCCGACCAGAGCACCGAGTTCATCGGCTATTTCGACGACCGCACCGACAGCCGCGTGCTGCCCGAAGCCGTGAGCATGCGCCTGGGCGGCCTGCGCGACGTGGCCAACTACGTGTACGCGCACGGCATCCACGAGGTCTACATCACCTTGCCGCTGGGCTCGCAGCCGCGCATCGTCGAGCTGCTCGAAGCCGTGCAGGGCACGACCGCGTCCCTCTATTTCGTGCCCGACGTGTTCGGCATCAGCATCATCCAGGGTCGCCTGCAGGACATGAACGGCGTGCCCGTGGTCGGCATTTGCGAAACACCTTTTACCGGCACGAACGAGCTGGTCAAGCGGGTGTCCGACATCATCCTGGCCAGCATCATCCTGATCCTCATCTCGCCCATCCTGATCGGGCTGGCCATCTGCGTGAAGCTCAGCTCGCCCGGGCCGATCATCTTCAAGCAGCGCCGCAACGGCCTGGATGGCGAAGAGATCATCGTCTACAAATTCAGATCCATGCGTGTGCAGGACAACGGCCCGGTGGTCAAGCAGGCCACGAAAGACGACCCGCGCATCACGCCTTTCGGCGCTTTCATCCGCAAGACCTCGCTGGATGAGTTGCCGCAGTTCATCAACGTGCTGCAAGGCCGCATGAGCATCGTCGGGCCGCGCCCGCACGCCGTGGCGCACAACGAAGAGTACCGCCGCCTGATCAAGGCCTACATGGTGCGCCACAAGGTGCGCCCGGGCATCACGGGCTGGGCGCAGGTCAATGGCCTGCGCGGCGAAACCGAGACCATCGACAAGATGCAGGCGCGGGTCGAGTTCGACCTCGAGTACCTGCGCAACTGGTCCCTGGGGTTGGACTTGCAGATCATCATCCGCACCGTTCGGCTGATGATTTTTGATCGCAACGCATATTGAAAAAGAGCTGAGGTGAGCAACGTGAACAAAATCGTCTTGTCATTGCGACCCGTTGCGGCCGTGACCGCGTTGATGGCCCTGAACGTGCTGGGTGCTGGCACGGCCTGGGCTGGTGAAGATGATTCACCCTTGTCTTTGACCTTCTCGGAAAACCTGACGCGTGACAGCAATTTTTCGAAGGACGACAGCAGGAAGGCTGGCGAAACCATCAGCACCACGGCGGCTCAGTTCCTGTTGAACAAAACGTATGGCCGCCAGAACTATGAAGTCGACGGCACCCTGTCGGCCTTGCGGTACAAGAATTTCGACCAGTTGAACAACGATGGCCGCAACATCAATGGCGGCTTCACCTCCGGCTTCCTGCGTGACTGGACGTTCCGCGCCAATGGCACTTACGACGAAGCCCTGAATGCGATCCAGAACAACGCGACGGACGACCGCCTGGTGCGCAATATCCGCAAATTCCGTGACACGGGCACCTCGATTCAATATGGGCGAGATGGCAGTTTGTGGGCTGTTGCCGCAACCTACGACCACAACAAGCAAAATTATTCGCTCGACGCGCAGAAGTATCAAGATGCGAGCCAGTCCACCAAAGGGCTTAAAGCCATGTATTTTGCCTCCGACATCTTGCAATACAGCCTGGGTGTGCGGCGTGTGGTGACCAGTTACCCGAACAACCCGAACTACTGGAAAACCGTCGACCGCAACCTCGATTTGTCGACCATCCTGCAAATCACGGGCTTGAGCAACCTGAGTGCCACCATCACCAAGCGGCGCACCGAATACACGTTCGTGACAGACGACACGCAGAGTACGGGCGGTTGGACAGGCTCTTTGAATTGGGCTTATTCGCCGCACGGCATTTTGAGATACAGCCTCGGGTTCACCAGAACCACGGGTACGGATCGTTCCCAAACCACGCGCAACCAAACGGTGAATCCTGGTGACAGCAGTTACGGTTATGGCAACGATATTGTGACAAGCAAGATCAACAGCGATACGACCACAACGAGCCTGGATGCCGGAGTGCGTGCCGATTTGACCGGGAAGATCTCCGCCAATGTTAGTTATTCCGTGTCGCAGTATAAGGTGAGCCGCGCATACGATGTGAATTTCAAGCACTCGCTCGATTTGAGTCAGGGTGTGGAAGCGGCGGCCAACAGCTATAACCACTCGATGGGCATTGGCGTGAATTACGCGGCCACACGCTCGTTGGGGTTCCGGTGCGGGTACCAACGTTATAGCCAGACCGCCGACTATATTGCCCACCTGAAATACACTGGCAACGCGGTCGATTGCTCGGCCAATTTCACCCTGAATCCTTATTGATCAATGATCGTGGCGACATCGTGTCTTGCATCTTATTGACAGGCGCAACCGGCTACATCGGTTCGCACACTTGGCTGGCCTTGCAGGACGCTGGGTTCGATGTCGTGGGCGTTGACAGTTTCGTCAACAGTTCGCCGCGTGTGCTGAGTCGCTTGCAAACCATCGGTGGGCGCGAACCCGTGTTCGTGCAAGGCGATGTCCGGGACCAGGCGGTGCTGGACCAGTGCTTCGCGCTGGCGCAGGCCCGCTTCGGCGGGGTCAAGGCCGTGGTGCACTTCGCGGCGCTGAAGGCGGTCGGCGAGTCCATCGAGCAGCCGCTCGATTATTTCGAGAACAACATCGGCGGCCTGCTGGCCGTGTGCCAGGCCATGAAGCGCCACGGCGTGCACGACATGGTGTTCAGCTCGTCGGCCACGGTCTATGGCAACCCCGAACGTCTGCCCATCGTGGAAGACGCACCACTGCGCGTCACCAATCCCTATGGGCAGACCAAGCTGATCGGCGAGGAGATGCTGCGTGAACTCGAGCGCTGCGATGCCGCCTGGCACATGGCCTATTTGCGCTACTTCAATCCAGTGGGCGCTCATCAAAGCGGCCTGATCGGCGAAGACCCACGCGGTGTGCCTAACAACCTGATGCCCTATGTGGCGCAGGTGGCCGTGGGCAAGCGCCAGCACCTCAATGTGTTCGGCAACGACTACGACACACCGGATGGCACGGGCGTGCGCGACTACATCCATGTCTGCGATCTGGCCGAAGGGCACGTCGCGGCCTTGCGCTATCTGTTCGACAAGCAGGCTTCGCTCACGGTCAACCTCGGCACCGGTCAGGGCTACAGTGTGCTGGAGCTGGCCCATGCCTATGGCAAGGCCGCCGACCGCGAGATCGCCGTGGTGTTCGCGCCGCGCAGGCCCGGTGACGTCGCCTCTTGCTATGCCGACCCCAGCCACGCCTGGCGGACCATGGGCTGGAAGGCCACGCGTGGTCTGGACCAGATGTGTGTGGACTCGTGGCGCTGGCAATCCACCAATCCGAATGGTTTTGAGGGCTGACTTGAGGGTATACCCCTTTATCTGGCCCGAATTTTGATATTGTCTGCTGTATGAAACATACCCTGCTCCCCGTGATCATGGCCGGTGGCTCCGGCACCCGCCTGTGGCCGCTGTCGCGCGCGCTCTATCCCAAGCAGTTCTTGGTGCTGCAAGGCAACCAGAGCCTGTTCCAGCAGGCGCACCTGCGTTTGCAGTCGCTGGGTGCTGACGACATCGATGTGCGCAAGCCTTGCGTGGTCGGCAACGAGGAGCACCGCTTCCTGGTGCTCGACCAGTTGCGCGAGCTCAAGGGCGAGCCTTCGTCGCTGCTGCTCGAGCCTTCGGGCCGCAACACGGCGCCGGCCGTCACGCTGGCGGCCCTGCAAGCCACGTCCAACGGCGAAGACCCGATCCTGGTCGTCACGCCCGCCGACCAGACCGTGACCGACGAA
Source organism: Aquabacterium sp. (assembly GCA_049840915.1). GTDB lineage: Bacteria > Pseudomonadota > Gammaproteobacteria > Burkholderiales > Burkholderiaceae_C > Aquabacterium. The sequence goes on from JASGJC010000036.1 coordinate 68,146, forward strand.
GCCGCCTACACGGCCGCCTTGCAAAAGGCCGTGCGCGCCGCGGCCAACGGCGACATCGTGATCCTGGGCATCACGCCCGACCGCCCTGAAACCGGTTTCGGCTACATCCGCACGGGCGCGGCCGATGCGCAAGGCGTGCGCAGCGTGGCCGCTTTCGTCGAGAAGCCCGACCTGGAAACGGCCAAGGGCTATGTGGCCGATGGCGGCTACTTCTGGAACAGCGGCATGTTCGTGATGAAGGCCTCGCGCTGGCTGGCCGCGCTGGGCTTCTTCCGCGCCGGACATCGCCAAGGCCACGCAGGCTTCGTTCGATGTGCGCACGACGGACGCCCAGTTCGTGCGCCCCGGCAAGGCCGAGTTCGCGCAGGTGCCGTCCGAATCGGTCGACTACGCCGTGATGGAGCAGTGCCCCGCCAAGCCCGATTGCGGCTTCGTCGTGCGCATGGTGCCGCTGGACGCGGGCTGGTCCGACCTGGGGGCCTGGGATGCCGTGTGGCAGGTCAGTGAACAAGATGCCAAGGGCAATGCCTCGCAGGGCGATGCGCTGTTCCAGAACAGCAGCAACACGCTCGTGCACGCCACCAGCCGCCTGGTCGCGGCCGTGGGCCTGGACAATGTGGTCGTGGTCGAGACGCCCGATGCCGTGCTGGTGGCCGATCGCAGCGCCAGCCAGGACGTCAAGAAGATCGTGTCGACGCTGGAGAGCAAGCAGCGCACCGAAGGCACGCTGCACCGTCGCGTGCACCGCCCCTGGGGCTGGTACGACTCCATCGACCATGGCCCGCGCTTCCAGGTCAAGCGCATCCTGGTCAAGCCGAAGGCCTCGCTGAGCCTGCAGATGCACCACCACCGCGCCGAGCACTGGATCGTGGTGAGCGGCACGGCCGAGGTCACCGTGGGCGACAAGGTCGTGATGCTGACCGAGAACCAGTCGACCTACATCCCGCTGGGCACGGTGCACCGCCTGGTCAACCCGGGCACGATCCCGCTGGAGATCATCGAGGTGCAGTCGGGCAGCTACCTGGGCGAGGACGACATCGTGCGTTACCAGGACAACTACGGGCGCTCGGCCTGATCGTTGTTGCCGTCCGCGCTGAGCGGCAAGGACGCACGAAGCAAAATCCACCGCATGCGGTGGATTTTTTGTGGGCCGCTGCGGCGCTGGGGGTCAGGTGGGCAGGTGCGCCAGCAAGTCCATCGGGTGCGCGACGATGACATCCGCGTCCCACGATTCGATTTCGCCGTTGTGGCCGATGTAGCCCCAGCGCACGGCGGCGCTGGGCATGTTGGCGGCCTTGGCGGCCTGGATGTCGCGCAGGTCGTCGCCGACATAGAGCACGGACGCGGGCGGCACACCCATCTCTTCGCAGGCCGTGAGCAGCGGCAGCGGGTGCGGCTTGGCCTGGGCGGTGCTGTCGCCGCTGATGATCACGGCGGCGTCTTCGCGCAGGCCGAGACCGTCCATCACGGGCAGGGTGAAGCGGTGCGGCTTGTTGGTGACGACGCCCCACTTGAGGCCGCGTGCGCTCAGCTCGTCGAGCAGCTCGCTCATGCCGTCGAACAGCGCGGTCGTGTCGGCCAGGCAGCCGGTGTAGGCATCGAGGAAGGCCAGGCGCAGTGGTTCGTACTCGGGATGGCCGGGTTGGATGTCCAGGCCGACGCCGATCAGGCCGCGCGCGCCGGCCGATGCGTAAGGCCTGAGCACGTCCAGCGGCAAGGGCGCGAGGCCTCGCGCGACGCGCAGGTGGTTCAAGGCGCCGCCCAGGTCGCCAGCCGTGTCGGCCAGCGTGCCGTCGAGATCGAACAGCACGGCGGTGGGCGGGCAGGCCCAGTTGATCGAGTCCGGCTGCAAACCGATGATGACAACACGTCGCTGCTCATGTGTGTTGCCGATCAGGAAGCCAGCGGCCTGCGGCAAGCCACCATGTAGTTCACGCTCGTGTCGCCGGAGAGCCAGTATCGGCGCGTGAGCGGGTTGTACTCGAGGCCCTTGAACTGCTGCACATCGAGCGGCGCCTCGCGGATCCAGCGCGACAGCTCGGCCGGGCGGATGAAGCGCGCGAACTCGTGCGTGCCCTTGGGCAGCAGCTTGAGCACGTACTCGGCGCCCACGATGGCGAACAGGAAGGCCTTGGGGTTGCGGTTGATGGTCGAGAAGAAGACCCAGCCGCCGGGCTTGGCCATGTCGGCGCAGGCGCGCACGACCGATGACGGGTCGGGCACGTGCTCGAGCATCTCCATGCAGGTGACGACGTCGAAATGGTTGGGCTTCTCGGCGGCCAGGGCCTCGGCGGCCACGCTGCGGTATTCGAGGTTGGCCACGCCCGCTTCCATGGCATGCAGTTGTGCGACTTTGAGCGGCTTGTCGGCCAGGTCGACGCCCAGCACATTGGCGCCGCGACGGGCCATCGATTCGGCCAGGATGCCGCCGCCGCAGCCCACGTCGACCACGTTCTTGCCCTTGATGCCGGCGAGCTGGTCGATCCAGTCCAGGCGCAGCGGGTTGATCTGGTGCAGTGGGCGGAATTCGCTCTCCGGGTCCCACCACTTGTGGGCCAGGTCGCTGAATTTGGCGAGTTCTTGAGGGTCGGCGTTCGTCATGGCCGAGATGCTACCCGGTTCTGTGACACAGTGCGCTCAGCTTGAACCGAAGGAGTCCGAACAATGAGCGTCATGGTCTATGGCATCCCCAACTGCGACACCGTCAAGAAGGCCCGCACGTGGCTGGACGGGCAGGGCGTGGCCTACACCTTCCACGATTACAAGAAGCAGGGCGTGCCCACCCAACAGCTCGATGCCTGGATCAAGGCCGTGGGCTGGGAGGTGCTCGTCAACAAGCAGGGCACGACGTGGCGCAAGCTCGATGACGCGACCAAGGCGGGCGTCGTGGATGCCGCCAGCGCGAAGGCCTTGATGCTGGCCAACGCCAGTGTGATCAAGCGTCCCGTGGTCGAGAAAGACGGCGTCGTGCTGGGTGTGGGCTTCGACGCGAAGAAAGCGGAGGAACTGGCCAAGCGCCTGTGAAAGGCGCCTGACCTCCGAGGCCCGTGATCAGGCCGCCAGCAACTGACGCAGCACGAAAGGCAGGATGCCGCCGTGCTGGTAGTAGCTCACCTCAATCGGCGTGTCGATGCGCAGCTTGACGACGACCTCGCTGCGGCTGCCGTCGGCGCGCTCGATGATCAGCTTGGCATCGGCTTGCGGCTTGATCTTGTCGCCCAGGTCGATGCTGATGATTTCATTGCCTTCAAGGCCCAGCGACTGCCAGCTGTCCTCGCCCTTGAACTGCAGCGGCAGCACGCCCATGCCGACGAGGTTGGAGCGGTGGATGCGCTCGAAGCTGCGCGCGACCACGGCCTTGATGCCCAGCAGCTGCGTGCCCTTGGCGGCCCAGTCGCGGCTGGAGCCGGTGCCGTATTCTTCGCCGCCGAAGATGACCGTGGGGGTGCCCTCGGCGATGTACTTCATCGCGGCGTCGTAGATGAAGGCCTTCTCGCCCGAAGGCTGCATCAATGTGAGGCCGCCTTCTTCGCGGCTGCCGTCGGTCTTGGGCGGGATCATCAGGTTCTTGATGCGCACGTTGGCGAACGTGCCGCGCATCATCACCTCGTGGTTGCCACGCCGTGAGCCGTAGCTGTTGAAGTCGGCCTTGCTCACGCCGTGGGCGATGAGGTACTGGCCACCGGGCGTGGCTTCTTTGATGGAGCCTGCGGGCGAGATGTGGTCGGTGGTGATGGAGTCACCGAACAGGGCCATGATGCGGGCCTTGTCGACGCCCAGCTTGACGGCCTTCGGCGCCTGCTCGAAGCCGTCGAAGAAGGGCGGCTTGGCGATGTAGGTGCTCTGCGGCCAGTTGTAGACCTGGCCCTTGACGCCCTTGGTCTGCTCCCACAGCTTGCCGGGCTTGTCCTGGACCTGCTCGTAGTTCTCGCGGTAGGCCTTGCCGTTCATCGCGTACTTGAGCAGCTTGTAGATCTCGTCGCTGCTGGGCCAGATGTCGCCCAGGTAAATATCTTTGCCACCCTTGCCCTTGCCGACGGGCTCGGTCATCAGGTCCTTCGTGACGTTACCGGCGATGGCGTAGGCCACGACCAGCGGCGGGCTGGCCAGGAAGTTGGCCTTGAGGTTGGGGTGGATGCGCGCCTCGAAGTTGCGGTTGCCCGAGAGCACGGCCGCGCAGATGAGGTCGTTGTTCCAGATCACTTCGTTGATCTCGGCCGTGAGGTCGCCCGCGTTGCCGATGCAGGTGGTGCAGCCATAGGCCGCGACCGCGAAGCCGAGCTTCTCGAGGTAGGGCAGCAGGCCGGCCTTGGTGAGGTACTCGGTGACGATGCGCGAGCCGGGGGCCAGCGAGGTCTTGATGTGCGGCTTGACCTTCAGGCCTGCTTCGACGGCCTTCTTGGCCAGCAGGCCGGCGGCCAGCAGCACGCTCGGGTTGGACGTGTTCGTGCACGAGGTGATGGCCGCGATCAGCACGTCGCCGTTGCGGATGTCGAGGCCCGAGGCCGTCTTGTAGACCTTGCCCAGCTTGTCGATGGGCTGGTTGAAGCCGTTGTCGGCGACGGACTTGGAGAACAGCTCGCTGAAGGTGCCCGAGAGCTTGCCGATCTCGATGCGATCCTGCGGGCGCTTGGGGCCGGCCAGCGAGGGCGTGACGGTGCCCAGGTCGAGCTTGACGACGCTCGAGTAGGCGATGTCACCGGACTTGGGCACGCCGTACAGGCCCTGCGCCTTGAAGTAGCCCTCGAAGGCCTCGATCTCGGCCTTCGTGCGGCCCGTGCCCTTGAAGTACTCGATGGTCTTGTCGTCGACCGGGAAGAAGCCCATGGTGGCGCCGTACTCGGGCGCCATGTTGGCGATGGTCGCGCGGTCGGGCAGGGTCAGCGACGCCGTGCCTTCGCCGAAGAACTCGACGAACTTGCCCACGACCTTTTGCTGGCGCAGGATTTCGGTCACGGTCAGCACGAGGTCGGTCGCCGTGACGCCTTCGCGCAGGCGGCCCGTGAGCTCCATGCCCACCACGTCGGGCGTCAGGAAGTAGACCGGCTGGCCCAACATGCCCGCCTCGGCCTCGATGCCGCCCACGCCCCAGCCGACCACGCCGATGCCGTTGATCATCGTGGTGTGGCTGTCGGTGCCGACCAGCGTGTCCGGATAGGCGATGCCGTCTTTACCTTGGTGCACGCCGCGGGCGAGGTACTCGAGGTTGACCTGGTGGACGATGCCGAAGCCCGGCGGCACGACGCCGAAGGTGTCGAAGGCCTGCATGCCCCACTTCATGAACTCGTAGCGCTCGGCGTTGCGCTCGAACTCGATCTTCATGTTGAGGTCGAGCGCCTTCTTGGTGCCGTAGTTGTCGATCATCACGGAGTGGTCGACCACCAGATCGACAGGCACCAGGGGCTCGATGCGTTTGGGATCCTTGCCCAGGGATTCGGCCACGTTGCGCATGGCGGCCAAGTCGGCCAGCAGCGGCACGCCTGTAAAGTCTTGCAAAACCACGCGGGCCACGACGAAGGGGATCTCGTCGACGCGCTCGGCCACGGGCTGCCAGTTGGCCAACTGGGCCACGTGCTCGGGCGTGACCTTCTGGCCGTCGCAGTTGCGCAGGACGGACTCCAGCACGATGCGGATCGAGACGGGCAGCTTGTTGACGTTGGGGTGGGTCTTGGCCAGCTCGGGCAGCGAATGGAACTTCAGCGATTTGCCGGACGCCGTCTTGTACAACTTCAGGGTGTTGGCGAAAGCGTGTTTCGGTGTCGACGCGCGGGTTGCGGTGGCCATGAATCTCACTCCGTTGGTGTGTGGGGGTAGGTGCGCCGTGCGGGGTTTGCCCAAATCTTGCACAGGCAAATGATTGTGGCAGCAAGCGCGCAGCGTGGACAATAGCGTGCAAGTGGCCCTGCCACGCGTGCAGAGATCAATTGCGGTGTTGAAAAAAATGAAGTTACAGGCGCGGCGCGGCCGACTGGTTCCTGAGGTCCATGGTCGGCGCGGTGGTGCTGGCCTCCGTGCAGCCGCAATGGGGGCGCAGCGAGGGCATGCTGCACCTCGGGCAAGTGTCGCCGATGTGGGCGTGTTCCTGCTGTTCTTTCTGCATGGCATGGGGCTGTGCACCGAAAGCCTGCAGGCACGGCGCCAGCGTGGCGCCTGCATGTGCTGGTGCAGTCTGCACCTTCGTGCTGTTTCCGCTGTGGTGGGCGGTGCTGTCCGCCTTGCTGGGCCAATTGGGTCCGCACAATCTGCTGATGGGCTTTTTCTACCTGGCCGTGCTGCCGTCCACGGTCTCATCCGCCGTGGCCATGACGGCGCTGGCGCGTGGGCATGTGGCGGCGGCCGTGCTCAACGCCACCTTGTCGACGTTGCTGGGCGTGTTCATCACGCCTGCTGCTGGTCGAGCGTGGTGATGGACCGGTGCAGGCGGCCACGATCTGGACATCGGCCACACGATGACCAAGGTCGCGCAGATGCTGCTGCTGCCTTTCGTGGTCGGGCATGTGGCGCGGCGCTGGCTGCAGCACTGGTTCACGCGCATCAAGCCGGTCACCAACGTGTTCGACCGCGCCGTGATCGTGCTGCTCGTGTGGTCGGCGTTCTCCGACTCGGTGGCCGACGGCCTGTGGACGCGCCACGGGCCCGTGCTGCTGGCCGAGGCGATGCTGGGCGCGGCGCTGTTCCTGCTGCCGATGTTGTGGTTCACGACGGCGGGTGGCCAAGCGCCATGGGCTTCCGAAGTCGAGGACGAGATCGTGGCCGTGTTCTGCGGCTCCAAGAAGACGCTGGCCTCGGGCATGCCCATGGCCAAGCTGCTGTTCGGCGGCAATGCCTCGATGGGCGTGCTGATCCTGCCCATCATGCTGTATCACCAGCTGCAGCTGTTCGTGTGCGCGATGATGGCGCGGCGCTATGGCGCCCGCGTGTCCACGAACACGCATCCTCCAACCTCTTGACGCGGGCCCAGCTTGAGCAAGTCGCCGCCGTCCGCCACGCCCGATGTGGTCTACAGCCCGCCGCCCGACACGGGCCTGGACATCGTCCATCTGGACGCGCACCTCATCGTGGTCAACAAGCCCAGCGGCCTGCTGTCGGTGCCGGGCCGGGGCGATGGGCGCGACGATTGTCTGATCAGCCGCGCCCAGCAGCGCTTCCCCGACGCGATGATCGTGCACCGGCTGGACATGGCCACCTCCGGCCTGCTGGTGCTCGCGCGCGGGCAGGAGATGCAAAGCCGCCTGAGCCAGCTCTTCCAGCACCGCGAGGTGGACAAGCGCTACGTGGCCATCGTGCACGGCCTGATGCAGGCAGACGCAGGCGAGATCGACTTGCCCTTGATCACCGATTGGCCCAATCGCCCCATGCAGAGGGTCTGCCATGAACACGGCAAGGCCTCGCAGACGCGCTTCGCCGTGCTGGCGCGCGACGCGCAGCTTGGCCAGACGCGTGTCGAACTCGAGCCCGTCACGGGCCGCTCGCACCAGTTGCGCGTGCACATGCTGTCGCTCGGGCATGTCATCGTGGGCGACCCGCTTTATGGCGATCAGGCCATGCAAAGCCGCTACCCGCGCTTGATGCTGCATGCCAGCCAGCTGACGCTGCCGCACCCGATGACGGGCGAGCGGCTGGTGTGGCTCAGCCCGCCCGCGTTCTGAGCCTTGCCGCTGGGTCAAACCGTGGCCTTGGCCTTGCGCGCCACGCTCACCCACGCGTGATCACCTGGTACATCTGCTGCACGTCCAGCGGCTTGGGCACGTGGTCGTTCATGCCCGATGACAAGGCGTGTTCGCGGTCGCTGACCAGGGCGCTGGCTGTCATCGCGATGATGGGCAGGTGCTGCCAGGCGCGTCGCTGCGGATGCGTCTGGTAGCCGTGTAGCCGTCCATGCGGGGCATCTGGCAGTCCATCAGCACGCAGTCGAAGGCGGCTTCGTTTTCGAGCGCCTGCAGCGCCTGCTTGCCGTCCTCGGCCACGACCACGTCGGCGCCGGCGCGCTGCAGCAGCTCGCGCGCCAACTCCTGGTTCAGCGGCTGGTCTTCAACCAAGAGCACACGCGGTGCCTGCAGCACCTGCGTCGCGGCGGACCTGGGCAGCGCCGCCGCGATCGCCGGGCGTTCAGGCTGGTAGGGCGCCGGCTTGTTGACCTTGTTGAAGGCGCGCCCCAGGCTTTCGAACAGCGTCGATGGTGTCACGGGCTTGGTCAGCACATCGGCCAGCGGCACGTCCTTGGCGGCCAGCAGCGCGTCGGACTTGTTGAACGCGGTCACCAGCAGGATGCACGGGTTCTCGTGCGGGAAGCGCGTCTGCTGCAGCGCGTGGATGCGCTGCGCGCAGGTGACGCCGTCCATGCCGGGCATGCGCCAGTCCAGCAGGATCCAGTCGTAGGGCCGGTCGACCAGCGCCATCGTGCTCAGGGCCGCCTCGCCGCTTTCGGCGAAGTCCACCTGCAGGCCCATGCTGGCGGCCATGCGGCCCAGCACGTGCCGCGCGTCGGCGTTGTCGTCGACCAGCAGCACGCGCTTGTCGCGCCACGATTCGCTCATCAGGGCCATCGGGCTCACGCGTGTCGGCAGGCCCATGCGCACCGTGAAGTGGAAGGTCGAGCCCGCATTGAGCTCGCTTTCCAGCCAGAGGCGCCCGCCCATGCGCTCGGCCAGTTGCCGCGAGATGCTCAGGCCCAGGCCCGTGCCGCCGTAGCGCCGCGTGGTCGAGGCATCGACCTGGCTGAAAGGCTGGAACAGGCGCTTTTGCTGCTCGGCGTCCATGCCGATGCCGGTGTCCTTGACCCAGCCGTGCAGCACCAGCTCGTTGCCGCTTGCTAGGCCATGTTGCTGCTGCACTTCCAGGCCCATCGTCACGCTGCCCCGGTCGGTGAACTTGATGGCGTTGGAGCCCAGATTGACCAGGATCTGGCGCAGGCGCGTCGGGTCGCCCAGCAGGTTGCTCGGCAGCTCGGGCGGCGCCGTGAACAGCAGCTCCAGGCCTTTGCGTTCGGCGGGCAGGCCCAGCACATCGGTCACCTGGTTGAGCACCTCTTGCAAGGAGAAGTCGATGCACTCGAGCTCCAGGTGGCCGGCCTCGATCTTGGACATGTCCAGCACATCGTTGATGATGGCCAGCAGGTTGTTGGCGGCCTGGTGTGCCTTGGCCACATAGCTGCGCAGCTTCTCGCCCGGGCCTTCTTCCAGCGCCAGGTGCGTCATGCCGATGATGGCGTTCATGGGCGTGCGGATCTCGTGGCTCATGTTGGCCAGGAAGGCCGACTTGGCCTGCGTCGTTTCCTGCGCGGCCGCGCTGGCCGTGCGCAGGGCCTCTTCGGTCTGCTTGCGGGCGGTGACGTCGTCGACGATCGAGAAGTACAGGTCGCGGTCTTCGTGGCCCAGCCAGATCAGCATGACCTCGGCTTCGAAGGTGCTGCCGTCCAGCCGCTGGTGGCGCCACTCGAAGCGGATGGGCTGGTGCTCGCCCTGGCGGTAGTTCTGCAGCGTCTGCAGGGCCAGCGTGGCGCTGTCTTCGCCCGTGGCCTGTCTGGGCGGCGACATGGCCGGGCCCCAGGGCAACTGGCCCGTCAGCTCGGACATGTCCGCCGCGCCGAACAGCCTGAGCGTGGCCGCATTGCAGCGCAGCACGCCGCGCTCGCGGTGGAAGAAGAAAAAGGCGCTGGGCGCGTGCGTGAAGACGGTCTCGAAGCGCAGCTCGGCCTGGCGGCGCGCGGTCACGTCCAGCCAGTAGCCGTCGTACACGCGGCCGCCATCGGGTGTGCTGGCCACCGCGCTGTTGACGCTGATCCAGTGCTGCTGATCGGCCTGGTCGACGGCGAATTCAGTGGGCTCGGTGGGTGGATGCCCGCCATCGGTGCCGCTGAGGCGCCAGATCCAGGAGGCGCGGTCGGCCAGGGAGTCGTCGTCCTGGCCGAAGAGCTGGCGCGCGCCCGGGCCGATGTAGGCGAAATGCCCTTGCCCTTGCGGCGACACGCGGTAGCGGAACAGCGTCAAGGGCAGGGCGCGTGTCATGTCCAGCGTTTCGCGGCGGACCTGGTCGAGGGCCTCCTTGCGTTCCAGGCGCTTGACGTAGGCCCAGGCCATGAGCCAGCCCGCGGCGGCGAGCAGGCCGCAGGCGGCCCAGCTCGTGCCGATGATGGTGCCTTCGGCTTCCAGCGGCGTCAGCATCCAGACGGCATAGGGGTAGCCGTTGAGCGCATGGCTTTGCACGAGGTAGCGCTGCGAACCGATCAGCATGCCCGACAGCCGCTGGCGGCTGACCGCGATGTCGATGGGCTGCCAGGCCAGCTTGCCGGGCATGACGCGGTAAGCGCCGATGGCCTCGTGCTCCCGGTTGAGCAGTGAGGGCGCGCCGGGCACCTGCTGGATCAGCGCCTCCGCGCGGTTGCCCGCCACGATCACGCCGTTGGCATCGACGACGTGCAAGAGGCGCCCTGATGTGTCGGTGAACAGCCGGGCCATCGAGGCCGGGTCGGTCTTGAGGATCACGATGCCCAGTGCGCGGTGCCCGTCCGACACGCGCGCCGAGAAGTTGAAGCCGGGCTTGCGGCTCACGCGCCCCATCACGAACTGGAAGCCCGCGCCGGTCTCCATCGCTGCCGTGAAGTAGGTGCGGATCCGGAAGTTGCCGCCGAGGATCGAGTTGCGGGTGTCGGGGAAGGCGCTGTCGGCCACGCCCGTGCCGAAGGCGTCCTGCACGTAGGCCTGCCTGATCTGGAAGTCCTCGACCAGCTTGTGCAACTGGCCGCTCATGGCCCGCACATCGGGGCGGGCGGCGAACTGGTCCCGCAGGATGTCGCGGTTGGCCTCGGTCACCTTGGAGGGTTCCGGCCCGATGTCGTGGCTCAGGAAGTCGATGAACGCGGGCTGCCGCGCGAGCACCTGGGCCAGGGCCGCCAGCGAGCGGAAATGGTTCTCGATGTTGTCCTGGACGCTGTTCAGGCGCGCGGTGCCGTTGGCGGCCATGTCCTGCCGGTAGGCGTGCAGCCTGGTCTGCGTGATCCATGACCCGGCCATTGCCAGGATGAGCAGCCAGGCCAGCGCGAACCAGGCGAGTCGACGTCGCACGTGGATGAGGCTCGGGGGTACTGCGGGAACTGCTTGATCCATCGAGTTCTCCAGGGTGTCGAGCCCGGGGAAGTCGAACAGCGGGGGCTCCGGCAGACCTTGCGCAGACCCGCTCAGTCGATGTTCTAACAGAGGCGGCAGGCCATCGCCAACAGTGGATGCGCCCTGGTGCGCAATTTGAGGTTTTCTTGCATCGTGTAGATTGCCGCTGACGGCGTCCTTCGCCTTTGATTGATCCAGCATGACCATCTCGTCCCGTTACGTCCAGATCGAATTGACCACGATCTGCAATTTCGCCTGCTTCTATTGCGCGGGCCGGGACATGCCGCAGCGCCACATGGACATGGCGGTCTTCCAGCGCATCATCGACCAGTTGCCGCCGGCGTCGAACGGCATCGTGACCGTGTCGCTGCAAGGCGAGGGCGAGCCGACGCTGCACCCCCGGTTCTGGGACATGGTCGACGCCGTGCGCGCCATGGGGCACCAGACCTACACGATCACCAACGGCACACGCGTCGACACCGCCTTGTTCGAGGCGGGCCTGAGCTCGGTGGGCGTGTCGATCGACACGGTGGACCCGCAGGAGGCCGAGCGCATCGGCCGCTTCAACCTGCCCAAGGTGCTGGCCAACTTCGAGGCCTTGCTCCAGGCGATGGGGCCGCAGCGGGTCGTCGTGCATACCGTGCACTACGGTCAGGCCGTCGCGCCCGTGCAGGCCTACCTGCGCGGCCTGGGCGTGCACCGCCACATCGTGCAGCCCTTGCAGGTGAAGGACGACTACGCCAAGCGCTACGCCGACGAGGCGCAGGCCGTGCTGCGGCACCTGGCACCGCCGCCCGTCACGCAGTTCCGATGCGGTTTCCTGGACACGCCCCGCATGCGCTTTTTCGACATCGAAGGGCGCGAAATGCCATGCTGCTTCATCAAGGACGCCAGCGTCTACCAGTCAATTGACGATTTGCGCCAGCAGCTGGCCGTCCGCCAGATTCCGCCGGCCTGCGCCGGGTGCCGGGAATTGCGCTAAGGCAGCACCTGGGGATTGGTGGCAAAATCGCTGCTTTTCGTCTGAGACCGCATTGCCATGAGCGCAGTTGTCATCAGCGGGACTGGCATCTACCAGCCGCCGCATACCATCACCAATGCCGAGTTGGTCGAGTCGTTCAACACCTACGTCGACAGCTACAACGCCGCGCATGCCGCCGAAATCGAGGCGGGCACGCTGGCCGCGCTGACCTACTCCAGCGTCGAGTTCATCGAGAAGGCCTCGGGCATCAAGCAGCGCTACGTGATCGACAAGGAAGGCGTGCTGGACCCCAAGCGCATGTACCCGCGCTTCACCGAGCGGCCTGACGACCAGCTCTCGCTGATGGCCGAGATCGCCGTCGACGCCGCCCGCAAGGCCATGGCGCAGGCCGGCAAGAAGGGCGAAGACATCGACGCCGTGATCTGCTCGTCGGCCAACATGCAGCGCGCCTACCCGGCCATGGCCATCGAGATCCAGCAGGCCATCGGCGCCCGTGGCTACGGCTTCGACATGAACGTGGCCTGCTCGGCCGCGACCTTCGCGCTGGAACAGGCGGTCAACGCCGTGCGCTCGGGTTCGGCCAAGTGCGTGCTCGTCGTGAACCCCGAGATCACCTCCGCCCACCACGAGTGGAAGGACCGCGACTGCCACTTCATCTTCGGCGACGTCTGCACGGCGATCATCGTCGAGCGCGCCGACACCGCCACGTCCGATGACCAGTGGGACGTGCTGGGCAGCCAGCTGGCCACGCAGTTCTCCAACAACATCCGCAACAACTTCGGTTTCATGAACCGCAGCGAAGACAGCGACCCCGACGCCCGCGACAAGACCTTCCGCCAGGAAGGCCGCAAGGTGTTCAAGGAAGTCGTGCCGATCGCGGCGGCCCACATCGAGAACCAACTCGCCAGCCTCGACCTCAAGCCCACGCAGGTGCGCCGCTTCTGGCTGCACCAGGCCAACCAGTCGATGAACCAGCTGGTGATCAAGAAGCTGGTGGGCGCCGACGAGGTTTCGCAGGACATCGCGCCGCTGATCCTGGACGAGTACGCCAACACGGCCTCGGCCGGTTCCATCATCGCCTTCCATCTGCATCGCGCAGACCTGGCCAAGGGCGACGTGGGCGTGATCTGCTCTTTCGGCGCGGGCTACTCGGTCGGCAGCCTGGTGTTGCGCAAGCGTTGATCGCAGCGCAAGCCGCGCACGAGCCAGGGCCGCTCAGGCGGCCTGGGCCGGGTTCTGCTTCAAGGCCTGGTCGATGGCCTGGGTCAGGTCCTCGATGCGCAGCGGTTTGGTGAGGTAGCGGAAGAAGCCCTTCTCCAGACCTTCCGCGATCGCTTGCGGCATGGCATTGGCCGTGATCGCGATGACGGGTATGTGCGACGTCCTCGCATCGCCACGCAGCATCGAGAGCGCCTGCAGGCCATCTATGCCGGGCAGGTTGTTGTCCATCAGGATGATCCGTGGCGTGGCAGGTCTGCGCCAGCTTGATGCCTTGCAAGGCGTCCCTGGCCGAGATCAGGCGCAGGTCGTTGCGGTAACCCAGGATCTCTTCGACCAGCCGCAAACTGGCCGGGTTGTCCTCCACGTACAGCACGAGCGCGCGCGTGTCGTCGGGTGCCACATCGGCAAGGGGCAGGGCGAGCGCGGCCGGCGGCGTGGTGACCAGGGCGATGCCTGATGCCGTCGCGCTGCGCAGGTCGATCCAGAACAGCGTGCCCATGCCCACGGTGCTGCTGACGCCGATCTGGCCGCCCATCATCTCGACCAGGTGCCGCGTCACGACCAGCCCGATGCCCGTGCCTTCGATGGTGCCCGCTTCCTGGCCCAGGCGGTTGAAGGGCTGGAACAGCGACCCGACCTGCTCGGGGCTCAGGCCCATGCCCGTGTCCTGCACGGCGATGCGCACATGGGCTTCATCGATGGCCGAACACTCCAGCACGACGGAGCCCGCATCGCGGTTGTACTTGACGGCGTTGGACAGCAGGTTCAGCAAGACCTGCCGCAGCCGCAGGCGGTCCGCGTCGACATGCAGGCCATGATGGGCCGGGAACAGCAGCCTGATGCCGCGCTGGTCGCATTGCGGCTGGATCATGTTCCTGCAGTCGTCGAGCACCTCGTCGAGGTCGACCATCTCGAGCGACAGGCTCAGCTTGCCCGACTCGATCTGCGCCAGGTTGAGGATCTCGTTGATCAGGTCCAGCAGGTGATGGCCCGCCTTGAGGATGTGCCGTGTGAACTCGTGCTGCTGCTGGGCCGAGTAGGGCAGGTTCTCCGACGTGAGCAACTGCCCGAAGCCGATGATGGCGTTGAGCGGCGTGCGCAGCTCGTGGCTCATGTTGGACAGGAACTCGGACTTGGCCCGGTTGGCGCTTTCGGCCACCTGCTTGGCCAGGGCCAGTTGCCCGTTGGACGCTTCCAGCTGCATGGTGCGCTCTTGCACGCGCTGCTCCAGCGCTTCGTTGAGCTGCATCACTTCGAGCTGGGCCAGGCGGCGCTCTTGCACCTCCTTGTCCTTATCCGTGTTGGAAATCTCCAGCTCATGCGTGCGCCGCTCGATCTCGCTGAGCATGTTGTTGAAGGAGTCGGCCAGCACGCCCACTTCGTCGTCGCTGTGCTTGTCCGCGCGGCGCGAGTAGCTGCCTTGTTCGACCACCTCGCGCGCCGTGTTGGCGATGGCCAGCACAGGCTGCGTGAGGATGCGCTGTAGCCAGCTGGACAGCAGGTAGGCCACGAGCATGGACGCCGCGATCACGGTGCCCGCGATGCCCAGGTAGCTCATGACACGGTCGTAGAGCGCGTAGTCGGCCTGTATGTAAAGCATGCCCATGACATCGCCGTTGTCCACGATGCGCTTGAACACGTTCACCTGCCGCCCGGCGATGCGCAGGCCCTCTTCGGTCGGCACGGGCGGCACGTCGCCTTTGACGCCTTCGCCGAAATAGGAGGCGAACACCTTGCCGTTGGGCGTGTAGATCACGGCCGCCCGTACCTTCGTGAAGCGCAGGAAGTTCAGGTTCTCGCGGGCCGTGCCGACGTCGTTGAAGCTCAGCGCCGGGGCCGTGGTCCGGCTCAGCAGCTCGGCTTGTGCGTCGAGGTCGGCGATCCAGCCGCGATGGTAGGCGCTCAGATCGTAGGCGACCATCGCGCTCAGGGCGACGATCAATGTCACCAATGTGGTCGCCATCATGGCGATGAGCAATTTGCGGCTCAAGGAGCGCCCGCCGAAGCGCGCGGTCATGACGACCTCCCCACGACGACCTTGCGGGCGACGTTCAGCAAGCGTGAACTGATCTTCAGGTTGTTTTGCTCGGCCGATGTGGGCGCGATGTCGAAGCGGACCTTGTCCTGATCGAGCACGAAGTTGATCATGCTGCCCGAGGCCAGGCCGCGTTCGGCTTCGGTCACGATGAGGACCGACTGCCCTTTGCCGGACGCCACGGTGTTGGTGAGCGCGACGGCTTCCGGGCCCGCGACGAAGGCGATCTGCACGCCCGCCAGCGAGGCGCCCCGCTTGAGCCTGCGGACCTCGACGGGATGGCCGTTCACGTTGCGGCCGGCCGTGGTTTGTTCAAGGATGTCGGCGAAGGCATCCGAGTCGATCACGCCGATGACGAAGGGGCTGTCGGGCCGCTCGAAGGCCTGGCCGGGCCAGTCCACATAGGCGCAGAACTTGTACAGGAAGGCCGCCTTGATCTGCGATTCGAGGTTGTGCGACACGGCTGGCGCGGCGCATGCCGCCGAGCTCGTCCAGAACAGCAGCGTCAGGCACAGCGCGAGCCAGCCACGGCGTGTCGTTCGCGGTGCATGCAGGGGTTGAAATGGGCGCGTGTTCATCAAAACCGGACCAGGGCTTGCACATACAGGCTTCGGCTGACTTCCGCGCGGCTCTCGATCGTGTCGTACTCGCCATGTCCGCCGCCCAGCAGGTTGCGGCCTGTCAACGACAGCTCCAGCGTCGCGCTGGCGTGCCAGCCCCATCGCGCATCCAGTGCCATGTAGGCGTCCACATCCGGGTTGCTCAAGCGCGAGACATGCCGCACGGTGGCGTCGAGTTCATGGCCACGCGGCAGATCCCAGGATGAGCGCAGCAGCCATGTCTGGGCGGGATCGCGCCCGTTGGCCTTGGACATGTCCGTGATGTCCGTGCTGTCCGGGTCGAGGCGAAAACGTTCGTACAAGCCGGTGAAGCCCGCGCTCAACCGCCATGTCCGCGAAGGCTGGTAGCTGCCCCAGGTCTCGATGCCGGTGACCGCGCCCTTCATCTTGCTGGCGAAGGTGACCAGGCCTTGCGCGCTGCTGCCGACCTCTTCCGTGTGCAGCTTGTCGTACACCGAGCGAAAGACGTTGACCGAGAAGCTGGTCTGCGCCAGGGGCTGGCCTCTGTAGCCGATCTCGAAGACCTTGGCTTCTTCCGATTGCACATCGGGGCCGCCCGCGAGCAGGTAGGGCAGCCCTGGCCCGTAGGCGCTGGGCCAGGGGACGTATGTGTCGCGGTCGATGCGCGAAGGCGCGCGCACGGTCTTGGACACGGCCGTCCACCAAAGATGGTCGGCAGAGGGCTTCCAGGCCAGGCGCGCGGTGGGCAGCCAGGCCCAGCCGGTGTAGTCGTTGCTCTCCCAGCGCGAGCCCAGGATGAGGTGCAGATCGGAGGGCAGGCTGATGTCGTCCTGCGCGAACAGGCTGGTCCAGTCCTGCGTGGCCTGGTCGGGCAGGAACTGCAGGAAGGCGGTGTTGGCGAGGTGGTCATGGGCCATGCGGTATTCGCCGCCGAGCACCCAGGCGTGCGAACCGGACGGGGGCACCGCGTACTGGATCTGGAGGTCGCCGATGTCCAACTGCTGATCGAAGGTGATGGGGATGATGCGCTCGGTGCGGTCCAGGTAGCCCTGGATGCTCAGCTCGCCTTCGTCGTCGAACTGGCGCGCCCAGCGGCCCACGATGTTGAGGCCACGTGTGCGCACGTGCTGCAGGTCCAGCGGCACGCCCTTGATGTAGAAGGTGCCCGGTGCCGCCTGACCCTGGTCGCCCTGGTAGGCATCGCCATGCACGCTGAACTGGTCTTGCGCATGGTGCCAGTCCGCCCGGAAGCCCGCCTGCGCTGCCTGCAGGCCATCATCTACATCGCCGCCGCTGGCCAGTTGCGTGTGAGATTGGTTGAAGCGTTGGGCGTAGACCCGGTAGCTGGTGTCTTCGTTGAATTCGCCGCCATGCCGCGCGGCCAGTTCGGCCCCGCTTTGCCCGGCGCCCGCCACGACCAGGTTGCCTTGCGTCTCTTGTGCCGAGCGCGTGATCACATTGATGATGCCGTTGACGGCGTTCACGCCCCACAGCGTGCCGCCCGGGCCGCTGATGACCTCGATGCGGTCCACGTCTTGCAGCATCACATGCTGTGAATCCCAGAAGACGCCCGCGAACAAAGGCGTGTAGACCGAGCGGCCATCGATCAGCACCAGCAGCTTGTTGGCCTCCGGCCCGCTGAAGCCGCGCGCCGTGATGGCATAGCGGCCATTGGTGATCTTGGCGACCTGCAGATTGGGCGCCAGGCGCAAGGCCTCGGGCAGGTTGAGGGCCCCGGAACGCCGGATGTCATCGGCCGTGATCACGAAGATGGATGCGGCCGCTTCGGACAAAGGCTGCGCCCGCCTGGAGACCGAGGTGACCTCGAGTTCGCCCAATTCTTCGAGGCTCATGTCCGCGAGACTGGCAACCATCGTGGGCTGGGGTACCGCACGAACCGAGCCGACCAGGCCGAGCCCGGCAAGCAACGCGCAGGCCTGTGCGCAAGCCGTTCTGATCATGATGGACTCCTCAGCGATGCAGCCGACAAGCTCGGGGCACTGTCTGGAGGCATGCTCGCTCTATTGGGCGAGTCACTTTAGCCCCCGGTCCCTATACGATAACGTGATCTCCTTGGTCCACATGGGTATATTGGCGCAATTGCGCAACTTCCCGCACATTTGGCAGCTTCCATGCCCGATTTCACTTTCTACTGGCACGATTACGAAACCTTCGGCAAGGTGGCGCGGCGCGACCGGCCCTCGCAGTTCGCGGGCGTGCGCACCGATGCCGACCTGAACGAGATCGGGCAGCCGCTGATGCAGTACTGCCAGCCCGCGCCCGATTACCTGCCCGACCCCGAGGCCTGCCTGCTCACCGGCATCCTGCCGCAGACCTGCCTGGAGCGCGGCGTGCCCGAGCATGCCTTCGCCGATGCCATCGAGCGCGAGCTGGCCGCGCCCAACACGGTCGGCGTGGGCTACAACACCATCCGCTTCGACGACGAGGTCACGCGCCACCTGTTCTGGCGCAACCTGATCGACCCATACGGCCGCGAATGGCAGAACGGCTGCGGCAGGTGGGATCTGCTCGACGTAGTCCGCTGCACATGGGCCCTGCGCCCCGAAGGCATCAACTGGCCCACGCACGACGATGGCCGCCCGTCCTTCAAGCTCGAGCACCTCACGGCGGCCAACGGCCTGAGCCACGAGGCCGCGCACGATGCGCTGTCCGACGTGCGCGCGACCATCGGCCTGGCCCGCCTGATCAAGCAGGCCCAGCCCAAGCTCTGGGACTTCTGCCTCAGGCTGCGCAAGAAGGACGCCGTGATGGCCGAAGCGGGCCTGGACAAGCCCCGCGCCATGTGG
Organism: Aquabacterium sp.; assembly: GCA_049840915.1. Classification (GTDB taxonomy): domain Bacteria; phylum Pseudomonadota; class Gammaproteobacteria; order Burkholderiales; family Burkholderiaceae_C; genus Aquabacterium. Next base: position 86,877 of record JASGJC010000036.1, read on the forward strand.
AAGCCCTTCCTGCACATCTCGGGCATGTTCGGCCATGAGTGCGGCTGCATGGCCCTGGTCTGGCCCTTGGCGCAGCACCCGGGCAACAAGAACGAGATCCTCGTGTGGGACCTGGCGCACGATCCGACACCGCTGTTCGAGATGAGCGCCGCCGAGATCCGCCAGCGCCTGTTCACGAAGACGGCCGATCTGCCAGAAGGTATCGAGCGTCTGCCCATCAAGGGCGTGCACATCAACAAGTCGCCCATCGTGATCGGCAACCTCAAGATCCTCAGCCCGGCCTTGATGCGCAAATGGGGCATCGACCTCGAGCGCGCCATGGCCCATGCCGAGGTCGCGGTCGACCGTTCACCCAGCATGGACGGCATCTGGGCCGAGCTGTATGCCCGCACCGATGCAGCGCGCGCCGAGGTCGACGTCGATGAAGACCTGTACGGCGGCTTCGTCGGCAACGAAGACCGCCGCGTGCTGCAGCGCCTCAAGGCCCTGGCGCCAGAGCAACTGACCGATCGCGGCCAGGGCTTCGTGGACGAGCGCCTCGAAGAGGTGCTCTTCAGGTACCGCGCGCGCAACTTCCCGGCCACGCTGAGCGAAGCCGAGCAGGCGCGCTGGCAGGCCTTGCGCACGGCGCGCCTGCTCGAAGGGCATGGTGGTGGCCTGTCGATGGCCGCATTCTTCGAGCGCATTGATGCGCTGAGCGAGCAACTGGCCGACGAGGACGAGCGCGCGCAGGACATCCTGGGCGCGCTGTACGACTATGCCGAGCAGATCGCGCCCTGATCGCCCAGGCGAGGCGCCGCGCTCCGCGGTCCCCGTGATCCGCACGGCGCCGCCGCAGTTCAAGTACCTCGGCGGCTACCCGCCGCACGTGCTGCAGCAGGTGCAAAGCGTGATCGACCAGGGCAAGCTGGCCGAGATCCTCCAGCAGCGCTACCCCGATCAGCACGAGGTCAAGTCGGACACGGCCCTGTACGACTACGTGATGGACCTCAAGGCCCGCCACATGCGCAACGCCGACCAGGTCAACAAGGTGGCCTACGACAACAAGCTCAAGGTGATCTCGCATGCACTGGGCACGCACACGACCGTGTCACGCGTGCAGGGCGGCAAGCTCAAGGCCAAGCGCGAGATCCGCATCGCCAGCCTGTTCAAGGAGACACCGGCCGAGTTCCTGCGCATGATCGTCGTGCACGAGCTGGCCCATTTGAAGGAGAAGGCGCACGACAAGGCCTTCTACCAGCTGTGCACGCACATGGAGCCGCGCTACCACCAGTACGAGTTCGACCTGCGCCTGTACCTGACCAGCCTGGCATTCTCGCCGCGCACGGATCCGGACATCAGTGAATGATGTCGGACGGGAAGTTGTTGATGGCATCGGGTGGCGTGGCCACGGCGCCGCCTGACGCCGCCGGGTCGGGCGGATGCGGGATCATGGCCGGGCTGATGGCGTCATCGTCCACGCCCAACGAGGTCAGGAAGCCGCCGTGGACCCATTCGGCATAGCGCCAGCCCGTCTCGGTCATCACGACGCCTTCTGGCACGGCCAGTGCCTTCACGGGCTCCTTGGCCAGCGCCGTGCTCATGAACTGGATCCAGGCGGGCAGGGCCAGTGAGCTGCCCGAGGCATGGCTGCCCAGCGTGCGCGGCGTGTCATAGCCGATCCACACCACGGCCACCATATTGGGCTGAAAGCCCGCGAACCAGGCGTCCACCACGTCGTTGGTCGTGCCTGTCTTGCCGTACAGATCGGGGCGTTTGAGCTGGGCCTGCGCGCGCGCCGCCGTGCCGCTGCTGGCCACCTCCTGCAGCAAGGTCGAGATCATGAACGTGTTGCGGGCCGGGACCACGCGCTGGCTCTCGTCAGCGGCCGGCGTTGGCGCCTCGAACAGCGTCTTGCCGTTGACATCGCTGATGCGCTTGATGACCACGGGGTTGACCTTGAGGCCGCCATTGGCGATCACGGCATAGGCGCCCGCCAGTTGCATCGGCGTGGTCGCGCCGGCGCCCAGGGCCAGCGTGAGGTTGTCCGGTTGCTTGTCGACATCGAAGCCGAAGTGCCCCGTCCAGTCGCGCGCGGTCTGTGGGCCCATCAGCTGGACCAGCCGGATGCTGACCATGTTCTTGGACTTGGCCAGGCCGATGTGCAAGGGGATGGGGCCGTCGAACTGGCCATCGGCGTTCTGCGGCGACCAGTCGCCCACATTGGTCACGGGCGCATCGTTGACGATGGTCTCGGGCATCACGCCGTTTTCCATCGCGGCGGCGTACAGGAAGGGCTTGTAGCTCGAGCCGGGCTGGCGCCAGCCCTGCGTCACGTGGTTGAACTGGTTCTGATGGAAGTCGAAGCCGCCGACCATGGCGCGCACTTCGCCCGTGTGCGGGTCCAGCGCGACCAGGGCGCCTTCGGCTTCGGGCCACTGCGTCAGCGTCCAGTCCTTGCCTTGCTGCACCAGCCGGACCACATCGCCCCGCTGGATCTTCAGCTTGGCCGGTGCCTTGGCGCTCAGGCCGGCCTGCGCCTGCCGCAAGCCCTTGCCCGAGATGTGCACCACATCGCCCGATGCCAGCACGGCCGTGACCTTCTTGCTGCCGGCCTGCGTCACGATGGCCGCGCGCAGCAACTCGTCGTCGTTGACGTCGGCCAGCAACTGCGAGACGGCCGGGTCGGTGTCCTCGAGGTCGTCGTCCAGGTCGAGCTGCTCTTCGGGGCCGCGCCAGGGCTGGCCCAGCTCGCGGTCGATCAGGGTCTTGCGCACGGCCTTCCAGGCGGCCTGCTGCTCGTTGGCCAGCAGCGTCGTCACGACCTTCATGCCCGTTGTGTAGGCCTTGTCGCCGTACTGCGCATACACCTGCTGGCGCGCCATCTCGGCCACGTACTCGGCGTGCACGTCCACCTCGCTGGCGCCGCGCACGCTGAGCTTCTCGGTCTTGGCCTCGGCGTACTGCGCGTCATCGATCACGCCCGCCGTGCGCATGCGCGACAGCACCACCAACTGGCGTGCCTTGGCGCCCTGCGGGTTGCGGATCGGGTTCACATTGGACGGGTTCTGCGGCAAGCCGGCCAGCATGGCGCACTCGGCGATGTCCAGCTCATGCAGCGGCTTGCCGAAGTAGGTCTGGGCCGCTTCCGCGAAGCCATAGGCCCGCGCGCCCAGGTAGATCTGGTTCATGTACAGCGCCAGGATCTGGTCCTTGCTCAACTCGCGCTCGATCTTGAGCGACAGCATCGCCTCCTTGAGCTTGCGGCTGAGCGTCTTCTCGCGCGTCAGCAGGAAGGTGCGCGCGACCTGCTGCGTGATGGTCGAGGCGCCCTGCGTGCGGTGCCGCGTGACGTTCGAGACGATGGCCCGCAGCACGCCGATCACGTCGATGCCCGGGTGCTCGTAAAAGCGCGCGTCCTCGACGGCCAGCAGGCTGTCGCGCATCAGCTTGGGGATCTGCTCGAAGGGCAGGTACTGGCGCTTCTCGCTGCCGAAGCCGCCGATCTCGACGCCATCTGCCGTGTAGACCCGCAGCGGCTGCTTGGGCTGGTAGTTGACCAGGCTGGACGTGTCCGGCAGTTGCGGGTACATCACGGCCACGCTGATCAGCAGCGCCAGCAAGCCGAGCACGCCCGCGCCCAGCAGGGCCCACAGCGCGATCAGCCATTTGGAGCGAGGGGAAGCGGAAGGAGAGGCGAGAGACGTGTCTTCTGGCTGAGCCGGGTCGGTCATGCTGGATCCTGTGAACATCCCGTTGCGGTTCGGCCGAGGTTCAGGCCCGGGCCAAAGCAGCGAACGGCCAGCGATTATCCCCGCTGCCCGATGGCGCTCATGCGCCGGATGGTTTCTTCGCCCGGCCAGTTTTGAGGGCGCCTCGCTTGCCGCCATCCGCCTGCTGCGCCGATTTGGACGCCTCACGCGCCTGCGCCGTCAGCTCGGCCGTCCACAAATCCAGCCCGCGCCAGGCATAGAGGTTGTAGGCCAGCACGTCTTCGATGGGCTCTTTGAAGCCGTTGCGCGCCCAGTATGTACCGACCTGGATCGCCATGCCCACCAGGCCCCACAGCAGCATCTCCATGTTGAAGCCGGGCTTGATCTTCGGGAAAAGGATGTGGGCGTAATTGCTCATCAGCGTCACGTACTCGTGTACCGCCATCTGGGATTTCTCGACGCTTTGCTGGTTGGCCGAAAAGGCGTCGATCAGCAGCACCTGCGCGCGCCGGGGGTCTTCCTTGATGAAGCCGTAGAACGCGCCGAGGCCGGCCCGGGCCAGCTGCGCCATGTCCTTGGGCATGTCCAGCAGGGCCGTGCCGATGCGCGAGACCAACTGCTCTCTTTGCCATTGATGGACGGCGTCGAAGGCGTCCTCGGTGTTGCGAAACACCTCGTAGAAGTAGCGGTCCGTCAGGCGCGCGGCGGTGCAGATGTCGCGCATCGTCGTCTTGGCGATGCCGTGGTGGGCGAACGAATCAAAGGCGGCCTCCATCAGCTTGTCCCGACGCTGCAGGCGTCGGTCTTCGGCTGACTCGCCTCTGTAGGCGCGCAAAGGCGTGTTGATGGGATCGGGTTTCATAGGCTCTCGGTCACTCTGAACGCTATGTAGCCTAACAAAAAAAACGCGTCCCGATTCGGTGAATCTGAATGACCAGATACCCGAATAACCATATCGGGTGAGAGGGGCAACCCATAGGGAAACAGTCGTCCATCCGCCCCCCTGTACATGGGGTTTTGATGTGACACGGTAGATGGCGGGGAGAAAACCCGATGAGCCCCTGGCGCTTTGGTTCTAACAATATGCATAGCGGTTTTAACGATCGCTGGAACTCGATAGATAAATTAGTCCTGAACCAACTGGAGAGAGTGATGTTCAACACGTTTAAGCGGAAATCCGCCCTCAGCATCCCCATGGCCGCGCTGGCCCTGGCCGTGTCGTCTGCCTACGCGGCCACGCCTGGCTCGAGCGATGACTCGGTGTTCTACGCACCGCCCACCTCCCTGACCGCCAACGCCCCCGGTACCCTGCTGTCCTACCGCACGGCCACGGTCAAGCTGGCCGGCGCCCCTGCCATCAACGCCTGGAACGTCGTGTACCAATCGACGACCGCCCGCGGCTTCAACAGCAACGGCCCGACCGTGACCAAGGACAACGCCGTGTCCGGTACCGTGCTCGTGCCCAAGGCCAACTGGACCGGCACCGGCGCTCGCCCCGTCATCCTGTACGCGATGGGCACGCACGGCCTGGCCAACAACTGCGCGCCTTCGCGCCAGATGGCCGCCGGTACCGACTATGAAACCGCCAACATCTCCGCCGCCCTGAACGCCGGCTACGCCGTGCTGGTCACCGACTACGCCGGTTACCTGAACGGCCAAGGCGCCACCTACCTGGTCGCCCAGTCGCAAGCGCAATCCACGCTGGACATCTTCCGCGCCGCCACGTCCATCCCCAACGTTGGCATCACGTCCAGCGCCAAGGTCGCCGTGTGGGGCTTCTCGCAAGGTGGTCAGACCGCTGCCAAGGCGGCTGAAATCGCTTCGACCTACGCGCCTGGCATCAACGTCGTCGGCGTGGCCGCTGGTGGCGTTCCCGCGAACTTCAACACGGTCGCCCCCAACCTGGACGGCCGCCTGGGCTTCGCCTTCCTGGCCTCCGGCGTTCAAGGCATGCTCAACGAGTACGGCATCAGGAACGTGCCCATCAACCAGGTGATCTCGCCCTCCGGTACGTCCGCACTGGCCGAGCTGAGCACGCAATGCGTGTTCAAGGCTCTGCTCTCGCACGAGAACCAGGTGCTGGCTTCCTACACCACGTCGCCTGGCTCTTCGGTGACCGACCTGCTGGCTGTCGCTCAGGATGTGGTCGATGCGCAAACCCTGGGTGTTGACGCCGCCAAGCCCTCGATGCCGATGTACATGTTCCACGGTCAGGCTGACGAGTTCATCCAGCTGTCGCAAGACTACGACCTGAAGAAGAACTACTGCGGCAAGGGTGCCAAGGTCTACTTCGACGCCTACCCCAGCGAGCACATCGCCACGCTGTTCCAGGCTGCGCCGAAGGTCCTGAGCTGGATCGGCGACCGCGTTGCCGGTACCGCCGCGCCGAGCACCTGCTCGACGTCCACGACGCCTGCCGACACATCGTTGCCCAACAACGGCGCCTACAAGGTTGCGCTGAACGCCTGGCCTCTGGACGCGCACGTCGACCTGAAGACGCTGAAGCAAACGGTTCAACTGCCCGCCGCTTCGTCGTTCACCGCTGTCGCCGACATCACGAACAACACGCTGGACGGTACCCTGAACGTGCCGAACTTCTCGCAATCGCTGAAGATCGTCGGTATCGGTGCGCAGATCGGCATGAAGATCACGCCGAACGGCCGCACCACCGGCAAGACTTCGCTGAGCGACACGGGCATCCTGACCGTCACGGGCACGGCCAACGTGGACATCACGCTGACGTCCGTGTGGGGCATCCCCTTCGGCGAGTGCAAGACCGAAACGCCCGTGGCCTTCCCGCTGAGCTATGTCGGCCCCGTCTCCGGCCTGGGTACCGGTCTGTCCTTCACGGGCACGACCTCCTTCCCGGCGATCAAGGGTTGCGTGATCTCGGCCATCATGTCGGCCTTCTTCACGGGCGCGGGCAACGGCTACAGCTTCACTGTGACGCCTCCCGCTCCCCAGTCGTACTGATCGGCTGATGCGCTGACCGAATGCAACCCATCTTCCGTGGTTCCTGGATGGGTTGCAGTTTGAAAACGTGTTGAAGTGACGATGGGTGGTTTCCACCCGTCCATTCCCGGGGTGATCGACCGACATCCCGGGGTTTTCTCCCAGGGCCACCAGCCCTGAGGACGCGCAAACTGAACACCATGCTTTTGCGCTGTAGACGAGGATAGAGAGATGTCGCAAATCACCCTGGACTCCGGTTCCAACAAGAAATGGATGGTCATGCTCGGCGTGGGCATGGCTGTGGTGGTGGCGGCGGTCTGGTGGTCGCGTCAACCCCAGGCATCCGATCGCGTGCAAGAGGCCGCGCCGAGTACGCCCGTGCAAAATAGCGCGCAGGCCGAAGCGGAGAAGATGGCGCACAGCCCCGAGGCCGCGGCCATGGTGGCCCAGCAGAAAGAGGCCGCCAAGGTGCTCGAGAACCAGCCCGAGATGAAGCCCATCATCGGCCCGGTGAAGGAGCGTCCGCCCTACGTGTCGCAAATGGAATGGGCGATGCTGCAAGGCGTGGCGCAGCAGCAGAACGATCCCGACAAAGAGCTGACCCGCATGGTCAACTTCCTGCGCTTCAGCAAGCAGGTGGAGCTGTGGGAAGCGCTGCCCAAGACACCCGAGAACGCCGCCAAGCGCCAGACGCTGGCCGTGCAACTGGTGGATGACCTGCCGACCCGCGTGATCAACGGCGAACTGGATCTGAAAGACGCCCAAGGCAAGCTGGCGGCTTTCATGGCCGACGCGGTGACAGACCCCAATCTGCGTCGCCAGCGTGAAGAGACCGAAGTCAAGCATCTGCTGGCCGCCAACGAAACGTACAAGGCCAACGAGAAGGCCGCTCAGCACTGATCGTTGCTGACAAAGGTATTCAACAAGCAGCCCGCCGGGGTCACTCGGCGGGCTGTTTTGTTTTGGCCGTCTGATATGGAGCAAGCGCTTGGAAAGCAAATGGCCCGCACGGTGGCGGGCCATTGTGAGGGCTGAAAGATGGCGAGACAGGCCCGCCACCGGGTTCAGCAATATCAGGCGTTCACGGTCTTGGCCGTCTCGACGTACTCGTCGATCTGGTTGAAGTTCATGTACTGGTAGATCTTGTCGGCATCCTTGGTCACGACGCCCACTTCGGCCATGTACTCGGCCACGGTCGGCAGCTTGCCCAGCTTGGACGCGACGGCGGTCAGCTCGGCCGAGCCCAGGAACACGTTGGTGTTCTTGCCCAGGCGGTTCGGGAAGTTGCGTGTCGACGTGGAGATGCAGGTCGAGCCTTCCTTGATCTGGGCCTGGTTGCCCATGCACAGCGAGCAGCCGGGCATTTCGGTGCGGGCGCCGGCGGTGCCGAAGGTGTTGTAGAAGCCTTCCTTGGTCAGCTCGGCGGCGTCCATCTTGGTGGGCGGTGCCACCCACAGACGCACCGGGATGTCCTTCTTGCCTTCCAGCAGCTTGCCGGCGGCGCGGAAGTGGCCGATGTTGGTCATGCACGAACCGATGAAGGCTTCATCGATCTTGGTGCCGGCCACTTCGGACAGGAACTTGGCGTCGTCCGGGTCGTTCGGGCAGCAGACGATGGGCTCCTTGATGTCGGCCAGATCGATCTCGATCACGGCGGCGTACTCGGCGTCCTTGTCGGCTTCGAGCAGGTTGGGGTTGGCCAGCCAGGCTTCTTGCGCGTCGATGCGGCGTTGCAGGGTGCGGGCGTCGGCGTAACCGTCGGCGATCATGTTCTTCATCAGAACGATGTTCGACTTCAGGTACTCGGCGACCGGTTCCTTGTTCAGCTTGATCGTGCAACCGGCGGCGGAGCGCTCGGCGGAAGCGTCGGACAGCTCGAACGCTTGTTCGACCTTCAGGTCTGGCAGGCCTTCGATCTCGAGCACGCGGCCCGAGAAGATGTTCTTCTTGCCGGCCTTGGCCACGGTCAGCAGACCGGCCTTGATGGCGTACAGGGGAATGGCATGCACCAGGTCACGCAGGGTGACGCCGGGCTGCATCTGGCCCTTGAAGCGCACGAGCACCGACTCGGGCATGTCCAGGGGCATCACGCCGGTGGCGGCGCCGAAGGCGACCAGGCCGGAGCCGGCCGGGAAGGAGATGCCGATCGGGAAGCGGGTGTGCGAATCGCCACCAGTGCCGACGGTGTCGGGCAGCAGCAGGCGGTTCAGCCACGAGTGGATCACGCCGTCACCAGGACGCAGGGCCACGCCGCCGCGGTTGCTGATGAAGTTGGGCAGCTCGCGGTGCATCTTCACGTCCACGGGCTTGGGGTAGGCGGCCGTGTGGCAGAACGATTGCATGACCAGGTCGGCGCTGAAGCCCAGGCAGGCCAAGTCCTTCAGCTCGTCGCGGGTCATCGGGCCGGTCGTGTCTTGCGAACCGACGGTCGTCATCTTGGGTTCGCAGTACGTACCAGGACGCACGCCTTGGCCTTCGGGCAGACCGCAGGCGCGGCCGACCATCTTCTGGGCCAGGGTGAAGCCCTTGCCGCTGTCCTTCGGTGCCTGAGGCAGACGGAACAGGGTCGAGGCGGGCAGGCCCAGGAACTCGCGTGCCTTGCCGGTCAGCGAGCGGCCGATGATCAGGTTGATGCGGCCGCCGGCGCGCACTTCGTCCAGCAGCACTTGCGACTTCAGCTGGAACTCTGTGACGACCTTGCCACCCTTTTCGATCTTGCCGTCGTAGGGGTAGATGTCGAGCACGTCACCCATGTCGAAGGCGGTCACGTCCACTTCGATGGGCAGCGAGCCGGAGTCTTCCTGCGTGTTGAAGAAGATCGGAGCGATCTTGCCGCCCAGCGTGACGCCGCCGAAGCGCTTGTTGGGCACGAAGGGGATGTCTTCGCCCGTGGCCCAGATCACGCTGTTGGTGGCCGATTTGCGCGAAGAGCCGGTGCCGACCACGTCGCCCACGTAGGCCACGAGGTTGCCCTTTTTCTTCAGGTCGTCGATGAACTGCATCGGGCCGCGCTTGCCGTCTTCCTCGGGCTTGAAGGCCGCGTCGGGACGGGTGTTCTTGAGCATCGCCAGGTAGTGCATGGGGATGTCGGGACGGCTCCAGGCGTCGGGCGCGGGCGACAGGTCGTCGGTGTTGGTTTCGCCGGGCACCTTGAACACGGTCACGGTGATCTTCTTGGCGACTTCGGGGCGGCTGGTGAACCACTCGGCGTCGGCCCACGACTGCATCACGGCCTTGGCATTGGCGTTGCCGGCCTTGACCAGTTCGGCCACGTCATGGAACGCGTCGAACATCAGCAGGGTCTTCTTGAGGCCTTCAGCGGCGACGGCGCCGACTTCGGCGTCCTTGTCGGAGTGCGCCAGCAGGTCGATCAGGGGCTTGACGTTGTAGCCGCCGACCATGGTGCCCAGCAGCTCGGTGGCCTTGGCCTTGGAGATCAGCGCGACCTCGATATCGCCATGGGCCACGGCCGACAGGAAGGAGGCCTTGACCTTGGCGGCATCGTCCACGCCAGGGGGAACGCGGTGGGTCAGCAAGTCCAGCAGGAAGGCGTCTTCGCCAGCGGGCGGGTTCTTGATCAACTCGATCAGCTCAGCGACTTGGCTGGCGGACAGGGCAAGTGGGGGGATGCCGAGAGCGGCGCGCTCGGCAACGTGTTGGCGATAGGCTTGCAACATGGTGTTCACCTGATGTGGAGGGGGCAAAAACGCGGGACGCTCGACATCACCTCCGTGGGGCGAAGCGGCATCCAGGTCACAAGGAAATGCAATTTCCGTGCAGCCCATCATTATCGCCCACATGACGGGCATGACGTGCCCGGCCATTCGGATTTGTCCGGGCAAGAAACCGAAAAATGGCCCAAAAATGAGCGAGGCCCCCTCGGTAAGGGGGCCCCGCCGTGGTCGATGCCTGTTTACTTGCAGGTTGTCGGCGCCGCCTTGCCGTCCAGGCGGTCTTGCACGTAATTCACGGCATTGCCCGGGGCGATGGCCATCAGCAGGTGGTCGCCGCCCGTGCGGTTGTACTGCACCTTGACGCCGTTGTCGCAGTAGGTCTGGACCAGTGCGTCCACATCGGCGATGGGCATGATCTCGTCGGACGTGCCTTCGTAGACGTACATCGGGATGCGCGGGATGCGGCTGCCCATGCTGTTTTCGGTGATGATGGAAGCAATTTCCGGCAAATCGAGGAAGTTGGGGTCTTTCAGGAACTTGGTGCCCTTGGTGAAGGCGTACTTGAGCAGCATTTCGGGCTTGCCCTCGAACATGCCCAGCAGGCAGCGCGTGCCCATGTCCTTGATGGCGGTCAGGCCGGCGGGCGTGGCGTACTTGTTGGGATCGATCTCGGGGTAGGCACGCGACAGGCCGACCACGGCGCCCAGGTAGACACCGGCGAAGAGCGTGCCGTCGACCTTCTTGGCCACATTGCCGACCATCACCGGCACGCCGCCCATGGCCGCGCCGACGATGTTCAGCTCGGGCGCGTACTCGGGCGCCACTTCGGCGGCCCAGCCGGTGGCGTGTCCGCCGCCCGAGAAGCCCATCATGGCCACGGGCGCGTTGGTATTCAGGCCCGACTTGCTGAACTTGATGGCCGAGCGGATGCCGTCGAGCACGCCATGGGCCGTGTTCATGCCGGCGATCCATTGCGAGTCCAGGCCTTCGTAGTCGGACATGACCACGACGATGCCCTTCTTGAGCGTCGAGTCGATGTTGCTCTCTTCGAAGAGCGAACCCTTGACCGTGAGGTAGGAGGGCGTGCAGTCGATGGTCAGGCTGTCGTAGAACGACTGGTAGGCCAGCAGCTTGCGGCCCGTGGCCGGGGCGTTCTTGGGGATCAGGATGGTTGCGACGGCGGCGGTCGGCACGTTCTTGCCGTCGGCCGTGCGGTACATGACCTGATAGCCCTCGCTGACGAAGCCGCTGTAGCCGTTGCTGTCGAGTGGAATCGGGCGGTAGCGCAGGATGTCGCCGGGCGCGGCGCTGGCCAGTTGGGCGGCCGTGGGCGCCTTGTAGAACGAATCGGCCGTCGGCACGACCGAGGACTTGGCCTCGGGCAGGGCGGTGAGGGCGTGGGCCGGCAAGGCCGATGCCACCGTGAGGCAGGCAAAGGCCGCCAGTGCAGCGAAACGGGGAGCGAGGGTGTTCATGTCTGTCCTTTCCATTTGGTTATGAAGCCGTGCTGCTCTGATTTGAATAACATCAGATCAATGCGCATCGTTATATTCACCAAATGCCGATGGAGAAGGTTTCGTCGTTTTCCCTTGTTTTGAATATATGGACCCCTCTGTTCAAGGGATTATTTCTCTACGTATGTATCTGAATTTCTGAAGCGTCAGAACAACTTAGCGTGTTTCGGTGTTGAATATGGTGTTTTGATTGATCAGATTGTCTGAGTATGTGCCAGATGGGTTCATACTGATAAAGTTGTGTGTCTCATATTGATGGATCAAATAAAAAAACCCGCCTCCCTGGCGCAGGATGCGGGTTGATTCGGCGTCAGTTTGGCGCGCGCTTGAATGCGCGCCAGGATGGTTCACTTGCCGCCGGCAGGTGCCTCGGCAGGCATGTCGAACAGCGATTGATGGGGGGGCTGCTTGGCCAGCTCCGCCTCGGCGGCGCGCTGCACTTCATGCACGCAGCCGTCCACCATGCGGTGACCGGCCTTGACGTCCATCAGCATCGATTTGGTCAGGATCTGGATGAGCAGGGTATTGCCCTTGACGTCTTCCAGGCGGATGGCGCCCGTGGACGATTGCACGGGCTTCATCACCCACGACTGCTTGGCCAGCTTGAGGTTGAAATAACCCTTGTTGGCGTCGTTGCGGTCGACGGCGATCTGCTTGCCGAATTCGCATTCGTAGCGGCCGATCAGCACGCGGTCGGCGGCCTGCATCTGCTCGGGCGTGGCTTCAGGCAGGGGCGCGAATTTATCGGCCTTGGCGGGGGGGGCGCGCTTGGTGGTCTTGATGGCGGCCGCCTGAGCGAATTGCGGGCCCACTGTGCCTGCCGCCATGCCCAGCACGAGGCCGGCCGACAGGGCCAGCGTGCGGATGCGTTGATATCGTTGAACGTTCTTTGTCATGGCGGGCGCCTTGCTCATCACTTGCGTTGATCAGTTGGCGCGAATTGTCTGGCATGGGAGCCGACACCGTTCGCGCGAGAAGAGGGCCGATCTTGCCATCAAACCGTGGTTTGGATGGCCGGGCGGGACCACTCACTCGTGCGGGCGGTCACGCGCGGCGGTGGCAACAATCGCATCAGAACGTGTCGCCCGGCACGCGCACCCAGCCTTCCATGAGGATGCGGGCGCTGCGGCTCATGATGGCCTTGGTGACCGTCCACTGGCCGTCGACCAGCTTGGCCTGGGCGCCCACACGCAAGGTGCCCGACGGGTGGCCGAAACGCACGGCTTCGCGCTCGCCGCCGCCCGCCGCCAGGTTGACCAGGGTGCCGGGGATGGCCGCCGCCGTGCCGATGGCGACCGCCGCCGTGCCCATCATGGCGTGGTGCAGCTTGCCCATGGACAGCGCGCGCACGAGCAGGTCGACGTCGCCGGCCTCGATGGTCTTGCCGCTGGAGGCCTTGTAGGTTGTGGGCGGGGCCACGAAGGCGATCTTGGGCGTGTGCTGGCGGGTGGCGGCTTCTTCGGGCGTCTTGATCAGGCCCATGCGCAGGGCGCCGGCGATGCGGATGGCTTCGAAGCGCTGGAGGGCGGCCGGGTCGGTGTTGATCTGCTCACGCAGCTCTGTGCCTGTGTAGCCGATGTCAGCGGCGTTGACGAAGATGGTCGGGATGCCGGCCGTGATCATCGTGGCCTTGAGCGTGCCCCCTTTGACGACGGACTCGGGCACGTCCAGGTCGTCGACCAGCTTGCCCGTGGGGAACATCGAGCCGCCTTCGTCGCCATCGTCGGACGGGTCCATGAACTCGAGCACGATCTCGGCGGCCGGGAAGGTCACGCCATCGAGCTCGAAGTCGCCGGTCTCCTGCACCTGGCCATTGGTGACGGGCACGTGGGCGATGATGGTCTTCTGGATGTTGGCTTGCCAGATGCGGACCACGCACACGCCGTTGTCAGGCACGCGCGATGCGTCGATCAGGCCGGCGTGGATGGCGAAGGCGCCGGCCGCCGTCGACAGGTTGCCGCAGTTGCCGCTCCAGTCGACGAAGGCCTTGTCGATGGCGACCTGGCCGTAGAGGTAGTCCACGTCATGGTCGGGCACGCTGGACTTGGACAGGATCACGCACTTGCTCGTGCTGGACGTGGCGCCGCCCATGCCGTCGATGTGCGCGGCGTACGGGTCCGGGCTGCCGATGACACGCATGAACAGCTTGTCGCGGGCCGCGCCGGGCTGCTGGCAGGCAGAGGGCAGGTCCTGCAGGCGGAAGAACACGCCTTTGCTGGTGCCGCCACGGATGTAGGTGGCGGGGATCTTGATTTGCGGTGCGTGCGCCATGTCGTGCTCCTCAGGCGGCCTTGTTTTCAGCCAGGAAGTCTTGTGCGAAACGCTGCAAGACACCGCCGGCTTCGTACACCGAAACCTCTTCGGCCGTGTCCAGGCGGCAGGTCATCGGCACCTTCACCACTTCGCCGTTCTTGCGCGTGATCACCAAGGTCAGGTCGGTACGGGGCTTGAGCGCGCCTTCGACGTCGAACGTCTCGGTACCGTCCAGGCCCAGCGTCAGGCGGTTGGTGCCGGGCTTGAACTCCAGCGGCAGCACGCCCATGCCGATCAGGTTGGTGCGGTGGATGCGTTCGAAGCCTTCGGCCACGACGGTCTCGACGCCGGCCAGGCGCACGCCCTTGGCGGCCCAGTCGCGCGAGGAGCCCTGGCCGTAGTCGGCGCCGGCGATGATGATCAGCGGCTGGCGGCGGTTCAGATACGTCTCCATCGCTTCCCACATGCGCATGACCTTGCCTTCGGGCTCGACACGGGCCAGCGAGCCGGGCTTGATGCTGCCGTCTTCCTTGCGCACCATCTCGTTCTTGAGCGTGGGGTTGGCGAACGTGGCGCGCATGGCCGTGAGGTGGTCGCCGCGATGGGTGGCGTAGGAGTTGAAGTCCTCCTCGGGCAGGCCCATCTTGTGCAGGTACTCGCCGGCGGCGCTGTCCATCAGGATGGCGTTGGAGGGCGAGAGGTGGTCGGTGGTGATGTTGTCCGGCAGGATGGCCAGCGGGCGCATGTTCTTGAGCGTGCGCGGGTTGGCAGCCAGGGCGCCGACGCCTTCGGTGTCCCAGTAGGGCGGGCGGCGGATGTAGGTGGACTGCGGGCGCCAGTCGTATTGCGGCGCGACCTTCTCGCCGTTGTCCGCCTGAATGGCGAACATGGGCTCGTAGACGGCGCGGTACTGCTCGGGCTTCACGGCGGCCTTGACGACGGCGTCGATCTCTTCATCGCTGGGCCAGATGTCCTTGAGGCGGATCTCTTTGCCGTCGATGACGGTCAGCACATCGTTCTCGATGTCGAAGCGCACGGTGCCGGCGATGGCGTAGGCCACGACCAGCGGCGGCGAGGCCAGGAAGGCCTGCTTGGCATACGGGTGGATGCGGCCGTCGAAGTTGCGGTTGCCCGAGAGCACGGCGGTGGCGTAGAGGTCGCGGTCGACGATTTCCTTCTGGATGACCGGGTCGAGCGCGCCGGACATGCCGTTGCAGGTCGTGCAGGCGAAGGCCACGATGCCGAAGCCCAGCTTCTCGAGGTCGTTCAGGAGGCCGGCTTCCTTCAGGTACAGCTCGACGGCCTTCGAGCCAGGCGCCAGCGAGGATTTGACCCAGGGCTTGCGTGTCAAACCGAGCTTGTTCGCATTGCGGGCCAGCAGCGCCGCCGCGATCACGTTGCGCGGGTTCGATGTGTTCGTGCACGAGGTGATGGCGGCGATGATCACGGCGCCGTCGGGCATCGTGCCTTCGTTGCGCGAGGGCATGGCCCACTTGCCGGCGATGCCCTTGGCGGCCAGATCGCTCGTGGCCACGCGCGCATGCGGGTTCGACGGGCCGGCCATGTTGCGCACGACGCTCGACAGGTCGAATTCAAGATCGCGTTCGTACACGGCGTTCTGGAGCGTGTCGGACCACAGGCCGGCGACCTTGGCGTAGGTCTCGACCAGCTTGACTTGGCTTGCCTCGCGGCCGGTCAGCGTCAGGTAATCGAGCGTCTGCTCGTCGATGCTGAACATCGCGGCGGTGGCGCCGTACTCGGGCGCCATGTTCGAGATGGTCGCGCGGTCGCCGATGGTCAGCTTCGATGCGCCTTCGCCGTAGAACTCGAGGTAAGCGCCGACCACCTTGGATTTGCGCAGGAACTCGGTCAGGGCCAGCACGACGTCCGTGGCCGTGATGCCGGGTTGACGCTGGCCCGTGAGCTTCACACCCACGATCTCGGGCAGGCGCATCCACGAGGCGCGGCCCAGCATCACGTTCTCGGCCTCCAGGCCGCCCACGCCGATGGCGATCACGCCCAGCGCGTCCACGTGCGGTGTGTGGCTGTCGGTGCCCACGCAGGTGTCAGGGTAGGCGACACCCTTGTCCGCATGGATCACGGGCGACATCTTCTCCAGGTTGATCTGGTGCATGATGCCGTTGCCCGCGGGGATCACGTCCACATTGGCGAAGGCCTTCTTCGTCCAGTCGATGAAGTGGAAGCGGTCTTCGTTGCGGCGCTCTTCGATGTCGCGGTTCTTCTGGAAGGCCTGCGGGTCGAAGCCGCCGCACTCCACGGCCAGCGAGTGGTCCACGATCAGCTGCACGGGCACCACGGGGTTCACCTTGGACGGGTCGCCGCCTTCCTTGGCGATGGCGTCGCGCAGGCCGGCGAGGTCGACCAGCGCGGTCTGGCCCAGGATGTCGTGACAGGCCACGCGCGCGGGGAACCAGGGGAAGTCGCGCTCGCGCTTGCGGTCGATCAGCTGCGTCAGGCACTCGGTGACGATGGCCGGATCGGCCTTGCGCACGATGTTCTCGGCATGCACGCGCGAGGTGTAGGGCAGGGTGGCCCAGGCGCCGGGCTGGATGGCCTCGACGGCGGCATGGGTGTCGAAGTAGTCGAGCTGGGTGCCGGGCAGGGGCTTGCGGAATGACGTGTTCATGGCGTGGGGGCGGTGAATGCTGTGCGGACGGCTTGCAAAAGAGCGGGCAACAAAGATAAGCGGCGGAAGGTGAAAGGGCGCCACATCGCATCGGCAACGTGGCGCCCCGTTTCAGCCGAGGATCACTTGCGGTCCTTGATCGGCACGAACTTCTGGTCTTCGGGGCCGGTGTAGTTGGCCGATGGGCGGATGATCTTGCCGTCGATGCGCTGCTCGATCACGTGGGCCGACCAGCCCGATGTACGGGCGATCACGAACAGCGGCGTGAACATGGCGGTGGGCACGCCCATCATGTGGTAGCTCACGGCGCTGAACCAGTCCAGGTTGGGGAACATTTTCTTGATCTCCCACATCACCGATTCCAGGCGGGCGGCGATGTCGTACATCTTCATGTTCGACTGTTCCTTGGACAGGTCTTCGGCGACCTTCTTGATGACCACGTTGCGCGGGTCGCTCACCGTGTAGACGGGGTGGCCGAAGCCGATCACGACTTCCTTCTTCTCGACGCGGGCGCGGATGTCGGCCTCGGCTTCGTCGGGCGTGTCGTAGCGCTTCTGGATCTCGAAGGCCACTTCGTTGGCGCCGCCGTGCTTGGGGCCGCGCAGCGCGCCGATGCCGCCCGTGATGGCGGAGAACATGTCCGAGCCCGTGCCGGCCACGACGCGCGAGGTGAAGGTCGAGGCGTTGAACTCGTGCTCCGCGTACAGGATCAGCGAGGTGTGCATGGCGCGGACCCAGCTGTCACGCGGCTTCTCGCCGTGCAGCAGGTGCAGGAAGTGGCCGCCGATGGAGTCGTCATCGGTCTCGACGTCGATGCGCTTGCCGTTGTGGCTGTAGTGGTACCAGTACAGCAGCATCGAGCCCAGCGAGGCCATCAGCTTGTCGGCGATGTCGCGGGCGCCGGGGTGGTTGTGGTCTTCCTTCTCGGGTTGGAGGCAACCCAGCACGGACACGCCGGTGCGCATCACGTCCATCGGGTGGGCCGACGGCGGCAGTTGCTCCAGCGCGGTCTTCAGGCTCGCGGGGATGCCGCGCAGCGACTTCAGCTTGGCCTTGTAGGTCGCCAGTTCGGCCACCGTGGGCAGCTTGCCGTGCACCAGCAGGTGGGCGATTTCCTCGAACTCGGTGGTCGTGGCCAGGTCGAGGATGTCGTAGCCGCGGTAGGCCAGGTCGTTGCCCGTGCGGCCGACGGTACACAGGGCCGTGTTGCCAGCTGCGGTACCCGACAGGGCGACGGACTTCTTGGGCTTGAAACCGGGTGTGGTGGTGGTTTCGGGCGTGGCGCTCATCTGATGAGTCTCCTGATGAAGAAGGTGGAGGCAGGTGGGAACGAAAGGGAAAGGGCTTATTTCTTGGCGGCGAACAGCGCGTCGAGCTTGCCTTCGAAGGCGTGGTAGCCGATGCGGTCGTACAGCTCTTCGCGGGTTTGCATGGTGTCGACAACGCTCTTTTGGTGGCCGTCGCGTCGAATCGCAGTGTAAACAGCCTCGGCGGCCTTGTTCATGGCGCGAAAAGCCGAGAGCGGGTAGAGCACCATGCCCACGCCGGTGTGGCGCAGGTCGTCGACGCTGAACAGCGGTGTCTTGCCGAATTCGGTGATGTTGGCCAGCACGGGCACCTTCACGGCTTTCACGAACTTCTCGTAGGTGGGCAGGTCGTAGGCGGCTTCGGCGAAGATGCCGTCGGCGCCGGCCTCGACGCACTTGATCGCGCGCTCGATGGCGGCGTCCACGCCGTGCACCTGGATGGCATCGGTGCGGGCGATCAGGAAGAAGCTGGCGTCCGTCTTGGCATCGGCGGCGGCCTTGACGCGGTCGACCATCTCTTCGGTCGTGACGATCTCCTTGCCGGGACGGTGGCCGCAGCGCTTGGCGCCGACCTGGTCTTCGATGTGGCAGGCAGCCGCGCCGGCCTTGATCAGGCTCTTGACCGTGCGCTCGATGTTGAAGGCGCTGGGGCCGAAGCCGGTGTCGATGTCGACCAGCAGCGGCAGGTCGCAGACATCGGTGATGCGGCGCGTGTCGATCAGCACGTCGTCCAGCGTGTTGATGCCCAGGTCGGGCAGGCCCAGCGAGCCCGCGGCCACGCCGCCGCCCGAGAGGTAGATGGCGCGGTAGCCCGCACGCTTGGCCAGCAGGGCATGGTTGGCGTTGATCGCGCCGATGATCTGCAGCGGAGATTCATCCGCGAGGGCTTGGCGAAAACGTGCGCCTGGGGTCGAGTTGGCCATGTGTGGGCTCCGGTTCAGCGGGTGAAGTCGGGTGGTCATTGCAACGCCTGTGCCAGCTGGGCGATGGCGGCGGGCCGGCGTGCGCCAGAGGCTGCAAGCGTTTGATTTGACTGGCAAAACGGCATGCGGACAGGGCGTTTGCCTGCGCATTGTCTTGCAAGTCACAGGCCCGTGTGTTTCTGTTTTGAAACGTAATGGCACAATGGCTGGACATTGGTTTGCAACATGTGCCATTTCTGAAACCATGCGCGTTGCCCCGGACCCTCGCCCGCCTGCACCCGTCTTGCCCCAGGCCTTGCCTCACATCGTGGCCGTCGGCTTCAAGCGCATCAACAAGATGCTGCAGGAACTGGCGCCCGATTTCGCGGACAAGGCCTCGGTCGATGTGCTCGACATGGGCTTCGAGCAGGCCGTCGCGCGCATCCGCGAGATGCAGGGCCAGCGGCCGATCGACGTGGTCGTGTCGGCGGGCTCCAACGGCGGCTACCTGCGCCAGCACCTGGAGATGCCGGTCGTGCTCGTCAAAGTGGGCGGCTTCGATGTCATGCAGGCGCTGGCGCGGGCCCGACGCGTGTCGCCGCACATCGGCCTGCTGACCTATGAAGGCATGGCGCCCGACCTCAGCGCCTTCGCCGAGTCGCTCGACATGAACCTGCACCAGCGCACCTACCGCACCGAAGAAGACGCACGCGCCGCCGCGCAGGCACTCAAGAACCTCGGCGTGCAGGTGCTGATCGGGCCAGGCCTCGTGGCCGACTTGGCTGACCAGTTGGGGATGACCGGCGTGTTCCTCTACTCGGCCGACGCCGTGCGCGATGCGCTCGACGATGCCGTGGAAGTGGCACGCGCCGCGCGCATCGAGCAGGCCAAGCGCGAGCGCCTGGGCACGATCCTCACGCAACTGAGCGATGGTGTGATCGCCGTCGACCAGCAAGAGCGCATCCAGACGCTGAACCCGGCCATGGCCCAATGGCTGGGCATCGCGCCCGGCGCCTGGCTGGGCAAGCGCCTCACCGATGTCTGCCCCGAACTCAGCTTGCAGACCACCTTGCGCCTGGGCGTGCAGGAGCTCGAAAAGATCGAGCGCGTCAAAGGTAAGGCCCTGATCGCCAACCGCATGCCCATCGTCGAGCAAGGCGTGCTGACCGGCGCCGTGCTCAGCTGTCAGGACCCGATCAGCATCCAGCGGGTCGATCGACACATCCGCACGCGCATCAAGCCCAACGCGCCCGGCACGCGCTATGAACTCAGCCAGTTCCTGGGCGAGAGCGAGGCCGTGCAGCACATCAGGCAGATGGCGCTGCGCTGCGCGCACAGCCAGGCCACTGTGCTGCTGATCGGCGAAAGCGGCACGGGCAAGGAGCTGATCGCGCAAGGCATCCACATGGCCAGTGACCGGCGCGAGATGCCCTTCGTGGCGGTCAACTGCGCGGCCGTGTCCGAGACCTTGCTCGAGAGCGAGCTGTTCGGCTACGAAGAGGGCGCCTTCACCGGCGCGCGGCGCGGCGGCAAGATCGGCCTGTTCGAGGCCGCGCACAACGGCACGCTGTTCCTGGATGAGGTCGGCGAGATGCCCGTGTCCCTGCAGACGCGCCTGCTGCGCGTGCTGCAGGAGCGCGAGGTGCTGCGCGTCGGCGCGACCGAGCCCACGCCCGTGAACGTGCGCGTGATCGCCGCCACGCACCGCGACCTGATGAGCCAGGTCCAGCGTGGCCTCTTCAGGCTCGACCTGTACTACCGCCTCAACATCCTGCGGCTCGATGTGCCGCCGCTGCGCGCGCGCCTCGGCGATGTCGCGCCCATCGCGCAGGCCTTGCAGCGCAAGCTGTGCGAGCGCCTGTCGCAGAGCCCGCGCGCCACGCAGCCTTTGCTCGATGCCCTGATCGAGCATGCCCCGGCCTACGGCTGGCCCGGCAATGTGCGCGAACTCGAAAACCTCATCGAGCGCCTGATGGCTTACGCGGATGCGCCAACGCAAGGGCAGGGCATGGGCCGCGCGCAGGCCGAGGTCTTTTTGCGCTCGGCGGCGCCGGAGCTGTTCGACCAACGCGCCGCGCCAGCCGAGGCTGCCGTGCCGAGCGAGCCCGCACAGGCCGCGTCCCCCGAAGCCAAGGTTGCCACGAAGCATCTCAAAGCCAGGCAGGTCGAAGCCGAGCGCGCCGAGATCCTGCAGGCCTTGGCCGATTGCGGTGGCGACAGGGCCCAGGCCAGCCAGCGCCTGGGCATCAGCCGGACCACGTTGTGGCGCAAGCTCAAGGCCTCGGCCTGAGGCCAGGCTCAGCAGGCGTAGGACTCGATGAAGCGGTCCATGACCTGCCGGACTTCCGAGTTGTGCCATGAGAGCGTGTCGGTCATTTTCAATTTAGTATCCACGCCCGAGAAAGGACGCCCATGTTCGACTGCCAAACCTGTGGCGCCTGCTGCGCGTATTTTCGTGTGTCTTTCTACTGGGCCGAGGCCGACGATGCGCCGGGCGGCACCGTGCCTGTCGGCCTGACCGAGTCCGTCGACCCCTACAAGCGCTGCATGCGGGGCACTTACGCCAAGCAACCCCGCTGCGTGGCGCTCGATGGCGAGATCGGCCGGCACGTGGGCTGCGGCATCTACGCCCAGCGTTCGTCTTCCTGCCAGGAGCTGATGCCCGGCGACGAAAAATGCCTCAAGGCGCGCGCGCACCACGGTTTGCCGCTCGCCTGATCCCATGGTTTCCCATGAAATTGTCATTTGTGCGTCATTCGGCACCGCTCTGGTGCACAAATGCGTGACAAGTGCGGTGCAATTTAACGGACCAGAACGATACCTGCAGGCGTAATGTTGCGCTTGGATGGCCCGCGCACGCTTGTCGATCAACTGCCTGTCTGCCATCCGACCGCCTGCGCTCGCCGGTTGTGCGAGCGCCCTTTGAGGTGATGAGGTCATGTTGCATCTCCATCAACTGAAGCTGGGGCAACGGCTCTGGCTGGGTTTCGGACTCGTTTTGACGCTGACGGCCGTCATCGCGGCAGTGGGCTGGTCCCGCTTGTCGAGCACGATCAGGGAAATCGACGACTGCACGCGCATCCAGGCCCATGCGACGTCCGCGCTCAAGTGGGAGGCCATGACCCTGCTGAACGTCAACCGCGCCCTGGCCATCGCCGAGTCGGGCGGCAACGCCGACGTCAAGGGGCACTTCTCGTCCTTGATCAAGGAGACCTCGGCGCAGATCAGCGCGATCCAGAAAGAGCTGGAGGCGTCGGTGGCCAGCGATGCGGAAAAGGCGATGTTCGACGACATCGCCGCCAAGCGCAAGACCTACGTCACCTCGCGCGACGCCATCTTCGCGCTGCTGGACATGGAAGACGCGGGTGCCAAGGAAGCGCTCAAGAGCCGCCTGATGCCCGACGCGGCGCGCTACCTCACGGCCATCAACGCCTACCAGGTCGCGCAGCGCAAACTGGCCGATGAACAGACGATGGACACCGACAGGCACGTCGCCCAGGCCAAGCTCACGCTGCTCGTACTGGGATCGGTGTGCTTGGTGATCGGCAGTGGCTGCGCCTGGGTGATGACGCACTCGGTGACCGTGCCTTTGAGCAAGGTGGCCGAAGCGACCAAGGTCATCGCCGCTGGCGACCTGTCTCAACGCGTCGACATGATCGGCCGAGACGAGCTGTGCGACCTGGCCCACAGCCTGGAGAACATGCAGCATGCCCTGCGCGGCATCGTGGGCGACGTGCGCCGCTCGACCGATTCGATCAAGGTCGCCAGCGACGAGGTGGCCATCGGCAGCCAGGACTTGTCCAGCCGCACCGAAGAGGCCGCGTCCAGTCTGGAGGAAACCGCCTCCACGATGGAGCAGATCTCCGGCACGATCCGCAACACGGCCGAGGCCGCCCGCGTGGCCAACGACCTCGTGTCAGGCGCCGCCGAGGCCGCGACCAGGGGCGGCTCGGTCGTCTCGCAGGTCGTGGCGACGATGGACGACATCTCGCAAAGCTCCAGGCGCATCGTCGACATCATCGGCGTGATCGACGGCATCGCCTTTCAGACCAACATCCTGGCGCTGAACGCGGCTGTCGAAGCGGCCCGCGCGGGCGAGCAGGGGCGTGGCTTCGCGGTCGTGGCCGGCGAGGTGCGGGCACTGGCCCAGCGTGCCGCCAATGCCGCCAAGGAGATCAAGACGCTGATCAACGCCTCGAGCGAAAAGGTGAACGTGGGCGCCAGCCTGGTTCATGGCGCGGGCGAGTCCATGTCCGAGATCGTCGCGTCCGTGCAGCGCGTGGCCGACATCATCGGCGAGATCTCGACCGCATCGGGCGAACAGGCCGATGGCATCGGCCAGGTCAACACGGCCGTGTCGCAGCTCGACACCATGACGCAGCAGAACGCCGCGCTGGTCGAGCAATCGGCTGCCGCAGCCGAGAGCCTGAAGGATCAGGCCTCGAAGCTCGCGTCCGTCGTGTCGGTGTTCAGGCTGCCTTGATCAGGCGACTTCAGGCATTCAGGCCGCGAAGAAGGCTTCTTCGATGTGCGTGGGCAGGGGCTGGCCGGTGAGCCAGGCGCGCTCGAGCACATACCAGTAGTGGCGGTAGCTGGCACGGTCGTGCAGCGTGCCGCGGTACGAGGTCGGCGCCCAGTGCGCCGATTGCGCGTTCTGCAGGATCTCGATGGCGTCGTCGACTTCGGCGGTGACCGGGGCGAAGGCCTCGACGATCACGCTGATCTGATCCGGATGGATGCTCCACATGCGCGTGTAGCCCAGCTCGCGGCTGGCCTTGGTGGCGGCCTTGCTCAGGGCGCGATGGTCCTTGAACTCGGTGACCACGCAGTGCGACGGCGTGATGCCGCCCGCATGGCAGGCCGCGGCGATCTCGAGCTTGGCGCGCAAGACCAGCGGGTGCTCGAACTGGCCGGTGGCCGACATGGCCGATGCGGGGATCGCGCCGCGGTCGTCGGACACGAAGTCCATCAGGCCGAACGACAGCGACTCGACGCCGGGCAGCGTGGCGATCTCGGTGACATCCTGCAGCGCCGTGTGCGTCTCGATGAGGATGTGGACCGGCACGACGCGGCCAATGCCGTGTTTGACGCGCGATGCCTTGATGGCCTCGACGGCGCGCTGGGCTTCGGTCGCGTTGGCGACCTTGGGCACCATGAGGTAGGCCAGGCGTTCGCCGGCGCGCTTCTTGATGAGCGTGTCGACGTCGTCGTCGAAGCGGCGGTGGCTGGGGGCGTGCACGCGGGCGCCGACGCGGTCCCATTCGTTGTCGGGACTGTTGAGCAACTCGGCCACGAGCTCGGCCTGTTCGTGCTCGCCGCCGACGGGGGCGCCGTCTTCAAGGTCGAGCGTGACGTCGAAGAGGGCGCGCTCGGGCTCTTCCGCCATCTCGGCCTGCAGCGCGAGGCTTTTGCGCATGCGGGCCTCGACCCCGGCGTAGTGGTCGCAGACGGGCAGGGTGTGCGGACGATACTCAGACCCGAAAAGAGCCTGGCGAGGGTGGATGGCGGTCAGGGTGGACATGGGCGGCTGCGGGGTAGTTGCAGGCTCGCCTAGTCTCGCCAATTCGGTGGCCCGTGTACAGATGGCCGCGCGAGATTTTTGTTTGGTGCTTGTCACAAAGTCGGCACAAGAAGTGCAGCCACAGGCACGGCGTTTGCAGCCCGGTTGCATGATGCGCAACGTACACCTCTTCGTCTTCGACGGGTATGCCGACTGGGAGCCCGCCCTGGCCGTGGCCGGCATCAACCAGCCGACTTTCCAGCGCGAGCCCGGGCGCTACCAGGTCAAGACCGTGGCCCTGTCCTTGACACCCATGCGCTCGATGGGCGGCGTGGCCGTCCTGCCCGACATGCCGCTGGACGCCCTGACGCCGCAAGACAGCGCCATGCTGATCCTGCCGGGCGGCTTGGGGTGGGAGCAAGGCCAGCACGGCCCGGCTGTCGATGTCGCCCGCGTCTTCCTGGACGCCGACGTGCCCGTGGCCGCCATTTGCGGCGCCACGGCCGGGCTGGCGCGCGCGGGCTTGCTGGACGCGCGGCGGCACACGAGCAATGCGCTGGCCTATCTCAAGGGCTTCAAGGACGCCAAAGGCGCGCCCGCCTACCACGGCGCGGACCGCTACGAAGACCGGCCCGCCTTCCGCGATGGCGCCCTGATCACGGCGGCGGGCATGGCGCCTGTTGAATTTGCGCGTGAGATTTTCAAGCGGCTGGATCTTTATACCGACGAGGTTTTGCAGGCCTGGTACGACCTGTACAAGACCGGCCATGCCGCCCACCACGCGCAGCTGTCGGCCGGCGAGCGCCAAGGGACATGAGCCAGGAACGCTGATTGCTGACATCGCTTTGCCGCTGTGGGAGCGGCAGGCTGTCCAAGGAGCGTCAACCATGTCTTTTGGCATCTATCTGATCGGGTTTCTCATCTTCATCGGCGGCATCGCATGGGCCCTGGTCACGGCGGGCGTGCCGCACCTGTACGTCATGATCGGCGCGATGATCCTGCTGGGCATCGGCATCTTCACCGGCGTGGCGCGCACACGCGGCAAAGACCCGTCTTCCTGACAGGGCGGCCCACCATGCGACGTCAATCAGGCCGCGCCCTGGCCGCTGTCAGCCTCGTGCTGGCGGCCGTGTTGGCCTTGTCGATTGGCGCCGCGGCCTATGTCGCACGCATAGGCGCGGGTGCGCCCCCCATCCATGGCCTGCAAGATACCGTCGCCATCGAGCCCAGCGTGATCCTGTCCGCCGATGGCACCGTGCTGGCCACATTGCGGCAAGACCTGCGAGAGCCGCTCACGCTGGCGCAAATATCGCCGCATGTCATCCAGGCTGCTTGATCGCAACCGAAGACCACCGCTTCCGCGAACACGACGGCGTGGATTGGCAGCGCAGCGTCCAGGCCGCATGGCGCACGGGCACGGGCCACATCGAAGGCGGCTCCACGATCACGCAGCAACTGGCGCGCAACCTCTTCCCGCAGGAGATCGGGCGCAGCCGCACCCTCGATCACAAGATCAACGGCGTCTCACGGCATTGCGCATCGAGCGTGCCTATACCAAGGACCCAGATCCTGCAGGCCTACCTCAACACCGTGCCTTTTCTCTACAGCACGGTCGGCATCGGCGCGGCCGCGCGGCGGTATTTCGACAAGCCCGCGAGCCAGCTCGACGAACTGGAGAGCGCCACCCTGGTGGGCATGCTCAAGGGCACGCAGTACTTCAACCCCGTGCTGCATCCCGGGCGCGCCCGCGAACGCCGCAATGTGGTGCTCGCACAGATGGCCAAACGAGGCGCGCTGACGCCTGAGGCCTGCGAACGCCTCAAGCAGGCGCCCATGACGCTGCGCTTCAACATGCCGGGCAATGAGCCCGATCTCGCGCCGCACTTCACCGACCGTGTGCGCAAGTGGCTGGACGAGTGGGCGCAAAACACCGGCCATGACCTCGCGCGCGATGGGCTCGTCATCCACACGACGCTGGACTCGCGGATGCAGCGGGCTGCCGAAGAAACGGTGCAGCAGCAGACGCAGGCCTTGCAGCACGTGGCCGATGTCGATGGAGCCGACCGGACTTGGCTGTCCGCTCCCGCGATCTCTCAGCCTATGAACGTGCGGCGCCCCGCATGACGCCGTTCGCGCAGTTCTGGCGCACGCATGCCGAATTGCTCGACGATGCCTTGCGCAGGACACGTCGATACCAGGCTTTGCGGGCGGCGGGGCGCAGCGATGAGGCTGTCCTGGCCGAACTGCGCACCGATGCCAGACTGGTCGACCAGGTGCGCATGGCCAAGACCCGGTTGGAAGCAGGTTTCGTCGCCGTCGAGCCGACATCCGGCGCCGTCAAGGCCTGGGTGGGCAGCCGTGAACACGATACCGACCAGTTCGATCATGTCGCCCAGGCCACACGGCAGCCAGGCTCCACCTTCAAGCCCATCGTGTATGCGGCCGCGATGGCACGAGGCATATCGCCTTACAGGGCCTACATGGACATGCCCGTCGAAGTGCCATTGGGCAACGGCAATGTCTGGAGGCCGACCGACATGAACGGGGCGAGCAACAAGCCCATGGCCATGTGGGAGGGCCTCGTCTACTCCAAGAACAGCATCACCACGCAGGTGATGCAGGATGCGGGGCTGGATAACATCGCGGCCTTGGCGCGCGCCATGGGCATCACGCGCAGCAAGCTCGACATGGTGCCCTCCATGGCCTTGGGCACCAGCCCCGTCACCCTGCTGGAGATGGCTTCGGTCTACGCCACCATCGCCGATGACGGCCGCTACCGGCAGCCGTACTGCATCGACCGCATCACCGACAGGCAGGGCCGTGTGGTGGCCCAGCTGGGCCCATTGCCGCCCAGCCAGGTCTTGAGTGTCGATGTGGATCACAAACTGTTGGACATGATGCGAGGCGTGGTCCAGCAAGGCACCGGCAGTTGGCTGCGCTCGCGCTTCGTGCACGACGCCGATGTCGCGGGCAAGACCGGCACCACGCAACGCAACACCGATGGTTGGTTCGTGGCCATGCACCCGCAAGTGGTCGTGGGCGCGTGGGTGGGCTTCAACGACCAGCACTTGACCATGCGCAGCAGCTACTGGGGGCAAGGTGGCCACAACGCCTTGTTGCTGGTCGGTGATTTTTTGGCGCGCGCCATCCAGCGGAAATGGGTGGACACCAAGCAAGCCTTCGCCAGCCCGACATTGATGCAGGCAAGGGCCATGGATGTCGGCGACATGGGCGATGTGCTCGATCCGACGGGCGCGGGCAGGCCGGGGCGGCGTGACGAAGGCGGCGAGGCGGACGACATCGTCACAGACCCCGCAAGAACGGCATCGGGACCGGCTCGGCACCTGTTCGTCAATGATGACGAGCCGCCGAAGTCGGCGCAGGAACTGGGTGAAGTCATGCGTGCGATGGGACGCGATCCTGAAACCGGTGCGCCATGAAAAAAACCGACGCCCGCGTGGGCGGGTGTCGGTTTCAGGCGGCGGCGCTCGGCATCAGGCGGCCGGACGCCGAGGCATCACAGCAGGTGCTTGACGCCGTCTTGCTCGCCTTGCAGCTCGGCCAGGGTCTTGTTGATGCACTCTTGCGAGAACGCATCGATCTCCAGGCCGGTCACGATCTTGTACTCGCCGTTTTCGGTCGTCACGGGGAAGCCGAACACGATGCCGGCAGGGATGCCGTACTCGCCGTTCGAAGGCACGCCCATCGTGACCCATTCGCCGTTGGAGCCCAGGGCCCAGTCACGGATGTGGTCGATGGCGGCGTTGGCAGCCGAAGCGGCCGACGACAGGCCACGTGCGGCGATGATCGCGGCGCCACGCTTGCCCACGGTCGGCAGGAAGGTGTCGGCGTTCCAGACCTGATCGTTCACCAGATCCTTGATCGACTTGCCGTTCGTCGTGGCGAAACGGTAGTCGGCGTACATCGTGGGCGAGTGGTTGCCCCACACGGTCAGCTTGCGGATGTCGCCGACCTTGGTGCCGGTCTTGGCGGCCAGTTGCGAGGCAGCGCGGTTGTGGTCCAGGCGCAGCATGGCCGTGAAGTTCTTGGCAGGCAGGTCGGGCGCCGACTTCATGGCGATGTAGGCGTTCGTGTTGGCGGGGTTGCCGACAACCAGCACCTTCACGTTGCGCGAAGCCACGGCGTTCAGGGCCTTGCCTTGAGCCGTGAAGATCTGGGCGTTGGCGGCCAGCAGGTCGGCGCGCTCCATGCCGGGGCCACGTGGGCGTGCGCCGACCAGCAGGGCGTAGTCGGTGTCCTTGAAAGCCTTCAGCGGGTCGGAGTGAGCTTCGATGCCGGCCAGCAGGGGGAAGGCGCAGTCTTCGAGCTCCATGATCACGCCCTTGAGCGCGTTCTGGGCCTTCTCGTCCGGAATTTCCAGCAGTAGGTGCTGTTCGGATTCTATCGTGTTTCCCTATTAACCTTAGCAATA
>JASGJC010000037.1:0-54073 GCA_049840915.1 Aquabacterium sp.
ATGTGCTGGCGTATCTGGTTGCTCAGTCGTCTTGTCTCGCGGCCGATCCGGAAACCCGATAAATCCGAACAGCACCTCAGATCTCCCCAGTTCGTCGTACACGCTGTCGGCGCCTGTCACGCCAATGACGGGGCAACCGGGGCGCGGCAAGGTGGCGGGCGGGAACTCGATGAAACTCAGGAAATTGAACAGCGTTGTCGCCTTTTGCCTGGCGGGCGGCATCAGGGGCTCGGGCGTCGTAGGTGACAGAACGGCACGCGGGAAGCGGGCACCGCCACTTCATTGACGGCCACGGGTTCGCTGCTGGCCGTGCCGAGCAGCAGCATGGCCATGCCGGACGGCAAGGAGGCCAATGCCGGCCCACGCGGCGACGATCGCCAACAGCGCCAAGCCACATCACGCTCGACTTCTCATGAATCTGCTCAAAGTACGGCGAAAGACCACTGGCCAGGCGGTATGCGCATGCAGTTGACATCCGGGCACATGGGGATGAGCGACACACAGTGTTGGAACGGTCAATTGGCATTCCTCGCGTGGAGTGAGACCGCACTGATCTCGTGAATGGCGCGTGTCTCTACCATCGGGGCAGCCCTATGTAGCGGCGCGTCGCCTTTGCTCACCGTCAGCAACTGGGCGGTCTGCGTGACCGTCCGAGGCAACATCGAGCCCCTGGCGCACCAGCTCCCACGTGATCTCGGCGTCCGACGAAAGGATGCTCGGGGATTCTGGTTCTGATCAAGCTGCTGATCAGGCCCCGGATGGCCGTCGCCGAGCAGGCGCCGCCGTTGGCCGTGGGCATGGCGCGCGAGGAATTCTTCAGCTCGAACGCGCCGACCGGGGTGGCCATGTCCTGTTCTTCGTAGCGCGGACGCGTAGATCATGCCGATACCGACTTCTTCGGCGATCTCCTTCCAGGCCCAGCGGCTTCATCACCGGGCCCGAACTCCAGGAACTGGTGCTGCCGTCGCGGATCGCCTCGGCCACGGCCAGGATCGTGCTGAAGCGCTGCTCGACGTTGCGTACGGCCCAGCGGGCCTCCTGCAGGTGCGCGGCCATCTCGCTGTGCTGGGACTGGCGGATTCGCGACGGCGGCGGAACCAGGTCACGCATAGAGCGCGATTGAACTTGACTTTGGGAACGATCGGCCGGATTGAGCGTCACCGTCCACTCGCCCTTGACCTTCTTGGTGATGACGTCGGGCGTGACGAACTGGAAGTCGGCCGAGCCAAAGCGGTAGCCCGGGCGCGGGTCCATGCGCCGGATGCGTTGCGCATGCGGCCTGCACCTCGTCGACCGAGCGCCCCAGCGTTTTGGCCAGCGTATGACAGTCCGCGCTGCGCCAGGCTGTTCCAGATGATGGCTGATGATGCGCTCGCCAGTTCGCGCTGTTCCGCGCCATCGACCATGCTCAGCTGCATCGACAGGCACTCGGCGAGGTTGCGTGCGCCGACACCGGCGGGCTCCAGCGATTGCACGAGCTTGAGGGCGGCGCTGATTTCGAGTTCGTCGACGACCGGGTTGAGCTCGATCAGCGCGGCCAGCTCGGACAGGTCGGTGCGCAGGTAGCCATCGTCGTCCAGCGACTCGATCACGCAACCGACCAGCGTGCGGTCGCGCAGCGACAGGGACTTCAGGTTGCTCTGGCTCTGCAGGTGCTGACGCAGGCTGACTTCGGCGGCCACGAGGTCGATCGCGCTGATGTCGGAATCGCCCGAGACGCGTGCTGCCCGAGGCCCAGCTTTCGTGGCCCCACGCGGCATCGATGTCGGCGGCGCTGACGTCGGGCGAGGCATCGGAGGGCTTGTCGGCGAGCATGGCCTGGCCATCGAGCGGCGCCATGCCGTTGTAGGCGCCCGCGAGGATGGCCTCGTCGGCAGCCGAATCGGCGGATTCTTCCTGCTCCAGGAAAGGATTCTTGCCCAAGGCTTCACGGACTTCCTGTGCGAACTCCAATGAAGACAGCTGCAGCAGGGCGCGCATGGCTTGTTGAAGCCGTGGCGTCAACGCTTGATGCTGGCGGTTTTCCATGCGCATGACTGGGGTATTCATGAGGTCTCTTCTTTAATGGGTCGATGGCTGCTGCGCCGCAACATCCATGCCTTAAAAGGCCTCATGCAGACAAGGTTGACAAGCCCTTTTGCCCCTGCCGTCACACGCACTCTACTGATTAAAACGGCAAGAATATAAAGTACTCAGAATCGTGTTGTAGGACTGTTGTAGGCCAAAGGCCCTGCCCAGCAATTCTTGCCCGCCGCCACATGGCTTCTTGCAACATTCGTTTACACAATCGTTTCGAACCAGGGGCCGGCGCGCGCGCTTCTTGCCCACCAGTGGCGCTGCGGGCCTCGCCAGACTGCCGATTTTGTTGCGCTTGCTGTAAATTCTGCATGGCTGAAAACAAGCGGCCCTGCTGACGCTCAGGCACCGGAGGCTTTCTTGCCACCTCGCTTGGTTTTGGCGGCGGTCTTGCCTTCGGGCTGGCGGAACTCGTCGTGGTAGAGCGTGTCCATCGGCGGGCCAACATCGGCATCGGGCACGCCGCGCTGGACATCCGCATAAGCCTGCTTGACCTTCGGCGTGGGCTCGCCGTGCTGGCTGTGGCTGGATGTGTCGCGCTCATTGGGCAAGGCTGGCGCCTTGTCACCCAGAATGGTCACGACAGTGTCGCCAAAACGCTTGTTGTGATGGGTCCGCGGTGTTTTGCTGTGGTTGCTCATGGCCTTACCTCACGTTGTCTTGTTGGCGGCAATCCACGTTCCCTGCGGTGTGGCGCGGCCCGGTATCTGACTTTGTTTGCGCGCGGCATCCAGGCTGCCCGCCATCGCGCCGCCGAACAGCAGGATCTGCGCCGAGTAGTACACCCACAGCATCACGACCACGAACGAGCCCGCTGCGCCATAGCTCGACGCCACGCTGGCGCGCGCCAGGTACAGGCCGATCAGGTTCTTGCCGATGGAAAACAGCACGGCGCTGCTCAAGGCCCCGAGCCATACGGCGCGCCAACTGGGCGGTGCATCGGGCAGCCATCTCAGCAGTGCCGCGAATGCCAGCGTCAACACGGCGATGGATGAAGACCAATCCAGCAGGATCAGGACCTGAGCCAATTGCTCATCGCGCGCGGACAAGTACACGCTCACGGCGGCCAACGCGGCGCTGAGCAGCAGCGACACAATGGCCAGGAAACCGAAGCCCAGTACCAGCGCCAGCCCCGTCAGCCGCACACGCACGAAGGCGCCGATCGCGACGGCGCGGCGTGACCTGCCCCATGGCATTCGAGCGCCAGGCGCAACTCCGTGAAGACGCCGTGGCACCGATGAGCAGCGTGACCACGCCGAGCAAACTGGCCAATGTGCCATTGGGATGCCGCCATGCGGACTCGATCATGGCCTCGATGCCCTGCGCCGCCGCGTGGCCGACCAGCCCCTGTATCTCGCCGACGATCTGGCCCGCGCGCGGCATCGGCGCCGAACACGGCACCCGCCACGGCGATGGCCACGACCAGCAGCGGCGCCAGCGCGAACATCGTGTAGAAGGCGATGGCCGCGCCGAACTGCGGCCCGCCCTCCGACAACCAGCGCATGACGCTGCTGGTCAGCAGTGCTTTGGCATGAGCGGCGGATTTCGCCAAGCGATACGGCATGTTCAACCCTCCAGAAGCGCGACACAAATTGCCCAGCACCCCGCGTGCCCACTGGCGACGACGCACCGCAGGCACGCAGAGATGCCAATGCCTGCTCATGAGCCTCAAGGAGAGCCTCAATGCAAGGAGAGCGTCATGACGGACGATCACAGTTCTGGAGAGCCTCAGCGAGCTCATCGAGACATGAGACGGCCAGTTCGGCTTCACGGCCTGCGCCGCCCATGTGCACTCCCCTGCCCTGCGCCAGGTGCTGATGACCTACGCTGGCGACTGCGCCCTCGCGGCCGACGAGTTGATGCAACGCTACATCGACTATGGCGGCCGCAATGACGTGGGTGGCAGCGCCTCGGGCGCCCTGCACAGGGGCTGGGTCAAGCTGCGCGGCTCGCTGCTCGGCTACACGGACCAGAACATGCTTGAAGAATGCGAGCACAACGAGGACGTGGCCGCGCAGCGCTACCACAAGGTCCTGCAAGCCAACCCGATGCCGGAGTTGCTGCGGGCCTTGATCGAGCGACAGCTTCTCGGCCTGCAGCGCAACCGTGACCAGATCAAGGCGCTGTGCGATCAGGCCCACGCGAACGCATGAAGCAGGCAAAGCCCACGCAGACGCGGCGCGTGCCTGGGCTGGTGCGCGTCGACGATGGCATGCCGGGCATCGTGCGCATGCGGCGCGGCAGCGGTTTCGCCTACCGCGCGGCGGACGGCCATTTGGCTGACGCCCCGTCGCGCCGCCGACAAGCGCCTGCTCGACCGCATCCGCAGGCTGGCGATCCCGCCAGCCTACCGCAGCGTCTGGATCTGCCCGCTGGACAACGGCCATCTGCAGGCCACGGGCCGTGACGCGCGCGGCCGCAAGCAATACCGCTACCACGCGCAATGGCACGAAGCCCGAGGCGAGGACAAGTTCGACCGCATGCTGGCTTTCGGCCGCGCCTTGCCCAAGTTGCGCAGACGCGTCGCCAAGGACCTGCGCGCGGCAGCGGACGCATCCCCCTTGCCGCGCACAGCCTTGCTGGCCTCGCTCGTGCGCCTGCTGGACACGACACTCGTGCGCATCGGCAACGAGGCCTATGCCCGCGAGAACCAGTCCTACGGGCTGACCACTTTGCGCAACCGGCATGCACAGGTCGACGGCACGCGGGTCAAGCTGCGCTTCAAAGGCAAGAGCGGCGTGACGCAGGAGGTCACGCTGTCCGACCATCGCGTGGCCGCCATCGTGCGGCGCTGTCAGGCCTTGCCTGGGCAGGCGCTGTTCCAATACGAGGATGCGCAAGGCGTGCCGCACAACATCGGGTCGGCCGATGTCAACGCCTACATACGTGAAGCCGCGGGCGATACCTTCAGCGCCAAGGACTTCCGCACCTGGCACGCCACCGCCCATGCGTGGTCGATGCTGTGCCCGGGGCCGGAACCCAAGCCGCAGAGCGCCCGGGCCCTGGTCCGTGTGCTGACCGAGGTGGCCTCACGGCTCGGCAACACCCCGGCTGTTTGCAGAAAATCTCTACGTGCACACAGGCCTTTTGCGGTGCGCCTCGGCCAACCAATGGCCGGACATGGATGGCGTGGTCGCCAAGACATCAGGCCTGTCCGTCAACGAACAAGGCCTGATGCGCTTCCTGATGGCCAGCGGCACCTAGGCCGCCGGCCTCAGGATCACGGCGATCACGAAGCGGCCTGCTGCTCGCTCAGGAAGATCTCGACACGGCGGTTGCGTGCGCGGCCTTCAGGTGTGCTGTTGGTCGCGATGGGCTCGCTGGCGCCACGGCCTGCCGTCTCGATGCGGCTGGCGCTCACCCCCCGGTCCACGAGGTAATCGCGCACGCTGCGCGCACGGTCGGTGGACAGTTGATCGTTGAGCGAAGTCGAGCCCGTGCTGTCCGCGTGGCCGACGACGCGCACGCGCTCTTGCGGCTGACCTTGCAGGCCTTGCGCGAACTGGTCGAGCACGGTGCGCAACTCAGGCTTGATGTCGGCGCGGCCCACGTCGAAGGACACATCGGCAGGCACGTTCAGCTTGAGCTGGTTGTCGGTCGTGCGCGTCACCTCCATGCCCGTGCCTTGCGTGGCCTGTTCAAGGGCGCGCTTCTTCTCTTCCATGTGGTGCGACCACACATTGCCCGCGACGGCGCCGATGGCACCGCCGATCAGCGCGCCCGTGCCGGCATGGCCGCCACTGACCGAGCCAATGGCGGCGCCTACCCCAGCGCCCACGCCCGCGCCAGTGGCCGTGCGGCGTTGCGTGTCGTTCATGTCGGCGCAACCGGCCGACAGCAAAGTTGCGGCGCACAAGGTGGTCATGGCCAATGTGGTGTGCAAACGTGTATTCATGAAAGCTCCTTTTATGAAAAGCCGACTGGGGATGTCCAGTGGATGAAGCCCTTATGGCAAGCCGCATACCGGCCCCTGGACCAAAGCGATCCCGAACAAGCAGTGCGGCACATGGATTGCCCTGTTTT
This sequence comes from Aquabacterium sp., assembly GCA_049840915.1. Taxonomy (GTDB): domain Bacteria; phylum Pseudomonadota; class Gammaproteobacteria; order Burkholderiales; family Burkholderiaceae_C; genus Aquabacterium. Next base: position 6,100 of record JASGJC010000037.1, read on the forward strand.
TCATACCTGCCGCCATACAGCCGCAAGGCACGCGACACATCGTGAAAGGAGAACCATCATGAGAAACGCACACGCACGCAGCAAGGAATCGCATCGTCTCGAAGGCAAGGGCGACAAGCCCCACGAGAAGGTGCCGACTTACCAGGAACTGCTGGACGAAGCACGACCAGACCTTCCCTGCCAGCGATCCCATTTCCGCCCAGTGCCGCCATGCACACGCAAAAGGCCCTGGACGAAAAGGACGACGGCAAGAAGGACTGGACCTTGAAGCCCGGCGCGGGCCAGCCTGTCCACAAGTCTCCTGTCCGCAAGCAATAGCCACACATCTTTACCCGGCAACAGGCACACCCCTTGCCGAGTGAAAACGTCTGCCCGCATTTGAGTAGGCGTTTATTCAACAACATCAAAGGATGAGCAATGAAGCACTCACTACCGAGGCACCTGGCCTGCCTGGCGACCCTCGCTGCCCTCACATCGACAGCCGCGTTCGCGCAGGACACGGCACCCACGTCGACTTCGTCCAGCACAAGCAGCTACAACAGCTACAGCGGCTTCGGAGTTCGTGGCTGCCTTACACGACGGCTGGTTACATCGGCCTGTCCGTCGGTAACGGCAAACTCAACATGGCTTGCGCGCCAGGCTTGTCCTGCGATGACCCGAATGGTGCCGTGAGCATCTACACGGGCGGCATGTTCACACCTTACTTCGGTATCCAGCTGGGCTACTTCCAACTGGGTAATGCTGACCGCAACGGTGACACGACCAAGGTCAGCGGCGTCAACCTCGTGCTGACGGGCCTGGCCCCCGCTCGGCAGCAATTTCAGCCTGGTCGGACGCCTGGGTACCACGTATGGCTGGACGAAGACCTCGGTCGGCCTGGGCGTGCCCGCAGCCTCCGGTGATGAAAACGGCTTTGGCGTCTCCGTATGGGGCGGGCCTGAGCTGGGACTTCACCCGCAACTGGAGCGCCACGCTGGATTGGGATCGCCATCATCTGAAGTACGCGGGCGATCAAAAGGAAAACACGGACGTGGCCACGATCGGCCTGAAGTACCGTTTCTGAGATCTGTGATGGGCATCTCGTTTGCCCATTCAGTAGGTGTGCCGACAAACCGGTGCCCAATCGTCGAAAGACGCATCAACCGCAAAGGAAGAGCCATGACTCAGCAAAAGCAGCAATCCCAGCAATCGCAACAAAACCCCGGCCAGCAACAGCAGGGGCAGCAAGGCCAGAAGCAGGGCCAGCAGCAACAGGACCAAGGGCGCAATCAGCAGCAAGGTCAGAACCAGGCTGGCTCGTCGTCGCAGCAGAATCAGCAGCACGACCAAAGCCACAAGCCTTCCAGCAAGGGTGGCCAGAGCCACGGTTGATTGATCAAGCTCGCATGAGCTTGCATTGATCACGCGCAGGCCATTTGGGTCGGCGCCCTGGCAACAGGGCTCGGCTCAAATGGCCGCTTTGTTTTTGCTGGCGACCTCGTCGATCAGGTTGAGCAGCTTGTCGATCTCGGCGGGCTTGGTCAAATGATGGTCGAAGCCTGCGTCGCGCGACTTGACCAGGTCGATGGCCTGGCCCCAGCCCGTGATGGCGATGAGGACAGGGCAATACTTGTTCAGGCGTGCACGCACTTGGCCGGCCAGTTCATGGCCGCTCATGTCGGGCAGGCCGATGTCGAGCAGGGCCACATGGGGCGTCCAGTCGTCCAGCAGCGCCAAGCCGGATTTGCCGTCGTACGCCGTGCGCACGTCGTGGCCCATGATCAACAGCATCTCGGCCATCGAATCGGCGCTGTCGCGGTTGTCGTCCACGACCATGATGCGGCATGTGGCGCCAGTGTCTGAGGAGGGGTGAGCACTGCGGTGGGTCATGGTGTCGTCGGGCAGAAGGTCTGGAAGGCCGGGAAGCTGCAGCGAAAAAGTGGCGCCGAGCCCTTCCCCGTCGCTGCGGGCATGCACCGAGCCGCCGTGCATCTCGACCAGCGCCTTGACGATGGACAGGCCGAGGCCCAGACCACCTTGCGCGCGCTGCACGGCGCCCTCGACCTGCGCGAAGACCTCGAACAGCCGGCGCGCATCCTGAGGCCTGAAGCCGATGCCGTTGTCGCGCACATTGATGTGTACTTCCTTCGCATGGCGACTCACTGAAATGTCGATGCGCCCATTTTGCCCCGTATATTTGGCCGCATTGCCAAGCAAATTGGCCACGCACTGCGCCAGCCGGGTCGCGTCGGCATCGATCCATACTGGCCGGGAAGGCATGTCCATCGTCAATTCATGGTTCATGGCCTGCATGAACGGCAGGCTGGTCTCCACGCCGGCCCGGACGATTTCGCGCACGTCCACGCGTTCTTTGCGCAATGTGATTTTGCCGCGCGTGATGCGGGCGACGTCCATGAGGTCGTCCACGAGCCGTGCCAATTGCGAAATCTGGCGTTGCATCACGCCCGCGGCCCATTGATGCTGCGTGTCGAGGTGGTCGGCGGCCTGGATCACGTGCAAGGCGTTGGACAGAGGCGCCAGCGGGTTGCGCAGTTCGTGTGCGAGCGTGGCCAGGAACATGTCCTTGCGGGCATCGGCCTCGCGCACCTCGTATTGGCGCTCGCGCGTGCGCAGGGCCGTGCGCACGGCGCTGGCCAGCGTGGCGATCTGCGTGGGGCGCTCGATCACGGTCACATTGCCCAGCGTGTCGATGGCGCGGGCCGCCAGCTCCGATACGCGGCCGCCGGCGGTCAGCAGGAGCACGGGCAAATCCGACCAGGAAGGCTGGCGCGCAATGAAGCGCTGCAATTGCACATCGCCGCCATCCATGAGCGCCTCTTCGGCCACCAGCAGCGCGCCGATGCCGTCATCGGCACGGTCGATGGCATCAGTCACGGTGCGACACGTCTTGATCGAGAAGCCGCACTGGCTCAAGGCGTTGTCGATGAGGCGCGCGTCTTTGCCACTGGGTGCGAGCGCGAAAACGGGGCGGTCCATGATGGGTCAGCCATTCGATAACATGGTGTCGCCGCCCGTGTAGACGGGGACACCTGTGAGGACACCGTGGAACCCTGTCAGCGGCTCGCCTACATGCACGCCGTTGGCATCGATGGTGATCTCGCGCAAGGTCCGCTCATGGTGCCCGCTGCGCTTTTTCAGCACCGACACGGCCTGGCGCACGCTGCCTTTGGTTTCGAAGTACCGCAGGATCATCACCGTATCGGCCAGGTAGCTGGCGTCCACGGGCGTGACCATGTTCGAGCCGATCAGGCCTTGCTGCACGCCGACCAGGATGGTGTTCGTGCCCATCTGGCCGAGGTAGGTCAGCATCTCATGCAATTGCGCATTGAGAAAACGCTCGTCGGGCATCGCGTTCAAATAGCCGTTGAGGCTGTCGATGACCACGATGGAGGCGTTGCGCTCGGAGGCCTGCCTGGCCACGAGATGGGCGAACTCGCCGGGCGCCAGCTCGGCCGGGTCGACCTGCTGAAGCGACAGCCGGCCGCTGGCGATCAGGTCATCCAGATCCAGCCCCACGCCGTGCATGCGCTTGCGCAAGGTCGAGGTGCTCTCGTCGAACAGGAACATCGCGGCGTTTTCGCCTCGTCCCGCCGCCGCAGCCGCGAAGGCCGTCGCGATGGTCGACTTGCCCGTGCCGGGCGCGCCGCTGATCAACGTGCTGGTGCCGCGCTCCAGGCCGCCGCCCAGCATGGCGTCCAGACCGGGGATGGGGCTGCTCAACGAGCCGGAGGACACATCGTTGCGGGTACTGGCCGCCACGAGCCTGGGGAAGATGACCAGCCCGCCGCGCCGGATCACGAAGTCGTGGTAGCCGCCGATGAAAGGCACGCCACGGTACTTCACGACCCTCAGACGGCGCCGCTCACTGCCATACGCAGGATGCCATTGCTCCAGCGTGATGATGCCGTGGGCGATGCTCTGCAATTGCGGGTCGTCGGCCGTCGCGGTGCGGTCGTCGAGCACGAGCACCGTGCACTGGCGGCCCGCGAAGAACTGCTTCAAACCCATGATCTGGCGGCGATAACGCAAGGCACTGCCCGCCAGCAGGCGCAACTCCGACAAGGAGTCGAACACCAATCGGGAGGGTTTGCGTTTCTCGACCTCGGCCAGGATGGATTGCGTCGTCTCGCCCAACTCGACCTCGTCGGGCTGGAAGACCGTGTACTGTTGACTTGGCAGCAGTGCCGTCTCGTTGCCGACGACCTGCAAGATTTGCAAGTTGTCCAGGTTCCAGCCATGCGCCTGCGCGACGGCCCGGACTTCTTCTTCTGTTTCGGACAGCGTGATGTACAGGACGGATTCACCGACCCGCGCCCCTTCCATCAGAAACTGCAGGCCCATGGTCGTCTTGCCCGCACCCGGGATGCCCTCCACCATGTAAAGCCGGTTGGGCGTGAGCCCCCCACCCAAGATGGCATCGAATGCCGGGATGCCCGATGAGATGAACCCCATTTTGTCGTTTGTCTCCATACGCTGCTCGCTGATACGCTGGCCGCCCGCGCTGGGATGCGTCTGCGTCACATGAACGACCGAGTGGCAAACGGCGTGCCTGCACCGCGATCAAAAGCCCGGGCTTGGGTATCCGGACTTTCTTACCTGTCGCGGCGCGGCTTTGCCGCCAGGACTTACTTGGCGATCTTGTCGGCCTGGACCTTCAGGTCGCGGGCCATTTCAAGATGATGCTGCAGGGCCGGCAGTGTCTTGGTCGCGAAGGCCTTGACGTCGGCGTCCTTGCCATCCTTGATGTACTTTTCGAACAGCTTGATGGTGTCTTCATGTGCCGTCACGCCCACGGTCTTGGCGTAGTGGGCATCGAAGCTCGCGCCATCGCGCATGTTCAGGATCTTCAGCTTGGCCTTGTCGGCCAGCGACGGCTCCGTGGGCACCTTCACGCCCTTGCTCGCAGCCAGGGTGGCCAGTTCGGAGCCGACCTTGCTGTGGCCGTCCACCATTTGCTGGGCGAAGGTCTTCACCTGGTCGTTGTGGCTCTTGCTCAGCGCGATCTTGCTGGCTTCCACTTCGAAGGCGCCACCCTCGGCGGCATCTTTCAGGAAGGCCGAATCGACGTGGGCGACCTTGCTGGAAGCCGCGGCGCTGCTGGCCGCATCGGGTGCGCTGGCGGCCTGGGCCCATGTGTTTGACGCGCATGCCAGGCCCAGCACGAGGGCGGGCACGGCCACAAGGGAGATCACGCGGGCGTTCTTGCGAAAGCTGATAGAGCGGTTGGTCATGTTGTTCTCCTGTTTGCAAAAATGACGGAAAGATGAAAGCGCATTGGCAAGTGGCCCAGGGGCCCGTTGCCGATACAACTCTGGCGGGGCAAGCCTCATGCCTGGCAGACATGACAACAACGCGGGCACATGGATTGCTCTTGCCAACCTCAAGCGCGCATGGCATCGTCTGCGACTCATCCACTCACTCATCTCATGGCCTTTTCCCGGTCGTTCGCTGTCCTGACCCGAAGTCTGACCAGCCCAGTAACTTTCTTGGGCGAGGTGGTGCTGGGCCTGCTCGCGGGCTTTCGAGGGCGATGGCGTTTTCGATGGCAGGATTTCATGCGCGTGCTGGCCGATTGCAGCGCGCGCGCCCTGATCATCGTGGCGATCGTGAACTTCCTGGTTGGCGCGATCCTGGCGTTCGTCGGAGCGGTACAGCTCGTGAAGTTCGGTGCCGGCATTTTCGTGGCCGACCTCGTGGCCATCGCCGTGGCCCGCGAGATGGCGGCGGTCATCACTGGCGTCGTGATGTGCGGGCGAACTGGCGCTGCTTTCGCGGCCGAGCTGGCCACCATGCAGGGCAATGAAGAGATCGACGCGCTGGAAGTGCTGGGTCTGCCCGCCGTCGACCACCTGGTCACGCCGCGCGTGCTGGCCCTGGTCGCGATGATGCCGCTGCTGTATGTATATGGTTGCGTGGCCGGCCTGCTGGGCGGTTTCACGGTCGGCGCCAGCATGCTGCAACTGGCGCCGCATGCCTATTTCGACCGGACCTTGTCCGTGCTGACCTTCCATCACATCGGCCTGGGCCTGTGCAAGGCCTTTGCCTTCGGCCTGCTGATCGCGCTGGCTGGTTGCTACCACGGCCTGTACGCGCAACGCAACGCGGCCGGTGTGGGCTTGGCGACGACCCGCGCTGTCGTCATGGGCATCGTCGGCGTGATCGCGCTGGACGCGGTCTTCGCCGTGTGCGCCAACGCATTGGGGATATGAGCATGGCCTTGCTGACCGTCGACAACCTCGTCATGCAGTTCGGCGACAAACTGATCCAGAAAGAAGTGTCGTTTCAAGTCGAGGCGGGCACCATCTTCGCCATCATGGGCGGCAGCGGCTGCGGCAAGAGCACGCTGCTCAAGCACCTGATCGGCCTGATCGAGCCGGCTGGCGGGCGCATCGTTTATGGCGACACGGACTACTGGGCCAGCGCCACCGACGCCCGCGCCCAAGTGCGCAAGGACTTCGGCGTGCTGTTCCAGAGCGCGGCGCTGTGGTCGTCGATGTCCGTGCTGGACAACGTGCTGCTGCCGCTCGAGCAGCAGACCGACTCGCAACGTGCCGAGCGCGAAGACCGCGCCCGCGAAACGCTCTCGTGGGTCGGCATGGCCGACTATGTGGACTACCGCCCCGCCGACCTGAGTGGCGGCATGAAAAAGCGTGTCGGCCTGGCGCGCGCCATCGTCGCGCAGCCCAAGCTGCTGTTTCTCGACGAGCCCTCCGCCGGGCTGGACCCCATCAGCGCCAAGCGCCTGGACGACCTGATCCTGTCGATCCGAGAGCGCACGGGCGCTGCCATCCTGGTCGTCACGCACGAGCTGGAAAGCATCTTCACCATCGCCGACGACAGCATCTTCCTGGACGCCGAAAGCAAGCAGCCCATCGCGCACGGCAAACCCAGCGAGCTGCGCGACAGCGCTTCACACCCCACCGTGCAGGCCTTCCTGCATAGACAGGACGTGGCCACCGCATGAAAAAGAACGCACTGCTGATAGGCATCTTCGTGCTCACGGCATTGACCGTGATCGTGGGCACGACGATGCTCCTTGGGCGAGGCAGCATTTTCTCGAAGCAGGTGCCGGCTGTCGTGTTTTTCGAAGGCAGTGTGCGCGGCCTGTACACGGGCGCGCCGGTCACGTTCCGAGGGGTGAAGATCGGTGAGGTCGATCACATCGGCATCGACGTGGACCCACAAAGCCTGACCACGCGCATCCCCGTGAGCCTCTTGCTCAGCCGCGATGCCATCCGCATGAGCAGCGACCACGATGGGCGCACGAACGATATCCCCGAGCTCGTCAGACGCGGGCTGCGCGCCAAGCTGATCCTGCAAAGCGTGGTCACCGGCCAGACCAGCATCGACATGGACTTCAAACCCAACACGCCTTTGCACCTGCTGGCCGGTGGGCACAGCAAGATCCCCGAGATACCCGCCATGCGCGACCGGCTCGATGCCCTGCTGGAGCAGATATCGAACCTGCCGTTGAGCGAGCTGGTCAACGACCTGCGCCACACGATGAGCAGCCTCGATCAGACGCTGCAGGCCACGCAGACCGCTGTCGTCAAGTCCAGCGAGCAACTCACACGCACCGCCACCCAGGCTGAAAAGACTTTGGCCGTGGGCGCACAGGCCCTGCAGGCCGTGCAGCAGCAGGCCACGACCACGTTGGCGTCCATCGGGCAACTCTCGGAGACTTCGCGCGCCGTGGTCCTGCAGACCCAGCCCGAGCTGGTCCACACCTTGCAAAGCACGCGCGAAGCCGCACAGCAGGCGCAGGCGGCCATGGCCAACCTGGCCGAGTTGAGCGCGCCGGGCGCGCCTTTGCGCGCCGATCTCGAAGCCGCCATGCGGGATCTGTCGCAGACCACGCAAAGCCTTCGGGCCTTCTCGGATGAGCTGGAGCGGCACCCCAATGCGCTCGTGTTCGGCAAGAAAGGCACGCCATGACATTCACACACCGTTTGCCCCATCGCTGCCTGGCACTGGCCATGTGCAGTGTCGGCCTCTTCTTCACAGGCTGTGCCAGCACGCCGGAGCCACAGTTGCTGTCGCTGCCCTTGCCTGCGGACACGCCTGCCGCGCCCAACGCGCAGCCAGCCAACGCGCAAGCCATGCTGATGCTGCGCCGGGTCAACATCCCCGAGTATTTGCAGACGCTGCGGGTGCGCTACCGCGCGGCCGACAGCGTGCTGGCCGAGTGGCCCAACGCGGTCTGGGCCGAGCGCCTCGAGTCGGGCCTGACCGATCACCTGTTGATCAGGCTGCGTGACCGCCTGCCGGGCTGGACCGTGTGCGAGCGCACCTGCCCGCCCAGCAAAAACGCCTATGCGCTGACCCTGGACCTGTCGCCGCTGGACCTCGTACGCCCCGCAGGCGAGTTGCGCGCGCAAGCGCACTGGCAATTCACCTGGCGCGGCGACAGCAACAACGCCGTGCACGATGGCGCGCGGGCGCTGGCCTTGCGAACCACGTCCGACAGCGCACAAGGCCAGGCCGAGGCCATGGCCCACATGCTGGACGCGCTCGCGCAAGACATCGCCGAGCAAATCATGCAGCAGCGCAGCATCGATGCGGCACAATCGCCGCGCCAGACCAAACCACCAACCGCAGTCGAGACCGCACCATGAGCCTGAGCAAACCCATGGCGAGCGCCCCCACGCCGCCATCGACGAGCCCCCTGCCCTACGACGTCGTGGCGCTGGTGCTGCAGGGCGGCGGCGCGCTGGGCGCTTACCAGGCAGGTGTCTATGAAGGCCTGCACGAGGCCGACATCAAACCCAACTGGGTCGCCGGCATTTCGATCGGCTCGCTCAACAGCGCGATCATCGCGGGCAACCCGCCCGAGTCACGCGTGCAGCGTCTGCGTGAGTTCTGGGACACGATCTGCCAGCCCGCCGTCTTCCAACCGCCTGCCGACTTCATTCAGCAATGGGTCGAGACGCAGGGCAGCGAGGCGCGCAAGGCCTTCAATGCCTTCGGCGCCTGGCGCGCGATCCTCGAAGGGCAGAAGGCCTTCTACACGCCCCGCATGCCGCCGCCGTGGGCCGTGCTGCACGGCGACCCCACGACCACGAGCTACTACAACACGGCCGAGCTCAAGTCCACGCTCGAGCGGCTCGTCGATTTCGACCGCATCAATGCGGGCGAGATACGCGTCTCGGTCGGCGCGGTCAACGTGCGGACCGGCAACTTCGAGTTCTTCGACAACACATCGGGCCCGACGGCGGGCAGGATGCGGGCAGAGCACTTCATGGCTTCGGGCGCCTTGCCACCGGGCTTTCCGGCCATCGAGATCGAAGGCGAGTACTACTGGGATGGCGGCCTCGTGTCCAACACGCCGCTGGCGGAGGTCCTGTCGGCCACGCCCCGGGTCGATACGCTGGCCTTCCAGGTGGATTTGTGGAGCGCCGTCGGCGAATTGCCCACCAACATCTACGACGTGCAGGAGCGCCAGAAGGACATCCAGTTCTCCAGCCGCACCCGCGCCATCACCGACATGATGGAACGCGACCAGAAGTACCGCCGCCTCCTCAGGGAAGTGCTGGACCAGGTGCCCGCCGATGTGCGCAACAAGAACAAATGGTGCAAACAAGCCAGGGAGCTGGCCTGCGAGCACCGCTACAACGTCATCCATCTCGTTTACCGCGACAAGGAATGGGACGGCCTCTCCAAGGACTACGAGTTCAGCTTCCTGACCATGCGCGACCACTGGCGCAGCGGGCTGGACGACATCCGCGACACGCTCAGGCACAAGGACTGGCTGGACAAGCCCGGCAAGGACAACGCCTTCGTCACGCACGACCTTTATCGTGATGAAACGTGACGAAGTTTGAGCCGGCTCGAAAAATCAGACCATCTGTTCGAGCTTGACCCAGCGGTCGAAATCGCCAGCCTCACAGCCCATCCCGATGGCGGCTTCGCGCAGGCTCGTGCCCTCCGCATGGGCCTTCTGTGCGATCTTCGAAGCCCGGTCGTAGCCCACATGCGGCGCCAGCGCCGTCACGAGCATCAGCGAGCGGTTGCGCATCTCTTCGATGTGCTTCACATTGGCCTTCATGCCTTGCACGCAGTGCTCATGGAAGCTCGTGCTGGCGTCGGCCAGCAAGCGGATGCTCTGCAAGACGTTGTGCGCCAGCAGAGGCTTGAACGTGTTGAGCTGCAGGTTGCCGCTCGCACCCGCCACGCCCACGGCCACATCGTTGCCCATGACCTGGCAGCACACCATCATCATGGCCTCGCACTGGCTGGGATTGACCTTGCCCGGCATGATCGAGCTGCCCGGCTCATTGGCCGGCAGGATCATTTCAGACAGGCCACAGTCAGGGCCTGACGCCAGCCAGCGCAAATCGTTGGCCATCTTCATCAACGCCACGGCCGTGGTCTTGAGCGCGCCATGCAGGCCGACCAGGGCATCGTGCGCGGCGATCCCGCCAAAGCGGTTGGCCGCGACCTTGAACGGCACGTTCGTGGAGGCCGACAACAACTCGGCCATCGTCTGTCCAAATCGCGGGTGCGTGTTCAGGCCGGTGCCCACGGCCGTGCCGCCCACGGGCAGCTCGAACACCTGCTCCAGCGCGTGCTCGATGCCGAGGCTGGCATGCGCGATCTGCGATTCGTAGGCTGACAACTCCTGACCGACGGTCAAGGGCACGGCATCCTGCAGGTGTGTGCGGCCGATCTTGATCAGGTTGCTGTAGTACTGAGATTTGGCCTGCAGCGTGGCCCGCAACACGGCCAAGGCCGGCAGCAGATGGCGCGTGACCTCCGTGGCGCAGGCCACGTGCATGGCCGTCGGGAACACATCGTTGGACGACTGGCCCAGGTTGACATGGTCATTGGGGTGAACGCGCGGATTGTCGGCATTAAGCTTGGACAGGATCTGCGTGGCCCGGCGCGCCAGCACCTCGTTCATGTTCATGTTGGTCTGCGTGCCCGAGCCCGATTGCCACACGCTCAGCGGGAACTGGTTGTCGTGCTGTCCTTCCAACACCTCGCCAGCCGCGGATTCGATCGCTTCTGCAAAATGTACATCCAGCAACCCCAGACTTTCATTGGCCCGCGCCGCGCATTGCTTGATCAAGGCCAATGAGCGGATCAGCGCATGCGGCATGCATTCCGTTGAAATATCGAAGTGGTGCAAGGCACGCTGTGTCTGGGCGCCCCACAGATTGGGCTCCATCACTTCGACGGCTCCCAGCGAATCCCATTCAGTTCGCAAACGCATGATGGTCTCCTCTTCAGTTGACGACTCACCTTGCGCATCGCAAACCATGTGCCCGCATAACCATATGCGGATACCTCAGGCTGGCATGCCCTCGGGCACCGCATTTGCTTTAAAGCCCACAAGTACTTTGACGCACATGCATTGGAGGACCAAGCCATGTACCCAATCAACCATGCAACCGACGCCCAGAGCCGCTACGGCCGCCTGCGCGCAGACCTGGAACGTGCCTATGCCCAGCCGGTCTGGAACAGCCAGCAAATTGATCAAATTGCAGACGAAATTGCCAAGCTCGAACGGGCGTTCGCCCGGCGCACAGGCTATGCCCGTGGCGCTTCGGTCGGCGAAATGGCCAACGCCGCTTAACGGCTCGTGACCGGCGCACCGCCCTCGTGCGGTGCGCTCGGCTCCACCACGGTGTCCATGCGCACACGCGGCAGGTACTCCGGATGGGTATCCTGGATGTAGGTCAGCAGGCCCTCCCGCACCAGGCAGCGCAAATCCCAATTGGCCCCCGAATCGGCCGCGCTGACCAAGCAGCGCAACTGCATCGAGCGCTCGCTCACATCGGTGACCTGCAAGAGGCTCACTGCCTTGTCCCACAAGGGGGTGCCCTCGCACAAGCGCTTGAGTTCAGCGCGCAAGGGCTCCAGCGGCATGCGATAGTCCACCCACAAGAAGACTGTGCCGATGATGGCCGAACTCGAACGCGTCCAGTTCTGGAACGGGTTCTGCGTCCACCACTCCAAAGGCACGACCATGCGGCGTTGGTCCCAGATGCGGACGACGACATAGGTGCCCGTGATCTCTTCGATACGGCCCCATTCGCCCTCCACGATCACGACGTCGTCGAGCCTGATGGGCTGCGTCAGGCCGATCTGCAAGCCCGCGATCAGGTTGCCCAGCAATGGGCGTGCGGCCAGGCCCGCGACAATGCCCGCGAGGCCGGCGGATGCCAGCAAACTGGCGCCGATGTGCCGCACGTTCGGGAAGGTCATCAAAGCCATGGCCAGCCCGATCAGGATGACGACCGACATCACGCTGCGCGTCAGGATTTTCGTTTGTGTCTGCAGGCGGCGCGCGGCCAGGTTGTCCGTCACGCCATGCGAAGGGCTCAAGACAACCACGGCCTCGCCTGCCGCGCTGACTGCCCGCGCCAGCAGCCACGTCGCGCTGATGACCAGCAACACGGTCACGATCTGCCGCGCCATGTTCATGCCGGTCAGTTGATCGGGGGCACCGTACAGCACGAAATCCAGCATCAGCAAGGGCGGAATGAAGCTCGCGGGCCGATAGCAGTTGTCGCGCAGTATCTTCAAGCCGGGGGACTTGCCCACCACACGTTTGAAGACCGCGTCGATGACCGCGAATGCCAGCCATGCCGCCACGGCCAGCCCCACACCAAAACACAGCACGGTGAGCCATTTGGTCTCTTCGTTGTCCCACGGAACGTTCTGCAGCATGATGCGAAAGGCCATCGGGCCCGAGCCAAGGATGGCCTTTGGGTGGCAAACGACATGCCATCGCAGGGCATGCCACTTGCTCTGTTGCCATCCAAACGACAACAACGGCATCCCATCATGGCAACTGCACCCGACAATCAACATCAAACAGCACGCCATCACCGGCGCTGGCCATGGGTCGTGGGCGGCCTGCTCACACCGCTGGTGATACTGGGCCTGTGCGAATGGCGAGGCTGGCCCTTCCTCAAGAACCCACTGGCCGAGCAACTGACCACGCAGCTCCACCACGACGTCCATTTCGGCGACACCTTCTCGCTGCATTTGCTGACCGGCCTGCGGTTGCGAACCGACCGGCTCGACGTGAAGCAACCGGCCTGGCTGACCTCGACCGAGCAAGGGCAGGCCATGCCCGCGATGGTATCGGCCGACAACCTGTATATCCGCGTGCCCTACAGCACAGTCTGGCATGTGCTGCGCGACCGCGCTCTGACGCATGCCAGCGTCCGCGCGATCGAGGTCGACCGCCTGGATATCGACCTCTCGCGCGATGCCCAAGGGCGCGCCAACTGGAGCCTGGACGAGACCGGCATCGCGCCGCCCCAGCCGCCCGGCAGCAAGCCCGCGACCTTGCCTCGCATCGATCTGCTGCAAGTCAAGGCGGGCAGCCTGAAGATGCGCGACAAGATCCTGAGGCTGGACATGGATGCCCAGCTCAGCACGGCCGAAGGCGCCACCAATGCGCATGCGGCTGGCCTGCACGTCACGGGCGGCGGTCACTACCGCGGCAACCCCTTCGATCTGCTCATTGCCTCATCGGGCGCCCTGCCCTTGCTGACAGACCCGAAAACCGCGCCGCCCGTGCCCATCGTGATCCATGCCAAGGCCGGCAAGGCCAAGCTCGGCTTCGATGGCGTCAGCCGGGACGTGCTGAGCCTGGGCAGCCTCGATGGCCAGCTCGACCTGTCGGGCCCCTCGATGGCCGCGCTGGGCGATGCGGTCGGCATCACGCTGCCGACCACGGCGATGTTCTCTCTCAAGGGCCGGCTCAGCAAGGATGGCGATGTCTGGGGCCTGGACATGAGCGCGCTGAACGTAGGCTCGAGCCGCATGAGTGGCCAGTTCACGTTCGATCGCCAGCCCGCCGTGCCCATGCTGACCGGCGAACTGCGTGGCAGCCAATTCGCCTTGTATGACCTGGGTCCGGCATTCGGCGCCCCGACAGATGGCTCGCCCAACCCCAAGCCGCCCTCGGGCCTGGTCTTGCCGCAACGCGAATTCGACGTGCCTTCCTTGCGCGCCATGAACGCCGACATCAAGCTGCGCCTTCAACGCGTGACGCTGGGCAACTTCTTCGCCCTGCCGCTGGAGCCGTTGGACGCCGACCTGCGCCTGCAATCGGGCGTGCTGAGCATCACCAATCTGGTGGCCAGCACGGCTGACGGGCGCCTCGGGGGCGACCTGTCCATGGATGCGAGCAAAGGCAAGCAACTGCTGTGGAATGCAAACCTGCAATGGTCTGGCATCAAGCTGGAGCGCTGGCTCAACACGCCCGAGGCACCGGTCAAGCCCGATCCGAAGGCGCCGGCAACGACCAAAGTGGCCGCCAAAGCCGCCAAGTCCTACGTGACGGGCGAGCTGGACGGCAAGGCCAAGCTGCACGGTGAAGGCAACTCCACAGCCACCCTGCTGGGCTCGATGAACGGCTCGGTCGACACGTGGGTGCGCCATGGGCAGATGTCGCACCTGCTGGTCGAGGCCATGAGCCTGCACGTGGCCGAATCGCTGGGCCTGCTGTTGCTCGGCGACACGCAGCAACCCCTGCATTGCGCCGCGACGCACTTGAGCGCCAAGAACGGTGTCGTGCAACCCGACGTGGCCATCATCGACACGCCCCACGCCACCATCCTGGTCTCGGGCAACATCTCGCTCGCCAATGAAAAGCTGGACCTGACGCTCAACAGCAAGCCCAAGTTCCTCAGCCCGATTTCATTGCGCACCCCTGTGGACCTTGGCGGCACGTTCGCGCATCCCAGTGTCAGCTTGCACGCCAACCCGCTGGGCCTCAAGCTGGCCGGCGCCGCGCTCCTGGCCGTCGTCACGCCACTCGCGGCGATCATCCCACTGGTCGACGTGGGCGGCGCACCCGAAGACGGCTGCGGCCCCGCGCTTCAGAAGCTGCAGGCCGAAGCCGCCGCAGCCAAGTAAGGCGCCACGCCGACAAACGCGCGCCCATGAAAAAGCCCCCGCTTGGCGGGGGCTGTGTGCCGACCAGGTTCACGCGCAGATCAATGCGAGAACAAGGCGATGAGGATGATGAAGGGCAACGGCACACCCAGCATCCAAAGCAGAATCGATCTCATGGGAATCTCCTTTTCAAAGTAGTTGGATCAAACAGTCAGGATGGACGCATCGCGCTGGCGACCGCCATAGGTGGCCATCCAGGCCGCCACGAAAGCCCCGGCCAGCAAGGCCACGAACATCCACAAAGAGGCATAGGCGCTGGCCTTGCGCGCTTGCTCCAGCGCGGCCAGGTCCGCCTGCACGGCCTGGCGAGCCTGAGTGAACACATCGGCCACCTTCGCTTGCGCCGCGCCTGGTGTCAGCCCCGTGCGGGAAGCCACCAGTTGAGACAGGTAGCGCGAGTCGGCGTCCGACAGGTTGTTCGCGAGCAGCGCATGCACCAGCACGCGGTTGACCTGCGCATGCTGCGCGTTGTCGGTGGCCGCGTCGACAGGCGCCCGCCCGCCTTGCGCGGCCGAAGCCGTGTCCACGCGCAGCAAGGCATCCGACCAATATGCGACGGCATTGCCGTCACGGCCTTCGCCCACCTGCGTCTGTGCTGCCGCGGTCAAGCCTGATGCATCGGCACGCGCGGCCTGCCCCAGCAGATTGCCGATGCCCGATGCCATCAGCACGCCCATGACGATGGTCGCGACGCTCCATGCGACCAGGCCGTGCGCCGTGTCGCGGAAGTAGACCTCATGGTCATGCACGCGATGCCAATGGCCTCGCAGGCGACCGGCCAGATAACCGCCCAGCCCCGAGGCCAGAATCTGCGTCACGGTGATCCACGCGATGGCGGACACGGCCACGGTCTTGGCCACCGTGCCGGCCTGATGCTCGCCCCATGGCGACACACTCGACAAGCCCAGCCCGAGCCCGAGGAACAGCAAGATCAATGACAAAGCGGCCGAAGCGACGGCGCCCGCCCACACGGCGGCCCAACTGATGCCACCGACTGCCGCCGCGGGCGACGACAGCGCGAAAGCCTCTCCCGCAGGAGCATCGATGGGTGGATAAGAAGCAAGATTGATGGCACTCATGGCGTCTCCATATAAGACCCGATGGGGTCAGACGCCATCCCATGGCAAATCTCATGCCCAAAGAAACCGCATGCGCTGTCTGGCCGTGAAGTGTTGTAGCTCTTGCCGCAAATGCAGCCAGCGATGCCCTTTTGTGTCAGGGCCAACCTCATGGCGCAAACGCGGTTCGCCTTGTGGCACGGCATGCAGGCACGCTGCCTGCTAGCTTGTGGGTGTGACGCTCTCACCATCCTCTCAACACGAAGGAGTTCATCATGACCCAGGACGACACGATCGACATCCTCAATGACCTGATCGAAACCAGCAAGGACGGCCAATACGGCTTCACCGACGCGGCCGAGCATGCCACTTCCATCGACATCCGCGACATCTTTACAGCACGCGCGGAAGAATGTGCAGGCGCTGTCAGCGAATTGCAGATTCTGGTGAGCCAATGCGGCGGCAAGCCCGATGACTCCGGCACAGTGGCCGGCGCCGTTCACCGCGGCTGGACCATCTTGCGCGGCAAGCTTTCGGGCTTCACGGATCTGGCCCTGCTCGAAGAGTGCGAGCGCGGCGAAGACGTGGCCAAGGCACGCTACCGCAAGGCACTCGAGCAAGCGCTGCCCGAGCCCATCCGGACCATCATTGAACGCCAATACCAAGGCGTGCTGCGCAACCACGATCAGATGCGCAATCTGCGTGACCGCTTCCGCGCTGCGGCCTGATGCCTCTGCATGAGGCCATGCAATGGCAAAGCCGCAAGCCTTGATGGGCTTGCGGCTTTTTTGTGGGTCAGGCGATGCCTTGCGCGGGCCGCTTGATGCGCATCACAAGCAACGCGGCCAGCAAGCATGCGGCGCCGGCCGTGAACAAGGCCGGGTTGTAGGTCAACAGCAGTGTGCGGGTCAGGCCCGCGCCGTAGGCTGCCGTGGCCGCGCCCAATTGATGCGACGCGAAGACCCAGCCGAACACCAGCCCTGCCCGTTCCTTGCCAAAGGCCTGCGCGGCCAGCTTCACGGTTGGTGGCACGGTGGCGATCCAGTCCAGTCCGTAGAACATCGCGAACAGCGACAGGCCATACAGCGTGAACGTTGAAAACGGCAGCCAGAACAGCGACAGCCCGCGCAAACCGTAGTACCAGAACAGCAGCTTGCGGTTGTCGTAGCGATCGGAGAGGTAGCCCGACAAGGTCGTGCCCACCAGATCGAAGGCGCCCATCATGGCCAGCACGGATGCAGCGGGCACGGCGCTCAGCCCGTTGTCGCCGCACAGCGAGATGAAGTGCGTCTGCATCAGGCCGTTGGTGCTCAGGCCGCAAATGAAGAAGCTGGCCGCCAGCACCCAGAAGACACCGCTGCGCGAGACCTCGCCCAGTGTGGTGAACGGCCCCCAGAAGCTCGTGGGCACGGGCGCCGCTGCGGCTTCTTGCGTTGCGCCTTCAGGTTCGCCGAAAGGCCGCAGGCCGATGTCGTGCGGGTGATCGCGCATGAAGAGCGTTGCCAGCACGCCCACAGCGACACAGGCCACCACGATGGGCAGCACGGCATAGCGCCAGCCCATGTGCTCGATGATCCAGGCCGCGGCAGGCAAGAAGATCAACTGCCCTGTGGCCGTGCTCGCGGCGAACAGGCCGACAACCAGACCTCGGTTCGTCGTGAACCACCTGTTGGCCACCATGGCGCCCAGCACAAGCGCCGTTAGGCCAGTGCCGCAGCCCAGCAGCAAACCCCACAGCAAGAACAGCTGCCACAGTTTGGTCACGCCTGTCGCCAAGGCCATGGCCACGGCGATGAAAACGGCCGCCGTCACCATGATGCGGCGCAAGCCGAACCGCGCGATGAAGATCGCGGCGAATGGCCCTAGCAGGCCGAACAAGGCGAAGCGCACCGCGAAGACCGACGAGAGCTGGTCCGTCGTCCAGCCGAACTCCTTGCTCAGCGGCTGCAGCATGGCACCGGGCAAGCCCAGCGCAGCCGAGGTCGTCAGCATGGCCACGAACGTCACGGCCGCGATCACCCATGCGTAATGGAGGCCTTTGCGCTGCAGCGCGGCACTTGTCAATTGAGCGATCATGGTGTTCCAGCTGATGATTGCAATTGCAATGATTGTAGATACAATTCAAAGCCATGAAACCCAGGTCAAGTTCTGCCGTACTGGTTGATGCACACCAGCCGCCAAGCGGCTGCAGTTCGCTGAAGCTGCGCCAGCTGTCTCGGCGTGTGAGCCAGCATTTCGATCACATCGTCGGGCAAGCCGGCTTGAAGACGACGCAGTATTCGCTGCTCTCGCACATCGTGCGCCTGGGGCCGGTGCGGCCTGGGCAGCTGGCCGATGCCATGGAGATGGACGCGTCCACCCTGACGCGCAATCTACAGCCGCTCGTGACGCAGGGCTGGGTGGAAGTGGGGCCCGGCGAAAACGGGCGCAGCCGCCTGGTCAGTGCCACGGATCTGGGGCGCGCCAAGCGGGCCCAGGCACAGCGCGAATGGCAGCGCGCGCAGGCGGCGTTCAACGAGCGTCTGGGCGAAGAACTGGTCGGCCGTCTGCACGCCGTGCTCGACGAGTGCATGGCGCACATGCATGAAGAAGCGCATGAAACCGACGCGGCCGAATAAGGGCGATGTCCGGCATTACCCCTTTTCCCGACATGGCTCTTGCGACAATATTGCAAATGATTCGCATTTGCGATAAAGTTCACTTCGTTCGCTGCACAGACACACCGATCGGACGCTGCCACACCAGAGGCCCAGCGTTCAACTCGTGGGACTGCTCAGCCTGATCGTGGGGGTCAGGATGGGAATTTATCGGTGGTGCAGCGAACATTTTTTTCAAAAGGCGTGAAATCATCGCCCTACTCGGCTCTTCGCAGGCACGCCGTACCGCTAACATCCGCCTGTTTTCAGTGATCCAGGCGGCAAGATGAGGCGTGTTGTTGGTTGGCGGGCGGGCGCCCTTGCGTTGCTCGCATGGGGGGCGGTACATGTTCAGGCGCTGGCCGCCTCTGATTTCACGGCAGAGCCGGCCTCGTCGCCCGCAGCGCTCGCTTATGCCGAGCATGTGCTGGCCACAGGCGATCACCAAGCCCTTCCCTTCGCCATCGTCGACAAGCTCGCGTCCAGGATCTTGGTCTACCGGGCTGACGGCACATTGGCCGGATCGTCCACCGTGTTGCTCGGCCGAACCAAGGGCGATGCCATCGTGCCCGGTGTCGGCGACCGCACGCAATCGAAGCAATTGAGCCTGGCCGACCGCACAACGCCCGCAGGCCGCTTCCTGAGCGAGCCCGGCCACAACGAATCGGGCGAGGCCGTGGTCTGGGTCGACTACGACGCCGCGTTCGCCATTCACCGCCTGCGTCCTGGCCTCGCTTCTGAAAAGCGCGCGCAACGCATGACTTCGGGCAACCTGCTCGACAAACGCATTTCAGCTGGATGCGTGGTCGTGCCCGTGGCCTTCTACCTCGATGTCGTCGAGCCCGTGCTGGGTCAGCACAAAGGCATCGTCTACGTCATGACGGAAGACGGTCGCGGCCCCATGTGACCACATGTCCGTGTGGTCAGCGCATGGCCACGGTGGACATGGTCGTGAAGACCTGTGCCACGCTCTTCACTTCAGGCAGCACATACACGAAGGCGCGCTGCCTGGCGAACATCGGCTGCACTTGCGCCTCGTAGAACACCACGGGCACGTTGATGCAGCCGTAGGAGATGCGCTTGTCCTCGAGTGAATCCGATGCCAGTCGTGCCAGGCGATGCTCGGCCGGGTTGGTCGTCAGCACACGGTGGATGGAGACACCGGCGTCATAGTCGACCCAGACGACATCTTCTTGGCGCCCATTGTGACCGCGTTCACCCAGAAAGCGGCCGGCAGGCGTGGTGCGCTCTTGCGGCTTGACGTCCGCGAGCGGGCGTTGGCCGATGCCGGCGACCGTGTCATCCCCCCGCGCCACGCCAAGCAGCACGGGCGAAGCCGCGCGCAAATGGGCATTGGCGTCGAAGGCATAGAGCATGGCGGCCTTCTTGTCGACGACGAGAAAAGGCAGACGCTGGTTGTCAGCCGAGGCTGCGATCCAATCGACCACTTGCCGTGCGTCGGGCGAAGGGTGGGCGGCACCGAAGTCCGCTTGGCGAACCGGTTGCCCGGCATGGGCCAACTGTACCTGCGCCTGTGCCTGTGCCACTGGCGCCGCACGCCATACAGCCGTCTCAAGCCGACTGGGGCTCAGGATGGCCAACAGCGCGGCAGCCACGCAAAGGCCTCGCACGACGCCGTCCGCCGCTTCGAGAAAAACGTCTGTCCGGACCAGATCACGCAAAGCCATCATGCCCCCGCTTGCCATGACATGCGAGCCCTCCGAGATGCCTGCCTAGGCGAAGCATCTCGGAGTGACCGCTTTCATGCCAGATCAGTTGCGATCGGCACGAGCGGGCCGCTCGTTGGATGACGAGCTGGTGCTGGAGGGCGCGCTGTTCATGCTCGAGTCCGAATTCGTCTTCGAGTTTGTCATGTTCGAGTTTGAATTCGAGCCGTTGTCCGGCGTCGTCGTGCCATTGGGGTTGGTGGCGGGCGGCGTGTTATTCATGCCGGCGGAGGGATTGGGGGACGTGTAAGGGGCCGTGCTGGGCAGGCCGGCGTCATTCTGGCCTGAAGCCGGGCTGGTGTTCTGAGGTGTGGACGAGTTGTCCGAACTCTGGGCATACACGACGGCGGCGCCGCCAGCGAGAGACAGGCACACAGTCGATGCCATCACGAGTGTAGAGATCCGCATTTCATTCTCCTTAAGTCATGCGATGAACACTGCCACGCTGGCCCGCATGGCCAGCGCAGGTGTCGATGAAGGGTGAGCAAGTGGCGCGCCCATGCCGTGGCTCTTGTAGGCATGGGTCAGGCGCTTGGTAAGTCTTACCTCTGTCTTGAAAATCTTCCTTGATCGTCGCTGGCCCTGGCGCATTTCGTATCGAGGTGCCGGTTTATTGCGGCGCACAACGCAGCGCGTCGCCACCCTGGGCACGCTATTTGCCCTGCCAGTTCCAGCGCATGCATACGAACGGAAGGAGTCTCCGATGTCTCAGCTGTCCATGGCGACCATTCGCCCCGCCGCCTGGCGCATGATCCGTTTGTGTGTCGTCTTCATCCTGCCCTTGGCCTTGGTCATCGCGCTGCTGTCGTCACTGGTCATGCACATGGTGACGCCGCTGCTCTTGAACTGGGCCGACAGAGACCTGGATGAGCGCGCCAGCCTCGTTGCCAAGATGCTGGAAGAGCCGGCCTCGACCGCATTGCGGCTTGGCGATGCGCGCTCGCTGGCGCCACGGCTAGACAGCCTGACGCAGGACGAGCGCCTGCTGGCCATCGCCGTGTGCGATCAGAACCAGCACCTGTTCGCATGGAGCAAGCGCTACCCGATGGCATTGGGCTGCGGCCTGCAGGCGACGCCTCAGTCCGAGGCCTCCGGCCCAGGCGACAACGACGTGCACATCAGCCACATCGGCCTGCCTTTGACTGCGACCGAGCAAGGCCACATGGTCATCGTCCACAACCGCAACTACGCCTGGCAGCGGGGCGAGGTGACGCAGCGCTATGTCGTCTGGGTCTTCTCGGCATTGGGCGCCTGCCTGGCCGCGATCCTGCTGCTCACGGCGCATTGGAGCTGGCGTTCGTGGGTCAAGGGTGTGCGGCGCGTGCTGCTCAGCGATGGCTCGGTGCAAGGCACGGAGCGGACGACGCCCGAGATCGAGCCCTTGATCCCCGATCTGCGGCGCCTGCTGCGAAGCGTCAACGAAGACCGCCGCATCCTCAAGGACACGACCATCGAGTGGCGGCCTGAAACGCTCAAGCTGCTGTTGCGCGAACACATGTTCGGCGATGAGGTGATGGTCGTGTCGAACCGCGAGCCTTACATCCACCAGCTCGAGAAGGATGGCAGCATCAAGGTGCTGCGCCCGGCCAGTGGCCTCGTCACGGCCGTCGAGCCAGTGATGCGCGCATGCTCGGGCACATGGATCGCGCATGGCAGCGGCAGCGCCGACTCGATGGTCGTGGACGCGCGCTCGCGCATCCAGGTGCCGCCGCAAGGCACCGGCGACAGCGGCGTGCAAGGCAAGTACACGCTGCGCCGCGTGTGGCTTTCCGAAGAAGAAGAGCGTGGCTATTACCAGGGCTTTGCCAACGAGGGTATCTGGCCGCTGTGCCACATCGCCCACGTGCGCCCCATCTTCCGGGATGAGGATTGGCAGCAGTACCTGGCCGTGAACACGCGCTTCGCCGATGCCGTCGTGGCCGAGGCCCGTTCGGACAACCCGGTCATCCTCGTGCAGGACTACCACTTCGCCCTGCTGCCCAAGCTGCTGCGCGAGCGCCTGCCTCGCGCCACCATCCTGACGTTCTGGCACATCCCCTGGCCCAACGTCGAGTCCTTCGGCATATGCCCATGGAGCAAGCAGATCCTCGAGGGGTTGCTGGGCAGCTCGATCATCGGGTTCCACACGCCCTACCACTGCCAGAACTTCCTGGAGTCGGTGGACAGGTTCCTCGAATCGCGCATCTCGCGCGAGGATGCCTCGGTCGTGTTCCAGGGCAACAGGACCAAGGTGCGCGACTACCCGATCTCCATCCACTGGGAGCCGCCCGCCGCCAACGCCGCCGTCATGCAGGCCATGGCCAGAAGCGCGGTCCGCCAACGCCATGGCCTGCCTGCCGATCACAAGCTGGGCATCGGCGTGGACCGGCTCGACTACACCAAAGGCATCGTCGAACGCATGCTCGCCGTGGAGCGCATGCTGGAGATGCAGCCCGAGTGGCAAGGCCGCTTCAGCTTCATCCAGATCGCCGCGCCGACACGTTCGACGCTCGATGCCTACCAGCGGCTGGAAGCCAGCGTGCGCCAGCATGCAAGACGCATCAACGACAAGTTCGATCAGCCGGGCATGCCGCCCGCCATCATCATGCTCATCGAGCACCATGATGCCGCCGCCGTGCAGGAGTACTACCGGGGCGCCGACATCGCCATGGTCACCAGCCTGCACGATGGCATGAACCTCGTGGCCAAGGAGTTCATCGCCGCGCGCGATGCGGCCGATGGCGTGCTGATCCTGAGCCGCTTCGCCGGCGCGGCAGGCGAGTTGCGCGAGGCCTTGATCATCAACCCGTACCACATCGGTCAGACAGCCTCGGCCCTGGTCAAGGCCTTGGGCATGAGCCTGGCCGAGCAGCAAGAGCGCATGCGCGCGCTGCGCCACCGGCTGTCCGACTTCAACATCTACCGCTGGGCGGGGCGCATGCTGCTCGACGCGGCGGACGAACGTCAAAGCATCCGTGTGCAGGACCGCATCGTTCAGATGTCGCGCGGCGCTTCGTCGGGGCGCTTCCATGCGCCCTGGCGGCGGCGCGATGCCAGCGAAACCGTGACGCATGAGGACATGGCCGATCAGGTCGCCCCCTTCCCCTATCAACGCCGCGCTTGAATGGAAACGACTTATGCCTGAATTGCGCAACATGAGCCGCCTGCTGGCGTCCGCCAATCGCCGAACACTGCTGCATTGGCTGCAGGACGACACCCTCTTCGCCTTCGATTTCGATGGCACCCTGGCGCCCATTGTCCAGGACCCGGAGAACGCGTTCATGCCGCGCCCGACATGGCGTGCGCTCGCCGCCTTGTCGACGCTGGCGCGCGTGGCCGTCATCTCCGGTCGGGGGCATACCGATCTGCATCGCAGGCTGCCGGCCGAAGTCACTTACGTCATCGGCAACCATGGCAACGAAGGACGCCCTATCGAAGACGCCGGGCACCGCGCCGAGCAGGAGAAATGCTGCCGAGGCTGGATGAACCAGATCGCCACCTTGCGCGCGCAATCGCCACAGTGGCGGCACATCCTTGGCTGCGTCATCGAGAACAAGGGGCTCACCCTGTCGCTGCACTACCGGCATTGCGCCGATCAGGAGAAGGCACGCATTGTCTTGACGCAGTTCGCCGAGATGCTGACGCCGCAGGCGCAACTCGTCGATGGCCTGGCCGTCATCAACCTGCTGCCGCCCCGCGCCCGCAACAAGAGCGATGCCTTGACCATGCTGATGGCCCACAGCGGCTGCGCACGGGCCTTGTACGTGGGCGACGACACGACCGACGAACTGGCTTTTGCCGGCGCGCCCGAGCACTGGCTCACCGCACGCGTGGGCCATGAAGGCCAAAGCTGCGCGCGTTACCGCATGGCCAATACCCGCGAAGTGCGCTCACTGCTGGACCTGGCGGTCAGGCAGCGCCAGGCCACGAGCCCGCAGACGGCCAGTCTGGCCTGGCCGTGGTGCTGATCTGAGCTGGTCAATGAGGCGTGGGCCGTACGACGATGTCGTTGCGCACGCTCTTGACGCCTTGCACGTTCAAAGCCAGCTCGCCTGCCTGCGCCCTGTCTTCTTGCGAATCGGCGAAGCCTGACAACAGCACCTCGCCATGCAGGGTGTCCACGCCCAGTTGCATGGCGTTGACCTTGTCGTTCTGCGCGAAGCGTGCCTTCACCAATGTGGTGATCGTGCTGTCGTCGATGGCCTGCACAGTCGTGCCCTGCCCGGCGTAACCCGAGCAGGCACTGAGCTGAATGGATGACAAGGCCACGATGCCTGTGGCCAGGATCAGCGCTTTCATGATGAGGACTCCTTCAGCGTGGGTGGCAGCCCATCCAGCAGGACACGCAATTGGCCCGGCTCGTTGAGCAGTTGCAGGCGCTGCCTGTTGTTCAAATGGTCGATGCCGAACTGCCAGGCCGTGGCCATCCAGCGCTCGCGGGTCTGGCCGCAACTGCCGCGCCGCACCGGCCCGTGTGCACCGCCCGCCTTGATCAGGTCGAACAGTTGCCCATCATGCAGCAGGTCTTCCCATTTGGGCATGGGCCATTCGCGTTGTGCCAGCTGATGTGCCTGGGCCAGTATCGACGGCTTGTGCGCCTCTTCAGGCGTGACCAGGTTGTGCTGCGCGAGCCAGCCCTTGACGCCAGCGGCCTCATGCTGATGCTGGCTGGTCCACACGGTCAGCGCGACAGCCATCAGGCAAGGCAGGCTGATCAGCGCCAGGAACCACCAGGCCGCCGGCCACCATATGGCCATGATGGCGCCGAGCAGCACGGGAAAAGCCGCCATCGGGCCGAGCTGGGTGATGGCGTCGTGCCAGCTCACCGCATCGGCATGGCGCGGCGGCGAGCGCCATTGGAGCGACACGCCGCCCAGCGCGGCCAGAATGAAGGCGGAGTGCGCCACCATGCGCATGGGCGCCTGCACGGTCGAGAGACATGCTTCCAACAGCGTGCTTCTGAGCAAGGCTTTGCCGCCACCAAAAGCGGCCTGCTCCCCGCGAAGCAGGATGGCCAGCACGCCCAGGACGCGCGGCAGGAACAGCATGGTGAACATCACGCTCCACAGCACCACGCTCAGACCGTCGACCATGTTGGTCTCGCTGACAGAGGCGGTGCCCGAGAGCGCCACGCCGGACACGACAAAGGCCAGCCACATCGGCGCCGACGCATAGGCCATGACGGCTGTCAGCAAGGACACGCGGTGCACGGGGCGCAGGCCAGGCTCGGCCAGCAGCCGCGCGTTCTTCAGGTTGCCCTGGCACCAGCGCCGGTCGCGCCGCAGCTCTTCGATGAAATCGGGTGGCGGCTGCTCGTAGCTGTCGGGCAGGTCGAACACCATCCACACGTCCAGGCCGGCGCGCCCCATGAGCGCGGCTTCCACGAAGTCGTGCGAGAGGATGTCACCGCTCAGGCCGTGGTCGCCTGGCAAGGGTGCCAGCGCGCAATACTCCATGAAGGGCTTGACGCGGATGATGGCGTTGTGCCCCCAGTAATGCGATTCGCCGAGCTGCCAGTAATGCATGCCCAGCGCGAAGAGGCGGCCCGTGACCTGCGCCGCGAACTGCTGCGCCCGCGCATGCATGGTCTTTTGGCCACAAGGCTTGGTCATCGATTGGATGATGCCCGCCTGTGGATGCGACTCCATCAGGCGCACGAGGCTGATCAGCGATTCGCCGCTCATGATGCTGTCGGCGTCCAGCACGACCATGTAGCGGTAGGCGCGCCCGAAGCGGCGGCAGAAGTCCGCCACGTTGCCGGCTTTGCGGCCGGTGCGGCGCTGCCGCCATCGGTAGTGGATGCGGGAGGCCAGGGCCGGATCATGCTCGGCGATGGACGCGCGCAAGGCATGCCAGGCCACGACCTCGGCTGTGCGCAGATCGGCATCGTCCGTGTCCGACAGGATGTACATGTCGAACAGGTCGACCGCTTCCTTGCCCAGCAATGAAGCGCAAATGGCCTGCATGCCGCTAAAGACCGCGGCCACCTCTTCGTTGCGTATCGGCGTGATCACGGCCGTGCGCGCTTCCTTCGACAGCGTGAGATGCCGAACCGCCCGCGCCGACAGGGCGAACCTGTCGCCGCGCATCAGGACGCCGAAGCCGAAGACGGCCGTCAGGCAGCCCGAGCAGACCCATGCGAACAGCACGACGAACAAGGTGAGGTGGATGGCACGCCAGATCCACGGTGCGCTGGCGTCCTGCATGGACGACATCATCCAGCCCATCATGCAAGTGCAGTAGGCCAGTACCGCGACCAGCAGCCAGCGGCGTTCCTTGGCGATGGCCTCCCAAGAGAAGGTGCGCGACCAGGGCACTTCGACCGCGAGCAAGCCGGACAGGTTGCGCCGCGCCCGTGTCGCCACCGGTGTGTAGGGCTTGGCCAGCCAGGCCTTCAAGCCCACGCGCAGACCGCCCATCAACCCTGTCCAGGGTTCGGGCGTCATGGCCGCGCGCTGGATGGCCGGGCTGCTCGATGCGCTCAGCGCTGCACCATGATCGGGCTCCATGTCTCGCTCACGGCCTGGTTCGCCAATTTGAGAAACCCTCTGAGTTCCAGTGGAGTGGATCGGTTCGTCCACCGGACGTTCACTGTCATTCGCCATGTGCCCGCTGCCTCATTGAAAAATACATTGCTGTGCAAGATCTCGCTGTTCGAACCCGCCGTGAGCACGGCATGCACCGGTGCATCGGCGGACAGCCCCTTCAGTGCCGGACCTGCGAAGTCAACCACGTACTGCACTTGGTCCGACGGCAAAACGTGCCAGCCGTGGCCCACGCGCGATTGCACGACCCAGGCTTGCGGCGGCTTTTGGTCCTCCGTGCCTTGCCAGTGCAATCTGTAGGCCAGATCCAGCCTTTGACCCGCAGCAATTGGCGTGCGCGCTGGCGCGCCTGAGGTCCAGTAAGCGGTAACGTTGTCGTAAGTTTCGTCATCGGCATGCAACTGGAGCAGGTTCACCTGCCCCGCGCCCCAGTCGCTCAAGGGCTCGACCCACACGCTGGGCCGCAACTCATAGCGCGCCTCCGTGTCCTGGTAGCTGACGAAGGCACGGTCGCGCTGCATCAGGCCGAAGCCCTTGAGACGCGGCACCTGGTAAGAGGTCAGCAAAGGCGTGCCAGGCGGGTTAATCAGCGGCCGCCAGATCCACTCGCCCTGCGGGCCATCGATGGCCACCATCAGGCCATCCGAATCGTGCACCTCGGGCCTGAAGTCGCTGGGCGAAGGCTGGTTTTCGCCGAACAGGAACATGCTGGTCAGGGGCGCGAAGCCCAGCGTGCTGATCGGGGCGCGGGTGAAGAGCCGTGCGCGCACGTCCATGGTCGTGTCATCGCCAGGGCGCAGGTCGAAGCGGAAGGCGCCTGTCACGCTGGCCGACTCCAGCAAGGCGAAGAACGTCAACTGCTTGGCGCCGGCCGCCGGCTTGAGCATCCAGTACTCGGTGAAGCGCGGGAACTCTTCCGGCCCGGGGCCCATCGGGTTGATGATCAGGCCGCGCGCCGACAAGCCATAACGCTGGTGCGCGCCGAGCGCCCGAAAGTAGCTGGCGCCCAGAAACGCCACGACCTCGTCCTTGTAGGCCGCGTTGTGCAATGGGTAATGCGCCCGCCAGCCCGCCAGGCCAATGTCGCCCCAGTTCGATGTGTTCAGGCCCTTGTTGGCGCCGAAGTCGAAATCGCGCGGCGCGTAAGGGACGTCGCGTACGCCCTGGTCCGATATCTCGTGGAGCTTGATCGAATCAGGTGTTCTGCCGCTGCGATGAAAGAACATCAACTCGAACGGGCTCTGCTCGCGCCACAAGGCACGCGCCGGCCGAAAGCGGATGTCGCGCACGGCGTCGTAGCTGAGATGACGCAGGTCTGCCGGCAACGATGGATCCGGCGAGCGTGGCGCTTGGTAAGGCCGTTTGGCGGCCTCCTGCGCGCGTTGCGTCAATGTCTCGAAGTCGAAGGTATCGGTCGCCCTGGCTGGCATCACGGCCACGAATGTGCTGCACAACAGGGCCCAGGCCGCCCCTGCAATCAGTCCCGCCCTCACTGGTCGAGCTCGTCTTGTTTGGTCGTGATCTGCAAGGTCTTGGCGACATCGAGATCATGTTGCAGCAAGGGCAAGGTGTCGCTGGCGAAGGCCCGGATGTCGGGGTCCTGAGCGCCCGTGGCGGCCTTGTGGAAGAGGTTGACGGCATCTTCGTGCGCCGACACGCCGAGCGAGCCCACATAGGTGCGGTCAAAGTTGCCGCCTTCGCTCATGGACAGGATGATCAGCCTCGCCCGTTGCGCCAGCGAGGGCGCATCAGGCACGTCGACGCCCTTGGCCTCGGCCAGAGCGTCCAGCCTGTTGCGTGCATCGGTGTGCTCTTCCAGCACACGCTGGGCATAGTTGCGCACCTGCTCGTTGGTGGACTTGTCCAGCGCCAACTGGCTGCTTTGCACCGCCGTCATGCAGGCTTGCTGCGCGTCCTGCAGGAAGTCCTTGTCGGCCTGTCGCAGTTGCTTGGCCGGTTGCTTGCCCGCATTGGCGGGCACGTCGCTTTGCTGGACAGTGCCTGGCGTGACGGTTTCCGCGCGCACGGCGTTGCCCATCCCTGTCAACAGACTGCAAGAAAGGCTCACCAAAATGAGGCGGATCGGGCGTGCGTTCATGTTCATTCTCCTAAGCTGACGGCGTGATGAGGCCCAGGAAGCCTGGCCTCATGGTTTCATTCTGGCAAGTGCCATGCCCAATTCGGCGGCATCGTTCATTCGGTAACCAATCCACCGCATCCGAGGGGGGGCATGCGCAGGCCAAGGCCTGAAGCCACGCGGCGCTACACTGCGACGATGGACAAACGCCACCTCATCCACATCGGCCTGGTGCTTGCAGCCAGCTTGTCAACTTCCCAGGCTTTCGCCGGCAAGACGCTGGATGCCATCAAGCAGCGTGGCCACCTGCTGTGCGGGGTCAGCACGGGCGTGGCGGGTTTCTCCGCTCCTGACGACAAAGGCCACTGGTCGGGCTTCGACGTGGATGTCTGCCGGGCCCTGGCCGCCGCCGTGCTGGGCGATGCCGAGAAGGTCAACTTCGTGCCGCTCAATTCGCAGCAGCGCTTCACGGCCTTGCAGTCCAGCCAGATCGATGTGCTATCGCGCAACACTTCGTGGACGCTGACCCGCGATGCCTCGCTGGGCTTCAACTTCGCGGCCATCACCTACTTCGACGGGCAGGGCTTCCTGATACCCAAGAAGCTCAAGGTCACCAGCGCGAAGCAGTTGAAAAACGCCCAGGTCTGCGTGCAGTCCGGCACCACGACCGAGAAGAACCTGGCCGACTACTCCAAGGCCAACAAGCTGAGCCTCAAGCCCATCGTGTTCGACACCTACGATGCCTCGCTCAAGGCCTTCTTCGCGGGCCGCTGTCAGGCTTTCACGGCCGATGCCTCGGCCCTGGCCAGCGTGCGCAACAAAGAGGCGCCCAAGCCCGACGACTACCTGATCCTGCCCGAACTCATCTCGAAAGAGCCGCTCGGCCCGGCCGTGCGCCGCGGCGACGACGACTGGTTCGCCATCGTCAAGTGGACCGTCTTCGCGATGCAGGAGTCCGAAGAGCTGGGCCTGACGCGCGCCAATGTGGACCAGATGAAGTCATCGACCGACCCGTCCGTGCAGCGCATGCTCGGTGGCGGCGAAGACATGGGTAAGCTGCTCGGCCTGGACAAGCAATGGGCCTTGCGCATCGTCAAGGCGGTGGGCAACTACGGCGAGGTGTTCGAGCGCAACATCGGCGCGCAGTCGCCATTGAAGCTGCCGCGCGGCGCCAACAAGCTGTGGAGCCAGGGCGGCCTCATCTACGCACCGCCCGTCCGCTGACACAGGCCGAGCGCAAAGCCCATGTTCGACTTCCTTACGCAGCCTGCCGGCTTCGACATCGGAGAGACGGGGCTGCTGGTCTACGACGCGGCCCAGCCCGTGTGGCGCGCGCTCTTGGTCGGCCTGGGCAACACGCTGCGGGTGTCCGTGCCGTCGCTGCTCCTGGCCACGCTGATCGCCCTGCTCGTGGCCCTGGCGCGCACATCGGGCTCGCGCGTGTGGCAGCGCATCGGCGGGCTCTACATCGATGTCGTGCGCAACACGCCCGTGCTGCTGCAGCTGCTGATGTGGTATTTCCTGCTGATCGAGTGGCTGCCCGATTCGACGCAGGCCTTGCACCTGCTGCCTGGCGTCTGGCTGAGCAAGGGCGGCCTCGCCTTCCCTTGGTGGGCACAGGATGCGTCGAACGGTGTGTCGGGCTGGAGCTGGCCTCGGCAGGATGCCTTCAACGTCGTCGGCGGCGCGGCCGTGACGCCCGAGTTCGTGGCGCTCGCTTTGGCGCTGAGTCTGTACACGGGCGCCTTCCTGTCTGAAGTGATCCGCGGCGGCATCGAGTCGGTGCCCGCCAGCCTGATCGAGGCCGCGCAGACACTGGGCGCCACGCGCTACCAGCAGATCACCAAGGTGCTGCTGCCGCAGGCCCTGCGCGCCATCGTGCCGGCCGCCACCAACCAGTACCTCAACCTCGTCAAGAATTCGTCGCTGGCCGTGGCCATCGGCTATCCGGACCTCGTGTCCGTCGGCAACACGGCCATCAACCAGACAGGCCGCGCCGTCGAGTGCATGGCCGTGATGATGGCCGTGTACCTGGCCTTGTCGCTGCTCACGGCCGCCTTCATGAACTGGTTCAATGCGCGCCATGCGCTCCAGGGCCAGTCATGAAGAAGCTGTTCGCCACATCGGCTTCCGCACTGGGCATCGGTCTGCTCGCATGGCTGGCCTACCTCGTGTTCGACTGGGCCGTGCTGCATGCCGTGTTCACTGCGGATGCCAACGCCTGCCAGGCCCTTGAGCACCAGGGCGCCTGCTGGGGCGTGATCGCCGAAAAGGCGCGCCCCATTCTGCTGGGCTACTACCCTTACGAATCGCAGCGGCGGCCCTTGCTTGTGCTCGTCATCTGCGCGGCCTTCGCGCTGATGACGTGGCTGTCGGCGTGGCGGCGCATGTCGGCGCGCGCGGTGAGCGGCTGCATCGTGGGCGGCCTCGTGCTCATGAGCGTGCTGATGCATGGCGGCATCTTCGGTCTGAGCGTCGTGCCTTTCGACAAATGGGGCGGCCTGCCTTTGACACTGTGTCTGTTCGCGCTGAGTCTGGCCGTGTCCGTGCCGATCGCTGTCGGCCTGGCGCTGGCTCGGCGATCCAGCAAGGCCTGGGTCTCATGGCCCGCGACCACTTTCATCGAAGTGATTCGCGGCGTCCCATTGGTGACGCTGCTGTTCATGGCAGCGTTCATGCTGCCGGCGCTGGCGCCCCACCACCCCACGCCGCTGTTCTGGCGTGCGCTGCTGGCCTTGGTCCTGTTCTCGGCCGTGTACCTGGCCGAGGTCGTGCGCGGCGGTTTGCAGACCGTGGCGAAGGAGCAAGGCGAGGCCGCCTCCATCCTGGGTTTGAGCTGGTGGCAGACCCAGCACCTCATCGTGCTGCCGCAGGCCATGCGGGCCGTGCTGCCGGCCCTTGTCGGCCACGCCATCGGCCTGCTCAAGGACAGCTCGCTGGTCATGATCATCGGCCTGCATGAACTCACTGGCGGCCTGGGGCTCAGCCTCGGCGGCGATCCGGTGTGGCGGCCTTACTACCTCGAGGGCTATCTGTTCGTCGGCCTGATCTACTGGCTCATGTGCCTGGGCCTGTCGCGCATGGGCCGCAGGCTCGAACACAACTGGGCCAAGGGCTCGCATTGAGCGCGCACTGAAAACGCAGCCATGGAAAAAGGCCCATCACTCGGACGGGCCATCAAAATGCGCTGCACACAGCGCCGCAAACTTCAGTCGAAAAGCAGGCTTATTCAGCGGTCTGCTCTTCAGGCAATTCGATATCGGGGGCGGCGTCCACTTCCTGGTCGAAGGCCGCGCCTTCGCTGTTGACCAGAGGGATCAGCGGCTTGTCCAGCGGACGGCACACACGGCTTTGCAAACGGTTCAGGCGCTCCGAGCGCTCCATGGCTTCCAGTACGCCTTGGGGGTCCATCATCAGGGCAAACGGGTTGGCGTACAGGCTTTGCTTTTGCATAGGGTGCTCCAGGTTGAGAGATGTCCGTCGTGATGTATTCACTGTAGGGATCTCGGGCTGGAGGCGGTAGTCGCCGAACCACCAAACCTCCTGTCAGAAATTGTCTGACAAGGGTTTTGGAGGCCACTGTGGGCTAACCCTCAAGGCTGGCGGACGAGCGAGAACAATTGCTCGAAGTTGCTCGACGTGATGCGGCCAAGCACCTCGGGATCTACCCCCTTAAGTTCTGCCAACTGTTTGCCGACCAGAGAGACATAAGCCGGCGAGTTCGTCTTGCCGCGGTGCGGCGCGGGCGCCAGATACGGGCTGTCGGTCTCGATCAGGCAGCGCTCGATGGGCACGAAGCGCGCGACCTCGCGCAGGTCCGCGGCGTTCTTGAAGGTGAGGATGCCCGAAAAGGAGATGTGAAAGCCCAGGTCCAGCGCGGCACGGGCCACCTCTTGCGTTTCCGTGAAGCAATGGAAGACGCCGCGGACCTTGCCCTGCCCCTCGTCCTTGAGGATGTCGATCGTGTCGGCGCTGGCCTCGCGTGTGTGGATGACGAGCGGCAGGCCGGTGTGCAGCGCAGCACGGATGTGCACGCGAAAACGCTCGCGTTGCCAGGCCATGTCGGCCACGGTGCGCTCGCCCAGGCGGTAGTAGTCGAGCCCCGTTTCGCCGATGCCGACGACGCGTGGCAGCCTGGCCCGCTCGACAAGGTCTTCGAAAGTGGGCTCCTGGATGCCTTCGTTGTCCGGATGGACACCGACCGTGGCCCAGAAGTTGTCGAAGCACATGGCCAGGTCATGCACCTGAGGGAACTCTTCCAGCGTGGTGCTGATGCACAGGGCGCGGTCGACACCGGACGCGTGCATGTCGGCACGGATCTGGTCGAGCGTGTCGGCGTACTGGGGGAAGTTGAGGTGGCAGTGCGAATCGACAAACATGGGCGGCGATCAAGACGGGTCGGCAAACCCGAGATCTTGCCTCAAAGTGTTTGCGTCGGCTTGCTCGAGGAGATGTTGGTGCCCAGGATCTGCTCGATCTTGACGCGCAGCAGGCGGGTCTTGTCGTCGCCAGGGAAGCGCACGCCCACGCCCTGGGTGCGGCCGCCGGAGGCGTTCGCGGGCGTGATCCAGGCGATCTTGCCGGCCACGGGGTAGCGCTGGGTGTCTTCGGGCAGGGAGAGCAGCAGGTAGATGTCGTCGCCCAGCGTGTACTCGCGGGAGGTGGGCACGAACAGGCCGCCTTCCGTGAAAGCGGGGATGTAGGCGGCGTACAAGGCGCCTTTTTCGCGGAAAACCAGCTGGATGACGCTTGGCCGGGTGGCCGCGGCTACCGCAGTGCCACCGGCGGCGCCGGATCCTATCGAAGCACGCCCTGGCCCGGAAGGGGCGAAGGCGGAGGGCATGGCTGTTGTCTGGAGCTCACTCATCGTGCTGAAAGTGTAATCCTTCGCCTCTTTCAGCGCCTGTGAATTAGCCCTCACCTGGGGGGAGCTTTACGCCTCGATACACCCCTTCCCGGATGCCGGGACGCTTCAGCCCTGCGGGTTGCCCGGGGCTTCCTGGGGCGCATGACGGCGCGGGCCTGCAACAGCAGCGTTTCGACCTTCAGGTTCTGGTTCCAGGGGTGCTCGGCGTGGCGGCTGGTTTTGCGCAACTCCTGCGCCCAGGAGGTCAGCAGATTCAGGTCGGGCGCGGCGGGCAGGCTGGCAGCCGGAAAGTACCTCGGCGCGGCCCCGGCCGCCACGCAAGCCAGGTCGTGACAGACTTTTTGCAGCGTTTCGACGACCAGGACGAGCGGCCAGCCGGTCAGGGCCGTGGCCGTGCCGCCCTGCAGGTCCTTGGGGATCTGGGGCCAATAGCGGGCATCCAGGCCGAGCTCGCGGCGGTCGCGCGCGGTGAGGGGCTGGCCACCGGCCGCGTCCAGCAGGATACGGGCGTCGGCGGGGGCGATGCCGTCGAGCTGGGATTGCAGCCAGGCGGTGGCCACCTCCGTGTCGGGCAAAGGCAGGCGCCAGGCCTGGCAGCGGCTGCGCACCGTGGGCAGGAGCTGGTCGAGCGCGGCGCCGCTGAGCACGAAGCGCACCTGTCCGGGCGGCTCCTCGAGCGTCTTGAGCAGGGTGTTGGACGCGATCAGGTTCATGCGCTCGGCCGGGTGCACCAGCACGACCTTGGCGCGCCCGCGCGAGGCCGTGTGCTGCGAGAACTGCACGACCGCGCGGATGGCATCGACCTTGATCTCCTGGCTGAGCTTCTTGGTCTTGCCGCTGCTCGATTTCTCCGATGACTCGCCATCTTCGGATGCGGCCTGCCAGCCCAGGCTCGCCTGCAGCGCTTCGGGCAACACGACCATCAAGTCGGGATGCGAGCCGGCATCGATCAAATGGCAGCTCGTGCAACGGCCGCAGGCTGGCTGGTGGGCGCTGCCGACAGGCACGGCCTCGCACAGCCATGATCTGGCCATGGCCAGCGCGAACTCGAACTGGCCGACGCCTTCAGGGCCGTGCAGCAGCACCGCGTGGCTGTGGAGTTGCGCCAGGGCGGCCATCAGCGGCTGCTGGAGCCAGGGCCACAGATCAGGTCGACTCGATTCGCTCATGCCAGGCCTCGCGCGGCCATGACCTGCTGGATCTGCCGGGCCACGTCGTTTCTCGGCTGGTCGGCCTGGATGACGACGAAGCGCTCCGGCTGTGCCTGCTGGCGCTGGATGTAGGCGGCGCGCACGCGCTCGAAGAAGGCCTGGTCCTGGGCCTCGAAGCGGTCGGGCTGGCGGGCGGCGCTCAGGCGCGCTGCGGCCACGGATGGCGGCAGGTCGAACAGCAAGGTCAGATCGGGTTGGCGGCCGGCTTGCACCCAGCCTTCCAGCGTGCCGAGCACGGCAAGGTCGAAGCCTCGGCCGCCGCCTTGGTAGGCGAAAGTCGCGTCGGTGAAGCGGTCGCACAGCACCCAGGCGCCGCGGGCCAGCGCGGGCTCGATCACGGTGCCCAGGTGGTCGCGGCGGGCGGCGAACACGAGCAGGGCCTCGGTGAGCGGGTCCATCGCGTCGTGCAGGAACAGGTCGCGCAGCTTCTCGGCCAGAGGCGTGCCGCCCGGCTCACGGGTGCGCACCACCTCGCGCCCGGCCTGGCGCCAGGCTTGCTCCAGCGCATCGAGGTGCGTGGTCTTGCCCGCGCCGTCGATGCCTTCGAAGGTGATGAATCGGCCCTTGCTGCTCATGGACTCTTTCTGGCGTTGCGTTGCCCGCGTTGGTATTGGTTGACGGCCCGATTATGCTCAGCCAGCGTGGCGCTGAAGGCGCTGCTGCCATCGCCGCGCGACACGAAGTACAGCGCCTTGGTGTCGGCGGGCCGCACGGCCGCGAGCAAGGCGGCCTTGCCCGGCATGGCGATGGGTGTGGGCGGCAGGCCGGTGCGCGTGTAGGTGTTGAAGGGCGTGTCCGCCTGCAGGTGCGATTTGCGCAGGTTGCCGTCGAAGCGCTCGCCCAGGCCGTAGATCACGGAAGGGTCCGTCTGCAAGGGCATGCCGACGCGCAGGCGGTTGTTGAAGACGCCCGAGATCATCGTGCGATCGGCCTCCAGGCCGGTTTCCTTCTCGACGATGGACGCCAGGATCAGGGCCTGCTCTTCGCTCTGCAAGGTCAGGCCGGGCTCGCGCTGCGTCCAGGCGGCGTCGAGATGTTTCTGCATGGCGCGCAGGGCGCGCTTCATCACGGCCAGGTCGGCGCTGCCTTTGGCGTAGGAGTAGGTGTCGGGGTAGAAATGGCCCTCGGCCGGCACGCCCGGCATGCCCAGCGCGGCCATGATCTGGTCGTCGCTCATCTGGGCGGTGGCGGGCTTGAGGCCGTCGGCCTGGGCCAGTTCGGCACGGAAGCGCTTGAAGGTCCAGCCCTCGATGAGCTTGACGACGGACAGGCGCTCGTCGCCCCGTACCATCATGCGCAACAGGTCACGCGGCGTGGCCCCTGCGGCCAGCTCGTAGCTGCCAGCCCGGATCTGCCGCGACTGGCCGGAGAGCTTGAACCATTCGTAGAGCAGTCGCGGCGAGGCGTCCACGCCGGCGTCCACCCAGGCCTTGGCCACTTCCCGGGGCGTCTGGCCGGCCTCGACGGCCAATTCCACCGTGGGCGCGAGCAGGACCAGGGGCTGCGTGAGCCACCAGAAAGCCGCGCCGCCCAAAGCCAGCGCGCCCGCGAGGACCAGCCCCAGCAGCGCCTTCAGGATGCCGCCTTGTTGCCGTACGGAGAACGTGGGATACACCCGCTTGGTTTTCTGATGCATGTCGCCCGTGATGATAATGAGGCCCATGAGCGAGATCCAACTACCTGATGCAAGTTCGTGGGGCGGCGCCCTGCTTTTGTCCGATTTGGGCGTCATTCTGGCAGAGGGGGCCGATGCGGCCGCCTTCCTGCATGGCCAGGTCAGCCAGGACATGAATGGCCAGACCGCCCAGGAAGCCCGCCTGGCGGCCTACTGCTCGGCCAAGGGCCGCATGCTGGCCAGCCTGTTGAGCCTGCGCCCGGGCGCCGAGCAGTTCTGGCTGCTGACCGACAAGCAGGTGCTGCCGGGCGTGGTCAAGCGCCTGTCGATGTTCGTGCTGCGCGCCAAGGCCAAGCTGTCGGACGCGGGCGATGCCTTGCGTGTGCTGGGGCTGCTGGGGCAGCCCGCCGCCGCCTTGCTGGGCGATGCGGCGCCAAGTGCCGATTGGCAGGCTTCGGCCTATGCCGACGGGCTGCTCGTGAAGCTGCCCGATGCGGTCGGCACGCAGCGCTGGTACTGGGTCGGGCCTCAGGCGGGCGCCGATCGGTTGCTGGGCGCCCTGCCCGCGCTGCCCGCCGAGCAATGGCAGTGGCTGGACGTGATGAGCGGCATCCCGCGCATCCAGGCCCCGACCGTCGAGCAGTTCGTGCCGCAGATGATCAACTTCGAGCTGATCGGCGGCGTGAACTTCAAGAAGGGCTGCTATCCCGGGCAAGAGGTCGTGGCCCGCAGCCAGTACCGCGGCACGACCAAGCGCCGCGCCTTCGTGCTGCATGCGGACAAGGCCGTCGCGGCCGGGCAGGAGGTGTTCAGCGCCGCCGACCCGGGCCAGCCTGCCGGCCTGATCATCAACGCCGCGCCCCGGCCGGGCTCCGCCGGCGGCTTCAGCGCGCTGGCCGAGCTCAAGCTCAGCGCCACGGACACGGCCCTGAACGCGCCCGAGGGCGTCAGCCTGACCTTGGCGCGGCAACCCTATGCCCTGCCCCAGGCAGACGAAGCCGCCTGAACCTGCCGACGCCTGCGCTTGTGATCGACACAAACCCGCTCTCGTCAACTCCTTAACGGGAATCGGCCTCGCTTGCGGCCTTTGGCATGGGCCGCCTCGCATTCCGATGGCCCGCATCGGTTACGCTGCCAGCAACACAGATGTCAAACGCCGCTGTTTCCGCATCCCACGCCAAGGCGCTGTACGTGTACTACCGCGTGCCCAAGGCGCAGGAAGCGACCGCGCGCGCCTTGATCGAAGCCATGCAAGCGACTTTGAGAGATGTTCAGCCAGGACTGGATGCCAGGCTGATGCGCCGGGCGGACACGCCGGACCAGGCTGACGAAGCCACGTGGATGGAGGTGTACGAGCACCCCGACGGCGTGAGCGACCCGTGCCAGGCCCGGCTGACCATGTTGTCGCAAGCCCTGCCCGCAGGCTTGACCGGCCCGCGCCAGCACCGAGATCTTTTGCCCGCTGGTGCCCGGCACCAAGGCGCACGCCTGACCAGGAGTTCCGTCATGTGCCTTGTGGCCATCGCCCTTGACCAAAGCAGCCGTTTCCCATTCGTGCTGGCGGGCAACCGCGACGAGTTCTTCGACCGCCCTTCCGCCCGGCTGGGCTGGTGGGAGCCCGAAGGCGGCGGGCCCCCCATCCTCGGCGGGCGCGACCTGCAGGCTGGCGGCACCTGGCTGGGTCTGACGGCGCACGGCCGCCTGGGCCTCGTCACCAACATCCGCAATCCGAAGGACAACGACCCGCAGGCGCCCTCGCGCGGCCAGATCGTGCCGCAGTGGCTCAAGGGCGATGCGTCGATGTCGATGCTGTGGCCGCGCTTGGCCATCTCGGGCTACAACGGCTTCAACATGCTGGCGCTGGATTTCGCGCAGGGCGAGTGCTTCTGGGTCAACAATCGCAAGCTCTACCCGGAGCGGCTGCAACGCGGCGTGTTCGGTGTGTCCAACGCCTTGCTCAACACGCCGTGGCCGAAAGTGCAGCAGCTCAAGGCCAAGCTCAAGCAGGCCGTGTCGGCCTCGACGGACGCCGAGACCTTGGCCAACCACCTGTTCGAAGCGCTCGCCGACCCGACGACCGCGCAGGACGCGCACCTGCCGCGCACGGGCGTCTCGCAGGAGTGGGAGCGGCTGCTGTCATCGGCGTTCATCCGCTCGCCCAACGGCGAATACGGCACGCGCTGCTCGACGCTCGTCATCACGGAGCGCGTGCACAAGCGCCTGGTCACGCACGTGCTGGAGCGCACCTTCTCGCCCACATCGAACATGGCCCTGCTGCGCCGCGTGACGCTGCGCAACTGGCCGCCTCGCCACACCATGGCCGAGACCGAAGTGGCGCGCCTCGATGCCACATTGCCGCCACCCGAGATGCGCCATGACGACGTGTTCGAGAGCAGCGACGTGCACGAGCAGGACAACCACCACCTGCCCGAATCGCAGCCGATCCGCAAGACGCGGGCGCGC
This sequence comes from Aquabacterium sp., assembly GCA_049840915.1. GTDB lineage: Bacteria > Pseudomonadota > Gammaproteobacteria > Burkholderiales > Burkholderiaceae_C > Aquabacterium. The sequence continues at coordinate 45,194 of JASGJC010000037.1, forward strand.
AGCCTGATCAAGCCCAGCCGCATCAGGCCTTTGAAAGTGTGAGCGACATCACCTGGTGAGGGATGTCGACCTCGTCGAACTCATCGCCTTCTTCCTGGAAGCCGTGCCTGGCGTAGAAAGCCTTGGCGCTGACCTGCGCGTGCAACCCGATGCGCTGCACGCCTTTGGCACTGGCCTGCTCGATCAAGGCCAGCAGCACCTTGTCGCCCAGGCCGACGCCTCGCGCGCTGCGCAGCACGGCCATGCGGCCGATCTTCGCTTGGCCTGAAGGCTGGTCGCGCGTGATCAGGCGGCCCGTGGCCAGGGGCAGGCCCGCGAGGTTCGTGACCACGGCATGCACGGCGTGGGCGTCATCCGCATCCCACTCTTCGGATTCGGGGATCTGCTGCTCGTGCACGAACACGGCCAGGCGCACGGCCTTCGCGCCTTCCGCCAGATCGGGCCAGGTACCGCAACGGATCACATGCGCGGGCAAGCCTTGCGCATGCCCGTTCAGTTGGGCGCGCACGCTCTCGGGCACGGGCGTGGGCTTGCCGGTATCCAGGTGCGTGAACACGTAGACCGTCTCGCCCGTGACGAGCAAACGCCCTTGCGCCCACATGGCCCACATCATCGTGATCGACGAGGTGCCGATGCGCTCGCAGCGGATGCCGATGTCCAGCCAATCGTCGAGGCGTGCGGGCGCGTGGTATTCGAGCGTGTTGCGGCGCGCGAACACGTCGCCGCGCACGAAGCGGAAGGCATCCGGATAAGGCATGCCCACCACGCGCCAGTAGTCGCTGATGGCGGCATCGAGGTAGGTGAGGTAGTGGCCGTTGAACACCACTTGCTGGGCGTCGACCTCGACCCAGCGAACGCGGAGTCGGTGCTTGAAACTGAAATCGGCCGGGCGTGTCATGCGGTGGCGTGCGAGGCACGCCGGGCATAGGCACGGCGCACTTCGCCAATGAATCGGTTGTGATGCAACTCGGATTTGTTGACGACGCTGGTCACGTGGCTGTCGAGCAGCAGGCGGTCGGCATCGCTGAATTGCTTGGCGGTCACCATGATGACCGGAATTTGCGAGGTGACCGATTCTTTCTTGAGCGCCTCGACCACTTCGATGCCGCCCACATCGGGCATCAACAGGTCGAGCACGACGAGATCGGGCTGGTGCTGCTGGATCATGGCGATGCCCTCTTGCCCGCCATACGCGGCCAGCACCGTGTAGCCGGGCTGCTGCAGGTAGGCCGTCATGAGCTCGACGGCCAGCGGGTCGTCGTCCACGACCACGACCTTGACCGCCTGGTCTTGCGCGGGCGCGAAGCCCAGCCTGTCGAGCTCGTGCATCAGCTCGTGCGGGCCGAACGGCTTTTGCAGCACGGCCGCCGCGCCCATCGATACGCCGATCTCGTGGTTGGCCACGATCGACACGACGACCACGGGCACGTTGGCCCACGAGGGCAGCTCCTTGACGCGGGCCAGGAAGTCCCAGCCGTCCATGCCGGGCAGGACGATGTCCAGCGTGATCAGGTCGGGCGTGAACTCGTTGACGTATTGCAGGGCCATTTCCGCCGAGACCGCATGCCGCACCCTGAAACCCGCCGTCTTCAGTTGCGCGCTCATCAGGCTCAGCGCCTGCTTGTCGTCCTCGATGACCAGCGCCAGCGGCAAGCCGGCATCGGCCGCATCCTCTTCAACGGCCTTGGCTTCGTCGGTGCGCCAGGGCAGCCACAGGCTGAAGCAACTGCCCTTGCCGGGCTCGCTGCTCAAGGCCACGGTGCCGCCGTGCAACTGCGCCAGGCGCATGACGGTGGCCAGGCCCAGGCCCGTGCCCTCGATCTGGCGCGTCAGCTCGTTCTTGATCTGCGTGAAGGGCTTGAAGAGCTTGTCCATGTCGGATTGCGCGATGCCGATGCCGCTGTCCGTGACCGATATCTGCACATAGCGCGCGTGCTCGCCTTCGGGCAGGTCCATGCGCACGCCGCGCTCGAAGCCCGGCAGGTTCGTGGCGGCCTGCTGGTGGTCGACCAGGCGCGCATCGAGCGTGACCGTGCCATGGTCGGGTGTGAACTTCACGGCGTTGGAGAGCAGGTTGTAGATGATCTGCTTGACGCGGCGCCGATCGGCATTGAAGGTATCGGGCACCCTCAGGCCGTGGCAATGCAGCGCGATGCCGCGCGAGGCGGCTTTCTCCTGCACGACGCTCAGGGCGTCCGACAACAGGCTGTCGAGATGCAGGGGCTCCAGGTCGATGTCGACCTTGCCTGCTTCGATTTTCGACAGATCGAGGATGTCGTTGACCAATGACAGCAGGTGCTGGCCGCCCTCGTGGATGTGGCCGATGAAGTCGCGCTGCTGCTTGGTCAACGGGCCGCTGGCGCCATCGATCATGATGTACGAGAAGCCGATGATGGCGTTGAGCGGCGTGCGCAGCTCGTGCGACATGGTCGACATGAACTCGGTCTTGGCCTGATTGGCCGCCGTGAGCTCGCTGTAGGCCTTGGCGATTTCATCTTGCCGGGCTTGCAACTGGCTGTTGGCTTCGGCCAGGGCCACGTTCTGCTGGGCCAGCGCGGCCAGGAGCTCGGCGCGGCTTTCGGCCAGCTCGCGGGCGGCACGGGCTTCGCTGGCATCGAGCTCGGCCTTGAGCAGGTCGACGCGGATGCGCCGGCTCTCGTCTTCGAACTGCTTGCGGCGGATCTGGGCGCGCACACGGGCCTTGAGCACATCGAAGTTGCCCGACTTTTGCAGGTAGTCGTCGGCGCCGGCACTCAGGCCATCCAGCATCGTGGCGTGGTCGCCTTGCGCCGTCAGCATGATCAGCGGGATGTCGCGCACGGCGGGCGCGGCCTTGATGCGCACGCAGGTTTCGCGGCCGCCGATGCCGGGCATGTTCAGGTCCAGCAGGATGCAATCGACGGACTGCACGGCCAGCAGGTCCAGCGCATCTTCGCCGGAGCGGGCCTGCACGATGTCGTAGCCTTCTTCGCGCAGGACGATCGACAGCTCGTGCAAAAAGGTGATGCTGTCGTCGACGGCCAGCACGCGCTTGGGGCTTTGCAGGCTCGCGGTCTCGTCGGGCATGGCGTTGGCCGCGCTGCGCATGGCCGCGGCCAGCTTGGCGACGATCAGGTCGGTGCGCTCGTCCTTGCGCACGAAGGCGTCCGCGCCGGCATCGAGCGCGCGCAGCTCGGCGCCGATGTCTTCGGAGCCGGTCATCAGCAGGCAAGGGATGCCGCGCAGGGCCGCGTCCAGGCGCACGCGCCGGATCACCGTGGCGCCATCGATGCCGGGCATCACGCTGTCGACCACGATGGCTTGCGGGCGTGACAAGGCCGCGATCTTCAGGCCGTCTTCGCCGTCAACGGCCGTCTGGACCTGATAGCCCGCCTCTTCGAACGCATCGCGCAATGTGCCTCTGAAGGTGGCGCTGTCGTCGATGATGAGCACGGAGGCCGGCGCCGCCTCCGATGCCTGCTGTCTGCGCGCGCAGCAGCTCGTTCGTGCGCGCCAGGATGTAGTGCGTGTCGTAGGGCTTGCCGATGTACTCGTCGGCGCCCGTGCGCAGGCCGCGGATGCGGTCCTTCACTTCCGACTCCGAGGACAACATCAGCACGATGGCCTGCGCCGTGGCGTCGTTGTTGCGTATGGTCTCGAGCAGCTCGATGCCGTCGCCGTCGGGCAGGCGCACGTCCAGCACGATCACGTCGAGCGGTGTGCGGCCCAGCGCGTCCTTGGCGGCGGCCACGGTCGCGCAACCGCGTGAATGAAAGCCGGCCGCGTCGAATGCCTCCTGCAAGTCCATGCGCACAGTGAGGCTGTCGTCCACGATCAACACGTTATGGGTCATGACTGCACCTTTTGTTCATTCGTGTACATCGACGTCAGCGCGGGACCGATGTCTTGAAGCGGCAATACCTGCGCTGCCGCATCCAGTCTGACTGCTTCACGGGGCATGCCGTAAATGGTGGAGCTGGCCTCGTCTTGCGCGATGGTGTGCCCGCCCGCCTGCCTGATGTCGAGCAGGCCCGCCGCGCCATCGCGCCCCATGCCCGTGAGCAGGCAGGCCACCGTGCTCGCGGCGCACTCGCGCGCGATGGATTCGAAGAGGATGTCGATCGAGGGCCGGCATGAATGCCGCATGGGGCCGCTGCTCAACTGAAGCCGGCCATGCTGGACGAGCATGTGCCTGCCCGGCGGCGCCAGCAGGACGTGCCCCGCCAAATGGCACAACGCCTGGCCTTCCTGGCCGTAGCTGATCTTTTGCGGCACCTGCAGGTTGAGCCACTCGACGAAGGCCGTGCCGAAATCCTCGCCGATGTGCTGCACCACCAGGACGGGCACGGGCAGCGCCGCCACCATGGCATTGAGGATGTGGACCAGCGCGCCAGGCCCGCCTGTCGATGCGCCGATGGCGATGAGTTGGCAGTTGACGCGCGCATTCGACGCGGCCAGCGGCTTGTGCCGCGCCTTGGCCACGGGCGCGCCGCCTATCTTGCCGCGCAGGTGCGTGATGACGCGGATGCGCGCGACCAGCTTCACGCTGGACACGAGGCGCATCGGCCAGTCTTCATCGTCCTCGCCATCGGGCTTTTCGAGCGCATCGACGGCCCCTGCCGTCAGCGCATCGAACATGCGGAACATCTCGCCCCGGTTGGACGACGAGGACACGACCAGGATCGGCGTCGGGCAGTGCGCCATGATGTACTCGGTGGCGGCCAGGCCCGTCACTGTGGGCAGCATCATGTCCATCGTGATGACATCGGGCTTGAGCGCGATGCACATGGCGATCGCCTCGTGCCCATCGGTGGCTTCGCCGACGACCTCGAGGTCGTCATCGGCGGCCAGCACCTCGCACAGGCGCTTGCGCACCGTGACCGAGTCCTCCACCACCAGCACGCGCAGGCGTTGCATCGTCATGTTCTCACGCTGTTTGAATGAGTTTGCGCACGCTGTCCAGAAAGGCGGCTTGCGCGAACTCGCCTTTCACGATGTAGTCCCTGGCACCTGCCTGCCTGCCGCGCTGCCGGTCTTCCGGCGAGGCGCGCGAGGTCACCAGGATGCCCGGTGTCTGCCGCAGGACCGGGTCGGCCTGCATGGTTGCCATCAGGGTGAAGCCGTCCATGCCGGGCATGTCCACATCGACCAGGAACAAGGCGTAGCGCTGCTCGCGCGCCATGCGCAGGCCCTCTTCGGCCGAGGCCGCGGCATGCACGAGGTAGCCTGCCGACTCGAGGATGCTCTGCTCCAGCATGCGCGTGGTCGAGCGAATCGTCGATCACGAGGATGGGCAGGCGCACAGGCGCCATGGGCCGCGCCTGGCTGCCTTGGGCCAGCGCGCAGCGCAGCAGGCCTTGCGGATCGAGCACGATCTGCGGATGCCCCTCCACATCGACCGATGCGCCGGCCACCAGCTCGCTGGCCGGCGCCAGTTCAGGCAACGGCCGCATCACCACATTGCTGATGCCCACCAGGCGGTCCACGCCCAGCGCGACCAGGCCCTCGCTGCCATCCACGATGGCCACGGACCACATGCCCGGCACCACATCGGTCAAAGGCCGCTTCAAGGCCCGGGACAAAGGCAGAAAAGGAATCGACAGGCCATCGTGCACGATGGTGTCGCCATGGCTGCTGAACGTGATCTCCCTGGCTGGCAGCCGCGCGGTCTGTTTGACGGCCTCCAGCGGGATGGACGCCAAGGCGCCGGCGGCTTCCATGTCCAGCACGGGCATCGACGCGATCGAGAGCGGCACCTTGATCGACAGCGTGGTGCCCTGCCCGGCCTCCGTCTGCAGGAAGACCTTGCCATGGAGACGCTGCCGGGCCTCTTCCACCACATTGAGCCCGATGCCGCGTCCCGATACCTCGCTCACCTGCCCCGCCGTGCTCACGCCGCCGCCCAGCAAGAGGCGCAGCAAGGTGTCGGCATCGGCAGGCGCATCGGACGCCAACCGGCCTTGGCGCCGCGCGACCTGCATCACCGCCTGCGCGTCGATGCCGGCGCCATCGTCCTGGCAACTGAACACCACATGCCGCCCCTGGCGCACGATGCGCAGGCTCACCCGCCCTTCTTCGGGCTTGCCTTTGCTTTGCCGCAGCGCGGGCGGCTCGATGCCATGCGCCACGGCGTTGCGTGCCATCTGGATCAGCGCCGGCTGGATGTTGGCCAGCACTTCGGCATCCAGGCGCACATCTCCACCATGGCCGGCAAAAGCCACTTGCTTGCCTTGTGCCTGCGCCACATCGCGCACGGTGCGTTCCAAGGCGTTGAAGAGCTGCCTGGCCGGCGCCAGCCGCAGTTGCTCGGCCGTATCGCGGGTCTGGCGCAACTCGCGGTCGAGCAGGTCGCTGGTTTGGGAGAGGCTCGCATCCAGCTTGCCCAGCGTCGCGCACAGGTCTTCGGCCATCTCTCGCACGGAGGCCAGCTTGAGCGCACCGCCCTGCCCCGCGCTTTCGCGGCCACGCCGCAGCGTCAGTTGGTTGAGCAACAGATCGGCCAGGTCACGCGCCTTGGCCGCCACATGCAGCTGCCGCTTGAGCATGGCCGTCTGCACATGGCTTTCTGCGATGCCCGCCAGCACGGCGTCGAGCTCGTCGATGTCCGTGCGGATCACGCGCCACGCCTCATCGGCCGCCTTGGCGGGCTGAGCTTGAACCTGTTTCGCCACGCCTGTCTCGGCAGGCGCACCCTCCGCGTTGCCCAAGGCCGCGAGCAGGCCTTCCATCTGATCGAGCCGGGCCAGCAGATCGGTCAGCACATCGCCAGGCAGGACTTGCGCGCCTTCCCGCCATGGCGTCAGCGTCTCTTCGATGGCATGCGCGTGATCGGCCAGTCCGTGCTGGCGCACCACCCGCGCCGCGCCCTTGAGCGTGTGCGCCAGGCGCAGCAGCTTGGCCATCCCGGTCCCGACCGCCGCGCCCTTTTCAAGGTCGAGCACAGCCCGGCTCATCTCGTCGAGCAACTCGCGAGCTTCGATCCTGAAATAGCGGTATGGGTCTTTGCTCATGCCTCAAGACACCGTGTATGGCTGGACCAATCGCAACAAGTCCTTCGACAGGCCCGCCAACTGGCTGGCCGTCTGGAAGGTCTGGCTCGAGCTGGCCTCGGTCTCCTTCGTTGCCTGCGCCGTGCTGGCGATGGCCAGGTTCACCTGCTCGACGGCGGATGTCTGCTGCTTGGTCGACAGCTCGATCTCGCGCGCGGCTTCGGTCGTCGTGGCGATCAGCGCCGTGATCTGGCTGAAGGTCGATGCCACCTCACCGAACATGCGCGAGCCGCTGTCCACCGACTTGGAGCCGGTCTCCGTGGCCATCACGGTGGTGTTGACGGCACTGCGGATGTCGTCGATCAGGTGCGGATCTCCTTGGTCGGAGCCGGCCACGCGGTCGGCCAGCTTGCGGATCTCGTCGGCGACCACGGCGAAGCGCCGGCCCGATTCGCCCGCCCCGCTGGCCTCGATCGTGGCGTTGATGGCCAGGATGTTGGTCTGCTCGGCCAGCTCGGAGACGATGTCGAGCACGGCCCCGATCTGCTGCGACTTTTTGCCCAGATCGAGCATGTGGTTCACGATCACGTCGACCTGCTGGCGTATGCCGGTGATCGACTCGTCGCTGCGCGTGACGGCGCCGTCGCCTGCGCGCGTGGCGCCCAGCGTCTGCTCGGCGACCGTGGCCACGCGCTGCGCGCTCTCGGCGATCTGCCGCGAGGTGGCGAGCAACTCGCTGATGGTGGTCGTGATCTCGGTCATGGCCGTGGCGTACTCCCGCGCCCCCGCAGCCTGCTGCGTGGACGCCGATTGCAACTCGGCCGACGACTGCTGCACATGCCGCACGGCCGAAGCGATTTCGCGCGTCAAGGATCGCGTGATGATGAAGCCCGCCGCGCAGACGAACACCACGCAGAACAAGGTGCCGTAGACAATGGTCGTGCGCGCGCCATTGGCAGCCTTCTCGACATCCTCCGCACGCTCCTTGAGCAAACCGCGTTCCTCCTGCTCCGTTTGCGCGGCAATGACACGCATGTCATCCATGTCCTTGCCGATGCCGGTCTGAACGCGGGCCGTGACGGCATCGCGCCCATCCTTGCGCCGCATCTGGATCGTCTTTCAACTCGTCGAGTTTGGCCATGGCCAGCGGCACCAGCGCCCCCGGTGAGCTTGCTCGGCGGGGCTGTCCGCAATCAGGTCCTGTTGCAGCTCCTTGACCGCGGCCGGGATGTTGCGCGCGGCCGCTTCGTAAAGGTCGATAAGTCTCCTGGCCCGTGATGATGAAGCCACGCTGGCCTGTCTGGGCATCCTGACAGGCTGAGCAAGGCAGCAGTGCTCCAACACCCTGTGTGTGCGTGACCAGGTAGCTCATGCATGAGGAAATGGATGACCCAATCAGTGGTGCCGATGCCCAGCAGCAGCACAAACGAAACGGCAATCACAGTGAATGTTCTGCCAAATGTCCACATCTCACAACTACTGTTTGTTATGTAGCACTCCGGCGCTGCTTCTTGATGTGTCCCACGGATGCCAGGCTCACGATGGGCCAGTTTGTCTGATGAAACCACAGATGCACCAGATGGTGACCCAATGCCTGCACGCTGACAGCCTGGCCACCGCCTAATCGGGGCGGCGCAGGTGCTTGTGGGAGGCATCGAAGCCAGCGCCACATTCACCTGCCGGCTCAGCGCCGTCCAGCGCGGCGCCACCGTGGCCGGGCAGTGCAGCGAGATCCGCAAGTCGTACAAGGACACAGTAGCCCTTGTGCCGATGAGGCCGATCAAGGCGGGCAACGGCCCCGGTATCAGCGTGACCCAGTTCACGGGCTGCAGGCTGGCCACCTCATCGAGCGCCAGCACATAGGTGCTGTTCGGATTCTATCGTGTGTTTCCCTCTAACCTTAGCAATACGT
>JASGJC010000038.1:0-31048 GCA_049840915.1 Aquabacterium sp.
ACAACGGCATGTTGACGATGACCAAGTGCTCGAAGTGCGGCGGCCACTTCGTGAGCCACCCTCATGAGATTTCGCGCCACTTCGTGTGCGGCCTGTGCAACCCGCCGGCGCGTGCTGGCAAGGGCAAGGCGGCTGGCGCCATCCAGATGCATTGAATTTTCTTGCGGCAGAGGTAGTTGAGTGTTGTTTCATTGCATGTTTGTCTCCTCCTAGCGGCATGGCACCTTGCATGCCTTCTGACGGGCCCTTCGGGGCCCGCTTTTTTTCACCAAATCCACCGGATACCCACCGCTGATCGGGGTTTCCACGCACACAGGCGCACCGCACAATCCAAGAGCTACACATGGGAGTCGGCATGGATGTCTACCTGAATCGGACCTTGGAGCTGGGGCAGAAGATCCCCTATGGCGCCTGCGACTTCCAGCTGGAAATGACCCAGCACACCTACTACGTCGGCAACCCCAGCCGCCCCGGCGCGAGCTTCCCGGTCAAGATCAAGGCCGGCGTGTACGACGGCGAGACCGAGGTGCTCAACCTCGTCGCCGAAGTCCAGCCCGCCACCAAGGCCTACGACCTGGGCTACGTGCTCAAGTACCAGGCCGGCGTCGGCCCCAACGAGCCCGACCGCATCGTCGCCTACATGGGCTCGCTGCCCCACGGCGAACCCGTGGCCGAGCTGACCTTCAATGCCAGCGGCGCCTACCTGGAAGACCAGGACGTGCAGGTCGCCTACGAGCACCAGCGCCGCGGCATCGCCACGGCCATGTACCAGCAGGCCGAGGGCCTCACGGGCAAGCAGTTCCTCAGCCGCATGGGCGACATCCTGCCCGTCGACGCCGCCGCGTTCTGGGCCAGCCCCGACCGCCCCTTCGGCGTGGACGCGCTGTACAGCCAGCCGCGCCGGCTGCTGTGGGTCAACCTCGCCGACCTGCTGCCCGCCGCGCTGAAAGAGCTGCCCAAGGTCGTGTTCGATGCCGACCGCTTCACCGCGTCGGCATCGGGCAAGCGCTGCATCGAGATGGCCAACAGCGGCGCCGGCCCGCGCGTGGGCCTGCAGGACGCGCGCATCCGCGGCCTGATGGCGCGCGGCGTGGGCGGCGTGGTCGAATCCTTCGTGAACGACCCGCATGCCCAGCCCAAGCTGATGCGCAGCGTGCTGTGCGCCGAGCACCCGGCCAAGCTGCTGCTGAGCAATGCCAAGGGCCTGCCCGACGTGACCATCAGCCCGCCGCTGGCCGTGCTCACGCAGGATTCGCGCGAAGAGGCGCTCACGACCGTGGCCCGCCACATGCACGCCATCGCCGATCTGGATGCGCTGGAGACCCTGTACCCGCAGATCCGCCTGCTGGACCGCATCCGCACCCAGCACCGCGAACGCGGCGACCCCGAAGGCATCGACCGCAACTTCGACGTGCGGCGCACGCAGGCCATCTCCGTGCTGACCGACCTGCTCGAAAAGGAAGCCGATTTCCGCGCCAGCCAGATGTGATGTGGTTGGTGAGGCGAGCCAGCCGGCTGGCGTCAGCCCTTGCTGTACCAGTGCGCGATGAGCCGCCTGGCCGTGTCGTCGGCCTGCACCAGGCGCGTGCCGATGCGGAACTTCGAACCCGAGATGATGTGGTGCACGACCTTGACCTGCAAGGTCACGTAGCAGAACTGGCTGCGGTCGCGCGGATCGGGGATGGCCATGGCCATCATCAGCACGTTCCCCGCAGCCAGGGCCAGGTTGCACATGAACCCCAGCCCGTCGTCCGAGATGTTGACCACGCGGACGTCCTCGTAGGACTGCGGCCCGGTGATCACCCTGGCTCGCCACGCGACGGTCACGCGCGGGCTGTGGCGAGCATCTTCTGACGCATCGTGCGTCGAACCCTGAACGGTCACGGCTTTCCTTCTTTGCTCAAGTGATCGCGCAGGCATTTTGACATGTCGCGCCCGTCGCGTGGACACCCACAGGGATAACGCGCTCTTGCATGGTGCAATACCAAGGCTTGGGAATTCACCTGGCGCCCAAGTGGCCCGTGAATGGCGAAAGGCGGCCTGAGGGGCCGCCTTCGTTGTGGCGTCTTGAAGGCGCCTTCGCTGTCTCTGCCCGGCTCTGCCTGACGTTCAGCCTTCGGCCAGCTTCTTGAACGTCGCCAGCACGGCATCGCCCTTGAAGGGCTTGACGATCCAGCCTTTCACGCCGGCCGCCTTGCCGCGCTCCTTCATGATGCTGGAGCTCTCGGTCGTCAGCATCACGATGTTGACGGCGGCGTTGTGCTGCTCGCTGCGGATCTTCTCGACCATGGTCAGCCCGTCCATGTTGGGCATGTTCACGTCGGAGACGACCAGCTTGACGCGCGGGTCGCCCTTGAGTTTGGCCAGACCGTCCACGCCGTCGACGGCGGTGATCACGTCCAGACCGTTTTTCTTGAGGAAATCACCAACCTCGTTGCGAACGGTGCTCGAATCGTCAACGACCAGGATTTGCGCCATAACTACTACCTCTTCATGCGTGCAACAAACTGATACCGATCTTCTTTATCGGCGGCACGGCTTGAAACTGAAGGGGTATCCGCCATGATCGCCAGTTCATCTGATCAGCAAGGTACGGAGGCGTGAAGATGCTTGGCGACGTCCTCAGGCATCGATCTTGACGACGACACGGCCGCGCACCTGGCCGTCGAGCAGTTTCTGCGCGGTGGGGATGGCCTCAAGCAGGCTGATCTCGTGCGTGATGAGCGCCAGCTTGCCGACGTCGAGATCGGCGGCCAGGCGCTGCCAGGCTTGCAGGCGCTCGGGGCGCGGGCACATGACGCTGTCCACGCCGACGAGGGTCACGCCGCGCAGGATGAAGGGCGCGACGCTGGCCGGGAAGTCCATGCCACCGGCCAGGCCGCAGGCGGCCACGGCGCCTCGGTACTTGATCTGCGCGCAGACGTTGGCCAGCGTGTGGCTGCCCACCGTGTCGACGGCGGCGGCCCAGCGCTCTTTGGCCAGGGGCTTGCCGGGCGCGTTGAACTCGGCGCGGTCGAGCACCTGGGTGGCACCGAGCTGTTTGAGATAGTCGGCTTCTTGCGGGCGACCCGTGACGGCCGCGACCTGGTAGCCCAGCTTGGCCAGGATGGCCACGGCCACGCTGCCCACGCCGCCGGCCGCGCCGGTCACCAGCACCTCGCCCTTGTCGGGCGTAAGGCCCTGGCGCTCCAGCGCCATCACGCAGAGCATGGCCGTGTAGCCCGCCGTGCCGATGGCCATGGCCTGCGCGGGCGTGAAGGCCTTGGGCAAAGGCACCAGCCAGTCGCCGTTGAGGCGGGCCTTGTGCGCCAGGCCGCCCCAGTGCGTTTCGCCCACGCCCCAGCCGTTGAGCACGACCTGGTCGCCCGGCTTGCAGTCGGGGTGCTGGCTGGTCTCGACCGTGCCCGCCAGGTCGATGCCCGGCACCATCGGGAACTTGCGCACCACAGGCGACTTGCCCGTGATGGCCAGACCATCCTTGTAGTTGAGCGTCGAGCAGGCCACGCGCACGGTCACGTTGCCTTCGGGCAGGGCCGTGTCGTCGATGTCTTGCAGGGCGGCGCGGTAGCCTTGTTCGTCTTTGTGGATGAGGATGGCTTTGAACATGGTGTCTCTCGGCAATGTGTTTGCGGCAGAGCATAACCGCCGGTTTGCGTGAGAAGCCACAGGCGGCAGGGCATGGAGGGCCTGACGCCGGTTCGAGCTAGCATCGGGCTCGATGACCAAACCGAGCCCTGACGCCTCACCCATCTGGCGCCTGCTGCGCAGCTTTTCGTGGCAGGAGCTGCGCCATCACGGCCTGCGCCACAGCACGGCCGTGCTCGCCGTGTTGCTGGGCGTGGCGCTGGCCTTTGCCGTGCATTTGATCAACGAGTCGGCCCTGAGCGAGTTCAGCGCGGCCGTGCGCTCGGTCAACGGCCAGGCCGACCTGAGTTTGCGGGCGGCGCATGGCGCTCTGGATGAGGCGCTTTATCCCTTGGTGGCCAGGCAGCCGCAGGTGGACATCGCCAGCCCGGTCATCGAGGTGCGCACGCAGGCGGGCAACAAGCCTTTGCGCATCCTCGGCCTGGACCCGCTCGTGGCCGCGCCGATGACGCCCACGCTGTGGCCACAGCTCGACATGCGGCTGCCGGGTGTCGACAGGCTCACGCTGTTCGCGCCCGATGTCATCTTCCTCAACGCCTCGGCGCAGCGCAGCCTGGGTGTCAAGCCCGGTGAACGTGTGAGCGTGCAGGCGGGCCTGAAGCTCGTGTCGCTGCGCGTGGTCGGCCGCATCGGTGCGCCGGGCGAGGCGCTGGGCGTCATGGACATCGCGGGCGCGCAAGATGCGTTCGACATGCGCGGCCGGTTGAGCCGCCTGGACATCAAGCTGACACACGGCGCGCAGGCCAAGGAGGTCGTGGCCGCGCTGCACCTGCCCGATGGCGTGCTCAGCGACTCGGCCGAGGACTCGACGCAGCGCGTGTCCAACGTCTCGCGGGCCTACCGCGTGAACCTCACGGTGCTGGCATTGGTCGCGTTGTTCACGGGCGCGTTCCTCGTGTTCTCGATCTTGTCTTTGTCGGTGGCCAAGCGGCAGCAGCAGTTCGCCTTGCTGGGCGTGTTGGGCTTGAGCGCCCGGGAGCGGCTGCAACTGGTGCTGCTCGAATCGGCGTTCATCGGCTTGCTGGGGTCCGTGCTGGGCATCGCGATGGGCACGGGCCTGGCCGCGACGGCCTTGAAGCTGCTGGCGGGCGACCTGGGCGGCGGTTACTTCCCGGGCATCGCGCCGCGCCTGCAGTGGTCGCTTTGGGCGGCCTTGCTGTATGGGTCTTTGGGCGTGCTGGCCGCGGTCGTGGGCGGGCTGCTGCCCGCGCGCATGGCGCAGCACCTCGCACCCGCGCAGGCACTCAAGGGCCTGGGGGACGCGGCCCAGGCCACGCGCAAGGCCTGGTCCGGCCCGCTCGTGTTGTTGATCGGGCTGGGCTTGACGCGCCTGCCCGCCGTGGGCGGCGTGCCGTTGTGGGCCTATGTGGCCGTGGCCTGTTTGCTCATTGGCGGCATCGCCTGTGTGCCGGCTTTCGTCGGGCTCATGCTGCATGCGCTGATGCGGCTGTGGCCCAGGCAGAGCCTGGCGCGGCACCCGCCGCTGCTGCTGTCGCTGGCGCGCGCGCAGCGCATGCGGCACACGGCCACCGTGGCGATGGCGGGCGTCGTGGCGAGCCTGAGCTTGTCGGTGGCGCTCACGGTGATGGTCGCCAGCTTCAGAGGCTCGGTCACGGCCTGGCTCGATGTGGTCCTGCCCGCCGACCTGTATGCCCGCACCAGCAAGACGACCGACGGCAATGACGCCCTGCATCTGGACCAGGCCCTGCTGGCCCGCATCGCCAGCCTGCCCGGCGTGACGCGCGCCATCGGCATCCGCGTGAGCCAGTTGAGCCTGCGGCCCGATCAACCGGCCGTGGCCTTGTTGTCGCGCCCGTTGAACATCGCCTCCAACGCTGATGCCCAGCGCGCCTTGCCCCTGGTCGGCGACACGGTGCCCGCCAGGCCCGGCCACATCGGCATCTACGTGAGCGAGGCCATGGTCGACCTGTACGACGCGCGGCCCGGCACACTGCTGCGCCTGCCCTTGCGCTCGGGCCAGCCGCCCACCGAGGCGCACGTCAGAGGCGTGTGGCGCGACTACGCCCGCCAGCAAGGCGCCATCGTGATCGACGAGGCCGACTACCGCCGCCTGACCGGCGATACCGAGATCAACGACCTGGCCTTGTGGCTGGCCCCCGAAGCCCGCACGGCCGATGTGCAAACCAGCATTCGGCAAGCGGCATCGGCGCAGGGCGTGGACGGCAGCCTCATCGCGTTCGCCGAGCCGCGCGAGATCCGCCAGACCACGCTGCGCATCTTCGACCGCAGCTTCGCCGTGACCTACTGGCTGCAGGCCGTGGCCATCGGCATCGGCCTGTTCGGCACGGCGGCGAGCTTCTCGGCGCAGGTGCTGGCGCGGCGCAAGGAGTTCGGCCTGCTCGGCCACCTGGGCTTCACGCGCAAGCAGATACTGGTCATCGTGGGCGGCGAGGGCTTCGTGCTGACCAGCCTGGGTGCCTTGCTCGGCCTGGCGCTGGGCATCGGCGTGAGCCTGGTGCTGGTCGACGTCGTGAACCCGCAGAGCTTTCACTGGACCATGGACATGCTGCTGCCCTGGGACAAGCTCGCCGCCCTGTGCGGCAGCGTGATCGCCGCGGGCACCTTCACGGCCTTGCTCGCGGGCCGCGCCGCCGTGGGCCGCGATGCCGTGATGGCCGTCAAGGAAGACTGGTGAGCCGCGCATGAACAAGCCCCTTTCGAAACCCATGCTGACACGCAGGCAGTTGCTGTGCCTGATGCCCACGGGCCTCGCGCTGTGGCAACCGCCGTGCGCCCAAGCCGCAGAGGATGCGCCACCCGTCATCCGTCCTGATGAAGCCTTGCGCTTCCCGCTGGACTTCGGCGCCCACCCCGCCTACCGCACGGAGTGGTGGTACATCACCGGCCAGCTCACATCCCCGCGGATCAGGCAGCCACTGGGCTTTCAGATCACCTTCTTCCGATCGCGCGTGGACACGGCCCGTGCCAGCGGCAGCCGCTTCGCCACACGGCAACTGGTCTTCGCGCACACGGCCTTGAGCGACGTCGACCAAGGCAAGCTGATGCACGACCAGCGCATCGCCCGCGTGGGCTTCGGCCTGAGCGATGCCGCGCAGGGCGACACCCGCATCACGCTGCGCGACTGGACACTGCAGCGCAGCGGCACGGCCACGCACAGCGTCTACCAAAGCCACGTGGCCGCGCGCGACTTCACGCTCGACCTGCGCTTCACGCAGACTCAAGCCCTGCTGCAGCAAGGCGACGCGGGCTTCTCGCGCAAGGCCCCCGGCACGCGCTACGCGACCCACTACTACACGCAGCCCCAGTTGCAGGTACAAGGCCGCATCCAATACCCACAACAAGCCGGGCAGCAGACGCTGGACGTGCAGGGCACGGCCTGGCTCGACCACGAATGGGGCGAGACCTTGCTGGCACCCGACACGGTCGGCTGGGACTGGGTCGGCATCAACCTGCACAACGGCGCCACGCTCACGGCCTTCCGCCTGCGCCGCAAAGACGGCAGCACGCTGTGGAGCGGCGGCAGCCTGCGCCAGCCCGGTCAGGCCAGCCAGACGCTGACAAACGGCGACGTGCGCTTCACACCCGGCCGCATCTGGACCAGCCCCGCCACCGGCGCCCGCTACCCCGTCGAGTGGGCCATCGACCTGCCCGGCGCCCGCTACACCCTGCGCGCCCGCTTCGACCAGCAAGAGCTCGACAGCCGCCACAGCACCGGCAACGTCTACTGGGAAGGCCTCAGCGAGCTGCGCGACGCGCAAGGCCAGGTGGTCGGCAGCGGCTACCTGGAGATGACCGGCTACGTGTCAGCCATGACCTTGTGACGCCGACCAGGGCCGCCCCAACGCCCCCAGACGCACCCGCGCCTGCGTCACGCATTCGGCCTTCTCGGGCTCGCTCATCTTCGTCCAGCCGGTGATGTCGGCCAGCGTGCGGCCGCAACCCAGGCACACGTCCTGGTCATTGAGTGTGCAATTGCGCACACATGGGCTGGGTGTACCCGTGACTGGAGGACGAATAGGCGGCAAAGGCATGCCCGCAGCATACCCAAACAGGGGGCGATATGGGCTTGTCCTCATACAACGGGCGCACCTGGCGCGGCATCATGCCCGCTTCGCGACCGCTTCTTGCTGTACCCATGTGGCGCCGATTCTTCTCGCACCCCTGGTGCATCCCCCTGCTGGCCCTGCTCAGCATGCTGATCGCGGCGCCCACGCTCAACGTCGGCCTGATCGGCGATGACTACATCCACCGCAGCCTGCTGATCGGCGAGACTCAGCCACCCGCACTCCGGCACCTTCTTCGGCCTTTTCACGTTCGTCGATGGCCAGGCGGCGGCATTCATCCAGACCCTCAAGGAAACAGGCCAGGTGCAATGGTGGGCCGCCGACCATTTGAAGCTGTCGTTCTGGCGCCCCCTGACCGAGCTGACGCAGTGGCTCGACTACCGCCTCTGGCCCGACACACCCGTGATGCTGCACCTGCACAGCATCTGCTGGTACGGCCTGCTCGTTTACCTGCTGGGCAGGCTCTACCGCATGCTCGACGACGACCCCGTGCGCACCGGCCTGGCCACGCTCATCTTCGCCGTCAGCAGCCTGCACCTGTTCATCGTGGCATGGCTGGCCGCGCGCAACCAGCTCATGTCCGCCTGCTTCGCCGTGACGACGGTCATGGCCTACCACCAATGGCGCAGCCGGCGCCGCATGCTGCATGGCGCCCTGGCCATGTCGACGCTGACGCTGGGCCTGCTCTGCGCCGAAGCCGCCATCGCCACCGTGGGCTACCTCGCGGCCTATGCCCTGGCTTATGAACAAGACACACCCTGGCCACGCCGCCTGCTGGCCTTGCTGCCTTTTCTGGCCATCGTCGTGGCCTGGCGCGTGGGCTACACGTACATGGGCTACGGCAGCATCGGCTCGGGCGCCTACATCGATCCCGGCGCCAGCCTGCCGCGCTTCGGCCTGGCCCTGCTGATGCGCCTGCCCACGCTGCTGCTGGCGCTGTTGTTCGGCGCCTCGGCGGCGGTCTTCAACGAACTGCCGCAGCACATCAAGCTGCTGTATGCCTTTGGGGCGGGCGCCACGGTGCTGCTGTGCATCGGCGTGGGCCGGTACTTCGGGCTGTGGGCCTCGCGGCAGGCGCGCTTCTTCGCGCTGGGCGCCCTGTTCGCGCTGGTGCCCGTCTGCGCCGCCGAGCCCAGCGACCGCCTGCTGCTCAACGCCGAGATCGGCCTGAGCGCCGTGTTCGCCGTGCTCTTCACGCGGTTCACGGCCACGCGCCGGCAGCACACAGGCACGGTCTCATGGGGCGCCAAGGCCGTCGTCGTGCTGATGATGCTCGTGCACCTGGTCGTCTTCCCGTTGATGAGCACGGGCACGGCCCTCTTCATGCACCGCGTGGCCAGGCTCACGGCGCACGACGAGCCCCTGTCGCTGCCCGACGCCCGCCCGCACATGATCCTGCTGAACCCGCCCGCGCCGATGCTGCTGTACTACTTCCCGGCCATCCGCAGCTATTTCGGCGTGCGCAACCCGGCGTCCATCCAGGCCCTGGCCGAAGGCATCCAGGACCTCACGCTCACCGTGCTCGACGGGCACACCATCCGCCTCTCGGGCACGCGCGGCTTCGGCGACGCGATGAGCCGCGACTTCAAGACCCTGCCGTTCAAGCCCGGCGACACGGTGCACGCGGGCGCCTTCGACGTGACCATCGACGACGTGACGCCCGAAGGCATGGCCAGCAGCGTGCGCTTTCGTTTCGCCATGCCCCTGAACGACCCAAGCCTGGGCTTCTACGCCTGGGCCGACGACGGCGGCTACGTGCCGCTCGAGCTGCCCGCGGTCGGGCAGCGCATGGCGATCGCCAAGGTCGATCTGGGCAAGATGGTCAGGCGCGCGCTCAAGGGTGGCTGAGGCCGGCTGCAGCGGGACGCATCCAAGGCGCCATCAGGGTGCCGAGGCGGCGCGCTTCTGCGAGAGCCAGTAGGCGTAGTCGACCTGGATGTTCTCCATCAGGCTGAACCAGCTCGCCGCCTGGCTGGACAGCAGCGTGCCGAACTGCGCCACGATGTTGTACTCCTGCTCGACGAACTTCGACATCGTGTTGGCCAGCTTCAACTGGCTGTACTCCAGCGCAATGCTTTCGCAGCCCTGCACCCAGTCCTTCTGTTGCTGCTGCAGGCGCCGCACCACCGCCTGCTGGATCATCGACAGCTCGCTCCAGGTGTCCGGATCGAGGCTCGTCGGCAGCACGACGGCCGAGCTCACCTGGTTGCTCATGCTGCGCGCCATCAACTGGCCCATCATCATGTTCATCTTCTGCGCCCGCATCAGGGGCGCGGTCGGTGTGATCGGCGCGACCACCTCGGGCGGTGTCGGCGAAGAGGTCTGCGGCGTGGACGGCAACAGCTCCATCGTCGTCGGCGCCGACGCCACTGCCGGCGTCATCTTCGTTCTGGCCATGTGCATGCCCTTTCTGATTCAATGGTCCCGGTCGCTCAACCGCCCAGCCTTTGCAGCATGGCGTGGATGGCCTTGATCTGGATCGCGTCCTTGGCGTAGTAGTCCGGCTGGTTGGGGTTCGGGCTCGTGTAGCCCCACCAATCCCAGCAGCCATCGGGGTTCTGCGTCACGCCATCGTCGGCGCCTTCGGCCTGCGGGTACAGCACGATGATGTCGTTGCTGTCGGCGATGTGGTTGTAGCCCGTGGTCGTGAAGTAGCGGTTGCCGTAGGGCGGGTTGGCCTGGATGTCGACGCGGCCATTCACGTACTCGGTGTAGTTGTAGCCCTGCTTGCACCCATGCAGCGCGATGTGCACGCGGGCCGGCGCGCCTTCTTCCACCGCGCGCGGCACGTAGGCATAGGCGAAACGGCTCATGCTCGCGCGCGTCTGCTCGTTGAAGAACTCGCTCTGGTCGAAGCGCAACAGGCGCCCGCTCAGGTGCTCGGCGGGCGGCTTGAGCGCCCCGTGGATGTGCCGCAGGATGTCGTGCGACTGCATGAAGCCGCCCTGGTTGATATAGGGCGGCTGGTTGGTGCCCAGCGGCGAGTCTTCCGGGTTGTCCGTGATGATCGAGTGGCCGGCCGGCACGTCATCGCAGTACCTGATGTTGTCGGGTTTGACGCCCAGCAGCTTGTAGAACTCGCGCGTGCGCGCCACCACGTCCGAGTACACGACCGTGTCCTCGCTGCCCGTGAAGATGTAGACGCGGTCGTCGGCCAGGTGCTCGATGGCATCGATCTCGCCGGCGTCGGCCGTCTCGCGCGCCAGCTGAGCCAGCTTCTGCGCATTGGGCCCCGACTGCGGCACCAGCGGGTTCATGCAGATGTACAGCGCGTTCTGCATGTAGGCGTCTTCGGCCAGCATCGCCGCCGCCCTGAAGGACTCGGCGCAGCGAAAGGGCCCGCCCGCGATGATGCCCGCCCCGGCGAAGCTCGCCGAATGGGCCAGGTGCAGCTGCACGGTCATGAAGGCGCCGGACGACAGCCCCGACACCGAACTCTCGCCCTTGATGACCTTGTACTGCCCCAGTTGTACAACTTTGGAATCCATGCTGACCAGCATCGGTGCGCTCCCGGTTGAAAGCCCGCGGCCATCCTCTTGGCCGGGGTCGGGCCACAGTATCGCGTCCGAAGATGCCAATGTCCAGACATTGAAAAAACCACGGCCCATCCATGAGGACGGGCCGTGGCCTGGGCAAGCGGTAGAACGGGCGGGCGGGCGAGCGCCCCGCCGCGTGAACTTACTGCGACATGCGGATGAAGATCGGGCCCTTGTCCGTCGACACCGGGCAGATCATCCGGCTGTTGTTGCTGATGGACGTGCAGGTCACCGGGTTGCCGACGACATCGGTCACGCACGAACTCGACGCCACCGCGTTGCCCGCCAGATCGAGCCTGCTGTTGCAGCGGTTGAGCACCGTGACACCGCCCTGGAAGCTGGGCGTGCCCGACCAGGCCACGAACACCGTTTCCTTGGCGGCACCCACGAACTTCATCGCCTGGATGGCCGAGGGCGTGCCCGTGACCATGCCCTGGTACTGCCTGCCGGACGCGGCGGCGAACAGCTGCGCGATCGCCTTGCGGGCGGGCTTGGGCGTGTAGTCGGTGGCCAGCAGACCGAAGTTGTGCTCCTTGTTGGTCGCGCTGTAGGGCGTGTAGTAAATGTTGGCCGGGTCGCGTTCGGCGGCGGTGGTGCCGTAGTCGCGCAGCCGGTAGACCACATGCAGCGGGTCGTTCAAGGCCCAGCTCGACAGCACGTTGCGCGACACGATCACGGCCTGCGAAAGGCGGTTGGCGTCTTGCGTGCCATCGAGGTTGCCGTACCAGGACGAGGACACGCCCACCTCGGTGTTCCACAGGCCAGGCGTCACGTTGGTTTGCTTGAGCAAGCCGCGGCGGGCCATGGTGTAGCTGGCCTGGATCTCGGGCGAGGCCTGCGTGTACGGGTGGTAGCCCACGCCGCTCACGCCATTGAGCACGCCGCGCTGGCCCAGGCGCTTGAGGTAGGTCAGCTCAGCCGAATCGGCCAGGCCGCCCGACAGCACCGTGCAAGTCGGGTCCACCGTGCGGATGGCCTGGGCGGCCGCTGCCAGCGCATCGGCGAAGCCATCGGCATCGGGCCCGGGCAGCCAGAAGCCGCGCCCATTGGGCTCGTTCCAGATCTCGAACAGCACGCCACGGCCCTTGTAGTACAGGGCGGCCCGGCGCGCGAACTCGGCGAACGCCGCGCGGTTGGACGCATCGGCGATGCCCGAATGCCCGGCGGTGGCGTCCACGGCGTTGGCCAGGTACAAGGGGTTGTTGTAGGCCAGGATCAGCAAGGGCGTCATGCCCTTGGACAGGATGCGCGTGATCTTGGTCTCATAGCTGCTGAAGTCGTACACGCCCTTCGTGTGCTCGACGCCGGCCCAGTTCATGTCCATGCGCACGAACTTGAAGCCCGCGGCCGCCGCCTCGTCCACGTCACGCGTCTGGTCGCCGGAGACCACGACACCCATGACCTTGGTCGGGTCCGTGCCCTTGGTCCGCAAGCCGGCCTGCGTGGCCGCGTCGGGGTTCAGCTCGAGCTGGTCGTTCTCGTTGGTGAACTGGAACTGGCGCACGACGATGTCGCCCGTGGACACCTGGTTGAGCTCGTGGTTGATGCTCTCGTCGATGGCCAGGTGCACTTCGCGGATGCGGCCTTGCACGATGCCGGTGTTGGTGCCGCCCCAGTGGATTTCGCCCTGGTTGAGCTTGACGGCGTACTGCACGAAGCCGTTGTCATCCAGCACGCCCACGGGCTTGACCAGGCGGGCCTGGAAGACCTGGCCCGACTCGTCGATGAAGCGCACGCCGACCTGCAGTCCGGCGGGCGCCTTCATCAGGAAGCGCATGGTGTTGGCCGCGACCATCGTGCTGAGCTGGAAGCGCACACCCAGGTAAGCCGTGCTTTGCGTGAAGTCGTAGGTGATGGTCTGCGTCCTGTCGCCGGAAGCGGTGGCAGGGCCGGTGACCAATTTGTTCTGGCCCGTCGTGTTGCTGTAGAGCGCCGCCACGGAGAAGGTGGCGGGCGCCTCGCTGGCCAGCAGGTCGGAGGGCGAGGGCGCGTGATTGAGCACGTCCACGTCGCGCAGGTAGATGGCACCCGCCAGGACGCCGGAGGTGCTCTTGTCCGTGACGATGGACAAGGTCTTGATGGCGCCTTGCACCTGACCGGTGTTCGCACCGCCCCAGTACACCGTGGGGTTGGCCAGGCGCACCGTGTGCGTGGTCCAGCCCATGGCGTCGACCGGCGCATTGCTGCGATCGATCAGGAACTGCAGGATCTGGTTGCTGCTGTCCGTCACGCGCAGCGAGATCTTGTTTTGCGAGGGGGCACGCAGCCTGAAGCGCACATAGGCGCCTTCGACCGGCGTGGCCAGCGTCATGATGGAGCCCACGTAACGGCCCGCCGTGCTGAAGTCGTATGACAGCCTCTGCACGGCATCGCCGGTCTGGGCGGCCACCACGCGCAGGCTGCCCTTGGCGCCCGGGAACTCGCTGCCCTCGGAGAAGACGGGCGTGGCGATGTTGAGCGCCGGCTGCGGCAGGACGGGCAGGAGCGCGCCCAGGCTCAGCGTCAGCGCCTCGATGTCGCGGAAATACGCGGTGCCGATCACGCCCGTGGCCGCGCCATGGTCGACCATCAGGGACATGCTCACGATCCGGCCGGTCAGCACGCCCGTGTTGGCGCCGCCCCATTTGCCGGAAGGTTTGGACAGATCGACCGCCTGGACAACCCAGCCGTGGTCGTCGGGCGACGCGTTGGTCCGGTCGATGGCGTACTGCAGTGTCTGGCCGCTGTCGTCCGTCACGCGCAGCGCGAGGCGCACGGTCATGGACGCGCGCACCCGGAATCGAACATGCGTGGCGACCGTCGGCGTATTGAGGGAGAAAGTACTGGCCACATATTGGCCACCCGCGCGAAAATCGTAACTCAGCGCCTGAATCGCATTACCGCTGACCAGGGAACTGGTTGACAGTGACCCACCGGCCGCGCCAAATTCAGCGCCATTGTTGAATGAAAAAGTTTGGATGGCCAAACTGGCATGGGCCGTTGCAGTCAAAGCAAAAGCAAGGCCGGCGCCCAAAGCGGCGCGGGTGAAGATCCTACCCATGATGCGTAGTGTTCCAACGGTAAAGCTAGGCCTCTCAGGTGACTGGGGGGCCTAATGATCAAAGAACGGCGCTAGTCTCTGCGCAAGACAATAATGATAGTCAACTAACGTGACAGGGAGAAGCGGGCGGATACTCAGATGTCGGCACGCTGTCCATACCACTTAAAGCCTGATTGGTTACTTAAAGTAAACGGGTGCAAGCAATGGTTTGTGCACGATCGACTGCGAAGCATCACTGTTCCGGCCCCCAAAACAGTTGCTCATATTTGCCTGGTATTCCATTGAAATCCAGTTGCAAACGCCTGACCTCATTTCGATCCTTGCATACCGTGGAATTGGCATATCTACCTATCTGAAGCGTTTGTAAAGATTGCTGCAAGCCTTGCTCGGGGCACTTTATTCCTTGCGGGAACCAGGCCTTTGCCGCCTGCTGTGCAACAGCAAACGGGCCCCCACAAATAGGCCCCTGCCCGCCCGTTTTTGACCGGAGCGCGGCCGGCGGGCTTTGGCTACCTTGGTGACATGGGTCCACAGGAGTCCTTCATGTCGCCAGCCGCCACACGCACTTTCATCCAACGCACCCAGGCCGTCGCCTTGGCCCTTGCCCTGACCGCCAGCCACGCGGGCCACGCCGCGCTCGCCACCGAGGCACATGCCGGCGACAGCGGCCCGACGACCGCCACCCGCCACGTGCATGGTTTCGCCGATGGCCAGGGCATGTGCGACAGCGACAGCGTCAAAGAGGCCGTGTCCCTGGTCTACCAGGCCGACGACCTGCCCGCCGCCGCCAACATCGCCCAGCGCTGCGACGCCATGGCCAGCGCGCTGGGGCGGCCTTTCTACAAGATCATCGCTTCGCGCGTGCACGCCCTGATCGCCATGCGCGTGCGGGACATGGCCGCGCTGAAGAACGCGGGCGAATCGCTCGTGGCCGAAGCCCAGGTGCCCGAGTACGTGGCCGACGGCCACATGTTCATCGCCTTCGCCTGCGTGTTCGGCGGCAACCCCAAGTGCGCCCGCGAACATGTCGAGCAGGCGCGCACCATGTTCACGGAACTCAAGGTGACCGATGCCCTGGCGCAGCTTCAGCCGCTGGAGCAAGCGCTCGTGCAGCTGGAAGAGCAGGGCGGCGGGCGCTGACCGCCTTCAACTGACCAGGCCCCGCCCGCTTTTGCGCTGGCCGTGGCCGTGCTCGTGGGACTGCCGGGCCGCGCGGTTCACGTCCTGGTCGGTCATGCCGATGCCTTGCAGGAACTGGTCGCGCAACTGCAGCACCGAACCCACCGATTCTTCAGAAGCCTCGATCAGGTAGCCCTGGATGCGCTCCAGCTCGTTGAGCTGCTTTTCCGTGAAGGTGGGTTTGCACCAGGTGGGCAGCATGGCGCAAGGCGCCAGACCCCAGGCCGACGGGTTGCCGTAGACCTCTTGCCTGGACATGGCCTGATGCAATTCATCCAGCATGCTGGCGCCCAGGTCTTCGATCAGTCCGTGCTCGATCACCTGCGCGGCCACCACACGCGGCTCGGCCAGGTCGATGACGACGCGGCACAGCAGCAAGTCGCCATGGGCGTGCAAACGGTGTCGCCAATGGCCCTGATACAGAAAAGCTGGGGCAATCGGTTCATCGCAGTCTGACGAAACGTTGTCAAACCAGTTCATGGCGCCGTCCTCCGTTCGATCGGTTTCAGGAAGGTGCCCTCTGCGGTACGGCACAGGTCACTGATGACCATCATGCAGAAATCTCGGCCGACCGGTGATGGGAATTGACCCTTTAAATCGATTCGGGGTTTTCATGCAACGAGACCGGCACGCGCGCCGATTCGCGCTTATGCTGGATGGCTGCCCGGGCACCAGGTGCCTCAGGCTCGATGAGCCGGGTACTTTTGCGCATTGAGCAACATCTTCTCGCGCGCGGCCTGCAGCAGGTCGATGTTCAAGCCCGAAGCGAGCTGAACCAGGTACAGCAGCACGTCGGCCATCTCGTGGGCCACAGCCTGCTTCTTGTCGGCATCCAGCTCGCGGCTTTGCGCTTCGGTCATCCACTGGAAATGCTCGAGCAGCTCGGCCGCCTCGACGATCAGGGCCGAAGCCAGGTTCTTGGGCGCGTGGAACTGGCCCCAATCGCGCGCGTCGGCGAACTGCTGGAGGCTTTGGCTGAGTTGCTGAAGGGAGTCGGACATGGCTTGAGCGCGGTAGGACAAGGCGCGGGCCAGTCTACGGCATGCGCGGCCTTGCGCGGTGCCCGTGACGTTTTGGGCAAATGCGGGCAAGCTGCGCAGCCATCCGAATCTTCCGCTGTGACCGACACGGGCGCAACAACCGACGGCGCGCCTGCGTCGGCCGAAGCGGTCGAACTGGCCGCGCTGCGCGCCCAGGTGGCGCGGTACCGGTCGGCCATCGGCGCTGCTGTCTAAAGCCTGCCACCTTGTTGACACGTTAGCAGGCGAGCACGGCATCACGGTCCTGCCGGCCCAGGTCAGCGAAGACCGCTGGATGTACGGGCGTTGTTGCGCAGTGACTGCATGTTCGTACAGCATGATGCAATCAATGCCGTGCTCACCCAGAGCCTGCGCCTACACTGCCGCGTCGTCACCCACCTGCCCGCCATGAAGGTTTCCCAGCGCGCCCAATCGATCACGCCTTTTCTCGCCATGGAATTCGGCAAGCGGGCGGCCCAGCTCGAAGCCCAGGGGCACCGCGTGATCCGTCTCAACCTGGGCGAGCCCGACTTCGGCGCGCCACCCACCGTGCGCGCCGAACTGCAGCGCATCGCTGGCAGCCACACGCCCTTGCCTTATACCGGCGCCCTGGGCCTGCCCGCCTTGCGCGAGGCCATCGCCGGGTTCTACCAGCAGGCGCATGGGCTGAGCCTGTCGCCCGAGCGCGTGATCGTCACGGCCGGCGCTTCGGCGGCCTTGCTGCTGCTCACAGCCGCGCTGGTGGACCCGGGTGACGAGGTACTGATGGGCGACCCATCCTATCCATGCAATCGGCAATTCCTGAGCGGCTTCGGCGCCGATGTGCGGCTGGTGCCCACCGATGCCGGCTCGCGCTTCCAGTTGGACCTCGCCGCCGTGCAGCGCCACTGGAGCGCGCGCACGCGCGGCCTGATGATCGCCACGCCGTCCAACCCCACGGGCACTTCGGTGCCCAAGGCCGAACTCGCCGCCATCTGCGACTGGACCAGGGCCCGCAACGCCTGGCGCATCATCGATGAGATCTACCTGAACCTCGGCGATGCCGACGCGGCCGGGCATGCGCCGCAAACCGCGCTGGCGTTCGATGAAGACGCCTGCGTGATCAACAGCTTCTCGAAGTACTTCGGCATGACGGGATGGCGGCTGGGCTGGGCCGTGGTGCCTGAAGCGCTCGTGCCCGCGATGGAAAGGCTCGCGCAGAACTACTACATCTGCGCGCCCACACCCGCGCAGATGGCGGCCCTTGCCTGCTTCACGCCCGACGCCATCGCGGCATGCGAAGCGCGTCGGCAAGAGCTGAGCGCGCGCCGCGCCCTGGTGCTGCAAGGCCTGGCCGACATGGGCCTGCATGTGCCCGTGCCACCCGATGGCGCCTTCTATGTCTACATCGATGTGAGCTCGACCGGGCTCGATGCGATGCGCTTTTGCGAGCGCGCCTTGCAGGAAGCGCATGTGGCCCTGACGCCCGGGCATGACTTCGGGCGCTGCGGCGCGGCCACGCATGTGCGCTTGTCTTATGCGGCTTCGCGTGAGGATTTGAGCGAAGGCCTCCGGCGACTGAAGAGGTTTGTGATCGGTCTGGGGCGAGTCTGATCCGGAGGGCCCGGGCCCTTTTGGGCCTTCACTTGTTCAGCGTCAACACCGGTTGGGCTTCAGACTCGGATACCAGCACCGTGAGCAGGTTGATCACCAGCGCGGCCCGCTCTTCACCCTTGAACTCGACAATGCCGGCGAGCTGGATCTCGTCGACGGCATCCTTGACCATGCCGACCGCGCCGCTCACGATGAGCTTGCGCGCCGCGACCACGGCCGCAGCCTGCTGCTTGCGCAGCATGGCCATCGCGATCTCCGGCGCATAGGCCAGGTGCGTGATCTTCGCGGAGTGGATGTCGACGCCGGCGACGTCCACGTGCGCTTCGACCGTGGACATCAAGTCCTGCGCCACGCCATCGAGGTCGCCTCTCAAGGTCTTGGACGTGTCGCCGTCGTCGGTCGAGTGGTCGTACACCCGCCCCGACACGACCTCGCGGATCGCCGACTCGCATGCCATCTCGATGAACGACGTGTAGTCGTTGACGGAGAACACCGCTTTGGCCGTGTCTCGGATGCGCCATGAAATCACGGCGCCCACTTCCACCGGGTTGCCGTTCTTGTCGTTGACCTTGATGGTCTCGGTCGTGAAGTTGTTGATCCGCAAAGACACCATGCGCCTGGTTGCCAGAGGGTTGCACCAGAAGAAGCCATCTTCGGCGATCGTGCCGACGTACTTGCCGAAGAAGGTCAGCACCACGGCCAGATTGGGCGCGATCACCACGAAGCCTTTTGTCGCCAACAGCAGGGCCACGCCCATGGCCAATTCAAGGAAAGGCAGGCCGTGGTCTTGTACGGCTGCCAAGGCATGCCAGGCCGTCAAGCCCGCCAGCATCAGCCATATCAGCAAGGCCAGCCACCCGCCGATGCGCAGTGCGGCCGTCTGTTCGAATTGATTCTTGCCTTGGGTCGTCGACATCGCTTTCTCCCTGTCAGGCGCGCTGGCAGCATCTCCATGTTGCTTGTCGCCGGGCGCAGAACGGCGAACAGCGTGATGCTACCGCTGATCTTCCAGGCGGCGCATGTCGCGGTGATACCCTGGCCCGCCGGCGCCCGCTCAACGCACCGATCCCGTATATTGCCGGCTTTCATCATCTCCCTGTCTACCCGTGACGCCTTTCCAAGCCCTGCTCGATGCCATCGCCCACATCGAGCTGCCCCCAGAGGCCCAGCGCCTGTTTCACGGGCGAGGCGGCTTGTTCCCGGGTTGTGAGCAGTGGTCGCTGGATTACTTTTCGCCCGTCTTGCTGCTGACCAGCTTCCAGCCTGTGAGCGATGAGGCGCTGGCGCCCATCCATGCCGCTTTGGCGCAGCGGTGGGCCCAAATCGCGCCGGGCCAGGCTTTGAACCTGGTGCTGCAAATCCGTGACGATGCGCGCGCCGACACCCGCCTGGTAACGGGCGAAGTGCCCGAGCCTCACGAGGTGAGCGCGCAAGGCGCCCGCTACCGCGTGCACTTGCTCAGGGGCCTGAACCACGGCCTCTTCCTCGACATGGCCGAAGGGCGACGCTGGGTGCACGCGCACGTGTCGGCCCGCCCTGGCCTGAAGAAAGTGCTCAATCTGTTCGCGTACACCTGCGCCTTCTCGATGGTGGCGCTGCAGGCGGGTGCCAAGCAGGTGATCAACGTGGACATGAGCGGCGGCGCGCTGTCCATCGGCAAGCAGAACCACCAGCTCAACGGCCTGACCAGCGGCGCGAGCTTCCTGCCGCACGACATCTTCAGCTCATGGGGCACGATCAGCCGCAGAGGGCCTTATGACCTGATCATCGTGGACCCGCCCAGCTACCAGAAGGGCAGCTTCGTGGCGGAGAAGGACTACGCACGGCTCATGCGGCGTCTGCCTGATCTACTGATGCCTGGCGGGCATGCTGTGCTTTGCCTGAACTCGCCCAAACACAGCTCGGCTTTTTTGCGGACGCAGATGGCGGAGCAGGCGCCGGCGTTGGCGTTTGTGGCGCGGGTGGGGAATCCGGCCGTGTTTGCGGATGTGGATGAGGAGAGGGCGTTGAAGGTGTTGGTGTACAGGGCTTCCACGTCGTAGACGGCTTTTGCGCGGAGGGCTCAGGCCTTTTCGCTTTGGCAAGACGCCTCCACCGCTTGCGTCAAGCCATGCAGGTCTGCAGAAAGACGAAAGAGTACTTCGGTGAGGACATCGACCGGGTCATTTATGGCACCTGGGTTATGCCAATCAGGGCAGGCTTGGTGAACAAGCTTGTCGAATTCGGGATGACTGCTGGCGTGAACCTCCAGGCGACCAAGCACGCATGGCGTCTATGGCGTAGGCACTGAGCTGGAGCATGGGAAGCATGCCTCTCAAGTCCTGTACGATGGCGTCGATCCGATCCGGCAATTTGGCCTCACTTGTCATGCTGTTCCCCTGATGAACGGTCGCGGACACTACGTAATTCGTAGTATCTAGCCTGGCACGAAACTGCGAATCTCGTAGTCCTATGAAGAAGGACGATGCAGATCACGCGATACCTGTGTGGAGCAAACGCTTGAGAGAGGCGCGGCTTGCGGCGGGACTAAGCCAGAAGCAGCTCGACATTGCAGCCGGGTTGGATGAGTTCGTGGCCAGCCCGCGAGTGAATCGGTATGAGCAGGGGGTGCATCAGCCCGATTACTTGATTTCTCAGCGTTTGGCTGAGGTGCTGAACGTACCGGTGGCGTATTTGTATTGCGATGATGAAAAGGTAGCGGTTGTGTTAATCGCATTCCATCGAGCAACCACCACACTCAAACGCCAGGTCACCAAACTGTTAGCAGATGGCTTTGAGTCTTGACTTGCCTGCCAGGGAACGCTTAAACAACTACGTACTGCCTGGGCGCTTGCGCCGAGTGGCTGGCTTCGGCACTGGTTGGCCCTTCGCAACCTTCGCCGCCTGTTCGCTCTTTTCGGCAGCGGCATTGGCCAAAGCCGTTGCCGCAGCCAATTCATGATCCCCAGTCCGTGCAACGCTCAAGACAGCCAGCGCGCTCGAAGCATCTGCTGCAGCGACCGCCGCCTCGTCAGTGGCCTTCATTGATGCTGCGAGTTGTGCGTCTTTGGCTGCTGCTGCCGCACGCTTTGCGTCTGCGGCTAACTTGCTCGCTTGGCGAAACAGAAGCACGCCGACATGACGTATTCTGAAGGGCCTTCCGGTCTTCGGAAAAACGCACTCTGAGAAAAATGCGTAGTCACCGCGTGCCGGGCAATCGGCATCAATGAAGCCTTGCTTCGCGGAATACTTTGCTATGACGCGTGCACGCCAGTCCGCAACTCGCGTCGCACCATTTTCGGTCTTTATGTAGATCAATAAGCCGCCCTGATCTCGTCCGACGGTACCGTCCGCATATCGGTCCATCAATTGGCCCACGCCCCCCTCGATCCATGACCAATCTGTGTCGATCTTTGCCTCAGCTGCCCAGCTGAATTGCTTGTCGGCATCTTCGATGAAGATGTCGACGTGACCGCCGCTGTCACTGTCGTGTTCTGCATCGAGTAGTTGCGATCGCAAGCTCGAGACGATGAATGTCGTGATGTGATCCTCCGACGCATCGAACAAGTACTGAGCGGCGCGCTGAGCCTCGACAACAGCTTTGTCGACGCAGGCGTGAACCGTCTTCACGAAGGACTCATACGACTGGGGATACTTCTTCTCGAAGTATTCGAGCACTGCCTTCTCGCCGTACAGGCGTTGAAAATCCTGGAGGGTAAGCATCATTTTTGGGCGGTACGGGTTTCGAATACGAGGTGAACGTGCTTGAAGAAGTCTCTTAGCAGATCACCTGTGACGGGGCTACGCATTGCGCCTGTGATGATGGCTTCGGCCACTTGGCGGCCTTCAACAGGATGGGGCATCGACTTGGTGCCGTTGTCGTCGTCATGCCATTGGTATCGCATTTGGAGGATACCGATACTGCTCAAAGACAGGACATTCAGCGCGTTGACAATTGCCTTGAGGCCTTCATCAGTCTTCACGCCAAGTTCGCGTGCAATCTGCATCGGATCGACCTCGCATGATTGATCTCTAGACTTCGTAAATTGATCTACGACCCAGTGGCAAGTTTGCTGTTCAAGTTCGCTGTAGCAAGCATTGAGTGCACGGTGAAGTGCCTGCGCCGGTGAATGCGTTACCGTGCCAGGCGTATCGAGTGCAGCCTCTACAGACAGAACATCCCGGACCAGAAAATCGGTGAGTACCTTTGCCGCTCTGATTTTGACCTTGAACATGGGAAGCGGCTTGCCCTCAATGCGGTCGAAATAGGCCTTCGCCTTTTCCGCGTCAACCGTTCCTCGAAGATCGTCGAAGCGCCCGTATTCATTGAGGTTGGCCTCGGTCACATGCGCGTCAAGCAGGGCAGCGAGCTTCACAGCATCCACGCCCAGTGTGGCGACGATGGTCGCAAAGTCCTTGTTTTTCGCCCTGGCCTTGTAGTCCACCAGGTAGTCACGGAAAGTCCGATCGGGATCGATCTGCACATCGCCGCGCTGGATGTCGTGCAAGAAGATCTCGGCGAACTTCTGGTCCTGCTGCGAGAGCGATGTGAACGACCGATGCAACTCGGCCAAGGTCGCCTCTTTGGATGGCCCGTCGCCGCTCTGTAACTCCTTGAGGTACTTGGCAAAGCGCGAGTTCATGTAGTCCGCGTCGATCTTGCCGGTGTCGATCTCGGTGATGTGGCTGTCGATGTCGAATGGGATGCTGTCGCCGGCAGCACCACCGCCTGCCCCCAGTTCCTTGTAGCGCTGTAGCAGTGTCAGGTACTGCTGCTGCGTGATCGCCAGCGTGATCGACTGCTTGGGCTCGGTATCGAATTCGTAGACCGACGGGTCCCAGGTGAAGCCCTGAATCTTGGCGGCTTCCAAGATGGCGCTGAACCGGTTGAACTGCTTGGCGAAGGCCGCGCGCGCCGCCAAGTCGTCGGGCAACTTCGCGAAGTCGGTGATGCCCGCCGCACTGAAGATGGCGCTGATCTCGGTGAAGCAATCGTTCAAACGCTCCAAGTTCCGGGGCAGTTGGTCAACGAAGAGGCTGAACGGTTTGTCGCCGGAGTACAGCTTCACTGCCGCAGCCACGTTGCGCGTCATCGTGTGCGGCTTGCGGTAGTAGCGGATCGTGCCAAAGGGTTTGTCTGGCCCGAACAGGCGGTTGGTACGTGAGAACGCCTGGATGATGTTCTCGTACTCGAGCAGCTTGTCGCAATACAGCGTATTGACCCACTTCGAGTCGAAGCCGGTCAGCATTTGGTTCACCACGATCAGCAAATCCAACCGCTTCTCCGGCTCTGCCTCGATTCGAATGTAGGGCGCCTTGTGGGCCAAGCGTGCAGCCAGGTCCTTCTTGAAGTTAGCGTGGGTGCCCAGGTCGAACTTCTGACCATAGGTGGCGTTGTAGTCCTTCATGATCTCTTCAAGGCCGGCCTCCTTGAAGACAGGATCGGTGCTGCCGCTGCCACCGTCGTCGTCACTGATGTGTGGATCGAACAGTGCGGTGATCTTCAGCGTTGGGCACCGCACCTTCATGAGGCGGTAGTAGGTGATCGCCTCCGTGATGCTGCTGGTGGCAAAAATGGCGTGGAATTTCCCGCCCTGGCTCAGCACCTCCCAGTTGTCGGCAATGTCCTTCAACACCGCATGGCGGTGCTCATCACGCTCGTACTGGGTGTTCGGCAAGTAGTCTTCAATGCCGCGCTGGTACTCCCCAGCCGCATTGCGGTGGCCTGCCATCTGCACTTCATTCATGTAGCGGTTGAAGACCTTCTTCTTCGCGGCGTCCGCCAGTGCTTCGGCCACGGTCACGGCCTTGGCCCTGTCCAGCGCCACCGCTTGCCGCAGATCTCGGTCGCGGTAGGTCAGAACCTGGTAGGGATCGAAGCCCAGCACGTTCTTGTCGCGGATACCGTCGGCAATGCTGTACCGGTGCAGCAGGTCTCCGAACACATCGGTCGTTGTGTTGCCCTTGCGAATGTTCTCCTGTTCGATCGGAGTTCCGCTAAAGCCGAAGAATACAGCCCCCTTAAAGCTCGCCTTGATGTCGATCAGCATGTCGCCGAAGGTAGAGCGGTGGCACTCGTCCACGATGAACACGATGCGCTTGGTACGCATGGTCTCCAGATCGTGCGCTTTCAAGCCATCGGCATCGTCCGTGATCCGACTCATCTTCTGGATGGACGTGACGATCAGAGTGTCAGCCGGGGCGGTGCTCTTCAAGGTCTTGACCAGCACACCGGTGTTCTCGGTGGCCTGCACCTGGTTGCTGTCACCGGCAAAGTCCCGATAGGCCTTCAACGTTTGCGTGCCCAGCTCGACCCGGTCCAGCAGGAACACCACCTTGTCGGCGTCCTTCGAGTTGGCTATGAGCTGAGCCGACTTGAAGCTCGTCATGGTCTTGCCCGAGCCCGTGGTGTGCCAGATGTAGCCTCCCAGACGGTTCGGGTTCTTCCAGTCGGTTGTGGCCACCTTGTCAGAAATGGCGTGCGCAGCGTAGTACTGGTAGCTGCGCATCACCTTCAGCACGCCGTCGGCCTCGTCGGCCACGGTGTAGAAGCCAATCAGCTGGTGTGCCATCGGGATGGACAGCAGGCTGGACGTGAAGCCCTTCCAGTCGTTGATGGGCTCGTTGTTGAAGTCGGCCCAGTGGAAGGCGTTGTCCTTGTTGAACTTGCCGTCTGGCCCGGGGTTGGCGAAGTACAGCGCCTCCCCAGGCTCCATGGCTACAAAGATCTGAACCAGCGAGAACAGCCCGGTGAACACGCCCTCGCGCGCGTACTTCTGGATCTGGTTGTAGGCCTGGCTGACCGGCACACCGCTTTTCTTTAGCTCAATGTGGATCACCGGCATGCCGTTGATCAGCAGCAGCAGGTCCCCCCGCCGGTCATGCTGCAGCTCAGACGCGCGGGCGTAGCGCGGCTGATGGGCGATCTGGTAACGGCTTTGTCCGGCGGCAATCTCGTGCCGGTCGTAGACCTTCAGGCTCACCTCTTTGCCGAAGTGCAGCGTGTCGGCCGGGTTGTCCCGGGTGATGGCCACCGTCTTGCCGTTGATGAAGCCGTTCAGCTTCAGCGGCGTTCGCAGGGTGACGATCTGCTCCATTATCTGCCGCATCTCGCTGTCGGTCAGCGGTACCTCGTTCGAGCCTGTCCTTGCCACGGTTGTTTTCGAAGAGGATCTGCTTCCAGTTCGCCAGCAAGTCGGCCTCGTTGGGACACTTGATGACCTCCAACTCACCCCAGCCGCGCTGGCGCAGTTCGTTGATGACAGCAGCTTCGAATTCGGATTCTTTGGTGAAGGTGGTGGTCATGGGAAAGTGGGCGCAGCGGTCAGAAATATATATTTTCCAGGAAGGCCGCTTTTAGTTGCCGGAGCTTTTGTAGTTGCATTGCGTGCTTTTCAATCAGAAAGTCGAGGTTTCTGAAGTAGGAACCAATGCTTTTTTGCTCACGATTACTTGGTAGCGAAAGCTCCATTCTTCTAAGCTTTGGGGCTGAAATTTCCAAAAGGTCGAGCCTGAGGCATTTCTTTTTGCAAAATCCCCGATCAGATGACCCATTGAATATAAAAAATATGGATCAATGTCGTCACTAATAATGAAAGACTGAAAGCCTTGGCTGGTACATCCTTCTTTGCTGAGAATTGCCATGTCGCCGATTCCAGCCCGACTTGTGAAAAGTATAGTTTTGTGTGCGGGCAAAACTCTTGCGGAACACTTTGATAGCCCAAGATTGGTGATCCTCTTCTTGCTCCCGCTCACAATTGCTTTGTCACCTATTTCGGTAGGTGAATACCAGTCAATAGTACCGTCCCAGTAATCAGGGATTGAAGTACTTGGAGTCCCGCCTCCAACAACATCACAAATATCGCCCAATTTGAACTTTTTCCATTTTCCGGAATAACCCTTGAAGCGAATTTCTGGTGTGACGCCGCCTGGATGGGGAAACATCTTTTGACGCATCGCGACTTTTAGTGTCACTAGCTTTTCATGCTTGCGCTGATGCAGAGAAATTGCGGAATCAAGATCGGGAAAAGTGGGTGGCAATTCTCTCCTGCTCAAGAATTGAAGGGATATGGCATGAAATGCGAACAAATGAGTTCCAGTAGACACGTTTTCTGAAGTCTGTGACACCATAGGACAGATTGTTCATTTGGGCCACAACCTGAGGGCGCCTCAGGCCAAAGTCCATAACAACGGGTGGACGGTATCATCTGGGGCTGCTGTGAGATAGGCTGGGCTGACCATCCCCTCAATTTTTGCCACGCCAAGGGCACCCTGCCAAGCACGCATCATGTTCAATACGAGATCCCCCGCGTGAACGTGCTTGTACAGCGACTTATCTTCGCTTCGGCGCACCTTCTCCCCGAGAGTCTCGGTGCTCAGTTCGCCATTCGAGATCCCGCTATGAAATGGAGACTGACAAGATCGGCAGAGAATCATTACCGCGTTCGTTTCGCTCCGTGTATATCTGCCCCAGTTTCTTCGGCTCCCACGCCTCATCAAACCCCTTGAAGCGAATCCTCGGCACGCTGCCTGCGGTCTGATCGGTCATCTCAGCCCCCTGCCAGCAAAGTCTTCAGTTCCTCAATGCCCTTGAGGTCAAATTCGCCTCCATCCATTTCTCCCAGCATGCTTAGAAGAGCCTTCTCGGCTTGCTGAATGTCCCGGGCGTTGTCGGCATAGGTGATCCGGTACTTCTCATCCAAAGCTTGCAGCTTGGCGATGAGGCTGGATGTCACCAGGTCAGGCAAGCGATGCAGCTCGTCCACCAGCGATGAGAGCCACTTGCTTTGAAGCAGGGCGTAAACCTGTGCGTCGCTTAACGCCTCGATGGTAGCCTTGGTCTTCAGGTGCAGCGCTGCGGCGTCCTTCTTGATGGCCGCTTTCAATGACTTCTCTTTGGCCAACACTTTGGCTGCTTGGATGATCTTGGCTTCGTACGAGTCTGAGCCGAAATCTCCCGAGACTTTGACCTCTGCTGTCAACTCTTTGGCTTCCGCTGCTACGGCCTTGGCGACGAACTTATCGCCTGCTTCGTTAAAAGTGTCTTTGGCCTTGTCTTCGTCGCTGAAGCCTTCAAGCAATTCCTCCAGCTGAGCGACCACATCAGCCAGTTCGGCCTCCTTCTTGCGGAGTGCGTCCAGCCCCTTCTTGTGGTGAGCCAACTGCACCATGTCAAAGGGCAAGATACGGCCTTTCCAGCCTTCCTGCGCTTCCACGTCTTTTCCGTCCTTCTTCTTGATGACGTAGTTCGGATCGACCACACGCGTGGCGCCAAAGCCCTCGGTCTGAATGATTTCCAGATCCACAGCGATAGGCTGCCAATGGTCATCGAGGACTTGGTAGGCCCGGTACTTGTCGATGAGCGGCACTTTGCTGACCTTGGCCAGACGGGTGAAGAGCTCCTCACAGATCAGCGCTTCTTGGCGGGGAACCTGCAGCGTGAGCATCTTGCCGATCAGCTCGCCGTGCAGCCAGGGCTTGAACCCGTCGAACGCGCGGGTGAATGCCTGGTTGAACTTTTTCACTTCAGGGTGCTGGCGCACGGCACTAGCCAAGTCATCTGCTTTCGGCTGTGCGTACGGCGAGCCATCCAAGGCGAACAAGGCCGCGCGCAGGTTAGGGAAGGCCTTCCAGTAGTCGGCCAGCGCAGCCAGTTCGCTCAGCGGGATGCCACCGAACATCGAGGCGTAGAGATCCCAAGTTTCGGGCGGGTGGGAGGAGTCGACGTACCGGGGGATGTTGAGGTTGTAATCGTTGCTCGTCTTGCAACTCGGTCTTGGGTACGAGACGACTGAAGCCGGGAATCGTAGCGCGGGCGGTCACCACATCGGTGATCTTCTTGATGTCGCAAGCGCGAAGTTTGTTGTTCTTGCCTTCTTTGGCGAAGCCCTTGGAAGCATCAACGAAGAGGACATTGTTGCTCTTGCGCTTCTGGCGAAGCACGAGGATGATGGTCGGGATACCGGTGCCGAAAAAGATGTTGGAGCGGCAGGCCAATGATGGTTTCGAGGTGGTTGTTTTCGATGAACTGCTTGCGGATGACCGCCTTCTTCACCGCCCCGAAACAGCACACCATGCGGGAGAATAATGGCCATGATGCCGTCGGGCTTGAGATGGTAGAGATCGTGCAGGAGGAAGGCGTAGTCGGCCTTGGACTTGGGGCGACACCGAAACGGGAGTAACGCGGATCGGTGTTCTTGTGCTGCGGGTCCCACTTCTGTGAGTAGGGCGGATTCGACACCACCGCGTCGAGATACAGCGGGTTGTAGGTGTGGACCGGGTCTTGTTCGTCAAAGTAGGGCCAATCGTCTTCCAGCGTGTCGGCGTTACGCGTGACGATATCGTCTGGACGGATACCGCGCATGACCAGGTTCATGCGGGTGAGGTTGTAGGTGTTCTCCTTCAGTTCTTGGGCGTAGTATTTGATGCCGTCCTTGTCGGCCATGTGTTTGGCGATGGACTGACCGATGTTGAGCAGCAGCGAGCCGGAGCCGCTGGTGGAGTCGTAGATTTGAATGGTGTCGCGGTCTTTGAAATGGTGTGCGATAATTTCAGACATGAGTACGGAGACTTCATGCGGGGTGTAGAATTCACCGGCCTTCTTCCCGGCATTGGCAGCAAACATGCCGATGAGGTATTCGTAGATGTACCCGAGCACGTCGTAGCCTTGCTTACCATCCATGGGGATGTCTTTGATCAGCTGAAGGAGATCGCCGATTGCCTTGGTCTGCTTAGCAGCGGTGTCGCCCAGCTTGCTCAGGCCGGTTTCCAGCGTCTTGAAGATGCCCTCGAACAGGCGCTTGTGATTCGAGTGAATCAGGCGACTGAAGGCCGACAGGGCTTCGCGCACATCGGCGACATCGAAGTCGCTGGTTTGGTCTAGCCAAGTCGAGAACAGATGCTTGTGGGCGATGAAGTAGCCCAAGTTGGACTTGAAGTGGTCGACGGTTTCAGTATCGTCTTCAGTTAACACGCTGAAGATCTTCGTCCGAGAAATCTTCGGCAGAGGCGAATGCCACCAGCTTGTCGGAGAGGTACTTGTAGAAGATGAAGCCAAGGATGTAGTCCTTGTATTCGTTGGCCTCGATCTTCGACCGCATCTGGTTGGCGGATTCCCAGATCTTGGAGGCAAGTTGTTGCTTGTTCACGGCGAATAGACTCTAGTTTTTTGATCACGCGGAAGACCGTCAAGCGGAATCGTAAGGGCGATGGGTACCGCTAACAAAAACGCCTGGCATTGCCAGGCGTTCCCGTATCAGCGATTTGCAAGTACTGAGAATATTTGCAAGATCACTGAGAATCTACACCTTTATGCGTCGATGTTCGTCGCCCGCAGCGCATTCGTCTCAATAAAGTCCCGACGAGGCTCCACCTCATCCCCCATCAACATCGTGAACACCCGATCCGCCTCGATCGCATCCTCGATCTGAACCCTCAACAAGCGGCGCACTTCGGGGTCCATCGTGGTCTCCCACAGCTGCTCGGGGTTCATCTCGCCCAGCCCTTTGTAGCGCTGGCGGGCCACGGCGTTCTCGGCCTGTTGCTGCAACCAGGCCATGGCGGCGCGGAAGTCGCTCACCTTCTGGTCCTTGGCCTTGTCGCCTTCGCCACGCTTGACCACGGCATCCTCGGTCAGCAGGCCCTTGAAGGTCACGCCGGCCTTGGCCAGGGCTTCGTAGTCGGCGCCGTGCACGAAGTCGGCGTTGATGATGCTGTACTTGGTGTTGCCGTGGAAGATGCGGCTGATGCGCAGCACGTGCTTGTCCGTGCGGGCATCGAACTCGGCCGTGACTTCGGCCGTGGCCAGCGCAGCCTTGAGCGCCGCGGCCGAGGCTTCGGCGTCGGCCAGCGTGTCGAGGTTGAGCGTCAGGCCGTTGGCGATGGCGCGCAGGGCCTCGATGTCCATCCAGTTGCCCAGACGCTCGACCACGTTGTTGGCCGTCACGTAGGCCTTGGCCAGCTCCTGCAGGGCTTCGCCGCCGATGGCGGGCTTGCCGGCACCAGGCTCGATGGCCGCGCCATCGAGGGCGACACGCATCAGGTACTCGTCCAGCGCATGCGCGTCTTTCAGGTACTGCTCCTGCTTGCCTTGCTTGACCTTGTACAGCGGCGGCTGCGCGATGTAGATGTGGCCGCGCTCGACGATCTCGGGCATCTGTCTGAAGAAGAAGGTCAGCAGCAGGGTGCGGATGTGCGCGCCGTCCACGTCGGCGTCGGTCATGATGATGATGCGGTGGTAGCGCAGCTTGTCCGGGTTGAAGTCGTCGTTGCCCGCGCCGCGGCCGATGCCCGTGCCCAGGGCCGTGATCAGCGTGAGGATTTCATTGCTGGTCAGCAGCTTTTCGTAGCGGGCCTTCTCGACGTTCAGGATCTTGCCCCGCAGCGGCAGGATCGCCTGGAACTTGCGGTCGCGGCCCTGTTTGGCGGAGCCGCCGGCGGAGTCACCCTCCACGATGTAGATCTCGCACAGCGCCGGGTCTTTTTCCTGGCAGTCGGCCAGCTTGCCGGGCAGGCCCAGACCGTCGAGCACGCCCTTGCGGCGCGTCATGTCTCTGGCCTTGCGGGCGGCTTCGCGCGCACGCGCGGCCTCGACGATCTTGCCGCAGATGATCTTGGCGTCGGTCGGGTTCTCGAGCAAGAAGTCGGTCAGCAGACGGCCCACGATGTCTTCGACCGGGCCGCGCACTTCGCTGGACACGAGCTTGTCCTTCGTCTGGCTGCTGAACTTGGGCTCGGGCACCTTCACGCTGATCACGCAGGCCAGGCCTTCGCGCATGTCGTCGCCGCTGATCTCGACCTTGGCCTTCTTGGCCAGCTCGTTGTCTTCGATGTACTTGTTGATGACGCGGGTCATCGCGGCGCGCAGGCCGGTCAAATGGGTGCCGCCGTCGCGCTGCGGGATGTTGTTGGTGAAGCAGAGCACGTTCTCGTTGTAGCTCTCGTTCCACTGCATCGCCACTTCAGGTGCTGTTCGGATTTTATCGTGTTTCCCTATTAACCTTAGCAATACGT
>JASGJC010000039.1:0-60773 GCA_049840915.1 Aquabacterium sp.
AAGGTTAATAGGGAAACACGATAGAATCCGAACAGCACCTGGCCCACATGCTGTCGAGCCTCTCGCAGTTCGTGGGCGTCGTCACGGCGCCACGCAAGGCCTCGGTCTTCCGCCATGTCGAGTTCCTGCGCCTGGGCGACAAGCGCGTACTCGTCATCCTCGTCGCGCCCGATGGCGACGTGCAGAACCGCGTCATCTTCACGGCGCAAGACTACGATCAGTCGCAACTGGTCGAGGCCAGCAACATCCTCAACACGCACTACTCGGGCCTGAGCATCGACGAGATGCGCCAGCGCCTCAAGGGCGAGGTCGACCAGCTGCGCAGCGAGATCGCCGTGCTGATGAACGCGGCCGTGCAGGCGGGCGGCGAGGCCATGGCCGAGAGCACCGAGCAATTGGTCGTGTCCGGCGAGCGCAACCTGCTGACCGTGCAGGACTTCTCGAACGACCTGGGCTCGCTGCGCCGCATGTTCGACCTCTTCGAGCAAAAGACCCAGCTCATGCGCCTGCTCGACGGCTCCAGCCGGGCCGAAGGCGTGCGCATCTACATCGGCGGCGAAAGCCAAGCCCGTGCCGTTCGAGGAGCTGTCCGTCGTCTCGGCGCCTTACGAGATCAACGGCCAGATCGTGGGCACGCTCGGGCATCATCGGGCCCACGCGCATGGCCTACGACCGCATGATCGAGATCGTCGACATCACCTCCCCGGCTGGTGTCGAACGTGCTCAGCCAGAAGTAAGCGGCAGGTCTGCCGGTTTCTCTTCTTCCGCGTCGTCTTCGTCTTGAACGAGGCCATCGATGTCGATCCCTTCAGGGTCATCGATGCTGACCAGATCGGGGTCGCTGTCCAGTGCTTCTTCGGCCGAGAGAACGATGCGATCGGGGCCGATGTCGGTGCCGTCACGCACGTGCTCGGGCACGGCCGAGGCACGTTCGCCAGTGCCGCCGATGTCGGAGTCGGAAAGCGGATCGGTATTGCCGGCGCCCGAGATGGCCGCGGCGCGCGACTCGAAAT
This sequence comes from Aquabacterium sp., assembly GCA_049840915.1. Lineage (GTDB taxonomy): Bacteria > Pseudomonadota > Gammaproteobacteria > Burkholderiales > Burkholderiaceae_C > Aquabacterium. The sequence continues at coordinate 1,014 of JASGJC010000039.1, forward strand.
CGTCATCGGTTTCCAGGTGAAGTTCGCCCTGGATGTCAGAGCCACTGTCGGAGCTATCGCTGGGGCCCAACAGATCGGTGCTCGCGGCCCGGCGCGATGGTGGGGGCCTGCTGTGCGCCCAGGTTGCTGCTTCTTGCCATGGTGATCTCCTTCAAAGGTTTCCATGACGAGAAATGGGCAAACAGCATGCCGAGAAGAGCCGGTGCGGTTGCGGCACGAGGTCGAGTGGTAGGCCGTGTTGGACTTGAACCAACGACCAAAGGATTATGAGTCCTCTGCTCTAACCAACTGAGCTAACGGCCCACTGACTTCCTGCCGATGCAAGAGGGCGCTATTGTTACATAGCGATAGCTTGCGCCTTGTGGATCGCTTGTCGGAAATGAGCGCCTGAAGCGAGTGTCAAATATCTTACGAATGACACCCGTTAAACGGATATTTTAATCACGGTTGCGCTCGAAGTCGCTGAACGCGTCAAATGCGTTGCACTGTGCACCCCCCAAAGGTGCAAGTCAGATCAGCATGGCGTGAACCGCCTGATGGACTCGGGCGTGACACCACGGCCAACCCGTTCAAGCCCACGGTTGGCGCTGCTTTCTGAGCGGTTCGCCTGTTCAAGCTATTGGCTTTTCGATGCCGACGCCTGCTTCATGTGGGTGCCGGCATTTTTTTCTTGCCGTCAAGGCAGCAGCATCAGCTCCGCGAAGGCCACGTCCTTGATCTTGGCGTGCACCGACTGTTGCGCGAGGTAGTCGTTGAGCGACTCGCGGATGAGCGAGCCGAAGTGCTGGATGCCCTTGCTGTCTTGCAGCGCGTCGTGGTCGACCTGGCCGCCGACTTCCTGGATCAGGGCGGCGAAGGCCGGCAGGTGCGGGTCCAGCTCTTCGACAGCCTTCTCGTCTTTGAGGCGCAGATTGACCTTGACGTTGACCATGCGGCCGTCCGACATCTGCGCCATCACCTTGGGCACGCCCAGCCACGCGGGGTGCGGCTTGTCGTGCGCGGAATGGCCATCGGAAAACTGCAGGAACAGCCACGCGCCCAGGCCCAGCACGAGGGCGATCAGGCCGACGGACAACTCGAGTGTCCAGCCACGTGCCGGCGTTTCGACAGGTTGGGATTGGGTGGCTGCGGTCATTCAGGAGGCTCCTGTTTGGCGACAGCGCGACCATACTACGCAGGCTTGGCATGAGGCCACGAGGCCTGCGGCTCGGCGAGACAAACTCACGCTGATCGGGTCTTCAAACCCGAGGTCCGTGTCCGCTTTGGCGGATCAGTCCGCGATCCAAAATGGCTGGTCTTCGGGCGTCTGCATGACCTCGATCTGCTGCCTGAGCAGGTCGATCTGCTGCTGCCAGTAGTTGCCGGAGCCGAACCACGGGAAGGCGGCGGGGAAGGCCGGGTCGTGCCAGCGGCGGGCCAGCCAGGCGCTGTGATGCAGGATACGCAGGGTGCGCAAGGGCTCGATGAGCTTGAGCTCGCGCCAGTCGAATTCGGCGAAGGACTCGTAGCCCTCGAGCAGGGCGTTGAGTTGCGTCTGGCGTTCGCGCGGGTCGCCGCTGAGCATCATCCAGAAGTCCTGCACGGCGGGGCCCATGCAGGCGTCGTCGAGGTCGACGAAGTGGGGGCCTTCGGGTGTCCACAGGATGTTGCCGGGGTGGCAGTCGCCGTGCAGGCGGCGCAGGCGCAGGCCGTCGACGCGCGCGAAGGCCTGGTCGCACAGGTCGAGCGCCTGGTCGGCGGCGGCCAGCCAGTTGCCACGTTGTTCGATGGGGAGGCTGAACGCGTCGTCGGCCAGCCACTGGCGGGCGCTGCGGCCGGTTTGCGCCACACCCATGCTCAGGCGGTGCGCGAAAGGGCGTTGCGCGCCCACGGTGTGCAGGCGGGCGAGGAAGCGGCCCAGCCAGGTGAGCACTTCGGGGTCTTCGAACTCGGGCGAGCGGCCGCCTTTGCGCGGGCTGATGGCGATGCGGTGGCCCTGGTAGAAGCCGAGCGTGGCGGGGGCGCCTTGCACGGTCGCTGTTGTTTTGGCGGTGCCCGATGTCTGGCCCGGCGTGGGCTGCAGCGTCATGGGCGGCACGGCGGGCACTTCGGCGGCCACCAGTTCGTGCGCGAAGGCGTGCTCTTCGAGGATCTGCGCGTCGCTCCAGCGGCCGGGGCGGTAGAACTTGGCGACGACGAAGCGGCCGTCGTCCAGCCCGATCTGGAAGACGCGGTTCTCGTAGGAGTTGAGCTGCAGCAGCCGGCCGTCCACGGGTTGCCCGAGCGCTTCGAGGGCGTCGAGGACGAGGTCGGGCGTGAGATCGGCGTAAGGGGTATCGTGCAGGTCTTCGTTTTGGGCGGCTCGCATGCGCGGCATCTTACGCCGTGCGGGCGCCACCAGCGCTCAGCGCTTGGGCGCGCGTCCCCAGGCCACGAGCTTGTCGTTGAGCAGGTGCATGAGCAGGCCGCTGAAGGCCAGTTGCATGGCCAGCTGGCCCGCCGACATGGACAGGTCGATGCCGTTGTCGGACGGGATCAGCTCGAGCGCCAGCATCACGCCGGCGAAAGGCAGGCAGGCCGCCAGGGCGCCCGCGGCCAGCGTGTGCCAGGTGATGGGCCGGCGGCGGCCGAACGCGCGCAGGATGCCCAGGCGCCAGGCGGCATTGAAGAAGTTGGTCACCAGCACGAGCGACAGGACCATGACACCGATGAGGGGGGCGAGCGCGTTCATAGTGGGGCCAGAGGATACCGGCTCCACGTTGAATGACAAGGGTTTACCCTCTATGTGAGGGGGCGCGCTCCGCGGTGCTCAGTCGAGTTGCGCGGCCGAGGCCATGGCCTTGATCAGGGCGGCGTTGATGTCGCTGAAGCTGATCATCAGCGCGTCGGCGGCGTCCTTGATGTCGTAGAGGCTGTTGCCTTCGATGGCCTGCACGAGCCGGAAGTAGGGCTCGTAGGGGCCGGTGTTCTCGGCCAGCGCCTGGAAGACGCGCTCGGGCACGGGGATGGTCTTGAGCAGCTCGTTGAAAGGCTGCTGGAACATGCGGTCGAGCAGCGAGAAGACGCCGCAGATGAACAGCTCGTTGCGCATCTCGTCGTCGCCGCTGATGCGGGCGAGCTCTTCCATCAGCAGGCCGCGGCGCACGGCGGCGTACATGACGGGGCGCATGTTCGGGTCCTTGCTGGCCGTGGCCAGCAGCAGCGCGAGCCAGCGCTTGAGGCGCTGGTAGCCCAGGATCATGATGGCGTGGCGGAAGGAGCTGATCTCGACGGACAGGCCGAAGGCCGGCGAGTTGATGTAGCGCATCAGCTTGTAGGCCAGGGGCGGGTCGCGCTTGAGCGTGTCCTCGAGGTCTTCGATGTCTTCCTGCCTGTGCACCTGGTCGATCAGCATCACGATGACCTGCAGCGCGGGCTGGTCGGCGGGCTTGTTACCGGCCTTGATGACATCGTCGATGGGCCAGCCGAGCACGGCCGTGGCGCCGCGCCGGAAGCTCGTCTCCATGTCGGGCACGCTGGCGATGCCGGCCTGCACGTGGCCGATGTTGCGGATGACGCCTTCGGGGGCGATGCCGACGCCGCCGGTGGCCTGGTCGATGCGGCGGTCATCGTCGAAGTCGACGATGGCGTACTTGAAGCAGGGCAGCACGTCCTTGGGCAGGTCCTTGAGCGGGCGGCCCTTGAGCAGGAGCGTGCTGCCGTTTTCATGCAGCGTGCAGATGGGCGCGATGTTCTCTTCGTCGGCGGCCATGAAGGCCGGCACCTCGATGACGATGTGCGTGCCCGGTTGCGCGAGCATGAGGTCGCGCAGCAGAGGCTCGCTGGCCACGTTCATCCACAGTTGCGGGCCGTCGACAGGCCAGGCTTCGGCCAGGGCATCGAGCAGGCCGCGCGGGTCGAGCGTGCTGCCCTGCGCGAGCGGGAACACGGTCAGGCGCGTGGCGATGACGGCGCGGTTGCGGTCGATGACGGGGCAGTAGGCCAGGGCCGTCTGGCTGAGAATGGGGTGGTCCATGGAATGATCCCGATCCTGCTGTGCTTAGCCGTTGATGTATTGGAAGAGTGACAGCTTCTGGATCGAGGCGTAGCTTTGAAGTGCGGCCTGATAACCCGTCTGCTGGTTCTGGAAGCTGGAGATGGCGGCGACCATGTCCAGGTCTTCCGCGTTGGATTTCTCTGTCTGCGCGGCCAGCTTGTGGTCGGAGATGCGCTGCGAGATGCCATCCATGCGGTTGAGCTGTTCGCCCACGGCCGAGCGCGCGCCGGAGATGCTCGATATGGCCGCATCCATCTGCGTCATGCCCGTGTTGACCGCCTGCTGGACGGCGCCGCCTGGCTGGTTGGTATCTTTCAACGCGGCGATCGTGTTGTCCAGTGCCGTGAAGATGTTGAGGTCATTCTTGGCCTCGTTGACATTGAAGCTGTCGCCGTCGCCGGGGATGCCCGAGATGGCCACGGCCATGCCCTTGCCCGGGATGCCGATCTGCTGGCCGCTCGTGTAGGGCAGGCCCGATGCCAGCGGCGTGCCGTCTTCGAGGACGTCGTAGGTGGTCGTGCCGCCGGTCACGTGAAAGGCCACGGAGTAGCTGGGCGAAGGCGATGTGGCGGCCGGATAGGGCAGCTGGCTGGGCGTCACGACGGAGCCGGACGAGATCCAGCCCGTGCCGGTGTTCGGGCCGCTCGTGTTGGCGTTGGTGCCTTGCGAGGTGTTGAAGACGCCGTTGCCCGACTTGCCCTGCAGCCAGATTTGCTGGCCGTTGACCGTGAGGTTGAGCTTGTCGCTCGTCGAAGCCAGCGATTCGCCAACCTGGCCCTGGAAGACGACGCCCGTGGTCGTGTCGACGAAAGGCGAGTTGGACGAGCCCGAGCCGCCGAACACGTAGCCGCCGCCGCCGTCCGACGTGTTGGCCACGGACAGCAACTGGCTGCGGATGTTGGACAGCTTGATGGCGAGGCTGGCGCGGTCGCTGTCGGAGTAGCTGCCGTTGCCCGCCGCCACCATCGCCTCGCGGGCGCTTTGCAGCAAATCAGACGCATTGCCCAGCGCCGATTCGGCGATGGTCATCACGTTTTTGCTGGCGTCCACGGTGCGCTGGTCGGCATCGGTGCGGGCGATCGCAGCCAGGGCGCGTTCGGCGCGGGCGGCGGCCGTGGGGTCGTCGCTGGCGTAGTTCACGCGCTTGCCCGAGGTCAGCTGCTGCTGCGATGTGGCGAGCGTCTGCTGGCGATCCTGCAGGTTGCTGATGGACTGCTGGTAGGCGAAGGCGGTCGTGATGCGCATGGTCTACGTCCTTACTGCTTCAATCATTGCGACGCGGTCTGGAGCAACGAGGCAAAGAGCGACTGGGCGATCTGCAGGACCTTGGCCGCGGCCTGGTAGCTCTGCTGGTACTGGATCATCCGCGAGGCTTCTTCGTCCAGGTTGACGCCGGCGGTGCTGGCCAGCGTCTGCTCCGAGTTGGTCTGCAGGGTCTTGGACACGTCGGCGGCGGTCTGGCCGCTTTGCACGATCACGCCCAGGCTGCCGATCATCTGCGAGTAGGCATCGGTGACCGTGGCCTTGGAGGTGCCGTCCAGCGAGACGATGGTCTTGTCGCGCAGGGCCATCATGCCCTGGGCATTGCCATTGTTGCTCTTGGGGTCCGTCGTCACCGAGATCTGGAGGGTGTCACCGGCCTTGGGCACGCCCGTGATGTTCAGTTTGAACAAGGGGTCGGAGGGCGTGCTGGCGGGGTCCTGGTCGTTGATGGACGTGCCCGCCGTCCAGCTGCGCGGCGGCGAGGTGTCCTTGTACGGGTTGCCCGAGCTGTCGACGAAGCGGTAGGTGAGCTTGCTCGGGTCCGTCGTGTCGGTTTCGAAGACCACGGTCAAGGGGTTGCCGGCCGTGGGCAGCGAGGTGGCCGCGTCCGCCGCGGTGCCCGAAGGCATGGCGCGCGCCATGATGAGCGTGTCGATCGTGGCCGTGCCTTTGTTGCTGACCGTGGCCACGGCATTGAGCGGCGAGGCGGCGGCCAGCCCTTTGGGCGAGGTCAGCGACAGCTTCAAGGAGGCCGCGTCGTTGATGTTGGTGAAGATGGGCGTGCCGACGGGGTTGCCGCTGGCATCGAAGGTGGTCTGCGGGTTGCCGCTGATGTCGACGCCCAGCGATTGCTGGTCGTTGACGGCCTGGGCGAAGTTGGCCGCGAAGGTGTTGAGCTGCTGGCGTGTCGAGGCCAGGTCGCTGTCCTGGAAGTTCAGCAGGCCTTGCAGGGCGCCGCCCGTGATCTGGCTGCCGTCGATGATGCGGCTCGTGCCATTGGTCTCGAGCGAGACGCGGCCCTGGCTGGAGTCGGTCGGGTCGCGCACGACGCCCAGCTTCTGGGCCGTGTTGCTGAGCACGAGCAGCTGGCCGCCGCCCATGAAGACGCTGAGCGTGCCGTCGTCGGCGGCCACGGTGTTGACCTGCACGAGCTTGTTGAGGTTCTTGACCATCAGGTCGCGCTGGTCCAGCAGGTCGTTGGGGGGCTGGCCCGAGCCGTTGTACTTGGCGATGCTCTGGTTGATGTTGGCGATCTGCGTGGTGATGCTGTTGATCTGGTCGACCGTGGAGGTCATGTCCGAGACCACGCCGCTTTGCAAGTCGTTGAGCTGGTTGCCCGCCGTGTTCATGCGGCTGACCCACTCCTGCGCGCGCGAGAGCACCACCTGCCGCGCCGAGATGTCCTGCGGCTGGTTGGCCACGTCGACGAAGGCGTTGAGCACCTGGCTGGCGGCATAGCCCAGGCCGTTCTCGCCCGTGGGCAGCACGTTCTGGAGCTGTGTGAGCTTGTCCAGCCGGGTCTGGTCGGACGAGGCCTGTGCCGTGTTGGTGTTGAGTTGCTTGACGAGGAAGTCGTTCGTCGTGCGCGTGACCGTCACGACCTTGACGCCGCGGCCATAGAAGCCCGAGCCTGTGTAGATGCCGTCCTGCGTGGCCAGATCGACCTGCTGGCGCGAGTAGCCGGGCGTGTTGACGTTGCTGATGTTGTGGGCAACGGTGTCCAACATGGCCTGGCTGGCGTTGAGCGCCCCCGTGCCGATCGAGAAGATGCCTGATCCCATCGCTTAACTCCAGTCGAGGCCGTCAGGTGACGGTTTTTTGCAGGCGCAAGGTGGTGTTGATCACCTTGGTGAGCTTGTCCGCGTAGGCTGGGTCGGTGGCGTAGCCCGCCTTTTGCAAACCACGGGCGAAGCCCTTCGCCGTGTCGGCCTGCGCAACGGTCTGGCTGTAGCGCGGGCTTTGCGTGAGCAGCTTGGCGTGGTCCTTGAAGGCGTCTTCGTAGGAGTCGTAGGCGCGGAACTTCGCGGTCACGCGGTGCGGCACGCCGCTCATGTACTCGGTGGTGGTCACCTCGGCGACCTTGCCCTTCCAGTCGGCCGTGGCTTTCACGCCGAAGAGGTTGTGGCTGGGCGAGCCGTCCTTCATGCGGATCTCGTGCTTGCCCCAGCCGGACTCGAGCGCGGCCTGGCCCAGGATGTTCGAGGCAGGGATGCCCGACGAGGCCTCGGCCGCCTTGGCCGCGGCCGAGTGCTGGCGCACGAAGCGCTCGGAGGCGCTCATGTGCTTGTCGTCCGTGCCACTGGCGCTGCTGGTGGCGGTGCTGCCGTCGGTCGCGTCGTCGTCGGACGTTGCCTTTGTCGAGCGGCCGATGGACATGTCGCCCAGGCCCTTGAGCGGGTTGGTCTTGCCGTCCTTGCCCTCTTTGCTGGCCGTGCCCATCTGGCGCTCGAGCTGCTTGGCGATCATGTCGCTCAGGCCGCCGGGCAGGCCGGTCAACTGGTTGGCCAGTTGCGTGTCCAGCATGTTGGTGCCCATCTCGGTGGCGGCGTTGTCGAGCATGCCCGTGCTCATGGTGGTGGCGCGCATGCTCTTGACCAGTTGCTGCATGAACAGGCCTTCGAGCTGCTTGGCCGCGTCCTTGGCGCCGGCCGTGGGGTTCTTGCCGGATGCGCTTTTCAAGCGGTCGAGCGACCGCAGGTCCATGGTCAGGCCACTGGACGCGCTGGTGGGATCGTTGTTGACGCTCATATCAGATCACCTCCAGCTCCGCTTGGAGTGCGCCGGCTGTCTTCATGGCCTGCAGGATGGCCAGCAGGTCCTGCGGATTGGCGCCAAGCGTGTTCAGCGCCTTGACGACGTCAGTCAATTTCGTGCCCGCGGGCATCTGGATCAAGGCGCCAGGTTCCTGGTTGAGCTTGATGTCGTTCTTCTCAGTGAGCACGGTTTGCCCTTGCGAGAGCGCATTGGGCTGGCTGACCACGGGCGTCGAGCTGATCGTGACCGACAGGTTGCCGTGCGCCACGGCGCAAGGCCCGATGGTGACGGCCTGGTTCAGCACGATCGAGCCCGTGCGGGCATTGATCACGACACGCGCCGCGGGGATGGCGGGCGTGATGGAGATGTTCTCGAGGTCGGCCATGAAGGCCACGCGCTCGCCGGGCTGGGTCGGCAGGTTCACGTTGACCGTGCGGCCATTGATCGCCTCGGCCGTGCCCGGGCCCTTGGCCTTGTTGATGGCGTTGGCGACGTCGCGGGCGGTGTTGAAGTCGTCCGACTGCAGGTCGTATTGCAGCGTGCTGCCTTGCAGCCAGGGCGTGGGCACCGCGCGCTCGACCGTGGCGCCAGCCGGGATGCGGCCCGCGCTGAGCTGGTTGACCTGCACCTTGGCGCCGCCGGCCGAAGCGCCCGCGCCGCTGATGACGAGGTTGCCTTGCGCGAGCGCGTAGATCTGGCCGTCGGCGCCCTTGAGCGGTGTGGCGATCAGCGTGCCGCCGCGCAGCGACTTGGCATTGCCCAGCGAGGACACGTTCACATCGAGGGCCTGGCCGGGCTGGGCGAAGGCGGGCAGGGAGGTCGTCACCATCACGGCGGCGACGTTCTTGACCTGCATCGACACGCCCGTGGGCACCGTGATGCCCATCTGCTGGAGCATGGCGGTCAGGCTCTGGGCCGTGAAGGGCGTCTGGGTGGTCTGGTCGCCCGTGCCGTCCAGGCCGACGACGAGGCCGTAGCCCGTCAACTGGTTGCTGCGCACGCCCTGGATGGCGGCGATTTCCTTGAGGCGCACGGCCTTGGCGTCGATGGGCCACCACAGGGCCGCCGACGCCGCCAGAACGGTCAGGCCAATCAGCAGTTTGAGGATGCGGTCTGTGGTGTCCATGAAGCCTGATTCCTTCGGGGGTTCGGCTTCATTGTCGAGACCTTTAGAACGGCGAAATGCTCAAAAAGAAGCGGGCAAGCCAGCCTATTTCCTGAGCATCGTGATGGGCTCCACGACCCATTTGCTCGATGCGGACATTGGCCACCTGGCTGGACAAGACCGTGTTGCCAGGCTGGATGCTGACCGGGTCGATCTGTCCGGAGAACCGCAGCACGTCCACGTTCTTGGCCACGCCGATCTGTTTTTCACCAGACACAATCAAGTGCCCGTTGGGCAGGACTTCGATCACGGTCGCGGTGATCGTGCCCGTGAAATTGTTCGTGCTGGCCGTGCTGCCCGTGCCGTCGAACTTGTTGTCCGAGCTGCCGCCCGCGCCCAGTTTGGCGAGCTGATCGAGCCGCATCAAGGGCACGGCCGTGATGTTGCTGCTCACGGAGCCCTTCTTTTCGACCGAGCTGGTCATCTGCTGCGTGGCCGAGATGGCCTCGATGATGTTGATCGTGACGATGTCGCCGACCATGCGGGCGCGATGTGTCTCGTAAAGCGGGCGGTAGCCGCCAGCCTGGAAGATCGCGCCATTGGCCACGGGCGCATAGGCCTCGGCCGAAGGACGGGCCTGGGTCGGCTCGACCACATCGACCTTGGGCGCCGTGGTGACGCAGCCGGCCAGCAAGACGCCGGGCAGGGCGGCGCCGAGCAGCTTACGCAAGAAGTTCATCACATCTGCCCCAGGCGTTGCAGCATCTGATCCGAGGTCTGGATGGCCTTGGAGTTGAGTTCGTAGGCGCGCTGGGTCTGGATCATCGTGACCAGCTCCTGCACCACGTTCACGTTCGAGGATTCGACGAAGCCTTGCGAGACCGAGCCCATGCCTTGCACGGTGGGCGCGGAGGTCTGGGGCGCGCCCGACGCGGGCGTCTCGGCGAAGAGGTTCTCGCCCTTGGGGTCGAGCCCGGCCGGGTTGATGAAGGTGGCCAGCTGCAGCTGCCCCAGGTTCTGCGGCGCGACCTGGCCGGCGATGGTGGCCGTGACCGTGCCATCGTTGGCGATCGTGATGTTGGTGGCGTTGGCGGGCACGGTGATGCCGGGCTGCACGAGGTAGCCGTTGTTGGTCACGAGCTGGCCTTGCGCGTCGAGCTGGAAGGAACCGTCTCGCGTGTAGCCGGTGGTGCCGTCGGGCATCGTGATCTGGAAGAAGCCCTTGCCCTGGATGGCCAGGTCCAGGTTGTTGTAGGTCTGGGTCAGCGTGCCTTGCGAGAACTGCCGCGAGGTGGCGACCGCGCGCACGCCCAGGCCGACCTGCAGGCCGGTGGGCAACTGCGTCTGCTCGGAGCTGTTGGCGCCGCTTTGACGCAGGTTCTGGTACATCAGGTCCTCGAACACCGCGTGCGACTGCTTGTAGCCGTTGGTGCCGCTGTTGGCCAGGTTGTGAGAGATGTGGTCCAGCTGGGTTTGCTGGGCTTCCATGCCGGACTTGGCGATCCACAGTGAGCGCATCATGGCCGTAACTCCTCAGGCTCTTCGCCTGTCAACTTTCGAACTGTCAAGCGCCACCAGCCAGAAGCTGGGAAGCGGATTTCTCATTGGCCTCGGCCGTTTGCATCATCTTGATCTGGCTCTCGAACTGGCGGGCCGCCGCGATCATCGAGACCATCGTCTCGATCGGGTTCACGTTCGAGCCTTCGAGCGCGCCGTCCTGCACGCGGGCATTGGGGTCGGCGGGCAGGTCGCCGCCGTCCGTCGCCCTGAACAGGCCGTCGTCGCCGCGCACCATCTTGTCTTCGGGCGTGACCAGCTTGAGCTTGCCCGCCGGCGTGACCTTGCCGTCGGGCGCGCGCGTGCTGACCGTGCCGTCGGGCGCGATGCTGGGCGTCGCGTCGGAGGGGATCGAGATCGGGCCGCCGTCACCCATCACGGTCAGGCCGCTTTGCGTGACCAGCGTGCCTTCGTTGTTGACCGTGAACGAGCCGAAGCGCGTGTAGGCCTCGGTGCCGTCCAGACCTTGCACGGCCATCCAGGTCTTGCCCTGCGCGGCCACGTCCAGCGCCCGTCCCGTGAAGTTGACGGGGCCGGCGCTGTCGTCGTAGCCCACGGTCGTTTCGAGCGAGTACACGCGGGTGCTGGCGCCGTCGCCGCGCACGGGCACGGCCCGCGTCGCCTCCAGCTCGGCCCGAAAGCCGGTGGTGCTGACGTTGGCCAGGTTGCTCGAGAGCACGTCCTGGCGCTGCATGTTCATCTTGGCGCCAGCCATGCTGAGGTAGATCATGCGGTCCATGATGGGCTCCTATCCGTTGCTGAAGACATGTGCATCAACGCAGGTTCACCAGGGTCTGCTGGATCTGGTCTTCGGTCTTGATGGTCTGGGCGTTGGCCTGGTACATGCGTTGCGCCACGATCATGTTGACCAGCTCGCCCGTGAGGTCGACGTTCGACTCTTCCAGCGCGCCTGATTGCAGCTGGCCGTAGATGCCGCTGCCGGGCGTGCCCAGTGGCAGGGGCTGGCCGGAAGCCGAGGTCGCCTTCCATTCGTTGTCGCCCACGGGCTCCAGGCCATTGAGGTTCTTGAAGGTGGCCAACTGCACGCGGGCGATGGGCTTGGACTGGCCATTCGTGTAGCGTGCCAGCACCGTGCCGTCCGTGCCGATCACGAAGTCCGACAGGTTGCCCTGCGCATACCCGCCACCGCTCAGGTCGGTCACGGCGTAGGCGCCCGAGTACTCGGTCGTGGCACCCATGTCCAGCGTGACGCCGGTCAGCGGCTGGCCGTTCTTGCCGCCGGGGATCGAGGCGATCGTGAACACGGTGTTGGCGGGCAGGGAGCCGTCGGCGTTGAAGGTCATCGTGCCGATGGGCGTGGGCAGGCCGTTGCCGTCGACCTGCACGCTGGCGGCATTGGTGTTGCCGTCCGCGCTCATGTAGACCTCCCAGGTGCCGCCCACGCCGGGGTCGGGCGGGGTCTGGGTGGCATCGCCGGGCGTGGCGTCGGCGATCTTCTTGAAGTAGTAGTTGAGGGCGATCGGCGCGCCGTTGTCGCCATAGGCCGTCTGCGAGGTCACGAAGTTGTAGGTCTTCGCGTTGCTGAAGTCCACGGTCGTGCTGGTCGGGATCGTCGTGGCGCGCGCATCCATGTTCGCCGTGATCTTGATGGCGCTGGCCTTTTGCGGCGGGAAGGAGTCATTGGCCAGCTGGATCGGCGTGCCGGCGGGGCCCGCGGGCGCGCCATTGGCGTCCAGCGCCTGGCCCAGCAACTGGTGCTTGGTGTCGTTGACGAGGTAGCCGTTGGCGTCCTGCTTGAACTGGCCGTTGCGCGAGTAGACCGTCTCGCCCTGCGGTGTCGACAAGGCGAAGAAGCCCTGGCCGTTGATGGCCAGGTCCAGGTTGTTGGACGTCGTGGTGATGTTGCCCTGCGAGAACTGTTGGGACACGGCCGCCACGCGCGCACCGATACCGATGCCGTTGCTGCCGCCACCGCCCAGCGAGGCCGCGTACATGTCGGCGAACTCGGCGCGCGAGGCCTTGGCACCATAGGTGTTGGCGTTGGCCACGTTGTTGCCAATCACCTCCAGGTTTTTGCTGGAGACGTTCAGACCGGATAGTCCTTGCTGGAAGCCCATGGTGATGTCCTTTCGGCGTTACTGCTTCTGACGGGGAAATGCTGTGTGAGGCGAGGCGGGCGGTTCAGGACACCGCGACGATCTTGCTGTAGGCGGTGCTGCCGTTGTTGCGCAGCTCCAGGTTGAGCGTGCCGCTGGTCGTGCTGACGGCATCGACCTGATCGGGCATCAGCGGTGTGGCGGCGATGGTCTTGCCGCCGCCTGTGGCGGTCACCTTGAATGTCAGGCCCGTGGTGGAGGTGCCCGAGGGCGGTGTCCACTGGAAGCCTTGCTGGCCGGCGGCCATGCCCGATTGCGTCACGCTGCCGACCACGTTACCGGCCGAGTCCATGATGTCGATCGCGACGTTGGCGGCCGCGGCGCTGAGGTTGTAGCCGGCCGTGGCCGTGCCATCGGTGCCGACGGTCAGCTTGTTGCCTTCCAGCAAGACCTGATGGCCCACCAGGCTCGTGCCTTGCATCATCTGCATCTGCGTGATGTTGCTGCTCATCGAGGTCATCGTCGTGTTGAGCTTGTCGATGCCGGTGACCGTGTTGATCTGCGCCATCTGGCTGGTGATCTGCGCGTTGTCGGTCGGGTTGAGGGGGTCCTGGTTCTGCATCTGCGTGACCAGCAGCTTGAGGAAGCGGTCCGACGCGTCGGACATGCTCGTGCTGTTGTTGGCCGACGTGTTGTTGGTCGTCGAACTGGTGTTCGATGTGTTGTTGACGGTGTTGGTCGTGGTCATGGGGCGTCCTGTTCAGTGAAGGCTGGTTGAAGCGATGGCGTGATCAGCTGCTTTGACCCATCTGCAGGGTCTTGGACAAGAGCGTCTTGGCCGTGTTCATGACCTCGATGTTGTCCTGGTAGGAGCGGGACGCCGAGATCATGTTGACCATCTCCTCCACGGGGTTCACGTTGCTGTAGGTCACGTAGCCATCGGCATCGGCCTGCGGGTGCTTGGGGTCGAGCACGCGGCGGCCCGGGGAGTTGTCTTCCGTGACCTGGCTGACCGTGACGCCGGCCGTGCCCACTTCGCCCATCGGCGTGGTCGTGAACACGACCTGGCGGGCCTTGTAGGCGGCGCGATCGGGGCCGGCCACCGTGTCGGCGTTGGCCAGGTTGGACGCGACCACGTTCAGGCGCTGGGACTGCGCGCTGACCGCGCTGCCCGACACGTTGAAGATCTTGAACATCGACATGATGGTCTCCTTGAGCCAGTCCTTGAGCCGATACAGCCGGCTTACTGACCCGTGATGGCCGTATTGAGCGTACGGACCTGCGCGTTGATGAACCGCAGCGTGGCCTCGTAGCGCACCGTGTTGTCGGCGAAGTTGGCGCGTTCGCGGTCCATGTCCACCGAGTTGCTGTCCAGGTTGGTCTGCGAGGCCAGGGCGTAGTTCATGTCCGGCTCTTCGGGGCTGCCGCCCGGCTTGCCTTGCAGGGTGAGGTGGCCTGCATTGGTCGTGGTGTTCAGGCGCACGGGGTTGGTGGCCACGCTCGATTGCGCCGTCGAGGCCTGGCCGGTGGCGTTGCGCAGGGCGGTGGCGAAATCGAAGTCGCGCGCCACGTAGCCCGGGGTGTCCGCATTGGCGATGTTGCTGGCGATCAGGCGCTGGCGTTCGGACCGCAGCGTCAGCGCGTCGGCCTGGAAGTTCAGTGAGTCGGTCAATCGGTTCAGCATGTCGCGGGCCCTCCTGGGCAAGGTCACTACGGGCCGCCTTCGATCGCCTGCTTGGATGCACGACTAGGCAGCTTGTCTGGGATCTTGATCGGGTGGGGCCGAAACATGAGCCGGAATAAACGGGCTTTTCTGGCGCATTTCGAGCCCTCTGGGCGAGGGGCGCGTGCTTACATTGACAGCACCATGCAAACCTCCCGTACGTGCACGCCGACCGCCCCGCTGCGCTCCCGACTTGATCGGGACATCGGCTGCGCGCCCGAACAGTTCGCTGTGGCGGGTTTGAGCTCGCTGGCATGGGCCGGCCTGTGCGCGTTCGCGGCGCTGATTGCGCCCGCGCCCGTGCACGCTCAGACCTTGACGCAAGGCCTCATGCCCACCGACGTGCTGCAAGGCGAAGTGGAAGGCGTGCTCAAGCAGCAGGCCATGCCCAAAGGCAACGATGCGGATGCAGCCAACAAGCAGCATCCATGGCGTGTCGAAGTGGAGCTGGGCCGCTTGGACCCGCGCCTGAAACTCGCCCCTTGCGACAAGGTCAAGGCCTACATGCCCGACGGCATGCAGATGTGGGGCAAGACCCGCGTCGGCCTGCGCTGCGAGCAGGGCCCCGTGCGCTGGAACGTGTTTTGGCCCGTGACTGTCAAGGTCTGGGGACAGGCGCTCGTGGCCGTCAACCCGCTGCGCGCGGGCGGCACCATCGCCGCCGAAGATTTGCGCATGGCGGAAGTGGACCTGGCCGCCCAGTCCTCGCCCGCCGTGACCCGCGCCGCCGATGTGGTCGGCCGCGCGGTCTACAAGAACCTCGAACCCGGTCACAGCCTGCGTCAGGACGACGTCAAGGCCCGCCGCTGGTTTGCTGCCGGAGACCCCGTGCAACTGACCGTTCGCGGCGAAGGCTTCCAGGTGGCGTCCGAAGGCACGGCTTTGACCCCTGGCGACGAGGGGCATTGCGCCCGGATTCGCACGGACAACGGCCGCATCGTCTGCGGCCAGCCCGTGGGCGATCGGCGCGTGGAGTTGTCTCTGTGAAACAGTTTTTTGCCAATTCATCCCCCACGGCTAGGGGGTTTGGCGCCTTTGGCATTAAAGTCGGTCAGCCCCGCGTCGATATCGCGGATGTGACCACTCGGTATCAGCCGAGATTTAGGAGTACATCATGAAGATCGGCAAACCCATAGACAACGCGGTAGGCGGCGTCAGCCCTCGTACCGAGGGTGCCAGCCCGGCGAATTCGTCGGGAAAGACATCATCGGCCCCAGGCAGCACGGGCGAAAGTTCAAAAGTCACGCTGTCGACGGCGGCATCGGGCTTGATGACCGGCGCGGACGGCGATTTCGACGTCGGCAAGGTATCGCGCGTGAAACATGCCATCGACGATGGCAGCTACAAGGTCGATCCTGAAGTGATCGCCGACAAGCTGATCGCCAATGCCAAGGACCTGCTGCAAGGCAAGCAAGGTTGAGCGACGCGATGGCGCACGCAACCACGTCCCGCATGAACCCGACGGAACCGATGTCTGCCCACCTGGCGGACATCGAGGCCCGTCTGGCGGGGCTGGAAGCGGCGTTCGCATCGGGCGATTCGCAAGCCATCGAACAGCAAAGCCTGCAACTGCAGCGCAGCCTGGCGGACTCGCTGGCAGCGTTTCGCAAGGCGGAGCAAAGCGGCGTCGGCTCACTGCCGACCGACCTGGTCAACCGCCTGAAGCTCGCACAAGCGCGCATCCAGGCGCAGCAGGTGGCCGTCCACCGCGCGGTCGGTTCGATCGACCGGACCTTGAACGTGCTCTTCTCCGGCGAAGACACGGGCACCTACGGCAACCTGGGCCAGACGCCCGTGGCCAAGGCCCTCAAGGCTTACCGCTGATCCAGCTTGTTCAAGCCTGTCCGAGTCGATCAGGCTGAACCTTCCACCACGATCTGCACGCGCTGGCGTCCCTGGTATTCGTCCAGGTTGACGCGGTAGGCCAGTTGCGTCGTGCCCGGCAAGGGCTCCGTGCGGCCGAACCAGATGCCATCGCGCACCTGACCCTGCACGCGCAGGCTCAGCTTGAGGTGGCGCTCGCCCACCAGCCGCTGCCCCAGCACCTCGACCTGGTCGCTGAAGACCGGCGCATCGAAGCCCGGTCCCCACACGGCGCCATCGAGCTGTGCCACCGTTTCGGCGGTGAACCACTGCGCGTCCAGCGGGCCGTCGGTGCTGAGCTGGCGCTTGAGCAGGGCCGGGTCCATGCCTTCTTGCGTGACGCGCACGAGTTCGGCTTCGAAGGTCTCGAAGTCTTCTTCGGCGATGGTGCAGCCGGCCGCCATGGCGTGGCCGCCGAAACGCTTGAGCAGGCCCGGATGGCGCTTGCTGACGAGGTCGAGCGCATCGCGCAAGTGGAAGCCCGGTATCGAGCGGCCGGAGCCTTTGAGCAGGCCGTCCTGGCCGAGCGCGAACACGAAGGTGGGCCGATGCAGCCGGTCCTTGAGGCGCGAGGCCACGATGCCGACGACGCCTTCGTGGAAGTCGGGATCGAAGATGGCGATGGCGGGCGGCGGCTCGCTCTCGGGCATCAAGTTGTCGAGCAGTTGCTCGGCCTGTTCGCGCATGCCTGATTCGAGTTCGCGGCGTTCGCGGTTGATGGTGTCGAGCTGGCGGGCCAGCATGTCGGCCCGCACAGGGTCGTCGGTGCTCAGGCACTCGATGCCCAGGCCCATCTCGGCCAGGCGGCCTGCGGCATTGACGCGGGGGCCGAGCGCGAAGCCGAAGTCCTGGCTCGTGGCCTTGGCCGGATCGCGCCCGGCCGCGGCGAACAGCGCGGCGATGCCCGGCTGCATGCGCCCCGCGCGGATGCGCTTGAGGCCTTGCGCGACGAGGCGCCTGTTGTTGTCGTCGAGCCGGCCCACGTCGGCGATCGTGCCCAGCGCGACGAGGTCGAGCAGGTTGTCGATGCGCGGCTGCGGCGCGGTCTCGTAGGCGCCTCGCTGGCGCAGTTCGGCGCGCATGGCCAGCAGCACATAGAACATCACGCCGACGCCGACCAGGGCCTTGCTGGCGAAGCGGCAGGCGGGCTGGTTCGGGTTCACGATCACGTCGGCATCGGGCAGGCTGACGGCGCCTTGCGCATCGACCACAGGCAAGTGGTGATCGGTGATGACGACCTGGATGCCTTGCGCGCGGGCCTTGCTCACGGCCTCGTGGCTGGCCATGCCGTTGTCCACGGTCACGAGCACATCGGCCTGCTTGGCGCGCACCAGGTCGACGATGGGCGGCGTCAGGCCATAGCCGTGCACGGCGCGGTCGGGCACCACGTAGCTGACCTGATCGGGGCGTGCACCCAGCATGCGCAGGCCGCGCAGGCCCACGGCGCAGGCGGTGGCGCCGTCGCAGTCGTAATCGGCCACGATGCAGATGCGCTTGCCTTGCGCGATGGCATCGACGAGCAGCGCGGCGGCCTGCGCGGCACCGCGCAAATCGGTGGGCAGCAACAGTTTGGCCGGGTGGTCGTCGAGCTCGTCCGCCGAACGGATGCCGCGTGCCGCGAACAGGCGCGCCAGCAGCGGGTGCACGCCGGCTTGTTCAAGGGCCCAGGCAGCGCGGGGGGGGACGTCTCGGGCGATGATGTTCATGGCTTACAGCGAGCTCAGCAGGTCGACAGGATTCGGGCTGGATGATGCACCAGCCAGGCGCTTGACGGATTGCATCAGGCGGGATGCCAGGCCGGCGTTGCCTGCGCCGCGGGACAGCGTCACCGCGTGCCGCTCGCCGCACAGTGTCAGCTTCATGTCCTGCCCGGTGGCCAAGGCCTCGCACGCGGCTTTCAAAAAGGTGCCATCCACATGCGCCCAGGCGTCGAGCCACAAGGGCATGTCGTCGGCGAGCATCGGCGCGCGCAGCTCGTCCACCAACCGCGTGCCTGCGGGCAGGGCCGTCGATGCAGGCGGCTTGCCGCAGCCGCTGAGCCAGAACGAGTTGACCGTGGCCAGCCCGGCGGCTTCGCGCGCGTCGTTGATGGGGTGCTGGTAGAGCAGCATTTGCACTTCGCTCTGCAGGCGGCGGACCATGCGGGCCTGCGGGTGGTCGGTCAGCCAGACGTCGGGGTTGCGGCCGATGACGCGCTCGAGCGAGGCGGTGGGCAAACCTTCGAGCGACGCGTGCGAGGCGTACCAGCGCGAGGCCGTGCCCCATTGCAAGGTCCAGCCGTCGCTTTCGAACAGCTCGCGCACGGCCTCGAGCAGGGCGCGGGATTCGCCGTCGCCCAGGCCCAGCGTTTGCGGGTCGAGCAGGGTCAGGTGGTCGCGGCCCATCAGCCAGTGGCCGGGGCTGAGCAGGCCCCAGGTGCGGGCCGGGTCCAGTTGGATGCCGTCCCGGGCCGCCCACCAGGCCGACCAGGGCATCAGGCCGTCGGTGGCGGGCCAGCCCATCGCCTGGGCCAGCGTGCGTTCGTGCGGCATCGACAGGGCGTATTCGTCGCCCTCGAGTCGGGCGGCGATCTGCAATGGGCCCAGCAACTGGCGCAGGTGCGGCAGGGCGCCGGCGGCCGCCAGGTGGGGCAGGGCGTGCTGGCAGGGCTCGGACAAACTGGACGCGAAAGGCACGATCCAGTGGCTGACGGGCGTGGCGGATGACAAAGACGCGGCGGAAGGCATAGGTCGGCATTATCGAGTGGGTACACTCCCTGCGCATGAACCTGCCTTTTGAATGGCGTGTTGGCTGGCGTTACACCCGGGCCAGCCGCACCACCCGCCGTAACGGCTTCATTTCCTTCATTTCCGGGGTGTCCGTGCTGGGCATCGCCCTGGGCGTGGCCGCGCTGATCATCGTGCTGTCGGTGATGAACGGCTTCCAGAAGGAGGTGCGCGACCGCATGCTCTCGGTGGTCGCCCATGTCGAGCTGTTCGAGGCCGGCGGCGCCGCCTTGCCCGACTGGCACGCCCTGGCCGAGCGGGCCCGGCGCAACCCGGCCGTGGTCGGCGCGGCGCCTTTCGTGCCGGCGCAGGCCCTGGTCGCGCGTGGCGACGACATGCGCGGGGCGATGGTCCGGGGCATCATCCCTTCGGAAGAGGTGGCGGTCACGCCGCTGGCCGCCAGCATGAAGGACACGTTCGCGCGGCTCCAGAGCGGCGGCTGGGGCGTGGTCATCGGCATCGAGATGGCGCGCTCGCTCGGCGTGCGCGAGGGCGATCCGCTCACGGTCGTGGCGCCCAGCGGCCAGATGACGCCGGCCGGCATCGTGCCGCGCCTCAAGCAGGTCACGATCGTCGGCATCTTCAACGCCGGGCACTACGAGTACGACAGCAGCCTGGTGCTGATGCACGCCGATGACGCGGCCAAGCTGTTCCGCACCGGCGGCATCACGGGCGTGCAGCTCAAGCTGCGCGATGCGCAAGAGGCCCGCCGCGTGGGCGACGAGCTGGCCGAGTCGCTCGGCTCGGATGTCATCGTGCGCGACTGGACGCGCACCAACCGCAACTGGTTCGATGCCGTGCAGGTCGAAAAGCGCATGATGTTCATCATCCTCACGCTGATCGTGGCCGTGGCCGCCTTCAACCTCGTGTCCACGCTCGTGATGACCGTGACCGACAAGCGCGCCGACATCGCCATCCTGCGCACACTGGGCGCCAGCCCGCGCTCGATCATGGCCATCTTCATGGTGCAGGGGGCCTTGTCGGGCGTCATGGGCACGCTGGGCGGGCTGGGCCTGGGGCTGCTGATCTCGTTCAACGTCGATGTGATCGTGCCGTTCATCGAGCACCTGCTGGGCGTGCACTTCCTGCCGGGCAGCATCTACCTGATCAGCCGCATGCCCTCCGATCCGCAGATGGGCGACATCATGCCGATCGCCGTGATCTCGCTCGTGCTGTCGCTGGCGGCGACGCTCTACCCGAGCTGGCGCGCCAGCCGCGTGCAGCCGGCCGAGGCGCTGCGGTATGAATGAACATCTGACTGTCATGGCCGACTCTTTCATTCTCGAAGCCCAAGGGCTCTTCAAACGCTTTCAAGAAGGCCCGCTCGACGTGACCATCCTGCAGGGCGTGGACCTGCAGGTGCGGCGCGGCCAGACCGTGGCCATCGTGGGCGCATCGGGCTCGGGCAAAAGCACCTTGCTGCACCTGCTGGGCGGGCTGGACTCGCCCACCAAAGGCCTCGTGCGCCTGATGGGCAAGCCCCTGGCCGACATGAACGCGGCCGAGCAGGGTGCCTGGCGCAACCAGCACCTGGGCTTCATCTACCAGTTCCATCACCTGCTGCCCGAGTTCACGGCGCTGGACAACGTGGCCATGCCCCTGATGATCCGGCGCCTGCCGAAAGAAGAGGCACGCGCGCAGGCCACCAAATGGCTGGACCGCGTGGGCCTGCTCAACCGCGTGCAGCACCGGCCCGCCGAGCTGTCGGGCGGTGAGCGCCAGCGCGTGGCCGTGGCGCGCGCGCTGGTCACGCAGCCCGCGTGCATCCTGGCCGATGAGCCCACCGGCAACCTGGATCGCTCCACGGCCGACACGGTATTCGAGCTGATGCTGCAACTGGCGGCCGACCAAGGCACGTCCGTGGTCATGGTCACCCATGACGCGACCTTGGCCGAGCGCTGTGCAGTCAGGCACCGCCTGATCAACGGGCGCTTCGAAGGCTGAGCAGGCAAGCCATGCGCCCCATCTGGCTGGACACCCACTGCCACCTGGATGCGCCCGAGTTCGACGTCGACCGTGCCGACGTGATCGCGCGCGCAGCGGCCGCGGGCGTCGGCCTGATCGTGGTCCCGGCGGTCACGCCCGCCACGTTCGAGCCCGCCCGGCAGGCGGCCGCCCAATGCGATGGCGCCTATGCATTGGGCATCCACCCGCTGTTCGCGCGCGCCATGTCCGAGCCGGATGCCTTGACCCAATTGGCGCAGGCGCTGGGTCAGCATGCTCCCGACCCAAGGTTGGTCGCCATCGGCGAGATCGGGCTCGATCACTTCGTGCCCGAGCTGCAAGACGAGGCCAGCCGCGCTTTGCAGGAGCGCCTCTACGCGGCCCAGCTCGAGCTGGCCGTGCGGTATCAACTGCCCGTGATCGTGCACGTGCGCCGCAGCGCCGACCACCTGCTCAAGCACCTGCGCCGTTTGCGCGATGCGGGCAAGCCTGTGCCGGGTGGCATCGCGCACGCCTTCAATGGCAGCGCGCAGCAGGCGCATGCCTTTCTCGACCTGGGCTTCAAGCTCGGCTTCGGCGGCGCCATGACCTTCGAGCGCGCCTTGCAGATCCGTCGCCTGGCCGCCGAGTTGCCGGCCGATGCCATCGTGCTCGAAACCGATGCGCCCGACATCCCGCCACACTGGCTCTACCAGACCGCGCAGGCGAGGGCGCAAGGCGCGCGCAGCCGCAACGAGCCCGCCGAGCTGCCACGCATCGCCGAGACGTTGGCCAGCCTGCGCGGCTGGTCCATCGAGCAGACCCGTGAGCAGACCACGCGCAACGCCTTGTCCGCCTTGCCCCGGCTCCATGGCCTGATTGCCGACGCCGGCTGACGCGATGTGGTGAGGCCGGCACGCCGGGCAGGCCTTGATTTGGCGCACGCCGCGCGTGCATGACACAATCAATCCATCCGCCAGGGCGCAAGCGGTCGATGAGCATTGCCGTGCAAGCCGCGCCCCATCTTCCATACTCGTCACAAGGGTCACGCGATGCTGCATCCCAGCCATCGTCGTTCGATGCGTCAGGCTTGCACACTCATCGGTCTCATGGCCCTGGGATTGGTGCTCGCCCTGTGGATACAGCGCAGCACGGGCATCGAGCGCTTCGCCAACTACCTGCCCACGCACACGATGGTCGAGATGGTCTCGATCGTGATCGCCGTGCTGGTGTTCGCGTCGGGCTGGAACGCCTACAGCCGCACCTTGCCCAGCCATGCCGTGATCCTGGCCTGCGCCTTCCTGGGCGTGGCGGCGCTGGATTTTTCGCATGCCATGTCCTACCCGGGCATGCCGCCCAGCACGACCAACGCATCGTTCCAGCGGACCATCTCCTTCTGGCTGTCGGCCAGGTTGCTGGCGGCCGTGGCGCTGCTGGCGGCGGCCGTCCTGCCCGCGCGGCCCGTGCAGGCGAGCGCCTCGCGCTACCGATGGCTGCTGGGTATTGCGCTGCTGGTCATGGCGCTGCATGCGCTGTTCCTGGTCGCGCCGCAGTGGACGCCGGTGTTCTTCGATGACCAGGGCCTGACATGGCGCAAGCGCGGCACGGAGTACCTCGTCGTGGGCATCAACCTCGCGACGGCCTGGGTGCTGTGGCGCGGCATGGCCCGGCCGCAACCCTTCAATGCCGCGGCCTTGTTCGGCGCCGCGTGCGCGATGGCCTTGAGCGAGTGCTTCTTCACGCTCTACGCGCGCGCCAACGATTTCTACAACCTGGTCGGGCATGCCTACAAGATCGTGGCCTACCTGTTCCTGTACCGCGCGGTCTTCGTCGAGATCATTGAAGGGCCGTACCAGGAGTTGCGCGGCGTGCGCGACCAATTGCGCGCCATGCTGGACGCCGTCCCCGACGTCATGCTCGAGCTCGATCTGCAAGGGCGCTACCACGCCGTGTACTCCGCGCGGCCCGAGTTCTTGATCAAGCCAGCGGAGCTCATGCTGCGCAGCACCGTGCACGACATCCTGCCCCCGCCTCAGGCGGGGCTCATCATCCAGTCATTGAAGGACGCGATGGACACGGGCTCGTCCTCCGGGGCCGTGCTGGAGCTGCCGTTCAAGCCGCAGAGCCGCTGGTACGAACTGTCCGTGGCGCGCAAAGGCGAGCCTGACGGCGAGAACACACGCTTCATCGTGCTCTCGCGCGACATCACCGAGCGCATGCAGGCAGAGGCCGTCATGCTCGAGCAGAAGGCCGCCACGCACGCCAGTCGCGCGCGCAACGAGTTTCTCTCCCGCGTGAGCCATGAGCTGCGCACGCCGCTCAACGCCGTGATCGGCTTCGCGCAACTGCTGCTGCACACGCCTGGATCGAGCCTGGCCGCGGGGCAGAAGCTGCACATCGAGTACATCCTGCGCGCGGGCCATCATCTGCTGGACATGATCAACGACATCCTCGATCTGACGCGCATCGAGTCGGGCGAGGCGCACCTGGCCATCGAGCCCGTGAGCCTGCCCGAGCTGCTCCAGGACACCGTGCCCATGGTGCAGACGCAGGCCGAAGCCATGGGCCTGAGCATCAGGCAGGAGACCGATGTGGGCACGCCCGACATGGTCATGGGCGACAGGCGCAGCCTCAGGCAGGCGCTCATCAATGTGCTCTCGAACGCCGTCAAGTACAACCAGATCGGCGGCACGGTGTCCATCCATTGCAGGCGTTCGCAAGCCAGTTCAGAGGGCGTGGACGTGGTCATCACGGACAGCGGCCGAGGCCTGACGGCAGCGCAGCAAAAAGGCCTGTTCGAGCCTTTCAATCGGCTGGGCGCGGACCAGTCCGGCATCGAAGGCACGGGGCTGGGCCTGGTGATCACGCGAAGGGTGATCGAGGCCATGCAGGGCTCAATCACGCTGGAGAGCACGCACGGCGTGGGCACCACGGTGACCCTGACCTTGCCGCAGGCCCCGCAAGCCATCGACCATCAACCCGTGGCCGCACCTCGCAAGGACGCAGCGCCAACAGGCGAGCCGGCCGAGCAACGCTACGTCGCCACCGTGCTGTGCGTAGAAGACAACCCCTTGAACGCCGCGCTGCTGCGCGCGATCTTCGACCTGCGGCCCAGCGTGAAGCTGCTGATCGCCGAGGACGGCAGGCAGGCGCTCGAGCGCCTCAAGCGCGGCGCGCCGGACCTCGTGCTGATCGACATGAACCTGCCCGACATGAACGGCGCGGACGTGCTGCGGCAGTTGCGCCAGGCACCGCATGGGCGCGATGCGCTGTGCATCGCGATGTCCGCCGACGTGCTGGGCGACCCTTTGAGCCGCGCCCGCGAGCAAGGCTTCGCCGACTTCTGGCCCAAGCCCTTGGATGTCAGCGGCGTGCTGCGCAGGCTGGACGTGGTGCTGGCCTCACTGGACGTGCGCCAGGGCCAACTCTGGCCCGCGGTGGACATCCAGGCGCCACTGGATGTCTGACCCGCGCCTGATCAATCCCGGATCACGGGCTCGACCAGATTGATCAGCTGCGCCAGCGATTCCTGCCAGCCCAGGTAGCACATCTCGACGGGGATCATCTCGGGGATGCCGGCCTGCTCGATGCTGACATCGGTGCCGCAGGACACGGCCTTGAGGACGACCGTGGTCACCATTTCGCCGGGCAGGTTCGGGTCGTCGAACTTGTCGCTGTACTGGATGCGCTCGTTGGGCACGAGCTCGCGGTAGGTGCCGCCGAACGAATGGCCGTGGCCGGTCGTGAAGTTCGTGAAGGACATCCTGAACGTGCCGCCGACCTTGGCATCCAGGTGCTCGACGTGGCAGGTGAAGCCGTAGGGCGGCAGCCACTTGGCCATGGCGTCGGCGTTGAGGAAGGCGCGGTAGATGCGGTCGGGCGTGGTTTTGATGACGCGGTGCAGTCGGACGGTGTTGCTGGGCATGATGGGCTTTCAATAGGCAATGGAGGCAGTGGAGGCAGAGGGCGGCCCTCCGTCGACACGACGATCGAGCGGGATCGAAATCGACACGACTGTTGCCGATGCGCCGCCATGCTCGCTGCCTTTGCCCCGTCCAGCCCCTTTCACGCCTAGGGGTTGCTGCCCACGACCGGCGCAGGGGCGTTGTACGCCTTCAGGTCGGCCAGCTTCACGACGCCGGGGCCATGCAGGGCCGCGATCTGCTCGACGTCCAGCTTGAGCTTGTCGATGTTGTCCTGCAGGTTCACGGCATACGGGTTGGGCGAGGCGGGCGGCTTGGCATTGGCGGCCAGCGGCGTGTAGGCGTCACCCTCGATCAGGATCTTCTCGGCGGGCAGGTAGACCAGCGCGAAGGCGTCGTTGTGCGTGTTGCCCGCGATCGGGTAGATCTCGACCGGGTGCTTGCTGTCGCCCAGCACATGCTTGCCGTTGAAGGTCTCGAACTTGGCTGGCCTGGGCGCCAGCGCCAGGCGGTCCTGATTGAGCGTGCGCGGCGCGGCCCAGGCCTTCTGGTAGAACGCCACATTGCCCTGGTGCGTGACGATGGTCGCGCCTTCGGCCACGAGCGTGCGCACGCCGCCCGAGTGATCGAAGTGCGCGTGCGAGTTCACCAGGTACTCGATGGGCTTGCCGGGAATGGTCTCCTTGACCTTGTCGATCACGGCCTGGGCGCGTGCCTCGTTCAGCGGCGCCTCGACCAGCACGATGCGGTCCTTCTGCTCGATGGCCACGCTGTGGTGCGTGCCGCCGGTCAGGTAGAACACGCCATCGGCCAGCTTGTTGACGGACACGGTGATGGCGGGCGCACCGGCCGCCACGCTCTGCGGCACCGCGATGGGCGCCACGCCATTGACCTTGACCTCGTCCACGGCGATGTCCAGCACGGGGTGCCCGCCCTGCGATCGCGCGATGTGGGCGGGGAAGTTCACGCCGCCGAAATCCTTGTAGCCCTCGAACGTGGTCTCCACGAGCGTGTCGCCCAGGACGGGGTTGTCGATCCAGGTGCGCACGCGCTCGACGTGGTCCTGCGCGTTGATCCAGCCCACGTAGTGGTACTTGCCCGACGCGAAGCGCACTTCGACGCCGCCCTTGGCCGCTTTGGACGTGGCCTTGTTCGCCAGCGCGGCCTTCAGGAAGCCCTGCGGCGTGGACCAGATCTCGGCGGCGCGCTCCTCCACCAGCGCGGGCTGTGCCGAGGCCGTGGTGGGCGCGGGTGCCACGCCCACGTTCCAGGCCACGTTGCCGCTCACGTACTGATCGACCTTCTGCTCGATGGCGGCAGGCCGCGCGCGGTTCGGGTCGATGGTCTGGATGCGGTTGATCTGCACGCGCGCGGCGGACGCCGTGTAGTCGATGCTCGCGGCATAGCGGCTCACGTCGAACTGCGGCCAGGCCTGGTCGGGCGCCGGCGCCTGGCCGAACTGGAACCAGCGGCCTTGACCCGAGAACGCCAGCGACTGCACCTTGTCCACGCCCAGCGACTCGGCGGCGGACGCGAGCGAGGCGGCGCGCGCGGCCAGCGCGACGGTGGACAGGGCCAGGGGAAGGGCCACGAACGTGGCCAGCAAGCGGCTGTGGGCGCGGATCGAACGGTGCATGGGTGCCTCCTGAATGAACGGTGGCTGCACTGTAGAAAGCCGCTGCGCCCGGGCCAAGCGATGAAATGTCAGATGGATATGCGGCCACCAGACATGGGCCACTCAACGCTTGACCGCGTGGGCCATGGCGTAGCGCCGGCAATGCTCGAGGTAGCCCGCCTCGTGGTTGGCGACGAGCTCGACGATGCTGTTCCAGAGCCACGATGGCGCATCGAGCGTTTTGCTGCGGTGCTTCTTGAGTTCGGTGACCCAGGCCTTGCCGGTCTGGACATCCATCTGCCGCGCATGCGCCGTGCCGACGACGCCGGCCAGGTGGCTGGCCACGTCCATGGCTTCCGCCGCCGTCATCTGGTCGATCTCGAGCTTGAGGTCCTGCGGCAGCAGCTCGCGCATGAACACCTGCTTGCCTTGCAGATCGGCGGTCATCATGCGTTCGCCCAGGTGAGGCGAGAGGTGCCTGGCGCCTTCGACCACGCGGCGCGCCTTGTTGGTCGGCATCTTGCTGCCGCTGTAGGCAGGCGCCGCCGCGGACACGGCCTCCTTGATGTCGATCAGGCAGCATTCGTGGTCGGGGCTGTCGGGCAGGCCCACGCCCAGCAGCACGGCGTAACGCAAGCCGCCCAGGGAACTGCAGCCCTTGACCCAGTACGCGGCGTCCAGCACCTCGACGGGCATGTCGTCCGGGCGCGAGCTCAGCAAGGTCGCCAGACGGGCCACCGACCCTTTCTCGAACAGCTGCTTGACCTCGCTGCGTTCTTCCTTGCTCAGCTTCCAGAAGCCGTTGCCAATGGGCAAGGTCGAGGCGTTCCCGCTCAGACGCTCTCTGGCCAGTTGCTTCCAGGAGCGGCTGGCCGCCGCGCGCATCACGGGCTTGAGGTAGTCCGGCAGGTCGCCAGGCCTGTCGCCACTCTGGCCCGACAGGGCCGCCTCCAGCGCCACGGCGTAGCCTTCCACCAGCTGCTCCATCATCACGGCCGTCGTGACCCCGGGCAGCGATGCGCCCCGCGCGGCCATGGCCAGCGACAGCCCCAGCCGGATCAGGTCGTGCGAGGGGTTGCCGATGACCGTCTGGTCGACATCGCGGATCTGGAGGCGGATCTGGCCATCGATGTTGGCCACGGGCCCCAGGTTGCCGACATGGCAGTCGCCGCAAATCCAGATGGCGGGCCCTTGCGGCAGCGAATGGGCCTGCTTGTCGCCGAGCCAGTCATAGAAGCGCTTGGTGTTGCCGCGCACATAGCTGTGGGCGGACCGCGCCATCTTGAGGTTCTTCAGATTGAGCAATTCCTCTTTGCGCTGTTCTGGTTTCATCGTCTGCATAAGGGGTTGGACACATTTCCAGCGAAAGAGCAAACGCCGTTCCCGCATACGCGAAGGCATGCTCCGGCGCCTCAAGGTGTCCGAAATAAATGAAATCGCATGAGCAGGCACGCCATTTGCCGAGAAACTGTTTTGCGTGCGTGCCGTCCTCATCAGCGCCGTGACATCAAAGCCCCGTTCCAACCTCACGAAACGAGCTTGTTGACAAGCGCATGCTGTTTTGCATACCGAACGCCACATATACTGACTGACCGTCCGAACCAGGAAGCCAGGGCTACATGAATTCACATAACATCACCATTGCTGACGTCATTCAAACCCAGCAAGAGCCCATCGTGGCGGAGTGGCTGACAGAAGCCAACCTGAGCGGCAAGGGCTCGGAGCAAGGCCGGCTGCAAGATGCCAAGAGGATATTGAACGCCTTCCTGGAAGGCCTCAAGGCCGATGGCGACCCGACACGGTTCGAAGAATCACCCTGGTCCGCCTTGCGTCAGGTGCTGGGCGATCTGTCTGCATCGCGCGCCGCGCAAGGCGCTTCGGCGGGCGAGACCAGCGTCTTCGTGCTGTCCATGAAGAAGCCCATCTTCGAGCGCCTGCAACAGCGCCTGACCAACAAGGATGAGGACTTGGTCGCCAGCCTGTGGTGGCTGTCGACCCTGGTGGACAAATGCGCGCAGTTCACGGTCACGACCTACCAGAACACGCGCGAAGACATCATCCATCGGCAACAGCAGGAGCTGCTCGAGCTGTCCACGCCCGTGATCAAGCTGTGGGATGGCGTGCTGGCCGTGCCCATGATCGGCACGCTCGACAGCAGCCGCACGCAACTGGTGATGGAGACACTGCTGCAGCGCATCGTCGAGACGGGCTCGGAGCTGGCCATCATCGACATCACGGGTGTGCCGACCGTCGACACGCTGGTCGCGCAGCACCTGCTCAAGACGGTCACGGCCATCCGCCTGATGGGCGCCGAGTGCATCATCAGCGGCATCCGCCCGCAGATCGCGCAGACCATCGTGCACCTGGGCATCGACCTGCAAGGCATCACAACCAAAGCGACCCTGGCCGACGCGCTGGCCGTGGCCTTCAAGATGGCCGGCTACACCATCGGCAAGACCAAATCCTGATTGGGGGCACGATGGAACGCATCCCCATTTTGCGCATGGGCGACTGCCTGCTGGTCACCATCCAGGTCGACATGCAGGACCAGACCGCGCTGTCATTGCAGGATGATCTCGCCACGAAGATCGAGACGACGGGCGCCAAGGGCGTGCTGATCGACATCTCGGCGCTGGAAATCGTCGACTCCTTCATCGGGCGCATGCTCGCCAGCATCTCCGGCATCGCCGGTGTGCTGGATGCCACGACGGTCGTGGTCGGCATGCAGCCGGCCGTGGCCATCACGCTGGTCGAGCTGGGGCTGTCCCTGTCCGGCGTGCGCACGGCGCTGAACGTCGAGCGCGGCATGGCCCTGTTGACAGGGGCCGCACAGGAGCGCAGCGATGTCACCGAACAGTGATGGCGCGATGCCCATTCGCACGGAGCAGGACGTGGTGGTGTGCCGCCAGGTCGTTCGCAAGCTCACGCAGGAGCTCAAGTTCTCGCTGGTCGACCAGACCAAGATGATCACGGCGGCCAGCGAGTTGTCGCGCAACACGGTCGTGTACGGCGGCGGCGGCGAGATGCGCTGGGAACTGGTGCGCGAGGGCATCCGCAACGGCCTGCGCCTGCATTTCGAGGACAAGGGCCCGGGCATCCCCGACATGGAGCTGGCCATGACCGATGGCTGGACGTCCGGCGGCGGCCTGGGCATGGGCCTGACGGGCAGCAAGCGCCTGGTCAACGAGTTCTCGATCCGCACGGCGGTAGGCGAGGGCACCTGTGTCAGCATCACCCGTTGGAAGTAAGGCCGTGATGTCCGACGTGGCCTGCCATGTGGCTTATGAGGTGCACGAAGCCAGCCAGGTGGGCGAGGTGCGGCGCGCGGCGATCCGGCTTGCGCAGGACCATGGCTTCGACGACGTCGCAGCCGGCCGCGTCGCCCTTGTCGCCACCGAACTGGGGACCAACCTCGTGCGCCATGCCAGCCAGGGGCGCCTGCTGCTGGGCATGGTCGATTCGCAGGGCGTGCCCATGATCGAACTGCTGTCGCTCGACCAGGGGCCGGGCATCGTGAACGTGGCCGCCTGCATGGCCGATGGTTACTCGACGGGCGGCACGCCCGGCTCGGGCCTGGGTGCCGTGCGCCGCCTCTCGAATGAGTTCGACCTGTTCTCCGACGTGCCCACGGGCACCGTGATCATGGCCCGCCTGGCGGCACAGTCCGCCAGCCGCACGGTGCGCGTGGCGGACGAATCGGCCGAGGTGTTCGCGGTCGGCGCCATCGCGCTGGCCGCGCCCGGCGAGTTCGTCTGCGGGGACGCCTGGGCCGTGGTCCAGCAAGGGCCGCTGGCCTCGGCCATCGTCGCCGACGGCCTGGGGCACGGGCCGCTGGCCAGGGAAGCCTCGGCGGCGGCCATCGCGTTGTTCCAGGCCCATGCCCTGGGCTCGCCCGGCCACGTCGTCGAGCGCATGCACGAGCCCTTGCGCGCGACCAGGGGCGCCGCGATCCTGATGCTCAAGCTGGACGCCGCCGCGCACAAGCTCACCTTCTCGGGCGCGGGCAATGTGGTCGGGCGCCTGATCTCCGGCGTTGACGACCGCTCGCTCGCCACCCAGCACGGCACGGTCGGCGTGCAGATCCGGCGGCTGCAGGACATTCAGTACGATTGGCCCGCCCATGCGCTGGTCGTGCTGCATTCGGACGGCCTGACCACGCGATGGCATCTGGACAAAGTCAAGGGCATCTTGCAACATCACCCCAGTGTGATCGCGGGCTGGCTGATGCGTGACAACTGCCGCGGCCGTGATGATGCGACGGTCGTGGTCCTCAAGCGGCGGAATGGCTGATGAACACATCCACATTGGACTCTGGCGATCTGCCCTCCGACCCGCAAGCGCTGCGCGCGCATGCGCAGGCGCAGGCCGAAGCGCTGATGTCCCTGCGCGACGAGCTCGAAGAGACGAACCGCGGCGTGCTGGCCCTGTATGCGGAGCTGGACATGCAGGCCGAAGAGCTGCGCCGCGCCACCGAGTTGAAAAGCCAGTTCCTGGCCTACATGAGCCACGAGTTCCGCACGCCCATCGGCTCGATCCAGAGCATCGCCCGCTTGCTGATGGACCGTGTCGACGGGCCTTTGACGCCCGAGCAGGAAGTGCAGGTCCGCTTCATCCAGGACAGCTCGGCCGAGTTCGCCGACATGGTCAACGACCTGCTGGACCTGGCCAAGGTCGAGGCCGGCCGCATCGACATCTCGGCTGCCTGGTTCGAGCTGGTCGATCTGTTCTCGGCCCTGCGCGGCATGTTCAAGCCGGTGCTGACCAATGGCGACGTGGCGCTGATCTTCGAGGAGCCGTGTGACGTGCCCTCGCTGTTCAACGACAACCGCAAGCTGGCGCAGATCCTGCGCAACTTCATCTCCAACGCCTTGAAATTCACGACCGAGGGCGAGGTCCGCATTTCAGCAAGCCGCCACGCGGACGAATCCGTCACCTTCGCCGTGGCCGACACGGGCATCGGCATCGCGCCCGAATTCCACGAGGCCGTCTTCCAGGACTTCACGCAGGTCGACTCGCCCATCCAGCAGCGCCTGCGCGGCACGGGCCTGGGGCTGTCGCTCAGCAAGCGCCTGGCCGAGCTGCTGGGCGGCACCGTGGCCGTGCGCAGCGAGCTGGGCGTGGGCTCCGTCTTTTCGGTGACACTGCCTTTGCGCTTGCCTGGCACCCAATGGGATGTGGTGGCGGAGAAGTCCCATGAGCGTACCTGAACCCGCCTCGGCCCTGTCGCCCCGCATCCTCGTGGTCGATGACAACCCGGCCACGCGCTACTCGACATCGCGCGTGCTGCGCGCCGCCGGTTTCCGCACGGCAGAGGCGAGCACGGGCAAGCAGGCGCTGGCCATGGCGGACGCCGACACGGACGCGGTGGTCCTGGACGTGCACCTGCCTGACATGACGGGCTTCGAGGTCTGCCGGCATCTGCGCGATGCCTTGCACACCGTGCGCCTGCCCGTCATCCACCTGTCGGCGGCCTATGTGCGCGACAACGACAAGGTGCAAGGGCTCGATGCCGGCGGCGACGCCTACATGACGCACCCGGCCGAGCCCGCCTTGCTCGTCGCCACCTTGCACACCCTCCTGCGCGCGCGCAACGCCGAAGAAGGCATGCGGCGCAGCGAGGCGCGCTTTCGGGCCATCTACAACCTGGCGCCCAGCGGCATCGGCCTGATCGACACGGCAGGGCGTTTCATCGAGGTCAACCCGGCCATGCTGCGCATCCTGGGCCGTGACGCCGATGCCGTGGTCGGCGCGGCCCTGGCCGACTTGGCCGCGCCCGAATGGGTCGAGCGCATCAACGGCTACCTCTCGCAAAGCCAGGAAGACGTCTGGCAGGGCGAGTTTCCGCTGCAGGACGCCTCGGGCCGCACGGTCTACCTCGCCTGGAGCCTGTCAGCGCACACGGAGCCCGGCGTCAGCATGGCCATCGCCACCGACATCTCCGAGCGCCTGGCCTTGTCGCAGCAGCGCGAGCAGATGCTGGAGCGCGAGCAGGCCGCGCGCACCTCCGCCGAACGGGTGAGCCGCTCCAAGGATGAGTTCATCGCCGTGCTCTCGCACGAGCTGCGCTCGCCGCTCAACGCGATCCTGAACTGGGCGCACGTGCTGCAGCACGCCGCCGGCAGCAAGAACATGGACAAGGGCCTGGCCGCGATCGAACGCAACGCCAAGTTGCAAGGGCGCCTGATCGCCGACATCCTGGATGTCTCGCGCATGGGGCTGGGCAAGCTGCGGCTCGATCTCGCGCCCGTGGACCTGGCGGCGCTGGTGCGCTCGTCCATGGACGTGATGGAGCCGTTGATCAGCGACAAGGCGCTGCAGGTGACGCTGGCCTTGCCCGACGCCGCGGCATCCGCGAAACCCATCCTGGCCGATGCCGCGCGCCTGCAGCAGGTCTTGTGGAACCTGCTGACCAATGCCATCAAGTTCTCCGGGCAGGGCGGGCGGCTGCATGTGGCGCTCACGCAGGACGCGGTCCAGGCCACGCTCACCGTGCGCGACGAAGGGCAGGGCATCAAGGCCGATTACCTGCCGTTCTTGTTCGACCGCTTCTCGCAGGGCGACGCGGCCAGCAACCGCCAGCACGGCGGCCTGGGCCTGGGGCTGGCCATCGTGCAGCAGCTCGTGGCCCTGCACGGCGGCGACGTGAGGGCGACCAGCGAGGGGCCGGGCCATGGCGCGACCTTCGTGGTGACGATCCCCGTGCAGCCACCCGCTTCGTCGACAGCCTCGTTCACAGAGCAGGAAACCTTGCTGGTGGAGGAAGAGCCAGGGCAGCGTGGCGAATCGCTGAACCTGAGCGCGATGGACCTCGTGGTCGTGGAAGACGACGCGGAAGCGCGCGAGATCCTGGCCATGATCCTGCGCGACCACGGTGCGCAGGTGCGCCTGGCCAATGGCTATGACCAGGCCCTGGCCCTGCTGGCGCAGGCCCGGCCGCGCGTGCTGATCAGCGACATCGGCATGCCCGGCAAGGACGGCTACGACCTGATCCGCGAAATACGCGGCCGCGAGAAAGTTTCGGCCACGCCGCGCCTGCCCGCCGTCGCCCTGACGGCCTTCGCGCGCGAGCAGGACCGCGATGCCGCCCTGCGCTTCGGCTTCGATGCGCACTGCACCAAGCCACTGCGCGTGCAGGACTTCCTGTCGACCATCCTGCGCGTGGGGGCGGCTTCGGGCGAGCGCTGACCTGCGCAGGTCAGCGCGGGAATGCGATTTGCCAGCTTGTCCGGCCCGCCAACCGACCGAGACCATCATGCCCGCTCCCACCCCGGCACCCGCGCCCATCCCTCCGCATTCGCCGCCACCCTCGCCGCCGCCGCCTCCATCGCCCTCGCCAAAGCCGGAAGAGACCCCCAAGCCCATCGGGCCGGACGTCGTGCCCGGGCCTAAGGGCCCTGAGATCACACCCGGCACGCCTGGGCCCGAGATCGCGCCCACGCCCGCCGAACCGGAGATCGGGCCGACACCTTCGGAGCCGGAAATCGCGCCGCCTGGCAGCGGGGCGGGCATCCGCGTGCAGGGCATTTCGCTGTCGGCCGGGTTGAAGGCACGCCGTTTGCCTCACTTCATTGACATCACTTCAAAGGAGAATTGTCATGAACAAGGATCAAGCAAAAGGCGCCATCAAGGACGCAGCTGGCAAGGTGCAGGAAAAGGCTGGCGAACTGACCGGCAGCCATTCGCAGCAAGCCAAGGGTTTGGCCAAGCAGGCTGAAGGCAAGACGCAAAAGGCCTTCGGCGACGCCAAGGAAGCCGTGAAGAAGAGCCTGGATGAGTAATCTTTGCCGGGTGCTTCAGAAAAAAATACAAGCCGCGAAAGCGGCTTGTTTTTTTGGAGGGCCCGTTCATGCTCAAAAGCTGGAGTCTGGCTCCTGCAGGAACGCAAGCTCCTCTGCCGTGGAGGCCCGCCCGAGCACGGCATTGCGATGAGGGTAGCGGCCGAAGCGGTCGATGATCACTTTGTGCTTGAGCTCGAAGGCATGGTTCGATGCGGGCGTGAAGGCCTTGAACAGCGGCTCGGCCAGCGCGTGGACCTCGCGCGATTCGCTGTGCATGAAAGGCATCAGCAGGAAAGTGCATTCAGTGGGCGGCAAACCGGTGTGCACGTTTTGCCGAACGGCCTCCTGCGACAAGGCCAGGGCGATCGGGTCTTGCGCAAAAGCCCGCGGCGTGTTGCGGTAGATGTTGCGCGAGAACTGGTCCAGCACGATGATCTCGGCCAGCCGGCCCATCGGCTCGCTGCGCCAGGCCTGCAATTGGTTCTGTGCGGCTTGCATCAAGGTCGGCAAAAAACGCGAAGCAATCAACTGATCGAACGACGGGTCTGCCGTCCACCACTGCTCGGGCACGGTCTCTTCAAACCAAAAGCGGATGACGTCTTGGTACATGGCGGGCGGCTCCCCTTTCACTTGCGCGGCTTGCCCTGGCGCTCGTATTTCCGCCAGTACTGGAACTCGTCCTCGTGCACCTCGATGTCCAGCTCCAGCACGCGCGCCTGCAGCCGATCCTGCGCATCGGCCACGGCCTTGTTGTAGATCGACGGCCCGATCTCTTCCAGGAAGAAGCCCAGCAACGCTCCCGCCGCGATGTTGCCGATGGGCTCGCCCATGTTGGCGTGGAAGTAGCGCTCGATGGACGCGATGGCCTCGGTGCGGGCTTCTTTGCTCAGTTCGATGGGCATGGGGTGTTCCTCTGCGATGGCGTCAGGCCGGGTGGCCAGGGGGCACTCCAGTATGGTGGAGCCCGACCTTATTCAAGGAAGATGTTTTGCAATGTTTCGCTGTCTGTTTCCACCTGCGTGACGGTATTCGATTCATTGAATTTGATGAGGATGGGCGAGAAGCTCCATAGCCAATACTTCCAGAATGTCGAATCCAGGTGCGGGGTTTCGTTGCTGATGGGGTAGCCGATCGCCACGAGTACCTGGTCTCTCGTCATGCCTTTGGTGACGCGGGCCGTTTCGATGGCCGTGCGGATGTGCGGCGGAAGCAGTGCGATTTGTGGACGCGGGTCCTTCGTCACGATATAGCGGTTGGCGAAGGCGTCCATTGACAGGTCCCGGCTGTAGTCATTGCCAATGGCTTGCTTCTTGCCCTCGACTTCGATGTATACACGGTAACGGCCGGAGCCCAGGTATTTGACGGGCGTGCCGGCGGGGATGATGTATTTGCCGGATTCAGCGTAGTTGGAATCGGATATCCAACTGCCATCCGTGCGCATGTTGCAGCACAGATAACCACTCGCGGGCACATTGGGAGAGGTTGTGGCGCACGCGGAGAGCAAGATGGGGAAAATGCAGGCAATGGCGCGTTTCATTGGTTTTTCAATGGATGAATGACTTGATGGGATGTGGATGCCGGGCGTTGCCCATGGATGTCATCACCATCCCTCCCTGCCTCGACGCTGCAAGCGCAGCATTCATGGCCCCGACAGTATAAGAACCGTGTCGGGAGGCCTGTTGCGGACTTAGGCGGATGCGATGCCCACCCGCTCGAACACCTCCCGCCAGGCAGCAAGCTTGCGCTCGAACGACCACGACGCATTCGCCGGGCTCGTGGAAGGCAGCTTGAACACCGGCAGCCCCAACGCCTGCGTGATCTTCATGTGCCGGGCCGATTCCCCGCCGTTGTGCGCGATCGCCAGCAAGGTGGGCACGCGCCGGATCAAGCCCGCCAGGTCATTCAACTCCGCGTTGGCGATGGCGCTGTCCAGGCTGCCTTCGCGCTCGCAACCCGCGTACACATCCCAGATCGCGAGTCCATGCGCGCGGGCAATCGGCAAGCGCTCGGCATAGGGCCGGGCGCTCAAAGCCTGGCCGCCCGTCAAGCCCCAGATCGCCGAGAGGATCGGCCAGAACTGGTTGCGCGGGTGGGCGTAGTACTGCTGCGCCGTCAGCGAGGCCACGCCAGGGAAGCTGCCCAGCACCAGCAAGCGCGCGCCTTCGCCCACCACGGGCGCCAGGCCATGCAGGCGCGGCGTCGAGTCGGGCGAAGGCGAGGAGGAGGATGAAGCGGGCATGCGCCAAACTGTGCCACAACCTCCGGCATCGCTTCGTCACGGCCCAGGCCATGCCCCAAGCAGGCGCCGCGCCGCCTTGTGACACACTCACACCGTGAAAAAAAGCAAAGCTGTCGCCCCGTCTGACCTGCCCGATGCCACCATCTCCGAAGAGGGCGGCCTGCGCTACCTGCACCTCGAGACGCCCTGGATTCAAGGCGCCATGCGCATCCGCCAGCCACACAAGCTCGAGCTGGACTACATCCAGCGCATGATGGCCTGGTTGCTGCTGCGGGATGTCGACAACGCCGAAGAACTGGCCGGCACGCGCTGCCTGCAGCTGGGCCTGGGCGCCGCCGCCATCACCAAGTACTGCCACAGCGTGCTGCGCATGCCGACCACGGCGGTCGAGATCAACCCGCAGGTCATCGGCATCTGCCGCAACTGGTTCCACCTGCCGGACGACGACGAGCGCCTGCAGGTGATCCAAGGCGACGCGGCCCGGTTCGTGGCAGACGATGCCCATATCGCCAGCTTCGACGCCCTGTGCGTCGACTTGTACGACCACGAAGCCGCCAGCCCCGTGCTGGACGACGAGGACTTCTACCGCGCCTGCTGGCGCGTGCTCGACGACGGCGGCATCATGAGCGTCAACCTGTTCGGCCGCAACGCCAGCTTCGAGCGCAGCGCCGCGCGCATCGGCGCCGCGTTCGGCGAAGGCCGCGTGGCCATGCTCAAGCCCACGGCCGAGGGCAACACCATCGTCCTGGCCTGGAAGGGCTTTGGGCTGCCAGAGCGTGAAGTGCTGGCACAACGCGCCGAAACTTTACAGACCAGGTGGAAGCTGCCCGCGCGAAAATGGGTCAAGCTGCTCTCCGCGTTCACCCCGTCACCCAGCAAGGCCGAACAGGCCACGCTTCAACCGGCCAAGCCAGCCAAAGCCAAGACATGAGTGCACACGCTTCGTCACACAAGGCCCATGCGGCACCTCGATCCCACCAGCCCATCACGCACAAAGGGCCGCTGGAGTGGCGCCTGCTGCTGGCCTGGTTGACCGAAGACAAGCTGCTGACCGTGAAAGACGCCGAGACCGTGGCCCAGCGCTTCGGTGCCGGCGACAGCGCCCAGCACCCGCTGGTGCGCCTGGGCGGCCTGGGCCTCAAGCGCGCGGACACGGGCGCCGCGCTCGAGCTGGAGCCGCTCACCGAATGGCTGGCGCACCGCGTGGGCATGCCTTACCTGCGCATCGACCCACTCAAGGTGGACGTGGCCCGCGTGGCCGAGGTCATGTCCATCAACTACGCCGAGCGCCGCAAGGCCTTGCCCGTGCAGTTCGGCCTCAACGACATCACGATCGCGACGAGCGAGCCGCTGGACGTGGGCTGGGTCGACGAGATCCTGGCGCACACCAAGAAGACGATCAAGCTGGTCGTCGCCAGCCCGCTCGACCTGCAGCGCTACCGCACCGAGTTCTACACGCTGGCCAAGTCCGTCAAGGATGCCAAGAAGAAGACGGGCGACGCGGTCGCGCACAACTTCGAGCAACTGGTCGAGCTGGGCAAGACGAATCGCCAGCTCGACGCCAACGACCAGGGCATCATCCAGGTGGTCGACTGGCTGTGGCAATACGCCTTCGATCAGCGCTCGTCGGACATCCACCTGGAGCCGCGCCGCGAGATGGGCGCGATCCGCTTTCGCATCGACGGCGTGCTGCACACGGTCTACCAGGTGCCGCTGTCGGTGATGCAGGCAATGACGGCGCGCATCAAGCTGCTGGGCCGCATGGACGTGGTCGAGCGCCGCCGTCCGCTGGACGGCCGCATCAAGACGCGCAACCCGGGTGGCGACGAGGTCGAAATGCGCCTGTCGACGATGCCCACGGCGTTCGGCGAGAAGCTGGTCATGCGCATCTTCGATCCGGACAACACGGTCAAGTCCTTCGAGGCCCTGGGCTTCGCGCCCAGCGAGACGCAGATCTGGGAAGGCCTGGTGGCGCGGCCGCACGGCATCATCCTGGTCACGGGCCCGACGGGTTCGGGCAAGACGACCACGCTGTACTCGACGCTCAAGCGCGTGGCCACTGACGAGGTCAACGTGTGCACCATTGAAGACCCGATCGAAATGATCGAGGCCTCGTTCAACCAGACGCAGGTGCAGCAGGCGATCGATCTGGGCTTTGCGGAAGGGCTGCGCGCGCTGATGCGGCAGGATCCGGACATCATCATGGTCGGCGAAATCCGCGATCTGGAGACGGCCGAGATGGCCATCCAGGCCTCGCTGACGGGTCACCTGGTGTTCTCGACCTTGCACACGAACGACGCGGCATCGGCGATCACGCGTTTGACCGACCTGGGCGTGCCGCCTTACCTGATCAGCGCGACCGTGATCGGCGTGCTGGCGCAGCGTCTGGTGCGGACCTTGTGTGCCCATTGCAAGAAGCCCGATGACGAGCTCGACCCGGCGACCTTGGCCGAGGCGATCAGGCCTTGGCGCATGAATGGCAAGGTCAACGCCTACAAGCCGGTGGGTTGCCTGGATTGCCGCATGACGGGCTTCAAGGGGCGCGTGGGCTTGTATGAGTTGCTGCCGGTGTCGGAGGCGATCCGGGGCGCGATGCACCCGAGCATCGACATGGCCCGCATCCGCAAGACAGCGGCGAAGGACGGGCTGCGGCCTTTGCGTTTGTCTGGCGTGATGAAGGTGGCCGAAGGCGTGACGACGCTGGACGAGGTGCTGCGCAACACGCCTCAATGGGAGCACTGAGCTTCGAGCCTCACCCCTCGACACCCGGGTTCGTATTGCCCTGCTGCGTCCCCGTCAACAAAGATGAGCCCGAGAAGCTCTCGACCACCACTTCGCAGCGTATCCCCTTCGGCTCCACCTCCAGCCAGCGCACGCTGCCGCCCAGTTGCTTGACCCGCTTGCGCACACCACCCAGGCCCAGACCGTGCGACCAAGTGGCCGGCTCGCGGCCCACGCCGTTGTCCTCGACAGACAAGGTCAAATGGTCGTTCTCCAGCCGAATCCGCACCCGCACCAGGTTCGACTTCGCATGGCTGATCGCATTGCTCACCAGCTCGCGCAAGATGCGCGTCAGCGCCGACCACTGCACCATCGTCAAGGTCATGTCCGCGTCCTGGACCATGCCCCAGTCCAGCTCGCAACGCGCCGCCGAAAGCCGCTGACTCAAATCGCGCTTCCACTCGCCCGCCGCCTCGCTCAGCGAATGCGACTGCGCCGCCAGCCCGCGCGTCAGCGTCTTCAGGTCCTGGATCGTATGGCGGATGTACTCTTCGATCTCGGCATTGGGCGCCTGGTACATCAACGTCAATAAACGCGCCCCGATGTCGTCATGCAGATCCTGCGCGATGCGCAAGCGCTCTTCACTGCGGCCTTGCTCCACGGCCTCATCGAAACGCAGCGCGCGGTGCAACTGTTCCATCACCCGCTCGGCCAGCCGCGCGTCTTCGGACGTGAACAGCCGCTGCCCCTTGTGCGAATGCTTGAGCACCAGCACGTGCCTGACCACGGGCGGGCGCGCCGCCCAGGCCGGGGTCGGCACCAGCAGCACCGAGCCATTGCCCCTGAGGGCGCTGTGCGCCACCTCGCCCGGCACCAGCGACACTTCCAGCGGGTCGAACAGCTCGCGCATCAGGCGCATCAGCGAGGCATCGAGCGTATCGGGGCGGCGCTCCACTTCGCGCGCGATGCGGTAGAGCCGCTGGAACAGCCGCTCCATCGTCAGCGGGTCGCGCCCCGGCAGCCGCGTCATCACCCAGCGCCGGATGATCAGGTACAGCCCGAACGAGAAAAACAGCGACAGCGTCATCGACGTGAACTGCCCCAGCGAGAACACGGCCACGAAGAGCAAATCCAGTGAGGCTGCGATCGTGCTGGACGCGGCCAGCAGCGAGAACTCCTGCAGCAGCGGCCGCGAGCGCGACAGGTATGGCGACAGCAGCACCGCCATGGCCGCGAACACATGCCAGGTCATCACGCCATAGGTCGTCAGCCCCAGTTGCATGTCGGGCCGCGCGAAGCCCCGCCAGATGGCCAGGCTCATCATGGTCCAGGTCAGCACGGCGATGAGCACGAAGCGGCGCATGACCAGCGTGAACGGGTGCGGCGTGGCGTGGAAGGCCGCCGTCATCAGGCTGATCGCCGCCACGGCCAGGCCCATGCAACCCAACTGCGCGCCCCACCAGCACAGCGTCGAGTCCAGGTCGTTCATGCCCAGCCACAAGCCCACGGCCGACAGCCAGCCCAGGCCGGTGTACCAGCGCGCACCAGGCAGTTGCACCGGATGCAATGCCGCGATCTGCACCAGCGATGCCGCGCTGACCAGGTCAAACGCCAACCGCATGTTCGTGTCTAGCACAATGAACCAGGGCGGCGTGAACAGATCGAAGTTGACCTCGATGGCCATGAACAGCAACTGCGCCGCCTGGC
The DNA here is from genome assembly GCA_049840915.1 of Aquabacterium sp. GTDB lineage: Bacteria > Pseudomonadota > Gammaproteobacteria > Burkholderiales > Burkholderiaceae_C > Aquabacterium. Next base: position 42,022 of record JASGJC010000039.1, read on the forward strand.
TCAAAGCCAGCAAGGCGAAGGCCGCGTTGCGCCACTGCGGCCCGGCCAGCAGCACGACCACGCCCACACCGAACACGAGCACGGCCAAGGCCGCCAGCAGCCAGAACAGCGGGCTCAGGCCGCTCCAGCCCAAAGGCGCGATCAGCACGGGCTCCGGCTGCGTGTTCATCAGCTGCAACTGCACGGTCAGGCCCTTGCCGTTCCAGCTCGATACCAGCTGCGCCATGTGCTGATGCAGCGCCAGATGCCGCTCGCGCGTTTCGGGAGCGCTGATCCATCGCCCCGAGCGCCGCAGCATCAGCAACTCGACCATGGCATGGCCCGGCGTCGCATCGGCGTTGGGGACAGGGCCATCGATGCGCAGGCCTTCGAGCACGCGGCCTTCGAGGCGCTGCAGCGTGGGGTAATCGACCGACTGGATCTTGACCAGGCCATCGGGCGTGGCCTTGAGCGCGAACGGCAGCTTTGGTTGCCCCGACAGCCAATGCGCCAGGAAGAACACGAGCACGCAACTCGTCAGCACCAGCAGAACCAGCGCGCGCAACCGCCAGCCTATCCAGCGCGGCAACTCGTGCGAGCCTTGCAGGACCGTGTCCAGCGTGGGCCAGCCCACGCGCTTGTCGGAGGCTGGTGAGTCGGTGCCGGAAGCGGGCGTGGCCATGGTCGGCTGGATGGCTCAGCGCTGCGCCACCGGCCCGGTCCTCAGACCAGGCCTTGCTTGCTGGCCAGCACGGCGGCTTCGGCCCGGCTGGAGACGTTGAGCTTTTTGTAGATCGACTTGATGTGGTCGTTGACCGTGAACCACTTGATGCCCATCAGCGACGCGATCTCCTTGATCGTGAAGCCCTTGCTCAGGTAGGTGAGCACTTCGCTCTCGCGCGGGGTCAGGCGCTCGTGGTCGAGCTGCGCGGGGGCGCTGGGCGCGGTCGGCGCGGCGGCTTGCGGTGCCTGTTGGCTGCCGAAGGCGCCCACGTTGTCGCCGGTGCGGAAATGCGTCAGCAGGCGCCGCGCGATGGCCGGCGACAGCGGCGGCTGGCCGCGCACGATCTTCTGCAGCTCTTCGACGAGCACCTCGAAGCGGTCTTCCTTGAGCAGGTAGCCGTCGGCGCCGCACTGCAGGGCAGGGAAAAGGTGGTCGTCGTCCGAATAGAGCGTGGTGACGATGCGCGTGGCCGGGTAGCCCGCCAGCTCGGTCAGCAGCTCCAGGCCGCTGCCGTCGGGCAATTCGAGGTCGACCAGGATCAACTGGTAGGAATCGTCGGTCGGCAGGGCGCGGCCCCCGGCGACATGACCCAGCAGGCGGCGCGCGGCATCCAGATCACCGGCTTCGGTGATGCTGCTGACGTCGCTGAAGCTTTCGCGCACCACGCGGCACAGAAAGCCCCGGGCAACCGGGTTGTCTTCGAGAATCAAAACCTTGACAGCCATGTCACTCCTCCCGAAGCCGTCGCATTGGCCTGCCGGGTTGCGGTGGGATCGTCCATTCGGACACAAATTCTCGACAGATTATCAGCTCGGCAACGCTGCGCGTCACCCAGATGCCCCTCGGATAAACGGTTTGACGCACACAGGCGTTGCGCTTCTACAATCCGGGCATGCGAATTTTGATTGCGAACGACGACGGCTACCTCGCCCCTGGTATTGAGGCGTTGGTCAAGGCGTGCGAAGGGCTGGGCCACATAGACGTTTTCGCCCCTGAGCGCAACGCCAGTGGCACCTCCAACGCCCTGAGCCTGCACACACCGCTGAGCGTGCACACGGCCGCCAACGGCTTCAAATTCGTCAGCGGCACGCCGTCGGACTGCGTCCACCTGGCCTTGACCTCCGGTCTCATCCCCAGGCCGGACCTCGTACTGTCGGGGATCAACAACGGTGCCAACATGGGCGACGACACCTTGTACTCCGGCACGGTCGCCGCGGCCACCGAGGGTTACCTGTTCGGCGTGCCCGCGATCGCCTTTTCGCTGACCGACAAGGGCTGGCAGCACCTCGACGTGGCCGCGCGCATCGCCCGCCGCGTGGTCGAGCACGCGCTGGCCAACCAGCCCGCCTCGCGCCCCTGGCTGCTCAACGTCAACATCCCGGCCCTGGCCGAGGCGGACACAGCCCCCTGGGCCATCACCCGGCTGGGACGCCGCCATGCCAGCTTCCCGGCCGTGCCGCAGGCCAACCCGCGCGGCGACATGTTCTACTGGATCGGCCCGGCCGGCGAGGCCCGCGAAGACGGCGAGGGCACCGATTTCCATGCTTTGCGCAACGGCCAGGTCTCCATCACGCCGCTGCAGGTCGACATGACCGATCACCAGCGCCTGCCTGCCTGGCGGGAGTGGGTGACGACACGGGTGGCCTCACGATGAGCGCCAGCCAGCCTGATCGCAAGCCGCGCCGCTTCCCGCTGCAGCTGGATCAGGTCGCCACGGTCAAGTCCTCGGGCCCCAAGCCGGCGGCAGGTCCGGCTGGCGGCGCGCGCGAGTTGCTGCGCCCGCAAGCCCACCTGAAACAGGCCGAGCAGGACCGCCGCAAGCAGTCCACGCCGCAGGGCGTCGGGCTCGATTCGGTGCATGTGCGCCGCCGCATGATCGAGCGCCTCATGGCCGATGGCATCCAGCATCCCGGCGTGCTGGACGCGTTCGGCCGCGTACCGCGCCACCTGTTCGTCGACACGGCCCTGGTCAACCAGGCCTACGAGGACACCAGCCTGCCCATCGGCCTGGGCCAGACGATCTCCAAGCCGTCCGTCGTGGCGGCGATGATCCAGTTGCTGTGCGTGCGCCCTGGTCTGCAGGCGCCGGCCGAGAAGGCGGGCAAGTTCAAGCCGCTGGGCAGTTGCCTCGAGATCGGCACCGGCTGCGGCTATCAGGCGGCGCTGCTCGGGCATCTGGCGCGGCGCGTGGTCTCGGTCGAGCGCCTGCGCGACCTGCACCTCAAGGCGCGCGGCAACCTCGACGCCATGCGCCAGCACCTGCCCGAGTGGCCCGATGTCCGGCTGGTCTACGGTGATGGCATGATCGGCCATGGCCCGCAGGCCCCTTACGACACGATCATCGCGGCGGCGGGCGGTTCGGCCTTGCCCCAGGCCTGGCTGGATCAACTGGCGCCCGGTGGTCGTCTGGTCGCGCCGATGGAAGATGGCAGGCCCGGCAGTCAGGTGCTCACCATCCTGGATCGGCTGCCCGATGGCAGCTTGCAGTACAGCCGCGCGGGGGCCGTGTTGTTCGTCCCGCTAAAATCAGGTACCACATGATGTTGGAGGATCTGGCCGCTGTCCGGTCGGGCCTCCGCAATGTCTCCATGCACATGACGTCCATTTCCAGGTTGGCTGCCTCAGCCGCGTTGTTGTCCATCTTGGTCGGTTGCACTTCGCCAACCCACCGCGCGCCGGTCGAAGACCGCAGCCGTTCGGGCTCGTCGGGCGCAGGTGCCACGGCCGCGCCCGCCAAGGTGCTGCCAGGCGCCGAGAACGCGGGCAAGCCGGGCTACTACACGGTCAAGCCGGGTGACACGCTCATCCGCATCAGCCTGGAATCCGGCCAGAACTGGCGCGATCTGGCCACCTGGAACAACCTCGAGAACGCGAACCTGATCGAAGTCGGTCAGGTGCTGCGCGTGGTGCCGCCCGCCGCGGATGCCAATGCCTCGTCCAACGCGATCGCGTCGGCCAAGCCGGTCACGAGCCCCAAGATCGAAAGCCGTGGGCTGGACAGCAAGCCTGTGGCGCCCAAGGCGGCATCGGGTGCGGCGGCGGCTTCTGGTGTGGCCAGCGGGGCCGCGTCGGCATCGTCTGGTGCGGCATCGGGTGCGCCTGCGGGCGCGGTCGCGGCGGCGAGCACGGCCGAGAGCAAGGACACGAAAGACGCCAAGGACAACGACGAGCCGAACTGGGCCTGGCCTGCCAACGGCCCGACCATTGGCGGTTTCGACGATGGCAAGCGCAAGGGCTTGGCGATTGGCGGCAAGGCGGGCGATCCGGTCATGGCGGCCGGCAATGGGCGTGTCGTGTATGCGGGTTCGGGGCTGCGTGGCTATGGCAACCTGGTCATCATCAAGCACAACGGCGATTACCTGACGGCTTATGCCCACAACCAGACGCTGCTGGTCAAGGAAGACCAGGAGGTGCGCAAGGGCCAGAAGATCGCCGAGATGGGCTCGACCGATGCCGACCGCGTCGAGCTGCACTTCGAGATCCGCAAGCAGGGCAAGCCGATCGATCCGGCCAAGCAGTTGCCGCCGCGCTGACCCGCCGAAATCGACCAGCAAGCTTCCTGAGACAATCGGGGGATGAGTGATGCATCCCCCGTTTCTGTTTCCGCGGCGCAGCCATCCGAGCCCGGCTCTGCGCCTGCAGCGGTCAAAGCGCCGCCCCCGTCCGTCAAACCCGCTGACGAATGGCTCAAAGTCGAGTCGCTCGACCTCGAAGCCCAAGGCGTGGCCCACCGCGCCGACGGCAAAGTCGTGTTCATCGAAGACGCCTTGCCCGGTGAAGAAGTCCGCGTCACTGTCGCGCGCCGCAAGAACAACTGGGAGCAGGGCACCTTGGCCGACATGCGCCACGAAAGCTCGCAGCGCGTCAAGCCCCGGTGCACCTACTTCGGCCTGTGCGGCGGCTGCAAGATGCAGCATTTCCACGCCAGCGCGCAAGTGGCCGTCAAACAGCGCGTCCTCGAAGACAATCTCTGGCACCTCGGCAAGGTCAAGCCCGAAACCCTGCTGCGCCCCATCGAAGGCCCCGCCTGGGGCTACCGCTTCCGCGCGCGCCTGTCCGTGCGCTATGTTGCCAAGAAAGGCACCGTGCTGGTGGGCTTTCACGAACGCAAATCGCGTTACGTGGCTGACATGCAAACCTGCGAGATCCTGCCCCCGCACGTCAGCCGCCTCCTGATGCCGCTGCGTGCCCTGGTCATGGGCATGGACCAGCGCGAAAGCCTGCCCCAGATCGAAGTGGCCGTCGGCACCCGGGTGACCGTGCTCGTGCTGCGCCACCTCAACGCGCTCAGCCCCGCCGATGCCCAGCGCCTCAAGGATTTCGCCGCCGAGCACAGCGCCCACGACGAAGGCAAGCACACCCTCTCTTGGTGGCTGCAGCCCAAGGGCCCGGACACCGTGCACCCGCTCGACGCGTCCCTGCCCATGCTGGACTACACGCTGCCCGAGTTCGGCATCACGATGCCCTTCAAGCCCACCGACTTCACACAGGTCAACCACGCCATCAACCAGGTGCTCGTGGGCCGCGCCCTGCGCCTGCTCGATGTGCAGCCCGATGAGCGCGTCATCGACTGGTTCTGCGGCCTGGGCAACTTCACGCTGCCATTGGCCACGCAGGCCAAAGAGGTGCTGGGCATCGAAGGCAGCGAGACGCTCGTGGCCCGTTCGCGCGAGAACGCCCAGGTCAACGGCGTGGCGGCCAACACGCGCTTCGTGGCGCGCAACCTGTTCGAGATCACGCCGCAAGAGCTGGCCAGCTACGGCCATGCCGACAAGTGGCTGATCGACCCGCCGCGCGAGGGCGCCTTCGCGCTGGCCAAGGCCATGGCCGATCTGCATCAGGACCCGACGCTGGTGCCGGGCTGGGTGCCGCCCAAGCGCATCGTGTATGTGAGTTGCAGCCCATCGACGCTGGCACGCGATGCGGGCCTGCTGGTGCACCAGGCGGGCTACCGCTGCGTGTCAGGTGGCGCCGTGAACATGTTTCCCCATACCGCCCACGTCGAGAGCATGGCCGTGTTCGAGCGGGATTGAGGTGAGCGGCGCCGGCACCGTCTCCGTCGAGGGGATGGGCGGCGGTGCCATGCGCGTCACGCGGTTGCGGCCCGAGGCCTTGGCCATGTAGAGCGCGCGGTCGGCGCGGTCGATGGTGCGTGTGAGCATCTCTTCGGCATCGTAGTGCGTCAGGCCGGCCGAGAAGGTCACGCGCAGGTCGTTCACGGTGGGACTCACGATGGCCGTCGACAGCGTCTTCTGGATGCGCGTCAACACAACCTCGGCGGTGGCGCAGTCGGTGTCCGTGAACATGATCAGGAACTCCTCGCCGCCCCAGCGCGCCACGATGTCGGTCTCGCGCAGGCCGCCCGTGATGGCGATGGCCACGGCGGTCAGCACCTCGTCGCCCACGCCATGGCCGTGCGTGTCGTTGACGGACTTGAAGTGGTCCACATCGATCAGGCCGATGCAGAAGCGGCGCTCGGTGCGGATGCTGCGGTGCTTCTCGGTGTTGAGCAGCTCCAGCATGTGGCGGCGGTTGAACAGGCCGGTCAGCTCGTCGCGCGTGGCCAGCTCCTGAATGCGGCCCAGCGCTTCGGTCAGTTCTTCCTTGTGGCGTGTCGACTTGGCGCGCAGCCGCGTCAGCTGCGACATCAGCAGGCACACGCTGATCAGCATGATCAGCAGCAGGCAGAAGTACACCAGTTGCAACTGCGGCATCGAGGGCACATGGCTTTCCGACGTGGCCACATGCGCCATCACCAGGCCGAAGGACACGGCCGCCAGGATGCTGGAGCGCACCAGGCTGCGCACATCGGTCGTGAACATGCTAAACATCAGGATGATGAAGAGCAGCAGCAGCGCCACCGGGCGACCTGGCCCGCCGAGCTGGTAGCCCCAGGCCAGATACAGGATCGCCGTGTTCGTATGGAAGCTGCCCATCGTCGGGTCCGACAGCCTGTTGTTCCAGCCGCCGCGGATAATGGCGTAGTAGCCGAAGGTGACCAGCAGCCCTGTCACGGTCAGCCAAGCCGTCGAGCCCCTGGGGACCAGGCCTTGCGAGACGCCGTAGTTCAGCGCGGCGATGCCCGCGATGCAGTTGACGCCCGCGACCATGTAGCGCAGGCAGATGATCTTCTGGCGCGGGTCCTTGGACAGCAGCAGGTCGCCGAACCAGCTCAGCTTGAGCCAGTCGTGCAGCCAGCGTGTCTTGCAGTGCACGAGCGCCGTCAGGCCCGCCACGAGCAGACCCATCAGCAGCGCCAGCACCATCAGGTATTGGACTGTGCTGATCCCGGATGATCCGGATGACAGGTCGGTCAGAAGGTTCACGGCTCAATGCTGCAGAGTTCTTGCAAGCATTGTGAGCGTCCGTTTTTACCTGTGTCAGAGGGCTTGCCGCTAGGGAAGGGTGCGGCATGCCAATTAATGCCAGCCGTATCCCCCCTTGTTTGAGTGGCTGGGGCCACGGGTCCGACCTACCCAGGAGGAAAAGCAAAAAGGGGCTCCCGAAGGAACCCCCTTTCTGTTTGAAAACGACCCGAATCAGGCCGTGATCAAATGTTTGCCCTGCGTCACAGCACCTCGGATGCGAAGTCGGCCAGGCGCGAACGCTCGCCGCGCGCCAACGTCACATGCCCGCTGTGCGGCCAGCCCTTGAACTTGTCGACGGCGTAGGTCAGGCCCGAGCTGCCTTCGGTCAGGTACGGCGTGTCGATCTGCGCCAGGTTGCCCAGGCAGATGATCTTGGTGCCGGGGCCCGCGCGCGTGATCAAGGTCTTCATCTGCTTGGGCGTCAGGTTCTGCGCCTCGTCGATGATGAGGAACTTGTTCAGGAAGGTGCGCCCGCGCATGAAGTTCATGCTCTTGATCTTGATCTTGCTGCGCACCAGTTCGTTGGTGGCCGCGCGACCCCACTCGCCGGCACTGCTGTCGCCGCGCGCGAGCACCTCGAGGTTGTCGTCGAGCGCGCCCATCCAGGGCGACATCTTTTCTTCTTCCGTGCCGGGCAGGAAGCCGATGTCTTCGCCGACAGGCACGGTCACGCGGGTCACGATGATCTCGGTGTAGCGGCGCTCGTCGAGCACCTGGCTCAAGGCGGCGGCCAGCGTCATCAGCGTCTTGCCGGTACCGGCCGAGCCCGTCAGCGTCACGAAGTCGCATTCGGGGTCCATCAGCAGGTTGAGGGCGAAGTTCTGTTCGCGGTTGCGCGCGGCCACGCCCCACACGGCATGCTTCTGGTGCGCGTAGTCCTTCAAGGTCTTGAGCACGGCCGTCTTGCCCGTGATCTCGGTGACCTTGCCGTACCAGGGCGTCGCGCCCGGCGCCTCGAGGTAGACGAACTGGTTGATCAGGAAGACCGGCACCATCGGCCCGCTCACGCGGTAGAAGGTGACGCCGCCCGACTGCCAGCTCTCCATGCCCTTGGCATGCTTGTCCCAGAAATCGGAGGGCAGGGGCAGCACGCCCGTGTAGAGCAGGTCGCCGTCGTCCAGCGTCTTGTCACTGGTGTAGTCGTCGGCGGGCAGGCCCAGCGCGCGGGCCTTGATGCGCATGTTGATGTCCTTCGACACGAGCACCACGTCGCGGCCCGGGTGCTGGTTGCGCAGGGCCTGCACGACGCCCAGGATCTGGTTGTCGGCCTTGCCTTGCGGCAGACCGGCGGGCAGGTTGATCTCCATGCCGCTGGTCTGGAAGTACAGCTTGCCGCCGGCTTCGACGTGGCCTGTCTTGGCCAGCTGGATGCCGATCGTCGGGTCCATCTGGCTGCCGTTCATGTCGGCGGCCAACTGGTCCAGATCACGGCTGACCTGGCGGGCGTTGCGCGCCACTTCGGTCATGCCCTTCTTGTGACCATCGAGCTCTTCGAGCGTGATCATCGGCAGGTAGACGTCGTGCTCTTCGAAACGGAAGAGCGACATCGGATCGTGCAGCAGCACGTTGGTGTCGAGCACGAAGAGCTTGGCCGGGCCTTCCATCGTGCGGCGACGGCGCGTGGTGCCTGAACCCGTGGCGGTGGCGCCGCGGGCTTTGCTGTCCGGCGTGCCGCTCGATTTGGTGACCGCCGGCGCGGCGTCCGACTTGTCGGCCACGATGGGCAGGGCACCTCGGCCTGCCTTGGCATTGGCGGCTTGTGCAGGCGTGTCTTCAACGAAGGCTTGAGCGGGTTTCACCAGTTCCAGCACGGGCGGCTGCGGTTTGGTGGTCACTGCTTTGGCCGATGCGGAGCGGGTTGTGCTCTTGGCTGGCTTGACAGGTTTCGGCTGGGACGTGAAGTCCTCAGTGGTCAACATGTCAGCGCGTTTGGTGGGCGGCTTGGGCAGAGGCATGATGATGTCCGTCAGGAGTGAAAGCACAAACAAAAAGGCCGCACAGGACAATGTGCGGCCTCAGGCTGGTCGATTCGGTTGGCGCCGTTTGACGTGTGGCCGATCGGTGGTCAGAAAGTCGACTGAGTCGAAAAAAGCTCAGATGCATGAGATCGATTATGCACACTCCATGCCGGCCTTGATGCAACCAGAAGTGCTGTTGCAACGCGTCAACAGGCCGAATGCATCACGCTTTCATCCCGCATCCGACATCATCCGGGCAACTCCTCTTCGGGGCGACCCGCACGGCTTGCGGACGCGGTGCGCAAACTTGCCGCAGATGTTGCATCTTGCAAAAAACAAGCGGTCAAAAACAAGGCGCCACATAGGCGCCTTGCTTGTTTGCTTGTGCATGCGCGAGCGATGAGCTCGATTCGATCAGGCAGCTTCCTGCTTGAGGGCCTTGACGGCCTTGAGCACATCATCAACGTGGCCGGCGACCTTGATGCCGCGCCATTCTTCGCGCAGCACGCCATCGGGGCCGATCAGGAAGGTCGAGCGCTCGATGCCCTTGACCTTCTTGCCGTACATGATCTTGTTCTTGACCACACCGAACATGTGGCAGAGCTTTTCTTCGGTGTCAGCGATGAGTTCGTAAGGCAGTTCGAGGTTTTCCTTGAACTTGTCGTGCGAGGTGAGGTTGTCGCGCGAGACGCCGAAAACCACTGCGCCGGCCTTGACGAATTCCTTGTGCTTGTCGCGGAATTGCATGGCCTCAGTGGTGCAACCGGGGGTATGGTCCTTCGGATAGAAGTACAGCACCACGGTCTGACCGACGTAGCCTTGAGGCGTGAACTTCACACCTCCGGTTGCGACAGCTTCGAATTCCGGCAAAGGTTTGTTGAGGGCGGGTGTCATGTTGTAGTGATCAGCAGCCAGCGTGAATAGCCTCCAATTATAAAGTGCTTCTGGCCCGGATCCTTGATCGCGCCGTCTCTTACCCCACAAGATGGGGCCGATTTTTTTGCATCATGGGCCCACGATCAGCGCGGCCATGACTTGCCGGCCTTCGCCGACCAATATGTTGTAAGTGCGACAGGCCGCCGCCGTGTCCATGGTTTCGATGCCGATCCGGGCCGCCATCAGGGGGCGCAGCAGGGCCGGAGGGGGAAACGCAGCTTGCCGCCGCTGCCGAACACGACCAGCTCGGGCTTGCTCTGCGCGATGCGCTCGAAATGCGCCTCCGTCAATTCGGACACGGAGGCGGCATCCCAGGGCAGGACGGCGCCCGTCGGGGGCACCAGGATGCTGGCGCGGTGCACCTCGCCGTTGACCGAGACGGAATCGGCCGTGTGGGCGTTGACGATGTTGACGCCTTCGGCGCGGTCGGCTTGGAGTTTCATGGGCGGGCGTGGCGAGACCGGGGGGAGCCCTCTGGGGGCGCTCGGTCAGATCAATGTGGTTAAATTCTAGCTTTCCCTCATTTCGCCCAGCATTTGGGGTACCCATCCCAGGGATGGCCGCCGTTGTTACCTGCCCGTTTCGGAGACCCGTCTTGAAGCCTATCGCCAAGTCCAGCAAACTCGCCAACGTCTGTTATGACATCCGTGGGCCCGTGCTGGAAAAGGCGCGCCAGATGGAGGAAGAAGGGCACAAGATCATCAAGCTCAACATCGGCAACCTGGCCGTGTTCGGGCTGGAGCCGCCCGACGAGATCGTGCAGGACATGATCCGCAACTTGTCCGGGGCGGCCGGCTACACGGACAGCAAGGGCCTGTTCGCGCCGCGCAAGTCGGTGGTGCACTACTGCCAGGAAAAAGGCATACAGGGCGTGACGGTCGATGACGTCTACCTGGGCAACGGCGCTTCCGAGCTGATCGTGATGGCGCTCAACGCGCTGCTCAATGCCGAGGACGAGGTGCTGCTGCCCGCGCCCGACTACCCGCTCTACACGGCGGCCGTGGCGCTGTCGGGCGGGCGGCCCGTGCACTACATCTGCGACGAGAAGGCCGACTGGTACCCCGACATCGCCGACATCCGCGCCAAGATCACGCCGCGCACGAAGGCCATCGTCGTCATCAACCCGAACAACCCGACGGGCGCGCTCTACCCGGTCAGCCTGCTCAAGGAGATCGTCGAGTTGGCGCGCGAGCACCAGTTGATCGTGATGGCCGACGAGATCTACGACAAGACGCTGTACGACGGCCACGTGCACACCTCGATGGCCTCGCTGGCCGATGACGTGCTGTTCCTGACCTTCAACGGCCTGAGCAAGAACTACCGCTCGTGCGGTTACCGCGCGGGCTGGATGGTCGTGTCGGGCGACAAGCGCCATGCCAGGGACTACATCGAAGGCCTGAACATGCTCGCCTCGATGCGCCTGTGCGCCAACACGCCGGGCCAGCTGGCGATCCAGACGGCGCTGGGCGGCTACCAAAGCATCAAGGACCTGGTCGCGCCCACGGGCCGGCTGTGCAAGCAGCGCGACCTGGCCTACGAACTGCTCAACGAGATCCCCGGCGTGAGCGTGGTCAAGCCGCAAGGGCGCGCTGTACATGTTCCCGCGCCTGGACCCGAAGATGTACCCCATCGCCGACGACCAGCAGTTCGCCTACGACTTGCTGGCCGAAGAGAAAGTGCTGATCGTGCAGGGCACGGGCTTCAACTGGGCGCACCCGGATCACTTCCGCCTGGTCTTCCTGCCCAACAGCGACGACCTGACCGACGCCATCGGCCGCATCGCGCGCTTCCTGGATGGCTACCGCAAACGCCACGCCTGATTTTTTCACCCCCTTCGCCATTGCGCGATTCATGCTGGGCGCCACGAGCGCTTCGCTGACGTTCACAAGAGAGATAGACATGAGCCAACAACAAACGCGACCCGTGAAGGTCGGCCTGCTGGGCATCGGGACCGTCGGAGGCGGTACCTTCACCGTGCTGCAACGCAACCAGGAAGAGATTCGCCGCCGTGCGGGCCGTGGCATCGAGGTCGCCATGGTGGCCGATCTGAACGCCGAGCTGGCCAGGAAGGTCGTGGGCAACGCGGCCCAGATCGTGAACGACGCGCGCGCCGTGATCGCCAACCCCGAGATCGACGTGGTCGTCGAGCTGATCGGCGGCTATGGCATCGCCAAGGCCCTGGTGCTCGAGGCGATTGCCGCTGGCAAGCACGTGGTCACGGCCAACAAGGCCTTGCTGGCCGTGCACGGCACCGAGATCTTCGCGGCCGCGCGCGAAAAGGGCGTGATGGTCGCTTTCGAGGCGGCCGTGGCCGGTGGCATTCCCATCATCAAGTCGCTGCGCGAAGGCCTGACGGCCAACCAGATCCAGTGGGTGGCGGGCATCATCAACGGCACGACGAACTTCATCCTGTCCGAGATGCGCGACAAGGGCCTGGACTTCGACGTGGTGTTGAAAGAAGCGCAGCGCCTGGGCTATGCCGAGGCCGACCCCACGTTCGACATCGAAGGCGTCGACGCCGCGCACAAGGCCACGCTCATGAGCGCCATCGCGTTCGGCGTGCCCGTGCAGTTCGACAAGGCCCATGTGGAAGGCATCACCAAGCTGTCGGCCACGGACATCAAGTACGCCGAGCAACTGGGCTACCGCATCAAGCTGCTGGGCATCGCGCGTCGACAAGCCAATGGCATCGAGCTGCGCACGCACCCGACGCTGGTGCCGATGCGCCGCCTGATCGCCAACGTCGAAGGCGCGATGAACGCCGTGATGGTGCAGGGCGACGCCGTGGGCACGACCATGTACTACGGCAAGGGCGCCGGCGCCGAGCCGACCGCATCGGCCGTGATCGCCGACCTGGTCGACATCGCCCGCCTGATCGACGCCGAGCCGGCCGCGCGTGTGCCGTATCTGGCCTTCCAGCCTGATTCGCTGTCGACGCTGCCCATCCTGCCGATCGAGCAGGTGGTGACCTCGTTCTACCTGCGCCTGCGCGTGGCAGACAAGGCCGGCGTGCTGGCCAAGCTCACGGGCATCCTGGCCGAGAAGAACATCTCGATCGACGCCGTGATCCAGCGCGAGGCCGATGAAGTGAGCGGCGAGGGCAACCAGACCGACCTGATCATCCTGACGCACGACACGACCGAAGGCGCGATGAACACGGCCCTGACGGCCATGCAGGCGCTGCCCACGGTGCTCGCGCCCATCGTCAAGCTGCGCAAGGAAGAGTTGGCCTGATCATGAAATACATCTCTACACGTGGCGACAAGACCGAGCGCGGTTTCTCCGAGATCCTGCTCGAAGGCCTGGCGCCCGATGGCGGCCTGTACCTGCCGACGGCTTACCCGAAGATCGACGACGCGACGCTGACCAAGTGGCGCGGCCTGAGCTATGCCGAGCTGGCCGGCGAGATCCTGTCGCTGTACATCGACGACATGCCGCAAGCCGATGTCAAGGCGCTGGCCGCCAAGACCTACACGAAGGCCGTGTACGGTTTCGACGAAATCACGCCCTTGAAGCCGCTCGAGCCCGGTCTGGCGCTCGAAGCCTTGTCCAACGGCCCGACGCTGGCCTTCAAGGACATGGCCATGCAGCTGCTGGGCAACCTGTTCGAGTACGAGCTGGCGCGCCGCGGCGAGTCGCTCAACATCCTGGGCGCGACCTCGGGCGACACGGGCAGCGCGGCCGAGTACGCCATGCGCGGCAAGAAGGGCGTGCGCGTGTTCATGCTCTCGCCGCATGGCCGCATGAGCCCCTTCCAGCAGGCGCAGATGTTCAGCCTGCAAGACCCCAACATCCACAACCTGGCGGTCGAAGGCGTGTTCGACGATTGCCAGGACATCGTCAAGGCCGTGTCCAACGACCTGGACTTCAAGCGCAAGTACAAGATCGGCACGGTCAACTCGATCAACTGGGCGCGCCTGCTGGCCCAGGTCGTGTACTACTTCGCCGGCTACTTCTACGCGACCAAGTCGAACGACCAGAAGGTCAGTTTCACGGTGCCGTCGGGCAACTTCGGCAATGTGTGCGCCGGTCACGTGGCCCGCATGATGGGCCTGCCGATCGACACGCTGGTCGTGGCCACGAACGAGAACAACGTGCTCGACGAGTTCTTCCGCACGGGCAGCTACCGCGTGCGCGGCAGCGCTGAAACGTACGAGACCTCGTCGCCTTCGATGGACATCTCGAAGGCCTCGAACTTCGAGCGCTTCGTGTTCGATCTGCTGGGCCGCGATGGCGTTCGCGTCAAGCGCCTGTTCAAGGACGAGATCGAGCAGCGCGGCGAGTTCCACGTGTCCAAGGACGAGTTCGCCAAGGTGGCGGGCTACGGCTTCGTGTCGGGCGCGAGCAAGCACAGCGACCGCCTGGCCACGATCAAGGACACGTTCGAGCGTTTCGGCGTGATGATCGACACGCACACGGCCGACGGCCTGAAGGTGGCGCGCGAGCACGCCAAGCCGGGCGTGCCCATGCTCGTGCTCGAAACCGCCTTGCCCGCCAAGTTCGCCGACACGATCGTCGAGGCCACGGGCCGCCAGCCCGAGCGTCCGCACTGGATCAAGGGCCTGGAAGGGCTGGAAGCCTTGCCCAAGCGCTTCGCCGTGATGCCCACGCAGACGCAGGCGATCAAGGACTACATCGTCCAGCACTGCAACGACTGATCGCTGCTGCAAGCCGGGAGCAAAGCCATGGCCGCGTCCTTCAAGCCCTTGATGCCGTTGGACGAGGCCTGGGCCAGGCTCCAGGTCGCCGTGCAGGCGCATGTGGCCAGCGTGGCTGGGCAGCGTCAAACTGAGGCGGTCTCCAGCTTCGATGCGCTGGGCCGTGTGCTGGCGCAAGGGCTCGTGTCGCCGGTCGACGTGCCGCCGCTGGACAACAGCGCGATGGACGGCTATGCCGTGCGCACGGCCGACCTCACGCATGCCGGCGCCGACACGGCAGATGCGGCCTCGGTCACTTTGCCGCAAGGCCAGCGCATCGCCGCAGGGCAGGTCGGCGCGGTCTTGCAGCCCGGGCAGTGCGCGCGCATCTTCACGGGCGCGCCGGTGCCGCAGGGCGCCGATGCCGTCGTGATGCAGGAGCACACGTTGCCCGGCGCGGCCGAAGGCACCGTGCACTTCACGCAGCCTGTCGAGCACGGGCAGAACATCCGCCTGCGCGGCGAAGACATCGCGCAAGGCCAGACAGTGCTGGCGCCGGGCCTGCGGCTGGGCGCGGCGGCGCTGGGCGTGGCCGCCTCCGTCGGTGCCACCGAACTGAGCGTGTTCAAGCGCCCCCGCGTGGCTGTGCTGACCACGGGCAACGAGCTGGTCATGCCCGGCCAGCCCTTGCCCGAGGGCGCGATCTACAACAGCAATCGCCACACGCTGCACGGCCTCGTGCAGGCGTGCGGCGCCATCCCGCTAGACATGGGCACCGTGCCCGACCAGCTCGAGGCCACGCGTGCGGCCTTGCGCAAAGCGGCTCAGCACAGTGACCTGGTGATCAGCAGCGGCGGCGTTTCCGTCGGCGAAGAAGACCATCTGCGCGCCGCCGTGATGGCCGAGGGCAGCCTCGATTTCTGGGCGCTGGCCATCAAGCCGGGCAAGCCTTTCGTGTTCGGCTGGCTCCAGCGCGAAGACGGCAGTCGTGCCTTGTACATGGGCCTGCCGGGCAACCCTGTCGCCAGCTTCATGACCTTCCTGCTGCTGGCGCGGCCCGTGCTGGCCGTGCTGGCGGGCGAGGCTTGGGTGTTGCCACAATCGCTCGAGCTGACGGCCGATTTCAGTTGGCCCAAGGCCGACAAGCGCCGCGAGTTCGTGCGTGCCGGGCTCACGTCACAGGGCAAGGTCGGCCTGTACCCCAACCAGGGCTCGGGCGTGCTGACCTCGGCGGCCTGGGCCGATGGTGTGGTCGATCTGGCGCCGGGCCAAACTGTGCAGCCCGGCGACAGGGTGCGCTACCTCCCGATGGCCGAGCTGCTTCAGCCCGCCGTGGCGGCCCGACAGTGAGCGGCTGAAGGCGGATGATGCGGATCCAGGTGCGCTACTTCGCCTCGGTGCGCGAGCAACTGGGGGCTGGCGAGCCCGTCACGCTGCCGGATGCGGACGACGCGCCATGCACCGTGGGCCAATTGCGTGCATGGCTGGCGGGGCAATCGCCCGCGCACGCCGCCGCCCTGGATCAAACGAAAGGTTTGCGCATGGCCTTCAACCAGACCCTGTGCGCGCCCGACCAGGCCTTGGCCGATGGCGCCGAAGTGGCCTTCTTCCCGCCCGTGACGGGAGGCTGACATGGCCTTGCTCGGCACCACCCAGGTCGCAAACCGCTCGCTCGAATCGGCACTCGCGTGCGTGCGCGTAGGGCCAGACGATTTCGACCTGTCGCAAGAAGTGGCCACCCTGCGCGCCGCCGACCCGGACATCGGCGCCATCGTCAGCTTCGTCGGCACGGTGCGCGAATGGCGCGGCGACCAGGCCGACCCGGCCACGCCCGCCATCATGGAGCTCGAGCACTACCCCGGCATGACCGAGCGCAGCATCGCCCAACTCATCGTCGAGGCGTGGCAGCGCTTCGACGTGCGCGGCGTGCGCGTCATCCACCGCGTGGGGCCGCTGGCCGTGTCGGACCAGATCGTGCTCGTGGCCGTGACCTCCAGGCACCGTGGCCAGGCCTTCCAGTGCGCCGAGTTCCTGATGGACTGGCTCAAGACCCAGGCGCCGTTCTGGAAGAAGGAATCGGCAGGCGCCGACAGCCGCTGGGTCGACGCCCGCGTGGCCGACGACGAGGCCGCCGCCCGCTGGAAGCGGTGAATCCCCGGCCATATCGCGAAAACGAGGTGTCAACCCGCGCCGGAAGCTGCCGATATAGCAACATCTTTCGGAGTACAAAAACCGGGCATGTTGTCGCTGGACGTCTACACCTGCTATGCCGTTTCTGGCGCGGGCGCGCTGCTGGGGCTGGGCCTCATCGGCATGATCCGCACGGATCAACCTCGGGTGAACTACGCTTTGGGCCTGTTCCGCTGGGCGCTGTTCTGCCTGGCGGTCCTGCTGTGCGTGCAGATCAGCCCGGTGCGCACCCACCCGGAGGTGCTCAAGGCCGCCATCGGTTTCGCCGGGGCGGGCGTGGCCTTCCTGGCCTGGGCGTTTCGGCACCTCAACGGGCGCCGTACGCCGCCCGTCGTGGGCGTG
Source organism: Aquabacterium sp. (assembly GCA_049840915.1). GTDB lineage: Bacteria > Pseudomonadota > Gammaproteobacteria > Burkholderiales > Burkholderiaceae_C > Aquabacterium. The sequence continues at coordinate 59,156 of JASGJC010000039.1, forward strand.
GTCCTCGTGACGCTGGTGGCCTGTTCGCTGTGGATCGCGGCCGCCGTGGGCTCCGACCAGACCTATGTCTACACGATCGGTGTCGTGTTCTGCCTGATCAGCGTCGGCATGGCCGTCGACCAAGGCCTGGTCACCATGACCAACAACAAGCCCACGGGCAGCGAGTTCGCCTTGCTCGTGGCGGCCTGCGAGTTCGCGCTCAACTGGGTCGTGCTGCTCTACTGGGCCTTCACCGAGCCGGGCCCGTACCCCTCGCACTGGCTGCACATGCCCGCCTGGCTCACGCCGATCACGGGCCTGAGCTTCGCCTTGCTGCCGCTGGCCGTGGCGTCGATGGTTTTCGCCAACATCAATGCGCGCCTGCATCAGCAATTGCGTGCCCGGGCCTTGTCCGACGACCTGACCGGCGCGCTGTCCCGCCGCGGTTTGCGCGAGTTGGGCGAACGCATGGTGGCCCTGCAGGCCAGCCAGGCGAGCGTATTGTCCGTGTTGATGATCGATATCGACTTTTTCAAGGACGTTAACGACAGATTCGGGCATGCCATCGGCGATGACGTGCTGCGCCACGTCACCCAGACCGTGCGCGACCACCTGCGCGAAGACGCCTTGCTGGCCCGCTACGGCGGCGAGGAGTTCTCGGTGCTGCTGCCCGTGCGCTCGCGGCTCGAGGCCCAATCGATCGCCGAGCGCCTGCGCGAGATCGTCGAGCTCAGCCCCTGCGAGACCCGCCAGGGCGCCGTGCGCGTGACCGTGAGCATCGGCGTGGCCTTCCACAGCGCCGAGACCACGCTCGAGCAGGACCTGGCCCGCGCCGACGCCAGCCTGTACGAAGCCAAGCACACCGGCCGCAACCGCGTGATCTGTGGCGAGCGTGATCGCTGACCGGCGCGCTTGCGTTGCGTCAAATCCTGCGGGCCGCAGGCCTTGAAATACGCCGCCGCTGCCTTATCTTCATGAGCAATCGACCCCGATATCCGGGGCACCAGGAGTGCTCATGCGACTCGACAAACTCACCACCAAATTCCAGGAAGCGCTGACCGAGGCCCAGAGCCTGGCCGTTACGCGCGACAACCCCTACATCGAACCGGCCCATTTGCTGCTGGCCATGCTGCGCCAGGACGAGGGCCCCAAGGCGCTGCTCGAGCGGGCTGGCGTCAAGGTGCCCGGCCTCGTCACCGCGCTTGAAAAGCAGCTCGACAAGCTGCCGCAAGTGCAGGGCGCCGACCAGGTCCAGGCCGGCCGCGACACCATCAGCCTGCTGCAGGGCGCCGAGAAGGAAGCTCACAAGCAGGGCGACCCCTACATCGCCAGCGAGACATTCCTGCTGGCCCTGGCCGACTACAAAGGCGAGACCGCCGCGCTGGCGCGCGATTTCGGCCTGAGCCGCAAGACGCTCGAAGCCGCCGTCAAGGCCGTGCGCGGTCGACCAGAAGGTCGACAACCCCGAAGCCGAAGGCCAGCGCGAGGCCCTGAATAAGTACACGCTGGACCTCACCGAGCGCGCCCGGCAAGGCAAGCTCGACCCGGTCATCGGCCGCGACGAAGAGATCCGACGCGCCATCCAGGTGCTGCAGCGTCGCTCCAGGAACAACCCCGTGCTGATCGGCGAGCCCGGTGT
>JASGJC010000040.1:0-126752 GCA_049840915.1 Aquabacterium sp.
TAACGCCCCGCCTTGCGCAGCCCCGTCAACAGCCAGCCCGCGTTGACCAGCGAACCCAGCCCGATCGACAAGGCCAGCCCCGCATGCCCCAGATAAGGCACGAAGATGGCATTGAAGACCTGCGTGATCACCAGCACCGTGATGCCGATGCGCACGGGCGTGCGGATGTCCTGCGAAGCATAGAAACCCGGCGCCAGCACCTTGACGCCGATCAGGCCCATCAGGCCCACGCCATAGCAAGACAACGCCAGCACCGTCTGCTGCACGTCGACGGCATTGAAGTGCCCATAGTGATAAAGCACCGCCACGAGCGGCTTGGCGAACACGAGCAGCGCCACGGCACTGGGCAGCGCCAGCAGCAGCACGAGGCGCAAGCCCCAATCGAGCAAACCCGAGAATTGATTGACATCGCCGCTGGCCTGCGCACGCGACAACTGCGGCAACAGCACGACACCCAGCGCCACGCCCAGCATCGCCGTCGGGAACTCCATCAAGCGATCGGCGTAGAGTCAGCCAGGACACGGCGCCCGCCCCCAGGTGCGACGCGATCTGCGTGTTGACCAGCAAGGAGAGCTGCGCCACCGACACCCCCAGCACGGCCGGCGCCATCTGCCGCAGCACGCGTCCCACGCCCGCATGCGCCCTCGCCTTGCGCCACGCCGACAGCGTCAGCCCCACGCGCGGGACCATGCCGATGCTCAGCAGCGCCGGCACCTGCACGGCCAGTTGCAGCACCCCGCCGATCATCACGCCCACGGCCAGCGCGTACACCGGCTCGATGCCGTGCCGCTTGAAGAAAGGCGCCATCCACAAGGCCGCCGCGATCGACGACACGTTCAGCAGCGTGGACGTGGCGGCCGGCACGCCGAAGCGCCCCCAGGTATTGAGGATGCCCGCGCTCAGCGCCACCAGCGACATGAAGGCGATGTACGGGAACATGATGCGCGTCATCACGACCGCCGCGTCGAACCCGCCGCTGCTCTTCAAACCGGAAGCCATCACCCAGACCAGCACCGGCGCCCCGATCGAGCCCAGCACTGCCACGATGCCGATGACCCAGAACAGCACCGTGCCCACGGCGTTGACCATGTCGTGCGTGGCCTGGTCGCCCTGGCGGGTGCGGCTCTCGGCCAGGATCGGCACGAAGGCCTGCGAGAACGCCCCTTCGGCGAAGAGACGGCGCAGCAAATTCGGGATGCGAAACGCGACGTTGAAGGCGTCGGTCGTGGCGCTGGCGCCGAAAGCCGCCGCGATCAGCAGTTCCCGAACCAGACCGGTGATGCGCGACGCCAAGGTCAGCAGGGAGACAAGGGACGCGGATTTCAGCAAACTCATCCGGGCATTATAGGAAGCGCCACCCGGCAAACCGGCCGCCCTCTAGGCAAATGGCGGTAAAGGCGCTATACTGTTTGGCTTTCCAACCAACTCGGCTTTGACGGGTGCGAATTGCTCCATGTGTTTCATGTGAGCAGGCATCCCCAGGGCCCCAAACAACATGGCAACAGCATCCAAAGCCAAGAAGACCGTCCGCATCGCCTCCGGTCGCAAGCGCGTTCGTCAAGACGTCAAGATCAACGCCGCCAACTCGGCCCTGCGTTCGAAGTTCCGCACCGCCATCAAGGGCGTGCTCAAGGCTGTCAAGGCTGGCGACAAGGCACAGGCCTCCGAGGCCTTCAAGTCGGCTCAGCGCGTGATCGACTCGATCGCCGACAAGGGCATCTTCCACAAGAACAAGGCCGCTCGCCACAAGAGCCGCCTGTCCGCCAAGATCAAGGCCATCGCCGCCTGATCGTCCGGACGGACACCACGCAAAAGACCCGCTGAAGCGGGTCTTTTTCATTGCCGAAGCACCTGGCGTGCTCAGCGGGGCGGCGGCGCGTCCGGCAACAGGCAGGCATCGGACCACCTGCAGATCGTTGTCGCGCGCGAAGTTCATGACGAAATCCCAGGCCATGGGCTCGAGGTCGCGCAGGGCTTCGTTGACGATGACGCACTTGACGTCGCCCAGGCTGGTGGGCACGCAGTAAGGCGAGTAGCCGATGTGGGCGGCCATGCCCATGGCGGCGCCACCCGGCCGGAAACTGGACATCGCTCCCGCCAGGCGCTCGGCCCAGTCGCTGGGGCGGAACGGCTTGCCTTGCTTCGTGATGCCCTGGATGAAGACTTCACGGGGCTTGACGGGCATCGGGGGTTTGGAAGGAGGCGTCGACACGGTGGTGCTTGCGACGGGCTGTGCGATGGGTAAAGCGACAGGCACAGCGTTGACAGGCACAGCGCCAGATTGTGTCTGGCCGCTGCGGGGAGCAAGGCCGGGTTCGGACAGGTCATCCTGGCCCGATGCCTTGGTGATGGACACGGCCTCGATGAGCGTTTCCATGCGTGACAGCCCTTCATTGTCGCGGACAGTGCATGACAAAGCAATAAAAATGCCTTTGCCTGGCGCTGCCACTTACCCTCGACGGTACCAATCCGGTGCACACACGGCCGTGCATGCCCCAGGGAGGCGCTTTCTATCTGGCTTTTCGTCCGATTGCACGGCAGTTTGAGCGTTTGCTGACAGCAGGCGTGGCGCGCACCCACCATCAAATCCCGCAAGCGTGAACGATGGCCGCATTCCAAGCGCAACGGTATTTACATAGAATGACTCATGGCGCAGAGCTGACTGCGCCATTTTTCTTTTGGCCACTGAACCGAGACCCGAGATTGCCATGAACGCTCCCGCGCTGATGTCCCATGTGATGCCCACCTATGGCCGCCTGCCCATCGCCTTGTCGCATGGTGAAGGCGTGCGCGTCTGGGACACCGAAGGCCGACGCTACCTGGACGCGCTCTCGGGCATCGCCGTCAATACGCTGGGCCACAAGCACCCCAAGCTCGTGCCGGCCCTGCAGGACCAGGTCGAAAAACTCATCCATTGCTGCAACTATTACCAGGTGCCGCTGCAGGAAGAGCTGGCCCGCCTGCTGGTCGAACGCTCGGGCATGACCAACGTCTTCTTCTGCAACTCGGGCCTGGAGGCCAACGAGGCGGCACTGAAGATCGCGCGCAAATACGGCCACGACAAGGGCATCACGCGCGCCGAAGTGGTCGTGTACGACAAGGCCTTTCATGGCCGCTCGATCGCCACGCTGTCGGCCACGGGCAACCCGAAGGTGCATGCGGGCTTCGAGCCGCTGGTCGAAGGCTTCGTGCGCATCCCTCTCAACGACATCGAAGCGCTGGAAGAAGTCGCCCGTACGCGCCCCAACGTGACGGCCGTGTTCCTGGAAGTGATCCAGGGCGAAGGCGGCATCAACCCGGCCCGTGCCGAGTACCTGCAGGCCGTGCGCGCCCTGTGCGACAAGCAAGGCTGGCTGCTGATGCTCGACGAGGTGCAATGCGGCATGGGCCGCACCGGCAAGTGGTTCGCCCACCAATGGACCGGCATCCAGCCCGACGTGATGCCGCTGGCCAAGGGCCTGGGCTCGGGCGTGCCGATCGGCGCCGTGGTCTGCGGCCCCAGGGCCGCCAACGTGCTGCAGCCGGGCAACCACGGCACGACCTTCGGCGGCAACCCGCTGGCCATGCGCGCCGGTGTCGAGACCATCAAGATCATCGAAGAGGACCAGTTGCTGGCCAACGCCGACAAGGTGGGCAAACACCTGCACGATGCGCTGGTGCGCGAGCTGGGCGAGCTGGCCGGCGTGAGCGAGATCCGTGGCCAGGGCCTGATGATCGGCATCGAGCTCGATCGCCCTTGCGGCGTGCTGCTGCAGCGCGCGGTCGATGCGGGCCTGCTGCTGAGCATCACGGCCGACAGGGTCATCCGCCTGCTGCCGGCTTTGATCATCACGCCCGCCGAGGCCGACGAGATCGTGGCCATCCTGGTGCCGCTGGTCAAGGCCTTCCTGTCTGAAACCAGTGCTGCTTAACCTGACCCTCGAATTCGCATGAAGCCCGGTATGAGCCTGATCAAACACTATCTGCAGTTCAAGGACCTGCGCGAGCAGGAGTACACCTACCTGTTCGAACGTGCCGCGATCATCAAGAAGCGCTTCAAGAACTACGAGAAGTACACGCCGCTGGTCGACCGCACGCTGGCGATGATCTTCGAGAAGGCCAGCACGCGCACGCGCGTGAGCTTCGAGGCGGGCATGTACCAGATGGGCGGCTCGGTGGTGCACCTGACGACCGACGGCAGCCAGCTGGGGCGCAGCGAGCCCATCGAAGACAGCGCCCGTGTGATCTCGCGCATGGTCGACATCGTGATGATCCGCACTTACGAGCAGGCCAAGCTGGTGAAGTTCGCGGCCAACTCGCGCGTGCCGGTCATCAACGGGCTGACGAATGAATACCATCCGTGCCAGATCCTGGCCGACATCTTCACGTACATCGAGCATCGCGGCTCGATCGCGGGCAAGGTGGTCGCGTGGGTGGGCGATGGCAATAACATGGCCAATACGTGGCTGCAGGCGGCCGAGATCCTGGGCTTCACGGTGCATGTGAGCACGCCGAGCGGGTATGAGATCGATCCGGCCGTGGCGGGCATCACGGACACGAGTTGCTACAAGGTCTTCCAGGACCCGATGGATGCCTGCCGTGGCGCGCACCTGGTGACGACGGATGTGTGGACGAGCATGGGCTTCGAGGCCGAGAACGAAGCGCGCAAGAAGGCCTTCGCCGACTGGTGCGTCGATGCCGACATGATGGCTGTTGCCGCGCCCGATGCGCTGTTCATGCACTGTCTGCCGGCGCACCGTGGTGAAGAGGTCGAGGCCGAGGTGATCGACGGGCCTCAGTCGGTCGTGTGGGACGAGGCCGAGAACCGGCTGCATGTGCAGAAGGTGCTCATGGAGTACCTTTTGCTGGGCCGGATCGGTTAAATCAGGCCAGTCGCGCCGGATCGCCATCGCGTCGGTGTCTGGCCGGTGGCGCGCTTGAAGGCCCGCGTGAATGAGGCCGCATCGGCAAAGCCCGTGGTGCGCGCGATCTGGGCGATGGATTGGTCCGTTTCCAGCAGCAGGACCTCGGCATGCTCGATGCCGACCTCGGTGCGCAGTTGCGGCAAGGTGCTGCCTTCTTCCTTGAGGCGCCGGCTCAAGGTGCGTGGCGACGTGGCCAGCGTCTCGGCCAGCATGCCCGCGTCGAGCACCCGCTTTTGCCTGACGGCCGCCTGCAGCTGGCGCTTGACCTGCTGAGTCATGGGCTTCATGTCCAGGCGCGCCTGACGCTGCTGCTCGAGCGTGGCCCGCATCAGCATGTGCGAGGCGCGGCTGGGCGCGATCAAGGGGGTGTGCAGGGCCTGACGCGAGAGCACGATCTTGTTCTGGCGCGCACCAAAGACGAAGCGCGCGCCGAAAGCGGCTTCGTACGCGGCCGGATCCCCCATGGGGGCATGCTTCACATGCACCTCGCCACCCGCGATCGGCTGCGTCAGGAAGGGCATGACGGTGAGGAAAGCGGCCAGCACGGTCTCGGTGAAAAAATCGGCCACGTCGCCGAACTCGTATTTGGCCGCGACGACCAGGTGCACCTCGTCGCCCACATCCTGGCGGCGGATGTCATAGGCGGGCATGATGAGCGACACGTATTTCAAGGTGCCCTCGATGGCCTCGCCGAGGTTGGCGGAGGTGATGACCATCATGCCCACGGGCCCGTGCGTCGTCAGCGGAAAATGCGCCATGAACGTCACGAGCGGCGGCGGGCCGGCCGGGCACAGGCTCAGGAAGTACGCCAGGGCCAGCCGCATCTGTTGCCCATCGATGGTCTGCCAGGGCATGAAGGGCCTGGGCAGATCGACGCCGCACTGGCGGTACAGCTCGTCGACATCCAGCCCCCGCGCACGCGAGAGGGACTCGCCCACCTCCAGGTACTGGATGGGAAACGTCAGTGTCTTGAGGATGCGGTCCGATTTGGCCATGCGCGGGTCTCAGCGGGCCAGTTTACTGTGCGTGGCCTCGCTGTACACGGCATAGACGAAGGCGCCGATCAGGGGCAGCCACTGGCCGACACCGGCCATGCGGAACACGTGCCCCGCCTGCACATACTGGGCATCGAAGCCCGCATGCCCCAGCAGAGGCAGGTGCCAGTAGAAACTGGGCGTGGCCACCAGGCAAGCGAGCACGAACACGCCCCACTCCTTGACCCAGGCCGCCTGCCCTCTGTGCAGCGCGACCGCCAACAGCACGGAGAACACGACCGTGATGAAGCCGCCAAACAGGTACAGGCTGCCGCCTGCGAGCGTGGCAAAGCTGGGTGCCCCCATTTGCACGCCCCAGCGCAGCATCACGATGCCGACCAGCAAGCCGCTCAAGGCCATGACCCAGGTGCCGACGCCCATGAAGCGCTCGGCATGCCAACCCGATGGCGACACGGGCGACGACACCGACGGCGCACGGGCAAAGGCCGTCCACAAGAGGTGCGCGCCCGAGGCAAGGCCCGCCAGCGTGGCCAGCGCCAACACCCATCGCGGCAATGCCTGGCCGGCGATCACGGCGTCTTCCATGTGCATGGCGCCGGCCGGTATCCATTCGGCGGCGTGCGGCAGCACGCTCAAGCCCGGTGCGAGCATCAGGTGACGCACGGTGCTCACGGCGGCCGCCAGCAGCACGATCAGGCCGACACGGGCCAGCAGGCGCCCCGCCCGCTCATGGCTGGTGAAGGCCTGGGCCATCTTTTGCCTGGCCGCCGATGAGCGATCAGCCTGGAACCAACGGTTGAGCGAGAAGAGGCCATAGCCGAACATCACGCACAGCGGCACCAGCACGCCCGTGACCGCATAGTTGGCCTCCAGTTGGCGCAGGGGTGGGCCGAAGGCGCCGAAGGCCAGCCAGCCGTAGCGCTGGATCGGAGCTGTCAGCAGCATGCCGTAGTTCAGGCTCATCCAGGCCTGGTGCTGCGCGATCTGCTTGCGCCACATCGAGTAGACGGCCATCCACAAGCTGAAGGTCACGCCGATGGCCAGGCTCCACAGGCCGATGTAGAAGGTGAGCTGGTCGTAGATGAGGGCGACGGGGGTGCGCACCAGATAGACCATCGCGGCGATCATGGCCGATTGCGCCGCCAGCAGGTAGACCAGGCCGAACGCCCGGTGCCACCTCGGGAAGCGGCGGCGGAATGCCGGCCAGAATTGCAAAGCGCCAAAGAGCATGCACGTGCCGCCCAGCGCGTTGTGCAGGGACAGCGTGACGCCATTGGCCTTGGGCATGGTCGCGTAGTGGATGAGGGGCTCGCTCAGGCCGCGTTCGCCATAGGCATAGGTGGGTGGGCTGACCATGCCCAGCAAAGCGATATAAACGCTGGAGTGCCCGGCCACGTCGGCGGGTGTGTCGCCGGGCTGGCCTGCTTCGGCCGCCTGTTGATGTGCCACGCGCCGAGCAGCGATGTCGGCACTGCCCGCGCTCTTGAAGTTGACGAAGCCCGCATCGATGGCCGCCACACCGTAGAGCAGCATGGCCAAGGCAAGCAGGCCAGCCACCGCGCGCAGCACCAAGGTGCGCCAGGAAAGGCTGGATGACAGGGGTGCGCGGGCGGACAGGCTCATGTTGCGGTCAGGGCAGGCGTCAGGATGGTGTCATCCTAGAGACGGCAGGTTTGCCTGATCCGCCAATACCATGCACGATTCGCCAACATGCGAGGCAAGGCCGCGCGGGCCGGCGCGTCAGAACCGATAGGCCAGCCGCAAGCCGCCCCAATGGCGGCCGGCCACCGTGATCGGTGCGGCGGCCTCTTTCAGCAGCACGAACTTGCCGCCACCCATGTCACGCCGATAGGTCTGCAGCAGGAAGGGCCGCTCATTGCGCGCAGAAGCCAGGCCCGTGCGGTCATTGAAGATGCGGCGCCAGCGCGAGTTCGCCGTGTTCCACACCACATCGCCCGCCTTCTGATGATGGCAGTACTGCTTGTTGTGCGTCGAGATATAGCCATTGCGATCGGCCGCGATGCAGAACACCACCTCGGGCAGGGCCTTCAAAGCCGCCTCTTGAATGGCCGGGAACAACTGGTCCGTCAAGCCATTGAAGCGCGTCGCATGCTGCTGCGGCTGCGTGCCCGGCATCAGTTGGTAGTGCTCGTCGAACAGCTGCTCCACCGTGATGTGCCGCTGCTGCAAGGCCTGCTCCAGCGCCGCCGCGATCTGCCCGGCCACCTGCTGCACCAGCGCGATGTAGGGCGTGTCGGACGTCTGCACGCCCGATGAGGCGATCATCTCCATCAAGCGCTCGGACACCGTCAACACGGCATCGCTGCGCTTGAACGCCGCGCCGAGCTCCTGGCGGGCCTTGCGGACCTCGCCTTCCATCAGGCCGATCTGATCGTTCACGCCGCGCGTCAGGCCACGGCTCGCATCGGCCGCCTGGCTGATGCGCTGCACGCCCGCCTCGACGCCCTGCAGCGCCTGATGGAACGTCGCGCGCCCCGTGTGCACAGGCGAAGACTCGCCCTTGTCGCTGAGGTCGCTGGCCAAAGCCTGGATGCGCTGATCCAGGTTGCCGATCGTGCTCATGATCGCCTTGGAGATGGACTCGACCTGCGTCGACAAATCCTTCACCGCATCGGCCACCACTGAAAAGCCCGCGCCGGCCTCGCCCGCGCGCTTGGCTTCCACAGAAGCATTGAACGCCACCAGCCGCGTCTGCAAGGCCACCTTGGTGATCTGCTGCGCGGCGTCCGACACCTGGTGCAAGGTCTCGACCACGCCACTGACTTCGCGGCCCACATGGGCCACGCTGTCGCGCGCGAGCTGCATGGAAGCCATGCCGCCCACGGTCTCTTGATGGATCTGGTCTTGCGAGCGGACGATGTCCTGCAGCTTGGCCACGAGTTCGGCCAAGGTCTCGGTCTGGCGAGTGGACACGGCTGTCGCGTCTTCGAGCGTGCCGCGCAGTTGGGCGGCCTCGCAGCCCAGTCCGCTTGTGTCGCGCTGGAGCGTTTCGGCCAGCGCCTTGACCTGTGCGTCGGTGCCTGTGACCTCAGGCGAGGGCTCGACGTGCCCCGCATCCGCAGCGAGCGCCTTGCGTCGAAATAAGCTCAACATGCTTGTTCGTCTCCTGAGGCCTCGCGCGATCACCACTCTCTGAGCTTGACACGCAATCTGGCGATCGACTGGCTGTGCAGCTGGCACACGCGCGATTCGGTCACGCCCAGCACAGCGGCGATTTCCTTGAGGTTCATGTCCTGCTCGTAATACATGCTCATCACGTACTGCTCGCGCTCGGGCAGGTTCTTGATGGCTTCGACCAAAGCATGGCGCATGCGGTGGTCTTGCAGCAAGCTCAGCGGGTCATTGCCCTCGTCCGTGACGTGGCGATCGAGGTAGTCGTTGTCGCCGTCCTCGCCGCTCATGTCCTCGAGGTAGATGAGCTGGGTGCCGCGCACCTTGCCCAGCATCTCCTGGTAGTCGCCCAGGCTCATGCCCATCTCTTTGGCGATTTCGCTTTCTTGCGGCGCACGGCCCAGACGCTGCTCCAGCTTGTGCACGGCCGATTCGATGTCGCGCTGCTGCTTGCGTGTGCCGCGGCTGAGCCAGTCGGCGCCGCGCAGTTCGTCGAGCATCGCGCCGCGGATGCGCTGCGTGGCGAAGGTCTCGAACTGCACGCCCTGCCCTGCGTCGAAACGATTGAGGGCATCGGTCAAACCAATCATGCCGACCTGGATGAGGTCATCGATCTCGACGTTCGCTGGCAACTTGGCGATCATCTGGTGCGCCAGGCGCCGCACGAGCGGGCTGTATTGGCGCAGCATCGCGTCGATCTCGAGTCGGCCTTTAGCGGTGTACATGCTCTGCTCCATGAACATCAATTGAGTACGGGGGCGACGCGTGATGGCAAGGCTGCCCCAGGCGACATCAGTTGATCGAAAGCCGCATCGCCCAACGTGTGGGGCAATGCGCCACGAAGCAGGCTGACCGCCAGCTCCATGAACTTCGGATTCGGGTCGGCGATGGCGGGCTCGCGCGGGTCGAGCAGCTGCCAGTCGCGCTGGGCCACGCCCAGGAAATCATCGGCGCAACGCGCCAGGCGCTCGGCCACGGGCTCGGCCTGCTGGCTGCGGGCCGTGGCGCACACGAGCAGGTCGTAGGCCATCCAGCCGCCGCGCTGGCTGATCACCTTGACCGCGGCGTACGCGTCCTTGAGGCCCTCGGCCAGGTCGTTCGTGAACAGCAGCGGGCACAGGTTGAGGCCGCGCGCCCGGTTGGCGAACATGCGCACCAGCTCACTGGCCGTGGCATGCACGAGCACCACGTCGCTTTGCGGGCTGGCATCGCCCAGGGCATCGAGCAGGCTGCTGCAGCTGCCGCGCGCATCGGCGAAGCGCAGTGGCAGGCCGCGTGCGGGCATGTAGCTCACCTGGCTGGACAAGGCCTCGACGCCTTCGGAGAGATCGAAGTCGGCCAGCTCGCAAGGCGCACGTGCCTGGTCGCTCGCATCGACGACCAGCGTGTGCAGGTTGAAGCTGGCATAGGCCGCGCACAGGCGCTCGAGCACCAGGCCGCCGCAGCCGGCGCTCGGGTTGGAGACAACAGGAATGAATCGCAGAACGCGCGAGGCGAACATATGCCTCATGCCCTGCGCCTGGTCCACCGGATGATGGGCCTGATGAGGGCTGCAAGCGTGCTGTTGACGTTCAGTGCGGATCATGGGTTGGCTGTCTTGTGGGTTTCAGTTAGTAGACAAGCGTTGATCAAACTTGACGCGGTGCAGCAGCCAGAGGGTCGGACACGGACGGCGTCGAGAACACGAGGCTCACTTCGTTGGGGTCCAGCCTGTAGGCGGGGTTCAGGCTGGCTCTCAGTGCGCGGTGAACCAGCGCTTGCGCCGACAGCCGATGCCAATCTTCCGGCACCCGTTGGCCATTAGCTACACCCAAAACCTTCAGCTTGTGACGAATTAACGCATCCAGCGCCGGACCGAGCTTTACAGCCTCGTCCAGCTTGGACAGCACAACGCCGGCGCAAGCGTGCGCGTTATAGGCATGCATGACGTCTTCGATGGCATCGCCTTGCGAGGCCGTGTTGATGACCAGCAGTTTTCGGATGCTGGGATGCGCGAGCATGTCCAGCAGCTCCTTGGTGCGGCCATCGCGCTGGGCCATGCCGGCGGTGTCGATCAGGATCAGCTTCTTGCCCGACAGCAGCTCGAGCAGGTCTTCCAGCGCGGCACGGTCGTTGGCCATGTGCACGGGCACACCGAGGATGCGGCCATAGGCGCGCAGTTGCTCGTGGGCGCCCACGCGGTAGGCGTCCAGCGTGATCAGGCCAAGGTTGGCGGCGCCATGCTTGGCGGCGAAGACGGCGGCCAGCTTGGCTGTGGACGTGGTCTTGCCGACGCCTGTGGAGCCGATCATGGCGAACACGCCGCCCTGGTCTTCGATGGCCAGTTCGTGGTCCGCCGTGTTCAGGTTGCGCTGCAGCACCTGCGCGGCCCATTGCATTTCGTCGTGGGCGCCATTGCTGACCTCGGCGGGCATCGCGTCCAGCATCTTGCGGATCAGCACGGCCGAGAAGCCGCCATCGAGCAGGCGTTGCGCCAGCGCGGCCTGCGAAGGCGTGCGGCCCAGCTTCTCGATGAAGGCCATGGTCTCGAAACGCTCCTTCATCATGGCGCGCATGGCACGCAGCTCGCCGAGCATCGAGGCGTTGGCTTCCTGTGCGGCCTTCAAGGCATTCAGCGTGGCGGGATCGGGTTGGGCCACACGCACGGCTTCGCGCGCTGGGGTGACCTTGTCCATCGTCAGGTCGGCGTGCTCGCTGCGCAGCGGCACCACTTGGGCAGGCTTGGGTTGCGCGACGGGCTTGGGCTGTTGCTGAGGTTGTGGGCGAGCGGCCTGCTGCACCGGCGCCTGTTGCACAGGGCGGGCAGCGGGTGCGCGGCGAGGCGCTTCGTCCCACTCGCTCGCCTCGGGCTCGACGCGGGCGGGCTGGCGGCGCACGGGCGGCTCGCCGGCCAGGTCCACTTCGGCCACGGGTTCGGCGCGCTTGGCCTTGGGCGCGGCAAAGCGCTGCGTCAGTTGTTCTTCTGGCGGCACGGCCATCGCGGGCTCGGTGCGGGCCTGCATCGCGGCCTGGCGGCGCTTGAGCATGCGCTCGCGCACGTAGTCCTGGAAGGACAAAGTGCTCATCGCCAGTTGCTTGACGTCGTCCTGCACGGTGCTGGCCAGGTTGGACATGGTCTCCTTGGCCTGCTTGCCCGCCGCCTTCTTGGTCGGCATGCTCACGGGCTCGGGGCGTGCGGGTGCCAGCTCGGGCGCATCGCGCTCGACGGCATATTGATCGATGGCGGGCACGCTGTCGCCGGCCATGGCCAGGATCTCGATGCCGCCTTCGGCCGCGGGCTTGGTCAACAGGACGACAGCGTCATTGCCGAATGCGGCTTTGACCTTTTGCATGGCCTCGCGGCTGGTCCGTCCAGTAAAGCGTTTGACGTTCATGCGTGGCCTCCGATCAAGGTACCGATGCGAATCGAGTGAGTCTCAGGAATCTCGCTGTGACCCAGCACCTTGAGACGAGGTGCGGCGCGTTTGAGCAGGCGGGCCACCGATGGACGGATCGAGTCCGGCACCAGCAGGCAGGCGGGGTGGCCCATGTTTTCCTGACGCTGCGTGGCCTCGGAGGCCTGGCGCGTGAGGTGGTCCGCCACGCCCGGGTCGAGCATGGGGCCGTTGGGCGATGTCAGGGCTTGCGTGAGCAGGCGCTCCAGATCGGGTTCGATGGCGATCACGTCCAGCTCTTTCACAGGGCCGTAGATCTGCTGCACGATGGCCGGAGCCAGGCCCACGCGGATGCGGCGCGCCAGCTCGACCGGATCGTTCACGATCTGCGGGCTAGCGGCGGCATGCTCGGCCACCGTTTCGATGATGGAGCGCATGTCACGGATGTGCACGCCCTCTTCGAGCAGGAGCTGCAGGACTTTTTGCAGGGTGGCGATGCCGACCATCTTGGGAACCACGTCTTCGATCAGTTTGGGGGCCAGTTTCGTCACATGCTCTACCAGTTGTTGCGTCTCGACTCGACCCAGCAACTTGGCCGCATGGAGTTGCATCAAGTGTGAAAGATGGGTGGCCACGACGGTCGAGGGATCAACGACCGTGTAGCCCGCCATTTGCGCCACATCCCGCTGGCGCTCTTCCACCCACACGGCAGGCAGGCCGAAAGCCGGGTCCACGGCCGCCGTGCCGGCGATCTGGTTGACCACGTGGCCGGGGTTGATGGCCATCAGCATGTTCGGGAAAACCTCGCCCTCGCCCACCACGGCGCCACGCAAGGTGATGCGGTAGTAGCTGGGCTTGAGCTCCAGGTTGTCCTTGATGTGGACGGACGGCGGCAGGAAGCCCACCTCCTGCGCGAACTTGCGGCGCACGCCCTTGATGCGCGTGAGCAGGTCGCCGCCGCGGTCCTTGTCGACCAGCTGGATCAGGCGATAGCCCACTTCCAGGCCGAGCGTGTCGACGGGCTGCAGGTCTTCCCAGGTGGCTTCGCCATTGGAGTTGGCACTCTCGGCCGGCTTGTCGACCGGCTTGGGTGCGTTGCGGACGGCTTCCTGCTTTTCATTCATGCGCCAGGCCCAATACCCCAGCCCGCCACCGACAGGGAGAAACACGAACGACGGCATGCCGGGGATGACGCCCAGCAGGAACAAGATGCCCGCGGCCACACCGATGACCTTGGGGTTCTCGAACATCTGGCCCATGATCTGGGCGCCCACGTCCTTGTCCTTGCCGACGCGCGACACCACCATCGCGGCCGCGACCGAGATCAGCAAGCCCGGGATCTGCGCGACCAGCGCATCACCGACGGCCAGCAGCACGTACGAACTGGCCGCATCGCCCGGCGACATGCTGTGCTGCACCACGCCGATCACGAAGCCGCCGATCACGTTGATGAACAGGATCAGAATGCCCGCCACGGCATCGCCGCGCACGAACTTGGAGGCACCGTCCATGGAGCCATGGAACTCGGCCTCCTCGCCCACTTCGAGGCGGCGGCGCTTGGCTTCTTTCTCATCGATCAGGCCCGCGTTCAAATCGGCATCGATGGCCATCTGCTTGCCGGGCATCGCGTCCAAGGTGAAGCGCGCGCTGACTTCGGCGATGCGCTCCGAACCCTTCGTGATCACGACGAAGTTGATGACGACCAGGATCGCGAACACGATCAGACCGACAGCGAAGTTGCCGCCGATCAGGAAGTGCCCGAAAGACTCGATCACATGGCCGGCCGCGCCAGTGCCCGTATGGCCTTCGAGCAGCACCACGCGCGTCGACGCCACGTTCAGCGACAGGCGCAACAAGGTCGTCAACAGCAGCACCGACGGGAAGGCCGCGAAGTCGAGCGGGCGGATCATCGTCGCCGCGACCATCATGACCATCAGCGCCGTGGCGATGTTGAACGTGAAGAACAAATCCAGCATGAAAGGCGGCAACGGCAGCACCATCAACGCCAGCACGGCCACGACCACCATCGGCGCGGCCATCACCTGCAGGTTCTTGCCCTGGCCGCCTAGCAGGGCCTGAAGCTTTTGCAAAAACGGGTTCATGCTTCAGACTCCGATTCTTCTTGTGCGAGCTTGGCCTTGAGCTTGGCCGACTGTTGCGGATCGAGCTCGGCCGGCACGTCCAGATCAGGCAGGTTGCCCGGCAAGGGTATGCGACCCGCAATCGCATGGCGCAGCTGGAACACATAGGCCAGCACCTGCGCCACGGCGCTGTACAGCGCCACAGGCACTTCCTGATCGACCTCGGTGTTGGCGTACAGCGCGCGCGCCAGCGGCGGCGCCTCCAGCACGGGCACGCGGTTTTCCGTGGCGATGTCGCGGATCTTGAAGGCCAGCAGGTCCAGCCCCTTGGCGACCACGCGCGGCGCACCCATCGAGGCCTCGTCGTACTTGAGCGCCACGGCATAGTGGGTCGGGTTCATCACGACCAGATCAGCCTTGGGCACGGCGGCCAGCATGCGCTTGCGGGCCATCTCGCGCATCTTCTGCTTGATCTTGCCTTTGACCTCGCTGTTGCCTTCTTGCTGCTTGAATTCTTCCTTCGCCTCCTGATGGCTCATCTTCATCTTCTCGGCGAACAGGTAGCGCTGCAGCGGCCAGTCGAGGATGGCGAAGGCCGCGATCACCAGCAGCATCGAGCCCAGCACCTCGCCGAGCGTGACGCCCAGGTCGTGCAGCGCCGCAGGCAAAGGCTGCGACAGCAGGCCCATCAGACCGGGCCAGGCCTTGTACAAGAACACCGAACCGGCCGCGCCCAGGATCAGACCCAGGGCACTGGCCTTGAGCGCATCGATCAACTGCTGCTTGGAGAACACATTGCCGATGCCCGTGAGCGGGTTGAGCTTGCCGAAATTGGGCGTGATCACCTTGAAGGACATCACCCAGCCGCCGGCCATCACGCTGGCGGCCGCCGAAGCCAGGCCGATGCACAGGCTGAAAGGCACGATCACCAGCAGGGCCTGGCCGGTCCACAGGCTGAGCCGGTCCATCATCACATCGGGCGTGGCCACGGCGCGCGCGTCGAAGCGCAGGCCCACGTCCAGCATCGACTGGATCTTGGCCATCCAGGTCGGCGTGAACCCCATCAGCACGGCCGTGGCGGCCAGCACCACCAGGAAGTGGCCCAGGTCCTTCGAACGAACGACCTGGCCCTCTTCACGGGCTTTGCTCAGCTTCCGCGCCGAGGCCGGTAACTGCTTGTCTTGTGAACCTTGATCTGCCATGGGGGTGTACGAAGGACTGCTGCTTACTGAGCATTCTTCGCGAGCCCCCGAAAATCTTTAGGCGGATAAAAGGGGTGCACGGCGCGCTATTCGGCCCGTGTTTTGTCTGGCGCAATGGGTGAATTCAGCGCTTGCGCCGCAAAGCGTGAACGGCGTCACGTATCGGGCTTGGGATGACCGAATTTCAATGAAAAAGGCCAGGCATGAACGCGTCATGCCCGGCCTGGCAGGTACGGCTGGAAAGCCCGCCTGGTCAGTCGATCGTCAGCACCACCTTCACGGAACTGTCGACCGCCGACTTGTCGATGTAGCCGATCGCCTTGGGATCCGTGATCACGGCCTTCTTGATGGATGCGGCATCCGGCAGCATCAGAGGCGACTGCCCCTTGCCAAACAAGTGACATCTTTTAGGTGCGTTCTTTCAGGGTCTTAATCCGACACATCCTGGCTACGATGGCTTCGTGATGGTCATCCACGGCCCGGCCCATCGTCGGATCCATATGCGTGCGCATGTCACGAACATCGACATCAAGGCGCGCTCTTTTCATGTGATGCAGCCTCAAGCCCCTCACACCAAAGTCGTAATAGATACAAATGGACATGAGCGACCCGACATGGAAACGGACATCAGCATCAACCCATCCGTGAGCAGCATGCGCGACCTGCTGCGCAACGTCTCATTGGTACAGGCCCAGCAGTACTTCGATGGCGAAGCGATCACGCTGGACGCGCAACCCGAGAACCTGCGCCTCGGTCAGGTGCTGACGCGCTACATCGCGATGGTGCTGCTGACCAGCGCCGAGTTGCGCATCGTGTTCAAAGTGCACTTCAACCCGGAGCAGATACGCGCCTACCAGCTCGGCAAAGGCGGCACCGAAGAGACGCTGACCGACAGACATCTGGTGGACTTCATGAAAGAACTCAGCAACCAGATGGGCGGCCGCGTCTGCCGCGTGTTCGACGCGCACCAGATCGCCATGGGCATGAGCATCCCGCTGTGCACACGCGGCATCTACGAGATCTATGCGGACTACCGCCCCAAGACCGGCGCCGTCACCAAGTTTGGCGATTTCTGGCGCCTCGAAGGCCCCTTCTCGTCGATCTACTGCAGTTGCTATGTCGAGCTGATCTCCAAGGACGACTTCTCCCACGTCAAGCACACCGACGAACAATCCCAAGAAGGCGAGCTGGACTTCCTATGAGCAACCACAACGAACTACTGGCCTCGCACCGCGTGCTCTCCATGCTGGAGAGCGCCTGCGAATACAGCGAGCAGATCCTGGACAACGTGCCCAGCGTCTTCGTCGTGCTCAACCAGCATCACCAAGTCATCCGGGCCAACAAGGCCTTCTGCGACCTGGTCGGCTGCACGATGGAAGGCGCGCTGCACCTGGACTTCACCTCGTTCTTCACGAGCGAGAACCGCGAGATCCTGCTGCACCACTTCAACCACCTGCGCGCCAGCGAGCGTGCCGATGCCAACGCCCGGGTCAAGATCGAGTTCGCCGGCACCAGCGAAGACAAGCCCGCCAAGCCCTTCTTCTGGCGCATCTTCAGGCTCGAGCGCGTCAGCGACGCCGAAGGCCAGATCATCTCGATCATCGGCGACGACCTCTCGGGCCTGTACCAGAACGAGCTCAAGCTGATGAGCATCTTCGCCAGCATCCCGCTGGGGCTGATGGTCGTCAATGGCCAGGGCACGGTCACCGAGGTGCTGTCGGAGTACTGCCATGTGCTGCTCGACCAGCGCAAGCTCGTGGGCGAATCGCTGCACGCCGTGCTGAGCAAGCACAACATCGACCTGCGCCAGAACCTGTCCGCATCGTTCAACCTGCTGCAGGACTGCGTCGGCCAGGGCACGCACATTTTCTCGGCCCGCGAATCGGAGCTCAACGCCATCAGCGAACTGAAGATCGAAAGCCCGGACCACGCCGACAAGTGGATCAAGCCGCGCTTCCAGCCGATCGCCAAGAACAACACGGTCGACCGCTACATGGTCATCCTCGAAGACATCACGGCCAGCTACCTCGCGCAGCGCCAGATCGAAAAGGCCGACCTGCTGGGCAAGCAGGCGCAGGCCCTGTACGAATGCGCCATCCGCGACCCGCTGTCGGGTCTGTACACGCGCCTGTTCATGAACGACAGCGTCAGCAGGCTCATCGCCTCGGCGCGGCGCGGCAACCTGCGCGAGCTGGCCGTCGTGCTGTTCGACCTGGACAACTTCAAGCGCGTCAACGACACCCATGGCCATGCCGTCGGCGACCAAGTGATCAAGGAGTTCGGCAGCATCATCCTGCAGTGCACGCGGGACACGGACGTGGCCGTGCGCTATGGCGGCGAGGAGTTCATCCTGACCGTGCCCTGCAACGACATCCAGGAGCAAGGCGGTGCCGTCGTGGCCGAGCGCATCCGCCAGAGGCTGGCCGAAACGCCCATCGACATCGGCAACGGCCAGACGCTGCACGTGACCACGAGCTGCGGTGTCGCCTACTGCCGCGCCACGGACAACCTGGACTCCCTGATCCAGCGTGCCGACAAGAACCTGTACGTCGCCAAGCACAAGGGCAAGAACCAGGTTTGCATAGAACCCATGGAAGGAGAATGAGATGCCTGTGATCCTGGTGATCGACGATGCCAAGACCATGCGGGATACGCTGCGTGGCGTGCTCACGACCGCGGGCTTCGATGTGGTCGAAGCCGAGAACGGCGAACATGGCCTGGAGATGCTGAACCAGCACAAGGTGGACCTGGTGATCTCGGACCTGAACATGCCCGGCATGGATGGGCTGACCATGTGCGGCCACATCAAGGAACAAGGGCACAACACGCCCATCTTCATGCTGACGACGCAGACCAGCCCCGACCTGAAGGCCAAGGCCAAGGAATACGGTGTGGTCGCCTGGATCGTCAAGCCGCACAAAGACGAGGTGCTGCTGGGTGGCATCCGCAAGGTGCTCAAGCTCTGACCGGGCTTGGTGCACAAGAACAAGGGGCGCCTCGAGCGCCCCTTTGCTTCGCATTCTCGAGTGCGCTATTCCATCGAGGCCGGCACCACGGTCCACTGCTGGCGCACGTCGCCGATGTTGTTGACGCTCTCCATGTGCACGGGGAAGCCCCACAGGCGCGCCACGTGCTTGAGCACCTCGCGCGTGCTGTCGTGCAGCGGGCGGCTGTTGTGCTGCGTGTGCCGCAAGGTCAGTGAACGGTCGCCGCGCAGGTTCACGCTCCAGACCTGGATATTGGGCTCGCGCGAGCCCAGGTCGTATTGACGCGACAGTTGTTCGCGCAAGGCGCGGTAGCCACCTTCGTCGTGGATCGCGCTGACCTCGTACTCGGCCTCTTCCTCGTCATCGCGGATGGCGAAGAGCCTGAAGTCGCGCATCACCTTGGGCGACAGGAACTGGCCGATGAAGCTCTCGTCCTTGAAGTTGCGCATCGCGTAGTCCAGCGTCTTGAGCCAGGCATGCGCCTTCGGGTCGGTGCCTTCGGCCGAGCCGGCGAAATCGGGGAACCAGAGGCGGTCTTCGGGCGTGGGCTTCTCGCAGATGCGCTTGAGGTCGGTGTACATGCCAAAGCCCAGCGCATACGGGTTCAGGCCACTGTAGGCGCGGTGCCCCACCGGCGGCTGGAACACGACGTTGGTGTGCGACTGCAGCCACTCCATCATGATGCCGTCGGTCAGGTAACCGTCGTCGTACATCGTGTTGAGCAGCGTGTAGTGCCAGAACGTGGCCCAGCCTTCGTTCATGACCTGCGTCTGGCGCTGCGGGTAGAAGTACTGCGCCACCTTGCGCACGATGCGCACGATCTCGCGTTGCCAGGGCTCCAACAGCGGCGCGTGCTTCTCGATGAAGTACAGCAGGTTCTCCTGCGGCTCGACGGGGAAGCGGCGCACGGCCTCTTCTTCGGGCCGGTCGATGCGGCGCGGCAGGGTGCGCCACAGGTCGTTCACCTGTTGCTGCAGATAGGCTTCGCGCTCTTCGCGGCGCGCCAGCTCCTTGTCGAGCGAGAGCTTGCCTGGTCGACGATAACGGTCCACGCCGTGGTTCATCAGCGCATGGCACGAATCGAGCAGCTCTTCGACGGCGTCCACGCCATGGCGCTCTTCGCAGCGCGCCACGTAGTTCTTGGCATAGACGAGGTAGTCGATGATCGAGCCCGCGTCCGTCCACATGCGGAACAGGTAGTTGCCCTTGAAGAAGCTGTTGTGGCCATAGGCCGCGTGCGCGATCACCAGGGCCTGCATGGCCATGGTGTTCTCTTCCATCAGGTAGCTGATGCACGGGTTGGAGTTGATGACGATCTCATAGGCCAGGCCCATGAAGCCGCGGCGGTAGTTCTTCTCGGTGGCGATGAACTCCTTGCCGTAGGACCAGTGCCGGTAGTTCACCGGCATGCCCACGCTGGCGTAGGCGTCCATCATCTGCTCGGCCGTGATGATCTCGAGCTGGTTCGGGTAGGTGTCGAGCTTGTAGCGCTCGGCCGTGGCGCGGATGACGTCGTGGTACGCCTCGATCAACTCGAAAGACCAGTCGGACGAACCAGGCAGCATGTGGTCTTTCATCTGGGCACTCATGCATCCACCCCTTCCTTCTTGAACAACTCGCGGAACACCGGGTAGATCTGCGAGGCATCGAGCACCTTGCGCATCGCGAACTGCTTGTGCGTCTCGCTCAGTTGCAGGTACTCGTCCCACAGGTTCTGCTCGGTCTGCGCCACCTGCACATAGGCGAAGTAGCGAACCAGCGGCAGGATCTTGTCTGCGAGGATCTCGCGGCAGCGGCTGGAGTCGTGATGCCAGTTGTCGCCGTCGGAGGCCTGGGCCACGTACAGGTTCCACTCGCTGGTCGGGTAACGGGCCTGGATGATCTCGTCGAGCAGCACCAAAGCGCTCGACACGACCGTGCCGCCCGTTTCAGTGGCATGGAAGAACTCATCCTCCGTCACCTCTTGCGCCTGCGTGTGGTGGCGGATGAAGACCAGCTCGATCTTGTCGTAGTGCCGCGTGAGGAACAAATACAGCAGGATGAAAAAGCGCTTGGACAGCTCCTTGCGCTGCTCGTCCATCGAGCCGGACACGTCCATCACGCAGAACATCACGGCCTTGGTCGTCGGCACCGGCACCTTGATGCGGCTGCGGAACCGCAGGTCGATCGGGTCCAGGAAAGGGATGCCCTTCATGCGGCCGTACAGGTGCGCCAGCTTGGCCTCGATCTCTTCGATCTCGACGGCATGCTTGTGCGCCAGGGCCTCATCGCCCGCCTCGACTTCGGCACGCAACTCGGCCAGGCGGGCTTCGAGTTCCTTGATCTCGTTGCGCGACGACGCACCGAGCGCGATGCGCCGCCCCAATGCGCCACGCATCGAGCGCACCACATGCAGGTTGTTGGGCGTGCCGTCGCTGCTGAAGCCCGCGCGGTGGCTCTTCCACTCGGGCACTTCGGCCAGAGCCGTGCGCACCAGGTTGGGCAAGGCCAGGTCCTCGAAGAAGACCTGCATGAACTCTTCCTTGCTCAGCGAGAACACGAAGTCGTCTTCGCCCTCGCCCGAGTCGCTGGCTTCGCCGGAACCGCTGCCCTGCCCCTGGCCGCCTTGCGGCTTTTCGATGCGATCGCCTTTGACGTATTCGCGGTTGCCGGGGTGGACCACATCGCGCGTGCCGCCCTGGCCGTGGCTGAACACGGGCTCGGACAGGTCACGCTTGGGGATGGCGATGTCCTCGCCCTTTTCGATATCGCGGATGCTGCGGCCGTTGATGGCGCGCTGCACGGCCTCGCGGACCTGATCCTTGTACCGACGCAGGAAGCGCTCACGGTTGCCGATGGACTTGTTCTTGCCCGCCAGCCTTCGGTCAATGATATGTTGACGCATTCAATATCCGTTTCTGCACGTCCTGAGCACCCACCCTTTCGGGCAGGTGGGTCATCATGACGATTTACGCACTCGCAAATACCACTCGCACAGCAGGCGGACCTGCTTGGCCGTATAGCCCTTCTGGACCATGCGGTTGACGAAGTCCTCGTGCTTCTTGACCTCGTCGGCGCTGGCCTTGGCGTTGAAGCTGATGACCGGCAACAACTCTTCGGTGTTGCTGAACATCTTCTTCTCGATCACGGTGCGCAGCTTCTCGTAGCTGGTCCACAGCGGGTTCTTGCCGCTGTTGTTGGCACGGGCACGCAGCACGAAGTTGACGATCTCGTTGCGGAAATCCTTCGGGTTGGCGATGCCCGCGGGCTTCTCGATCTTCTCCAACTCGGCGTTCAAAGCGCCACGATCGAAGATCTCGCCCGTGTCGGTGTCGCGGTACTCCTGGTCCTGGATCCAGTAGTCGGCGTAGGTCACATAGCGGTCGAAGATGTTCTGGCCGTACTCGGAATAGCTCTCCAGGTAAGCCGTCTGGATCTCCTTGCCGATGAACTCGGCATAGCGCGGTGCCAGCAACTCCTTGATGTAAGCGATGTACTTCTGCTCCAGCTCGGCCGGGAACTGCTCCCGCTCGATCTGCTGCTCCAGCACATACATCAGGTGCACGGGGTTGGCCGCCACTTCGGCGCTGTCGAAGTTGAAGACCTTGGAGATGATCTTGAACGCGAAGCGCGTCGAGATGCCACTCATGCCTTCGTCGACGCCGGCGTAGTCGCGGTACTCCTGGATGGACTTGGCCTTGGGGTCCGTGTCCTTCAGGCTCTCGCCGTCATACACCTGCATCTTGCTGTAGATGCTGGAGTTCTCGGGCTCCTTCAGGCGCGTGAGGATCGCGAACTGGCTCATCATCTTGAGCGTACCGGGCGCGCAAGGCGCTTGCGACAACGACGAGGTTCGCACCAGCTTCTCGTAGATCTTGATCTCTTCGGAAACGCGCAGGCAGTACGGCACCTTGACGATGTAGATCCGGTCGAGGAAGGCCTCGTTGTTCTTGTTGTTGCGGAAGGCCTTCCACTCGCTCTCGTTCGAGTGGGCCAGCACGACGCCGTCGAACGGGATCGCGCCGAAGCCCTCCGTGCCCTTGAAGTTGCCTTCCTGCGTGGCGGTCAGCAGGGGGTGCAGCACCTTGATGGGCGCCTTGAACATTTCGACGAACTCGAGCAGGCCCTGGTTGGCCAGGCACAGGCCACCGGAGTAGCTGTAAGCGTCCGGATCATCTTGCGCATAGGTCTCGAGCTTGCGGATGTCGACCTTGCCCACCAGCGCGCTGATGTCCTGGTTGTTCTCATCGCCCGGTTCGGTCTTGGCGATGCCAACCTGCTTGAGGATGCTCGGGTAGCGCTTGATGATCTTGAACTTGCGGATGTCGCCGCCGTACTCTTCGAGGCGCTTGACGGCCCACGGGCTCAGGATGCGCTGCAGGTAACGGCGCGGGATACCGTATTCCTTTTCGAGGATCGGGCCGTCTTCGGTCGGGTCGAACAGGCCCAGCGGCGACTCGTTCACCGGCGATCCCTTGATGGCGTAGAACGGCACCTTTTCTGCCAGAAGCTTGAGGCGTTCGGCGATGGACGACTTGCCACCACCCACCGGGCCCAGCAGATACAGGATCTGCTTCTTCTCTTCCAGGCCTTGCGCGGCATGGCGGAAGTAGCTGACGACCTGCTCGATGGCATCTTCCATGCCATAGAACTCTTCGAAAGCCGGGTAGATCTTGATCACCTTGTTGGTGAAGATGCGTGACAGGCGCGGGTCGTTGCGCGTGTCGATCATCTGCGGCTCGCCGATGGCCTGGAGCATGCGCTCCGCGGCGGTGGCATAAGCCGTCTTGTCTTTCTTGCAGATCTCGAGGTATTCCTCGAGGGTTAGTTCTTCCTCGCGGGTACGCTCGTATCGCGCTGCGAAGTTGCTGATCACGTCCATACAGACCTCCGAACCATCGACTCAACGCCTCGATGCTTCGTGATCTGCCGGTGATTCCGTCTGGTGACCCGGCGCGACCACACAAGCATCGCCTTAACACCAAAGATCGAGGAAATCGTCTTTCAGGCAACCCCAAATGAGACCGGGTTTCGTGTGCCTGATTGATGACTTCGTTGCTGCCTATCTTGCACCTTTTTTGGACCTCGCGTGCAGCTTGCACACAACAAGGCACGGTTTCATGAGATTACTACCCTCGTGTCAAGCGATATTGCTCGTCGCCCGCACCTCTTCCATGCTCGTTATACCTAGGAGCACCTTCTCGATGCCGTCTTGCCTGAGCGTGCGCATGCCTTCGCGCAAGCCCTGGCTCTGGAGTTCTTCGGCGCGCGCGCCCGTCTGTATCAAACGGCGGATCTCACGGCTCACGGGCAACAGCTCATGCAGGCCTGCGCGGCCTCTGTAACCAGTCTTGCTGCACTGCGGACAGCCTGTGCTGCGGTGCGTCATGAGCACGCCGTTGTCGCCATAGTTCTCCTGCCACTGCGCTTTCAAGCGCTCGTGCGAGATGCGCGACTCATCGGCCGGGAAGATGTGCAGGTACTCGTTGAGCAAGGTGTCGATGTATTCGTCGGACGCGGGCTCGGACACGCGGCAGGCCACGCACATGCGCCGCACCAGGCGCTGCGCCAGCACCACGAGCAGCGAATCGGCGAAGTTGAACGGGTCCATGCCCATGTCCAGCAAGCGGGTGATCGTTTCGGGCGCACTGTTCGTGTGCAGTGTCGACAGCACCAGGTGCCCGGTCAATGACGCTTCAACGCCGACGCTGGCTGTTTCGTTGTCACGCATTTCGCCGACCATGATCACATCGGGGTCGGCGCGCAAAAATGCGCGCAGCGCCTTGGCGAAGGTCCAGTCGATCTTGTTGTTGACCTGCACTTGGCGCAGGCCTGGCTGGGTGATTTCGACGGGGTCTTCGGCCGTCCAGATCTTGCGCTCGGCCACGTTGATGAAGCTCAGCGCCGAATGCAGGGTCGTGGTCTTGCCGGAACCGGTCGGGCCGACAACGAGGATCAGACCGTAAGGCCGCTCCAGCGCGCTCTTGATGCGCTCGAGGTTGAGCGCGCTCAGGCCGACCTTGTCCAGCGGCAAGGGGCGTGCCGAGCTCAGGATCCGCATGACCACGTCTTCCAGGCCGTTGTTGGTCGGGATGGTGGCCACGCGCAGTTCGAGCCGGTACTGCGGCACGAAGCGCGCGAAGTTGATCTTGCCGTCCTGCGGCTTGCGGCGCTCGGAGATGTCCAGGTCGCACATGATCTTGATGCGGGCGATCATGGCGCTGCGGTAGTTGTGCGGCAGCTCCAAATAGGGCACGAGCACGCCATCCTTGCGGAAGCGGATCTTGATCTTCTCGCGACCGGGGTAGCTCTCGATGTGGATGTCGGAAACGCCTTGTGTGTAGGCCTCGACGATCATCGTGTTGATCAGCCGCACGAGCGAGTTGTCGCTCTGCTCAATGGGCCTGTCTTCTTCCTGGTAGGCCTTGTTTTCCTGGCCTTCTTTTTCGAGGTCTTCGACGAGCTTGCCGGAGTCGATGGATTCGAGGTCCAGCTCGGGCTCGGGCGTGGCGAACATCACCGAGGTCACGTCGGCGCCCAGTTTGGCGTAGGCATCGCGGATGGCCCATTCCAGCTGGCTTTGCTGCGCCAGCACAGGCACGATCTTGCACTGCGTGACGAACTCGAGCTCGGACAGGACCGCGCGCTTGCTGGGGTCTTCGAGGGCGACGATCAGGGTCGTTTCGCGCAGCATCAGCGGTGCGGCCAGCAGGCGCGCGGCCACGCTGAAGGGCACACGCTGCAGGGCATCGGGGTCCGGCGCGAATTTCTCGAGGTCGACCAGCGGGTAGCCCATCTTGCGGGCCAGCGCGTTCATCAGGTCCTGGCGGGACACCATGCCCAGCCTGATGAGCAGCTCGCCCAGCGGCACTGTGCGGTCGGACTGCTGCTGCTTGAGCGCCTCCTGCAATTGCTCGTCGGTGATCAGGCCGAGCGCGATCAGGGCCTCGCCGATGCGCACCATGGGCATGCGGCTTTGCTGGTCGATGGCGACGAGCAGTTGTTGAGAGGTCGCGACTTTTTGCGTGAGCAGGATGTCGCCGATCTTTTGCTGGGGCATGGTCTGCGGCGCTTCGACGGCCTGGTCGACCTGCGCCGAGGTGAGCTTGTCGGAGTCGATCAGAGCCTGGCCGATCAGCGGGCCCAGCTCCATGCCGACCATGGCGTCCTTGGGCACGAACAGGCGCTGCACGGCGCCGCTGTCGTCGAGCGGCGGGAAGAGGAAGAGGCCGAAATCGTTTTCGACGTGCCCGACGGTCATGCCTTCGAGCATGCCGCCCGCCACGAGGTGGACGCGGTACTCGGTTTGCGGGCACAGGGCCAGCACCTGCGCGTGGTCGGCCAGGCCCTTGGTGGCGTCGGTCGCGTCGATCGGCCGTGTCAGGCGGATCGTGCGGAACTGGTTGAAGCGCAGCGGCATCGTGGTGCGCGCGGGCGGCACCTGGATGTGCGCGACGCGCTCGGCCGGCACGAAGAAGTTCAGGCGCCCCTGCATCACGCGGCCGTTGAGTCCGACGATCTCGCAGGGCTCGTGCTCCGTCTGCGGGCGAGCGGCCGGGTAGCTGGCGAAAGGCGGCGTGGGCCAGCGGAAGGCGGCCTCGTCCATGTCACCAGACACGGTTTCGACAAAAGCGTCGGCGCGCAACGTGAAAGATGGCCCTTGGGACGCAGCCGGGCCGGTTTCTTCCGAAGAGAAAGGATGCTCAGGTGTATCAGGCATGGGGTGTCCTTGCTACCAGGATGCGACACAAACACCCCTGGCTGGTTGCCATGCTATGAAAGAGTCAGCATGATGATGAGGACATAAGCGGGACAATTCCCGGGTAATGCGCTTTCGACGCGCCGATTGAATTTTTTCGATCAACAGGTGTCAGATTGGAGGCTTGCCCGATGGCAAGCGGTGAGCGCCGCCTCAAGAAGTACGCCGTTCTTCACCCAACAAACTGGAAATGATCATGAATCAACGTCAATTGATGTCTTCTGCACTGGCTTCCGTTCTGGCACTGGGGCTGGCGCAATCGGCCAGCGCCCACGAGGAGAGCGTCAAGGGCAAGGAAAAGTGCTTTGGCATCGTCAAGGCGGGCGAGAACAGCTGCGCCAACCTGTCCGGCACGCACTCGTGCGCGGGCGAGGCCAAGTCCGACAATTCGCCCGTCGAGTGGAAGCTGGTGCCCAAGGGCACCTGCGCCAAGCTGGGCGGCATGAGCGCCGAGCAAGCCAAGGCCGCCCTGGCCAAGGCTGGCGGCCAGTAAGCCCCGCCCGTCATCACGCGGCATGAGTCCGGCATCGCACGCTTCTTCTTTCATCGGCATCGGGCTGCGGCAGGCGCATGCGGCCACCTTGCGCGAGCTGATGCCGCCGCTGGGCTTTCTGGAAGTGCACGCGGAGAACTTCTTCGCGGACGGCGGGCCGGCGCTGCAAGCCCTGATCGAATGGCGCGCCCACTACCCGATCAGCCTGCACGGGGTCGGTTTGTCGCTGGGTTCGGCGTCGGGCGTCGACGCGGCGCACCTGGGCAAGCTGGTGCGGCTGGCCCGGCGGATCGACCCGGTGCGCGTGTCCGACCATGCCAGCTTCGGCCGGGTGGCGGGCGCCGGCCAGGCCGCGGTTCACGCCAGCGACCTGCTGCCCGTGGCCTTCACGGCCGAGTCGCAGGACATCCTCGTGCGCAACATCGGGCAGGTGCAGGATGCCTTGCAGCGTCCCATCCTCATCGAAAACCTCTCGGCCTACATGGCTTACGAGGACGACGCCCTCCTCGAGGTCGCGTTTCTGGCCGACGTCTGCCGCCGCAGTGGCTGCCAGTTGCTGCTGGACCTCAACAACCTCGTGGTCAATGGCCTGAACGGGGCGCGGCGCGCCAGTTGGCAGGGCGGCCCGCCTTTCGAGGCCGGCAGCGCGCTCAGCCAGGCCCGCGCCGAGGCGCTGGATTATGTGTGGTCGCTGCCGCCCGGCCTGGTCGGGCAGGTTCATTTGGCGGGCTTCCGCTGGCCCGAACAGGCCGACCGCCTGTTCATCGACGACCACAGCCAGCGCATCAGCCCGACCGTGTGGGATGTGTACGAGCAGGCGCTGCTGCACCTGGGGCCCGTGCCCACGCTGATCGAGTGGGATGTGGACCTGCCGCCTTTGTCCGTGCTGCTGGACGAGGTGCGCATCGCCACCGACGTCATGGCCCGCGCCCAAGGCGAGCCCGAGGACGAGGCGTGGGACGCCTGAGCGAGTCGGCGCGGCAGGCGGCGGTTCTGGAAGCCTTGCGCATGGCCATGCCGGCAGGCGACATGCTCGACGCCCGCCAGCCTTGCTGGCCCGCCGTGCAGCTCGCCGTGCAGCACGCCCAGTTGAAGACCGATGCGGCGGGGCTGCAGGCTTACCAGCGCAATGCACAGGCCACGGCACAGCGCGTGCTGGCCAGCACCTACCCCACGGTCGCGGCGATGCTCGGCGAAGAGGCCTTGGACGCGCTGGCGCTCATCCTGTGGACGCGCAACCCACCCTACAGCGGCGACCTCGGCGAATGGGGCGGCGCTCTGCCCGACCTGATCGCCGCGCATCCGGATCTGCAAGCCTGGCCCTGGCTGGCCGACAGCGCGCGGCTGGACTGGGCGCGGCACGTCGCCGAGCGGGCGGCCAATACCACACTGGATGCAGGCAGCCTGCATCTGCTGGGCACGGCCGCGCCGGATCAAGTCTGCCTGTGGCTCAAGCCCTGCGTGCAGGTACTCGCGTCGAACTGGCCGATCGCCGGTTTGTGGGCGGCGCACCAGCTGCCTGCCGAACAACAGGCGCCAGCGGCCGAGCAGGCCTTGTCTCAGGCTCAGGCTGGCACAGTGATCGTTTGGCGCCACCCGTGGGCTTTGCAGATGCACAGCCTGGCGGATGCGCAGGCCGCGTGGATGGCGCGTTTGGCCGACCCAACAGCCGGCGCGCCACCGCCTTTGTCTCGATTGCTGGACGAGGCGCAGCCCGACTTCGATTTCGCCGCATGGCTGAGCCAGGCCGTGAGCCTTGGCTGGCTATGGCGTGTCACGACGCCAAGCTAGGCTCACCGGCCACGGTCACAGATCGTTCGGGCGGAAGGTGATCTGGATCACGGGCGGCACCTTGCCGCTCTCGTCGGGGGGCAGCACTTCCGTGCGGTCGATGGCACGGATCACGGCGTCGTCCCAGGACGGCACGCCGGAAGACTCCAGCAGCTTGCGCGAGATGATGCGGCCATCGGGCCCGCAGCGCACCTCGATCACGGCCTTCGGATTGCCGCTCACGCTTTCCGTGAACACGATGTTGGGCTTGACGCGGGCCTTGATGCGCCCCCCATAGGCCGCGCTCGGGCCGGCGGACTGGTTGCTCGTGCCCAGCGCACCCAGCTCGCTCATCATGCGTTGCATGTGCGCGTTGCGCTGGGCTTCGCGCTCGGCGGCGGCCTTGCCCGAGTTGTCCGGTTTGGTCACCTTCGAGACGATGGGCTTTTCGGGCGCCGGCACGGGCTTTTTGGGCTCGGGTTGCTTGACCGGCTTGGCGGCCACCTTGGGCGGTGTCGTGTCGAAGACCTCGACCGGCTCGTGCTTCTTGGGCTTCTTCTCTTTCTTCGTGAGCTTCTTGCTGAGCACCAGATCAGGAATGGTCTGCGCCGGCTGTTCGGGCTCGGGTGCGGGCTCGACCGCCTTCTCGACGGGCTTTTCCTCGACAGGCGGCGGCGGAGGCGGTTCGGGCGCCACAGCCCGGGGGTATCTCGGCCCAGACTTCGGCCTCGGCGGCGTCCGGGTTGTTGATCTTCCAGTGCACGCCCAGGGCCAGCGCGGCCACCAGCATCAGATGCACGCCAAGGGCCAGGGCCACGCCCGGCCCCCAGCCGTCGGCCGCGCGTGGCCGCAAGCCGGGCGTGCCCACCAGGGATCTGACCGGATGATGCCGCAGCCGTGCTCATGGCTCAGACCCCCGTCGTGCGCACGGACAAGCCCACGCGCACCACGCCTGCTTTTTGCAGCACGTCCATGAGGTGCACGACCGATTCATAGCGCACGTCCTTGCGGGCGCTGATGATCACGGGCACGGCACTGGCGCCACCTTCGGCCTCATCCTGCAAGGGCTTGACGCGTTCGGCCAACTGGTTGACGGCCAGCGTCTCGACGTCCTTCTGGTCGACGCGCAGGCGGACGCGGTCGGTGTCTTCCAGCACCAGCTCGACCACTTTTTCAGGCGCCTTGCGGGCCTTGCCGATGCTGGGCAGGTCGACCACGCCTGTGGGCAGCAAAGGCGCGCTGACCATGAAGATGATCAGCAGGACCAGCATCACGTCGATGAACGGGACCATGTTGATCTCGTTGCGCGTGCGGCGGCGACGGCCGCGTGAGATGAGCTCGGCCATGGTCAGCGTGCCTGCATGGGACGGCCCGGGTCGGTGGCCTGGCCTGGTGCCAGCGGCGCGGCGTTGCGCGCCAGGATGTTGGAGAACTCCTCGATGAAGGACTCCATCTGCGTGGCGATGCGGTCGATGTCGCGCGCGAAGCGGTTGTAGGCCAGCACCGCCGGGATGGCCGCGAACAGGCCGATGGCCGTGGCCACGAGCGCTTCGGCGATGCCGGGCGCCACGTTGGCCAGCGACACCTGCTGCAGGTTGGACAGGCCCGTGAAGGCGTGCATGATGCCCCACACGGTGCCGAACAGGCCGATGTAGGGCGACACGGAACCGACCGAGCCGAGGAACTCGAGCCGGGCCTCGACCACGTCCATCTCGCGCTGGTAGCTGGCGCGCATGGCGCGGCGGGCGCCGTCGAGCAAGGTGGGCACGTCGGTGACGCGGCGCTCGCGCAGCTTCATGAACTCGCGCATGCCGGCGGCGAAGATGCGCTCCTGCGGCGAGGCGGGGCCTTCACCGCGCGAGGCATCCTGGAAGAGCTCCTGCAGGGTGCGGCCGGCCCAGAATTCGCGGTCGAACTCTTCGTTGTCGGCGCGCACGCGCTTGAGCCCGATGAGCTTGCCGAAGATCACGCTCCAGCTGGCCAGCGAGACCATCAGCAGCAGCGCCATCACGATCTGCACGACCACACTGGCATGCAGCACCAAAGTGATGATGGACAAATCTTGGTTCATGTACGGTCAACCTTGTCAAAGAAGAGGCAACGAAGGGGCGATGGGGGCCGGCAAGACAGCCAGGATACGCGTCGGGATGCGGCCGGGTCTCAAATCATCTTCGCCATGCGACTGTACCCAGCCGATGCGCACGCGGCCCTGGGTCAGCAGGGTGTCGCCGCGCCAGACATCCTGCGAGAAGCAGACGCTGGCCCGGCCGAGTTCGACGACGGTCACGGTCACGCGCAGGCGGTCGTCCAGGCGGGCGGGCCGGATGAAGCGCATCTGCGTGTCGGCGACGATGAACATGCCCTCGCCGCCATGGCGCATGCCCTCCTGCTCGAAGCCCAGCGACGACAGCCACTCGGTGCGCGCGCGCTCCATGAACTTGAGGTAATTGCCATAGAAGACGATGCCGCCGGCGTCCGTGTCTTCCCAGTACACGCGGATCGGATGCTGAAAATGGGCACGCGCCAGTTCCGGGCTGGCGTTGGCGGACGGCGAACTCATGGCGACATTATCCCGGGGATCGCGGCATTTCCGCCCGGCGCGGATTTGGCGCCACCAAGACTACGTGTCTTTACAAAATCGACAGGAATCCGGCTCAGAGAAAGTCCGGCGACTGCACCGCGTGCAGGATGACCTGTACCTCGCCGTCCCGGTCGCGGCTGCGTAGCCACCAGACGGCGCCCTTGCGGATGGACCAGGCCAGGTCCTGCCCGGTCAGCAGGCGGGCGGCGAGCATGCCCAGCGCAGGCTGATGACCGACGATCAGGACCGGGTCGCGGGCGCTCGGCCAGCGCGCGGCCATGAGCAGGTCGTCGACGCTGGCCTGCGGGTCCAGCGAACGAACGGTCTTGAAGGGGCGCTCCAGCGCCGCCACGGTCTGCTGGGTGCGCCGCGCCGGGCTGGCCAGCACCTTGGTGGATTCGGGCAGGCGCTGGTTGAGCCACTGCGCCATGCGTTCGGCCTGGCGCTCGCCCTTCTGGGTCAGCACGCGGGCCATGTCCTGCTCGGGGTCGATGTGGATGGTGACATCCTGGCCCGCGTCCACCTGCGCCTGCGTGGCCTCGTCCAGAGGCAGCGCCACGGCCTGCGCGTGTCGCCACAAGATCAAGTCCACGGTCGAGCCCTCCATCGCGTCAATGTTGGCCGAACAGCCTACGCCCCGATGACGGCAGCGTGATGACAGTCATGTCAACTCATGTCAACAAGCGATGCCGCGCCATCAGGGCCTGCTGTGCGCTCAGGCCTTGCGTCGCGACGCGCTCGTAGCGGCCGTCGCTCAACTGGCGCCACGAATCGCACTCGTCCAGCAGATAAGGGATGAGGCATTCGTCGATGACGCGCTGGCGCATCTTGGCATCACGCACGGGCCACGCGGCCTCGATGCGGCGCGTCATGTTGCGGTTCATCCAGTCGGCGCTTGACAGGTACAGGATCTCGTCGGCCTCGGTGTCGCCCCAGCGGAAGTAGAGGATGCGCGTGTGCTCCAGCATCTGCCCGACGACCGATTTGACGCGGATGTTGTCCGTGCGGCCGGCGATACCCTGGCGGCAGGATGCAGGCGCCGCGCACGATGAGGTCGATGCGCGCACCGGCCTGTCCCGCCTCGATCAGGGCATTGACCAGCGGCTCGTCGGTCAGCGAATTGAGCTTGAGCACGATGCGGGCGTTCTCACCAGCCTTCGCGGCTTCGGCCACCCTGGTTGTGAGCTCGAGCAACTGGTGCTGCATGCTGAACGGCGCCAGCAGCAACTGCTTCGTCGACTTCTGCTGCGTCAGGCTGGACAGCTGCTGGAAGACCATGTCGACGTCGGCCGTGACATCGACATTGGACGTCAGGTAGCCGACATCGGTGTACAGGCGCGCCGTCTTGGGGTTGTAGTTGCCCGTGGACAGGTGGGCGTAGCGGCGCAGGCGGCTGCCTTCGCGGCGCGTGACCAGCATCATCTTGGCGTGCGTCTTCAGGCCCACGATGCCGTACACGACCTGCGCGCCCAGCGCCTCCAGCCGCTCGGCCCAGTTGATGTTGGCCTCTTCGTCGAAACGGGCCTTGAGCTCCACGACGGCCAGCACTTCCTTGCCGCGGCGCACGGCCTCGAGCAACAGCTCCATCAGCACGGACTCGCTGCCCGTGCGGTAGATGGTCTGCTTGATGGCCAGCACATCGGGGTCGTGCACGGCTTCGCGCAGGAACTGCACGACCGCGTCGAACGACTCGAAGGGATGGTGCAGCAGGCAATCGTGGTTGCGCAGGTGCTGGATCAGGTTGGTCTGCGGCAGGGTCTCGGGCCAGCCGGCCTGGTACGGCGGGAAGCGCAGCTGGTCGGCATCGACCTGGTCGATCAGCTGCGTCAGGCGCACGAGGTTGACCGGGCCGTTGACCATGAACAGCGCCTGCTGATTGAGGCCGAACTGCTCGAGCAGGAAGTCGGACAGATCCTTCGGACAGTTGAAGACCACTTCCAGGCGCACGGACTGTCCGAACTGGCGCGTGCTCATCTTGGAGCGCAGGGCCTGGCGCAGGTCGGTGACGTCGTCCTCGTCGACCTCGATGTCGGAGTCGCGCGTGAGGCGGAACTGCGAGAACGCCTCGATCTCGCGGCCTTCGAACAGCTCGGTCAGGTGCGAGCGGATCACGCTGGACAGCAGCACGAAGGCCTGGTTGCCTTCGGAGATCTCGTCGGGCAGGCGGATCACGCGCGGCAGCACGCGCGGGATGCGCACGATGGCGATGTCGTTGTCGCGCCCGAAGGCGTCCATGCCGCCCAGCTTCACGATGAAATTCAGCGTCTTGTTGGCGACCTGCGGAAAGGGGTGCGACGGGTCCAGGCCGATCGGCGTCAGCAGGGGCTGGACCTGCTTGTGGAAGAAGTTGGCCACCCACTCGCGCTGCGCCTCGTTGCGGTGCGCGTGGTTGAGGATGTGGATGCCCGCGTCGCGCAGAGCGGGGCCGAGCACGTCGTTGAAGATGGCGTACTGGTCTTCGACCAGCTTGTGCGCCTCTTTGGCGACGTCGGCGATGTACTGCGGGCCGATGCCCGTGCCGCGTGTGCGCGAGGCCTCCAGCACGTCGGCGAAGCGCACCTCGAAGAACTCGTCGAGGTTGGACGACACGATGCAGACGTAGCGCAGGCGCTCGATCAGCGGGATGTCCTCGCGCTGGGCCTGAGCCAGAACGCGGCGATTGAACTCCAAAATGGCCTGTTCACGGCCTAACAACTTCAAACGCTGGGCTCCGGACACCTGAGAACGCTTCCTTCAAAAAGATGGGGCTGCCCGCCAGACAAAATGCGGGCCGTTGAGTTTAGGGTCTGACCAGCCACATTTTGATGACAGTTTCGTGTCAGTGCGCGGCTTCCCAATTGGGACCTGCCCCTACTTCGGCCAGCAAAGGCACGCGCAACTGCGCCACGGCGGCCATCAGGCGGGGCACTTCCACCTTGACCCAGTCGAGTTCGGCATCAGGCACCTGGAAGACCAGTTCGTCGTGCACCTGCATGATCATCAGCGTGGCCTTGCCCTGGGCGTCGAGCGTGTCCTGCACGGAGACCATGGCCAGCTTGATCAGGTCGGCGGCCGTGCCCTGCATGGGCGCGTTGATGGCCGCGCGCTCGGCGCCGGCCCGGCTGGGGCCGTTGGGGCTGTTGATCTCGGGCAGCCACAGGCGGCGGCCGAACACGGTTTCCACATAGCCTTGCGCCTTGGCCTGGGCGCGCGTGTCATCCATATACCGCTTGACGCCGGCGAAGCGGATGAAGTAACGCTCGATGTAGCTCGACGCCGCCGAGCGCTCGATGCCGAGGTTCTTGGCCAGGCCGTGCGCGCTCATGCCGTAGATCAGGCCGAAGTTGATGACCTTGGCGTAGCGGCGCTGCTCGCTGCTCACCTCGTCGACCGGCACGCCGAAGACCTCGCTGGCCGTGGCGCGGTGCACGTCCATGCCTTCGGAGAAGGCGCGCAGCAGGTTCTCGTCCTGCGAGATGTGGGCCATGATGCGCAGTTCGATCTGCGAGTAGTCGGCCGAGACGATGACGTGGCCGGGCGGCGCGATGAAGGCCTCGCGGATGCGGCGGCCCTCCAGCGTGCGCACGGGGATGTTCTGCAGATTGGGGTCGTTGCTGGACAGGCGGCCGGTGACAGCAATGGCCTGCCCGTAGTTCGTGTGCACGCGGCCCGTGTCCGGATTGATCATCAGGGGCAGCTTGTCCGTGTAGGTGGACTTGAGCTTGGCCATGCCGCGGTACTCGAGGATGCGGGCGGGCAGCGGGTAGTCTTCGGCGAGCTTTTCGAGCACTTCTTCGTTGGTGGAGGGCACGCCAGTGGCCGTCTTCTTGATCACGGGCAGGCCTTGCTTGACGAAGAGGATCTCGCCGAGTTGCTTGGGCGAGCCCAAATTGAAGGGCTGGCCGGCCAGTTCGTAGGCCTCCTGTTCCAGGGCGACGATGCGCTGTGCCAGTTCGTGGCTTTGCTGCTGCAAGAGCGCCTTGTCGATCAGCACGCCGTTGCGCTCGATGCGCTGCAGCACGCGCGAGGTGGGCAACTCGAAGCGCTGGTAGATGTCGAGCAGGCCCGGCTCTGCCTGCAAGCGCGGCCACAGGGTCTCGTGCACATGCAGGGTCAGGTCGCTGTCCTCGCTGGAGTATTGCGAGGCGCGGTCCACGGCCACCTGTGCGAAGGGGATCTGCTGGGCGCCCTTGCCGGCCACGTCTTCGTAGCTCAGCCCCGTGCGGTTCACGTAGCGCAGCGCCAGGTCGCCCAGGTTGTGCTTGCGATGGGCTTCGAGCACATAGCTTTGGAGCATGGTGTCGTGCGCATAGCCCTGGATGTCGATGCCATGGTTGGCCAGCACGTGCTTGTCGTACTTGATGTGCTGCCCGACCTTGGCCTTGGCCGCGTCTTCGAGCCAGGGCTTGAGGCGCGCGAGCACCTCGTCCAGTGGCAACTGCTCGGGCGCATCGGGGCCTTCGTGGCGCAGGGGGATGTAGCAGGCCTCGCCCACCTTGTCGCTGAAAGACAGCCCGACGATGCGCGCCCGCATGGCGTCCAGCGAATCGGTCTCGGTGTCGAAGGCGACGATGGGCGCGGCATCGATGCGGGCCAGCCAGCGGTCGAAGGTGGGCCAGTCGAGCACCGTGTCGTAATGGGCCTCGATGGCGGGATGGTTGGCGTCGGGGGCCGCCGCTGCAGGGGCCATGACACCGGCCGGCCGCGTGCCCGGCGCGAACTTGCCGTGCGCATCGTCGACGCCCTGCACGATGCCGCCGAAGAGGTCGACCGTCTGGCCGCTGGCGGGCACGCTGCCCGGCGCGACGCCGATGGCGCCCAGCTGGCGCTCGATCTCGGCGCGCCAGGTCTTGAAACCGTGGCGCGTGTAGTAGTCCAACAGGCCAGGCAGGTTGGGCGCCTCGATGGCCAGGGCGTCGAGTTCGGGCCACTGCGGCACATGCCCGGACAGGTCGCAGTCGAGCTTGACCGTGATGAGGCGTCGCCCTTGCGGCAGCCAGTCCAGCGCCTTGCGCAGGTTCTCGCCGGCCACGCCCTTGATCGCATCCGCCGCGGCGATCACGCCATCGAGCGAGCCGTGTTCGGTGATCCACTTGACCGCCGTCTTCGGGCCGACCTTCTCGACGCCTGGCACGTTGTCGACCGTGTCGCCGATCAGCGTCAGGTAGTCGATGATGCGGTTGGGCGGCACGCCGAACTTGGCCAGCACGCCGGCCTCGTCCAGCGTTTCGTTGGTCATGGTGTTGACCAGGGTGACGCGCTCATTGACGAGCTGGGCCATGTCTTTGTCGCCCGTGGAGACGATGACCTGGTAGCCCTTCTGCGCCGCCACATGGCAGAGGGTGCCGATGGCATCGTCGGCCTCGATGCCGGGCACTTCCAGGATGGGCCAGCCCAGCAGCTTGACGACCTCGTGGATGGGCGCGATCTGCGCGCACAGGTCATCGGGCATCGGGGCGCGATGCGCCTTGTACTCGGCGTACCACTCGTCGCGGAAGGTCGGGCCCTTGGCGTCAAACACACAGACCGCGTGGCAGCACGGCACCTGTTCGCGCAGGCGGCGCAGCATGTTGACCATGCCGTGCATGGCGCCCGTCGGCTCGCCCTGGGGCCCGCGCAGGTCGGGCATGGCGTGGAAGGCGCGGTAGAGGTAGCTGGAGCCGTCGACCAGCAGCAGCGTGGGGCGATCAGCGTCGCCAGAAATGGAAACCGGGGCGTTCATGCCCCGGATTGTGAGGCCAGTCGAGGCTGGCCTGTGTCAGCTGCGCGTTGAAATCAGAATGTCTTTTGCGCGCCGAAGGAGATCAGGCGGACGCTTTCATTGTCCTTGATGACATTGGCCTTGGTCGTGTCGATCGAACCTGTGAGCTTCACGTCCTTGGTCAGGTCGTACTCCACGCCCAGGCCGATGTACGGCTGCGTGCTGGTATCCGACGAATTGCCCAGGTCAGAGGTCACCAGACCGGACATGTTGGCACCGCCCGAGACGCGGACCGTGGCCACGCCGAGGCGGCCAATACCGCGGAAGTCGGAGTAGGTCGGCGTGCGCAAGGCCACAGCCAGCGTCAAGGCATCGACCTTGGCGTTGCCGGACACCTGTTCCACACCGCCCACGGAGGCATCGAGCTTGAACCGGCCAAACCTGATCAAGCCTGCTTCCAGGCCAACATAGGGAGACAGATCCGTACCGGCGTAGATCTTGCCGCCGACGGAAGAGTCGTCACAACTGATGTCGGCACCGCTCACCTGCGGGCAATCACCACCCCAATGACCCTGGCCGAGCGCACCACCGACGTAAGCCGAGTGCACGCCGAAGACGCCACGGTTGCCGACCGGCAACTCGGATGTCACGCCGAGGCTCAACAGCGTACGGCTGTTGCCGGCGTTGAAGATGTAGTCGAAACCCATGTTGAACTGAACGAGGTCGTTCAGCGAGTACGACAGGCCCGCGCCCAGATAAGGCACGGTCTTGTACTCTTCATACGTGTTGCTCGTGCCATTGCGCATGTAGGTGTAGGTGGTCTCCACCTTGCGCGCCACACCGAAACGGATGTGGTTGGTGATGTCGTTGAGCAGTTGGATGTGCCAGTCCATGCCGAAGGCCAGGGCCTTGGCGTTCTGGCGCTCCAGGGACACCGCTGCGTTTTGCGCGACCGTGTAATTGCGATTGACGCCATTGAAGTACAGGTAGGTCACTTCCAGGGCGACGTCGTTCGTGGCGCTGTAGCCCGCGTAGAACTTGTGGCCGAAACCGACGCGGTCGCAGGTGTCCTTGTCGACGCCCTGGCAAACACGGTGATTGGGCACCAGGCCGCCGCCCACCCCCACGTACACGCCCATCGTTGGCTCTTTGTATTCAGGATCAGCCCAGGCCGATGTCGCACCGAGCACCCCGGATGCCATGGCCAGCACCAGACCAGCGCGTTTGAATTTGGATGCCGGGCTTTGAACGTTCGCAATCATGATTTTTGGGCGTCTCCGCTATTCGATGGACCATCCCCCACGAAGCAGTGGGGCGGGTATTTTCAAGATCCCGTGGAGTCTGCCACAGCGACTCCTACAATCACACGCTCGTCTTCCCCCGAACGCTGAGGGTTTACGCCTAGGCTGGGTATGGCTGCAACAACTGGTTGCCGTTTGCCCAGCCGGAGTGCATCTTCGCGCGACACGGGGGCCCTCTCATCCCGCTGTCCTCCGACCTGTCCGTCTCATGGCCGTTTTCACTGAAGTGCTCCCGCAAGAAGCGGCGGGCCTGCTGTCCGAGCTGAACCTGGGGGTGCTGCAGTCCATGCACGGCGCCACGTCCGGCATCGAGAACACCAACTACTTTGTGAGTTCGGACAAGGGCGACTATGTGCTGACGCTGTTCGAGCGCCTGGGCGCCGAACAGCTGCCCTTTTATCTGAACCTGATGCACCACTTGGCCGAACATGGCATCCCCGTGCCGGCGCCGCAGGCCAATGCGACAGGCGAGATCCTGCATGCGCTCAAGGGCAAGCCCGCGGCCGTCGTGACCAAGCTCAAGGGCCGCAACCAGTTGGCGCCGCAGGCGGCCGATTGCGCGCAAGTGGGTGCGATGCTGGCGCGCATGCACGAGGCCGGGCGCGACTACCCGCATCAGCAGCCCAATCTGCGTGGCCTGGCCTGGTGGGAGGAGACCATCCCCGTCGTGCGCCCTCACCTCGATGCCGGCCAGGCCGCGTTGATCGAGTCCGAGCTGGCCTTCCAGCAGACAGTGGCGGCATCCAGCGGCTACCAGGCCCTGCCGCGCGGCCCCATCCACGCCGACCTGTTCCGCGACAATGTGATGTTCGACGGCCCGACGCTGTCCGGCTTCTTCGACTTCTACTTCGCGGGCTGCGACACCTTCTGCTTCGACATCGCCGTGTGCCTGAACGACTGGTGCATCGACCTCGCCACAGGCGCGATCGACCCGGTGCGCGCGCAGGCCTTCGTGGCCGCCTACGACGCGCAACGCACGCTCACCGACGACGAGCTCGCGCTGCTGCCCGCGATGCTGCGCGCGGCCGCACTGCGTTTCTGGACCTCGCGCCTGTGGGACTTCCACCTGCCGCGCGATGCCGCCATGCTCAAGCCGCACGACCCGACGCATTTCGAGCGCGTGCTGACGCTGCGGCGCACGCAGCCCTGGTCCTACCAGCGCGCGGCCCAGGCATGAAGCTCAAACTCGTCAAGGCCTCGCAAGGCCTGGTGTGGGTGCGGCAAGGCATCCTGGCCTGCCGCCAGCAGCCGTTGGGCTTCATCGGGCTGCTGGGCCTGTTCGGCTGCGCGGCGCTGTTGCTGGTCGGCCTGCCCGCGCGCATCGGCGCCATGCTGATCGTGGGCGCGATGCCCGTGATGTGGATGGGCTTCATGCTGGCCACGCGGCGTGTGCTCGCCGGGCAACGCATCACCTTGTCCGTGATGTTCGAGGCGCTCAAGGGCCCCGACGCGCCCAGGCGCGCATTCGCCATCCTCGGCGCCGTCTATGTGCTGGCGACCTTGTTCGTGCTGCAGGTGTCGCAATGGCTGGGCCCGGACCAGGAAGCCATCGACAAGCTCATGAGCACGACGGAGGACGCGGCCGAGCTGCTCACCAACCCGCTCATCCAGGAAGACATGCTGTGGCGCATGCTGCTGACGATCCCTGTCTCGCTGGTGTTCTGGCACACGCCGGCGCTGCTGTTGTGGGCACGCCTGCCCGTGGCCAAGGCGCTGTTCTTCAGCGCGGTGGCGACGTGGCGCAACATCGGCGCCTTCGTCGTCTACGCCATGGGCTGGATGGGCATCATGCTGGCCGTGGCCCTGCTCGACAGGCTCTTGCTGGCCCTCATCCCCGAGCCCTTCTTCGGCAACATGGCCGCCATCGTGGCCAGCATGTGGCTGGCCTCGGCCTTCTATGCCTCGCTGTACTTCACGGTCATCGATTGCTTCGAGCCGCAGCAGCGCCAGCTCGACGCCTGATCAGGCGCTGAGCCGCGTCACGCCCTCGAGCGGGCAGGCGTAGATGGCGTTGCGCAGGGCCGCGATGGCCTCGTAGCGCGTGAAGCTGCGGCGCCAGACGAGCACCACGCGGCGTGTCGGCACCGGGTCTTCGAAAGGCACGAAGACGAGGTGCGGATGCGGCTCCGGCGGGATCGACAGCCGCGGCACGACCGTCACGCCCATGCCCGCGGCCACCATGTGTTTGATGGTCTCCAACGACGAGCCTTCGAAGCTCTTGCGGATGCCTTCGGCGTCGCTCGAGAAGCGCGCGAACTCGGGACAGACCTCGAGCACGTGGTCGCGGAAGCAGTGGCCGGCGCCCAGCAGCAGCATGGTCTCGCGCTTGAGCTCTTCGGCGCTGATCTTGTCGCGCTGCGCGAGCGGGTGCGTGCGCGGCACGGCGACCTTGAAGGGCTCGTCGTACAGCGGCGCGACGGCCAGGTTGGTCTCCATGAAGGGCTCGGCGAGGATCGCGCAATCGAGCTCGCCCGCGCGCAGCATCTCGAGCAGCTTGACCGTGAAGTTCTCTTGCAGCATCAAAGGCATCTGCGGCACGCGCGCGATGGCCGTGCGCACGAGGTCGGGCAGCAGGTAAGGCCCGATCGTGTAGATGACGCCCAGGCGCAAAGGGCCGGCCAGCGGGTCCTTGCCGCGCTTGGCGATCTCCTTGATGGACTGGGCCTGCTCGAGCACGGCCTGCGCCTGGCGGATGATCTCTTCGCCCAAGGGCGTGACCGTGATCTCGGCGCTGCCGCGTTCGAAGAGCTTGACGTCCAGTTCGTCCTCGAGCTTCTTGACGGCCACGGACAAGGTGGGCTGGGAAACGAAGCAGGCTTCGGCGGCGCGCCCGAAATGGCGTTCGCGGGCAACGGCCACGATGTAGCGGAGTTCGGTCAGGGTCATGGTGCGCGATTGTGAGGGATGGCGATCAAGCCTTCAGGTACTCGGATTTGTGCCCCAGCCAGCGCGCGACGTGGCGCTGCGCGTCTTGAGGATGTTGCCGCAGCATGACTTCGGCAGCATGCCTGGCCTGGTCGACGAGGCGCTGGTCTTCGTTGAGATCGGCAAAACGCAGCAGGGCCGCGCCCGATTGCCGCGAGCCCATGAACTCGCCCGGGCCGCGGATCTCGAGGTCGCGGCGCGCGATCTCGAAGCCATCGGTCGTTTCGGCCATGGCCTTGAGGCGCTGCTTGCCCGAGTCCGACAAGGGCGAGCTGTAGAGCAGCACGCACACGCTGGCCACGGCGCCGCGCCCCACCCGGCCGCGCAACTGGTGCAGCTGGCTCAGGCCGAAGCGCTCCGCATGCTCGATGACCATGAGGCTGGCGTTGGGCACGTCGACGCCGACTTCGATCACGGTCGTGGCCACGAGCACGGACAGCTCGTTGCGCGAGAACTTGCCCATGACGTCGGCCTTCTCGGCGGCGGGCAGGCGGCCGTGCAGCAGGCCGACGCCGAAGCCTTGCAGCGCATCGCTCAGCTCCTGGTGCGTCTGCGTGACATTGCTCAGGTCGAGCGGCGGGCGGCGATTGCTGTCGCGGCCGGCGGCTTCGTCGGCGGCCTTGTCGCTGTCTTCGGTCTCGTCGATGAGCGGGCAGACCCAGTAGACCTGGCTGCCCTTGCCCACCTCGTGGAAGATGCGCTCGATGACGTCGTCGCGGCGGCTGTCGGCGAAGACCTTGGTGACGATGGGCGTGCGGCCGGGCGGCAACTCGTCAATGGTGCTCACTTCAAGATCGGCCAGGTAGGTCATGGCCAGTGTGCGCGGGATGGGCGTGGCGCTCATCATCAAGAGGTGCGGCTCGAGCTCGGTGCTCTCGAGCTTGCGACGCAGCTGCAAGCGCTGCGCGACGCCGAAGCGGTGTTGCTCGTCGATCAGGGCCAGGCCCAACCGGGCGAACTCGACCTGGTCCTGGATGACGGCGTGCGTGCCCACCACGAGCTGCGCCTCGCCCGAGGCCACGGCCGCGATCTGCTCGCGCTTGGCTTTGGCCTTGAGGCTGCCCGTGAGCCAGGCCACCTTGATGCCCAAAGGCTCGAGCCAGCCCACGAGCTTGCGGAAGTGCTGCTCGGCCAGGATCTCGGTTGGCGCCATCAGCGCGCACTGCCAGCCCGCGTCGATGGCGATGGCGGCGGCCAGGGCGGCCACGACGGTCTTGCCCGAGCCCACATCGCCTTGCAGCAGGCGGTGCATGGGCTGGGGCTTGCGCAGGTCCCGCGCGATCTCTTCACACACGCGCTGCTGTGCGCCCGTGAGCTGAAAGGGCAGCACGGCCAGGAGCTTGTCCTGCAGGCCTTGCGGCCGGGCCGTCAACACGGGCGCCTTGAGGTGCGCGCGTTCGGCCCGCGCCTGCATCTGCGAGATCTGCTGGGCCAGCAGCTCCTCGAACTTCAGGCGCTGCCAGGCCGGGTGGCTGTGGTCCTCCAGCGCCGCGACGGACACATCGGGGCTCGGGTGATGCAGGAAGTGCAAAGCATCGCGCAAACGCGGCCAGGCCTTGGGCAGCAATTCAGGCGGGATCAGCTCGTCGAGCGGCGCGCGCGACAAGCCCGAGGCCACGGCCTTGCGCAAGTACGTTTGCGGCAGGCCCGCGCCGGCCGGGTAGACGGGCGTGAGCGAGGCCGCCAGCGGCGTGTTGTCGCCGACGATGCGCACGGCCGGGTGCACCATCTCGCGCCCGAAGAAGCCATGGCGCAGCTCGCCGCGCACGCGCAGGCGCACGCCGGGCGCCCAGCTCTTTTGCTGCGAACCGTAGAAGTTCAGGAAGCGCAGCAGGACCTCGCCGGTGCCATCGTCCAGGCGCACGATCAGCTGGCGGCGGCCACGGGCCTCGATGCGGTTGTCGCTGACCAGGCCTTCGATCTGCACGGTCTGGCCGTCGCGGGCGTCGCGCAGCAGGACCAGGCGGGTTTCGTCCTCGTAACGCAGGGGCAGGTGCAGGGCCAGGTCGATGTCGCGCACGAGGCCGAGCTTGTCCATGGCCTTTTGCGGCGCGGAGCGGGCAGGCGCGGCCGGGCCGGCATCGGCTTTATCGGCCTTGCC
This sequence comes from Aquabacterium sp., assembly GCA_049840915.1. GTDB lineage: Bacteria > Pseudomonadota > Gammaproteobacteria > Burkholderiales > Burkholderiaceae_C > Aquabacterium. Next base: position 43,265 of record JASGJC010000040.1, read on the forward strand.
TGTTTTGCCCGCTGCTGTCGTGGACGCTGCTTGCGTCATCTGGTTCCGCCTCGCCTCGTGGATTGTGAAATCGGTCAGTGATTGTGCCTGTGGCGGCGCCCTCGCCAGCCCCTGTGCCGGCCCCTCTCAATGGGGACGCCGCCGCATGCACGACAATAGCGGGTTTCCTTGGCACGGGACCCGTCCGTCCCTCAATGGCATGAGCACACCCTATTCCCTGGGCGACTTCGACTTCGAACTCCCCCCCGAACTGATCGCCCAGCACCCCGCCGCGGAGCGCAGCGCCTCACGCCTCCTGGATGGCCGCGGCCCGCAGCCGGTCGACCGCGTCTTCCGCGAGCTGCCCGACCTGCTCCAACCGGGCGACCTGCTGGTCTTCAACAACACGCGCGTCATCAAGGCGCGGCTCTATGGCCAGAAAGCCTCGGGCGGCGCGGTCGAGGCGCTGGTCGAGCGCGTGCTGCCGGGCAACGAGGTCTGGGCGCACCTGCGCGCCAGCAAATCGCCCAAGCCGGGCAGCGTCGTGCGCTTCGCCGATGCCTTCGATGCGGAGGTGCTGGGGCGCGGCGGCCCCGATGGCGGCCTGTTCCACCTGAAGTTCTCGGGCGACCCGTTGACCTTGCTCGAGCAGCACGGCCACGTCCCCCTGCCGCCCTACATCACGCACGCCGACGAGGAAGACGACGTGCGCCGCTACCAGACGGTGTTCGCCTCCAGCCCCGGCGCCGTGGCCGCCCCGACCGCCGCCCTGCACTTCGATGAAGCGCTGCTCGAGCGTCTGAAGGCGCGCGGCATCCGGACGGCCGAGGTGACGCTGCACGTGGGCGCCGGCACCTTCCAGCCCGTGCGCACCGACAACCTGGCCGAGCACAAGATGCACAGCGAGTGGTTCGAGGTACCCGCCTCGACCGTGGCCGCCATCCAGGCCACGAAGGCCGCCGGCGGGCGCGTGGTGTCGGTCGGCACGACGACCTTGCGCGCGCTCGAATCGGCGGCCCTGCATGCCTCGCCCGATCAGATCCTGCAGGCCGGCAGCCGCGACACGGACATCTTCATCACACCGGGCTTCCCGTTCAAGGTCGTCGATGTGCTGGTCACCAACTTCCACCTGCCGAAAAGCACGCTGATGATGCTGGTCAGCGCACTGGCTGGTTACGATCACATCAGGCAGCTCTATCAGCACGCCATCGCACAGCGCTACCGCTTTTTCAGCTATGGCGATGCGATGCTGATCCAACGATAAGCACATCCGAAACCCATGGGACGCGTCAATCAAAAGCGGCTGCACCTCGTGCTGGCCGCGCTCATGCTGTGGCTGATCGGCGGCATGCGCCTGGCCTGGGCGCAACCGACCTTCGTGGTCGACCAGGCCACCTTGTCGCGCGGCACCTGCTCGGAGCAGCAGGAAGGCCGCGTGGTCAGGCTGCCCGACGACTGGCGCGCCCTGGGCCTGAAGCCGCCCGCCGTCGGGTGCTACCGCGCGCGCCTGTACATGCCGCGCTCGCCCGTCGTGCCCTGGGCGCTGCGCATCGACCGCCTGCCCGGCAACCACCGCGTCACCGTCAACGGCATCCAGCTCAGCACGCGGCACATGGAAGGCTCGACCATCACGAGCATGGCCACGCTGCCCTACCTGATCGAGTTGCCCGTCAACGTGCTGCTGGCCGGCGACAACGACATCGAGATCGATGTGCGCATGAACCCCTTCCGCAAGCCCGGCATCGCGCCCTTGCAGGCCGGGCCGCTGGTGGACATGCGCGACGAGTTCGACCACTGGTACGAGCTCACGGTCGGTTTGCCGCAGACGCTGAACATGTCCGTGGCGGGCATGGCGCTGTTCCTGCTGCTGGCCTGGCGCGCGCGCCCGCGCGACGTGATCTTCGGCTACTTCGGCTGCCTGATGCTGGTCATGTGCGGCCGCAACGCGCTGTACTTCGTCGAAACCATCGGCTGGCCCGCGCCCGTGGTCGACTGGCTGTTCTTCGCCGCGCAGACGGTGGGCACCTACTACATCACGCTGTTCGGCATGAGCTATGCCAACGTGCCGGTCAAGCGCTTCGCATGGCCGCTGCGCTTCATGGGCTTCGGCATCCCCGTGATCGCATTGGGCCTGATGGGCACGCCTTATCTGGACGTGCTGCGCCTGATCGCCTACCCGATGCTGATGCTGTGCGGCATCGTGATCGTGTGCCGCGTGGTGATGGTCGCGTGGACGCGCCACTGGATCGAGGCCATCGCGATGACGCTGGGCCCGGTCGGCACCTTCATCAGCGTGGCGCACGACTACCTCTTCCTCACGCCCTACCTGGACGTGACCGCGCTGTACTGGACGCCCTACTGCGCGCCCATCATCTTCCTGGGCTTCGCGCTGACGCTGATGCGCAAGTTCATCGACGCGATGAACCTGTCCGAGCGCATGAACATCACGCTCGAAGAACGCGTGGCCGAGCGCACCCGCGCGCTCGAAGCGGCCAACCAGTCGAAGACGCGCTTTCTCGCGTCGGCCAGCCATGACCTGCGCCAACCGACGGCGGCCATCGGCCTGCTCGTGAGCCTGCTGCGCCAGCAGGCCACGGCCCCCGAAATCAAAGACCTCATCAACATGCTCGACGAGGCCGTGGCCTCGATGGAATCGCTGCTCGTCGGCCTGCTCGACATCTCGCGGCTCGATGCCGGTGCCGTCAAGCCCGAGTTCCAGTCCGTCTGCCTGCAGGATGTCTTCCACGCCGTGCGCGTGCATGAAAAGAGCGCCGCCGACGCCAAAGGCCTGAGCCTGCGCTTTCGGCTGCCCGAAGGCCCCAATGGCGCGCAGCTTATGGTGCTGACAGACCCGATGCTGCTGCACGGCGTGCTGCGCAACCTGGTGGCCAACGCCATCCGCTACACGCAGAGCGGCGGCGTGCTCGTGGCGGCGCGCAAGCGCGGCAAGCACCGCCTGCGCATCGAGGTGTGGGACACGGGCATCGGCATCGCGCCCGACCAGCTCGGCCGCATCTTCGAAGAGTTCTACCAGGTGGGCAACACGGCGCGCGACCGCAGCCGGGGCATCGGCCTGGGCCTGGCCATCGTGCGGCGCACGGCCAGCATCCTGGGCGAGCAGGTCACGGTCAAGTCGCGCCAGGGGCGAGGCTCGTGCTTCGCCATCGAGTTGCCGCTCAACCTCGTCACAACGCGTCGCACGGCCATCCAGACGGCGCCCACGCAGCCGCTCAATGGCCGCGTGATCTGGCTGGTCGAGGACGACATCCTGCTGCGCCGCGCCATCGGCGAGATGCTGCACAACTGGGGCGCCCGCACGCGCACCTGGCCCGATGGCGAGTCGATGCTCGACGAGCTGCCCGCGCTGCTCAGCCACGGCGACGAGCACAACATCCCCGACACGCTGATCACCGACTACCGCCTGCCCGGCATCAACGGCCTGCATCTGGTGCAGACGCTCGACGTGCACCTCAAGACGCAAGGCCACCGCCTGCAGACACTGATCATCTCGGGCGACACCGACCCCGCCGAGATCGCGCGCCTGAGCGCCTCCGGCCAGGAGGTTCTGGCCAAACCCTTCCGCAGCGAACGCCTGCTGGAACGCCTCAACGCACGACGTGCCACCACGATCGTCTGAAGGCCCTCGCTACCTGGACACACCATGCTCAATTTCGATCTGATCAAAACCGAAGGCGAAGCCCGACGCGGCCGCCTCACGCTCAACCACGGCGTGGTCGAGACACCCATCTTCATGCCCGTGGGCACCTACGGCACGGTCAAGGGCGTGATGCCGCGCTCACTCGAAGAGATGGGCGCGCAGATCATCCTGGGCAACACCTTCCATTTGTGGATGCGCCCCGGGCTGGACATCATGAAGCAGTTCGGCGGCCTGCATAAGTTCGAGGCCTGGCACAAGCCCATCCTGACGGACTCGGGCGGCTTCCAGGTGTGGTCATTGGGCGAGATGCGCAAGATCAGCGAAGAAGGCGTGCGCTTCGCCTCGCCCGTCAACGGCGACAGGCTCTTCCTGACGCCCGAGATCAGCATGCAGATCCAGACGATTCTGAACTCGGACATCGTCATGCAGTTCGACGAGTGCACACCCTACTGGAAAGGCGACAAGTCGCTGGGCCACATCACGACCGAGCGCGAAGCCCGTGCCTCGATGGAGCTGAGCCTGCGCTGGGCCAAACGCTGCATCACCGAGTTCACGAAGCTGCAGAACCCCAACGCGCTGTTCGGCATCGTGCAGGGCGGCATGTTCGAGAACCTGCGCGAAGCATCGCTCGCCGGCCTGGCTGCCCTCGATCTGCCCGGTTATGCCATCGGCGGCGTGAGCGTGGGCGAACCCAAAGATGAAATGCTGCGCGTGATGAACCACATCACGCCCAAGCTGCCCGCCCACAAGCCCCGCTACCTGATGGGCGTCGGCACCCCTGAAGACCTGGTCGCGGGCGTGGCCACCGGCGTCGACATGTTCGACTGCGTGATGCCCACGCGCAATGCGCGCAACGGCCACCTCTTCACGCGCTTCGGCGACCTGCGCCTGCGCAACAGCCGCTACAAGGCCGACGAGCGGCCCATCGACGAAACCTGCACCTGCTACACATGCGCCAACTTCAGCCGCGCCTACCTGCACCATCTCGACCGCTGCGGCGAGATGCTCGGCCCGATGCTGACCACGGTCCACAACCTGCACTACTACCTCAACCTGATGCAGGAGATCCGCGACGCGCTGGACGCGGGACGCTTCGCGGCCTTCCAGCAGCAGTTCGCCGCCGACCGCGCGCGCGGCGTCTGACATACTGCGCCCCATGCTTGCACACATGTGGGCGGCGCTCAAGCGCCTGATCGGCACCATCGGCATCTGGCTGATCGGCCTGGTGCTGCTGTTCGAAGAATGGGGCTGGGAGTACCTGGCCGCCATCGCCGCCTGGTTCGGGCGCCTGCCCGGCCTGCGCTGGATCGAGGGGCGCATCCGGCGTCTGCCGCCTTATGGCGCGCTGGCCCTGTTCGCCGTCCCGCTGCTCACGCTGCTGCCCATCAAGATCCTGGCGCTGTACTGGCTCGCCCACGGCCACAAGATGCTGGGCATCGGCGTGATCATCACGGCCAAGCTGCTCGGCACGGCCATCACGGCGCGCCTGTTCATGCTCACGCAGCCCACGTTGATGAAGCTGCGCTGGTTCGCAAGGCTGTTCGCGCGCTGGATGCGCTTCAAGGACAAGGTGCTGGCCCAGGTCAAGCAAAGCGCGGCATGGCAGCAGTGGGTGGCGTTCAAGCGCGGCGCCAAGCACCTGCGAACCAGCGTGGCCAGCTTCGTGCGCGCCTGGTGGCGCCGCTAACGGTGGCGACAGTCAATCGCGGTTGATGCGCAGATCGGCGATCACGGGCCGGTGCTGCGAGCCTTCCTTGCCGCCCGCGTAGGCATGCGCCACGCCGATCTCGTCGCTGACCAGGATGTGGTCGATCCGCAAGAACGAGATCCCGAACTTGAGCGAATGGCCGTGCGTGTAGCCATAGCCGAATCCCCCTGACGAGAAGGCATCGCGCAGCCCCACGTTCAGCAGGTTCTTGACCACATTGGAGCGCTCGGGCGCATTCAGGTCGCCCGCCACGATGCGCGGCCGCTTCATCTCGCCCACCTGCTGGGCCAGCTCGCTCGACTGGATCAGCCTGTCTGTCATGTTCTCGCGCCAGGCGTCGATGCCCTGCATGCCCTCGTGGCGCACGGCATTGAGGCCATTGCGTGGCGTCAGGAAGTGCACGGTGACCACGTCGATGTCCTTGCCATGCGCCGTCACCACGCAATGGACGAACGAATGCCCGATGTTCCGGAAAGGGATGTAGCCCGGCGCGCAATCGCGCATCGGCAGGCGACTGGCCACGAAGTACTGCCCGAAGTTGTAGACTTCGCGCTTGCCGAACAGCGCGGCAAAGGCCTCGGGACGCTGCACCCGCACGGTGGCCAGATCCCCCGCGTCCTGCATCACCAGCACGTCCGGGTCATTGGCCATGATCTCCTGCGCCAGCTTGCCCAGGCCATTGGGCTCGACCACGGCGAAATTGGCCTTCGCGTTGTAGGTCATGAAGCGCACATGGCCCGAGCCCTCGTCGGGCCAGCCCACGGCCAGGCCCATGACCTCGGTCAGCACGACGACCAGGCTGACACCGGCCAGCAGCCGCCAGCGCCAGCCCAGCGCCAGTGAGCACAGCACGGCGAACACGGCAGGCACCAGGTAGACGAGGTACGGCAGGTACTGCAGGTAGGCGATGACGGCATGGCGCTCCGGGTCGCCGGCGAAAACCAGGCAGATGACACCGATGCCCAGCGCCACCGCGGCCACGATCAGTTTGGCCAGCACCTGCGCCGCCGTGTTCTTCACTGTGTTCTTCGCCGTGTTCCTTGCCATCTTCTGTCCGCGCCCCATGCTCTCTTGATGCCTCACCAGAACTGCCAGTTACCGAACAACACCACCCACGCGCCCAGCACGCCATTGGTCACCGCATGCGCCGCGATGGGCGCCCACAGCGACCGGGTGTAGCGGTACAGCCAGGCGTAAGCCAGACCCGCCACGATCGCCGCCAGCCACTGCGTGTGCGCCAGCATGAACACCAGCGTCGACAGCGCCATGGCCTTGGGCGACACCTCGGCCGGGTCCACCTTCTCGAAATCGGGATTGTCGATCCAGCGCATCAGGAATGATCGCCAGAAAAGCTCTTCCATGACGGGCACGAGCAAAGCCGCCCCTACCCAACGTACGGCGATCAGGCCCCACTGCAGTTGCCCGTTGGCGTCGACCGGGCGGAAGGTGGCGGTCGGGCTGTCCAGCAGCATCCAGGGCTCGGTCAACAGCACCCACAGCTTGAACACGGCCGCGCCCACGACAATGGCCAGCAGCCATTGCCAGGGTTGGAGGCGGCTGCCCGCGCCCACCTCTTCATAGCTGTGCCAGAAATAGACCAGGCTGCCGCCCACGATCAGCACGGACAGGCCGTAGACCCAGCGCGCGTCCACGAATTGGCCGTCCGCCGGCAGCGCCCCCCGGATGGCCAGCAGGGCCATGAACAGCACGAAGGGGATGATGCGCGCCCAGGCAGCGCGTGAAAGCGGGATGTCCATGCAGAACTCGCCAGTCGGCAGATGCGGTGTTGAGGAGGCGTGAGTGCCGATTGTGGCCGCAAGATGCGCCCTTTGTGCCCTGGTCCACCGCCTCATGCCCCCGAGACCGGGGCATGGCTCAACGCCAGCGTCGCAACAAGGCCACGGTCTGGCGCCACAGCAACGGCTGCCAACACATCGTCACAACCATGACAGCCGCATGCAATACGCACGCGAAAGCAAAAATGCCGCCCACGCTCCACCGCGCCGCCGACAAGGCCCAGACCAGCACGGCACACACGAGGATGAACAGCGCATTGAGGATGTTGTTGGCCGCCACGATGCGGGCGCGCCGCTCGGGCTCGGCCAGGTACTGCATGTGCGCATACAAGGGCACGCTGAACAGGCCGATCGACACCGACATCAGCACCTGATCGGCCAGGCCGCGCCAATGCTGCGGCCGCCCGGCGAAATCCGACAACGCGTAGACCGTGACGCGGGCCATGCCGGGGTCATGCGCCATCTGGTGCACGACCCAGGCCAGGTCCAGCCCGAACACGCCCATGCCCAGCGCACCGACCAGCACGAGGCCCAGGTCCGGCGCGTCGCTCGTGCGCACGCGCGACAGCCGCTCGCACAACATCGCACCAGCGGCGATGCCCAGCGAGCTCAGCACCAGCAGCAGCGAGGCGATGTCTTCCTGCGCGTGCAGCACGGTCTTGCTCAGCAGCGGGAACAGGCTCAGGAACACCGCGCCGAAGCACCACATCCACGAGATGCCCAGCACGCACATCAAGAGCACGGGCTGGTGATGGATGCGGCCCAGGTTGCGCCAGGTCTCGGCAAAAGGATTCCAGCTGATGCGCAGCCCCGGCGACAAGGCCGGCGTCGCCGGAATGCGCTGCGCAGCCAGCCTGCCCGCCAGCGCCAACCCGATCACCGCGGCCATCAAGGGCCCCAGCCCACCGATGCGCGGCGACACCAGCACGCCGCCCACGACCGTGCCCAGCAGGATCGCCGTGAACGTGCCCATTTCCAGCAGGCCGTTGCCGCCGGTCAGCTCGCCAGGCGCCAGGTGCCGGGGCACGTAGGCGTACTTGACCGCGGCGAACAAGGTCACATGCAGGCCGCTGAGCAGCACGCACAGCAGCATCGCGGGCACATGGCTTTGCCACAACGCCCAGGCCGCCAGCGCCATCATCAGCACTTCGGCGGACTTGGCCAGGCGCATCAGCCAGGCCATGTCGACCTTGTCCGCCCACTGCCCCGCCGTGGCCGACAGGAGCACCGAAGGCAGGATGAACAGCGCGCCCAACGCCGGCCCGACGACTTCGGGCGGCAGCCATGGCACGGGCATCCGGTAGGTCAGCAGCAGGACGATGGCGAACTTGAGCAGGTTGTCGTTGACCGCGCCCAGAAAGACCGTCCAGAAGAACGGCGCATAGCGCGACTGCCCCAGCAGCCTGAGCTGATGGGGTCTGGCCTGGCCAGAGGCACCAGAGGCACCAGCGCGAAGGTCAGGGCGAGGGCTCATCGAGCAGCGCCTGCACGCGTACCTGCAGCCCTTCAGGCGTCACGTCCTGCGGCGCGATGGGCTTGCCCACGACCAGCCCGACATGATTGAACATGCCCCGGCGCAGCGGCTTGGCCATCGCCGCGCCGTCGATGCGCGAGAAGCTCGAGCCCCACAGGTTGTGCAGCGCCGAAGGGATCACCGGCACGGGGTTGGTCTCCAGGATCTTCATGATGCCCGCCTTGAAAGGCTGCATCTTGCCATCCTTTGTGATCGCGCCCTCGGGGAAGAGGCACAACAAATCCCCTGCGTCGAGAACCTCGCGGGCACGCTCGAAGGCGCGTTCGTAGGCCTCGGGGTCTTCTTTCTGAGGCGCGATCGGAATGGCCTTGACCGCCTTGAAGAACCAGCCCATGCCCGGCATCTTGAAGATGCGGTGGTCCATGATGAAGACCATCGGACGCGGGCTGCTCACGCCCAGGATGATGGCGTCGACGAAGCTCACGTGGTTGCACACCAGGATGGCCGCGCCATCGGTGGGCAGGTGCTCGTCGCCGCGCACACGCAGCCTGTAGACGACACGCGTGATCACCAGCATCACCAGACGCACGATGTACTCGGGCATCAGCCAGAACACATAGCCCACGACGATCACATTGAGCAAGGCCGTGACACCGAACACCTGCGGGATCGAGAAGTGCGCACCCAGCAAGGCCCCGGCCATCAGGCTGCTCACGATCATGAACAGCGCATTCAGGATGTTGTTGGCCGCGATGATGCGCGCGCGGTGGCTCGGCTTGGCCCGCAACTGGATCAGGGCGTACATCGGGACGCTGTACAAGCCCGCGCTGAACGCCAGCAGGCCCAGGTCGGCCATCACGCGCCAGTTCTCGTGACGATGGACGAACTCGCCGACGGACATCAAGGTGCCCGCAGGATGCACGATGCCTTGCGAAGCCAGGTACAGGTCGAACGCGAACACCGACATGCCCACGGCCCCGATCGGCACCAGCCCGATCTCGACATGGCGATGCGAGAAGGTCTCGCACAGCAGCGAGCCCGTCGCGATGCCCACCGAGAACACGACCAGCAGCAGCGAGGCCACTTCGGTGTCGCCGCCCAGCACCTCTTTCGCGAACGAAGGGAACTGCGACAGGAACACCGCACCGAAGAACCACATCCACGAGATGCCCAGCAGCGAGCGGAACACGCTGGGGTACTCTGCCGCCAGCTTGAGGTTGCGCCAGGTCTCGGAGGCCGGGTTCCAGTTCAGCTTCAGCGCCGGGTCGGACGAGGGCGAGGCCGGTATCCGCAAAGACACCAGCCAGCCGATCACGGCCACGGCGAAGCAACTGCCCGCCACCCAATGCACGCCCGTTTCGGGGACGCCCATCATCAGGCCGCCGCCCACATTGCCCAGCAGGATGGCCACGAAGGTGCCCATCTCGACCATGCCGTTGCCGCCCGTCAGCTCGCGCTCGCTCAGGTGCTGCGGCAGGTAGGCGTACTTGACCGGCCCGAACAGCGTCGAGTGCAAACCCATCAGGAACACGCAGCCCAGCAGCAACGGCACGATCTGCATCCAGAAGCCGATGCCCGCCAGCACCATCACGCCCACTTCGAGCAGCTTGACGCCGCGCATGATCGTGCCCTTGTCGTACTTGTCCGCCCACTGCCCCGCCGTGGCCGACAGCAGCACGAACGGCAGGATGAACAAGGCGCCGATCACGAGGCCGGCCATCTTGGGCTCGAGCCAGCTCACCTGGAGCTGGTACGTCACCAGCACCGTGAAGGCGAACTTGAAGAGGTTGTCGTTGGCCGCGCCCAGGAACTGCGTCAGGAAGAACGGCGCGAAGCGCTTCTGGCCCAGCAGGGCGAACTGACCGGTATGACCCGTGCCTGGCGTGTGATCCGTGCTCACTGATGCGTCCTCTCTAGCGTGATGGATTGCATTGGACAACAAAACGTGCCGCTCCAGCCATGAAGACGCTCAACGGACCACCCACTGCGCCTCCCCATGGCCCGAGCGTTGCAACCATGCCATGACCGAATCGACCGTCGTGGTGCGAATACGGCCGGTGAAGCGCAGCACATTGGGGTGATCGTCGAAGCTGACGTTGGCGCTCGTCAAACGCGCGCCCAGGCGCGTCAAGGTCGACAGGTGCAGCTCGGTGGGCTCATAGCCGGCCGACTTGAGCCATTCCTGCGCCGCATCGCGGCTGTTGCCACGCGCGCCCATGGCCAGCGCGAGCGTCTCGATCGCCCATTGGTTGCTCTGCTGGTAGTCAGTGGCCCAGGGGTAGGCCACCATGCTGTAGGCGCGCGTGTGGACCGTCGCGGCCAGATGCGGCTCCTGCAGGATGGGCAGCAGGCGCTGCTGCACGTCCTTGCGCAAGGTCATGATGCCGGCGATGTACTCGTAAGGCGTGTCCAGGAAGAAATCGCCCAGGCCCTCGCGGTAGACGGAGGCCTTGTCCGTGCCACATTGATTGAGCTTGTGCAGCACCCGCCACACATCGCCATCCTTGTAGGCAAAACCCAGGTGCGAGTAGCGCAGGCCGTACTCCTGCAGGTTCTGCCCGGCCCGGGCGATCAGCACGACCTGCTCGCCCGATTCGTCCAGCCGCTTGGCCGTGCGCTCGGCCAAGGCCAGGCCTTGCGTCACGGCCTCGAGCCGCTGGGGCTTGGCCTCGCAAGCCCGACCAGCCCAGGCATGGGGCGCCGCCACCGCCAGGCTCGCGGCCACGGCGCAAGCGGCCATCCAACGTGTCAGCCATGCATGCATCTTCATGACGGGCTCCTTCACTTGAGCACGCGCTCGTGGTGCAACAAGGCCTTGCCCAGCGTGTTGGGGATCAGCGCCAGCACCTCGCCTGCCGTGGACAGCACCCAGCCCGCGCTGACAGCCGTGACCGTGATCGCCGTGCCCACGGCCACCGACGCCATCCCGACGGACATGCCCGCCCACTTGACCGAGAAGCGCGCGCCATCGCTGGCCCGCTGCAGCACCCACACCGTGCCATCTGACACCACATCGATCGCCACGATGCTCACGACGGAGGCACCGGCCACCAGCGCCAAGGGCGCCGACACCGATATCGCCACCGGCAGGGCCGACAAGGCGCTCGCTTCGGACAAGCCTTCGTCATGCGCCATGGCGGGCGTCGCCACCAACGCCGCAGGCACCGCCACGACCGCACCCAAAGAAACAGACACCAGCGTCGCGATCACCTTGCGACGCAAGGCCGAACCGACACACACCACACGATCAGCACACATGTTTCACCTCGTTCATCAAACAATCGAATAAATGGACAGACCCAGCTCAAACACGCTCTGAATGCGAAGCGGCTTCGGCCATGTCGTCCTCGTGCGCATCGCGCAGCATCTTGGCCAGCGTGAAAGCCGATGACAGCAGATACAGCCAGCACACCATCAGGAAGGCCTTGTAGCTGGGGTCGATGGCCATCTGCCACATGCCCCAACCCGTCAGCGCCACGGCGAAGGCAAAGCCCGCCCACACGACCAGCGCCCACATCGGCGTGTCACCGCGTGCATGGCCCTGCTGCGCAGCACGGTCACGCACATACTTGGACAGCACGAACACGGTCGACAGCGAGAACACATAGCCCATCACCATGAAGGCCTGCTCGAGCAGCCCGCCGGGCAACCAGGCCAGGCCCGTGCCGCACAGGAACGCGGCGATGGCGAATGACACCCAGACTTGCACTTTCCAAGCGCCGGTATCGCGTCGAATCACAGTGGCCATGGTGGTCTTGCCTTGGCTGTTGAACATGGACGCGATTCTTGGCACGCCACCCGACCGGGTCAACCAGACAATACGGAGTGCACCCACATCGGTCATGAAGTATCATTTTTCGATACCTTCACCGATGCTTGCATCGACACCACAACCATGAGCACCAGCCAGGACCTCGTCACCGCCCTCAAGGCCGAACTGAAATCGGCCGGCTTCACCTATGCGCAACTGGCCCGCAAGCTGGGCATCGCCGAGTCCAGCGTCAAGCGCATCTTCGCCAAGGGCGACATGCCCTTGTCACGCGTGGACGACATCTGCCGCGCGCTCAAGCTCGATTTCGCCGAGCTGGCGCGCCGCGTGGCCGATGCCCAGCCCATGCGGCGCGAGCTCACGCTGGCGCAGGAGCGCGCCGTGGTGGCCGACCGCAAGTTGCTGCTGCTGGCCATCTGCTGCCTGAGCCAGTGGACCTTCGAGCAGATCACGTCCAGCTACGACATCAGCGATGTCGAATGCATCCGCTACTTCGCCAAGCTCGACAAACTCGGCATCATCGAGCTGCGGCCGCTCAACCGCTACCGCCTGCAGGTGGCCAAGACCTTGCGCTGGCGCCCCAACGGCCCGGTGATGCAGTTCTTCCGCGAGCACGTGGTGGACGAGTATTTCGCCGGCGGCTTCGATGGCGAGGACGAGCTGCTGCTGCTCGTGCACGGCTCGCTCGGACCCGGCCTGGCCACGGCCTTCGCCGAACGCCTGCAGCGCACGGCCGAGGATTTCGCCCAGCAACACCTGTCCGACCAGCGCCTGCCGGCGGACAAACGCAAGCCCTACACGCTGGTCGTGGGCCTGCGCTCGTGGTGGTGGCAGGCCTTCGTGGACCTGTGGCGCGAGCCGCTGGCCCCGAGCGTGCCCACGGCTTCGCGCGTGATCAAGAAGATGTCTTGACCGAAGGTTTCGGCAAGGGCTTCAACGCGGCCAGCACGGCCTCCGTGTCTTCGCCCAGCACGGGCCCGCGGCGCGTGATCACGCCCGGCGTGGCCGACAACTTGGGCACGATGCCCGGCACCTGCACGGTCAGGCCATCGTGCGTGGTCACCGGCAGGATCATCTCGCGCGCTTGGTAGTGCGGGTCGTGCGCGATGTCCTGCGCGTTGTAGATGCGGCCCACGGGCACGCTGGCGGCGTTGAGCACATCGAGCACATGCTCGACGGTACGCGCCGCCGTCCAGGCGCCGATGGCCACGTCGATCTCGGCCACGCGCTTGACGCGGCCGGGGTTGCTGGCCAGTTCGGGGTCGGTGGCGAGGTCGTCGCGCGCGATGGCGATCATCAGGCGCTTGAAGATCGAGTCGCCATTGCCGCCGATCACGACCATGCCGTCGGCGCACGGGTAGGCGTTGCTCGGCGCGATGCCCGGCAGCGCCGAGCCCGCCGGCTGGCGCACGGCACCGAAGGCGCTGAACTCGGGCAGCAGGCTTTCCATGCAATTGAAGACGGCCTCGTACAAGGCCACGTCCACCACCTGCCCACGGCCTTTGGGCGCTTCGGCGTCGATGCTGCGCTGGCGCGCCTGCAAGGCCAGCAGGATGCCGATGGCACCGTGCAGGCCGGCCAAGGTGTCGCCCAGGCTCACACCCGCGCGCACGGGCACGCGACCCGGCTCGGCATTGAGGTAGCGCATGCCGCCCATGGCCTCGGCCACGACGGCGAAACCGGGCCGCTCGCGGTAAGGCCCCGTCTGCCCGTAGCCGCTGATGCGCAGCATGATCAGGCCGGGGTTGGTGCGGCTCAGCACGTCATAAGACATGCCCCACTTCTCCATCGTGCCGGGCTTGAAGTTCTCGATGAGCACATCGGCCTCGTCGATGAGGCGGCGCACTGTGTCGCGGCCCTCGTCGGTGCGCAAGTCGAGCACGACGCTCTTCTTGTTGCGGCTTTGAACCTGCCACCACACGCTGGTGCCGTTGTGCAGCATGCGCCATTGGCGCAGCGGGTCGCCGCCGGCCACGCCATCGGCCGCGGGCGGCTCGATCTTGATGACCTCGGCGCCGAAGTCGGCCAGGGTCTTGCCCGCAAAAGGGCCAGCGATCAGCTGACCCAGTTCGATCACCTTCAAGCCCGCGAGGGCCTGCGGCGGCATGCCGTTGGATGAGGATGCGTTCGTGCTCATGGGCACGCATCCTAACAGCGCATGGCTCAGTGCTTGGTGGGTGCGGGCGCGGGTTCGGGATCGGTCACGAAACCGATCTTCGAGAGGCCCGCCTTGGACGCGTCGGCCAGCGTCTCGGCCACGGCGCGGTAGGGCACGGCCTGGTCCGCGCGCAGGTGCACCTCGGGCTGCGTGGGCTTGAGGCCTTCCTGCGCGAAACGCGCGGCGGCCTCTTCGCGGCTGAGCGCCTGGCCATTCCAGTAGCGCACGCCGTTGGCATCGATCGAGAAATCGATCTTCTCGGCCTTGGCCGACATCACCTGCGCGCTGGCCTTGGGCAGATCCAGCTTGATGGAATGGCTCAACAAAGGCGCCGTGACGATGAAGATCACGAGCAGCACGAGCATCACGTCGATCAGCGGCACCATGTTGATCTCGGCCATCGGGGCGCCGCTGCTTTTGCTGTCGAAACTGGCGAAAGCCATGTTCTTGCTCCTTGCTCGGTTTCAGTTGGACGAACCGGGCTTGATCGGGCGCACGGTGGCACCGCCCTGCTCCTGGCCCGAGCTCTTCAAGGTCTGCCCGGTGGACAGGAAGGTGAACAGCTCGAAGGCGAAGGCATCGAGCCGCGCGCCCCAGACGCGGTTGCTGCGCGTCAGCCAGTTGTAGCCCATCACGGCAGGGATGGCCACGGCCAGGCCGATGCCCGTCATGATCAGCGCCTCGCCCACCGGGCCGGCCACCTTGTCGAGCGTGCCGGCGCCCGTCGCGCCGATGGCCAGCAGCGCGTGGTACACGCCCCAGACCGTGCCGAACAGCCCGACGAAAGGCGCCGTGGCCCCGATCGTGGCCAGCACGCTCAGGCCGCTTTCCATGCGCATGGTGTCTTCGTCGAGCACCTTCTTGATCGTGCGGGTCAGGAACTCCTGCGCGCTGCCCGTTTCTTCGAGCTTGGCGGCGCCGAAGCGCGCATGGTGCGCCTGCGCGTGCATGGCGTGCGCCGTCAGGTGCGCGAAGGGTTCGGAAACACCATGCGTGGCGATCTCGTGCTGCACGGCCTCCAGCGAGGTCGCGTTCCAGAAGAAGTCCAGGAAGGCCTTGCTGCGACGTTGACGCTTGAACAGCGCCACGCCCTTGGTGATGATCAGCGCCCACGACACGAGCGACATGATCACCAGGATCGCGAACAGGCTTTGCCCCACGACATCGGTCTGGCTGATGAAGTGCGCGAAACCCAGCTCGGATGCGGGCGGCGTCGAGGCGACCACGGTTTGTTCATTCATGTTCATTGCTCTTCAAGATTGAATTCGAGTGAGGCGATCGTCGACACCGACCTGGGCACGCCATCGACGACGCGCGGCTGAAAGCGCGCGGCGTTCATCGCCCGCACGGCCTCCTTGTCCAGCCGGGGGAAGCCCGATGTCGTGGCCACCGTGACGCTGGTCGGGCGGCCCTGTTCGTCGATCAGCACACGCAGCTTGACCACGCCGCTTTCGCCCAGTTCACGGGACACGGGAGGATAGTTGAGCTTGGGCTCGACGAGGTAGCGCAAGGACAGGGACGGCAGGACCAGAGGCGCGGCGGCTTGCCTGACCGCCTCGGCCGCTTGCGTCGAGGCCGAGGCCGGCGTGGCGACCGGCGTCGGCGCCGCGGCCACGGGTGTCGGCTTGCTTTCGGTGACTGGCGCCGGCGTCGGTGCCTGCATGTCGTTGGCTTGCGCTGGCTTGGTGCTGGCCAGCATGGACTGCTTGACCGGAGCGGGTGCGCGTTGCACGGGTGTGGGGAGCGCGACCGGCGCAGGCGCTTTGGGCTGCGCCGGCGTGGGCGGCTGCACGGGCGTCGGCTCGGCGCGCGGCACGGCCGGCGCGTCGTTGAGCAAGACCACTTCGATCGCGGGCAGCTCGGCCGCCTTGGCCGGTGACACCGACCACGTCGACGCGCGCCACGCCAGCAGCGCATGGACCAGCACGGCCATGCCAATCAGCCAGGCCACCTGGCTCCGGCTCAAATCACGGGGCCAGGTTGGGATGCCCGGGTTCGACACGGGGACGGAGCTGCTCGTCGTCATGCCGCCATCCTAATCCAATTGAGAATTACTTTCATTTGGGCACCTGAAATCATCCCCATCCTGGGGGGTGGGCCCGAAACGGCGCCGGCCGGTCTTCATGGGATGATCCACCTTCTGAATGAAGCGCGCCAAGCCTGCCACAGGCGCCGCTCTATAAAACAGGGACTGTATGGAATTTGAAGCTCTGCTGGCGCCCGTTTCGGCGTCATCGCCGTGTGGGCAAGACATGTCGTTTTCGACCGAATTCGACCAGATCGCCGAGATGCGCCGCCACGACGACGCCACCTTGGACCAGGGCGAATGGATCACCTCGCTCAAAGTGGCCGACTGGCCGGGCGTGGCCGCCTCCTGCGCCAACCTGCTGGGCGAACGCACCAAGGACCTGCGCCTGGCCATGTGGCTGACCGAGTCCTGGGCTTTGACGCAAGGCTACGCGGGCCTGGGCGAAGGCCTGGCGCTGTGCACCGAGTTGTGCGCCCGCTTCTGGCCCGAGCTGCACCCGCAGGCCGATGGCGGCGATGTCGAAGAGCGCATCGGCAACATCGGCTGGTTGCTGCAGCGCGTGACCTCGCTGGCCGACGCCCTGCCCGCCACCAAAGGTCGCCAGGGCACCGCCTTCAGCCTGCGCGACATGGCCGGCGCGCGCCTGTTGCAAACCGCCATCGAGCGCAACCCCGACGACGCGGCCAGCCTGTCGGCCAACAAGGTGACGCTGGAGCAATGGCAGCGCGCGCTCAAGGAAACGCCCGCCTCCAGCCTGCTCGACACGCTCACGGCCGCGCGCCAGTGCCTGGCGCAGTTGCTGGCATGGCAGGACATCATCGACGGCCATCTGGGTGCCAACGGCCCGGGCTTCGTGCAGGCCAAGGAGGCGCTGGCGCAGGCCGTGCATGAACTCGAACGGCTGGCCCGCGATGCCGGCGCCTTGAAAGCCCCGTCCTCAGCCGAAGCCTTCGGTCTGACAGCCGCCCCCGATCACGCGGACCAGGCCGTGACGGCCGACACGCGCTTGCCTGCCAGCCCCGCAGGCCCCGCCGGCCCTTTGCGCACGCGCGAGCAGGCCTTGCAGCAACTGCGCGATGTCGCCCAGTTCTTCAGGCGCACCGAGCCGCACAGCCCCGTCGCCTATCTGGCCGAGAAGGCCGTGAAGTGGGGCGAGATGCCGCTGCACGAATGGCTGCGCCAGGTCGTGAAGGACCAGAGCGCCATGTCGCACCTGCAAGAGCTGCTGGGCCTGGAAGACGCGGACCAGGACAACGCGGCCCACTGACCTCGGCCAGGTTGGCCGATGAGCGGCCGATCGGGCTCAGCTGTTCAGGAACCGACCCGGAACTCGATGCGTCGGTTGCGTGCCCGCCCTTCCTCCGTGGCGTTGGAGGCCACGGGCTGGTCCGGCCCCATGCCCGACGTCGCCAGGTTCTCGGCGGGCAGACCTTTGGCCACCAGATAGATCTTGACGGCCTGCGCACGCGCCATCGACAAACTCACATTCGCCGGCCGCGCGCCCATGGCATCCGTGTGGCCGATGAGCTCGAACCGGCGGCCTTTCAAACGCGTCATCGCCACGGCCATCTCATCGAGGATGGGCAAGGCCGCCGGGCGCAGCACCGCGCTGCCCGGCTCGAACTCGACGATGCGGTTGGCCAGCGTCTGGTCCATCACCGCCTGTTCCTGCACGGCCACGCGCAAGCCGTTGCGCACCGTGTAGGTCGGGTTCAGCGACGAGGCCATGTCGCTGGCAATCTGCTGGCGCACGGCCTCGTTGCCGACTTCGCCCTTGATATCGACCGTGCTGCCCTGGATGCTCAACTGCCCGTGGCTGACCTGCCTGATCGACGGCGACAGGAGCTTTTGCACATGCTGCTGCCATTGCGGCGGCGCGACCACGGCGCCCAGCGTGAGCTGATCGAGCACGCGGTCGGCGCCGTACAGCTCGCGCATGCGGCCGATCACGGCCACGCGCGTGGCCTCGTCGGGCACCGTACCCGCCACCACCACCTGCTGAGGCTGCACCACCTGCGCCGGCGCGGCATTGGTTTGTGCCTGTACCTGCGCCTGTGCCTGTGTCCCCTGCGCGCTCGACAAAACCAGCGCCAGCACACCCGGCATGAATGAAGCCGATCTCATCTCAAGCCCCCAGAAAAACTTCGTTGTACGTGGCCAGGACCTGCGCCAATGACAGGCCCGGGTCCAGCATGTAGTTGGACAGCTTGCGCAGGCCATAGTCGGCGTTGACCTCGTCTTCGACCCACTCGGAGTCAATGAGGAAGACGCCCTGCTCGGCCAGCAAGGCCGGGTCGATCACCGTGTGCAAGGCCGCGGCGGACGCGCCATGAAAGCCCAGCAGCAGGTGCGGGCACCCATCGACCTGGGCGATGAACACGCCCAGCTCGACCACGTGCCGTTGAAAGAAGCCCAGCACCAGCGACAGCCAGTACGACGCCACCGCGCCGCGCAAGGCCGTGTCCTGCACGAGCGGCAGGCACAGCACCTTGTTCAGCCTGGCCGTGCCTTGCGACATGGCCGGCTGCAGCAGCATGCCCAACGCGAGCGTGGCCTGGCGCAGGGACAGGCGCGAGCCCGCCACGGCCAGCATCTGCTCGAGGCTGGCCACCGTGTGCGTCTCGAGAAAATCATCGAGCGAGGCGCGCGCCGACGAGGGGCTCACGTCCACATCGAGCGAGGCCGTGAGGCTGGCCTGCGCATGCTCGAGTTCGGTGGCCGCGTGCGCCACGCGCGCGACCTGCTCCAGGCGCGCCCACAGCCGCGACAAGGCCAGCGGGCCCAGCGGCGCGAACGCGCGCGGCAATGCCAGGTCGAACGCGGCCGCCGTGATGAAGGGAAAGCGCCTGCCCGAAGCATCCTGGCTGGCAAGCCAGTGCCCGGCCAGCCCGACCTGGCTGCCCGTGCCCAGGATGGCGAACTGCACGGCGGGCGCGGCGTCGTAGATGAGCTTCCAGCGCGGGTCGGCGGCCAGGCGCTCCATGGCCTGCGACTGCCAGGTGTCCAGGCTCTGGATGAGCGCCGGGTGCTGCGCGCTGCGCACGAAATCGCCGCGCGAAGGCACTTTGCCGAAGTACAGCAACTCGACGGGCGAGGGTTTCACGGCGCTCATGATGTGGCGCCCTCCTTGCTGGCGGCGGCCGTGGGTGCGGCCTCGTCCTGGCCCGCGATGATGGGCGGCAAGGCGCCAGGTCTGGCCGCGCCTGCGCCATCATTGCCAGTGGACGCCGGCGCTGGCGCCTGCGCCGACGTGGCCGCGTTGGAGATGATGCGCAGTTGCACGCCCACCGACACGGCGCCCTGTGGCCAGCGCAGCTCGAACACCTGCCCGTCGACGCGCTTGCGCTGTGCCGAGTTGATCATCTTCTCGAGGCCAAAGCGCCCCGGCTCGTTGAAGAACTCGACGGGCTTGCCGTCGAAGCCCACACCCGAGATCTTCACGCCCGGCGTGCCCGCACCCGGCCACACGAAGTGGCTCCAGGTGGCCACGCCATTGCGGTAGCGCAGCACCTGACCGTCGACCTCGATCGTGTACTCGGTCAGGCCCGGTGCCGGCAGCGGCAGCATCTGGAACACGGTCTGCGGCGCGTCTGCGGCCGCAGCACCACCCGATGCGGCACTGCTGCCCGAAGCGGGCTGCCCGTTGAGCGGCGCCACCCAGCCCCCGAGGCCGGCGGCGAACTCGGGCCGCAGGCGCACGCCCATGTCGGCCCAGGTCCTGGCCGTGACCGCGTCGCCGCGCTTGAGCACCAACGCCCCGAGCGACTGCTCGACGAACTTGGCCACGGCGCCTTCGCTGCCGAACACCTTGGCGATCTCGCCCGGGCTGGCCTCCATGCGCGAGGCGCGGTCGAACGGGTACTTGGTCGCCAGTGTCTGCTGATAAGGCTGGAACACCTGGGCCATCCAGACGCGGTTGAGCTCGGCCTCGGTCGGCTTGACGACCACGGCATAGGCCTGCATCAAGGGCCGAACGAGCAAGGGCCGCAAAGTGCCGCGCGCCGAATCGCTCAGGCCGGTGAGCAGCTGCTCGTCGACCAGCTTGAGGGCCTCGGCCAGCTCGCCGCCGCCCGCCAGTGTCTGGGCCATCAGCTCGCGCGATGCCGGGCCCGGGTCGCCCTGCGTCTTCATCTGGTTGAAGCGCGAGCGGATCTTCGACAGGGACGTCAGATAGGCCTTGAACACGGGCTCGCCGCCTTCGCGCGGCATCATCAGCTTGCCGAGCATCGCGAACGCCTTGCCGATGGGGCCCATGGCCACCTGCTTGTCGGCGCCCAGGTTCACGTCCATGTTGATGGCCACCTGCGCGGGCGCGGCGCCCATGATGGTCTGCTTGAACCACTCGATGAAGCCCTGCTGCCCCTTGGCCATCCGGTCGTCGAGCGCGGAAGGGTTGTCCCACGAGGTCTGCTCGTACAGGTTCCTGAGCAGCACGGCCACGGGCGAGTTGGCCGGGTCGCCCAGGCGGTTCATGTGGATCACGGCGGCATCGAAGCTGGCGAAGTCCTGCACGGTCACGCCCTGCATGAACTTCTGCCACTCGCGCACGTAGTCGGCCTTGTAGAGCTGCGTCAGCACCTTCTGGATCTGCTCGGGGCTGCCCTCTAGCGTGAGGTCATCTGCCGAGGCCGTCTTGAGCACCCAGTCGGTGGACTGCAGCGCGTTGTTGGCGGCGTCCTTGATCGCGTCCTTCACGTAGCCATTCCAGGCCTCGCGCGTGAAAGTGCCAGACACGGCATGGCTGCCCGCCACGACCTCGCGGTCGGCATCGGAGACCAGCCTCGCCACCGTGACCGGCGCGAAGCGCGTGGCGGCGCGCGCCTTGATCTCGGCATAGACACGCTCGCGCGCGGGCATGCCCTTGATGACGCGGCGCAGGTTGTCGCGCGTCTGATCGACCAGGCCGACGTTGAGCTCCTGCTGCGGGAAGGCCGGGTCGTTCATCTGCGCCATCGCGAACGTCAGGATGCGTTCGGCCTTGCCGATGAGTTGCTCGCGGGGCATGTTGCCCCGGTTCGCATCCAGCCAGTTGCGCCAGAAGCGGGTGAGCTGGTCGCTCATGTGGCCAGGCTCCAGACGGCTGCGGTCGCCCAGCATCAGGTAGGCCTTCAGGGCGTTGTAGGCCTCGGTCACATTGGTGCTCGAGGCATTGGCATAAGGAGTGCCCGACGCCGTGGGCGCGGCGGCCACGACCGCATCGGGCTGGGCCGTGCCCTCATTGCCGCCATCGGCCAGCCGCTGCAAAGGCCGCAGTTCCGACGCATGCGCGTTGACGTCGGCCAGGTAAGCCGACATCGCCTGTTCGGCGGGCTTGAGCATCACCACTTGCAGGCCCGCGAAGTACTCTTCCTTCAAACGGTCTTCGATGGCCCGGCCCTGGTACAGCCCCAGACCGATGGACCACGGCCGCGTCTGGCGGTAACGCTGCATCTGCTCAAGGCGGTCCTGCAAGATCTCGAGCGCCTCCAGGCGCGACTGTAGATCCACGCGCTTGTCCTGCACCTGCTGCGCCTTGAGCAGATCGGCCTGCACATGCGCCACGAGCTCGCGGTTGCCCATGTAGGACCACGTCCACGTCGCCAGCAGCACGCCCAGCAGCAGCACGCCGCCGAAGAAGCTGGCGTAACGCAGCCGCAGCTTGTGGCGGCTGGTGTACTGCTGCACCAGTTGCTTGTCGGCGAAGATCACGCGCGAGAACAGCTCCTTGAGGAAGAAGCCGCTGTTGGAGTAGACCGCCGCCGACGTGCCCGACTGCAGTTGCAGGCCGAACTGCTCGGCCACGCGTTCGCTCGCACGGCTGGTCGACTGCCCTTCCTGCACGGCGCTCGTGAAATAGAAGCCCCGGAAGATCGGCCTGAACTGGTAGGGGTTCTCTTCGAACAGCGTGTTGACGAAGGTGCGCAGTGCCGGCTTGAGCGCCGCGAACTCGAGCGGGAAGGTCAGCACGCCCGGCGGCAACTGCTCGCCCCGGTGCAGCGACATGCGCGCCACGGAGGCTTCCTTCAGGCCTTGGTACAGCTCGTCGAAATGCGTCTCGAACTGCGCGACGGCGTCGTGCTTGTTCGAGGTGTCGTAAGGCAGCGTGGCGCCCCAGACCTTGTCGCGCTCGTCGCGGTCGCGGTCTTCGAAGAACTCGACGAAGCCGGCCACGAGGTCGGCCTTCGTGAACACCACATAGACGGGCGCGAACACCTCGAGCTTCTCGGTCAGCTCCTGCACGCGCTGGCGCAGCTTGCGGGCCAGGTCGATGGCGAACTCGGGCTTGTTGCCCCCCAGCTCGGCCAGGCTCACGGCGATGATGACGCCGTTGAGCGGCGCCTTGGCGCGGTGCTTCTTGAGCAGCGACAGGAAGCCCCGCCATTCGCTGCGGTCTTCCTCGTGCACCGAATAGCGGCCGGCCGTGTCCAGCAGGATGCCTTCGGTCGTGAAGTACCAGTCGCAATGGCGCGTGCCGCCGATGCCCTGGATGACGTTGTCGGCGCTCTCGGCGAACGGGAACTTCAACCCCGACTTGACCACGGCCGAACTCTTGCCCGCCGCCGGGTTGCCGATCACGGCGTACCAGGGCAGCTCGTACAAGGCGGCCGAGCCGGAGGTCTCGCCCAGGCGCGAGGTCTTGATCAGCTTGACGGCCTCGGCCATGCGCTCGCGCACAGCGGCGACTTCATCTTGCCGACCAGCCTTGGCCGCGGCCTTCACGGCCTTGGCGGCCTCGGCGTCCATCGCCTGCTCGAGCGACCTGGCCGCCTGCTGAGCCTTGTGGCGCCGCACGCCCCAGACCACGCCCCACGCCAGCAGCACGAGTGCCAGCACCAGCCCGGCCCAGACCAAACCGATGCGCAAGGCGTCGGCGCCGACGAACAACAAGCCGGCCAAGGCCGCCAGCCCGATGACGGCCAGGGTGCGGGGGTCGAGGAAGAACTGCCAGATACGTTGCATGGAAATACTCAAATGACACCCAAATGACCCGACACGGGTCAGGCGGCCGCGGCGGCCGGCGCCCAAGGCGCCAGTGCCACCAAGACCCGATCGTGAGAAGACTGCACATGGGCGGCCACGGCCACCTGGCCCGGCTCGCCCGTTGCACGCAAGGCCGTGCAGGCCAATGCGGAGGGCGCCAGTGCGCGCGCCATGCCCAGCTCGCCGCAGGCCTCGCCCAGCCGCGTCACGGCCAGCATCGGGTCCAGGCCCGGCACCACGTCTTGCAGGGACTCGAACAGCTCGGCCGTGCGGCTGGCCCTGTGGTCGGCATCGGCCACGACGAGCAGGCTGTCCTTGGTGCCCTGGCACTGCGACACGGCGTGCCCGATGGCCTGGCTCAGCGCCTGCGTGCCCACGCGCCCCGCCGCATCGGCGGACTTGTCGCGCCGCGTGCGCACCGGGCGCCACACCTGTATGGGCGCGGACGCGGCCTTGGCCAGATCCGGCCAGTGCGCGTTGGCCAGCAGCAGCGCCACGGCGCCTTCGCCGGGCACCTTACCCGTTTGATGCGTGGCAGTGAACAGCTCACCGGCGGCCTGCATGCGGTCGACGCTGTCGGCATCGATGGCGCTGTCCACAGCCAGCACGAGCCACAGCTCGGGGCGCGCCTGCCTGGACCAGCCCACCATGCACCGGTCCAACTCGTCCCACAGGCCCTCAGGGTGCGCCAGCGGCTCGGTGGACCAGCACACGCCATGTGCACGCGCCGCATCGGCCCAGTCCAGCAAGCTGCCGCATTGGCTGCGCAGCCAGTCGATGGCGGCATGGCGGTCGGCCTTCGGCCAGTGCGCGGGCAGCAGCACACGCGCGGTCAACTGCGGCGCGCGCGCGGCCTGCGCCAGCGAAGCGGCTGTGGACACAGGCGGGGCCACGCCCGACAGGTGTGCCTTCATGCTGGGCGCCGCCGCACCATGCGAGACCTTGCCCGGCACATCAAGCTCGTCATCCGCATCGGGCACCAGCCCCGCGATGACGGACAGCATCTGATGCAAGGGCGCTTCCACGGCTTCGGCCAGCACCCATGCGGACAAGGCCCTCGTGTCATCGCTGGCCTGATCACCTTGTGCCATGGGCATCTGCGCGGCAGCGCTCGGCACGGCCTTGGCCGGCGAGGCCGCAACGGGCGCCGCAGCCTGAACGCGCAAGCGCTCGACGCGCCACAAAGCCAGCACGAACACGCCAGTCAGCAGCAGCGGCAGCACGAACAGCTGCCCGACGATGTCGCCCGTGGTGGCCGCATGGCCCGTGCTTTGCCAACGCCAGACCGTGATCAACCAGACCACGACCGCGATGGCCAGCCACAGCGCCCCCACTTTCAAGACCTTGACCATGCTGACCTGGGACCTTGGCGCCGTCAGATGCCCGTCGACAAGGCCTGCGTGGCGATCAAGGTGGCGCCGCAAGCGCACTTGTCGCCGTGGCGCGCGGCCGGCTTGCCATCGATGATCATGGTCGGGTCGCCCGAGACGATCACGGTCGTGCCGTGGTCGCGCTTGGGGCAGGTGACCTCGTCGCCCACGCGTGCGATGCGCTTGCCCTGCGTGTCCGTGGTGCCCGATGCGCCGACGACCTGGCCGCCGTGATCCGTGCTGTCACCCAAAACGATGAATGGCCGTGCCATGGCACCACACTCCCTGATTGATCTGTCCTTGTTGTCGCGGCCACCCGTATCGTCGGATTGAGCCGTCGCGGGGCGCAGTCTAATGGCTCCACGGTGTCGCAAGCTCCCCCGCAGGAGGGGGGCCGCGTTACCAACTGTGTCCGGCCGCTTTCACTGTCGCATTCACGGCCGCCTTGGCACCTGCCTTGCGCCATTCAACGTGGCCCAGGTCCATCATCTGCCAGTGTCCGCCCCAGGTCAGCCCGACCTGCGCCGCGACCTCGCCATACAGCTGGTAGCCGCGCATGGCCCAGGCGTCCTTCTCCGAGATGACCAGCTTGCCATCCCGATAGAAGGCGCAATCGGCCGCCAGCCCGTACTGGTGGTAGCTCTGCCAGGCGCCCGCCATGGTCACGTTGCTGCCCTTGGCCGCGAGCATGGCCTGGCGCTCGGGGCTGCGCCAGCCTTCGAGCAAGGCCATGTCGTAACCGTGCTGCTCTTTCATGATCTTGAAGACACGCAGCAGGCGCTGCACGAAGTCGGCGTCCATTTGCGCCCAGCGCCGGTCCGCGCTGGACAGCATCGGCCGGATCACCTCGACCTCGGCCGTCATGAACACATCGGGCGGCAAAGGCGCGGGCGGCGCCAGTTGCTCGCCCCTCAGGAGATGCGCCACTTGCTGATTGTCCGGGTCGATGCGATCATCAAAGCCGTCGAGCGACCGCGTGCCCATCAGGCGCCAAGCGGCCACAACGACGAGCGGCGCCACCAGCAGTCCGAGTGTCAGCGCGGCCCATGTCCAGCGTGCATGCCACCTGATGACCACCAGGCGAGCCTGCAACGCCTGACGCCAGTGCGGAAAAGCAGCGAGCGCCAGCGCGCCGCAGCCCAGCACGAAATACAGCAAGACCCACCCTGAATACATGTTTCTGTAACGCTTGTTTGCAACACCCGTTGCCCGCTTCAACCCAACCCAGCCCTGGCTTCGTAGAATGCGCCAATTGACAAATAGTGCCTTAGGGAGACCGGCTTGAGCCAGGACCGCGGCGGACAGCTCGTTCGCCAAACTTCGCCACGGCCATCGGCCAGGCCCAGCCTGGAGCGCCCCAGCCTGTTCGCCGAGATGGACAGCGCCATCGACGCGCCGGACGGCGGCACGCAGCGCGTGCGCATTCTATCGACGCTCGAATCGACCCGCCAGGCCACCCGCCTGTCGCCCACCCGCCGCAAGCGCCGCCCCCTGCGCCTGCCCAAGAACTGGCAACTCACAATGCTGATGGGCATGATGGCCATCGGCGTGCTGACCCTGCTGACCGCCTTTGCCCTGATCATCCTCAACGGGCACCGTGCTGGTGACCAGGCCGATGCGAACGCACCGGGCAAGACCGAGCGCCCGCTCGTGGCCGGGGCCAGCACGGCGCGCGCGAACAGCAACAACCCGCTGGCGGCGCTGATGGCCGCGCCTGTGTCGACCGTGGCCACAGCCACGAGCGCGCCGGCCAATGCCCAGCCTGCCGTGATCGAGACCATCGACCCGACACCGCCCGTCGCGCGCCTGCCCGCGCCCCCCGCGCCGGCCATGCCAACCTTGGCAGCCGCGCCAACGACGAGCCCGAAACCGACCGCGCTGCACACGGTCCTGGCGACGCAAGGCAGCCATCCCGCCATGCTGGCCGCCTCGGCCGCCACCTCCTCGACGACCCGCTCGATCGACGCCACGGCCTATGCGGCGATGACCACGGCCAAGCCCACCAAACCCGCAGCCAGGCGCAACCAGAGCAGGGACGACGACGTCGCCTTGCTCGAGGCCATGTTCGCGCACACAGGCAGCAACCGGGCTGCCAGCCCACCGCCCATGTCAGCGGCCGAAGAAATCAAGACCCGCTGCGACGTGCAAAGCGGCGCCGCGGCCGCCACCTGCCGCGCCCGGGTCTGCGTGCAGAACCCCTCGGCGCCCATCTGCCACCAGGACCCCTGAAACAGAGGGGGTCCAGGGGCGCTTTGCGTGACCGGATTGGCGTGTCTGCCTGCCGGGCAGGCCGCAAGGTTGTCCGGTCCTTGTTAGCATGGAAGGTCTGTCTGCCAACGTCATCGGACGAACCATGAGCACTCCCCCGCTGCGCGCCATCGATACCACCAAGCCCCCTGCCGACGCTGCGGTCGACGCACCGGCTGACGAGGGCGTGCCCGTGTCGGTCAAGATCCGCGAGCGCATCAAGGCGGCCCAGCGGCGCTTCCACGCCAACGACAACATCGCCGAGTTCATCGAACCGGGCGAGCTCGACAAGCTGCTCGACGAGGTGCAGGGCAAGATGAGCGCCGTGCTCTCGAGCCTGGTCATCGACACCGACAGCGACCACAACACGCAGGACACGGCCCGCCGCGTGGCCAAGATGTACCTCAATGAGATCTTCAAGGGCCGTTACCACGGGGCCCCCGCCGTCACCGAATTTCCCAATGCGGAACGGCTCAACGAGCTGATGATCGTCGGCCCGATCACCGTGCGCAGCGCCTGCTCGCACCACCTGTGCCCCATCATCGGCCGCGTCTGGATCGGTGTGATGCCCAACGAGCACTCCAACCTGATCGGCCTGTCGAAGTATGCGCGCCTGGTCGACTGGATCATGAGCCGCCCGCAGATCCAGGAAGAAGCCGTCACCCAGGTCGCCGAGATCCTGCAATCGCGCATGAACCCCGATGGCCTGGCCGTCGTGATGGAGGCCGACCACTTCTGCATGCACTGGCGCGGCGTCAAGGACATGGACTCGAAGATGATCAACAGCGTCATGCGCGGCTCGTTCCTGAAGGACCCGGCCCTGCGCCGCGAATTCCTTTCCCTGGTCAACCACAAGAAAGGCTGAGCCATGCTGGTTCGACTGCTGTACGCCAGCCGCGCGGCTGAACCCCTCACGCCCGAAGTCGTCGACGGCATCCTGGCCGTCGCCAGAAAGAGCAACCCGGCGCTGGGCGTCACGGGCCTGCTCTGCCACAGCGGCGACAACTTCATCCAGGTGATCGAAGGCGGCCGCGACACCATCAGCCAGCTCTACGGCCGCATCGTGCGCGACGCGCGCCATCGCGACGTCGTGCTGCTCAAGTACGAAGAGATCACCGAGCGGCGCTTCGCGGGCTGGACGATGGGCCAGGTCAACCTCGGCCGCGTCAACCCGTCGATCCTGCTGAAGTACTCCGAGCGGCCGGTGCTCGATCCCTACGCCGTCTCGGGCGATGTGTCGATGGCCTTGCTCAATGAGCTGATCGCCACGGCCTGCATCGCCTCACGGCCCTCCTGAGCCATCGCGGATACTCGCGGCATGAACGATCTGATTTTCCCGATGACCGAAGCGCTGGGCCAGCCGGCCGTGCGCATTCAATCGCCCGATGGCGCGCAAGCCACCGTGTTGCTGCATGGCGGCCATGTGGTCTCATGGATCCCCGCGGGCGGCGAAGAGCAGCTGTACCTCTCGCCCAAGGCCGTGGCCGGCGATGGCCAGGCCGTGCGCGGCGGCGTGCCCGTGGTCTTCCCGCAGTTCGAGCAGAAGGGGCCGGACACCAGCCTGCCCCGCCATGGCCTGGCGCGCACGCGCACCTGGGCCGTCGACAGCAGCAGCGTCGGCAAGGACCACGCGCAACTGACATTGGTGCT
The DNA here is from genome assembly GCA_049840915.1 of Aquabacterium sp. GTDB lineage: Bacteria > Pseudomonadota > Gammaproteobacteria > Burkholderiales > Burkholderiaceae_C > Aquabacterium. Next base: position 72,063 of record JASGJC010000040.1, read on the forward strand.
GCGTGACGATGCCCAGACGCGCGCCCTGTGGCCGCACGGCTTCGCGCTGGAGCTGACCATCTCGGTCAATGGCGCGCGGCTCGACATGGAGCTGCACGCGCACAACACGGGCGAGACCACCTGGCCCTTTTCCGCCGCCTTGCACACTTACTTGTCGGTGTCCGACCTGAGCCTGGTGCGCCTGCAAGGGCTCGAAGGCCGGCGCTATGTCGACAGCGTGGCCGGCGGCGAAGCGATCGAAGACCATCCCGAGAAGCGCTTCTACGGCGAGGTCGACCGCATCTACGCCAACGTCAAGGCCGACCTGCTTCTGCGCGACGGCCCGCGCCGCCTGAGCATCGAGACCGACGACATGCCCGACGCCGTGATCTGGAACCCCGGCCCGGACAAGTGCGCCGCGCTCAAGGACATGCCCGCCGAAGGCTGGCAGCACATGCTGTGCATCGAGGCGGCGCGCATCAACCAGCCGGTCACGCTCGCGCCCGATGAGAGCTGGACGGGCCGCCAGAGCCTGACGTTGCTGTCGGCCTGACGCCGTTCATGCAAGGGGCTTGATCAGCCCCTCTTCTTCAGCTCTTTTTCGCTGCGGGCGCCGACGCCAGCAGCTGCTTGATGTCGGCCGTGAGCGCATCGACGCCCATGCCGTAGCGCACGAACAGGCGCACCTGGCCATCGGGGTCGAACACGAAGGCGCCCGCCGTGTGGTCCATCGTGTAGCCGCCGTTCTTGGTCGGCACCTTTTGGTAGAAGACCTTGAAGTCGCGCGCCGTGTCTTCGGTTTGCGCGAGGGTGCCGCGCAGGCCGACGAAGCTCTTGTCCATCGCCTGCAGATAGGCCTTGAGCACGGGCGCCGTGTCACGCTCCGGATCGACCGTCACGAACACGCCCTGCACGCGGTCGCCATCGGCGCCCAGGCGTCGGCGGACTTCGGCCAGCTCGGCCATGGTCGTCGGGCACACATCAGGGCATTGCGTGAAGCCGAAGAACACGTAGACGACCTTGCCTTTGTAATCGGCCAGGGTGCGGGGCTTGCCGTCGAAGTCGGGCAGCGAGAAGGCCTGTGCGTAGTTGGCGCCCGTGATGTCGACGCCGTTGAACTTGGGTTCGGCGGCCTGCTGCGACGTGCCTGCGGACGCATCCGCCGATGCGGCGCCTGCATCGGGCCTGCCCTTGCATCCGGCCAGGCCTGCGACCAAGCCGATGGAAACCAGGCCCGCCAGCAAGGTCAGGCGGCGTTGTGCGGAAAAGGCTTGGCGAGTGGCATGCGTCATGGCAAGTGATCGATCAGATCATCCAGTAGTGGTCGACCAGCAAGGCCGCGAACATCAGCATCAGGTGGATGATCGAGAAGCGGAAGGTCTTGCGGGCCAGTTCGTCACTGTAGCGCCGCCACAATTTGAACGCATGGCCCACGAAGATCAGCCCCAGGATCAGCGCCGACCACAGGTAGATCCAGCCGCTCATCTGGTAGATGAAGGGCAGCAGGCTGCCGGCCAGCAGGATCAGCGTGTAGAGGAAGACGTGCAGGCGCGTGTATTCGTTGCCATGCGTCACGGGCAGCATGGGGAGGCCGGCGCGGGCGTAGTCCTCGACCCGGTAGAGCGCCAGCGCCCAGAAGTGCGGCGGCGTCCACAGGAAGATGATCAGGCACAGCATCCAGGCTTCAGGGCCGACCTCGCCGCGCATGGCGGCCCAACCCAGCACGGGCGGCATCGCGCCCGATGCGCCGCCGATCACGATGTTCTGCGGCGTCAAGGGCTTGAGCACAACCGTGTAGATCACGGCATAGCCCACGAACGTGGCCAGCGTGAGCCACATGGTCAGCGCGTTCACCCAGATCACGAGGATGGCCATGCCCAGGCCGCACAGCACGGCGCTGAACGTCAAGGTCTGCACGCGGCTCAACTCGCCACGGGCCGTCGGGCGCCAGGCCGTGCGCTTCATGCGGGCATCGATGCCCTGCTCGATCAGGCAGTTGAAGGCGGCGGCCGCACCGGCCACCAGCCAGATCCCGATGCAGGCGGCCAGCGCGGTCAGGGCCTCGGCCTGCGAGGGCACGCCCGGCACGGCCAGCAACATGCCGATCACGGCGCAGAACACGATCAGCTGGACCACGCGGGGCTTGGTCAGCGAGTAGAACTGCTTCGCTCTGGAAGGCAGCCCCTGCGGAGGCGCCGCGACATCGGGCGAAGGAGAAGCAACGGAGTCAGACATGAGGATCTCGGGTACGCGGGCTCACCAGCACATGCATCAAACGCCACACCAGCAAGGCCGCGCCCAGTGTGTGCCCCAGCGCGGCCGCCAGCGGCCACCCCAGCACCACATTGCTCAGCCCGGAAGCCAGTTGCCAGGCGGCCAGCCCCCACATGACGAGCCCCTCGCGGCGCCAAGGCCCCACGGCCGATGCGGCATGCGGCGGTCGCCAGTGGCGCAAAGCCGCGCCGTACGCCACCAAGGCCAGCAAGACCAGCACGGCGAACAAACGGTGCGTGACGTGGATGGCCGTGAGCGCGCTCTGGGTGATGAAAGCGCCCTGCCCGTCTCCGCCCAACGGCCTCATCAGGTGAAAGCCCGTGGCGAAATCCATGTCAGGCCACCATTGGCCCTGGCAGGTCGGCACTTCGGTGCAGGCCAGCACCGCGTAGTTGGTGCTGACCCAGGCGCCCAGCGCAATCTGCATGGTCACCAGGGCGAGCAAGGCCCAGCCCCAGCGGCGCAGCGATGATACCACCCAGGCCCCGGCGTGGGGTTCGGCGGCGCCCTGGCCGTCGAGCGCGCGCACCTGCGCCGTCAGCAGGGCCACGCCCAGCATGGCGCCGATCAAGTGGCCCGTCACGATGATGGGCTGCAGCTTGAGCGTGACCGTCAAGGCGCCGAACGCCCCCTGCGCGCACACCCACACGAAGGTGCCCGTGGCCCACCAGGGCGACAAGCCCGCCTGCCGTCGCTTGAGCCACGCCATCACCATGAGCCCGGTGATAAGCGCGCCCACGGCTGTCGCCAGGTAGCGGTGCACCATCTCGATCCAGGCCTTGCTGTGCGAGACGGGCCCGCTGGGCATGGCTTCGTGCGCGGCGCTGATCTGCGCGTGCGCGGCGAAGGGGCTGGTTTCGCCGTAGCAGCCCGGCCAGTCGGGGCAGCCCAGGCCGGAATCGGTCAGGCGCGTGAAGGCGCCGAACACGACCAGGTCCAGCGTCAGGAACAAGGTCAACACGGTCAGCACACGCTGCCACGCGGGCCAGCCACGCAGGCCCTGGCGCCGCCCGCGGCGCGCGACGATGGCGACCGGCAGCAAGGCCAGCAAGGCACCCAGCAGCGCGACGTCCAGCGCCGGATTGAGGTTGATCAGGTTGCCCATCTGGGTTCAGCGGCCCGGCTCGTCCCAGGATTCACTGGCCTTCATCAGGCGCGCCAGGTCCTTCTTGATGCGCGAAGGGTCGGCATCGACCGGAAAACGCATCATCCAGTCGCCGCGCGGGTCGACCAGGTAGAGGTGCGCGTCCAGCGCGTGCCCTTTTTCGGGTGTCAGCCAGCGGCGCAGCGCGGCGTCGTTCGCGCGCAGCACCCAGGCGTTCGCCAGGCCGGGCGTCAGGGCCGCCGGCACGGCCGATCGATCGGGGATCAGCCAGACGCGGTCGAGGCGGTCCTTGTCCTTGCCCAGCGTCTCGCGCAGTTGGCGCTGCAGGTAGAGCTGCGTCTCGCATCGCTTGTCGCAGGCGCCATCGGCCACGACGACCAGCAGCCACTGCCCTTTGAGCGAAGCGGGCTTGACGACGCGCCCTTGCAGATCCGACAAGGTGAAGTCGGCATCAGACGGCATGGCCTTGGGCGGCGTAATCAGCTCGCCGTAATTGGTGCGGCCCTGCGGCTTGACCACGTAGTAAGCGAAGTAAGAGGCCACGACCGGCGCGGCGCACACAGCCCAGACCAGCAGCATCTTGAGGCGGCCCAGGCGCGTGCGCTGGGCGTCCGGGGATTCGGGCAGTGGCAGGCTGTGCACGCTCATCTGCATGGGATCGGCCTGTGTGGCGTCTGAGTTGGGCATGGTCGCTTCAGGTGTCACGTTGACGACGAGGGCTGATGATCTGGAACCAGATTGTGAGCCCTGCCAGCACGGCGGACATCACGAACCACTGCAAGGCGTAGGCCTTGTGCCTGTCGGCCCCGAAACCGGGCTCGGCCCAATGGCGCACCAGCTCCGGGGCATCGGCTGGTTGGGCAGCTTGCACTTGCAGCACGGCGCCGACCAGAGGGGCTTGCCCCAGCCAGGTCGTCCAGAATGCCGCGTCGGCGTTCTGCCGCACGATGTGCCCGGTTTGATGCGGCGGCGGCTCGGCTTCCTGCCCCAATTGGTAGACCTGCGAGAGCGCCACGACCACCCTGCCCGTGACCTCGACTTCGGCATCCGGCGTCAGCAGATCGGGCAGGTGCGTGCGGTCCTGCTGGTCGCGCGGCACCCAGCCGCGCTGCACGAGCACGATGTGGCCCCTGCAATGGCCCGACTGCTCGGGCGTCAGCACCAATGGCGTGACCACGATGAAGCCGCTGCCCTGGTCCATCGGGCGGTTGTCCAGGAACACGGTGTTGCCTGCCAGCCAATGGCCGCGCAACACGACGGGCTGTTGCGCAGGCAGCTTCTTCGATGTGTCATGCGCCGCACCAATCGCCGCACCAATCGCCACCTCGCAGGGCCAGTCGGCATTGCCCCAGGGCCTGGCCTCCTGCCGTACCTGCATCGCGGCCAGCGCGCTTGTTTTCTCCTCGGCCCGGCGCAGTTGCCAGAACCCCGCGCTCGTCGTGACGACCATGAGCGTGATCGCCAATGTCCACAGCGCAAGCTGACGCAGAAGTGGGGTCATTGCCGACCTCCGATGCCGCCGAGGCATCCATAATCCGTGTTCATGAAAATCGTGATCGCCCTTGCCTTGCTGGCCATTGTCTTCGCGCTGGCCATGGCCGGCCGCGCCATGTTGCAAGATGGCCGCGACGGCCAGCCCAAGAGCAACCGCATGGTCAAGGCGCTGGCCTTGCGCGTGGGTCTGTCCATCGCCTTGTTCCTGTTCGTCCTGCTGGGCTACAAGCTGGGCTGGATCCACCCGACCGGCGTCCCCGTGGGCCAATAAACGAACAGAGCGCCACATGGGCGCTCTGCTCGGGCAGGCATCGCGCCGTCGATCAGGTCCAGTAGACCACCAGGTACAGACCCAGCCAGACCACGTCCACGAAGTGCCAGTACCAGGCCGCGCCTTCGAAGCCGAAGTGCTTGTCTGGCGTGAAGTGGCCCTTCATCAGGCGCAGCGTGATGAACAGCAGCATCAGCATGCCCACGAACACGTGCATGCCGTGAAAGCCCGTCAGCATGAAGAAGGTCGAGCCGTAGATGCCGGACGACAGCTTCAGGTTCAGGTGGTGATAGGCCTCGTAGTACTCGAAAGCCTGCAGGCCGATGAAGGTCGCGCCCAGCAACACCGTCAGCCACATGAAGGCGATGGTCTTGCCGCGCAGGTTCTCGCGCAGCGCGTGGTGGGCGATGGTCAGCGTCACGCCCGAGGTCAGCAGCAAGGCCGTGTTGATCGTCGGGATGGGCCATGGACCCATCGTGCGGAAGGACTCGACCGTGCCTGCGGGCGACGCGGTCATGCCGATCGCTTCGGAGGGCCAGATGGCCTTGAAGTCCGGCCACAAGATGGCGTTGTCCAGGCTGCCCAGGTTGGGGATCGCGTGCAGACGCGTCCAGAACAAGGCGCCGAAGAACGAGCCGAAGAACATCACTTCCGAGAAGATGAACCAGGCCATGCTCCAGCGGAAGGACACGTCCACGCGCTCGCCATACTGGCCGCCCTCGCTCTCGCCGATGGCATCGGAGAACCACTGCTTGAGCACGATCGCCCACCACAGGAAGCCGAACAGCACGCAGTAAGGCGCCCATGTGACGCCATTGACCCACTGCCCCGCGCCGCCCACCACGAAGAACAGCCCGATGGCCGCCATCATGGGATGCCGCGATGGCCCCGGCACGAAGTAGTAAGGGGCATGGCCCTTCGGAACTGCAGTCGACATGTCGCACTCTCCTTAACCGGCCACGCCGCTGTCAATCACCCAATTGACCAGCAGCATCAACCCAACGACAAACAACACGGCCAACAGCACCCCAGCCACGATCACGTGGATCGGGTTGATCTTGGCCACATCCTGTGCGTAGTCGGCTGACTTGCGCACACCAAAAAACGACCACGCCACCGCCTTGAGCGTCTGGGCGAAAGAGCCCTTGCGCTGCGCGGCGTCGCGCAGGTCCTTCGTCATACCGAACCCCCGGGTGCCATCGGCACCTTGCCCCCACTTCGAAGAAGGTGTAGGACAAGGTGATGGTCGAGACATCCTTGGGCAACTTGGGATCGATCACGAACACGACGGGCCAGCGCTTGCTCTCGCCGGGCTTGAGCGTGTGCTCGCTGAAACAGAAACACTCCAGCTTGTTGAAGTAGGACATGGCCTGCTTGGGCGCATAGCTGGGAATGGCCTGGGCGGACATCGTCCGGTCCTGGCGATTGCGGAACTCGTACATGACCGTGGTGATCTCGCCCGGGTGCACGCGCACGGTGCGCACTTCCGATTTGAAGTCCCACGGGCCCCGCGCATTGGCGTCGAACTCGATGGTGACCGAGCGGCCCAGGTCGACCTGCGTGTTGAGCTTGCGCGATGCCAGCGCACCGGGCGCCTGCTGCTCGCTCAGCGACAGCACATTGATGCCCAGCGCCTCGCAGATGTGCTTGTACATCGGCACCATCGCGTAGCCGAAGCCGAACATCAGCGCGATGATCACGAGCAGCTTGCCGAACATGTCCATGTTGGCGCGCCGCAGCCAGCGCATCCGCACGATGCTGCCGGGCTGGCTGACGGTGGTGCTGTTGGACATGCTGGCGATCTGCTGGATCAGTGGTGCGCGAATGCCACCATCTTCGCGATGAAGCCCACGAAGAAGGTCAAGGCCACGGACGCCAGGATCAGCGCCAGGCGCAGGTTGCGCTTTTTATCGACTGTGCTGGCGGCGTTCATGCGGCGGCTCCTGAAGTTGTCGGCCGAGCGGTCAACCGATCACGCGGGTCGCGGTCGGATCCAGCTTGGGCGGGGTCTCGAAGGTGTGGAACGGTGCCGGCGAAGGCAGCTCCCACTCCAGCCCTTCGGCGCCTTCCCATGGCTTGGCCGGAGCGGGCGTGCCCTTGCCGCGCATGGCCGGGATCAGCACCACGAAGATGAAATAGACCTGGGCGAAACCGAAGAAGAAGGCGCCCACCGAAGCGATCGCGTTGAAGTCGGCGAACTGCATCGGGTAGTCGGCGTAGCGGCGCGGCATGCCGGCCAGCCCCAGGAAGTGCATCGGGAAGAAGGTGACGTTGAACGCGATCAGCGACCACCAGAAGTGCAGCTTGCCCTTCCACTCGGGCACCATCACGCCCGTCCACTTCGGCGCCCAATAGTAGAAGCCGGCGAACAGCGCGAACAGCGAACCCGCCACCAGCACGTAGTGGAAGTGGGCCACCACGTAATAGGTGTCCTGCAGCTGGATGTCGATCGGCGCCACGGACAGGATCAGCCCCGTGAAGCCGCCCATCGTGAACACGAAGATGAAGCCCACGGCCCACAGCATCGGGCTCTCGAAGGTCATCGAGCCCTGCCACATCGTCGCGATCCAGTTGAAGACCTTCACGCCCGTGGGCACCGAGATCAGCATCGTGGCGTACATGAAGAAGAGCTGGCCGGTCACGGGCATGCCCGTGGCGAACATGTGGTGCGCCCACACGATGAAGCTCAGGATGGCGATCGAGGCCGTGGCGTAGACCATCGAGGTATAGCCGAACAGCTTCTTGCGCGCGAAGGCCGGCACGATCTGGCTCACGATGCCGAAGGCCGGCAGGATCATGATGTAGACCTCGGGGTGGCCGAAGAACCAGAAGATGTGCTGGTACATCACCGGGTCGCCGCCACCGGCGGGGTTGAAGAAGCTGGTGCCGAAGTGGCGGTCGGTCAGCGTCATCGTGATGGCGCCGGCGAGCACGGGCATCACGGCGATCAGCAGGTAGGCGGTGATCAGCCAGGTCCAGGCGAACATCGGCATCTTCATCAGCGTCATGCCGGGCGCGCGCATGTTCAGGATGGTCACGATGATGTTGATCGAGCCCATGATCGAGCTGGCGCCCATGATGTGCATGGCGAAGATGCCGGCGTCCATCGAGGGGCCCATCTGCAGCGTCAGCGGCGCGTACAGCGTCCAGCCCGCGGCGGGCGCGCCACCGGGCAGGAAGAACGAACCGACCAGCAGCAGCGAGGCCGGGATCAGCAGCCAGAAGCTGAAGTTGTTCATCCGGGCGAAGGCCATGTCGGAGGCGCCGATCTGCAGCGGGATCATCCAGTTCGCCACGCCCACGAAGGCGGGCATGATCGCGCCGAACACCATGATGATGCCGTGCATGGTCGTGAACTGGTTGAACATCTCCGGGTTCAGGATCTGCAGGCCCGGCTTGAACAGCTCGGCGCGGATGCCCAGCGCCAGCACGCCGCCGATCATCAGCATGGTCAGCGCGAACAGCAGGTACAGCGTGCCGATGTCCTTGTGGTTGGTGGCGTAGAACCAGCGTCGCCAGCCGTGCGGATGGTCGTGATGCTCGTCGTGGCCGTGCCCGTGGCCGCCGTGGTCAAGAACTGCGCTCATGGCTATATCCTTTACGAACCTGTTTGATCTTGCCGCTGTCGAACGTCGGCAGGATGTTTACTTGCGGGCGGCCAGCACTTCCGACGGCTGCACCGTCTGGCCAGTCTTGTTGGACCAGTGATTCTTCGTGAACGTGATCACGGAGGCGATCTCGGTATCGGACAGCTGGCGCCACGAAGGCATGATGTTGTTCTGGCCGTTGAGCACCACGTGGATCTGCACGGTCTTGTCGTCGTTCAGGACCTTGGGCGAACCATCGAGCGGCTTGACCGCGCCGCCGCCCTTGCCGTTGGGCTGGTGGCAGGCCGCGCAGTTGGCGTTGTAGACCTGTTCGCCGCGCGCGATCAGGTCGGCCTGCGTCCAGACCTTGGTCGGGTCGTCGGCCTTGGCCTGCATTTCTTTCTGTTGCTCCGCCACCCACTTGGCGTAGTCGGCGGCGGCCAGCACCTTGACGTGGATGGGCATGTAGGCGTGTTCCTTGCCGCACAGCTCGACGCACTGGCCGTAGTAGTCGCCCACCTTCTCGGCGCGGAACCAGGTATCGCGCACGAAGCCGGGGATGGCATCTTGCTTGATGCCGAAGGCCGGCACCATGAAGGAGTGGATCACGTCGTTGGCCGTCGTGATGATGCGCACCTTCTTGTCCACGGGCACCACGAGCGGGTGGTCGACCTTGAGCAGGTAGTTGTCGCCCTGGGGCGTGCCGGCGTCGGACAGCGCGCGCTGCGTGGCATCGAGCGTCGAGATGAAGTTGATGCCCGCGCCTTCGCCGTTGAGGTAGTCGTAGCCCCACTTCCACTGGTAGCCCGTGACCTTGATGGTCAGGTCGGCATTGGTCGTGTCCTTCATGGCGACCACGACCTTGGTCGCGGGCAAGGCCATGCAGATCACGATGATGAAAGGGATGACCGTCCAGACGATTTCGACGGTCGTGGACTCGTGGAAGTCGGCGGCCTTGTGGCCCTTGGACTTGCGGTGCTTGAACACCGAATAGAACATCACGCCGAACACGCCGATGAAGATCACCAGGCAGATGTAGAGCATCATGTAATGCAGCGACTGCTCTTCGGCGGCGATCCTGGTGACCGGCGGATGCAGGTCGAGCTGGTTGACCGCCGGGCCACCGGGCAGACTGTTGACGGCCCAGCTGGCTTTGGCGGCCAGGCCCATCACGGCCAGCGCCGCGCCCTGACACATGGGGGCAGCGCAGGACAGCAGACGCCCTGTCGGCCACATCCGACTCACTCTATTCCCAGGATCTTTGATCATGTCTTGGCTCGTCATGGATTTGAAAGCGGTCAACACTGCGGGGCCTCGTCGCGATGCGTGTCTGACCGGACACCCACCAGCCCGTCAAATTCAATCGTCCAGGTGCCGCAGCGCCCAGCGAAACTCTTCGGCCAACTGCGGCCGGCCATCGCGGGAGACGAACTCGCCCACGACCACGCTGCGGCCCTGCCCCGACAGGCGCACCAGCGACCCGTCGTGCTGGTCCGGCTCGACCCGGATCCAGCGCGGATTGAAATCGACGCGGCGCACCTGCCCGGCGCGATGCTGCTCGACGCGCACCAGCGAAGGCTTCATGGCGATCAGGTCGCAATCGGCGGCATGGCGTGCGTGAAACAGCGCGGCCATGCCGAGCGCCGTCAGTTGGGCGGCAGTGTAAGGCCAAACCTGGTCGGCGCCCATGCGCCAGCAGGCCGCCGCGATCAACAGGGAAACGGCCGACCAGGCCAGGTAGGCCTGGCCCATCTGCCTGCGGGACAAGGCGCCGCGCCGCTGCAGACGCCATTCGGCCAGCCAGTCCGTGCCGGCCAGCACGCCCGCGCCGCCTTGGATCAGACCGAGCAAGGGACGCCAGACCCCGAACCTCATCGCGGAGGGCGACATCAACCTAACGGGCGACAGGGTGGCGGTCATCGCGCCAGCATTCCTAGACCACACAGGCAATGTCCGGAGGGTGACTCCGGATGGGTTGGTTGTGAGATGGAGCCGCGTTGTGCGCGATCCAAAATTTGCAAGCCATTCTAGCCAGCGACTTGCGCTATCTCAAGGCGCAATGCCAACCCCCTGGCTATGAATAACCCGCAGATATCTCAATAATGAGGTCTGCATGCCACAACCGCCCCTCGGGCCCCTCAGGGCTTCTCGGATTTGCGCACCATTCGTCGCATATCCTGCAGGGTTACACGCGTCTCCGCTGCCATTTTCGGACGCGGCGCGGGCTTGATGGCGTGGCCGTAGACCAGCTCCACGGTCAGGCCCAGGCGGCCATCGGGGCGCATGAGCCGATCGGACATGGTTTGCATCAGGCGATCGCGCCAACGCGGCGTGCGCCAGCCGGTGTGCCGGCCCATGGCCACGTTGCCACCCCAGGTGCGCAGCTCGTCGAGCAGGGCCTGAGGCGTCTCCCAGGTCAGGGTGAGTTTTTCCATGTCCATGACCGGGTCGGCGAAACCGGCTTGCACCAGCTCGTCGCCCAGGTCGTGCATGTCGATGAAGTCGATGGTCGGCAAGGGCCAGCCCATCTCCAGATAGATGGCACGCAGTTCACGCGCGGTGTCGGGCCCCAGGCCGGAGCACATCAGGAAGCCATCGACAGCGAGTTGCTGGTGCCACTGCGCCATCAAGGCCGGCAGCGAAGGGTGCGCGTGCAGAGTCATGTTGGCCCACAGCATCTGAGCGCCATCGGGCTGCCAGGGCGCGCCCGCCAGTTCGGCCGCGTCAAAGGCCGGCCAGACCTTGGGTACCTCGCGGCGCCACAGCGTGCGCCAGGTCCGTTCGGCCTGCTCGGCCGCGGTCGCCTGGCTGCGCCGCAGCAGCGCCGGGGTGGGCTCGACAACCCAGCGTTGCGCCTGCGGGTACTGCGCCTGCACCAGCTCGGCGCCGCCACCCAGATGCGCGGACCAGTCGATCCAGTTGGCGGGCGTCAGGCGAATCGGTGACAGCTTGGCGGCGAGGCGGCGCGCGGCCTCTTGGTGCAGCCAGGGGGCGTCGTCGAGGGCGGCCAATCGCCTGGCTTGCCGGGTCAGCGCGGCGGCACTGGGCGCGCAGGCCGGGCGCTCGGTGGGTCGGGCCTGGTCTGCAGGCGGTTGGGCGTCGGGGGAATCAGGCATGTCGGGGTGCAATGGGCCCCCACTCGGAGCGATTCCTTCGATCAGGGGCCATCAGTATATTGACCCGATGTTGTCCTTACCGCGCCTGGGGGCCTCTTGGCCACCATCCTTTCAGTTGCTGGGAAAGCTGCCCGGGCAGTGCCTCATCTGCCGACGCTGGCAGGCCAGCAGTCTGTGCACGCATTGCCTCGAGGCTTGGCGTGCCCCGGTCGCGCGCTGCCAGCGCTGCGCCATCGACCTGCCCGCATACCGCGCTGACGCGGGCCATGAGATCTGCGCACTGTGCGAAGACCAGTCGCCGGAGGTCGACCGCACCATCTGCGCCGTGCACTACACGGCGCCCTGGTCACCCTTGCTGGCCCGCTTGAAGTTCCGCGACGGCACCGCCCTGGCTCGGCCATTGGGCGCCCTGCTCGCCCAGGCCGTCGCACCCAGGCTCAGCGACGTCAACCTGATCGTGCCCGTGCCCTTGTCCAGGCAGCGCCTGGCCGAGCGGGGCTACAACCAGTCTTGGTTGCTGGCTCGGCAGGTGGGCAAACGGCTCAAGGTCGAGGCTCGCCACGATTTGCTGGAACGCCGCACGCACACGTCGCGGTTGATGGCCATGTCGGCCGAAGAGCGCCAGCGGCACATCGCGGGCGCGTTCGAGGTCACAACCACCGGGCTGCGCCTGGTACCGGGCCGCGATGTCGCCATCGTGGACGACGTGATGACCACGGGCGCCACGCTCAATGCCGCCGCCGCGACATTGCTGGACGCGGGCGCGCACAGCGTATCGGCATGGGTCGTGGCGCGCACGCCCTCGCCCGCCAAGAAAGCAAAGGGCGCCTGACCATCAGGCCAGACGCCCCGCTTCAGTCGATCAGATCAGATCAGATCAGTGATGGCCATGAGGATCGCGGTCGATCAGCTCCTTGGCGATGAGGCGGGCGGCCTTTTGCGAGGTCTCGTCCGTCGGGTGCAGGCCGTCGTCGCGATGGACGAAGTCCTTCCAGATGTCCAGCACGATCGCGCCCGACACCTCGGACCTGATGCGGCTGCTCGTCACGTTGCGCAGCGTGTTGTAGTCCGCTTCGCTGATGACCCAGGCCAGACCGTACAGGGTGCGGAACAGGTTGAGGTCGAGCTTGTTGTAGCGCGGCATGACATCGAAGATCGGCGTCAACCCCGCGGCCCGCGCCTGGTTGCCGACCGCGATCAGGCGATCGGCAACCTGGTTCATCTGCGCCAGCGAACAAGGCTGCGATGTGGTCTGCGGGATGCCGAAAGCATCGGCGTGCAGGCAGTCATTGGGCGTCAGGATGACCACGTACTTGGCGTTGTAGGTGGTGAAGCTGGGCGGCAGGGCCACGCGCGCCAGGGCCTTCGTCAGCTCGGTTGAATAGCTGTCCCACGATGCGGGGCCGCAGGTGCTGGCGCCGGGCGCGCAGGCCAGGCGCGCAAAGGTGGTGGCACCGGCCTGCGCTTCGTTGATGACATAACCGGGCAGTTGGCGGTCCCGGGTCAAGGCTTCGCCGAGACTCAGATAGCTGCCGAACCCCACCGATGCCCCACCCAATGGCGCGACGCCATTGTTGAAGGGCGTTTTGGCCTCCCCATAGGATGCGCCGATGACCAGCAAAGGCCATTGCGAAGGCGGTGGCGTCGTGTCGGCCATCGCACCGTGCAAGCAGAGGGTCGTCAGCGTGAAACTCATCCATTTCTTCATCGACATGGTTCTTCCTCTATCTCTGTGGTTGATCAAAAGAAAAAAAGCCGACGTGCCCCTCCCAGGTATGCGCGGGCGCCGGACCCATTCGGCCAGCGAGGGTTATAACCACTCGCCAGCGATCTCATCGACCGATCACCCCTGGGCTTGAGGGCCTTTGTTCAATCAGGTCAATGCACGTGCCGTTTGCCTCGAACATCAGCCATGGCCATGCGCATAAGGGCCTGTGCCAGCTTGGTGCATGACAACGCCGCGCGTGAAGCACATCACATGACACCCCCCGCGATCAAGTGAGACAGGTGTCCTGAACCCCGACTCAAGTGGGCTGCCGGACACCCCAAAGCGGCTCGGCTTCACTAGCATGCGAAGCCTCGTCGCCCGTGCCGTGAAAGCGGACGCAGCAGCAGTCAAAAATAGGAACCCCATCATGCAGAAACTCGCAGGCAAGCATGCCTTGATCACTGGCGGCAACAGCGGCATCGGCCTGGCCACGGCCCAACTCTTCGTGGCGCAAGGCGCCCGTGTGGCCATCACGGGCAGAGACCCCGTCACGCTGGAACAGGCGCGGCAATCGATGAACAACGACGTGCTGGCTTTCCGCAGCGATGGCGGCGACCTGAAGGAAATCGACCTGCTGATGGCCTCGGTGCAGGAGCAGATGGGCCACTTGGACGTGCTCTTCCTCAACGCCGCCGCCGCGCAACCCGGGCCGTTCGAATTGACGACCGAAGCGCAGTTCGACGCCATGTCGAACATCTCGTTCAAGGGCGTGTTCTTCGCCATGCAAAAGGCCGTCCCTCTGTTGCGCAAGGGCTCGTCCATCATCGTCACGACGTCGATCGCCAACCAGGTGGGTGCCCCGCACTTCAGCGTGTATGCCGCCTGCAAGGCCGCCGCGCGTTCACTGGTTCAAAGCGCCAGCCTGGAACTGGCCAGCCGCGGCATCCGCGTCAATGCCATCAGTCCCGGCCCGATCGACACGCCGGGCTTCGGGCGCTGGGGCGTGCCGCAGGAGGTCGTGGATGCCGCACGCGCGGACTTCACGCGCCGCTCGCCCAGCCAGCGCTTTGGCACCTCGCACGAGATCGCCGAAGCGGCGCTGTTCCTGGCCTCCGATGCATCCGGTTATGTGGTGGGCACGGAGCTGGTGGTCGACGGCGGCATGAGCCTGCTCATGTGAGGCCACGCCGGCCGCGTCAGAGCCGGTAGGTGACTTGCAGGTAGAACGAACGGCCCGCCATGGGCAGGTCGTTCTGAATCAGCACGGGCGTCGGGCTGCCTGGCGAGTAGAGGCTGGGCTCACGCACGTCGGCGTTGAACAGGTTGCGCACCGAGGCCGCGAAATCCCAGCCGCCCTTGATGCCGCGCTGCGTGCGCAGCGTCAGGTCGACCGTGGTGTAGTCGGGCACGGGCGGGCGCGTGTCGCCGGGCGGGCGTTCGCGTTGCGCCACCACATTGACCTGGCCGCCCAGGGCCATGTTGTAGCCGAAGGCCCAGTCGGCCCGCGCGAAGACATGGTGATGCGGCGCATAGCCGACGTCCTCGCCCGTGTCCTTGGTCACGGAGCGCTGGTAGGCATAGTTGCCCGTCAGGCGCAGGTTGTTGCGCACGTCGTGCGTGGCCTCGAGTTCGAAGCCATTGCCTTGCTGCTCGCCGGCATTGGCGCGGGTCGTGCCTTCGGTGCGGATGATCTCGCGCATTTCGTAGTGGAACACGCTCAACTGCAGCAGCGTATCGGGCCGGGCCTGCCATGAGAAGGCCGTCTCCAGCGTGTTGATGACCTCGGGCTTGAGGTCGGGGTTGCCCTGCAGCACGGGGTTGTTGATGCTGTACTGCTCTGAATACGATGGGGCCCTGAAGGCGCGGCCATACAGCACCTTGGCCGTCACATCGAGGCTCGCATCCCATACCAGCGCGGCGCGCGGGTTGGTCGTGCCACCGAAGTCGGAGTACAGGTCGCGGCGCACGCCGCCGGTCAAGGCCCAGTCCCGCGCGAACTTCCATTCATCCTGGGCGTACACATAGCTCACGCGGCGGCGCTGCGGCAGGGCGAAGGCATCCTCGTTGGGCACCTCGGTGACCTGGCCGCCATTGATGGGCACGGGCGCCTGGCCGGCGATCAGCGTGAAGTTCTTCAGCTCCTGGGTCTGGTACATGTTCAGGTCGTCCTGCCCGAGGCCGATGCGGACCTGGTGATTGGCCCAGCCGTTGTAGGTGGCCACGGCCGAGGCGCGCATCTGCCGCTCCCAGGTGTTGGGCGCGCCGAACATGCCGTCCGGGAACGCGTTGTTCCATGCACCCGGTGGATAGATCTCCAGGACATCCGGGAAGTTGGTGACGTATTTGAAGTAGCTCGCCGTCAGGCCCAGCTTCCAGTCCTGCGCGATGTCGATGTCGTTCCAGGAGAAGTCGGCGTTGAAACGCTCGGTCTTGCCGTGGCCGACCGGGTCCAGCGCGCTGGCCACGCCGCCGCCCAGCCCGACATGGTCGCGCAGGCGATAGCCGGCGCGCAGGCGCATGTTGTTCAAGGCCAGGTCGACGTTGCCGTCCACCGCGTCATGGCCGGTCTTGACGGACCCGGGGGCCAGGCTGGCATGGCTTGAATAAGCGCTGTCAAGCAAGGTCTGCGCATCGGAATCGATCTTGCCCGTGAAGCCATCCGTCGAGCCCACCCGCAGGTACCCCGCCACGTCCAGCGGCCCCATCTTGCCGCCATGCTGCGCCCAGGCATCGCGCGTGTTGAACGAGCCGGCACGCACGCCGAACTCGGTGCCGGCGATGTCGGCGGCGGACTTGGTGATGATGTTGATGACGCCCGCATAGGCGTCGGCGCCGTACAAGGCCGAGCCCGGGCCACGGATCACTTCGATGCGGGCCACGTTTTCAAGCGGCAGGCCGCCCCACACATTGCCGCGGTTGCCGATGAACATGGTCGTCATGGGTACGCCGTTTTCGAGCACCAGCGTCTGCGGATTGAACTCGCTGTAGATGCCGCGGATCACGTACAGGGGGTTGTAGGCCTGCACATTGCGGCTGACGTGCAGGCCCGGCACGGTCTCCAGCACCTCGTCGAGGTCCGTGGCGCCCATGGCCGCGATGTCTTCGGCCGTGATGACGGTGGCGACGGCGGGCGCGCGCCGCAAGGGCTGCTGCGAGCCTGTCGCGATGCTGACAGTGGCCTTGTCTCCGAAGGCCAGGGCCAGCTCTTCTTCTTCACTGGTCGGCTGGGCCAGCGCGTGCGACTGCGACATACCCAGCAAGCAGGTAACGGCAAGCGAAATAGGTAAACGCACAGCGGGTCGATTGACGGAAGCGAAACGGCTCATCCTTCGATTCCTATTTTTTGCACCGCGCCGATTGTGTCGTCTCGATAAGGATTTGGAAAGCGCGTTACATCTGACAGGTGCGTGTGCGCGACACCCTCTGGTTTGCCCAGGGGCCTCATGCGCCAAAAAGCAGGCTTGCCGCTTCAAGCGGCGGTCACGCTACATGCTGTAGACCGCTTGCACATACAGGGAGCGTCCCGGCAGTGGCAGGTCATTGGGGATGGAGAGCGAGGCGCTGGGCGTGGGTGTCGGTTCACGCGCATCGGCATTGAAGAGGTTGCGGATCGCGCCCATGAAGGACCAGCCCTTGCGGCCCGTGTCGGTGCGCAGGCTCAGGTTCACGGTCGTGAAGTCGGGCACGTCGGGCCGCACGTCGCCCACGGCACGCTCGCGTTGTGCCACGTAGTTGAGTTGCGTGCCCATCGTCAAGCCACTGCCCATGCGCCAGTCGAGGCGGCCATAGAGATGGTAATGGGGGGCATAGCCCGGGTCCTGGTCACTGGTCTCGTCGATGGCACGCTGCCATGCGCAGTTGCCCTGCACACTGAGCACGCGGCTGACCCGCCAGTTGGCCTCGAGCTCCAGGCCATGGCCACGCTGCGCGCCGGCGTTGTTCCATTGGCGCACGCCGTTGCCTTGATCCGTCTGGCGGATGATGTCCTTCATCCGATAGCGGAACAGGCTGAGGTTGACGTCCATGTCGGGGCGCGCCTGCCATGAAAAGGCCGCTTCCCATGTGCTGATGGTCTCGGGCTTGAGGTCGGGGTTGCCCCGCACCACCGGGTTGTTGATGCTGAACAGCTCTGTGAAGGCCGGCGCGCGAAAGGCGCTGCCATACAGCAGCTTGGCCGTCCAGTCGAGGCTGGCATCCCATACCAGCGCGGCGCGTGGGTTGGTCGTGTCGCCGAAGTCGGAGTAGTGGTCGCGGCGCACGCCGCCGGTGGCCGTCCAGTCCTTGGCGACGCGCCATTCGTCTTGCGCATACACATAGTTCACTTCGCGGCGATGCGGCCCCATGAACGCATCCTCGGGCGCGACCTCGACCGTCTGCCCGCCAGGCAACGGTGTCGGCAGGCCATTGGGCTGGAGCTGGAAGTTCTTGAACTCCTGTGTGCGGTACAGATTCAGGTCGTCGTGGCCCAGGCCGAAACGCCAGCGGTGATCCGTCCAGCCCGAATACGTGCTGACCATGGACAGGCGCACCTGCCGCTCCCAGGTGTTGGGCGCGCCGAACATCCCATCGGGAAAGCTGCCGCCGAAGGCGCCGGGCGGGAACAGGCGCAGCGGGTCGGGAAACTGCTGCGTGTACGACAGGAAGCTGGCCAGGAAGCCCACGTCCCAATCGCTGGTCAAGGCGATGTCGTGCCAAGAGACATCGGCGTTGACGCGCTCGCTCTTGGCCCGCCCGACCGCGTCCAGCGCACCCGCCACGCCTGGCCCGGCCTGCACGTTGTCGCGCAGCTTGTAGCCGGCCCGCACGCGGCATTGGCCATAGCTCAGGTCGAGCCCGCCGTCCCACGCGTCGTAGCCCATGCTGATGGGCCCGGGCGCCTGGCTGGCATGGGTGTGGAACGCCTGGTCGAGCTGGGTCTGCGTGTCGGCGTCGATGCGGCCCGAGAAGCCGTCCGTGCGCCCGACGCCAAGGTAGGCGGCCACGTCGATGGGACCGAGCTTGCCGCCATGCTGCGTCCAGGCGTTCAAGCTGTTGAACGAGCCGGCGCGCATGCCGACCTCGGTGCCGTTGATGTCCGACGCGGTCTTCGTGATGATGTTGATGACGCCCGAGTAGGCATCGGCCCCATAGAGCGCCGAGCCCGGCCCGCGGATGACCTCGATGCGCGCCACGTTCTCCAGCGGCAGGCCTTCCCAGACATTGCCCCGGTTGCCCACGAACAGCGTGGTCATCGGGACGCCGTTTTGCAGCATCAGCGTCTGCGGGTTGTAGTCGCTGTAGATGCCGCGGATGACATACAAGGGGCTGTACACCTGGTCGCTGTGGCTGACGTGGATGCCGGGCACGGTCTCGAGCACCTCGTCCAGGTCCGTGGCGCCCATCGCGGCGATGTCTTCGGCGCTGATGACCGTGGCCACGGCCGGCGCGCGCCGCAAGGGCTGCTGCGCGCCCGTGGCGATGCTCACGGTGGATTTGTCGCCGAACGCCAGCGCCAGCTCTTCTTCCTCGCTCGTTGGCTGCGCCTGCGCGGGCAGACGCCACAGCAGGAGCGACAGCGCCACGGCCAGAACCACAGGCCGCTTCAAGGCGAGCCGGTCAACGGAAACGAAACAGTACGTCATTCGGTTTCCACATCAACACCCGGCCCATGGCCTGGCGAACTGCAAAAAGACAAGGCGCCATCATCGGGCAGGCGGCTGCTTCATGGCCCCTGATTTGCCCTGACATCCAGCCGCCACGTCAACGAGAGACAACTGCCCAGATAGTCCAGCAGGACGGCGCTTTCGAATGGCTTGGACATGAACAGCGTCGCACCCGCCTGCAGCGCCTGGTCCCGATGCAGATTGGAGGCGTTGGCCGACAGCGCGATGATGGGCACATGCTGGCCCACACTGCCCGCGCGGATGCGGCGCGTGGCCTCCAGGCCGTCCATCACGGGCATGGCCAGGTCCATCAGCACGAGGTCGGGCGGCGCGGCCTGCACCTGGCCGAGCGCGTCCTGCCCGTGCATGGCCTGCGAGGTCTCGAAGCCCAGCGGGCTCAGCAACTCGGCCATCATCATGCGGTTGGCCTCGACATCGTCGACGATCAGGATGCGCTTGCGCGGCCCTTCGTAGCCCGTCACCACCGCCGCATGCGCGCTGGGCTCGACCTGGATGCCTTCCGCGATGGGCAGGGACAACTCGAACCAGAACAGGCTGCCCACGCCCAGCTCGCTGCGCAGTTGCAACTCGCCGCCCATCAGGCGGACCAGTTGCCGGCTGATGGCCAGGCCCAGGCCCGTGCCGGCGGCGCGGCTGCGCGAATCGCCGGCCTGCTCGAAGGGATCGAAGACGCGCTGCTGGTCTTCGGCGCGGATGCCCACGCCAGAGTCCTGCACCTCGAAGCGGATGCGCGCATGGCCCGTGAGCGCGTCCTGGCCGGCCCGTTGCAGGCTCAGGCGCACCAGCCCCGACTTCGTGAACTTGACGGCGTTGCTCAGCAGGTTGAGCAGCACCTGGCGCAGCCGCTTCTCGTCGGCCATCAGGAGCTTGGGCACGTCGGCGCCGCAATCGACGAGGAAGGTCAGCTGCTTCTCGACGGCCTTGATGCGGATGATGTCGTCCAGCATGGTGGACAGGGCGCGCGGGTCGACCGGGGCCGCGTGCAGCTCGGTCTTGCCCGCCTCGATCTGCGACAGGTCGAGGATATCGACGATCAGGGTCAGCAGGTGCTCGCCGCTGCCGTGGATGGTGTTGAGGCTGGTGAGCTGGCGCTCGGACAGCGAACGGTCCATCTTGAGGATCTGGGCATAGCCCATGATGGCGTTCAAGGGCGTGCGCAACTCGTGGCTCATGCGCGCCAGGAAGTCGCTCTTGGCCTGGCTGGCCACTTCGGCGCGCTCCTTGGCCATCTGCAGCTCGGCGGTGCGGTCGCGCACCAGCTCTTCCAGGTGATCGCGATGGCGCTGGAGCTCATCGCCGCGCTCTTGCAAAGCCGCGATCATGCGGTTGAAGGCCAGCGCCATGACCTGGATGTCGCGCGGGCCCTCGACGGCCGTGCGCACCTGCACCTCGCCCTGCTCGGCCCTGGACATCGCACCGGAGAGCATGTCCAGCGGCCGCGTCAGGCGCGCGCACAGGAAGCGGATCACGACCAGGAAGATCGTCGCGAAGAAGAACGACGACAGGATGTTGACCACGAAGATGTTGGCCACCATGCGGCCCAGCGTGGCCTTGCTCAGCACCACGACGGCATGGCCCAGGAACTCGTCGGCCGGCTGCTCGACATCGAAGGGCGTGTCAGGGCGCTTGGTCCACACGGGCGCCACGAAACGCCATGCCTCGTCCGTTTCGCTTTCGAGATAGGGTTCGCGCGGCACGGGCTGGGTCAGCACGGGCTTGTCGGACTGCCCCTTGGTGACGAGGCCCTTGGCCAGCAGCACGGCGCCATCGGGCTTGCGCACCTCGACGCGCAGCACGTCGGGGAAAGCCAGCGTCGCGGCGACGGCCTCGGTCGCGTTGTCCGGCGAGGCCGACAGCAGCGCCAGCTGGCTTTGCGTGGCCAGGCTGGAGGCGATGCGCAGGCTTTGCTGGATCAGGTTGTCCCGCACTTGCCGGCTGCCCTGCCAGGCGCTGCCGATCGACGAGAACAAGGCCATGGACAGCACGCCCATGGCCATCGCGATGCCCAGTTGCTGCTGGAAGGTCATGCCTTTCAACAATCGCGTGAGCTGTCGCATGGGGAGCGAGGTGTGAGCGCTGGTCATCTCATTGCTCCGGATAGACAAGGTTGATGCGTTGCTGCGAGGCACGCAGATCGACGCCCAGGTGTTCCGCCGTGCGTGTATTGACGGCGGTCAGCACCTGTTTGAGGGCCTGGATGCCCCGAGCTGGCGTGGCACCGGCCTGCATGGAGGCGAGCGCTGCGCCTGCCAGGTAACGGCCGATTTCCGCGTTGTCGGGATAGAGAGAAAACAGCACGCCGCGCCTTACATGCACGACGCTGCTCGAGAACACGACGAGGCTCTGGCTCCAGGCCTCCCGCAGCACGAGCGGCAGCACGGCGGACTCGTCCACCGTGGTCGAATCCTGGGGCAGCCACAGCGCATCGCGCTTGGGGTTCACGGACCCCAGCGCATCCTGATAGCGGCGCACGGCCGTCTTGAGGTCATCGGCCTCCAGGGCCAGCAGCTCCAGGCCCATGTTCTTGGCGGCCTCGCGCGCCAGCCGGATCAGCCAGTCGTTCTGCCGGGGGTCGTAGACCACGATGACGCGCTTGGCGCCAGGCACGAAGGCCTTGAGACGGGCGAACAGCAAGGCCGGGTCCGGCGCCAGGCTTTGCACCAGCATGCCCTGCGCTTCGGATTCAGGCACCGACAGCACGCCGCCCGCGACGACGTTGACCTGACGATCGAGATTGGCGGCGATCTTCATGCCGCTGCGCCCCAGCGCGATCACCGTGCGCACATTGCGCCGGCGCAGTTCATCGGACAGGGATGGCGGGTTGGCGCCCATGGCCACGGGCACGCCAAAGACCTTGCCCCGCACGCGGTCCTCGACGCCTTCGAGGATGGTCGCGAACACGCTGCGGTAGGGCTCGCCGATGTCCGGATAGACCACGGCGATGCCTGATCGTGCCGCATCGTCATCCGCGGCCCTGGACCAATCAGCATGGATGAGCGCACCCAGTAGGGCCACCACCGCGATCAACCGTGAAGCCACCAGCCATTTACGCCATGCAGAGAACAAAAATAACCTCACATGCTGACCGGCCGGTTGCTGCCGGGACCTCCCATTCTGTACTGCGCGAACTCACATTCCGGCAAGCGTAGGCGACTTTCCAACATTTGTGGGGCCGATGGCGCGTGCCATCAACGAAATCCCGGCCCCTTGATCAAGTGTCGGCACGTGACAGGGGGGGTGACGATTCGCCATGTGGCAGGCATGCTTACGACCGCCTTAATTGTTTCAATTTGTGAATTAAGGATTTTTAATGTTACAAGGAATGAGCATCGTGCAGTCCGCAGCAGTTGTACCGCTGGCCAGTTCCTCCGCAACGGTCGGAGCCGCTTCCCTCATCGTGTCCTACCTGGAAGCCATTGGCGTCGATCACGTGTTCGGCGTCCCCGGTGGCGCGATCGAACCTCTCTACAACGCCATGGCCGTCAGCATGCGGCGCGGGGGTTTGCGCCCCATCGTGGCCCGGCACGAGGCCGGCGCCGCCTTCATGGCAGATGGCTATGCCCGCGAAACGGGCAAGATCGGCGTGTGCATCGCCACGTCCGGCCCTGGCGCCACCAACCTGATCACGGGCGTGGCCTGCGCCTACGACAACAACGTGCCCATGCTGGTGATCACGGGGCAGCCTTCCTTGCCCGTGTTCGGCAAGGGCGCGCTGCAGGAGTCCGCCTGCACCGGCATCAACACCGTGGGCATGTTCAGCCACTGCACGCGCTACAACACCCTCGTGTCCCACATCGAGCAGTTGGAAACCAAGTTGGTGCAGGCGCTGATGCGGGCCTCGCAGGCGCCGCACGGCCCGGTACACCTGTCGATCCCGCTGGACCTGCTGCGCGCGCCCATGGCGCAGCGCCTGTCGCCGCAGGAGTTGCGCAACCTGCTGCGCAAGCCCTCGCTGGTCGATGATGACATGGTGCGCACCTTGCTCTCGTCGCTCCAGGAGGCGCACAAGGTGACGCTGATCATCGGCGGCGACTGCGGCGAGGCCATCGACGCGATCATCCATTTCGCCGAGATGACCAACTCGCGCTTCGTGACCACGCCGGACGCGAAGGGCCTGATCAACCCGCACCATGTGCTGTACCGGGGTGTGTTCGGTTTCGCGGGGCACCGCTCGGCGCAAGACGCCCTCAACGAGGACAACGACCTGATCCTGGCCGTGGGCACCAGCCTGCGCGAGTGGACCAGCGCCGCCTGGAGCAACAGCGTGCTCAACCGCAAGCTGGTGCACATCGACGCCACGGACGAGCACCTGCGCCACTCCCCCATGGCCCGCCAGCACGTGCGCGGCCGCATCCGCACGGTGTTCGAGCGCCTGCTGGACATGATGCACATCGAGCAGGAAGCGCTGGGCATGCCCTGGTCGCCCGTTCCGCGCAGCCTGGGCACGCGGGCCAGCGTGAGCCTGCGCGAGCCCGACAAGATCTACAGCGAGGCCACGCCGATCAAGCCTCAGCGCCTGATGGTGGAGCTGTCCAAGCGCTTCCCGCCCACCACGCGCTTCCTGGCCGATGCGGGCAATGCCACGGCCTGGGCGATCCATTACCTGGAGTCGCGCAACAACCGCAGGCTGGGGCTGGTGCCGCCCAGCAGTGGCGTGGACGCGGCGGCCAACAGCGCCTGGCATGGCGAGCGCCGCCACGACCACGCGGGCTGGTTGCGCGTGCTGATGGACTTCGCCCCGATGGGCTGGGCCATCGGCGCGGCCGTGGGCATCGCCCGCGCCAAGCCGGCATGCCCGGTCGTGTGCATCACGGGCGATGGCAGCTACCTGATGAACGGCCAGGAAATCACCGTGGCCGCGCAGGAAGGGCTCACCGTCATCTTCGTGATCCTCAATGACGCGGCGCTGGGCATGGTCAAGCACGGTCAGCGCCTGGCGGGCGCCGAACGCATCGCCTTCGAGCTGCCACAAGTGGATTTCGCCAAGCTGGCGCAGGCCATGGGCATACCGGGCCATGTCATCCGCGGGCCGTCCGACTTCGATGCGCTGGACATGAACGAGATCCTCACACGCAAGGGCCCGACCTTGCTGGACATCCGCATCGATGGCGAGGAAGTGCCGCCCATGGCGCTGCGCATGCAGACACTGGAAGGCGCGACATGAGCGGCTCGCCCCTGCATACGCGCATGTGGCTGGAGGAGCCCGAGGCCGACAACCCCTTCGCCACCAAGACGGCCTACTGCCACGGCTATGACGTGTATGGCCAGATGCTGGGCAAGGCGCAGTGGACCGACATGCTGTATTTGATGCTGCGCGGCGAAGTGCCCACGGCGACGCAATCGCGGGCGCTCAACATCCTGGCGGTGGCGCTGGCCAACCCGGGCCCGCGCGACCCGATGGTGCACGCGGCCATGTGCGGCTGCATTGGCGGCTCGCATGCCGCGGCCACCTTGATGGCGGCCCTGGCCGTGGGTGCGGGGCAAAGCGGCGGCGCACGCGATGTGGTGCTGGCCATGCGCAACTGGGCGGCTTGTGGCGGGACACCGGGGCCGCATTGCCTGACGGTGCTGTCACGGCATGAGCCCATTGAATCGCTCGTGCCTTCCGACACGGGCTGGCCGGTTGTCGAGCATGCGGCGGGCTTCGATCCGCATGGGGTCGGCACGGCCACGATCGTCCTGCAGACCTTGCAAGCCCTGGCCGCCCTGGCGCAAGGCCCGCGCCTGAGCTGGCTGCTCGCGCACCGCCTCGAGCTCGAGCGTGCGGCTGGCCTGCCCCTGGCGATGACGGGCGTGGCCGCCGCGGCCCTGGCCGACATGGGCTTCAGCATCACGCAAGGCGAGATGCTGCATTTGCTGTTGCGCCTGCCTGGCGCGGCCGCGCATGCGCTGGAGCAGGTGGACTATGGCTTCAAGCGCTTCCCCTACCCCGCCGTGATGCTGGAAGACGACCCGCGGAGGACACAGGCATGAACGGCCCTCGGACACTGGCGGAACACGCCGACATCTTTCGCACCAAGGTCGGCGCGGCCTACCCCGGCAGCCATGCCGTGTTCCGCGGCCACGAAGTGCACACCGATCTGCGCGAGCTCGATTGGCTGAGCCTGTACGCCTTCGGCATCTTCGGCCGCCACATCCCGAGCGCGCAATTGCAGTTGTTCAACTCGGCCTGGGTGTGGACCACTTACCCGGACTCGCGGCTGTGGAACAACCGCGTGGCCGCGCTAGCCGGCACCACGCGCAGCACGCCCACGCTGGCCATCAGCGCCGCACAGGCCTTGTCGGAGGCCACGATCTACGGCCGGGGCAGCGAGTTCAGGTCCTTGCACTTCTTCCTCAGGACGCAGCGGGCGCTGGACGCGGGCAGCACCTTGTCAGACCACCTCGAGCAGTTCCTGCGCGGCGGCGGGCGCATGGCCGGTTACGGCCGCCCGATCTCGTCCGTGGACGAGCGCGTACCGCTGACGCTCGGCCGCGCCAAGGAACTCGGCCTGGCGGACGGCCCTTATGTGGCGCTGGCTTTCGAGATCGACCGCTACTTCGAATCGACGGGCCGGCCGCTGCGCATGAACGTGAGCGCCCTGCTCTCTGCCTTCGCGGCGGACTTCGGCTGGACGCCCCGCGAGTACAACAGCTTCATGTTCCTGACCTTCCTGGCCGGCATGTACCCGTGCTACCTGGAAGCCGCGGACAAGCCGCCCGCCGCCATCCTGGCTTTGCGTTGCGCGGACGTGAAGTACGAAGGCGTGGCGCCTCGGCCATGGCCTGGGGCCTGAGCCGCCCTCGTCTCGCGCGGAACTGTTGAACAGCCCTGTTGAACGCCTGCGCGAGATCGGCGCGATGTCAGGGGGTCGTCACGAGCGCCGTATCAGTTGCTCGGCGCATTCAGGCCAGCGCGTCGGCGACGATGTCCTCGGCGACCGTGTCGTCGGCCGTGCGCCGTCCCCAGGTGTGCGCGTTGGACACCTCGATGCCCGCCATCGCCTCGCTCCAGTCCACCGGCTGCACGGTGTGCCAGTCGCGGCCCAGGCGCACCGGCCCCGTGGCGTCCATCAGCACGATCATCGAGCCTTCGATCAGCGGCGCCGTCAGCGCCCCGAACCCTTGCGAACGGATCAGGCGCGCGGCCTGCACATCGGACAAACCGTGCAACATGTCACGCAACAGGCGCGCCAGCTCGGACGTGTCGCTGCGTGACACATCCTCGGGCGCCAGGTGGTCGATGCTGCCGTTGTGCATCAGCAGCAGCCCTTCGCGCACCACGTACGGGTGCGTCATGTCGCCATTGACGTCGCCGTAGGTGGCCCGGCGCAGGTGCACGTAGACCTCGGTGTCCAGCGGCAGGCGCGCGTTGTGGTCGATCAATTCGTCCAGGCACAGCCCGCGTTCCCAGACCACATCGCCCTGCGCCATGTGAAAACAGCCCCAGCCATGGGAGTTGTGGCGCCAGGCGTTTTCGAGGAAATCGGCGGTGATACGTCGTCCGGGAGGCTTCTTGATGATCAGGCACATGTCGCGGTTCACATGAGACGAAGGGCTCACGCTGGTATCGGCATCAGGTCACCTTACCTTAATCCTTTCCGGCCATATCGCAAGAAATGTTCCATAGCATGCTTATGCACCAACCTCATTTCAGCAAGGTTCATGCATCTCTGCTACCTTCGCGCCTCGACATGCATTGAGGAGACGCGCTTGAACCACCTGACTGAACGCCTGAGCGCACTGCCCCCGCAACGGCTCCAGGGCATGCGCCGTGGCATCGAAAAGGAAAGCCTGCGCACCAGCCCGGACGGTCGACTGGCCCTGACGCCCCATCCGCAGGCCCTGGGCTCAGCCCTCACCAACCCTCACATCACGACCGATTTCAGCGAATCCCAGGTCGAGCTGGTCACGGGCGCGCATGCCAGCGTGCAGGACTGCCTGGACGAGCTGACGCACATCCACCAGTTCGTCTACCACGCCATCGGCGACGAGCAACTGTGGGTCAGCAGCATGCCCGGCGAGCTGCCGCCGGACGCGGCCATCCCGATCGGGCAATACGGCTCCTCCAACGTGGGTCAGGCCAAGAGCGTGTACCGCATGGGCCTGGCGCACCGTTACGGCCGGCGCATGCAGACCATCTCGGGCATCCACTACAACTGGTCGATGCCGGGCCTGTCCAACCACGACTACTTCTCGCTGATCCGCAATTTCAGGCGCCAGTCCTTCCTGCTGCTGATGCTGTTCGGCGCCTCGCCCGCCGTCACGTCGTGCTTCGTCAAGGACCAGCCGCACGGCCTGCAGCCGCTCGACGAGCAGACCCTGTACCTGCCCTACGCCACCTCTTTGCGCATGGGGCGCCTGGGCTATCAGAGCGATGCGCAAGGCTCCCTGGCAGTGAGCTACAACAGCCTCAAGGGCTATGCCGCCTCGCTGCAGGACGCCCTGACGCACGCCTACCCGGCCTACGAAGCCATTGGGCTGCGCGACCTGCATGGCGGCTACAAGCAGCTGTCCACTTCTCTGCTGCAGATCGAGAACGAGTTCTACAGCACCATCCGCCCCAAGCGCGTGATCCATCAAGGCGAGCGCCCGCTGCATGCGCTGCGCGAGCGCGGCGTGGAATACGTCGAAGTGCGCTGCATGGACCTCAACCCCTTCCTGCCCGTCGGCATCGACGAGGCCACCGTGCGCTTCCTCGACATCTTCCTGCTGCACTGCCTTTTGTCGGACAGCCCGCCGGACACGCCCGAGGAGATCGCGCAACTGGCGCGCAACCAGCAGGCCACGGCAGCGCGCGGGCGCGAACCGGGCCTGCGCCTGGAACGCGGCGGCGAGCAAGTGCTGCTGAGCGACTGGGCCCAGTCCATCGTGGCCGAATGCCTGCCCATCGCGCAGACGCTCGACAGGCTGCATGGCGACGAGGCCCACGGCATCGCCTGGCAAGCGGCCTCGGCCGCGCTGCGCGATTTCTCGACGCTGCCCTCGGCCAGGGTGGTCACGGCCATGCGGCAGGCGGCCACGAGCGGCCATGCGGGCTTCGCCCTGGCGCAGTCCGCCCAGGCGCGCAACGCCTTGCTGGGCCGCGGGCTGCCCGCCGACACACTGGCGCAGCTCGAACAACAGGCGCAGGCATCGATCCGGGAGCGGGCCAGCGTCGAGGCCGCGGACACGCTGTCGTTCGAGGCCTTCCGCCAGGACTACATGTCCGCGCAGCATCTGGTGGTCTGACATCTGTCGCCCGACCATCTGCTCAAACCTCACTAACTTAGACGCAATGCTTCGTTTCACCCCATCCGCGAAAGAGGAAAACTGCCTGCCTTTCCTCAACGACCTGGATGGAGACGACGCATGCACTGGCGCACACACACACCCCGAACCGGCCTGATCCTGCTGGCCTTGAGCGCAGCCCTGTCGGCCCGGGCCGGCGTGATCGGCAATGGCAACTGGAGCCCCAGCGGTTGCGGCGACAAGCCACAGCCGCCCACCCTCGATCTGCGCAACGCCGATGACTACAACCGCAGCGTCGGCGGCGTCAACGCTTACAGGCAGGCCATCCGCGCCTACCTGGACTGCCTCGTCAAGGAGGCCAATGCCGACATGCAGAACGTGTCGCGGTCGGCGGGCGAAGCGCAGCGCCTGGCCAAGCAGGCCGACGAGAAGATCCTCGCCGACGTGAAGCTCGCCGAAGAAAAATTCAAATGATCGGACGGCCCAACCAAACAAATGCGCCTGAGGTGAGCGCGTCATAAGTGACGAAGAAAACCTTCCTTGGCCTTGAACAGGCACCTGCCTAGACTCTGCTGCTTTGCGACATGCGCAACACAAAGTCAGGCAGCCTGTGAGCACACTCCTAACGTTTCCAGATAGCCGGTCTCATCCTTTGTCCGTGAGGGCAAGGGCGCTGGTGTTCGAAGACCCCCAGTCCGAAGCGATCCTGCAGACAGTCCGCAAGGTGGCCCCCACCGACGCCACCTTGCTGATCATCGGCGAGACCGGCACGGGCAAGGAGTTGATCGCCCGGCACCTGCACGACCACAGCGGCCGCACCGGCCCTTTCGTGGCGGTCAATTGCGGCGCCTTCAACGAAACGCTGATCGAGTCCGAGCTGTTCGGCTATGAGGCGGGCGCTTTCACCGGCGCGCACAAGGCGCGTGCCGGCTGGTTCGAGGCGGCGCAGGGCGGCACCTTGTTCCTCGATGAGATCGGCGATCTGCCGCTCTCGCAGCAAGTCAAGCTGCTGCGGGTGTTGCAGGAACGTCAGGTGGCAAGGGTCGGCTCGCGCAACCCCATCGACATCAACGTGCGGCTCGTGGCGGCCACGAACGTCGACCTCACGGCGGCCGTGGCGTCGGGGCATTTCCGTCGCGACCTCTGGTACCGATTGAACGTGTTCACGGTGGACCTGCCTCCCCTGCACGACAGGCCCGGCGACATCCTGCCGCTGACCGAGCACTTCATCCGCATCTACAGCAGCAAGCTGGGCCTGCCCGAAGCGCGGCTCACCAGCGATGCGCGCGAGGCCCTGCTCAGCTACCCGTGGCCGGGCAACATCCGCGAGCTGGAGAACGTCCTGCACTACGCCCTGATCGTGGGCAACAACGGCGTGATCAGCCAGCAGGACCTGCGCTTCCCGACCGCCACCAGCAAGCGCGCGGCGAGCCAGGCGAAGGAGCCGGCCGCGCATGCACCGCCCTCCAGCGAGGCGCCGCCATCGGCCACGCTGGCGTCCGTGCTGCTCAAGCTGATCGACGAAGAGACACCGGACCTGTTGAACCAGGTCGAGTCCCTGCTCGTGCACACGGCCTACAGCGTGTGCGAGAAGAACCAGGTCCGCACCGCCAAGGTACTGGGCGTGTCGCGCAACATTTTGAGGACGCACCTCATGCGCCTGAACATCCTGCCCAGGCGCGACTTCGGCAAGGATGCTGACGCGTCTGCAACACTCGCCGAACAGCCAGTGATGCGCAATCAACAGGCCTGACGCCGCACGCGCCGCCCAAAGGCGCCCATCGATGCCGCCGCGCTTGCACGCGAGAGGCGTGGCCGCGTTCACCGCGCGCATATCCATATGCGCGCGCGCTGGCACATGACCTGCTCCCCCAGGCACTTCGTTCATTTTTCCGCCATACCTTTTCAGGAGAACGCTGTGTCCTTTCGACCGTCCATCGAAGTGGTCTCATCCTCGAGCGCCCGAGCGCGCCCGCACACACCACATCGCCTTTCACCCATCGCCGCGCTGCTCGCCACCGTGGGCATGCTGGCCAGCGGCCCATCGCATGCGCAGGCGGCCGAGCCCAGCGTGGCCGAGCTGAAAGCGGAGATCGCCCGGCTCAAGCAGGCATTGAGCGAGCGAGGCGCACCGGCTGCCGACAGCGGCAATGCCTCGTCACCCGCAGCAGCCATTGAAGCGGCGCCACCCGCCGCAGGCGCGGCCGCCAGCGCCCCGGCGGATGCACAACAGCTCGACACGGTCGTGGTCCGCAGCCGCAATCGGCTCGAGCGTGTGCAAGACGTGCCCGTGTCCATCTCCGTGATCGGCGGCAAGGAGCTCAGCCGCGAGCTCGCGCTGGGCATCGGCGCCATTTCTCAGCGCGCGGCCAATGTGTCGCGCAATGTCGGCAACTCGCGCACGTTCTCGATGTCCATACGCGGCGTCGGCAAGGTCACACAGACAGAGGCGCAAGACACGAGCGTGGGCTTCCTCGTCGATGGCATCAACTACGCCTATGCGCCGCTGGCCAGCATGAACTTCTACGACCTCGATTCGGTCGAGGTGCTGCGCGGCCCGCAAGGCACGCTGCAGGGCAAGAACGCGACCGTGGGCATCATCGCGCTCAAGACGCGCGACCCGTCCTTCACGCCCGACGCGAACTGGTCGCTGACCTTCGGCCAGCACAGCACCATCATCAGCGAGGTGGCCGGCGGTGGCCCCGTGATCGACGACCTGCTGGCCTGGCGCGGCGCCCTGTCCGTGCAAAAAGGCGCCGGCCCCTTCCACAACCGCTACGACACGGACCAGACCTACTTCAACAGCGACCGCGTCTCGGGCCGCGTGAAGTTCCTGCTCACGCCGAACCCCGATTTCAGCGCGCTCGCGTCCATCGATGTGCAGCCGATGGGGGGCGAGTACTACAACAGCGGCACCGTGCAAAGGCCCGTGCCCGCACGCGATGCCACGGGCGCATTGACGGCCGGCAGCACCAACGACTACGTGAGCCGGCTGAGCCGAGCCTGGTTCACCAACGCCTATGGCGGACAGAACTACGCCGTCTCGGGCAACTACTACGGCAACCCGAACCCGAACACCGATGCGCAACAGCCCTTGCTGACCTACACGAACGGCTCGTCGCTGCAACTGAAGTACAACCTCGGCGACCATGAGCTGACCTCGATCACCGGCTACCGCGACTACCACTTCAACGCGCGCAACGACGACACGACGCCTTTCAACATCACGGTCAACAGCGGCGGCAAGGTCGACCTGTACAAGCAGTTCAGCCAGGAGTTGCGCATCGCCTCCAAGCCCGGCGGCTTCGTCGACTACCAGGCGGGCCTGCTCTACTTCCAGAACCGCGTCGACTTCGGCATGGGCGGTGGCAACACGGGCTATGGCTCCGACGCGGGCGCCTTCTATGCGAACGACAGCCAGTACACCGATGCGAGCAAGGTCGGCGGCTCGGGGCTGCTGCTGCTCAGCGATTCGCTCAATGGCTTCAACAAGGCGCTCACGCAGACCATCAAGAACAAGAGCATCGCCATCTACGGCCAGGCCAACTGGCACATCACGGATCCCTTGACCGTCACGACCGGCCTGCGGCTGACGCACGAAGACCGCACCAACAGCTCATCGGCCTACATCTACCGCGACGGCTTCGGCGCCTTGCTGAACCCGACTTCGGTGGTCAACGGCGCGGGCGGCGTGGTCACGTTCAACACGGGCTTCGACTCCGACGGGTCGACAGGCGCCTTGACGACCAACAACACGAACGCCCAGAAGCACTTCGCCGACCTCGTCGCCCAGAAGTACTTCGGCAAGACGATCACGGGCACGCCGGGTGACGCGTACAACTCGCTCGACGCCGACCAGCGGAAGGCCGTTGCCATCGCCAAGGCGGTCCGGGCCGTCACGGCGCTGGGCGGCGCGCTCACCAAGACCAGCCCGAAGGTGCCCAATGGCGTGGCCACGCTCTACCAGTACACGGACGGGCCCACCTACAGAAAGAACCAGCCTGGCGCCGTGGTCAGCCCCAGCTACAAGCTGGACGAAGACAAGACCGCCTATGCCTCGCTGCAGTACGCGGAGAAAGGCGGCGTCTCCCAGGTGCTGGCCAATGGCGTGCCTTACCTGGCCGCGCCCGAGAAAGCCGTGTCCCGCGAGTTGGGCCTGAAATCCGCCTGGCTGGACAAGACGCTGTTCGTGAACGCGGATGTCTTCCATTCGGTCATCCGCAACTACCAGCAGGTCCAGACCTACATCGACCCATCGGGCAACAGCAACAACAACGCGACCTACACGGGCAATGCGGAGAAAGTCCAGGTCAAGGGCCTGGAGCTCGATGGCTCTTATACAGGCATCAAGAACCTGAACATCCGCTACGCCGGTGCGCTGACCTCGGCCAAGTACATCAGCTTCCTGCACGGCGCGCTGCCCGTCGAAAAGCTGCCCTCCGGCGCATCGGAGTACGACCAGTCCGGCCAGCAACTGCCCGGCGCCTCGCGCTACTCGTGGAACATCGGCGCCGAATACCGCAAGCCCTTCGCCGAGACGGCGGTCTTCCACACCAGCTTCAACACGTCCTACCGCAGCAGCACGAACAGTGACGGCAACTTGTCGACCTACGCCTGGCTGCCGTCCCAGCACACGACCGATGCCTCCATCGGCCTGGGCAGGGCGGACCAGAAGTTCGATGTCTCGCTGATCGTCAAGAACCTGTTCAACGACGACACGCCGCAAAGCATCACCTGGACATCCTATGTGCCGGCCATCCCGCGCTGGTTCGGCGTCCAGTTCTCGGGCAAGCTGTGATGCGCGGTTGAAGCCGCTTACCCGCCCGGCGCCTGCTTGACAGGCGCCGGCACGCGGGTGACGGAGACCACGCCGAAGCGCTGCCCCCGAACTTCGACGGCATCCAGGCGCGCCAATGCGCCCGAAGGCCCCGGCACGAAGCGCACGCCTTCGGCGTAAGGCAGGTTCGTGCTGGCGCCTTGCAGCTTCACCAGGTACCACAGCCCGCCTCGCCCCTCCACCAACAGCGCGTCATCGCCCTGCGGCCGCCAGTTGACGATGCCGCCCTGGTTGGCGAAGGCGATGCCGACCTCATGGCCGGCGTCAATGGGCGCCGACGAGGTCATCGTGACGGGCTTCTCGGACCGCGGCGTGCCCTCCGGCACCCAGTCATAAGGCACGGGCTGCGCACGGTAGACCGCGTTGCTCGACACGGCCCGCCCGCCGCCGCCCGTGCGGCTCTCGCCCACATAAGGGCTGACGTACTCCCAGACGATCTCGCCCTGAGGTGTCACCTGGAAAAAGCGGCCATTCATGCCCTCGTCGATCAAGGTGTTGCCATTGGGCAGGCGGCGGGCACTGCTGATGAACGAACTGTAGAAGGCCCAGCCCGGCTGGCCTGAATTCACGGCCGTGTACTGCCAGACGATCTCCTTCTTGACGGGGTCGATCTCGAGCACGCGCGAACGCGGCTGGGTCCCGACGGCGGCGCGCGGGTAGCCCGCCTCGCCCTGGTTGTCGAACACGAGCAGGTTGCCCGCGCCCGGCAGGCCCTTGGGGATGATGTGCCCGTCGTGCTGGCCGATGATCTGGTCCACGGGCCTGGGCAGGACGCCATCGCCATTCGTGGCTGCTGTGGCTGCTGCGGCTGCTGCGGCTGCGGGATAGTCGGGCCCGAGATGCCAGACCACCTGGCCGCTCTGGCGGTCGATCACGGCCGTGAAGTTGGCCTCGCGCGAACAGACGATCAGGTTGTCCGGATGAAAGCGCTTGTCGCCCGCATCGAACCACTTGTTGGGCCCGACCACCGACAGGTTGTTGAAGTGCAGGTAGTCGAACGGCGCGCTCGCGCCATTGCGCGGCAGGCCATTGCGGATCAGCTTCAAGGCCTCCTCGCTGAAGCCGAACTCGTTCAAGTGCTCGCTGGCCAGCCACTGCCAGACGACCTCGCCTTTGGGCGTGACCTCGTAGATGCCATCGTCCAGCAGCGTGCCCGCCTTGAAGCCCGGCACGGCATGCACCACATTGACCAGCAGCACGGTATCGCCATTGGGCAGACGCCGCCAATCGTGATGCTGCCGGGCCGTGCCATCGCGCCCCGACGCATCGGTGGTCACGCCTTCGCCGCCATAAGCGGGTTGCGCCTTCACGCCGCTCCATTGCCACACCACGCGGCCCGACCAATCCAGCTCGCCGATGGCTTGATAACCCAGCGTGGCGGCCCCTGGCGCATTGGGCGCGGACTCGAGTTGCAGCAGCACGTGGCCACGCTGGCCGCCCGTGAGCGCCGGATCCAGCAGCACGGGCGGCTGCGCCTCCTGCGCCCACTGCTTGACTTCGGCACCCGTCATGTCGATGAGATGGGTCTTGTGGTCCTGCCCCGAAAACAGCACATAGGTGTTGTAGGCCTTGGCGGGGTCGTAGCGCGTGACGCCTGTCGGGTAGACGCTGGGCAGGGCCATGGCGGCGGCCGCACCGAGGGCGGTCAAGGCGAAGACGCCGGTGCGCCGAATAAGCCGAATGCGCCGATCAATTGGGAATGCATGCATGGTGTGCGAGGCCCATGTCGTGATGGGGGTGATTCAAATCCGAAGAATCTACCCATCCACGCCGCATTCCCCAAAGAAGCTTTTCGCAGATGCATGAACCGGATACCCACGGCAAGCGCTGAAAGGCTTGCCCGAATTGTTGCCAAGCCAACATTTTCCGACCCGTTTGCTGCGCCCTCAACAAGGCCTTGTTTCCCCATGAACACTGGGCAAAACCCAGGATATTCATATGCGAATTGCGCAGTTGTTTTACCCGTGGCGGGTTCATAACATCCGCCCCATCCTGCGCCGGACCGCTGCATCCGGATGCCAGGTTCACCCCCTGTTTCTCACGCTCTCGTTCGGGGCATCCCATGAGCCTTTACCCGTCTTATCAACCCGACTCTCGTCAAAATGCCACGGGCATCGCCATCGTCGTGGCCCTGCACATCATCGTGGTCTACGCATTGGTGTCCGGCCTGGCTCGCAAAGTCGTCGATGTGGTGCGCGCGCCGATCGAGACCAAGGTGATCGAAGAGGTCAAGGACACGCCGCCACCGCCCGACGTCATCCCGCCGCCGCCCGTGCTGGATGCGCCGCCGCCCTTCATCCCGCCGCCCGAGGTGACGATCTCGGCGCCGCCTCAAGCGCAGCCAACCATCGCCGTGGCCACGCCCACGCCGCCTCAGGAAGCGGTCAAGCCGACACCACCGCCCGTCGTGGCGCCACCACCGCCCGCGCAACCCGCCGTGGTCTCGCTGGCCGTGGCCTGCCCGACCCGCGCCGTGCCCAAGCTGACGCCCAGACTGGAAGGCATCGCGGGCTCGGTGCGCGCACGGCTGACGATCAAGGCCGGCCGCGTCGTCAGCGTCGACATCCTGAGCTCCACACCCAAGGGCGTCTTCGATGGCGTGGTCCGTGCCGCCGTGCTGCAGTACGGCTGCCAGGCCACGGGCGATGGCGCCACCCAGGTCGCGGAGCAGTCCTTTGAATTCAAGGCCGAGTAAGCCCCTTCACGCCGACACGCCAGGCGTGTCCAACCTTTGACTTCGCATTTTGGAAACACATCCCATGTTGACTCGAATGAACGCACTCTTTTCGTCCATCCTGCTGGCCGCCGTCATGGCCGCATCCGTGAGCACGCCCACGCAGGTGTGGGCACAAGACCAGGCCAGCCATGCCGCGCCCACACCGAATGCCACGCCGGACACGGTCATCGCGCAGGCTCCCGCGCCGGCCGCCGCGAATGCCGCCACCACATCGGCCAAGGAGGTCGTCGACAACCCTTACGGCCTGGGCGCGCTGTGGGCCCAGGGTGACTTCGTGGCCAAGGGCACCTTGATCATCCTCGTCGTCTTCAGCGTGGGAAGCTGGTACATCCTGATCACCAAGCTGCTCGAGAGCCTCAAGCTCAGCGGCCAGGCCAGGGAAGCCCGCACGCATTTCTTCAGGTCATCCAACCTGCAAGAAGGCGCGACCAAGCTGAAGGCGGGCAGCGCCTTCCGGTTCGTGGCCGAAGCCGGCCTGCAGGCCAGCGAGCACCACGAGGGCGAACTCACCGAGAACATCGACCGCAACACCTGGATCACCAACAGCGTACAGCGTGCCGTGGGCGACGTGCAATCGCGTCTGCAGAACGGGCTGGCCTTCCTGGCCACGGTCGGCTCGACCGCGCCCTTCATCGGCCTGTTCGGCACGGTCTGGGGCATCTACCACGCGCTGACCGCCATCGGCATCGCGGGCCAGGCCTCCATCGACAAGGTCGCCGGCCCCGTGGGCGAGGCCCTGATCATGACCGCCATCGGCCTGGCCGTGGCCGTGCCCGCCGTGCTGGGCTACAACTGGCTGGTTCGCCGCAACAAGGTCACGCTCGACGCCGTGCGCAGCTTCGGCTCCGACCTGCATGGCGTGCTGATCGGCGCCAAGGCCGCCGCCCACTGACACCAAGCAGGAGCACCTAATGGCCATCTCTCTTGGCGCCAGCGGCGGCGATGACGACGATGAAGTCAATGCCGCCATCAACACCACACCGCTCGTCGATGTGATGCTGGTCTTGCTGATCATCTTCCTGATCACCATCCCCGTGGTGCGGCAGACCGTGCCGGTCAAGCTGCCCGCCGAGACCAACATCGCGCGCCAGACCAAGCCGGAGAACATCGAGATCTCGGTCAATGCCGAAGGCGACGTGTTCTGGAACAACCGCAAGCTCGCCGACAACAACGAGCTGGTCGACAAACTCAAGCTGGAAGCCGTGAAGACCCCGCAACCGGAGGTTCAGATCCGAGGAGACCAGAAGGCCCGCTATGAGTTCATCGGGCGCGTCGTGTTCGCGGCGCAGCGCGCGGCGATCGTGAAAGTCAGCTTCGTCACCGAGCCGCCCGGCAAGGGCTGAGCCTCACCAACAAGGAACATCATGGGCATGAACATTGGCTCGGGCAGCGGCTCGGGCGAACCCGAGGTGATGACCGAGATGAACACCACGCCGTTGATCGACGTGATGCTGGTCTTGCTCATCATGCTGATCCTCACCATCCCGGTTCAGCTGCACTCGGTGAACCTGAACCTGCCGTCGGGCGCGCCGCCACCGCCATCGACGCCGCCCGAGGTCGTCACCATCGACGTCGACTTCGACGGCACCTTGACCTGGAACGGCCAGACCATCGGCAGCCGCCAGGAGCTGGAGTCCCGCCTCCAGCAGGCCGCCGCCAAGGCCGATCAACCCGAAGTGCACATCAAACCCAACAAGCTGGTCGAGTACAGCGCCGTCGCGGCCGTGCTGGCCAGCGCGCAGCGCCTGGGCGTGACCAAGCTGGGCGTCATCGGCAACGAGCAGTTCATCAAGTGAACAGGAGCACAGACATGATCACATCCAAGCGATTCGCAACCCGCCTCGCCCTCTTGGCGATCGCGGCAGTGACGGCCACGGCCGCGCAAGTGGTTCAGGCGGCCGATGGCGGCCTGCGACCTGAAGTGGGCAAACCCTTGCAGGCGGCACGCGACCTGATCAAGGCGCAGAAGTTCAAAGAGGCCCTGGCCAAGGTGCGCGAGGCCGATGCCGTGGGTGGCAAGTCGGCGGCCGAAGGCCAGGTGATCGATCGCATGCGCCTGGCCGCCGCGGCCGGTGCCGGCGACCTGCCGACCGCCACAGCCGCCTTCGACAGCCTCGACAGCGGTGGCAAACTCGGCCCCGCCGAGAAGCTGCAGTACATCGAATCGCTCACGGGCAGCGCCTACCGCGCCAAGGACTATGGCAAGACCGCGCAATGGGGCCAGCGTTATGCCAGCGAAGGTGGCACCAATGTGTCGGTGCGCAACCTGGTCATCCAGGCGCAGTACCTGTCGGGCGACTACGCGGGTGCCAGCAAGGCCCTCACATCCAGCGTGCAAAGCGCCGAGAAGGCCGGCGGCAAGCCCACGGAAGACCAGCTCAAGCTGCTGCTCAACGCCGCCGCCAAGCTCAACGACACGGACAAGTACGTCTACGCCGTCGAGAAGCTGCTGACCTACTACCCCAAGAAGGAGTACTGGGCCGACGTCTTGTCCCGCCTGCAGCGCAAGCCCGATTTCAGCGAACGCTTCGCCCTCGACACCTACCGCCTGGCCTTCGCGACGGGCAGCCTGCGCAATGCCAACGACTACGTCGAGATGGCGCAACTGGCCGCGCAAGCGGGCTTCCCCGCCGAAGGCAAGCAGGTGCTGGACAAGGGCTACGGCAGTGGCGCGCTGGGCACGGGCCCCGAGGCCGCGCGCCACCAGCGCCTGCGCGACCTGCTGGCCAAACGCAGCGATGAAGACAAGTCCGCGCGCGCCGGCGCCGAGGCACAGGCCCTGGCCGCCACCGATGGCAACGCGCTGGTCAAGCTGGGCTACAACGTGGCCATCAGCGGCGACAGCAACAAGGGCCTGAGCCTGATGCAACAAGGCATCGACAAAGGCGGCCTCGTCGCGGCGGAAGCCAGCAAGCTCCGGCTGGGCATCGCGCAAGTGCTGGTCGGCCAAGCCAACAAGGCCGGCGCGACCTTCCGCAGCGTGAGCGGCAAAGATGGCGCGGCCGACCTCGCCAGACTGTGGGCCGTCTATGCGCGCAGCAAGTCTGGCGCGGCTTGAGCCGTCAGCATCATGTCATCGCGCGGGCCTGCCCGCCTGCGTGGTGCTGACCGGCCCCACGCCCCATACCTGGATGATGGCCTCTTCGCCCTTCGCGCCATCGCAGTGAACCTGGCCGCCATGCCCGCCAGCATCAGCGCCAATGCGCACGCCCCGGCCTTGTTCATCATCTTGCTCATGTCGTCATCTCCTTTGCGCATGTGCTTACACGGGCAGCGGTGAGCGCTGGCTCGTTTCCAGCACCAGCCCGCACGGCAATTGCCGATCACGCAACAGCGCGCCATGGCAAAGCGCCACATCGGCCAATGCAGCGACGGCATCGGTCAAGCAAGGCATGCGATCTCCCAGTGCAACACGCTGGAACACGCATTGCTCACCTGCCCGCCATCCGCATCACACAGGAGGCGTCTTCACCATGTCCAACTCCATTGACACGCCGGCAGACCAGCAATCGGTGGTCGTGCCACTCTCGGGCCGCCGCCATTTCATGGGCACGGCCGGCGTCCTGGCCGTCGGCGGCGCGTTGATCGCCAAGCCCGCCGCCAGCGACACCACCCAGGCCAACGACCACTTCTTCAACATCCGCAGCGCCGACCTCGACCAGCAGCTCAAGCTGAACACCTACCGCCTGCGCATCGACCGCGCCAAGGAGAACTTCGAACAGCCCTTGCCGCCACATCACGCCAACGGCGACGAAGAACGCTACGGCAACAAGATCGGCAGCGACACGCGTGGCCTGCCTCACGATGCCCGAGGCGAGGTCGATCCGGCCGCGTGGGCCACCCTCCAGCACGCCTTGAGCACCCGCAACCCGGCCGACTTCGACAAGGTCGTGCTGGGCGGCACGCGCAAGCTGGTGAACCCCTTGGGCACGCTGGCCTTGAACCTGACGGGCGCCTCGCCGAACCAGATCGCCATCCCGCCCGCCCCGACCATCGCCAGCGCCGAGAAGGCCGCCGAAGCCATCGAGCTCTACTGGCAATCGCTGCTGCGCGACGTGCCCTTCCACGAGTACCGCAACGACACCCGTCACCCGCTGGTGCGCGCAGCCGCCGCCGAGATCGACAAGCTGCCCGCCTACGCGGGCCCCAGGGATGCCAGCGGCCGCGTGACCCCCGAGCTGCTCTTTCGCGGCACGGCGCGCTACCTCGATCCGCTCGACCGCTCCGGACACACGGCCCGCCATGTCGTGCCGCCCGGCGTGGCGGTCGGGCCCTACATCTCGCAATTCGCGCTGCTCGACGCGCCTTATGGCGTGTCGCACATCCCGGCGTTGATCAGCACGCAACTGCCCGGCAATGACTTCCTGGGCCACCACGACGAATGGCTGTCCATCCAGAACGGCAAGGCACCCACGCGCGCGATCCGCTTCGATCCCGTGCGCCGCCATGTGAGCACCGGCCGCGATCTGGCCGAGTTCGCCCGAGGCGCGCCGGGCTTCTGGTCCGCCTCGCAGATACTGGGCACCCCCATCAGCACCGATTCCTTGAGAACAGGCGGCATCGGCGCCCCCTTGAAT
Organism: Aquabacterium sp.; assembly: GCA_049840915.1. Taxonomy (GTDB): domain Bacteria; phylum Pseudomonadota; class Gammaproteobacteria; order Burkholderiales; family Burkholderiaceae_C; genus Aquabacterium. Next base: position 112,621 of record JASGJC010000040.1, read on the forward strand.
CCCACCAACCCGTACCTCCAGGCCGTGACCACGTCGGCCCCTGCGGCAGGCAGCTTCGCGCTGGGCTACGTCCAGTCGCTGCTGCCGTTGGGCACGGCACGCGACATCCGCGGCACCTACTGGCTCAAATGGTTCGTGCACCGCGTCCCGCGCCCGGAAGCGTATGGCGGGTTGGTGCATCACCGCCTGGTCAACAAGGTCGGCCACCCCCTCCACCCGGACATCCTCCAATCCGAAGCCCTGGCGCGCAGCCACGACAAGTTCGGCAGCCACCTGCTCACCAGCGCCTACCCCGAAGGCGCCCCCAACCACAGCTCGTACCCGGGTGGCGCCTCATCGAGCTCGGCCCTCCACGCCACGCTGCTCAAGGCCTTCTTCGACGAGCGCGCGCCCTTCCCCAACCCCGTCCAGCCCGATCCCAACGACCCGACCAGGCTGATACCGTACACGGGCCCCACGCTGACCATCGGCGGCGAACTCAACAAGCTCGCGGCCAACATCGGCACCGGCCGCAACTGGGCGGGCATCCACTGGCGCTCCGATGCCGCGGCCTCCCTGCCGCTGGCCGAAGAGACCGCCATCAGCCTGCTGCGTGACGAGAAGCTGACATTCCGCGAGCCTTTCGAGGGTTTCAGGTTCACACGCTTCGATGGCAGCACGGTCGTCATCTAGCGCGCAGGGCGCACGGCCTCATGAGATTTCAGCGCGGTGATATGCGCAGACGGCGCATCGGGCCAGGCCGCGCCTGCGGCAAACTGGTACGCCCCATCCATCGCCCACCGATCTCATGCGCCCCATCACCCGCCTCATCGTGACCCTGGCCATGGCACCCGCATTGAGCTGGGCCGCCGACTGCTCGCCCAAGAAGCCCGAGAAGTTCGTCGACTTCCTGCCCGCGTTCTCCGACTCCAAAGGTTTCGCGCTGGAACGCACCGTGCTGCCCCTGCCACTGCTGCAGTGGTCGGAAGGCGCCATCGACACCGAAGGCCGCTCGCTGCACGGCCCTCGAAGGTCCTACCTCTCGGCGAGCGAATACTGGCGATGGCCGAGCTTGAACAAGTACATGCAGGACAACGAACTGCTGTCCCATGTCAAAAGCCAGACCAGCACAGCCGCCGCCGTCGAGGTCTTCAAGGAAGGCCAGGAGGGGCAAGTCGTCTTCAACTTCAAGGTCAAAGGTGGCTGCTGGTACCTGTGGCAGTACGAAGTGCATGCCAGTTGAAGAGGCAGTCTCCTGCATGTCATCGAGGGATGGGGGGTCAGAACTCGGTGTGGAGCCTCAATGAACTGACCGTGGCAGCGCCGCGATCAGCGTTGTAGCCGGGGTTGCGGATCTGCTGCCAGTCCAGCGTCAGCCAACTTGCTTTGCACAGGTTGAAACCGTAGAAGGCTTCGATGACGGTTTCGGGCTTGTAGTTCAATGCGCCATCGCCCAGGAAAAAGCCCATGCCACCTTCGGCCAGATATTGCCTGTGCGCTTGCGACAAACCATTGCTTGCCCAGGCCAGGCCCACGGTGTCCTGCGCCCGCCCCCAGCGCGTGCCTTTGAGCAGACCGCCCACGGCCAGCGAGCGGTCGATCTCCGTGAACGCGTAGGTTTCGGTGCCGCCGTCCGCCCAACTGCCGCGCATGAAAAGCCCTGCGTCGGCGGTGAGAGCTTGTTCGAGGTTGATGCCGACACCGTATTTGATCTGCTCGCCGCCGCGGACCTGATTGATGTCCGGCGCTTCCCCGCTTTCGGCGGCCAGAGCCAACGCATCCTGGTAGCGGGACATCAAGGCCTTGTTGCGAAATGCCAGCATGCGCAGCCTACCTGGCTGCCCGTCGATCTCGTGGGCATGCTCCAACTCGATCTGATCGCCGTAGTGCTTGAAGATGCGAGAGTCGAGTTGCTGCTGATTGGGCTCTTTGGGCTCGATGAAGCGACCTGCGCGCAGCACCCAGTCGTCCATGTAGCGCTCCAGCGCGATACCCCATGAATAGCCCCGCGCATCCGCCGCATAGTCGAACGCACCATTGGCCATCAGCGACCAGTTCATGAACTGCGTCCTGGGGTCGTGGTTGTAGCTGTTGGCATCGAAGATGTCGAGCACGGACAGGTTGCCAGCCGTCAGCACCCAGCGGCGCTTGTCCACCATGCCGCCCAACTGGTTGGCAGCGGATTCGACCGCTTCACGATCGCCACCATCCCCCCAGGTCTGGCGCAGGAAGAGGCGGGCGCGGTAGACCTTGAGCGTGGGGCCGGAGGTGCGGGCCATCTCGCCATTGGTGAAGCCACCCAACCCGGTCAGGTTGGACAGGGGAACGCCCTGTGCGGCTTCCGGATCGAGGTACAACTCGCCGCCCGACCAGGGGCGCCAACCCAGGGCCATCGTGGCAGTGAACGAATAGCTGTATTCCTTGCGCGTGGACAAGCTGTTGGCGCCCGAGTAGTCGGCTGCCATCGGTCGCTTTTCTTGCCAGACGTAGGTGGATTGGAACTTGGCGTTCCAGGTTTCTTGTTCTGTCGCCGGTTGCTCAGTTGCCTGGGCCCAGCCCAGTGTTGAAGCCGATGCCAGCGCGAACGCTGCCGCGTGCTGGCTCAGCCCTGGCTGGCACTTGAGAGAAAAATCAAACCGCATGCACAAAACTCCTCGGCGCACATCAATGGATGCGCCGCAATACGGCCTGTGCGTCGCCGCACGGCCATGAATGTTCAATAGGGAGCTTGCAGGGTCGTTGAGCCCGACCCGGTTGAAAGCTGCCCGCCATGTCGGCAAGGCAGCGGCAAAACAGTGCTTTGCGCTTACCTGGCCTGTGTGAGGTCGATGGTGAATCGAAGACTGGGACTGTCCACAGGAGAGGCTCCAAAGTTGAGGTGGCGCGATTGTATCGACACAAGACCCGGTTGCCAACATCCCCCCTGGAGGATAGGATGCGAACATGACAAATCATTTAAGCCACCCCGACGTCGTCAAGCGCCTCAAGCGCGCCTATGGCCATCTCAACAGCATCTTGCAGATGCTGGAAGACGGGCGCGACTGCCTTGACATCGCACAGCAGTTGCAAGCCGTCGAAAGTGCCATCTCCAAAGCCAAGAAAACCTTGGTTCACAACCACATTGGTCACTGTCTGGAGCACATCGTGCGCGAGGGCAAGCAAAGCGCCGAAGCCACGATCCAGGAATTCAAGGACATCACGAAGTATCTGTAGGCCCGGTATGAGCGATTTTTCTACCCTGTTGACACAGGGCAATGCCTGGATGTTCGTGCCTAGCGCGATCTTGCTGGGCGCCCTGCATGGCCTGGAGCCGGGGCACTCCAAGACCATGATGGCGGCATTCATCGTGGCCATTCGGGGTACGGTAACCCAGGCGATCTTGCTGGGCCTGTCCGCTACGCTGTCGCACACGGCGGTGGTCTGGGCGGTTGCGCTGGCAGGCTTGTACTTTGGCCGCAATTGGGATGCGCATGGCGTGGAGCCTTACTTTCAGCTTGCGTCGGCGGTCGTCGTGATCAGTGTGGCGGCCTGGATGCTTTGGCGCGTCCGCCGTCAGCAAAGCGCCTGTTTCCATGACCATGGCGCAGATGATGGGCACCGCGACCATCATGGCGAGCATGGGCACCAAGAGCATGGTCATGCTCACGATCATCCGCATGACCACGAAGAGATCAAGCTGATCGAAACGGGGCACGGCGTCTTGGAGCTCAGCATTCACGAAGAAGGCGGCAAGGCTCGCTTCATGGTGGCCGCGCAGAACCGTCATCATCATGCGCCAGCAGCCAGCGAAATCGGCTTGGAGATAGAGCGAGCTGGCAGCAGTCCTGAGTGCTTCACCTTCATTCAGAAAGATGGTGTGCTGGTGTCGCGGCAAACCGTTGCGGAGCCTCATGAATTCGCTACCCGCTTGACGCTGTCGCACGGTCACCATTCGCATGACTTCGATGTCGCGTTCGTGGCGCCGAGAGACGGCGAGTCACACCATCACGCCGTACCGGCCTATGACAGGCTCGATGTCATGGTACCCACGTATCAGCAGGATCCGCACGAACTGGCCCATGCCAATGACATCAGGCGGCGTTTTGCCAACCGTTCTGTGACCACGCCTCAGATCGTGATGTTCGGTTTGACAGGTGGGCTGGTGCCATGCCCCGCATCCATCGCCGTTCTGCTGCTGTGCCTGCAGGTCAAGCGCCTTGCCCTGGGGGCGTCGCTGGTCATGTGTTTCAGTGTCGGTCTGGCGCTCACGATGGTGGCGTCCGGCGTACTGGCGGCGCTGAGCGTCAAGCATGTGTCCAAGCGCTGGTCGGGGTTTGGGGCGATTTCTCAACAGGCGCCTTACCTGTCTGGTGTGCTCATGCTCCTTGTGGGCGCGTACATGGGTTATCAGGGGTGGCACGGTTTGGGCGCGGTAGCACCTGCCGTCTAAGTTGATATGGCCAATGGCTGTTTGGCGCAGCTGTGAACTTTCAAATGCACTAGCCATTTGGCTGCCTTCATCGCTTTCACATGCATTGAAGGTCCTTCCTCGTCACCTCAACCAGCCAGATGAAATGCCGGAGCCATGCGTTCCTGTTCACGAGCAGTGATGCCGAGCTTATTGGCGATAGTGCGCCATTGCCTCACCACGCTCCGGCTGCTGTCGATGATGGCATCGGCCTCCTTTTTAGCGACACGAAAATAGCTCGCCACGGAGCGCGCGAGTTCAAGATCCAGCGCGTTGTCCATCTCGCTCACGTTGAGCTTGAGACCCTGTGCAAAGTCGACAGGATTCATGTCATAGGCTTCGGACAAGCGCCAGCCTTTACCGGGAACCAGCAGGAAGCCGTGATTGCGCAAGTGGTCATCAACGTTGGATACGAGCATGTTGAATACGATGCGCGACCAAAGCTCCTGAAGATCGGTCTTCGGCTGCGCGCCGTGATCAATCAGGATCCGAGCAATCTCAAGGTAGCTGACTCCTGTTGAAGCATCGTCACCATCCTTATGACCTGTCAGCGTCATGGCTGATGCGAAATGCAGGCGCCTTCCTTGTGCAGTGCGGTCAAAGCGCTTCACCAAAACTGTGATGCGGATTGGCGAAGCGTCGCGCAAGGCTTTCGGGGACCCTCAGCCCACAGGCACGCGCCAGCGACTGGACGACAAGTTCCCAGGCGCCTACATCGTGTTCATCTCGCACACTGGGAAACTTGGCAATCCATAGGTGGCCATTTGGATCTACAACGCTGGCCTTGGGCCTTGCGCCCCCTAGCGATCCGCCTGGCGCTATCAACATGCGCAACCAATCATTGCCGGCCGCCGCCATGTTTTCCTCGTCCCGTTCTAACGCAAGGCTGGCGGCCTCGAGCTCGCGCAACTGCACAAAGGGCGACGCGGCCATGCCATGCTGGTTGTCTAGAAAGTCACCTTGATCATCGAGTCGCAGTCGCAGGGCTCCTACCCGGAATGCATCGTGCACCCCCAACAGGTAGTCGGACTCGTACAGGCGCGCATTGGCTGCAACCTCGCCTGCCCGCTTGCGCCGCTCTAGTCGCCGTTGCATCAGCAATCGACCCCAGCGATCAGAGCTTGCATCGGAGAATGCGCCAAAGATCGTGTGAGCTTGCGCTGGATGCTGGCGCCCCGCGTACAGCCCCAAGCGTGGGTCCAGCAACAAATTGGTGGTGGCTGGGTGCGCCAGGGCTTGGTCGTCGAACTCGAACTCGAAGACTTCCCGTCCGGCCCCCTTGCGTGCATGCAGGCGCCCTAGACGCAAGGGGGCGTCAAGCCCATCCCACTCAGCGTAGACAGCGATCAGCGTCATGGTGCAATCATCGCGGTCGCTTAGATGGCGCTCCGGAAGGCGTTAGCAATCCCGCCAGCGCGTCGGCACTTGCGAAGCCACCTTGTGACAACCAGTCGTCCGAGGTGGCAACACCCAACGACTTGCCTTCCGCATGCTTTAACGGGGCAGTCAATGACGCATTGATCGCCTTGAGCAACTGCTTCTGGGGCAATGCCTCCAGCGTCCGACGCAACTGCTCGACGGGTAAGTTGGAGATCGCATTTCGGATTTGCACATCTGGCAGCGAATCGACGGCTTTGCTCAACTGTGCGACCGGCGAAATCTCCAAGGCCTTGCGCAGTTGTTCGACAGGCAGAGCCGCTATGGCATATCGAACACCCTCGGCCGACAGTGCCTCGACTGCCTCGCGCAATTGACCAGCAGTTGTTCCCGCTGCGGTTAGGGTCGAAGGATGGCTTGATGGAGCTGGTTCAAACAAAAGCGGCCCATCCTTTGGGGTTTCTTGCCGACGATGGGCTCCCGACAACTGTGCGTCTTGTAACTCGCGACCCAGGGGATCAGCTTGAGCCAAGAGGCTGATGTCCTGCTCAAGGCCCAACACCTGCATGACCGCCAAATAGGCACCCATCGTTACGCCAGCTGCGCCGCGCTCAAGGCTGCGCAGCGTCATGGGTGCCATGCCAGCGCGTTCCGCTACCTGCTTGGCCGTCAATCGTCGGCGTAGACGAGCAAGACGTAAGCGCTCGCCAAACTGACGCAACAGTTCCTCGGCAGAGGGCAGTAAAGGAGCAGTTCTCTTAGCCATGATGGAATTATTCTAGCTTCAAGATGCAAAAAGTGCTCAAATAATTACATAACATCATATCAGACGCCCGTTATTTTAGCGACTTGGGCGCATCTTCGCCAAAATAATGGCACTCTTTCTATAACAGCAGCTCACAGTGTGAGGCGGGCTTGCTACCACCAAGTCCAGCAGCCCTGATCGTCGCAAGTGCCCCCCTCTCCTGTCCGCCGTCTTAATCGTTTCGCTGACGGCCATGCAGCGAGGCTGTGTGATAACGCCTCTGACGTCAGGCGCGTGAGCCGGCATATGGTTTCACACCCGTCGCAATTCCAACCGAGAGACCGCACAGGGGCTACGAGCCTCTCAGGAACGTTTGGAGTCCACCGATGAAGACATCCACGATTCGCACCGTGCTGTCCTCTGCAATGAAATCGTCCAAGCACTCAGGCAGCAAGGTAACTTGGTGCCTGTCTTGTCCCTCGATGAATCTGGGCATACCTGACCTCCGTGTGGTCAGGTGCACGCAAACCATGGGCAAGGTTGCCGTCAATCAGCGCGTTATCACACAGCCTCCAGCGGTTGCTACCATAGACCTACTGCTGGCCTCCTCACGCTTTCCGGCATCAAGCGGTCATTGCGCTTGACCACGTGTCGCGCTGCCTAGCTTGTAGCGCGCCATATAGGTCTGCGGTACCAGGTACACATTGCCTCATGACCTCGACAGCGCCACATACAGTCGGTTCAGTGTCAGCGACGACAATGCGTGAAGTTTGCCGTCCTTGTAGGCTTTAAGAGTCTTCGGGTTCAGCACGACGCAGACTTCATCGTGATGGTCGTCGCCTTTCGACGCTCCCCAGTTCTGCGACACACAGCCATATGCGGCGTGCTCCTTATAAAAAAGCTTGACGATATTGTTCCGGCGCCAGAGGGCGTCGGCTTCGCCCTGTGAAACTTAACGTCGGTCTCCGGCGTTGGGGCGGACTCATCTCCCGCACACAGGTAGCCGCCCGTGAACAGGCTCACCAGCCCGCCCAGTGTGGTCTTGTGGACGCTCGCCACCTGGGCGTCTCGCAAAGCTTGCAACTGGGCCGGCTCGCCCGCCAAATCGGTATTCGCCACCAAGGCTTTTAGCAGCAACTCGTACTGCTGTAGGCGCAGCAGGCAGCCGCCCAGCTTGAGCTGCGCGGCGCGCTGCAGCTCGGCCAGGCGGGTGTCGAGGGTGAGGGTCATGCGGGTACGAAGCAGGTCAGGTGGCCGATGGTGCGATGGACATCTTTGATGAGCACGGGTTGTTGGCGGCGCGATGCGTGGCGAAGGGCTTTGCGCAATGCGCGAAGGTTGGGCACTGTTGCCAAGTCAATTTCTGCAGGTGGCAAGGCGTGTTGAAGCGCCTTGAGGGTCTTGGGGTCCATCAAACTGAGGCAGCGCAGGTGCAGCTCACAGTTGGCATGCTGTGCGGCCATGTCGGGTGAGAGCCATGACAGCAGCTCGGTCACTCGGCCATACAGCAGGCGCAGGCGTGTCAATGCCTCGTCTGGCGTTTTTGGGGCTGGTGCTTGTGCCGTGAGCGGCTTGCCTTGGCGCGGCCGGCTCTCCTGCATCAAAGGCCCGAGTTTCCAGATGGGTTCATGATGGGCAATGCGGTTGCGCAGCTCGTTGCACAGGTCGAGCCTCGCGAAGAGCGCATCGCGGTGTTTGGGCTTGGCCCAGTGCGTGAGCATCCGTTGCCGATGCCCTGGCAGCACATCCAGGATGATGGTCCCCCAGTCAATAGCCTGATGAGTGATGTCCGTGGTCAGGTCGAGCAGGTGGGGCCAGAACCCGAATGTCAGCCCCGACACCACGTCGTCTGGAGAAGGCGCGGGAATGCGGGGCAACTGCTGTTGCCCTTTTTTGTAGTGCGTGATGTCTTTGATCTTGGCTTTGGACAGTGCGCCGAGTGCGAGATGCTCGTACCAATCTCGGGAGGCATGTCCGCCTACTGCGCCGTAGCGCAGGCTGAAAGCCTTGTGAAATTGATTGCGCAGCACCACCTCCACCAGCGAGATGGTGCGAAAAAGAACCGCGCTCAGTTCTTCGTTCCATTGATAGAGTGCAAGCGCTTGCGCATCGTCTGCCGCGCCGAAAAAGCTGCGGTAGTTGCTCAAGCGAGCGTGAGAAAGGGCTTGAATGCGTGCCAAATTCCCCGCTGCATTGGTTTTGATCTGTTTGAGCATACGTGTTATGATTTCCCTGTAAGCGCTTGGGTCACATGGCTTGGCAGTTCCCTCTTCGGACGGACGTCAGGTTCCAAGACGCAAAAGAGGAGGCGGTCGCGTAAGCGGCCGTTTTCCTTTGTGGAATTCATTCGACCTCCATGATCAGTTCGGCCATTCGTGCCTCCAGGTGGGCCAGTTCAGCTCTGATTTGGTCTCGTTCAGCTCTGAGGGTGCCCAGGTCCAGCGTTTCTTCGTCATCGGTCGCATCGATGTAACGCGCCACATTCAGGTTGTGACCGTTGGACACGATTTCAACAAGACTCACTCGACGTGAGTACTTGGGAAAGTCTTCTCGGCGTTGGTAGGCACTCTCGATTCGAGCCAGGTCGTCTTCACGGAGAGCGTTCTGAAGCTTGCCATGTTGGTAGCCCAGGCTGGCATCAATGAACAACACGTGGTCATCAGCCTTGCCCTTGCGGAGCACCAGGAGGGCAACAGGGATGGCTGTGTGCGGGAGCATCTTGGGCGGCAGTGCGATCACGGCATCAACTAAGTTTTCTTGCAGAAGCTTCTCGCGGATCTGTTGCTCAGCGCCGCCGCGGAACAATACGCCGAGCGACACCACCACTGCCATACGCCCTGTGCGAGCCTTGAGGGTCTCAACCATGTGGCTGATGAACGCATAGTCTCCCGATGCCCGTGGTGGGACACCACGCCGGTAACGACGCCACGGATCGTGAAGGGCGTCTTCATGCCCCCATTCGCGTAGAGAAAAAGGAGGGCACGAGACGACGACGTCAAAGGTCTGAAGCGTCCTGCCATCATCTTTGGCGAGGAACTTTGGATCGCGGAGCGTGTCGCCCCAGGCCAATTGCGCCTGGTTCTCTCCATGCAGCACCATGTTGATATGGGCGAGCGCCCAGGTCCTGCCGTTCTTCTCCTGTCCGTACAGTGAACAGCTGCCCTGATGCCCCGACTTCTGTTGCGCGAGCTGGCCACAGGTCATCAGGAGCGTGCCCGAGCCGCAGAAGGGGTCACTGATGCTTTCGCCCGGCTCTGCTTGCATCAGCCGGGCAATGAGTTGCGACAGCTCAGGGGGCGTGAAAAACTCACCGCCCTTTTTGCCGATGGCCGTTGCAGTTTGCTTGATCAGGGTGTCGCATGCATAAGCCACGGCTTCAGGCGCCGAGTCTCCCCAAGAGCGGAAATCAAGCGTGTTCACCGCGAAGCTGGACAGCAGGTGTGCGAGTGCGCGGTCCTTTTGTTCAGCGTTCCCCCAGGCCGTGAAGTCAAACCTCAGCTGTTGGGAAACTCCCTCCAGAAAGTGGTTTGCTTCTTCGATGGCGTGAAGGGCTCGGTCGATTCGCTGAGCATTGCCGGCCTTATGTTGGTCCGCGAGCAGTGCATAGAAGTCTGCACCGTCTGGCATGAACCAGCCGCACTCGGCTGCAGGTGCTGCAGTAGTGTGACGGTCACTCCGCCGACAATCAGACATGTATTTGAGCAGGAGCAATGCCAACGCGCAGTCACGTACATCGCTCGGGTCAGCAGCACCACGGCTCGCCTCCAACACATGCCACATGGCGTGGCTCAGTTCTTCTTTCTGTTGATGGTCAAGCATGACGGCGGCCTCCGTCGTTTAGAAGTTGCTTGGTGACATAGCTTGTTTCGGCCTCGTCCAGTTCGGTGAGCCGGTGCCGCAAGGCCACGACGCGCTTGGTAATCTGGTCTAGCTCGGCAATCCGCAATTGCTCATGAAGAGGCAGAATCTCGACTTCCAGTGAGACGAGGGATGCTTTCGTCAATGCTTTGATGCTGGTGCCTGTCAGCAATGGCGAGAGCCGGCTCTGGGTTGACTTCAGGTTGAGGTACCAGACGAGGTATCCAGCATCACAATCGCCCATCGGTCGGATGACATTCAGCTGCCCTACCGGGAGCACTGGCAGGTCCGCACCGGTGAACAGACACGCTTTGTAGTAGTCTCCCCGGGAAGGAAGCACAACGTCACCGGGCTGGAGGCAATGGGCGTGATACTTTTCAGCTACGCCCACTTTAGGCAATTCATGCCATTGCAGTGGTTTGCTTGAGACGAGATCTCGGATCGCCAGCGCACGCACGTTCCCGTCCTCAGCTTCCTGAGGAGCTTGATCCCTGAACACAACGGCTGTGTGAACTTGGGCAAGGGCGGCGAGGGGCTGAATCATGGTGTCGAAGAGTTCTACTGTGTATGCAGTGTAGCGCTTTGCAGTCGCACTTGCAAGCAGTAGAGTTCTTCGATGTCGCCATAAGTTCGGGTTTCTTCGTTACCTTGCTGTCGTGTGTACCGGGAATCCAAGTACAGGAGAGGTGCAGTCATCGGTTTTGGATGACTCCAGAAAACTTCGCTAAGTTACTGTCAGCAAAGTACTTTCCATTGTTTTAGGCTTCGTGTCGTTACGGTACACCTCCCTCCGTAAGCACTGCCCCGACTAGACTCACCGAACACAGTTGCGAACGCCCGCTTGGTAAAGCGCTCAAACCTCGTGCCGGTGATGTCACGCATAACGTGAGCAAAAAGGTCGAGGCACGAGTTCGGAAGCCTCTTCGGCGCTACCCAGAACTTCGTCGAACAGACATTCTATGAAGCCCTTCGTGGAAATTTTGAGGTCAAGGACAGCGCCTTCTTCGATACAGTACGCGAAGATGAAGACCGTCTCGATGCTGCGCAGCTGCGAGACGAACTTGAGTCGTTCGGCTACGTCGCAAGCTTGCAGGTTGGGGTTGTCTACAAGGTGGATCCCCACGCATTTCCAGGGCTCTGCGCGCTGTACTTTGACGGTCGGGGCCGGCATGGCCTTGAGCCGTCAGAGGCCTCGACGTTCATGGGGAGCCTACTCGATGGCGTAAAGTCAACCGATGCCGAACCCTACGAGGATGGCGTCGAGTAGTCGCGGTTAGCCGCATACCACTGAGTCACGTGGCGGTAAAAATGAAAGTCAAGCAATGACTGCCTATCATTAGGGAACAAGAACGGTTTCCGGGATGGCCTCACAGTGAACGCAGAGACGACATTACAAGCTAACGAAACGCCACCGCTCTTCCTCCGCAAGGTCGTATTGTCCAATTTCAAGCGCTTTAGGTCGCTAACGGTCGAACTGAATTCGGACATCAACATCTTCGCTGGCGACAACGAGGCCGGGAAGAGTTCGGTGATGTCGGCAATTGACCTCACGCTCTCTGCGAGCAGAAGTCGGATCGAGCGCCTGGGCGTCGAGGCGCTTCTTTGCAAGGAAGCCGTCCAGGCGTTCTTCAAAAGGCCGAAGAAACCGGGCTGACCTGCCGTCGATGTTCGTGGAACGCTACCCTCGCAACTCGCGCCATGAGAACACCTTCGGACTGCGATTGCTGTGCGAACCATCCGAAGACTACGCGGACGAAATCCTGGATGTGCTGGCCGACGAGGCCGACAACTTTCCCTTCGAGTTCTACGCGATCAAGTTTATGACCTTTGGGGGTCACCCAGTCAACCCGTACTTCGTCGGGGACTTCCGCCAGCACACATCCAGGACATTCTGTTGAAGAACTGAACGATGCCCCGCCTGCAATACGGTATCACTGCCATCGACTGGGTATTCAAGCCAGACAATGACCTCAAGCGCCACTACGTGACCGTGGAGCGTGGCCCACCGGTGCTGCTGCGCGGCCCACACGCGGACGCCACTGAGCAAGAAGCATTGGTACGGTGCCAGATAGATCCGCGAAAAGCAGGCTCAGGTTGACATGCCGCAGGCGCAGGATCTGGTGGTGACGGGTAGCCGATTGAAGTACGGAGGGCGCACCTACTTTACAGAGGTGAATCACGTGCCAGGCTTGGTGGTGCCGAGCCTGCGTTTCACTGCCGCAAGGTTCGTCGTTTGTTGCCCTGAAGATCACAGTCACTCCAGTACAACTCGAGCCATATTTGCAGGACTTCTACAGGCAGAAGGCACTGGAGCGGTTACCGGCCAGAGTGCGGCATTGGGAACGGGTGTCAGGCTTGCGGGAACGGGATTTCGCATCAAAGCGTTTGAGTAGGTGGCGAGTCTGCTCAAAGCATGACGTCTTGAACTCCATCCGTGCGTCATGGAACTGCCTGCATCGGTGCAAGACTATGTTGGTCGTGCATGAGCTCTGCCACATAGCGGAGAAAAACCACACAAGGGCTTTTTTGGGATCTGTGAATAAGCTCATGCCAGATTGGCGGAGGCATCGAATGCATTGGAAGGTGCTCGGATCGGACAAAATATTTAGCGCAAACTGGGTCCTAGGCTAGCAACCGCATGCTTGGCATCGCGAGCGTCGCGCTTTGTTGATAAGCTGCGTGACGGCTTCGCGAAGCAGCGCGGTCAAGTAGCGAGGCTTATAGGAGTACTGCCAAAGGTCCAATCCTTTACCAGCCTTGGTCGACGGTGGCTCGTACGGCGGGAAGATTATCTTGCCGTCCTCCTCGAACACTTCGACGACTCTCTTCATCGGGATCCCGAAGGCAGCCAGAGCGAGAGATGATGCCGCCGATTGTAGTGCCGCATGTCAGATGAAAGCGCTGGCCAATTGGCACACCGACATGCTCTTCGACAGTCTCGAAGTGCCCTGGCAGCGACGAGTCTGGTAGCCGCCGCCCGTGAGGGAAAGAGCTTGGAAAGGGGGGGATCTGTCCAGATCACTGTAGCGGGTCTCCTAGGTTCTTGCCGATTTTCTGTAAGTGCCACTGGGGGCTCTGCTGCTCCAGCAGGCATTTAACCGGGAATAATGATCTTGCCACGACCTGCGCACGCCCGCTTGCGCTAGGTGCAGTCATTGGCGCGCCAGAATCGTGGACCGAACCAGCCTGAAGCGGGAGCTGATCGTGCGCCATGAAAGCTGCGCAGGCCGATAGAGGCCGACGGGTTCAGCAACGCTGAAAATACGAATGCTGAAGCCGCCTCTCTGCGGAACTAGATTGCCGAACCAGCCGCGCATACAGATTTGGCCACACCGGCTCTGCATAGAGCTTCAACAACATTGACAATAAAGCCAGACTACAGCCACAAAAATCCTGTACGGAAAATAAAAAAGCACTTAGCCTTTCGACTAAGTGCTTGATTTTACAGGGATTTACTGGTGGGCGGTGCAGGGTTCGAACCTGCGACCCCTGCCGTGTGAAGGCAGTGCTCTACCGCTGAGCTAACCGCCCGAAACTGGTTCGGCATTTTTCCGCTGATTTCGTTGCCGCAATCAGCGAAGACCACGATGATACCACAGCTTCCAGCTATTTCCACAACGCTTTGCCGCCGCTGGCTTTGTCGATGTCGGCCAGGGCTTTAGGTGCTGTTCGGATTCTATCGTGTTTCCCGGTTAGCAACACCAACGAACCAAGTAAGTTATATAA
>JASGJC010000041.1:0-15795 GCA_049840915.1 Aquabacterium sp.
CAAGACGCTCGAGTTCAACTGCCGCATGGGCGATCCTGAAACGCAGCCCATCATGATGCGCCTCAAGAGCGACCTGGTCGACGTGATGCTGGCCGCTACCGACGGCACGCTCGACCAGATCGAATTGCAATGGGACCGCCGCTTCGCGCTGGGTGTGGTCATGGCCGCGGGCGGCTATCCGCTTGACCCGAAGAAGGGCGATGTCATCACCGGCCTGCCCGCCGATTCGGATGACGCGATGGTCTTCCACGCGGGCACGACGATGGACGAGCAAGGCGCGATCAAGACCAGCGGCGGCCGCGTGCTGTGCGTGACGGCCCTGGGCGATTCGGCCAAGCTGGCGCAGCAGCGTGCCTACGAGTACATGCGCGGCATCCAGTTCGACGGCATGCAGTTCCGCACCGACATCGGCTGGCGCGCCATCAAGGCCCGCTGAGGCCTACACCCATGACCGCAGCCCTGAACACCGACGCCGTCCGCGGCTACCTGCTGAACCTGCAGGACCGCATCATCTCGGCCTTCGAGGCCGAAGACGGCAAGGCTTTCGTGAAGGACGCGTGGGTGCGCGGCCCGCAGGAGCGCCTGCAGGGCGATGGCTGCTCGCGGCTGGTCGAAGAAGGCCATGTGCTCGAGCGCGGCGGCTGCAACTTCTCGCACGTCAAGGGCCCGAGCCTGCCGCCTTCGGCCACGCAGCATCGGCCCGAGTTGGCGGGCTGCCCCTTCGAGGCGATGGGCGTGTCGCTGGTCTTCCATCCGCGCAACCCGTACGTGCCGACCGTGCACATGAACGTGCGCATGCTGGCCGCGCACAAGCCCGATGGCAGCGTGGTCGCGTGGTTCGGCGGCGGCATGGACCTGACGCCGTACTACGGCCACGGAGAAGACGCGCGCCACTTCCATCAGACCTGCAAGGACGCGCTCGCACCTTTCGGCGACGACAAGTACCCGCGCTTCAAGACCTGGTGCGACGAGTATTTCTTCCTCAAGCACCGCAACGAGGCGCGCGGCGTGGGCGGCATCTTCTTCGATGACTTCTCCGAGCTCGGCTTCGATGGCGGCTTCGCAATGATGCAGGCGGTGGGCGATGCCTTCACGCAGGCGTACATGCCCATCCTGCAGCGTCGCCGTGATGCGCCTTATGGCGAGCGTGAGCGCGATTTCCAGGCCTACCGCCGTGGCCGCTACGTCGAGTTCAACCTCGTGTGGGACCGCGGCACCCTGTTCGGCCTGCAGTCGGGTGGTCGCACCGAAAGCATCCTGATGTCGATGCCGCCGATCGTGAAGTGGCGCTACGACTGGCAGCCCGATGCCGGCAGCCCCGAGGCGCGCCTGTACAGCGATTTCCTGCCCGCGCGAGACTGGGCCTGATGTCTTGACCGCCTCGTCTTCTCAACAGCGTGCACGCCGCGTCGGCCTGATGGGCGGCAGTTTCGACCCTGTGCACACGGCCCATGTGGCGCTGGCCGAGAGCGCCTTGCGCCATTTGCAGCTCGACGAGGTGCGCTGGATCCCGGTCGGGCAGCCCTGGCAGAAGGCGCGGCAACTCGCCGACGCCGCGCACAGGCTGGCGATGGTGCGGGTTGCCACGGCGCACGAGCCGCGCTTCGTGGTCGACGACATCGAACTGCGACGCGCCGGCCCGTCCTACACGATCGAGACTTTCAAAACTTTACAGAGCCAGGCCACCGAGCCGACGGACTGGTTCCTGATCATCGGCCAGGACCAGTATGCCAACCTGCCGACCTGGCAAGGCTGGCAAGATTTGTTGCAAGGCCTGAGGCTGGCTGTCGCCTGCAGAGGGCATGATCTGCCCCGGCCCGCGCCCCCCTTGCAAGGGCTCGCCCACCGCGTCACCGAGCTGCCTCTGCCGCCTTTGACCGTGTCGTCCACCGAGATTCGCGCGCGCCTGCAGCGTGGCGATGATCCAAACACCCTCGCGCCCGAACTGGTGCCAACCAGCGTCGCGCGCTATATTGCCAACCATCAACTTTATGCCCGCATGGGCGACCCCCACTGAATGGACATCCGTAAACTGCAACGCGCCATCGTCGATGGTCTGGAAGATGTCAAAGCCCAAGACATCGTCGTGTTCAACACCGAGCACCTCTCGCCGCTGTTCGAGCGGGTGGTGATCGCCACGGGCTCTTCCAACCGTCAAACCAAAGCGCTGGCCGCCAGTGTGCGAGATGCCGTGAGGGCCGCGGGCTTTCAGGTCATGCGCACCGAAGGCCAGGACAACGGCGAGTGGATCATCGTGGACCTGGCCGCGGCCGTCGTGCACATCATGCAGCCGGCCATCCGCCAGTATTACCAGCTCGAAGAGATCTGGGGCGAGAAGCCCGTGGCGCTCAAGCTGAAGACGGCCAAGGTCGGCCTGGTCAAGGCCTCCGAGCCGGAAGAAGACGACGAGCCCGCCAAGCCGGTCAAGGCCAAGAAGGCGGCCGGCAAGACCACGGCGGCTCAGAAGGCCGCGACCACTTCGCCCACGCGTAAAGTGGCCGGCAAGGTGGCTGCCAAGAAGGCCCCCGCGGCCAAGAAGGCTGTCGCCAAGCCCGATGTGAAGACACCGGCCAGGAAGGCTGTGGCGACCAAGGTGGCAGTGA
This sequence comes from Aquabacterium sp., assembly GCA_049840915.1. Classification (GTDB taxonomy): domain Bacteria; phylum Pseudomonadota; class Gammaproteobacteria; order Burkholderiales; family Burkholderiaceae_C; genus Aquabacterium. Next base: position 2,604 of record JASGJC010000041.1, read on the forward strand.
AGAAGGTCGCGGCCAAGAAGGTTGCCGCCAAGAAAGCCGCCGCTGTCGTGAAGACGATCAAGGTCAACGCACCGGAGGCCAAGAAGGCGCCAGCGCGCAAGGCGGCCGCCAAGCCGGTCGTGCGCAAGGTGGCGGCCAAGAAAGTGGCCGTCAAGAAGGTGGCAGCCAAAAAGGTCGCCAAGAAGACAGCCCGTTGACGCCCGTCCAGACCGGCGACCAGCAGTAGAGGACCGGGGCCATGAAGCTCACTGTGGTGACCATTGGCCATCGCCTGCCAGACTGGGCCAACGAAGCGTGCGAGGACTACCTCAAGCGCTTCCCGCCCGACTGGAAGGTGGAGGTCAAGGCGCTCAAGGCCGAGCCGCGCGAGGGCAAGCCCGTCGCGGCGATCATGCAGGCCGAAGCCGCTCGCATGGAAGCCGCGCTGGACAAGGGCGTGCGCCGCGTCATCCTGGATGAGCGCGGCTCGCGCCTGACCAGCGTGCAACTGGCCGAGCGCACCGAGGCCTGGCTGCACGATGGGCGCGATGTGGCCCTGATCATTGGCGGTGCCGATGGCATCGACCCGAAACTGAAACAACAGGCCGATGAGGCCATCCGTTTGTCAGACATGACTTTGCCGCATGCACTGGCGCGTGTGCTGTTGCTCGAGCAACTCTACCGTGCCTGGTCCCTGCGCAACAACCACCCCTACCACCGTGCCTAGATTCTTCAACGCATCATCGCTGCCCAGTGCCTGGGTCGTGGTGATGGTCTGGGTGCTGGCGTACGGCCTGTTGAAGGCATTCAGTCTGAACGGGCTGGACATCGACAGCGCCGAGCAGGTCTACTTTGCCCAATCGTGGCAAATGGGCTATGGCACGCGTCAGCCGCCGCTCTATACCTGGCTCATCCTGGCTTTCAAGCCCGCCTCCCTGTCCTGGGTCGCCACGCTGGAGGTGGCGCGCTACGCCTGTCTGCTGCTCTGGCTTGGCGGGGTGCAGGCGCTGGCCGCCGCGATGGGGGCCAACCGCTCCGTGCAGGCCCGTGTGTTGCTGGCGCACCTCGGCCTGTTGCTCGCCATGTGGCGTGTGCATGACAGCCTCACGCACACGGTGCTGGCGGGGGCCGTCACGGTATGGGGGTCGGCCGCGGTGATCAAGGCCTTGTCCAACCCCCGGTACTGGATGGCGGCGGGTGTGCTGGCCGGGCTGGCTTGCCTGTCCAAGCTCAATGCGGCCTTGTGGTGCGTGTCGAGTTTCGCGGCGGCATTGGTACTGATCGTGGCGCGTGCCCGCGACAAGGCCGAGCCTGCCGTGGCGCCCATCAGTGAGCATGTGTGCTGGCTGGTGGCCGCGGTGTTCGCGTTCTTGCTGGTGCTGTCGCCGTATGCCGATTGGTGGCTGACGCACTCGCATGGCTCGCTGGCCTTGGCCAAGCGCATCGTTGTGTCGGAGGAGAACCTGCCCGTGTGGCAGCCCATCGCCGAAGTGATTCTGGGCGCGCTGGAGTACCTTCTGGTCACGCCGTTGATCATGGGCTTCGTGGCCTGGCGTCTGCGTGCGCACAGCGCGCCGGGCTCATGGTCCATGGGCGTGCGCTGGGTGTCGTGGCAATTGGGGCTGGGCTTGCTGATGCTGGCGCTGGTCTTGACGATGATGAAGGCCTCGCACTTCACGCCGCGCTGGCTGTGGCCCGTGGTGCCCGCGGCCTCGGTGTGGCTGAGTGTGCTGGGCTTCCAGGCGGTGGACGGGGCGGACGAAGCCCGATGGCATCGGTTGAGCCAGGCCCTGGTCTGGGGCTTGCCCGTGCTGGCCTTGTGCCTGGTGGCGGCACGCGTCTGGGAGCCGCGGTTCAACGCGCAACGCTGCCGCAGCTGCTGGACGGATCGGCCGGCCGCGCAGTTGTCCGCCGAACTGCATCGCCGCCACGGCCAGCAACCACTGCGCCTGATCACGGGAGACGACCACCTCGCGGGCATCTTGGCGCAGGTGTCGCCAAAGGACAGGGCGGCCACGGCCGTTTCGCCTGACCTGCCGCCGCCCGCCGATTTCGCGCACACCAAGGCGCCGTGCGTGGCCGTCTGGCTGGACATGGACAAGGCGGCCTCGCCACCTTCGCTGCTGGCCGACCTGATCGACTTGGGTGGCGCGCAAGCCGTGCAGTCATCGTCGATGCCGCTGCGGCTGGCACCCCAGCGCCGCTTCTGGCTGCAATCGCGCGAGCTGTCGGCGGACGTCTGCGACAAGGCGGTGCTCTAGTCGCCATGCCGTCATCGTGGGCGGCCTTGACGTAGGATGCGGCCATGACCGCACCCTCCTTCACATCCAACCCGTGGCTCTATCTGGCGTCGCAAAGCCCTCGGCGACGCCAGTTGCTCGATCAGCTTGGCATCAGGCACGAACTGCTGCTGCCCGACCCCGAGGAAGACGCCGAATCGCTGGAGGCCGAGCGCGAGGGCGAATCCCCCGAAGACTATGTGCAGCGTGTGACCATGGCCAAGTGGCAGGCCGCCGTGCTGCGCCGCGAGCGCCGTGCCGCGCAGGGTGGCTGGCCCAATGCGCCCATTCTGTGCGCGGACACCACGGTGGCGCTGGGCGACGCGATTCTGGGCAAGCCCGTTGACACGGCCGATGCGGCGCGGATGCTGTCGCGCCTGTCGGGCAAAGGCCACCGCGTGCTGACGGCCGTCGTCGTCAATGGGCAGTTGAAGCTGAGCACCTCGCATGTGCAATGGCGCGCGCTGAGCGACGACGAGATCGCCCGCTACGTGGCCAGCGGTGAGCCCATGGGCAAGGCTGGGGCCTATGCGATCCAGGGGCGATCGGGCGCATGGACCGCCCACATGGACGGCAGCTACAGCGGCATCATGGGCCTGCCCCTGTTCGAAACAGCTGAACTGCTCAAGCCACTGGGCTGGCGCTTCTGAAAGGACCCCGACCATGCCGGACGCACCGATGAACCCCACACCCGCGCGCGTCCTGCTGGCCGGCGCCACCGGCCTGGTCGGTCAACAGGCCTTGCGGCAACTGCTGGCCGACCCCGCCGTGGGCGAGGTGAGGGCGCTGGTGCGGCGTGAGCGCAGCGCCACGCAGTTGCTGGGCAAGGAGGCTTCGGCGCAAGCGGGCGTCGCCAAGCTGCAAGTGTGCGTGGCCAACTTCGACCGGCTCGAAGCCCACACCGATTGGTTCGATGTCGACTGGGTGTTCTGCGCCCTGGGCACCACGATCAAGCAGGCCGGCACGCAAACGGCCTTCAGGCAGGTCGATTTCGACTACCCGATGCAGATCGCGCAACTGGCCAGGGCGCAGGGCGCGCAGCGCTTCATGCTGGTCAGCGCCGCGGGTGCCAACGCGCGCTCGCGCATCTTCTACAGCCGCGTCAAGGGCGAGCTCGAAGAGGCCGTCAAGGCCATGGGCTTCGCGCATGTGACGGTGGCGCAGCCTTCACTGCTGGTCGGCGACCGGCTGGAAGTGCGGCTGGGCGAGCGCATCGGCTTGCGCCTGGGCTTTCTGATGCCCGAGCGCTACAAGCCCGTGCAGGCCTGGCAGGTGGCGGCGGGCCTGATCGCGGCCAACAAGGCGCCGCGCGCGGCATGGCAGACCCTGAGCAACATCGCCTTGCGCCGCATGGGTTAAATTGGCGTACATGCCCAGCCAACAAGACATCCTCATCAACTGGACGCCCCAGGAAACCCGCGTCGCCATCATCGAAGCAGGTGCCGTGCAAGAGCTGCACGTCGAGCGCACCCTCGAGCGCGGCCTCGTCGGCAACATCTACGCCGGCAAAGTGGTGCGCGTGCTGCCGGGCATGCAGTCCGCCTTCATCGACATCGGCCTGGAGCGCGCCGCTTTCCTGCACGTGGCCGACCTGCACCGCGAAGACGGCAACGCCCGCCCCAGCCGCTCGGCCGATGTGCAGACGCCCATCGAAAAACGCGTACACGAAGGTCAGACCCTGATGGTCCAGGTCATCAAGGACCCGATCGGTACCAAGGGCGCGCGCCTGTCGACGCAGATCAGCATCGCGGGCCGCCTGCTCGTGTTCCTGCCGCAGGACGACCACCTCGGCATCTCGCAGAAAATCGGCTCGCAGGAGTTGCGCGACCAGTTGCGCGAACGCATGCTGCGCCTGCTCGGCGATGCCGACAACCGCGAGGGCCGCACACGCTCGGGCGGCTTCATCCTGCGCACCAATGCCGAAGACGCGACCGATGAAGAGCTCGGCGCCGACATCGGCTACCTGCGCAAGACCTGGGCCACGGTGCGCGAGCAAGGGCTCAAGGCGGCGCCCGGCACCTTGCTGTACCAGGAGCTGAACCTGGCGCAACGCGTGCTGCGCGACCTGGTCAATGAGCAGGTCACGAGCATCCGCATCGACTCGCTCATCCAGTTCGACGCGCTCAAGACCTTCGGCGAAGAGTTCACGCCATCGGCCGTCGACAAGCTGCAGCACTACAAGGGCGAGCGCCCCATCTTCGATCTCTACAACATCGACACCGAGATCGAGCGCGCGTTGGCGCGACGCGTGGACCTCAAATCCGGCGGCTACCTCATCGTCGACCAGACCGAGGCCCTGACCACGATCGACGTCAACACGGGCGGCTACGTGGGCGCCCGCAACTTCGACGACACGATCTTCAAGACCAACCTGGAGGCCGCGCAGGCCATCGCGCGCCAGCTGCGGCTGCGCAACCTGGGCGGCATCATCATCATCGACTACATCGACATGCTGCGCGAGGACCATCGCGACAACGTGCTCTCCGAATTCCGCAAGCAGCTCGCCAGGGACCGTACCAAGGTCACGCTCAGCGGCTTCTCGCCGCTCGGCCTGGTCGAGATGACCCGCAAGCGCACGCGCGAATCGCTGGCCCACATGCTGTGCGAGCCGTGCCCTACCTGCGAAAGCCGGGGGCAGGTCAAGACGGCGCGCACGGTCTGCTACAACATCCTGCGCGAGATCCTGCGCGAGGCGCGCCAGTTCAACCCGAAGGAGTTCCGCGTCGTGGCCAGCGCGGCCGTCGTCGAGATGCTGCTCGACGAAGAGAGCCAGCACCTGGCCGGCCTGAGCGACTTCATCGGCAAGCCCGTGTCGCTGCAGACCGAGCCCTCGATGTCACCCGAGCAATACGACATCGTGCTGCTGTGATCTGTAGGTCAACGCTGATTTACATTGCCTGACACGAATCTGAAGGGGTTGCTGGCGGCATGGCGGAACTTCTTTGTTACAGCAGGCACAATCCGGGTAGTTTGACTCTGCCTTTTGCCGTGACGGAACCCATGCAGCTTCCCGTTTCACGTCGTGCAGCCTGCCATGGGCTGTTCGGCGGGCTGGCCCTGGCGGCCGGCCTTTCCCTGGCGCCGCTCGGCGTGGCCCAGGCCCAGTTCCGCGTCGACATCTCTGGCGTGGGCGCCACCCAGATCCCCATTGCCATCGGCAAGTTCCGGGACGAGGCGCGCTCGCCCCAGCCACTGTCCCAGATCATCAAGGCCGACCTGGAGCGCAGTGGCCTGTTCAAGACGCTCGATGCCAGCGCCGACAGGCTCGACGAAACCGGCCGCCCGCCGTTGTCGGACTGGCGCGGCAAGGGCGCCGATGCCCTGCTGGCGGGCTCGGTGACGCCGCTGGCCGACGGCCGCTTCGACGTGCGCTACCACCTGTGGGACGTGCTCAAGGGCCAGGACCTGGGCGGCCTCAGCCTCGTCGTGCCCACTGGCGACCTGCGCCAGGCCGCGCACCGCATCGCCGATGAAATCTACGAACGCCTGACGGGCGACAAGGGTGTGTTCGCCACGCGCATCGCCTACGTCAGCAAGGTCGGCAAGCAGCACTCGCTCGTGATCGCCGATTCGGACGGCGAGGGCACGCAAGTGGCCCTGACCAGCGCCCAGCCCATCATCTCGCCCGCGTGGTCGCCCGACGGCACCAAGCTGGCCTACGTCTCGTTCGAGAGCGGCAAGGCCGCCGTGGTCACGCAGGACGTGCTGACCGGCCGCCGCCGCGTGGTGGCCGGCTTCAAGGGCACGAACAGCGCGCCCGCCTGGTCGCCCGACGGCCGCCAGCTCGTGGTCACGCTCAGCCGCGACGGCGGCTCGCAGCTCTACGTGATCGGCGCCGATGGCGACGGTGTGCGCCGCCTGACGCAAAGCGCGGCCATCGACACCGAGGCCACCTGGTCGCCCGACGGTGCCACCATCTTCTTCGTCAGCGACCGGGGCGGCGGACCGCAGATCTACCGCGTGCCCGCGGCCGGCGGGTCCGTGCAGCGCGTCACGTTTTCGGGCAGCTACAACATCAGCCCCGACATCAGCCCCGATGGACGCTGGCTGGTCTACATCGGTCAGGTGGACAATGCCTACCGCGTGCAGTTGATGGACCTGGCCAGCGGCAATGTCAAGACCTTGACCGACTCGCGTGATGACGAGAGCCCCAGTTTCGCGCCCAACAGCAAAGTGATCATCTATGCCTCGCGTACCCAGGGTCGCGACGTGCTCATGACCACCTCGCTCGATGGCCGCATCAAAGCCAAGCTGCCCGCGCCGCAGGCCGACCTGCGTGAGCCCACTTGGGGCCCGATGCAGGCCTCGGCACGCCGCTGACCAGTCCACACATCGCCAACCGTTTTCTTCGAATCTCAAAGGAGCCTGATATGCGCCCGAACCGTCTGCTCACCCTGTCCATCGTCAGTGCCGCCACGCTGTGGCTGGCCGGCTGCGGCTCGTCCGTCAAGCTGGACGACAAAGCCTCCAACGCGCCCGCGCCGATCTCGTCGGCCCAGTCGTCCACCAACGGCAACGGCACGACAGCGTCGTCGACCGTGGCCCGCGTCGAAGCGCCCCAGAACACGGCGATTGCTGACGACACCACGCTGGCCCGCGTCATCTACTTCGACTTCGACAGCAACGTCGTCAAGGAAGAGTTCCGTGGCGCCATCGAGGGCCATGCCAAGCGCCTGATGGCCGCCAAGAGCAAGAAGATCACGATCGAAGGCCACACCGATGACCGCGGCGGACGCGAGTACAACCTGGCCCTGGGCCAGCGCCGTGCCGAAGCCGTGCAGAAATCGCTGACGCTGCTGGGCGTGTCGGGTGACCAGATCGAGGCCGTGAGCTTCGGCGAAGAGCGCCCCGCCGTGACCGGCACGGGCGAAGAGGTCTGGGCCAAGAACCGCCGCGCCGAGATCAAGGACCGCTGATCAACCCCCGGTAGTTGAAGGGACACCTCATGCGTCTTGCCCGCCCATCCTTGCTGTTGAACGCGGCTCGCCTGTGCCCATGGGCCCTCGTGCTGGCCGTGTCGTTCGCCAGTTCGCTGGCGCATGCCGGCCTGTTCGAGGACGACGAAGCGCGCCGCGCCATCCTGGAGGTGCGCACCCAGCGCACGCAGGATACCGATGCGCTCAACGCCAAGCTGGCGGCCCTGACCGCGCAGGTGGACCAGCTCAAGCGCAGCCTGCTCGACATGAACGCGCAGTTGGAGCAGATGCGCAGCGACCTGGCCAAATCGCGCGGCAACGAAGAGCTGCTGATGCAAAACGTCAGCGATCTGCAGCGCCGCCAGAAGGACGCCCAGGGCGCGCTGGACGAGCGCATGCGCAAGCTCGAGCCGCAGTCCGTCACGCTCGACGGCAAGACCTTCAACGCCGACGTCGATGAAAAGCGCGATTTCGACGAGGCCCTGGCCCGCCTGCGCGCGGCCGACTTCGCGGGCGGCGCGGCCGGCCTCAACAGCCTGCTGTCGCGCTACCCCAATACCGGCTACCGCGAATCGGCCTGGTACTGGCTGGGCAATGCCCAATACGGCCTGCGCGATTACAAGGCGGCCATCGAGTCCTTCAAGCAACTGGTCGATCGCGCGCCCGACCATGCGCGTGCGCCTGAATCGCTGCTGTCGATCGCCAATTGCTATGTCGAGCTCAAGGATTCGGAAGGCACGCGCCGCACGCTCGAGCAACTGGTCAAGCAGTACCCGCAGACCGAGCCGGCGCAGGCTGCCCGGGACCGCCTCCTGACCATGCCCGCCGCGTCGACGAAGAAGGCGCACAAGAAGCGTGACTGACACGGCAGCAGGCAGTGCCGACTTGCTGGCCGCGGCGAGCCAGCCCGATTCTGATCGGCGTTTCGGCGGCTTGCGGCGTCTGCACGGCGTCGCGGGCTACGAGCGCCTGCGCGCCGCACGCGTGGCCGTGGTCGGCGTGGGCGGTGTCGGCTCATGGACGGCCGAAGCCCTGGCCCGCAGCGGCCTGGCGCAGCTCACGCTGATCGACCTGGACAACATCGCCGAGTCCAACATCAACCGCCAGGTGCACGCGCTGGAGACCACGCTGGGCCAGGCCAAGGTCGATGCCTTGAAGGCACGCATTGCCCTGATCCATCCGGACTGCGTCGTGCAGGCCATCGAAGCGTTCATCGACGAGGCCAATGTGGCGACCTTGATGGACGCCGGGCACATCGACGGCGTGATCGATTGCTGCGACCAGGTGCGGGCCAAGGCGGCGCTGGCCGCGTGGGCGCAACAGCACGCCAAGTTCATCGTGACCGTGGGCGCTGCCGGCGGCAAGACCCGGCCGCAACTGGTGGAAGTGGCCGACCTGGGCGATGTCACGCACGACCCGTTGCTGGCCAGCCTGCGCCAACGCTTGCGCCAGCGTCATGGCGGCGCGCGGCGCGGCAAGATGGGCGTGAGCTGCGTGTTCTCGCGCGAGGCCGTGCTGCCGCCGCAAGACAGCTGCGACGTCGGTGATGCTGCTGCGGGCGATGGCTCGCTCAACTGCGCGGGCTATGGCTCCAGCGTGACCGTGACGGCCACCTTCGGCATGGTCGCTGCGGCGCAGATGATCGAGCGTCTGGTCAAAACCTGAAAAAAGCAGGTTATACTCTTAGGCTTTTCGGGGGTCGGTAGCTCAGTCGGTAGAGCAGCGGACTTTTAATCCGTTGGTCGCGAGTTCGAGTCTCGCCCGACCCACCAAAAATGCAAAGATTGGTTCAAAGACTTGGTTGTGACACATAAAGTGTGTATATAATCTAAGTCTTGGCAGGAGGCGGTAACCAAACCAATTCTTGTCGCTTACCGTCAGAGGTAAGCAAGGTGCGGGCTCCTAGCTCAGTTGGTAGAGCAGCGGACTCTTAATCCGTTGGTCGACAGTTCGAATCTGTCGGGGCCCACCAAATTTCAAGGACCTGGTTCGAAAGAGCCAGGTCCTTTTTCATTGGCTGCAGCCACAACGCAGTTGCCGCCGAAGCGTGAACAGGCGCAGGTGTGCTTCCCTGCTTTCCACACTTCCCTGCTGATGGGTTTGGGGCTGGCTGCATCAGCCTGGCTCGCAGGCCGATGCCTCGCGCACGCTGATTGCAAACTCACTGGGGCGGATGCCCGCCAACTTGCGGAAGGCCCGCACGAAGTTGGGCGTATGCGCATAGCCCAGTTGATCAGCGACGGCAGCCACCGTCAGCCCATCGGTCAGCAAGCGGCACGCCTTGGCATGCCGCACTTCGTTGGCCAATTGGCGGAATGCGATGCCTTCTGCGCTCAGGTGCCGCGCCAGCGCGCTGGTCGACAGGCTGACCATGGCCGCCAGTTCTGCCTGCGTCGGCATGTGTCCCGTGCAATCGTCCAACATCTTCCTGACCCAGGCGCCCCAGGTGCCTGCCTCGGGCGCATTGCGCCCCTGCATGGCCAATCGCTCGCGGATGAACGCCAGCGTGTCTTCATCGGCCATGGGCATCGGCACTTTCAGCGCTTCATGCGGCAATGCGATGCGCAAGGCCAGTTGCCCGCCCTGGGCGAAATGGAAACGGGCGGGCCTGAACACCTTGTAGGCCGCTGCATGCGCCGGTGCCGTGGGCAGGTAGACGTCGTAAGGCGGCACCTCGTCGCCCAGGATCTGGACGAACAACCTGTGGAAGGCGGCGATCGTCATGTCGTAGGACAACACCACCAGGTCATACGGTTTCTGCCCCGCCGGAAACCAGGTGATCTCGCAGACATCGCCGCGACGGCGCATGTGCATCGAGAAGTTCTGCGACACCATCGCGTAGTGCGCCGCGCAGCATTGCAATGCATCCAGCAAGGTGGCGGAACACAGCATGGCCTGGCCCAGATCGCCCCATTGGCCCAGACCGATCTGCTTGCCGATCACCAGGCCGAGGTCCGTGCGGCCGGATGCATCGGTCAGCAACCGGGCCGCCGCCACGATCTTCTCAAGAGGAAGCCGGGCATCGCGATGCTGCAGCTGCGCGCGTTCGATGCCCGCCCGATGCAGCATGGCGACGCAGTCTACGCCGTCCTTTTCAAGTTGGCGCACCAGAAGCGTCAAATGCCTGGTGGACAGACCCGGGCCCTTCTTCATGGGCTTGCTTCCTTCTAAATGTGGGTTCAGCGCGCGGAAATGATATCGCCACATCCAAAAATGATATGGCCTCTTCACAGCCGGCTCAGAACAATGGAACCGTTCATCCATCGACCAAGCGCCGGTATCCGGCACAGGAGACTTCCATGTTGTGTGTGGCACATGCATTGAACTGGGGGCGCAAGGCCCTCGCATCGGTCGGCCTGGCGGCAGCCTCGGGCCTGCTCTTCAGCCAGCCCGGCGTTTGCGCGGATGGGCCGCTCGTGGTGACCGATGCCGGCGCCGTGCAGGGCCTGTCCACGCCCACGGGATCCAGCTATCTCGGCATCCCTTACGCCGCGCCGCCCTTGGGCCCTTTGCGCTGGAAGGCGCCCGCACCAGCACAGGCCTGGCGCGGCGTGCGGCCTGCGACGACCGCAGGTCAAGCCTGCAAGCAAGACGGCACCTTGCCGCCTGCGGGCGTGTCGGGATCGGGTGAAGACTGCCTGTACCTGAACGTGCACGTGCCCGCCCAGGCCGGCAACTCGGGGCCCTTGCCGGTGATGGTCTGGATCCATGGCGGTCAGTTCCTCACCGGCGCCGGCGCGCAATACGATGGCGGCGAGCTGGCCCGTGCGGCCAACGTGATCGTCGTGACACTGAACTACCGGCTCGGCATCTTCGGCCTGCTGGCACTGGATGCCTTGAGCGCCGAGCAGCCCGCCGGCAACTACGCCTTGCAGGACCAACAGGCCGCATTGCGCTGGGTCAAGCGCAACATCGGCGCCTTCGGGGGGGATGCCGGCAAGGTCACCATCTTCGGTCAATCGGCTGGCAGCGCCGGCGTCTGCCAGCAGCTCGTGTCGCCTGGTGCCGCCGGGCTGTTCCACCGCGCCATCGCGCAGAGCGGGCCTTGCACGGCCGCGACGGGCACCCGTGAACACGCGCTGGCGACGGGCAACGCGTTCGCACGGACGCTGGGCTGCGCGGCAGGCCCCGCCCAGTTGGCCTGCCTGCGGTCCAAGTCGGCAGACGAGGTGCTGGCCGCGGCGCCCACCCTCAATTTCGAGGACCTGCGTTCGCTGACGGCCATCACGCCATGGGTCGACGGCGTGGTGCTGCCGGGGCAGCCCAAGGACTTGATCCAGCAGGGACGGTTCAACCGCGTGCCGGTGATGATCGGCAATGCACGCGATGAAGGCCGCCTCATCATCGGTCTGGCTTACGACGTGCGTCGCGGCTCGCCCCTGACGGAGGCGGAATACCAAAACATGGTGACGGGTCTGGCGGGCAATGCCACGATGGCTTCGTTGGTCACCAGCGATTACTCGAGCAAAAGGCTGGGCTCGCCAGGCCTGGCCGCGTCGGCCCTGATCACGGACTCGGTGTATGCATGCGGCTCGCAATGGACGGCGCGCGCACTCTCGGGCCATGCGCCGACCTATGTCTACGAGTTCCAGGAGCCCGGTCCCAGGCTGGTCGCCGACCCGTACATGGACTGGGGCGCGTACCACGAGGCGGAACTGGCGTACCTGTTCCGTTCGGCCATGCCCACGACGCCGCCCATCCCGGCGCTGATGGAGGTCGCGACGGCATCGCAGTCGGCGTTGGCGGCACAGATGGCGCAATACTGGGGTCGCTTCGCGGCGACGGGCAATCCCAACGGCACCGCCAGCCCCTCAAGTCCCGGCTACTGGCCGGCTTTCTCATCGCTGTGGCAGGTCACCCAATTGCTCAAGGCATCGGGTGTCGTCACGGACTTGCCGAGCGGCGTCTACATGCGCCATCAGTGCCTGGTGTGGGACCTGGCGCAACAGTTGGGGCTGGGCTTCTGACCTGTGCATGACCGGGCCGGATGTCACCAGGCGGCATTCGGCTCGACACCCATCACCCGGCTCAGTACCAGCTCCACCGACACCTGGCCTCGGCGGACGGCGGCCTGCGCATCGTCATCGCCCGCGCGGGCGATGAGCAAAGACATCTCGATCAACACGGCCAGCAACATGTGGGCATGGATGTCGACGAGGTCGGCACTGAATCGTCCCTCGGCCGCGGCCGCCATCAACGCCATTTTGAGCAGGCCCAGGCCATGGCGATCATCGATCTCGCGCCAGGCCTGCCAGCCGACGGCCGATGGGGCGTCCAGCAGCACGACCTGGCGCACGGTCGGGTCGCGCGCCATGGACAGCCACGCGGCGCAGCCCGCGCGCAAGGCATCCAGTGGGTTGGTCTTGCCTTCGGAGGCCGCGCTGAGCCTCGTCGCGACGTGCTGTTCCGTGGCCTCCAGCACGGCCGTGAACAGCTCCACCTTGCCAGCGAAGTGGTGGTACAGCGCACCCTTGCTGATGCCGCAAGCCTGCAGCACCTGCTCGATGGAGGTGGCTTCGTAGCCCGCTTGCGTGAACAAGTCTGTGGCGACGTCAATGATGTGTTGTCGCGTCATCTGGCCGCGGTCGTTTCTCTTGGTCATGTCATCATCTTATTGACAAACCGACTGGCGGTCTGTTTATACTGAGTGCACTGGGCGATCAATCCACGTACATCGAAGGGAAATTATCTATGCGACCGCACCCGCGTCCTGAGGAGGACATCCGCCGCCAAATACCCCAGCGCATCGATCTCGGGCACAGCCAGATCGCCTACCGGAAGGTGGGTTCCGGCGCGCCCTTGCTGCTGGTGCACGGGTACCCGCTTTCCGGCCTGACCTGGCGCCATGTGGTGCCGGCCCTGGCGCCGCACTTCACCTGCTACATCCCGGATCTGCCGGGCGCGGGCGACACCGTCTGGTCCGAAGAGACGGACTAGGTGCTGTTCGGATTCTATTCTGTTTCCCTATTAACCTTAGCAATACGTAATTGAAACGAAGTAAAATAATCAGGCATACAC
>JASGJC010000042.1:0-21150 GCA_049840915.1 Aquabacterium sp.
ACTGTTGTGTGACCTACTTGGTTCAGTTGGTCTTGCTAAGGTTAATGGGAAACCAAATAATGCAAACAGCGCCTCAAACCTGAAATTTCCAACTGTCAGGCTTTCCCGCTGTTGCCTGGTTTGGCGGCCCTTGCCGTCCACGGGTTTGACGCTTGGTGACGGCTTCCATCAGCCTTGCCAGGTGGGAGGTCACGAGGAAGCAGTACGTAGCTATGAAATGGTCGTGTGATCCACCCGGATCAAAGCAGACAGGTTCAGCCATGCTGGAACGTTACAAGGCCCTGATCGCCTCCACTGGTGGTGGATTCCACCGTCTTGAAGAACTTCGGCCTACAGTCAGCTGGCCTACAAATGATCGACAAGCTGGCGAAGGCTCACTACGTGTGCCTGAACATCGAAATGCGTCAGGAAACCCTGGATGAACTCGGAAACCGCGTTCAAGTTCAACGACGCCGTGCTGCGTCACCTCATCGTTCGCAGAAGAAGGCCGAGACCGCTCCTTCCGTGATGATGAAGCAAGTTGCCCGTGAAGAGGCCCACAAGGCCAGCTGCGCACGCCGCTACTGAGTTGATGCCCAGTAACGGCAAGCGCACGACGGCGATTGCGTCAACCTTCACCCGTGAACCGTTTGATGATTGAGCCCAGATCGTCGAACTCGGCAATGTTGAGATACACCCCCGCGGGTCTCCCGCTCTCGATGTGACGCTGGCCCACTCCGGAACCATCCGAGTGAAGCGGGTATCGCCCGCCAGATCGAGTTCTGGACATGCTGTAGCGATCGGTCCGATGGCCAGGATCGGCTAGAACTGCAGGAACCCGCCCGATGGGCGGCCTGGCCAGATCCTCGCAACAGCCGTACCGTGGTGTTTCACATCACCGAACTCTAATTGTTTAAAAACACACTGAGATTCACCATGGTCGCTCCCGGTCAAAAACGGAAGTTCTGACCGTAACACCGCCAACAGCCAAAATCCCTGCTGTTCGCCGCAAGCAGTTCTGCCGCTTCACCGTCGCCAATGTCGACAGATCGACTACAAGGACGCCGACACGCTGCGCGATTTCATCGCTGAAAACGGCAAGATCATCCCCCGCGCGCCTGACCGGCACCCGCGCGCACTACCAACGTCAACTGACCAACGCGATCAAGCGCGCTCGCTTCCTGGCCCTGCTGCCATACAGCGACCAGCACCGCGTCTAAGGAGTCCTTGTCATGCAAATCATCCTCCTCGAAAAAGTCGCCAACCTGGGCAATCTCGGTGATGTGGTCCGCGTGAAGGACGGCTATGCCCGTAACTTCCTGATCCCCACACGTCAAGCCCGCCGCGCCACCGAAAAGGCCATCGCCGAATTCGAAGCCCGTCGCGCCGAGCTGGAAAAGGCCCACGCTGAAAAGCTGGCCGCCGCTCAAGCCCAAGGCGAGAAGCTCAACGGCAAGACCGTGTCCATCACGCAGAAGGCTGGCGTCGACGGCCGCCTGTTCGGCTCGGTCACGAACTTCGACATCGCCGAAGGCTTGAAGGCCGCCGGCTTCGATGTCGCCAAGAACCAGATCCGCCTGCCCAATGGTCCTCTGAAGACGACTGGCGAGCACAGCGTGTCCGTGTCGCTGCACACCGACGTGGTCGTCGATGTGACCGTGGCCGTGGTTGGCGAAACCGCCTAAAGGCTCGTTGCCTCTGGGGGTTTGCCCCGCACGAACTTAAAAGCCGACCCTAGCGTCGGCTTTTTTTCGTCAGGAAAGACTCACGGCAGGCAAATTAACAAAATATCCTCAACCAGTCCACAGAGTCACCCACAGGTTTATCCACAGCCCCCTGTGAATTTACTCTGTACCCCGACACTGTTCCTCACTATATTGCTCTGTATGGCCTCTCCCAACTCTTCTCTTTCTCTCGTAAGTGGCGTAGCTGGCACACTGAGTTCGGAGGAAGTGGCACAACTGAAAATCCCTCCACACTCCATCGAAGCAGAACAAAGTGTCCTAGGGGGGCTGCTACTCGACAATAGCGCCTTCGATCGCGCAGCCGATTTGGTTGGAGAAAACGATTTTTATCGCCACGAGCACCAGTTAATTTTCAAGGCGATTCAAGACCTAATAAGCGAATCCAAACCAGCAGACGTAATTACAGTTTTTGATCATTGCAAATGCTCGGCAAAATTTCGGAAGTCGCCGGGGGTCTCAGTTATTTAAATAGCATTGCGCAATCTGTCCCCAGCGCGGCCAATATGCGCCGTTACGCTGAAATTGTTAGGGAACGAGCTGTCTTGCGCAAACTAGTTGCCGCAAGTGATGAAATCGCTACAAATGCGTTCAATCCCAATGGCAAAGCTGTTGCAGACATCCTCGACGAGGCCGAAGCCAAGATCATGAAGATCGGCGAGGAAGGCAACAAGGGCAAGCAAGGCTTCCACAACATGGACACGCTGGTCGTCGACCTGCTCGACCGCGTGCAGGAGCTGGCCGAGAACGGTTCCGAAGACGTGACCGGCGTGCGCACCGGCTTCATCGACATGGACAAGATGACGGCCGGCCTGCAAAGGGGCGACCTGATCATCCTGGCCGCGCGCCCATCGATGGGCAAGACCGCTTTCGCGCTGAACATCGGCGAGAACGTCGCCGTCAATGAAGGCCTGCCCGTGGCCGTGTTCTCAATGGAAATGGGTGCCTCGCAACTGGCGCTGCGGATGGTCGGCTCGATCGGGCGCATCAACCAGCAGAACCTGCGCACCGGCCGCCTGAGCGACGACGAATGGAGCCGCCTGAGCGAAACGGTTGAAAAGCTCAGCACGGCCAAGGTCCACATCGACGAGACGCCGGGCCTGTCGCCCAACGAACTGCGGGCGCGTGCTCGCCGCCTGGCGCGCCAGTACGGCGGCACGCTCGGCCTGATCATCATCGACTACCTGCAGCTGATGAGCGGCTCGGGCGGCAACGAAGAAAACCGCGCGACCGTGATCGGCGAAATCTCGCGGGGCTTGAAGGCCTTGGCCAAGGAGTTGCAATGCCCGGTGATCGCGCTGTCGCAGCTGAACCGTTCGGTGGAGACGCGCCCTGACAAGCGCCCCATGATGTCCGACCTGCGCGAATCAGGCGCCATCGAGCAGGATGCCGACGTCATCATGTTCATCTACCGCGACGAGTACTACAACAAGGAGTCGAAGATCCCCGGTACGGCCGAGATCATCATCGGCAAGCAGCGTAACGGCCCGGTGGGCAGCCTGCACCTGGCCTTCCTGAAATCGAACACGCGCTTCGAGAACCTGGCGCCCGGCACCTACGTCGGCGAGGGCGACCAGTACTGACGGATCACAAGCGGCGGCAGTAGTTACGGCGCCTTCGGGCGCCGTTTTTTTGCCGAGCGGTCGTGTCCACGCGGCTGATGGGCGCGCCGGACTCAGTCGTCGCCCGCGCCGCCCAGCGCCATCAGCAACTGCAGCAGGGACGTGAAGACGTTGTAGACGTCCAGGTAGATGGCCAGCGTGGCGGTGACGTAGTTGGTCTCGCCGCCATCGATGACGCGCTTGAGGTCATAGGCGATGAAGGCCGAGAACACGGCCACGGCCATCGTCGCGATGGCCAGGTGCAGCGCGGGCAGTTGCAGCCAGATGTTGGCGATGCCAGCGACCAGGATCACGATCATGCCCATGAACAGCCATTTGCCCATGCCCGACAGGTCGCGCTTGGTGGAACTGGCCAAGGCAGCCATGCCCACGAACACGAGGCCCGTGCCACCGAAGGCCAGCGAGATCAGGCGCGCGCCGTTCGACAAGCCCAGCGCCTGACCGATCAGGCGCGACAGCATCAGGCCCATGAAGAACGTGAAGCCCAGCAGCAGGAGCACGCCCAGGCCGGAGTTCTTGAACTTCTCGATGGCGAAAAAGAAGCCGAAGGCGATGCCCATGAACAGCAGGAAACCGATCATCGGGCTGCCGGCGAAGAAGCTGAAGCCCATCGCCACGCCCAGCCAGGCGCCCAGCACCGTGGGCACCATCGACAGGGCCAGCAAGGCGTAGGTGTTGCGCAGCACGCGCTGGGTGTCGACGCGTGCGGAAGAACCGTAAACAACATCAAGGGGTTTCAACGAACGGTCCATGTGTCCTCCGAAAACAAAGCGGGATGCCTGACAGGCCAGGCAAGCTCCACGTGGCGACGCCTTTGGTCAACCACGGGCGGATTGTAGGCGCAAGGCACACGGGTACGCAGCCCCTGGCTGAATGGCCATGATGGCCGAAGCCGGCAAGGTCTTTTATTCCACGATGCGGGAACGGCGCGACAGCGATGCCGCGCTCAGGCTACAGCACCCAGGCGACGGCGCATGGACTCGTAGAGGCACACGGCGGCGGCGGCGGCGACGTTGAGCGACTCCTCGCCGCCCGGCTGCGGAATGGCCACTGTCAGGCTGCAATGCTGAACCACATTGGCGGCCACACCCTGCCCTTCGTGGCCCAGCACCCATGCGCAGGGCTCGGGCAGTGGCGCGACAGGCAACAGGTGCTCGGTGTGCGAACTCGTGGCCACCAGGGGCACGCCCAGCCCGGTCAAATCTTCGGCCGCAGCCTGCTCGACCAGATGCAAGGCGAAATGCGCGCCCATGCCCGCCCGCAGCACCTTGGGCGACCACAGCGCCGCCGTGCCCTTGAGCGCCAAGACCTGCTCAAAGCCCATGGCCGAGGCGCTGCGCAGGATGCTGCCGACGTTGCCGGCGTCCTGCACGCGGTCGAGCACGACGGTCGGCACGCCTTGCTTCAAAGCGCTGTTCGGTGCGCTGTCCGCGTCACGGTTCAGCAAGAAGCCCAGCCGCGCGGGTGATTCCAGGCCCGTGAAGGTTTTCCAGAGCGCTTCGGGCACCACGATCACTTTGTCCGCCTGGCGTGCCAGCTCGGACAGGCGCTTGGCCGCGTCATCCGTGCCCATGGCCATGCCATGGTCGCCCAGCCAGGCCGTGTCGGCGATCACGGCCAGCGGCACGGGCACGCTTCGCGCCAGGCAGGCCGAGCACAGGTGATCGCCTTCGAGCCAGACTTCGCCCAGCTTGCGGTAGGCCGCCGGGTCCTGCGCGTGCTTGCGCAGGCGCTGCACGAGCGGGTTGTCGCGCGAGGTGACGAGCTGCGCGGCACTCATCGGTGCAGCTCCAGCACGACCTTGACCGGACCGAAGCTGCGCCGGTGCGCGGGCGTGGCGCCATGCGCCTGCAGGGCCGCCACGTGATCGGCCGTCGGGTAGCCCTTGTGGGCATCGAAACCGTATTGCGGGTAGGTGGCGTGCAGTTGCACGCACAGGCGATCGCGGTGCACCTTCGCCAGAATGGACGCGGCCGAGATGGCCTGCACTTTCGCGTCGCCCTGCACGATGGCCTGCGCCGGCACGTTCAGCATGGGGATGCGGTTGCCGTCCACCTGCACCATCGCGGGCTTGAGACGCAGGCCTTCGACGGCGCGCTTCATGGCCAGCATCGTCGCGTGCAGGATGTTGATCTCGTCGATCTCTTCGACGCTGGCCTCGGCGATGCAGCAGCACAGTGCCTTGGCACGGATCTCGTCGAACAGGCGCTCGCGCGTGCGCGCCGTGAGCTTCTTGGAATCGTTCAGGCCGATGATGGGCTGCTGGTCGTCCAGGATCACGGCGGCGGCCACGACCGGCCCGGCCAACGGCCCGCGTCCGGCCTCGTCCACGCCAGCCAGCAAGCCGGCACTGGCTTGCGGCCACAGCAGATCGAGCTGCTGCGGCACGACGATGATGGCGGACTTGCCCTTAACGGCTTTCGAGGACTTGGGCGATGGCATCGCTGGCGGCCCGGGCGGTATCGCGCCTCAGGGTATGGTGGAGTTCAAGGAAACGCTGCTGCACCGACAGGATGCGCGCGGGCTGGTCGAACCAGGCCAGCACATCGGCGGCGAGCTGAGCGGGGTTGGCGTCGTGTTGCAGGCGCTCGGGCACGACGAAGTCGCGCAGCAGGATATTGGGCAGGCCCACCCATGGCAGGTAGGCCATGCGCTTCATCAGGGGCCAACTCACGGCGCTGATCTTGTAGGCGATGACCATGGGCCGCTTGAACAGCGCCGCCTCGAGCGTGGCCGTCCCGCTGGCGATCAGCGTGACATCGCAAGCCGCCAGCGCCTCGTGCGACTGGCCGTCGAGCAAGGTCAAAGGCGCATGGGGCGCATGCTCGGCCACCATCGGCTCGACCATGGCGCGCATGCCCGGCACGATGGGCAGCACGAAGCGCAGGTCGGGCCGTTGCTGGCTGAGCAGCGTCACAGTCTGCAGGAAGGTGGGCGTGATGTGCTGGATCTCGCCCCGGCGGCTGCCCGGCAGCACAGCGACCACGGGCACGTCATCAGGCAAGCCCAGCTTGGCGCGCGCGGCCGCACGCGGCACGTCCACGGGGATCGTGTCGGCCAGCGGGTGGCCCACATAGCTGGCCGCGATGCCCTTGTCC
The DNA here is from genome assembly GCA_049840915.1 of Aquabacterium sp. Classification (GTDB taxonomy): domain Bacteria; phylum Pseudomonadota; class Gammaproteobacteria; order Burkholderiales; family Burkholderiaceae_C; genus Aquabacterium. The sequence continues at coordinate 6,442 of JASGJC010000042.1, forward strand.
TGGTAGAGCTTGGGCTCGAAGGGGAACAGACACAGCATGTGGTCCACCGACTCGTGGATCTTGTTGATGCGCCCGCCGCGCCAGGCCCAGATGGACGGGCTCACGAAGTGCACGGTCTTGATGCCTTCGGCCTTGAGGCGCGCTTCCAGGCCGAGGTTGAAGTCGGGCGCGTCGACGCCCACGAACACATCGGGCCGCTCCTGCTTGAGGCGCGCGGCCAGTTGCTCGCGGATGCCCCAGATCTCGCGAAAGCGCCGCAGCACCTCGAGATTGAAGCCGTGCACGGCCAGCTTCTCGCAGGGCCAGAAGGCCTCGAAGCCATGCGCCGCCATCTTGTGGCCGCCGATGCCGCTGGCCGTCATGTCGGGCCAGCGCGCCTGCATGCCGCCCAACAGCAGGCCCGCCAGCAGGTCGCCGGAGGTCTCGCCTGCCACCATGGCCACGCGTGGAGCGCTGCTCGTCATCTCAAACTCGCTCAGCGCACGATGCCGCGCTCGGCACGGGCCAGGAAGTCGAGCATCTTGTCGATGTCCTGGTCGGCTTCGGCATGCTGGCCTTTGAGGGCGGCGATCTCGGCTTTGGCCGCGTCCAGCGTCAGGCCCTTGCGGTAGAGCGCCTTGTAGACCTGCTTGAGCATGGCCAGGCGCTCGGGCGAGTAGCCGCGGCGACGCGGCCCCTCTTGGTGCACATTGCGGGCTTCAGCTGGGTTGCCCTCGGCCACGACGAAGGGCGGCAAGTCTTGCGACAGGCGCGTCTGGAAACCCAGCATCGCGAAGTCGCCGACGTGCACGAACTGGTGGATGCCGCTCAGGCCGCCGATCAACGTGAAGTTGCCGACCGTGACGTGACCCGCGAAGGTTGCGCCGTTGGCGATGGTGTTGTGATCGCCGATCGTGCAGTCGTGGGCCACGTGCACATAGGCCATGATCCAGTTGTCGCTGCCGATGCGGGTGGCGCCCTTGTCCTGCACGGTGCCTGTGTTGAACGTGCAGAACTCGCGGATGGTGTTGCGGTCGCCGATTTCAAGGCGGGTCGGCTCGCCCTTGTACTTCTTGTCCTGCGGCGCGGCGCCGATCGACGAGAACTGGAAGATGCGGTTGTCGCGGCCGATCGTGGTGTGGCCTTCGATCACGCAATGCGGGCCGATGGTCGTGCCTTCGCCGATGACCACGTGCGGGCCGATGGTCGTGAACGGCCCGACCGAGACGGCATCGGCCAGTTGCGCTTGCGGATCGACGATGGCGCTGGGATGGATTTGTGCCATGGCGTGGATCAGGTCACCTTGCGCACGGTGCACATGATCTGCGCGGACACGGCCAGCTCTTCGCCGACGAGCGCCTGCGCGTTGAACTTGTAGATGCCGGCCTTGTTGCGGTCCATCTGCACGTCCAGGAAGAGCTGGTCCCCCGGCTCGACCGGGCGCTTGAAGCGCGCGCCGTCGATGCCCACGAAGTAGTACACGGAATCATCGTCCACGCCCGTGCCATTGGATTCGAAAGCCAGCAAGGCGGCCGTCTGCGCGAGGGCCTCGAGCATCATCACGCCGGGCATCACCGGGCGATTCGGAAAATGGCCCTGGAAGAACGGCTCGTTGATCGTGACGTTCTTGAGCGCACGGATACGCACGCCTTTTTCCACCTCCAGCACGCGATCGACCATCAGGAATGGGTAGCGGTGCGGAAGTTTTTGAAGGATCTTGTGGATGTCCATCAGGTTTTGATCTGTTTCTCTAAGGTACGGATGCGGTCACGCAGGGCGTGCAACTGCCGCAGCGTGGCGGCGTTCTTTTCCCAGGACGCGTTGTCGTCGAACGGGAAAACGCCGCTGTAGACGCCGGCTTGCTGGATGGAGCGCGAAATCAGCGTGCCCGAAGACACGTGCACATTGTCCGCCAAGGTGAGGTGGCCCAGGATCATGCCCGCGCCGCCCACCGTGCAATGCGCGCCGATGCGGGCGCTGCCGGCCACGCCCACGCATCCTGCCATGGCCGAATCTTCGCCAATGTGAACGTTATGAGCTATCTGGACCAGGTTGTCGAGTTTGACGCCCCGCTCGATCACCGTGTCGCCCAAGGCACCGCGGTCGACGCAGGTGTTGGCGCCCAGCTCGACCTCGTCGCCGATGCGCACGGCGCCCAGTTGCTCGATCTTTTCCCAGCGACCCTTGTTGGGCGCGAAGCCGAAGCCGTCGGCGCCGATGACCACGCCGCTGTGGAAGATGCAGCGCGCGCCCACCACGCAATCGAAGCCGACCGTGACATGCGCCGAGAGCTTGCTGCCCGCGCCGATGCGCGCGCGCGCGCCGACCACGCAATGCGGGCCGATGATGACGTCGTCGCCGATCTCGGCGCCAGCCTCGACCACGGCCAGCGGCCCGATGGTCACGCCCTGCCCGATCTTCGCCGTGTCATCGACCACGGCGGACGCGTGCACGCCCGCCGCTGGCCGAGGCCGCACGCGCTGCGCCCACCATTGCGTCAAGCGCGCGAAATACAGGTAAGGGTCCGGCGTGACGATGGCCGCGCCGCGCGCCGCCGCTTCGTCCTTGAGTGCCGGGCTGACGATCACGCAAGCGGCCTTGGTCGTCGCCAACTGGCTGCGGTACTTCGGATTGGCCAGGAAAGCAATCGACGCCGTCTCAACGGCAGACGATGATGCTGGTTCGAGCGGCCCGATGCGCTGGATCAAGGTCTCGCGATCGCCCACCAACTCACCGCCGAGGGCATCGACCAATGCCCCCAATGTCACACTCAGATGGGGTGATGCAGGCGTGCCATTCACTTGCTCGATCCGCTGTTCAAGGCCTTGATGACCTTGTCGGTGATGTCCACCCGAGGGCTGGCGAACACGGCCTCTTGCAGGATCAGGTCGAACTTTTCCTGATCGAAGATCTGCTTGACGACACGGTTGGCACGGTCCAGCACGGACGAGAGCTCTTCGTTCTTGCGCTGGTTGAGGTCTTCCTGGAACTCGCGGCGCTTGCGCTGCAACTCGCGGTCCTGGTCGACCAGATCGCGCTGGCGGCGCACGCGCTCGCCTTCGCCCAAGGTCGGCGCGTCCTTTTCGAACTTGTCGGAGGCGTTCTTCAGCCGCTGTTCCGCTTCGCTGAGTTCTTTTTCGCGGCGATTGAACTCGGCTTCCAGTTTGGTCTGGGCGGCTTTGGCTGGCACGGCGTCACGCAGGACACGGTCCAGATTCACAAATCCGATCTTGAGTTCCTGGCCATGGGCAGCCAGCGCCCCCAGCAGGAGGCTGCTGGCGACCAGGGTCTTGAGTATCGATTTCATGATCAAAATACAGAGCCGATCTGGAACTGGAGTTTCTGGATTTTATCTTGATCGAAGTAGCGGAACGGCTTGCCGTAGCTCAGTTTCAGCGGGCCGACCGGCGACACCCAGCTGATACCGATGCCCACGGAAGCGCGCAGGTCCTTGGCCTTGATGGCCTCGTCCTCGCCCCACACGTTGCCCGCGTCCACATAGCCGAACAAGCGCAGCGTGCGGTCGTTGCCCGCGCCCGGGAAAGGCACGTACAGCTCGGTGTTGAGGTTCACGCGCTTGTTGCCGCCAATGTAGGCGCCTTCGATATCGACCGGGCCGAGCGAGTCTCTGCTCGAAGCCCCGCACGGTGCCCAGACCGCCGCCATAGAAGTTCTTGAACACAGGGTACGGTTGGCCATCCAGGCCGCGGCCGTAGCCGAGCTCGCCGTTGAACCCGATCGTGAAGCGGTTGTTCAGGGGGATGAACTGCTGGTACTGGTAGTCGGCCTGGCGTAACGCGTATCGCCCGCCGCACCCCATTCCAGGTTCACACGCTGGTAGCGGCCGGTCGTCGGGGCGATCAGGCTGTCGCGGGCATCGCGCGCCCAGCCCACGGTCAGCGGGATGGACAGGCTGCGGTCGCCGAAGGTGTCGCGGTAGACGCGGTAGCTCACGGGCAGGCCGATGTTGCCCTTGATGGACGTCTGCTCGGCCCCCGCGCCGAAGAACACGGTGTCGAATTCGGTGAACGGCACGCCGAAGTTGACCTTGGCGCCCGGCGTGACGATCTCGTAGTCACCGCCCTGCGAGCTCAACGGACGCGAGGTGCGGTAGTACACGTCATAGGCGCGCGAAATGCCGCTGTCCGTGAAGTACGGGTCCACCGTGCTGACCACGATGGTGCGGTTGTACTTGCTGGTGTTCATGTCGATACCGAGGTAGTTGCCGGTACCGAACACGTTGTCCTGCTTGACCGAAGCCGTCAGCGTGAACTTCTCGGCGCTCGAGAAGCCGGCGCCCAGCATCAGGTTGCCCGTCGGCTTTTCTTCGACCGTGATCGTCAGGTCGACCTGGTCGGCCGTGCCCGGCACCTCGGTCGTGTCGATGTTGACCTGCTTGAAGTAGCCCAGGCGGTCGACACGGTCGCGCGAGAGCTTGATCTTCTGGCCGTCGTACCAGGCCGATTCGAACTGGCGGAACTCGCGGCGGATGACCTCGTCGCGCGTGCGCGAGTTGCCCGCCACGTTGACGCGGCGCACATACACGCGGCGCTGCGGCTGCGCGACCATCACGGCCACGGCCTGGCCCTTGTCGCGGTCCAGCTCGGGGCGGAACTCCACATGCGCGAAGGCATAGCCGAACGCGGCGAACTTGTCCGTGAAGGCCTTCGTGGTCGAAGCCACGGCTTCGGCGCTGTAGGCCTCGCCCGGCTTGATCGTCACCAGCTTGCGGAAGGTTTCTTCCTTGCCCAGGTACTCGCCTTCGAGCTTGACGGCGGTCACGACATAGCGCGGGCCTTCGGTCACGTTGATGGCGATCGAAATATCTTGCTTATCGGGCGAGATCGCCACCTGCGTGGACTCGATCTTGAACTCGAGGTAGCCGCGGTTCAGGTAATAGGCCTTGAGCGTTTCCAGGTCGGCATTGAGCTTGGAGCGCGCGTACTGGTCGGACTTCGTGTACCAGGTCAGCCAGCCGCCGGTGGTCAGGTCCATCTGCGACAGCAAGGTGCTTTCGGAGAAGGCCTTGTTGCCCGTGATGTGGATGCTCTTGATCTTGGTGATCTCGCCCTCGGTGACCGTGAAGGTCACGTTGACGCGGTTGCGCTCGGCCGGCGTGATCGTGGTGACCACTTCGACGCCGTACAGGCTGCGTGTCAGGTACTGGCGCTTGAGCTCCTGCTCGGCGCGGTCGGCCAGGGCGCGGTCGAAAGGCTGGCCTTCGCCGATGCCAACGTCCTTCAGGGCCTTGATCAGCGCTTCCTTGTCGAACTCCTTGGTGCCGACGAACTCGACGCGCGAGATGGCCGGACGCTCTTCGACCACCACGACCACGACGCTGCCGTCGATCTGGATGCGCACGTCCTTGAACAGGCCCGTGGCGAACAAGGAGCGCAGGCCGGCCGCGCCCTTGTCATCGGTATAGGTGTCGCCCACACGGAAAGGCAGCGATGCAAACACGGTACCGGCGTCGGTACGTTGCAGGCCTTCGACGCGGATGTCCTTGAGCACGAAGGGCTCGACCGCCCATGCGGCCTGGAACAAGGAAGATGCCAGCAAGGCAGCGAGCAGGGTCGGCTTGAACCGGACAGCAGTCATGGATGGGATTTGCATGCGGAAAAAACTCAGTGCGCGCCAACGAGGCGCGCCAGGTCGTTGTAAAGGGCCAGTGACATCATCACCAGCATGATGGCGACGCCACCACGTTGTAGGCGCTCCAGCCATCGTTCGGAAACCGGCCGGCCCGTGACACCTTCGAAAAGATAATACATGAGGTGTCCACCATCCAGGACCGGCAACGGCAGCAAGTTGAGCACGCCCAGGCTGACGCTGACCAGCGCCAGGAAGCCGAGGTAGTAGACCCAGCCCAGCTTGGCCGACTTGCCGGCGTAGTCGGCGATGGTGATCGGGCCGCTCAGGTTCTTGATCGAGGCCTGGCCGATCAGCATCTTGCCCAGCATGCTCAGGCTCAGCCTGGACACGTCCCAGGTCTTGGCGAAGGCCAGCGACAGGCCTTCGAACAGGCCGTAGCGCACGTTCACCATGGCCAGCTCGGAGCCCAGGCTGGCTTCGATGCGGGGCACGAGCTTGCCTTGCACGTCCTTCATGCTGGGCATCACGGTCATGTCCAGCACATCGGCGCCGCGCTGGATGCGCATGGCCACGGGGCGCGGCTGGTCCTTGTCGTGGCTGTCGCGGATGGCCTTGAACAACAGCGATGCATCGGGCGGCGTCACGCCATTGATGGACAGGACCCAGTCGCCATGCTTGAGGCCGGCCTTTTGCGCCGGGCCACCTTCCACGACGGTATCGATGACCGGATCGGCATAGGGGCCGCTCAGGCCGATGCGGTCCATCAGCTGCGAATCGACTTCGGACGCGGCCACCTGGCTCAACGGGAAGCGCAGCTCGCGCTCACCACGCGGCGGCTGCGCCTGCGAAGCCTTGCTCTGGACACGCACGGCCAAGTCCTGGCCCTTGAGCGTGGCCTGGGTCAACTGCCACTGCAGATCGGTCATGGAACGCACGGGCACCCAGGGCTTGGCGTCATCGGCCGCATTCGCAGGCCGCATGGCCACGATCTCGTCCTGCGCCTTCATGCCCGCCTTGGCGACCATGCTGTCCGCGACAGGCTGCCCGAACCAGGGGCGAAGCTCATTGACGCCAGCCCAATTGACCGTGCTGTAGAGCAGCACCGCCAGCACCAGATTGGCCAACGGCCCGGCCACCACGATGAAACTGCGTTGCAGGAGCGTCTTGCGGGTGAACGCGCGGTGCAGCTCGGCCGGATCGACCGCGCCTTCGCGCTCATCGAGCATCTTGACGTAGCCGCCCAAGGGCAGCGCCGACACGACGAACTCGGTCTCTCCCTTTTGGCGCGACCACAGCACGCGGCCAAAGCCCACCGAAAAGCGCAGCACCTTGACATCGCACGCCACGGCCGCGCGGTAGTGCCCGTACTCGTGGATCACCACCAGCACGCCGATCGTCACCACAAACGCCAGAATGGTCAACAACATCGCCACATTCCTCTTGGATACGTTCCTTGGGACATCCGATGGCTACCGGCCAACGCGACGTCAGCGCGCCAACCCGAGCACGACGGACTCGGCCACGCGCCGCGCCTGGCCGTCCAGCGACAGCAAACCCGCCACGGACTCGGCCGCGCCGGCCGGCACGACGCAATCCGACAATGATTGCATGTTCACGTGGTGAATCTGATCGAAGCGGATGCGGCGGTTCAAAAACGCATCGACGGCCACTTCGTTTGCGGCATTGAGCACACAGGTGCTGCCGGGCACGGCGCGCAGCGTGTCCCAGGCCAGTTGCAGACCGGGATACCGTCTGGCGTCGGGCTGCTCGAAGGTCAATGCGGCGAGCCTCGTGAAGTCCAGCAGATCGGCACCCGATTCGATGCGCTCCGGCCAGGACAGGCCATAGGCGATCGGCACGCGCATGTCGGGCGTGCCCAATTGCGCCAGCACCGAGCGATCGCGGCACACGACCATCGAGTGGATGATGCTCTGCGGATGCAACACGACGCGGATCTGATCGGGCGTCAGGCCGAACAGCCAGCGCGCCTCGATCACTTCCAGGGCCTTGTTCATCATCGTGGCCGAATCGACCGAGATCTTGCGGCCCATGACCCAGTTCGGGTGCGCGCAGGCCTGCTCGGGCGTGATGCCGTCGAACGTGGCCGGATCGCGATGGCGGAAGGGCCCGCCCGAGGCCGTCAGCACGATGTGATCGATGCGCTGCGCCCAGGTGGCCGGGTCTTCGGGCAGGCACTGGAAGATGGCCGAGTGCTCGCTGTCGATGGGCAGCAAAGTGGCGCCGCCCTCCTGCACCGCGCGCATGAACAGCGCGCCGCCCACGACCAGCGCTTCCTTGTTGGCCAGCAGCAGACGCTTACCCGCACGCGCCGCAGCCAGGCACGGCGGCAGGCCCGCAGCCCCGACGATGGCGCCCATGACCACGTCGACATCGGCATGGCTGGCCACATCGCACAGCGCCTGCTCGCCGCTCAGCACCTCGGTCGGCAAACCAGCCGCGCGCACCTTCTCGCGCAGGCGCACCGCCACCGCTTCATCAGGCATCACGGCGAAGCGCGGACGCCAGGTCACGCACTGCGCCAGCAGCGCGTCGACACGCGAGGCGCCGCTGAGCGCAAAGACCTCGAAGCGTTCGCGATGGCGCGCCATCACGTCCAGCGTGTTGGTGCCGATCGAGCCCGTGGCGCCGAGAATGCAGACGCGCTGCGGGCGTGAGGTGGAATGTTCAGCCATGGCACAAGGTCATCAAAGCCAGCGACAAAGGCAGCACGGGCAGGAGCGCATCGACGCGGTCCAGCACGCCGCCGTGGCCGGGCAGCAACTGGCTGCTGTCCTTGGCGCCAGCCTGCCGCTTGACCAGCGATTCGAACAGGTCGCCCACCACGCTCATGCCCGACAAGAACGCCAGCGCCAGCAGCATGCCCACAGGGCCCAGGCCCAACAGCAAACGGCTGTACATGCTCGGCGAATCGACCGACGTATTTTGATCCACCCAGATCCAGATGACGGCCAGCAAGGCCACGGCCAACATGCCCGCCACGACCCCTTCCCAGCTCTTGCCCGGGCTGATGCTGGGCGCCAGCTTGCGCTTGCCGAAAGTGCGACCGCCGAAGTAGGCGCCGATGTCGGCGGCCCACACCAGGCACAGCACCGACAGCAGGTAGTTCAGGCCCTGCGCCTTGGTCTCGACCAGCGCCAGCCAGGCCAGCACCAGCACGACCAGGCCCAGCAAGCGCCGCGCGATCTGCGACACGCCCTTCCAGTGCGCGGTGCCATAGCGCAGCACGGCCGCGCCACCCAGCACCCACACGATCAACGCGACCAGCCAGATGCCCGCCGGCGTCGAGAACCCGACGAGCGGATGCCCCCAGCCATGCACATGCGACGCGGCTTGCTCAACCGACGATGCACGCCCCGCCGCATCGGCCCAAATGGGCAAACCCAGCTTGTCGGCCATGAGCACGCAACCCGCGGCCACCGCAACGCCCATCATCACGGCGCGCACGCCCGGCGCCTCATTGAGCCGGGACCACTCCCAACCCGCCGCCGAAACCAGCACCAGCGTGAACGCCGCGAACGGCCAGGCCGCCTGCGCCGCCAGCGTCGGCAGCAGGATCGCCATCAGGATGAGTGCGGTGATGACCCGTTGTTTGAGCATGTGCCTTGGCCCTCGTTATCTCGTTGTCATGCCGACGCGGCGTCACCGTTGCCGATGGCGCCCTCGCCTTCACCCGACTCGCCCACGTCGCCGAAACGGCGCTCGCGCTTGGTGAAGCTGGCCACGGCCTTGTCCAGCTCGGCGCCGTCGAAGTCGGGCCACAGGCAATCGGTGAAGTAGAACTCGGCGTAGGCGCTCTGCCACAGCAGGAAGTTGGACAGCCGCACCTCGCCACCCGTGCGGATGAACAGATCCGGATCGGGCGCATAGTTCATGGCCATGAAGCGCGACAAGGTCGCCTCGTCCATGTCGTCAGGCTTGATGCCTGCCGCCATCGCCTTCTGGCAGGCCTGGACGATGTCCCAGCGGCCTCCGTAGTTGAAGGCCACGGTCAAGGTCAGGCGCGCATTGCCCTCGGTATTGGCCTGCGCGTCGAGCAAGGCATTGCGCACCTTGTCGGACACGTTGGCCAGGTCGCCGACGATGCGGATGCGCACGCCATCGGCCTTGAGCTTGGTCAGGTGCTTGGACAGCGCCACCAGCAGCAGGCTCATCAGGCCGGAGACCTCTTCTTCAGGCCGCTTCCAGTTCTCGGACGAGAACGCAAAAACCGTGAGATAACCGATGTCGCGGTCGGCCGCCGCCTGCACCACCTTGACCAAGGCATCGACCCCGGCCTTGTGGCCCACGCCACGCGGCATGAAACGTTTGCGCGCCCAGCGCCCATTGCCGTCCATCACGATGGCAACGTGGCGAGGCGTCGAAGCTGCAGCGGAAGACTTGGCCATCAAGCACGTTCAGAAATTGGCGACGCGCCACGCACGGAGCGCAGCGCGCCAGAAACACAGCGAGGCGGAGATACCGCCTCGAACTGCGTCGGGATTATGACAAGGCACAAGGCCTGAAAAGCCACATCGAGCCCGAATCCGGGCTCAAACCGCCATGATTTCAGCTTCCTTGGCCACCACCAGCTTGTCGACCTCGGCGATCGTCTTGTCGGTGAGCTTTTGCACGTCGTCCTGCGAGCGGCGGTCTTCGTCTTCCGTGATGGCCTTGTCCTTGAGCAGCTTCTTGGCCTGCTCGTTGGCATCGCGACGCAGATTACGGACCGCGACCTTGGCATCCTCGGCCTCGCTCTTGACGAGCTTGATCAGCTCCTTGCGGCGCTCTTCGTTCAGAGGCGGCATCGGCACGCGGATCAGGTCGCCTTGCGTGGCGGGGTTCAGGCCCAGGTCCGACTCGCGGATGGCCTTCTCGATCTTGGCGCCCATGCCCTTTTCCCAAGGCTGGACGCTGATCGTGCGCGCATCGAGCAGCGACACGTTGGCCACCTGGCTGATGGGCACGGGCGAGCCGTAGTAATCGACATGGACCTGGTCCAGGATGCCGGGGTGGGCGCGGCCCGTGCGGATCTTGGCCAGCTCGTTCTTGAAGGCCTCGATGGACTTGAGCATTTTCTGCTCGGCGTTTTTCTTGATATCAGCGATGCTCATGTGAAGCTCCGTGCGAGTGCGTGACCGAAGACGTGACAGCCCGACAAACGCGTGAGAGAAAAAACCAGACGACAAACCGTGCGTGGCAACTGGCGCTCAGACGTGAACCAGCGTGCCTTCGTCAGCGCCCTGCACCACGTTCTTGAGAGCGCCGGGCTTGAAGATCGAGAACACTTTAAGCGGCAGATTCTGATCGCGGCACAGGGCAAACGCGGTCGCGTCCAGCACCTGCAGGTTCTTGATCAGGGCCTCGTCGAACGTGATGCTCGTGTAGCGTGTGGCGGAAGGGTCCTTCTTCGGGTCGGCCGTGTACACGCCATCGACCTTCGTGGCCTTGAGCATGATCTCGGCACCGATCTCGGCGCCACGCAACGCGGCGGCCGTATCTGTCGTGAAGAAGGGGTTGCCGGTACCGGCCGCGAACACGACCACCTTGCCCTCTTCGAGGTACTGCAAGGCCTTGGGACGCACATAGGGCTCGACCACCTGGTCGATGCTGATGGCCGACATGACGCGGGCGGTCATGCCTTCCTGGCGCATCGTGTCGGCCAGGGCCAGCGAGTTCATCACCGTGGCCAGCATGCCCATGTAGTCGGCCGTGGCGCGGTCCATGCCAACCGAGCCACCCGCCACGCCGCGAAAGATGTTGCCGCCACCGATGACCACGGCCACCTGTGTGCCCAGGGCCGTCACCTCTTGGATTTCCTTGACCATGCGGACGATGGTCGCGCGGTTGATGCCATAGGCGTCATCGCCCATCAGGGCCTCACCAGACAATTTCAAGAGGATGCGCTTATAGGCGGGCATGCAGACGTCCTTGTTCGATGGCTCTGGGCGGGGAAAGTCAACCGGGTCAAAGGTTATCGCAACTTTGGCCCGGGCCCAGGGCCTGTGCTTGGAAAAGCTGGCCGCTCGATGGTTCCCCCACTCGGCGGCTTCAGGTCTTGTAAAGTTCTCGCCACATTCAAGCAGCGAGACGCAGATAGAACAAAGGGGCCTGAAGCCCCCTTGTTTTGCACCGGGTTATTGACCCTTGGCAGCGGCCACCGTGGCGGCCACTTCGGCGGCGAAATCGTCCTGCTTTTTCTCGATGCCCTCGCCCACCGTGAACATGGTGAAGGACTTGAGCGTCGTGTTGGCGGACTTGGCGTACTGCTCGACGGTCTGCTTGCCATCGGCGGCCTTCACGAAGACCTGGTTCAGCAGCGACACTTCCTTGAGGTACTTCTGCACGGCGCCTTCGATCATCTTGGCGGCGATGTCGGCGGGCTTGCCGGATTCGGCGGCCTTGGCCGTGGCGACCGAACGCTCGGTCTCGATCAAAGCGGCAGGCACTTCGTCAGACGACAGCGACACGGGCTTCATGGCGGCGATGTGCATGGCCACGTCCTTGGCGGCGACAGCGTCACCGTCGAACTCGACGATCACGCCGATGCGCGAACCGTGCAGGTACGAAGCCAGCTTGCCGCCGTCAGCGTAGCGCTTGAAGCGACGGATCGACATGTTCTCGCCGATCTTGCCGATGAGGCCTTTGCGCACTTCTTCCACGGTCGGGCCGAAGCCGTCTTGCGACAGCGGCAGCTCGCCCACGGCGGCGACATCGGCAGGGTTGTTCTTGGCGATCAGCTCGGCCACCGACTTGGCGAAAGCCAGGAAGGATTCGTTCTTCGAGACGAAGTCGGTTTCGCAGTTGATCTCGACCAGGGCGCCGTCGCGCCGTCCACAGCGGCGGACACGACGCCTTCGGCCGTCACGCGGGAAGCGGCCTTCGAAGCCTTGCTGCCCAGCTTGACGCGCAGGATCTCTTCCGCCTTGGCGAAGTCGCCATCGGCTTCGGTCAGGGCCTTCTTGCACTCCATCATGGGCGCGTCGGTCTTGGCGCGCAGTTCAGCAACCATGCCGGCGGTAATAGCAGCCATATGCTTTCTCCGTTTGATTCGGTTGCGGCGTCATCACCGCAACACATGAAAATCTGTTTGAAAAAAAGGGGCTGATCTTCAGCCCCTTGTCCGTTCAGTCAAGGCAGCTTACGCGGCTTCGTCGACTTCCACGAACTCGTCGTCGCCACCGGCAGCGGCAACCACGTCGTTCACGGCATTGGCCTTGCCTTCGAGGATGGCGTCGGCGACAGCCTTGGCGTACAGGGCCACGGCCTTGGACGAGTCATCGTTACCAGGGATGATGTAGTCGATGCCTTCGGGCGAGTGGTTCGTGTCGACCACGCCGATCACGGGAATGCCCAGCTTCTTGGCTTCGGCGATGGCGATCTTGTGATAGCCGACGTCGATGACGAACAGGGCGTCAGGCAGGGCGTTCATGTCTTGAATGCCGCCGATGTCCTTCTCGAGCTTGGCCAGCTCGCGTTGGAACAGCAGGCCTTCCTTCTTCTTCAGGTTGTCCAGGCCGGCTTCGACCTGAACCTGCATGTCCTTCAGCTTCTTGAGCGAGCCCTTGACCGTCTTGAAATTGGTCAGCATGCCGCCCAGCCAGCGCTGGTTCACGAAAGGCACGCCTGCGCGCGCTGCTTCTTCGGCGATGGTGTCACGGGCTTGACGCTTCGTGCCGATCATCATCACGGTACCACGACGGGCCGACAGTTGCTTGATGAACTTCAGAGCCTCTTCGAACGCGGGTTGCGTCTTCTCGAGGTTGATGATGTGGATCTTGTTGCGATGGCCGAAGATATACGGGGCCATCTTGGGGTTCCAGAAGCGTGTTTGGTGACCGAAGTGGACACCTGCTTCCAGCATTTCGCGCATGGATACAGACATGGAATGCTCCAGAGGTTGAGTTGTCCAGCGAAGCCGCCAGCGATCTCAAGCAGCGTTGGATTGGTTCAAAAACCTCTCACAACCTGTTTGCGACACCTTGGGATTGACGGCTTCGCGAGTTGCGTTGACGTGATGCTTATGTGATTTGACATGAGTTTGCCCGAACCATTTCGGACAAACCCCAGCATTCTCTAGGCACGAAAAGCGGGCCCCGGATCAAACCGGAGCCCACTCAGCGCTTGGCCTTGGCGCTCTTGCGGCTGGCCGCCTTCTTGCCCGCCGCCTTGCCACCGTGCGCCGCAGGCTCGGCCCGCGCCGACACCGTGGCCGCCAGCGACACCCGCGCGCGCCCTTTGCGCGACGCCTTGCCGCCCTTGCCCGCGACCTTGCCCGCACGCTTGACCTCGCGGGTCGGCTTCCTGTATGTCGGCCAATCTCGTCCTGCGCCGACGCCTCGCCCGCCCAGGCCGTGTCACCACCACGGCCGCGGCGGCGCGCATTGGCAGGACGCCCGCCGGACGCGTGGCCTCGCCGCTTGTGCACCATGCGGAAATCGATCTTGCGGGTGTCCAGGTCGACCCGGCTGACCTGCACGCGCACCCGCGTGCCCACGCTGTAGCGCACACCGCTGCGCTCGCCGCGCAGCTCCTGGCGCGCCTCGTCGAACCGGTAGTACTCGCCGCCCAGCTCCGTGATGTGGATCAGGCCCTCGACATAAGACCGTCGAGCTGCACGAACAGGCCCGAACGCCGTGGCCGCGCTGACCGTGCCGCCGTACTCCTCGCCGAGGCGCTCGCGCATGAACATGCACTTGAGCCAGGCCTCGACATCGCGCGAGGCCTCGTCGGCGCGGCGTTCGTTGGCACTGCAATGGATGCCCGCGGTTTCCCAGGCTGCCTGCTCCTCGGGCGGCCAGCTTCAGGCGCGTCGTCGCCTTGGTCGGGGCCTTGGGCAAGCCCTTGGCGGGCACGCTGCCCGGCTCGCCGCCGGGCTTGCGCTTGAAGTTGCCGACCGACGACACGACCGGCGGCACTTTCAGCCCATAGCGGTTGCGGCCCAGCAAGGCCTTGATCACGCGGTGCACGAGCAGATCGGGATAGCGGCGGATCGGGCTGGTGAAGTGCGTGTAGGCCTCGTAGGCCAGCCCGAAGTGGCCGCTGTTGATCGGCGTGTACATGGCCTGCTGCATAGGTGCTGTTCGGATTCGTATTGTTCCTGATTAACCTTAGCAGATGCAACTGAACCAGTACATGCAA
>JASGJC010000043.1:0-30608 GCA_049840915.1 Aquabacterium sp.
CTTGTCGCTGCTCGATCAGGCTTTTTGTTTGCCGTCGTGATCAGCGAAGAACGCAATTATGGCATGTTTTTGACAGCCTGGGCAAGACTGGCGCAAAAAAGTTGAAAATCATGCGGAGCAGGGGGAATGGCGCCGCTGTATGGCGAGGGCCGGTGGGCCGACTCAATCAGCGAGAGGTGCGTGTGCTGCCACGGTTTCATATAGGTGATGACTTGAGTCTGCGTTCAGGGCTGCAGTGCGGTTTGCCCGAGGGCGCTGCGCGGCATGTGCAGGTGCTGCGGATGCAGCCCGGCGGGCAGGTCCAGTTGTTTGATGGCGCTGGGCACGAGTGGCTGGCGACCGTGACGGAGATGGGACGCAAGTCGGTGTCTGTCGAGATTGGTGAGGCGGTCGGCCCGCCCGCGCAGGAGCTGCCCGTGCGCGTGACGCTGGCGATGGGCATGCCCGCCAATGACCGGATGGACGCGCTTGTCGAGAAAGCGACGGAGTTGGGCGTGCACGCGATTCAACCGCTCATGTGCGAGCGCTCGGTGCTCCGGCTGGATGGCGAACGCGCCGCGAAGAAGGTCGCGCATTGGCAGGCCGTGGCCGTGTCAGCGTGCGAGCAGAGTGGGCGCGCCTGGGTGCCACGCATTCATGAGGTCAGGACGCTGCAAGGCTGGCTGAAAGAGCAGGCCGATGCGGCAGCGGATCACGCCTTGCATCGGGGTGTCTTGAGTTTGCGCGAAGCCATCTCGATGAAGGCATGGCTGGATCGTCGGCATGGCGTCGAGGGCACAGGCCTGGGCGATGCATGCGCCGCGCGCGCCGATCAGTTCGTGTTCTTGAGCGGGCCTGAAGGCGGCCTGGCGCCTGCCGAAGAGCAAAGCGCGATAGAGCTGGGCTGGACGGCCATCACGTTGGGGCCGCGTGTGCTGCGCGCGGACACGGCGCCGCTGGCGGCCTTGAGCGTGATCGCCTGCGCGCACGAGGGCTGAGCGCGCAAGCTTTGTCAGGCGTCAGCGGGTTTGTCGTCGGCGGCTGGCGCGGTGACGTCGTTGGCCACGCGCTTGTTGCTGCCCGCGACGAGGTCGAATCGGAAGAGCCGGCATTCGATCGGGCCGTTGAAGAGGACCACGCGGCGGCTCTCCTTGAGGCGCATGGCGCCGGGCAGCTTCATGTCGGGGCTGAGGATCCAGGCGGTCCAGCCTGTGTAGTTCTTTTTCCAGTGCGATGAAAGGCGCTGGAAGAAGGTGGCGGCTTCGTCGTCCTGGAATTGCTCGCGGCCTGCGCGTGATGCGGGCGCGTCAACCGATTCATCGGATTCGCTGCGGGACTGGTAGGCATTGCGCACGGAGCCTTTGGTGTCGATGCGCTCGCCGTAGGGAGGGTTGAACATGAGCACGCCGCGCTCGCAGGGCACGGGGCGCTGCAGGGCATCGGCGGTCTTGAACTCGATGGCGTGGCGCACGCCGGCGCGGTCGGGCGATTGCGGTGGCGAAGTCGGTCATGCGGAAGGCGACGTCGCCGGCGTAGATGGCCACGCGCGGCGGGCGCTGGCGGGCACGCGCAGCCTCCCAGATGGCTTGCCATGCGGCCTCGTGGAGCTTGAAGGGCAGCAGGCGCTCGAAGGCGAAGCGGCGCTGCAGGCCTGGCGCGATGTCGCAGGCGATCTGCGCGGCTTCGATGGGGATGGTGCCGGCGCCGCAGCAAGGATCGAGCAAGGCGCCGTCTTCGGGGCGGCCTTGCCAGCCTGCGGCGGCGAGCATGGCGGCGGCGAGCAGTTTCTTTCAGGGGCGCTTCGCCGGGGTCTTTCGCGCCAGCCGCGCTTGAAGAGGGCTTCGCCGGAGGTGTCGACGTAGAGCACGGCGTCGAGGTCGTCCATGTAAAGGACGAGGCCGAGGTCGGGATGGCGCGTGTCGACGCTGGGGCGCTCGCCCGTGCGCTCGCGCAGGTCGTCGCAGACGGCGTCCTTAATGCGCAGGCCGGCGAAGTTCAGGCTTTGAAGGTGGCTGCGGCGCGAGGTGACGTCGACGCGGATGGTATGGCGCGGCGTGATCCAGTTGCTCCAATCGACGTTGCGGCCCAGGTGGTAGATGTCGTCTTCGTTGCGGTAGACGCGAGAGGCGACACGCCACAGCACGCGCTGGGCGAGGCGGCTCTCGAGGTTGAGGCGCATCGTGTAGTCGATGAGCGCTGCGTGCTTGTCGGCGGGCGATGTGGCCGCGACGGGTGGCAGGACCTCGATGCCGCCGCGTGATTCGGTGATGCGGGCTTGTTCGCCGAGGATGCGCGTGGCTTCGGTCGGCCAGCAAGGCTTCGACGCCGGCGGGGCAGGACAGGTACAGCGCGGCGGGGCGGTCGGCGGCGAGCACCGGGGGCCTGCGGGGCGGATGCGGTCTTCGGGGCGCACGGGGTTGCGTGGGCCTGGTGCGCGCTGGGCGCCAGCCGCATGGGTGGACGAGCGCCTGTCGGAGCGCCACGCGAAGCGGCAGGATGATCGGAAGCAGGGACGCGCGGGACGCTCGCCACGCGCATCGCCCTCGCCCTGTCACCGGATGGGCGGCCAGTGGCCGAGGACACGAACGGGACGACGAGGGGGCTTGATGGGCATGGTGCAAGAGCGGCAAAAAGATCAGGAGACGTGCTCAGGCGCGCAGAACGGCCAGCACGTCGGAGCGGAATTCTCGCCGATACAGGATCCACAGCACGGCCAGCGTGCCAATGGCGAAAGCCGCCGGCGAATGAACGAGCCGATCACGGCGAAGGCCATGTAGATTCGCACGCAGCCCGTCGGCGAAGCTTCTCGGCGGCCATGCACATCGAGCTTGCCCGCGCGCTCTCGGCGAAGTCCTTGCGATCGGCCTCCTTTGTCGAACACATGACGACATTGGGCGCGGCGCCGACCAGGATCGCGCCGAAGGAGTAGCATGCATCGACCAGGTGAAGCGGAAGAAGGCGTAGACGAAGACCGCCAGCAGCACGACGATCTTCACGTCGAAGATCAGCATGGACGTGCGCGCGGCGAAGGGCAGGTCCTTGAAGATGTCCGTGGCTTTTTCGTTGGTGCCCAGCACGGCCAGCAGGCCGCCGAGCACCAGGATCGTGGTCGAGGCCCAGAAGTTCGGGCTGGTCGAGAGGTTCTGCGCCACGGCGGCATCGACGATGCGCTGGTCGCGGTAGGTGACATGCGCCATCCACAGGCGACGATAGTGGTTGGTGCTGGCCAGCAAGGTGCTTTCGACCTTGGCACGGTGGCCGGCAAACAGCGCATAGCCGACCCAGCCGAAGACGAACAGGGCCAGCGCGGCCCAGTCCTGCCAGGGCAACAGCTCAAACAGATGCGAGAGCGAGTTCGGCATGGCGAACCTCCAATGGCGCTCAGAGCGCCTTGCGCAGGTTGGCGGGCGCGATCTTGAGGGCTTCGCGGTACTTGGCCACCGTGCGGCGCGCGACCTGGATGCCCTGCTCTTCCAGCATGCTGGACAACTGGCTGTCCGACAAGGGCTTCTTGGCGTCTTCGGCGGACACGAGCTGCTTGATGAGCGCGCGCACGGCCGTGCTCGATGCGTTGCCGCCTGCTTCGGTGTCGAGCGAGGAGCCGAAGAAGTACTTCAACTCGAAGGTGCCGAAGGGCGTGTTCATGTACTTGGCCGTGGTCACGCGCGAGATGGTGGACTCGTGCAGGCCGAGCTCGTCGGCGATCTCGCGCAACACCAGCGGCTTCATGGCGATCTCGCCGTGCGTGAAGAAGTTCTTCTGCCGATCGACGATGGCCTGCGACACACGCAGGATGGTGTCGAAGCGCTGCTGGATGTTCTTGACGAACCAGCGCGCCTCTTGCAGGCGCGAGCTCAATGCGGTGTGGCTTTCCGTGGCGGCCGTGCCGCGCGGCGAGCGGGTCGAACGCAAGGCCTGCGCGTAGAGATCGTTGATGCGCAGCTTGGGCATCACGTCCGGATTGAGCACGACCTTCCAGTTGCGCCCCGACTTCTGCACGATGACATCGGGCACGATGATGTTGGCCTCGGCGCGCGTGAAGGCCCGGCCCGGCTTGGGCTCGAGCGTGACGATCAGGCTTTGCGCATCTCGGAGCAGGTCTTCGTTCGCGCCCGTGGCGGTCATGAGCTTTTTGAAGTCGCGGCGGGCCAGCAACTCCAGATGGCTTTTGCAGATGACCATGGCCACATCGCGCACCTCGTCGGCGGGCAGGCCGCGCAGTTGCAACAGCAGGCACTCCGACAGATTGGCCGCGCCGACGCCGACGGGCTCGAGGTTCTGCAACCAACCCAGCGCGCAGCGCAGGCGCGACAACAGTTCGTCCTGCATGTCTTCGTCGGCGCCTTCGGGCATGAGGCTGGCGGCGATGTCTTCGAGCGGGTCGGCCAGGTAGCCGTCTTCGTTGAGGGACTCGATCAGCACGTCGACGGCGGCCATGTCCTGCGGGCTCAGGCGCGTGCCGCTGAGCTGCTGGCGCAGGTGCTCCTGCAGGCTGATGGAGACGCTGTTGCGCTCCAGCGGGTCGAACTCATCGTCGTCGTTCTGGCGCGATGGGGTTTCGCGGATGCCGTCGAAGTCGTCGCGCTCGGTGCCGTTTTCCCAGTCGTCGCGCTCGGTCGTGCCGAGCTCGGCCGTGTCCAGGCTGGCGGGCTCGGCTTCGCTGGTGCCGACTTCGCGCTCGGAAGCGCCGCTGTCTTCGCTGCTGTTGCGCTCGTTGCGCTGGCGCTCGAACTCGAGCGACGCGGCGGTTTCGAGCGCGGCGAATTCTTCGTCGGGCTCCAGGAAGGGGTTCTGCTCGAGCATCTGCTCGACTTCCTGGTGCAGCTCCAGCGTGGACAGTTGCAGCAGCCTGATCGACTGCTGAAGTTGCGGCGTGAGCGCCAGGTGCTGCGACAGCCTGAACTGCAAAGAGGGCTTCATGGCTGCCTGGCTTACATGCGGAAATGCTCGCCGAGGTAGACCTTGCGGACCTCTGCGTTGTTGACGATGTCGGAAGGACGGCCCTCTGCCAGGACGCGGCCTTCGCTGATGATGTAGGCGCGGTCGCAGATGCCCAGGGTTTCGCGCACGTTGTGGTCGGTGATGAGCACACCGATGCCGCGCGCCTTGAGGAAGCTGATGATGCGCTGGATCTCGATGACGGCGATCGGGTCGACGCCGGCGAAGGGCTCGTCGAGCAGGATGAAGCGCGGCTGCGTGGCCAGCGCGCGCGCGATCTCGACGCGGCGCCGCTCGCCGCCGGACAGCGCCAGCGACGGGCTCGTGCGCAGCTTCTCGATGCTCAGGTCGTGCAGCAAGGCGTTGAGCCGCTGCTCGATGGCGGCCTTGCCCAGGCGCTTGCCTTGCTCGTCGACCTGCAGCTCGAGCACGGCGCGGATGTTGTCCTCGACATTGAGCTGGCGAAAGATCGACGCCTCTTGCGGCAGGTAGCTCAGGCCCATGCGCGAACGCTGGTGGATGGGCAGGCGCTCGACGCGCTGGCCGTCGATGTCGATCATGCCGGCATCGGCGCGCACCAGGCCCACGATCATGTAGAAGCTGGTGGTCTTGCCCGCGCCGTTGGGGCCGAGCAGGCCGACGACCTCGCCGGCCTTGACCGCCACGTGGACGTCGTGCACGACCGTGCGCGCGCCGTAGCGCTTCTTGAGGCCCTGGGCGCGCAGCTCGCTGGCGTTGGCGTTGGCGCTGCCGGGAGAGGCTGGCGGGATCGCGCTCATAGGCTCACTGCCCGCCTTCCGATGGGCTCAGCGATGACGCCGGCTTGAGCGTGGCCTTGTCTTTGTCGGACTTGTCCTTGTCTTTCGCGCCACCCGCCGGCTCGGACGCCCGAGGCGTGATCACGCCGCGCACGCGGCCCTTGGTCGAGGTCGTGTTGCCCGCGTTGCCGACGACCTGGAAAACGGACGTGCGGTTGTCGTAGATGATGGTCTGGCCGGTGACCTCGTCGGTCAGCTTGCCTTCGCGGATGCGGCGCATGACGGCACGGTTGAAGAAGTGCACCGTGTCGTCCTTGCCTTCGTAGACGACGCGCTCGGCCTCGCCCTCGATGGACTCGTCCATGCCCTCGCGCTTTTGCTTGAAGTAAGCCCGGCCGCCCTGGCCGCCGATGGCCGTGGCCGTTTGCGTGCCATCGGGGTTCTCGCGCACCTCGACGCGGTCCGAGTGCACGACCATCGAGCCCTTGGTGATCTCGACGTTGCCCGTGAGGATGTTCAGGTGCTGGGCGTCATCGACGCGGGCCGCGTCGGCGGCGAAATTGAGCGGTTGCGAGCGGTCCGCCTTGTCGGCGTGCGAAGGGACGGCCCAAAGCGAGGCCAGCAGACCTAGAACCAGAACGCAGCGAGAAAAGCGAGGGTAAAACAGCAACATCTTCGGCATGAATTTTGCATTCATTTTAGCCGTGAAGCGCTGCGCCGTGGTGGTCTATTTGGCGATTTCAACGCACCACGGTCAGGATTTCAGACGGTGTGGCAGGGCGGCCCGGCGAAATGGGCACAGCCTGACAGGGGTGTGGCCGCCCTTTTATTTCTTGCGCAGCTTGGCGACGAGCGCGTCGACCGTGGTCAGCGTTTTTTCCGGCGTGCCGTTGAGGCCCACGGACGTCGTGTAGACACCGCCGATGCCCAGCATGGGCACGCCGTCAAGCTTGTACGCATCGGCCATGGCACGGGCCTGGCGCGCCTTGGTCTGGATGCTGAACGAGTCCAGCACGCCCAGGAACTTGGCCTTGTCGATGCCTTGCTTGGCGACGAAATCGCCGATCTCGTCGTTGGTGCTCAGGCGCAGGCCTTCTTCGTGGATGGCGTGGAAGATCTTGGCGTGCAGCACCGGGATCAGGCCCATGGCCTCGACCGTGTAGAACAGGCGCGCGTGGATGGCACCGGGGTTCTCGTGCAGCACGACGGGGATGCGGCGGAAGAACACGTCGGCCGGCAGCTTGGCGACCCAGGCGGCCAGGTAGGGCTCGAAGTGGTTGCAGTGCGGGCAGCCATACCAGAAGAACTCGACCACCTCGACCTTGCCCGCAGGCGCGACCGTGGGCACGCTCTGGGCGAGCTTGTTGTAGTGCGTCCCCTCGACAGGGCCGCCGCCTTGGGCGCGCACCACGCCAGGCAGAGAGGTGGTCAAACCCAGGCCGACGGCGCTCAGGGTCTGAAGCGAAAACTCACGGCGATTCATGAAAATGTCCTTTCGGTGAACCTGGCTTTACTTGGTTTGTTGAACGCGGACCAGCGCCGACTCCACCCCGGCGCCCTGCAGCTTGACGCGGACTTCCTCAGCCTGATCGCGCTGCGTGAACGGCCCCAGGCGGACCCGGTACATGGTGCGGCCGTTGACTTCGCGCTCCTGGATGTGAGGCTCCAGCCCCATCATGGCCAGTTTGGCGCGTTGCTGTTCAGCTTCCGGCTGGCTGCCATAAGCGCCGGCCTGCACCTGGTAGCTCAACGAATCAGGCGCCGATGCGGTGGACACGGGCTCGCCGGACAGGATGGCGGCGGGGTTGCGCGTGCTGGAAGCGGCACCGCTGGCCGACTTGGCCGCGGATGCGGCTTTGGCCGGCGCGCTGGCCGATGTGGGCGGAACAGGCGAGACGGGTGTCTCGGCGCCAGCAGGCTGTGCCTCGGAAGCCACATCGGATGCGGCAGAAGCGGCCGGCTCGACCAGCACCGCATGCGGCTTGGCCGGGTTCTTGCCGTACAGCGGGCTGTTGGGATCCCAGTTCTTGTTGTGCTCGGCCTCGGCGGCATCCTGCTCGGCCGTGCGCTGCGGCACCTTGTCGATGAAGGGCAGCGGCACCTTGGTGATGTAGAGCGCCACGCCCAGGGCGAGCGCCAGCCCGATCAACAGGCCCACGATCATGCCGAGGAAAAAGCCTCCGCGTTGCGATTTCATAAGGAGCAGTCCTTTATTGGCTCACCGGATCACATCTTCTCGGGCGCGCTCACGCCCAGCAAAGCCAGGCCGCTCTGCAGCACCAGCGCCGTGGCCGTCAACAGGGCGACGCGGGCGCGGCTGAGTTCGACATCATCCACGAGGAAACGTTCCGCAGCGTAATAGCTGTGGAAGGCGCTGGCGAGGTCGCGCAGGTAAAACGCCACATCGTGCGGGGCCAGGCCTTGCGCGGCGGCCGTGAGCATGTCGGGGTATTCGGCCAGGCGGGTCATGAGGGCCAGTTCGGTCTCGGCCGTGAGCAGGGCCAGGTTGGCCTGCGGCAGCGCGGCCAGATCACCCTGGAGCTTCTCGACGTACTGCGCGCGCACGGAGTGGATGCGGGCATGCGCGTACTGCACGTAGAACACGGGGTTCTCGTCGTTCTGCTTGAGGGCCAGGTCGACGTCGAACACGAACTCGGTGTCGGCCTTGCGGCTGATCAGGAAGAAGCGGACGGCGTCCTTGCTGGTCCAGTCGATCAGGTCGCGCAGCGTGACGTAGCTGCCGGCGCGCTTGGAGATCTTGACCTCCTCGCCGTTCTTCATCACGGTGACCATCTTGTGCAGGACGTAGTCGGGCCAGCCTTGCGGGATGCCCACGCCAGCGGCCTGTAGGCCCGCGCGCACACGGGCGATGGTGCCGTGGTGGTCGGAGCCCTGGATGTTGACGCACTGGCCGAAGCCGCGCTCCCACTTGGCGATGTGGTAGGCCACGTCGGGCACGAAGTAGGTGTAGCCGCCGTCGGACTTGCGCATGACGCGGTCCTTGTCGTCGCCGTAATCGGTGCTGCGCAGCCACAGGGCGCCGCCTTCTTCGAAGGTCTTGCCCGCGTCTTTCAGCTTTTGCACGGTGGCCTCGACGCGGCCCGAGGTGTACAGGCTCGACTCGAGGTAGTAGTTGTCGAAGCGCACGCCGAAGGCTTTGAGGTCGAGGTCCTGCTCGTGGCGCAGGTAGGCGACGGCGAACTGGCGGATGCCGTCGAGATCGTCGATGTCGCCGGAGGCGGTGAACGCGCGGTCATCGGCCTTGACTGTTTTCTTGGCCTTGAAGTCGTTGGCGATGTCGGCGATGTAGTCGCCGTTGTAGGCGGATTCGGGCCAGGCGTCGTCACCCGGCTTGAGGCCCTTGAGGCGCGCCTGGGTGGACGCGGCCAGCGTGGCGATCTGCACGCCCGCGTCGTTGTAATAGAACTCGCGCGTGACGGCCTGGCCTTGTGTCTCGAAGAGGTTGCACAAGGCATCGCCCAAGGCGCCCTGACGGCCATGGCCCACGTGCAGCGGGCCCGTGGGGTTGGCGGACACGAACTCGACGAGCACCTTCTTCTTGTCGGACAGCGGCTGCCAGCCGAACTTGTCGCCACCAGAGAGCACGTCGGTCACGATGGACTGCTTGGCCTCGGGCTTGAGGCGCAGGTTGATGAAGCCCGGCCCGGCGATCTCGACCGCCGACACCCACTGCTGCACGGCGGGCTGCGCCTGCAGCGCGGCGACCAGGGCCGTGGCCAGCTCGCGCGGGTTCTTTTTGAGGGGCTTGGCCAGTTGCATGGCCGCGGTCACGGCCAGGTCGCCGTGGGCGGCTTGCTTGGGGGCCTCGAAGACCGGGTTGAAGGACGCATCGGCGTCGGGCGCGGCTTGGCGCAGGGCTTCACCCAGGGCAGAAAGAAGGGCACGCTTGGCTTGGATCATGGCCGGGATTCTACGAGGGCGCGCCGGGTTTGGCCTGGATCCACGACAAGTGCCAAGAAATGCACACTTTGGCGGGGCCTTTTCGTCGCCCGCAACGCTTTGCGCGGTGCCAAGATCGGTGCATGGACTGCCAAAAGGCCCAGCCCGGGCCATTTGGTGTGCAAACACATTGGGCGACCATGGGTGGTATCGACATAGACCTCGACGCCGGGATGATCGGCAAGTACAGGATCACCAAACGACTGGGCGAAGGCGCGACCAGCGAGGTCTTCCTGTGCCGGGACGACTTCCACGGCCGCGACGTGGCCGTCAAGCGCGTGCGCTCGTCGGCGCTGGGCGATGCGGTGGACGGGCCGGTGTACGCGCGCTTCTTCGCCGCCGAGGCCGCGCTGGTCGGGCGGCTGCAGCACCCCAATGTCGTGCAGATCTTCGATGCCGTGCCCGACCCGACCTCGCCCTATGTGGTCATGGAGTACGTGCCGGGCACGACCTTGCGCTCGTACTGCCGCACCGACCAGCTGCTGCCGCTCGAACTCATCGTCGAAATCGGCTTCAAGTGCGCGATGGCGCTGGGCTATGTGTACCGCCAGGGCCTGATCCACCGCGACGTGAAACCCGCCAACATCCTGGCGATCACGAACCCGGCGGGCATGGTCACCGACGTCAAGATCACCGACTTCGGCAGCGTGCTCAACCTCTCGGCCGACTGTACACAGGTGCATCAGGTGGGCTCGCTGGCCTACATGTCGCCCGAGCAGCTCGACGGCCAGGTGCCCGATTGCCGCGCCGACATCTACGGCCTGGGTGCCGTGCTCTATCACCTGGTGGCGGGCAAGCCGCCTTTCGATGCGCCCTCGCAGGCCGCCTTGATGAACCTGATCTACAACCAGGACGCGCCGCCGCTGGCCGGCATGCGCTCGGGCGTCAACGAGGCCGTCGACCAGGTCATCCTCAAGGCGCTGGCCAAGGACCCGAAGGACCGCTACGACAACTGGGATGCCTTCGCGCAAGCGCTGTCGGGCCTGATCGCCGACCACAAGGTGCCACGCGGCCACATGCAGGGCGTGCTCGATTCGGAGCGCTTCAACCTGCTGCGCACGCTGGACTTCTTCTCGACCTTCGGCGACGTGGAGCTGTGGGAAGTGGTGCACCGCGCCAAGTGGCAGCGCTTCTCGTTCGGGCACGCGCTGTACCGGCGCGGCGAAGAGGGGCGCACCTTCCACATCATCGCGCAGGGCAGCGTCGAGGTGTACCGCAACAGCAAGCGCGTGGCGCTGCTGGGCGCGGGCACGTCGGTGGGCGAGATGGCCTACCTGGCACCCAGCCCCGAGCTGCGCCGCCACAGCACGGATGTGGTCGTGACCGAGGCGACGACGACGATCTCGTTCACGCCCGAGGCCATGCAGCAACTGACGCCGGCCTGTCGGCATCTGTTCGACGAGGCCTTCATCCGTGTGCTCGTACGCCGGCTGCATGCCGCGCACGAGGCACTGGCTCACCCGCGTCGGATCATGTGAAGCTTGGCGGGGCCACGCGGCCGCTGTCATCCGAAACAGGGGTACGCTGCGTTAAGGTGGCTCAAGCCCACTTCCCTTGTCCTTCACGGAGAAATTCCATGCGCGTACTGATTGCTTCCGCCTCACTGGTTCTGCTGTCCACCCTGGCCCACGCTGGCGATGCCACCTGCGATGCCAAGGCCGCCGAGAAGAAACTGGCTGGCGCCGCCAAGACCAGCTTCCTGAAGAAGTGCGAGAAGGACACGGCCGCCAGCGCTGGCGCGGCCTGCGCGGCCAAGGCCGTCGACAAGAACGGCAAGCCACTGGCTGGCGCCGCCAAGGCCAGCTTCGTCAAGAAATGCGAGAAGGACGCCGCCGCGCCTGCCGCCGCCGCATCCAAGTAAGCACCACGCTTCGACCCTACAAGAACAGGCCCCGGGCGCGCTGCCCGGGGCCTGTTTGCTTTGGCGGGCCTGATCCGTTCAGCCCATGGCCGGCGTCAGTGCGACCAAACGCCCCGCGCGAGCAGGCTCGCCGCCAGCGGGATGATGACCACGATGTGCGCCTGGACCATGATCAGGCGGCGGATGCCGCGCACCTCGTCTTCAGCAGGCAAGGCGCCCGTGGCATCGAGTTGCTTGCGCCAGCGGATGAAGGTCATCGTTGGTTTGATGGACAGCAACCCCATGACCACGAACAGCGTGACCATGATGTGCAGCAAAGGCTGGTGCCAGTACCAGCTCATGCCCTTGACACCCCAGTAGGTGCGGGCCAGGCCGGTCAGCAGCACGGCCACGGCAGCGCCGGCGTAGATCTGGTCCAGCCGCGCGAGACGGCGCACGACGGCGGCGTTGAGCCATTCGGGCCGGCACAAGGCGGCCTCGCTGGTCACGAACACGATCAAGCTGAAGATGGCCATGAGGTGGGCGTAGGCCAGCAGGGATTCGAGCAGCATCGCGCAGGTCTCCTGTCTTCACTGTGATGGCGCCAATGACGAACGCCCGGGCGAGCCGGGCGTTGCATGCACATCGGCCTGTTGGCCGACAGTGTGGCTTATTTCTTGGCCGTGTCGCCGCTGTCGGCCTTGTCCTTTTTCTTGCTCTTCTTCTTGCCCGTGTCGGCGGCGGAAGCGGCGTCGGCCTTGGCGGCTGCGGCGGCGCTGGCCTTTTCAGCCGCAGCAGCCTTCTTGGCAGCGGCCTTTTCAGCCTTCGCGGCGGTCTTGGCTTCCTTGTCGGCGGCCTTCTTGGCGGCCTTGTCCGCAGCGGCGTCGTTCTGGGTGAGTGTGGCCGTCGGGGTCGTCACAGGTGTGGCGGGGGCTGTGGCCGGGCTGGTGGCGGTAGGCGCGTTGGTGGGTGCAGGTGTCGCGGCCTTGGCGGCTTTGCTGGCTTTTGCCGTGGTGGGCGTGGGCGCGGCGGGCGCGCCGTTGAACGTGGCGCCGTTGACCGTCAGGCCTGCGGTGGACAGCTTGGCCGCGCTCTTCTCGCCGATGCCGGACACGCGCGACACGAGGTCGTTCCAGTCCTTGAACTGGCCGGCCTTGCGGGCTTCGACGATCTTGGCGGACAAGACCGGGCCGATGCCCTTGACGCTGTCGAGCTGGGTGGCGTCGGCGCTGTTGACGTCGACCGCGAAGGCCAGGGAGGTGAACAGGGCCAGCATCAGGGCCAACAGTTTCTTGATCATGTGAGCTTCTCCGGTTGATGAGCGAACAAAGTCGGACCCGTGCTTAACGCCCGGGCTGGTCGGCCGTTGACAGCCGTGGGTGCGGTCAGATGTCTTTCATGTCGCGGGACCAGTATGCCGCGTCGCCGTAGGCGTCCTTGATGAAGTCGATCCACAGGCGCAGGCGCAGCGGCAGGTGCTTGCGTTGCGCGAAGACGGCGTAGATGCCGTTGGGCGGCGCGGCGAACTCGTCGAGCACGCTGACCAGCCGGCCCGCGCGCACGTCGGCCTCGACCTCCCACCACGAGCGCCAGGCCAGGCCCAGCCCTTCGAGGCACCAGGCGTGCAGCACCTGGCCGTCGGAGCAGTCGAGGCGGGTGAAGGGGCGCACGTGGGCGAGCTGCTCGTCGAGCGTAAAGGCCCAGCCGCGCGTCTGGCTGGCTTCGGAGCTGAGCGTGAGGCACTCGTGGCGGGCGATGTCCGCCGGGTGGGCGGGCCGGCCGGCGCGTGCCAGGTAGGCCGGGCTGGCCACGCACAGGCGGCGGTTGTCGGCCAGGCGCACGCTGACCAGGCTGGAATCGGGCAGGTCGCCCACGCGCACGGCGCAGTCGAAGCCTTCGTTGACGAGGTCGACCAGGCGATCGGACAGGTTCAGGGACAGCGAGACCTCCGGGTGCTGGGCCACGAAGCGCGGCACCAAGGGCGCCACGTGCCGCCGGCCGAAGCCCGCGGGCGCCGTGATGCGCAGATGGCCGCTGGCCTGCAGGCCGCCCGCGCTCACGCTGGCTTCGGCGTTGGACAGGTCGGCCAGCAGGCGCTGGGCGTCTTCGAGGAAGGCGCTGCCTTCGTGCGTGAGGCTGATGCGGCGCGTGGTGCGCACCAGCAGCTTGACACCCAGGCGCTCTTCCAGGGCATCGATGCGGCGGCCGATGACGGCGGGGGCCACGCCCTCGGCCAGGGCGGCGGCGGTCAGGCTGCCTTTGGTGGACACGGCCACAAAGGATTCGATCTGCTTGAGTCGGTCCATGGTCCCTCGGTGCTACCTGGGCGCGAAACGGGTGATGGCCGCGCCTGAACGGAGCATGTTGATGAGGGCGGGCGGGCAAGGCAATCCGGGCCAAACCCAGGGAGGCGGTTTACACGCATAAAAATCACAAATCATTGAATTTTTAGGCTGTTAATGTGTGCATAAGTATCGAATAAACTGGCGGTTTGGCAAGCGGCGCACGCTGTGCTTCACTCTGGTCCGCCCTGTTGCCAACCTGATGCCAACCTGATTCAACGCACTCTATTTGACGAGGTTCCTCATGACCGCACGCACCACCGTCCACGGCCTCCAAGTGGCCACCGAACTGTTCCGTTTCATCGAAGACAAGGTGCTGCCGGGCACGGGTGTCGACAGCGCCAAGTTCTGGGCCGGCTTCGACAAGATCGTCTCCGACCTGGCGCCCAAGAACGCCGCCCTGCTGGCCGAGCGCGACCGCATCCAGCTGGAGATGGACGCCTGGCACAAGGCCAACCCCGGCCCGATCACCGACATGGCCGCCTACCGCGCCCACCTGGAGAAGATCGGCTACGTGGTGCCCGTGCCCGCCGACACCAAGGTGACGACATCGAACGTGGACGCCG
The DNA here is from genome assembly GCA_049840915.1 of Aquabacterium sp. Classification (GTDB taxonomy): domain Bacteria; phylum Pseudomonadota; class Gammaproteobacteria; order Burkholderiales; family Burkholderiaceae_C; genus Aquabacterium. Next base: position 14,384 of record JASGJC010000043.1, read on the forward strand.
AGCTGGCCACGCAGGCCGGCCCGCAGCTGGTCGTGCCCATCCTGAACGCGCGCTATGCGCTGAACGCCGCCAACGCGCGTTGGGGCAGCCTGTATGACGCGCTGTACGGCACCGATGCCATCAGCGAAGAAGGCGGCGCCGCCAAGGGCCCCGGCTACAACGAGGTGCGCGGCAACAAGGTCATCGCTTTCGCGCGCGACTTCCTCGACCAGGCCGCGCCGCTGGAAGGCGCTTCGCACAAGGCCTCGACAGGCTACAGCGTGCAAGGTGGCAAGCTCGTCGTGTCGCTGGCTGGCGGCAAGACCACCGGCCTGCACAACCCCGCGCAGTTCGTCGGCTTCCAGGGCGATGCGGCCAAGCCCAGCAGCGTGCTGCTGGTCAACAACGGCCTGCACATCGACATCCAGATCGACCCGACGACCAACATCGGCAAGACCGATGCGGCCGGCGTGGCCGACGTGGTGCTGGAATCGGCCCTGTCGACCATCCTGGACCTGGAAGACTCCGTGGCCGCCGTCGATGCCGAAGACAAGGTGCTGGGCTACAGCAACTGGCTGGGCATCCAATTGGGCACGCTGACGGAAGAAGTCGCCAAGGGCGGCAAGACCTTCACGCGCAAGCTCAATGCCGACCGCGTCTACACGGGCGCCAACGGCGGCGAGGTCAAGCTGCACGGCCGCTCGCTGATGTTCGTGCGCAACGTCGGCCACCTGATGACGAACCCGGCCATCCTGTGGGGCGCCAATGGTCAGGAAATTCCCGAAGGCATCATGGACGCCGTCGTGACCACGACCATCGCCCTGCACGACCTGCAGCGCCATGGCCAGAACGGCATCACCAACTCGCGTCAAGGCTCGGTCTACATCGTCAAGCCCAAGATGCACGGCCCGGCCGAAGTCGCCTTCGCCGCCGAGCTGTTCACGCGCGTCGAGCAACTGCTGGGCCTGGCAGACAGCACGGTCAAGCTGGGCATCATGGACGAAGAGCGCCGCACCAGCGCCAACCTGAAGGCCTGTATCGCCGCCGCTTCGAGCCGCGTGGCCTTCATCAACACCGGCTTCCTGGACCGCACGGGCGACGAGATGCACACGGCCATGCTGGCCGGCCCGATGATGCGCAAGGGCGACATCAAGGGCTCCGACTGGATCGCCGCCTACGAGCGCCGCAACGTGCTGATCGGCCTGCAGTGCGGCCTGCGTGGCCGCGCGCAGATCGGCAAGGGGATGTGGGCCATGCCCGACCTGATGGCCGAGATGCTCAAGCAGAAGATCGGCCACCCCAAGGCCGGTGCCAACACCGCCTGGACGCCGTCGCCCACGGCCGCCACGCTGCACGCGCTGCACTACCACCAGGTGAACGTGGCCGCCGTGCAGGTCGAGATCGAGAAGTCGGGCGACTCGCCCGAGGCCTTGATCGAGAAGCTGCTGACCATCCCCGTGGTCGCCAAGGCCAACTGGTCGGACGCCGAGAAGCAGCAGGAGCTGGACAACAACGTGCAGGGCATCCTGGGTTATGTGGTGCGCTGGGTCGACCAGGGCGTGGGCTGCTCGAAGGTGCCCGACATCCACAACGTGGGCCTGATGGAAGACCGCGCCACGCTGCGCATCTCGAGCCAGCACATCGCCAACTGGCTGGCGCATGGCGTCGTGAGCGAAGCGCAGGTGCGCGAGACCTTCACGCGCATGGCCGCCGTGGTCGATGGCCAGAACGCGGGCGACGCGGCTTACAAGTCGCTGGTGGCCAACCCGAATGGCGCCGCCTTCCAGGCCGCGCTGGACCTGGTCTTCAAGGGCAAGGAACAGCCTTCCGGCTACACCGAGCCGCTGCTGCATGCATGGCGTTTGAAGGTCAAGGCCGGCGCTTAAGCACTTTGGCTCCTGGCATTGGCGTCATCGCCAAAGAAAAAGCCTCCCGCGGAATCACCCGGGAGGCTTTTTTCCATGTGCGCACGTGACGGCGTGCCGGGCCGTGATCAGAAGTCGAACTGCGCGCCGACGCTGAGCAAACGCGCCGTGCCGGACTGGTTGCCCGTGTCGTAGCCGGTGAAATCGGCCGAGCCGGTCAGCTTGAACTGCTTGGTGATCGCATACTCGAGGCCCAGGCCACCGTACAGCTCGATGCCGCTCTTGGACTTGGCATTGACGCCGAACAGGCCGATGCCGTTGTCCTTGCCTTCGACATAGGCCAGGCCCAGGCGGCCCACGCCATGGAAGGCGGGTGTGAACTTGTAGCGCAGGGCACCGTTGAAGGTCACGCCCGAAGCCTCGACCGTGCGGTCGACGAAGACGGTCTTGGCGCTGGTCTTGCCGAAGTCGATGTAGCCCACTTCGAGCGCCAGGCCAGCCAGCGGCGATTGGGGCAAGACGAAGCCGCCGTAGACCTTGTAGCCGGTGTCGCTGTTGTCGCACGAGGTCGTGAAGTCGCAGTTGGCTTCGATGTGGCTGGGGCCGAGGGCCGCGCCGATGTACGTTTCAGCGCCAGCCGCGGCCGACAGGATCAGCGCCGCGGCGCCCAGGAACAGTTGCTTCATGTGAATGGACCTCAGACAAGGTTGTTCGTTGAATGAAGCGGGCATCTTGCATCGGAGGGCAAGGGCAAATCCCCCCTGAAGAGGGGCCGGCCCAACAGGGTTTCTGGTAAAGACTGTGCGGGTTTGTTTCGACAACACCACAAATGGATGAATGGCCGTCAAACGCGGCGCGTCGCGCATCCTCTATAGTCCGGTTTCTTTTTCTTACCAATGGATGGCGTGGCCGTCCACCAGGGAGTCCGATACCCATGCAAACCAAGCTTTCCGCCCTGCTGCTGGCCGCGACGCTGGCCAGCCCCTTGCTGCTCAACGGCTGCGCCACCGAGTCATCGCAGGCGCTGGCCGTGCCGCAGGTGAACACGGCCGCACAAACCACCTACAGCGGCGCGCGGGCGCCCATTGCCGTGGGCAAGTTCGACAACCGCTCCAGCTACATGCGCGGCGTGTTCTCGGACGGCGCGGACCGCCTTGGCAGCCAGGCCAAGACCATCCTGATCACGCACCTGCAGCAGACCAACCGCTTCAGCGTGCTGGACCGCGACAACATGCAGGAGCTCAAGCAGGAAGCCGGCTTCAAGGGCAGCGCGCAAAAGGTCAAGGGTGCCGATTTCGTGGTGACGGGCGACGTCACCGAGTTCGGACGCAAGGAAGTGGGCGACCACCAGTTGTTCGGCCTGCTGGGCCGTGGCAAGACGCAGGTGGCCTATGCCAAGGTCAGTCTCAACATCGTCAACATCGTGACGTCCGAGGTCGTGTACTCGGTGCAAGGCGCGGGCGAGTACAGCCTGTCCAACCGCGAGATCATCGGCTTCGGGGGCACCGCCAGCTATGACTCGACGCTCAACGGCAAGGTGCTGGACCTGGCCATCCGCGAGTCGGTCAACCGCCTGACGGACGCCATCGACTCGGGCGCCTGGAAGCCTGCGCAGTAAGCGCACGCCCACCTCATTCAACATCACTGTCGTGCCATGAACCCATCCACCCTGACCCGCCTGGGTCTGGCGGCCACATTGCTGGCCGCCGTCGCCATGACGGGCTGCGCATCGCGCCCCAAACCGCTCTATTCGTGGGGCAACTATCAAGGCCAGGTGTACCAGCACCTCAAAGGCCAGGGCAACGGCCCTGAGCAGCAGATCCTGGACCTGCAGGCAGACATCGACGCCGCCAACGCCGATGGCGCCACGCCGCCGCCCGGCCTCTATGCCCACCTGGGCCTGCTGTACCTGTCGGTGGGCAAGGCGGACCAGGCCGTGCAGGCCTGGAACAAGGAGAAGGCGCTCTTTCCGGAATCGACCCAGTATGTCGATTACCTGCTGAACAACATGAAGAAACAAGGAGGCTGACATGCGCAATGCTTTCGCCATGGGCGCCCTGCTCGCCGTCACGATGCTGTTCGGTGGGTGCGCCACGCACCAAGCCTCGGTGGACTACACGGCCTTCCGCCAGGCCAAGCCGCGTTCCTTGCTGGTGCTGCCGCCGGTGAACAACTCGCCCGATGTCAATGCGACCAACAGCATGCTGGCGCAGGCCACGCGCCCGCTGGCCGAGTCGGGCTACTACGTCATCCCCGTGACCTTGATGAACGAGACCTTCCGGCAGAACGGTCTGAGCAACCCGACTGACATCCATGCGGTCGCGCCGGCCAAGCTCAACGAGATCTTCGGCGCGGACGCGGCGCTGTACATCACGATCCAGCAGTACGGCACCACCTATAGCGTGCTCAACAGCGTGGCCACGGTTTCGGCGGATGCCAAGCTGCTGGACCTGCGCACCGGCACCACGCTGTGGACAGGCTCGGCCAGCGCCAACAACAACCAGAACAACAATTCGGGCGGAGGGCTGGCGGGCCTGCTGGTGGCCGCGATCGTCAAGCAGGTGCTGAACAACACGACGGACGCGTCGCACCTCGTGGCGGGCCAGGCGAGCAATGTCTTGCTGAGCGCCGGGCGGCCCAACGGGCTGCTCTACGGCCCACGCTCGCCCAAGTTCGGCACGGATGGTCTGGCCCAGCCCTGAGCGGCACCTGCCTTAGCGGCCCGATGCCCTCGCGTACAAGAGCCTGGGCAGACGCAGCACGAAGCCTGTCATGAGGCGGATGTGCATCCACGTGAGCAGGCGGTTGTCGCGCCAGTAGTTGAAGTGCGAGACGCCGCCCTCATCGGGGCGCAGGTACTTCACGGGCGCGGCCATGTTGACGGGCCGCACGCCCTGCCAGCACAGGCGCACGACGGCTTCGGGGTCGAAGTCGAAGCGGCGCATCCAGCGCTGGCGCTGCATCACATCGATCAAGGGCTGGATCGGGTAGACGCGAAAGCCGTAGAGCGAGTCGCCGATGCCCATCCACAGGGTCTCGAGGTTGGCCCACCAGTTGGAGACCTTGCGGCCCTTGACGCGCAAGGCCGGCGCGCTGGCGTCGAACACGGGCACACCGAGCACCATGCCCTGCGGGTGCTGCCGCGAGCAGGCCATGAAGGCGGGGATCAGGTGGGCGGGATGCTGGCCGTCGGAGTCCATGCACAGCACGTGCGTGAAGCCTTCGCGGGCGGCGAGGCGCGCGCCGTGCAGCACGGCCGCGCCCTTGCCCTGGTTCTCGGGCAGGACGATCACACGCAGATCAGGATCAGACGCGGCCATGGCCTGCAGGCCTTGCGCCGTGCCGTCGGTGCTGCCGTCGACCACGACCCACACAGGGGCCCAGTGCTGGCGGGCCTGCTGCACGGTCTCGTAGACCTTGGGGCCAGGGTTGAAGCTGGGGATCAGCACCAGGCGCGAGGTGTCAGTGGCCATGATCAGAGCTGCAGGTCCGGGTTGATGGACAGGTGCAAGGCGCGCTCGAAGCGCTGCTGGAGTTCATGCGTCGTTTCGCGGACGCTGGACACGGGCATCACACATTCACCCAGGCGGGCCTTGAACATCATGGGGAACGGCGGCGCCCGCCAGATCGGCCAGCCCTTGGCCAGGTACTGGGAGTTGGTCTCGAGGAAGATGATCTGCATCGGCGCCTTGGCGCGCTTGGCAATCAGGGCCGCGCCGGGCTGGAAGGCGCTGACGGGCTGCTGCTCGGTGCGCGTGCTTTCCGGGAAGACCAGCAGCATGCCGCCATGGGCCACCGTGCTGGCGGCGCGGCGGATCATCTGGTCGGTGTGCCTGTTCGAGATGTAGCCCGCCAGGCGCGCGCCCAGCGCCAGGAAGACGTTGGCCGTGAGGCTGTCCTTCATCAGGCACACGGCCTGGCGCGCGCGCGAGATCACGAGGAATACATCGATCATGCTCGGGTGGTTGGCCACCAGCACCAGGCCACGCTGACGATTGACCTGGTCGATGGCCGTGAGGTCGAGCCGCATGATGCCACCGGCCGCGCAGCCCGCCAGGAACAGCCGGAAGGTGCCGCTGATCATGCGCTGCAGGAAGGGCTCGCGCAGCGAACGCGGCGCCGGGATCAGCAGGATGCAGGCCAGGTTGCCCAGCAGCAGCATCGCGCCCAGCCACAGCAGCACGAGGTAGAAGACGCAGGTCAGCCTCACGCGGCGAGCCAGTGCCTGCAGCGTCTGCATCAGATCATCCCGCCATTGACCGAGATGACCTGGCCGGTGATGTAGCCGGCCTGATCGGAGGCCAAAAAGCCCACGAGGTTGGCCACATCGTCGGGCTGGCCGGCGCGCTTCATCGGCACCATGCGCGCGATGGCGTCGGCATCGAAGGCCTGCGCGCTCATGTCGGAGGCGATGATGCCCGGCGCGATCGCGTTGACCGTGATGCCCCGGCTGGCCAGCTCCAGCGACAGCGACTTCGTGGCCGCGTGCAAGGCGCCCTTCGCGGCCGAATAGTTGACCTGGCCGCGGTTGCCCGTGAGGCCCGCGATCGACGAGATCGTGATGATGCGGCCCCAGCGCGTGCGCACCATGGGCAGGCTCAGCGGCTGCGTGACATGGAAGAAGCCGTTGAGCGAAACGTCGATCACGCGGCGCCACTGGTCGAGCGACATGCCCGGGAAGGCCGCGTCGTCGTGCACGCCCGCGTTGTTGACGACGACCTGGATCGGGCCACCGTCGAGCAGTTGCGTCAGCGCCTGCTGCGTGGCCTGCGCGTCGGTCACGTCGAACTGCACGGCCTGTGCGCTCGCACCTGCCGCGATCAACTCGTCGCGCAGGGCCTCGGCGGCATCGAGGCGCTGGTTGGCATGGACGATGACGTGAAAGCCGTCCTTGGCCAGGCGGCGGCAGATCGCCGCGCCGATGGCACCGCTGCCGCCCGTGATCAATGCGCGTTGGAGGGTCATGTCAAGCCTGGACACTGAGGATGACGGTGGCGCGGCCCGACAAGAGCAGGCGCCCGTCGCCATGCAGCGCGAAAAGGTACATGACGTTGGCCGCGCTGGCCGACAGGCGCTCGGCGCGGATGGTCAGGTCGCTGGCCACATCATGGAGCCAGCGTGCGTGCCAGGCCACGTCGCGCGTGCTGGCGAGGTAACCGGCGCGGGCCTCGGCCATGTCCTTGTCGAGCAGGGCGCCGTGCACGGCCATGGCCTGCGCGGCATACTCGATGCCCGCCGTGATGCCCAGGCCATCGGGGCTGCGCAAGGGATGGGACGCATCGCGGTGGCTGCTGGCGCGGCACACGATGCCAGCCTCGCTCCATTGCGTGGCCGCGTCGAGCAGACACATGCTGCCCTGATGCGGGATGTGGGCCTCGATCCAGGCGCGGTCGATGTTCATGGCCGCGCGTCTGGGTGGGCGCCGGGTGTCACGCGCACGGCCAGGCGCAGCGCATCGAGGTACTCGATGACCACGCTGGCCTCGCGTTGCAGCGCCAGCGCCTGCATCACGGGCAACGCGCGCGCCGATGGGATGCGGGCCCTGAGGTCTTCCCGCGCGGCATCGGGCATGAGGGTCACGGGCGCGTCCGTCAAGGCGAGGTCGAGCGTCGCCAGCGTGGCCGACGTGCGCACGGGGCTCAGCAGCAGGCCCACGCCGAATGCATGCGGCACGGGGCGCAGGGCCTGCAAGGGTTCCGGGTAGGCCGAGTCGAACGCGATCAGTAGGCAAGGCTGCCGCGTGCACAAGGCCTGCGTCACGGCCTCGAGCATGCCGGCGGCGAAGGTGGCGTCGTAGGCGCACAGGCTCGTCGAGGGCGCCATGCAGCCCGTGGCGATGCTCCAGTAGCCCGCGGGCATGTTGTGCACGGCGTTGTGAAAGCGCGTGGGCGACACGGCCCGGTCGGGGCTGGCCAGCGCGTCGAGGATCTGGTGGCAGTTGTCGCAATCGCCGGCCGTCGACGAGAACACGACGGGCAGCGTGGCCGCGTCGGCGCCGGCGTGGCGCACGGCCTCGAAGCCGCAGGCCATGGCCAGCTTGAGCGTCAGGCCGACACGGCGGCGCTCGGCGGGCGGCAAGGCGTCGGGCACGGGCAGGCGCAGCGCGCCCAGCTCGAGGGGCGCTCGACCGGCCAGCACTTCTTGCGCATGTGCCCAGCCATCCAGCCCCGGCCCGAACAGCCCGATGCCATCGATGTGGATCTGCCAGTTGCTCATGCCACCACCTTCGACAGCAGGAGGCTGCAGTTGCTGCCGCCGAAACCAAAGGCGTTGCTCAGCGCATGCCGCATCGGCCCGCTCAGATTGGCAAGCAGGTAACGGCAGGACAAGGCCGGGTCGACCACCTGTGTGCCTGCGCCGGCGGGTGCGAAATCATGTTGCAAGGCCAGTGCGCAGACCACGGCATTGACCGCGCCCGCCGCACCCAGCGTGTGGCCGGTATGGCCCTTGACCGAGCTGCACGGCGTCTGCTCGCCGAACACGGCCAGCACGGCCTTGCTCTCGGCGGCATCGTTGCTCGGCGTGGAGGTGCCGTGCAGCGCGATGTAGTCGATGTCGGCGGGCCGCAGGCCGGCCATGTCGAGCGCGGCGCGCATGGCCATCTGCGCGCCCAGGCCCTGCGGATGCGGCGCGGACATGTGGTGCGCATCGCTCGATTCGCCGATGCCCGCCACGAGGATGTCGCCCGGCCCGGCCGCGTCACCGCGCTCCAGCAAGGCGAACGCGCCCGCCTCGCCGATCGTGATGCCATCGCGGCCCGCGTCGAAAGGCTTGCACGGGTTGCGCGAGATCAGCTGCAGCGAGTTGAAGCCATACAGCGTCGTCAGGCACAGCGAATCGACGCCGCCCACGATGGCCACGTCGACCAGGCCGCAGGCCATCATGCGCTGCGCGGTGGCGAACACCTTGGAACTCGACGAGCAGGCCGTCGACACGACGGCCGCCGGCCCCGTCAGCCCGAAGTAGTGCTGCACGAAATCGGCCAGCGAGAACGTGTTCTGCGTGCGCCGGTAATCGAGCCCGGGCGGCAGGGCGCCGCTGACCGGATCACGGTGCCGGTAGGCCTGCTCGGAGCTGAGGATGCCAGAGGTGCTCGTGCCCAGGAAGACGCCCACGCGGTGCGCGCCCACCCGCGCGATCGCGGCCCGCACCGCCTGCACGAAGCCATCCTGCTCGAGCGTGAGCTGGGCCAGGCGGTTGTTGCGGCAATCGAAGGCCTCGGCATGCGGGTGCATGCGCACGTCGTCCACGCCGGGGACCTCGCCCACGCAGGTGTCCAGGTCGACGGTCTCCCAAGCCTTGTGTTCGATGCCGCTGCGGCGCTGCCGCAAGGCCGACAAGGTGGCGTCGATGCCCACGCCCAGCGCGCTGGACATGGTGAAGGCAGCCAGCTTCATCGGCTGCGGACGCGGGGTGGAAGGCTCGGGCAATTGGAACACGACAGGAGAGACGGCGAGGACAAGGCAAAGAGGGCTGTCACGGCACGCGCGACACGATCATCACATTGGCAAAGGGCGTGCCGGCACTCATGGGGAGTGCCTGCACCACATAACCGCGGCGCTCCAGTGCGTGGACCCAGTCAGCCAGGGGACGGCACCACATGCGGCTCAGCCTGTGCCCTTGTATGAAGGATATACAACGGTCCACCAACTGGCTGAAACGGAAGCGCAGCCCGCCTCTGGCATCGCCCACTCGGGTGATGAACACCCCCCCGGAGCCCAGGGACGCACGGATGCGATCCAGCAGCCGATCCTGATCGGCATAGGGCACGTAATGTAGCACGTCGAGTATGACAACCGTGTCGGCGCCAGGGGCCTCGAAGGCGCGCATGTCGCCCGCGAAAAGCGCGACGCGGTCGCCATAGACCGGCTGCAGCGCCCGGTTGCCGCACTCGGGTTCGCGCCCCACCAGCTCGATGCCGTGAAAGCGCAGGCCGCTGGGCGGCCGCACGCGCCCGGTCCAGCGCCCCTCCTCGTGCATGCGCTCGGCGGCGAGCAGCCAGGCGGCCAGCAGGCCACGGCCGCAGCCCAGGTCAAGCACGTGCGCGTTGTCCGGGATCAGGCCATTCATGATCAGGCCTTCGAAAGCCGGATCGTGCTTGAGCTTGCCCCGCGCCCAGTGGTAGTTGGAAGGCCCATGTGCGCGGTACGGCTCGCAGGCATCGGCCAGCAATTGCTTCTTCAGGGAGGGTTGCATGCTTCGGAAAGGGTCACGGTCTTGAGTCGGCGCTGGCGCAACTCGTCCAGCAAGCGGGGCAGCACGGCCAGGATGACGGGCTGGCCGTCGGGCGTGGGCGCCGCGTGGCCGTCGTGCAGCAGCAGGATGTCGCCCGCGTCCAGGCCCTTGTTCAGGCGCCTGAGCACGACGTCGGCGTCGCCGCAGCGGGTGTCGAAGCCGCGCCGCGTCCAGCTGGCCAGTTGCAGGCCCAGTTGATGCAGGACCGGGTCGAGCACCGGGTTGCGCAGCCCGGCCACGGCGCGGTAGAAGCGCGGGCGCCGGCCTGTGATCTGCGCGAGCGTGGCCATGCCGTCGCCCACTTCCTGGCGCCAGCCGGCCGGGCCCATCAAGGCCGAATCCAGGCGGTGTTTTTGGCCATGGTTGCCGACCTCGTGCCCTTCGGCGACGATCTGCCGGCACAGCTCGGGATGCCGCTGCGCGAGCTCGCCGATGCAAAAGAACGTGGCCTTGGCGCCATGCCGTGCCAGCACCCGCAGGACCTGCGGCGTGACCTGCGGATCAGGGCCATCGTCGATCGTGATGGCGACCTCGCGCCGCTGCGCGGCCTGCCCGGGCAAGCGGCGCAGGTTGGCGCCCAGCCAGGTGCTGCGTGGCCACAGGCCCTGCGCCATGATCAGCAGATGGTTGAAGACCACGCCTGCGAGCAGCCAAGGCCACCAGCCGCGATGCATGGCCACGTCCCAAGCCAGCAGCGCGGCCGCCGCCACATGCCACAGCATGCTCGCCATCACGAAGGGTGTGGGCCGCCAGCGCATCGTCATCCCGCCAGCATCGCCGAAAACAGCAGCGCCAGGAAGGCGCCGATGCCGACGGTGCCGCCAATGGCGCCCAGCACGGGCACGCTCGACAAGCCCAGCAAGCCGAAGGAGCCGACCGTGGCGAGGTTGGCCACGACCAGCGAGGTCTGCGTCTGGCGGCGCTCCCGGTCGGGCTTGTCGAGCATGGCGCCGTCGAAGAACAGCGCGTAGTTCGAGCCCACGGCCACGACGAGCAGCAGGCCCACCAGGTGCAGGATCGTGAGCTGGTGCCCGCCCAGCACAAGGCTGGCGGCCACGCACACCACGGCACAGGCCAATGGCAGCGCCACCTTGAGCGTGCGCCTGACATCGCGCAAGGCCGCGAACAGCAGCAGCACGATCACGAGCCCGCCCGCGCCGGCCATCAGCAAGGCCTCGTGCAGGTAGCTGTCGAAGATGTTCGTGGTCTCGGTGAGGATGTCGATCACGGCGACGTTGGCCAGGCCTGCTTGCGTCAGGCCGGCGCTGAGCCTGGGCACATCGATTTCATCGCCATGCGACGCCACGCCGGACGAGCGCAACGGCATCAGCACCAGGTAGTCGTGCTCGCGCCGGATCAGCAGCGAGTCCACGAGCATCGAGGCCGCCGTGCCATGCAGCTCGGCGCGCGTCAAGGGCCCACGCGCCTTGGCGGCCTGCAGGTCGGCCAGGAAGCCCTTCAGCTTGTCGGCCTTCACGGGCAAGCCCTTCAAGGCCTCGTCGAGACGGACCGCCGCCTGCGCCGCATCGGGCAAGGCGGCCTGACGCCGCTGCTGCGTGGCCAGGCTGGGCAGGACCATGCTGGGTGACTTGAACCCGCCGAGCATGCCGTCTTGCACGAAGCCGTTCAGCACGCCCGCGGCCTTTTCGGCCTGCTGCAAGGCGGCCTGCTCGTCCGCCGCCGTGAAGCTGGCCACATAGCGCATGTCGGACGCGCCGAGGTCATCGCGCAAGGACACGTCCAGCGCCTGGTCGGCCTTGGAGATCGGGCTGAGCGCCGCCAACTGCCGGCTCCAGACGGCATCGTGCTGCCACAGCAAGAAGCCCAACGCCGCCAGCGTCACGCCCGCGAGCAACCAGCGAAAACCCCGCGCCTTGGCGAACAGCATGTCGAGCACTTCGCCCGTGCGCGTGAGGTCGCGCAGCGCCAGCTTCTCGGGCAGCATCAAGGGCAGCACATAGCGCGTGACCAATGCCGCCGCGATCAGCCCGCTCACCGAATACAGGCCCAGCTGCGACAAGCCCGGAAAGCCCGAGAACAGCATCGCCGAGAACCCGGCCGCCGATGTCAGCACGCCCAGCCGCACGGTGCGCCAGAAGCTGTCGGGCTCGTGCCCGGCCGCGCGCTGCATGAACAGGTAGATGGCGTAGTCGACCGCTTCCCCGATCAGCGTCGTGCCGAAACCCAGCGTCAGGCCGTGCACGTGGCCGAAGCCCAGGCTCACGGCCGCCACGCCCACCAGCCCGCCGGTCAGCACCGGCAACAGGCCGATGGTCAGCAGCCACAGCGAACGGTAGACCACGAGCAGCATGCCCGCGACGAGCACCACACTGGCCGTGGCCAGGCGCTCGACCTCGTGCTCAATGGTCGCGCGCGACGACACAGAGAAGACACCCGTGCCGCTCATCACCAGCCGCGTGCCCGGCGCCTTGGCCGAGACCTGCGCGAACGCCTGGCGGATGCGGTCGATGGCGGCGCTCTGCGCGTCGGTGTCCGAGCCGGCGGCGCGCGTCTGCAGCAGCAGGATCGCCCGCTTGCCATCGCGCGACGACCACGCGCCGAACTGCGTCGGCGGCTGGCTGTCGCCCGCGAAGCCTTCCATCACGGCAAGGATCTCGCCCGTCGGGTCGCGCGGGAACACGCTCTTGAGCATCAGGCCCGCGCTGCCCGACAAGGACGCGATCGCATCGCCAATGGCCTCGTGCAGGCCCTGCGCCGTGAAGCGCTGCGCCGTCACGGCCGGGCTGAGCAGGTAGCGGTTGTCGAAGAACAGCGCCTGGTCCTTGTCCTGCGTGGCCGCGTCGCCGTTCTGCACATGCAGGAAGGCATCGTCCTGCCGCAGTTGCCGGCCCAGCTCGAGCGACACCCTGGCCCGCGTCGCCGCGTCGCCGCCTTCGATGCCGACCATGATCAGGCGCGCCACGATGCCATCGCGGAACTGGTCGATCAGCATCTGCTGGCGCGCGTTGGTGATCTTGGGCATGAAGGCCGACAGGTCGGCCACGAACTGCGTGCGCAGGATCACCACGCCACACATCAGCAGCGACAGCAGCCAGACGGCCACGACGGCGATGCGCCCCTTCGTCCCCGTCATGGCACCGGCGACGCGACCACGCGCATCTCGGAGCGGTCGCCATCGGCCTGGTCGAACGCGATGAAGGTGATGGCCTCGTGTGCGCCCTCGATGCGGATGCGGCTGATGAGCTTGAGCATGCCCGGCTGGATGGGCACCAGCGCCAGCTTCCAGCCCGCCGCGTTGCCGCTCAGGTCCAGCTTGTAGTAGGTCTTGAGCGCATTGAGATCGCCCGCCATCGTGCCGCGCACGCTCTCGACGAAGGCCGCCGCTTCAGGCCGCGAATCGACGCTGATGATGAGCCGGCGCTTGCCCGCGCGCTCGACGATCAGTCGGTCGCCGTCGAGCACCATGGACTCCGGCTTGGGCACGAGCGTGCGCTTTTCGAGCCGGTCCGGCGCCGTGTAGGACATCTCGCCCGAGGACTCCAGCGGCTGGTCCATCACGGCCAGGTACTTCTTCTCCGTGAACGTGGCCTTCGATGACTTGATGCGGGCCAGCATCTGCATGAGGTCCGGCAGGCCCCAGGCCGCGGGCGCCTGCGTGGCGGCCGGTGACGCGGAAGCAGGCGCCGACGTCTGCGCCTGCGCGCCCGCGAGCGCACCCCATCCCAACAAGACGAACGCGAAGAACCGACGCATGCTAAACCGTGCCACCTTGTGGATCTCCCCAGAAATCATAGAAATTGAACCAGTTGAAAGGCGCCGCGCGGCAGTGGCGCTCCAGTGTCGCGACGTAGCGCGCCATCAGCTCCTGCGTGAGCACATCGCGGCTCTTGCCCGCGCGGTCGGAGAAATCCGTCAGCAACTCGAAGTGCACCTCGTAGCGGTTGCCGCCCCGGTACAAGCCCGCCATGAAGTAGACCGGCTGCTTCATCATGGCCGCCAGCCGGAACGGCCCGACCGGGAACTGCGCCGGCGCGCCCAGAAACGGCAGCGACACGTACTGATCGGCCGCGCCCACCGCGCGGTCGGCCAGGATGCCGACCATCCCGCCCTCCTGCAGCCGCTGGTGGATGGTCAGGATCGAATCCATCTTGCCCAAGGCGATGATGTTGCTCACGGCCGTCGGGTTGATCGCGGCCAGCGCCTCGTTGATCTGGCGCGCGTTCTCGGGGTACATGGCCACGCAGACCTTGCCCTGCGCATCCCAGCGCGCCGCCGCGCGCAGCACCTCGAAGCTGCCCAGGTGCGCGCCGAACAGCAGCGCGCCCTGCGGGCCCGACGCGTCACCTGCTTCGGCCAGGCTCTCGGGCGGCACGCCCACGCAGTGCACGTCGAACATGTCCTCGCGGTCATTGAGCAAGTAGAAGCGATCGTGCACCGTGCTGGCGAAGGTCAGCACATGGCGGAACAACTCCAGCCAAGTCGGGCGCCGACCGAGGCAGCGCGCGAGGTAAGCCTGCGAAGCCTGCCGCGCCGTCGATGCCGCCAGCACGAAGTACAGCCCGATGCCATAGACCACGATGCGCGACGGCCCGCGCCCCACGGCCATCGAGATGATGCGCATCACGCGCAGCCAGAACATGCTGCCGCGCTCCTTGCGCTGCATCCACTGCGGTGCCTGGCTGGGCTGCACGCTCATGCGGCCTCCGCGCCGAGTGCCATCCCGGGTGCCACGAAGCGCCCATTGGCCACGACCCGCTCGTCGCAGCGCATCGTGAAGCGCACGCCGCCATCGCCCGGCTCGTAGTCGAGCACCAGGGCTTCGCCCGGCACGACCGCGCTGAGGAACTTGCTGGCCGCCAGCCCCGTCAAGGCCAGGCCCGTGGCCGCCTCGATGACGGCCTGCGCGCGATCGAGCAACAACACGCCCGGCACGATGGGCCGACCCGGAAAGTGCCCCGCGAACACGGGATGCTGGGCGTCGATGGCGATGGGCGCGCAAGGCATGGCGATGGCTCAGGTCAGGTGCGCGCCGATCAAGGCACGCAAGGACGCCGCCGGCAGCTTGCCGTTGGCATCGCGCGGGAGATGGTCCAAGAACACGATGGGCCGAGGCAGGAACACCGGATCGAGGTGCGGCCGCAAGGCCGCCAGGATGTCGGTGCCGCGCAGGCCCGGCGCCACGACGAAGGCGGCCAGCCGCGCGGCGTCGTGCGTCTGCGGCAGGCAGAACACCCCGTCATGCACACCCGGAATGTCGCACAAGAGGTGGTTGAGAAAGCCCAGCGAGCTGCGCTTGCCCACGATGTTGATGAGGTTGGCGCTGCGGTCGATCAGGCGGAAACGCGTCGGGCTCAGCAACTCGATGACGTCGTGCAGCGCCTGCGGCTGGGCCAGGGACGGCCCCTGCGCCACGACCGCCTCGTCGCCTTGCGCCTGCAAGGTGAGGCCGCCGAGCGTGTCCCACTCGTCCTGGCGACAGGGCTGGCGCGTGGCCGTCATGCCCAGCTCGGTCGCGCCGTAGAGCTCGAGCACGGGCGCGCCGAGCACGGCTTCGGCACGTTGCGCCCACTCCAGCGCCAGGGGCGCCGTGGCCGACAACACGGCCGCCACGCGCGGCAAGGCCACATCGGCCTCGAGCAGCTTGCGCAGGTGATACGGCGTCGTCACCAGCAGACGCGGCTCGGACATGGCCGCCAGCGCGGCGCACACGTCCGCCGGGAAGAAGGGCATGCGCTCGCTCAACTGCCCGCCGCCCCACAAGGGCAGCAGCACGGTCGCCTCGAAGCCGAACATGTGCCGAAAACTCGAGGTGCCCACCACTGAGCAAGGCCCCTGCGTCACCGGCCAGATGCGCTGCATGGCCGCCTCGATGCTGCGGCGCAGGCACCCGAAGTGCTTGTCGAAGCCCTGCGGCTGGCCGGTCGAGCCCGAGGTGTAGACACGCGCCACGCACTGCTCGGAGGGGATCATCGGCATGGCCGGCGCCACGGTGGACGCGCCCGCCCCCGATGCCAGCCCATCCTCGTCCACGCGCACATAAGGCACGGGCCAGGACAGCACCGTCGCGCCGTCGCCCACGCTGACCATGCCCGGCGTCTCGGCCATCAAGGCCGCCAGGTGAGGTGCTGTTCGGATTCTATCGTGTTTCCCGATGCCCAGCAATACGCTGAACGAGTACAGGGCAG
>JASGJC010000044.1:0-219998 GCA_049840915.1 Aquabacterium sp.
AAGGTTAATAGGGAAACACAATAGAATCCGAACAGCACCTATAAACCTGCTTTGCATTTGTCGTGAGCTGGCGCCTCGGCAGGTCCCGTGAGAAACCACCAGGCCAAAACTTGTACTGAGATTCAAGTCCAGGGTACCGTCCGAACGGCCATAAAGCGCACTGACAGTTGAGCCATCGATCTGCGTTGTCAAAACCAGATCGCCCGTGATCAACAGCTTGCTGTGCGCGCTCAGCGTGAAATTCGAATCGCTTTTAAGCTGGGTATAATCGAACCCGAGGCACTTTGAGCGCACGGGCGTCAGTGAGGCATCAGCCTGCTGGCTGTTACCTAGTTTGCTTGCGCCACCCTGACCGTTGGGTAAGGTCACGCCACCTGCCGAGGCATCGAAAATATCACCAGGTAAATTGCCTGAGCTGATCGAGCTGGTGTAGTCCCCGCTGTTATTTTTTGGATTTGCATACAGCCAGAACGCGGAAGGCAGCGACGTTGTTGTGCCAGCGGGCACGTCAATGAACGTGACCAGCCCTGGTTTCAAGCTTGGTGTGACACGCATCTGCTTGATCCAGATCGGTCAGCGTGTAATTCAGATTGGTCACGCTCAAGCTGGCCTGCACAGGTGCAATTGCAATGTCCGCCAGCGCAAGTTGCGAAACCGAAAGCATCAAGGCCAATGTGCTGGCTGTGCGGATCATGTTCATGGCGCGTCCCTGAAGTCATGTTGTCAATGCCTCTAGGGATCTTAGCTGCAATATTGATCAAGCCAGACGCAATTCGGCCACCTCAAATGGGTGCCATATTTGCCTCATCATGAGTCATCCCTGAATCAAATCCGCATCGGCATCACGACGTACTTGAAGCCTTCGAACTCCGGGTTGGTGATCAGGGCCGAGCTGTTGGAGTCCTGCAGCGACACGGTCACCATGTCCTGGCTCATGTTGGCCAGCACGTCCATCAGGTAGCCCACGTTGAAGCCGATCTCGAAGCTGTCGCCGCCGTAGTCGATCTCGACTTCTTCCTTGGCCTCTTCCTGCTCGGCGTTGCTCGAGGCGATGCCCAGCACGCCCGGCGCGAAGTTCATCCGCACGCCCTTGAACTTCTCGCTCGTCAGGATGGCGGCGCGTTGCAGCGAGGCCAGCAGGGTCGTGCGGCCCAGGGTGATGTGGTTCTTGTGGTTCTTGGGGATGACGCGGTTGTAGTCGGGGAACTGCCCTCGACCAGCTTCGTCACGAACTCCAGACCGCCGAAGGTGAACTTGGCCTGGTTGCCCGCGAAGCGCATCTCGATCTGCTGCTCGGTCTCGCTCTTGCCGTCGTCCTTGAGCAGGCGCTGCAGCTCCAGCACGGTCTTGCGCGGCAGGATGACTTCCTGCTTGGGCATCTCGACATCGAGCGTGGCCTGCGACAGCGCCAGGCGGTGGCCGTCGGTGGCCACGAGCGTCAGCGTCTTGCCTTCGGCCACGAAGAGGATGCCGTTGAGGTAGTAGCGGATGTCGTGCACGGCCATGGCGAAGTGCACCTGGCCGATCAGCATCTTCAGCGTCTTTTGCGGCACGCTGAAGGCGGGGCCGAAGTCGGCGGCCTCCTGCACGAGCGGGAAGTCTTCAGCGGGCAGGGTCTGCAGCGTGAAGCGGCTCTTGCCGCCTTGCAGCGTCAGCTTGTTCTGGTTGGCCGTGAGCGAGACGATCTGGTCGCTCGGCAGGCTCTTGAGGATGTCGCCCAGCTTCTTGGCGCCCACGGTGACGGCGTAGTCACCGGCATCGCCATCGAGCTCGGCCTTGGTGCGGATCTGGATCTCGAGGTCGCTGGTGATGAGTTCCAGCTGGGGGCCGCTCTTGCGCAGCAGCACGTTGGCCAAGATGGGCAGGGTGTGGCGGCGCTCGACGATGCCGGCCACGGATTGCAGGGCGGCAAGGACTTTTTCCTGGGCTGCTTTCAACACAATCATCTTAGTCTTTCAAATTAGTCGTTGTAGTAGAGGGCGACTTTTTCTGTGAATAACGCTATTTTGTTCCTGATCCGACAAGGATTTAGCCCCTGGACAAGCCTGTGGATGCTACCCGGCTTGCGAATGGGGACAACAGACAACAACTTCTGAATTTGCGCAAGGCCTGTGGACAAGCGGGTGTTTGTCCTTTTTTTGTCCACAGACTTGTCACTTGACAGGGTTCAAAAAAGAGGCCTCAGCCTTTCAAGGTTTGTTCCAGCACGTGCAGCTGCTGGTTCAGCTCGGTGTCCTTGCCGCGCTCGCCGGAGACCTTGCGCACGGCGTGCAGCACGGTCGTGTGGTCGCGGCCGCCGAAGAGCTCGCCGATCTCGGGCAGGCTCTTTTGTGTCAGCTCCTTGGCCAGGTACATGGCGATCTGGCGCGGGCGGGCGATGCTGGCCGGACGCTTCTTGCTGTACATGTCGGCGACCTTGATTTTGTAGAAGTCGGCCACGGTCTTCTGGATGTTCTCGACGCTGATCTGGCGGTTCTGGATGGACAGCAGGTCCTTGAGGGCCTCGCGCGCCAGGGCGATCGTGATCTCCTTGTGGCTGAACTTGGCGAAGGCCAGCACCTTGCGCAGCGCGCCTTCGAGCTCGCGCACGTTGGCGCGCACGTTCTTGGCCACGAAGAAGGCGACGTCCTCGGGCATGGTGATGCCTTCGAGCTCGGCCTTCTTGATCAGGATGGCCACGCGCATCTCGAGCTCGGGCGGCTCGATGGCCACGGTCAGGCCGGCGTCGAAGCGCGAGGTCAGGCGTTCATCGATGTTGGCCAGGCCCTTGGGGTAGGTGTCGCTGGTCATGATGATGTGCGCCTTCTTGGCCAGCAGGGCCTCGAACGCGTTGAAGAACTCTTCCTGCGTGCGGTCCTTGCCGGCGAAGAACTGCACATCGTCGATCAGCAGCAGATCGAGCGAGTGGTACTTGGCCTTGAGTTCGTCGAAGGTCTTGCGCTGGTAGTTCTTGACCACATCGCTGATGAACTGTTCGGCGTGCAGGTACAGGATGCGCGCATCGGGCTTGTCGGCCAGCAGGGCGTTGCCCACGGCGTTCATCAAGTGCGTTTTGCCCAGGCCCACGCCACCGTAGATGAACAGCGGGTTGTACATCTGGCCCGGCGCGCCAGCTACATGCAAAGCGGCGGTGCGCGCCATCTGGTTGGCGCGGCCGGGCACGAGGTTGTCGAAGGTCAGGCCGGGGTTCAGGCCCATGACCTGGGGCAGGCTGCGCGAAGCCTTGGCGGGCATGGCTTCCTGGGCCTGGGGATAACTGGCCGGGTTGGGGGACAGGCCGGGCGATGGGTTGCCCGCGCCATAGGGCACCGGGTTGCCGGATGCGGCCTGGGCTTGGGCATTGGGCGGCAGCGCGCGGCCGGGCATGGCCATGGGTGGGCGAACGCCCGTGCTGGCGACGGGCGCGGCGCGGGGCGCCAGGGCGATGTCCATGCGGATGTCGCCGCCTTGCAGCTCACCCAGGATGGCCTCGAGCCGGACGCTGTACTGCGTGCGGATCCAGTCCAGCATGAAGCGGTTGGGCACGCGCACCGACACCATGGTCGTGCCGTCGGCCTGGCTGACGTCGGCGGGTGGCAGAGGGCGGATCCAGGTGTTGTACTGCTGCTCGGGCAGTTCCATGGCCAGGCGCTCGCAGGCGCGCTGCCAGAGCGTGTCGATGGCGCCGGCCGGGTCGTTCGGCAGGTCGTCGCGGGCGGACAAGGTTTGTGCCGTCAGCATGGCGCTGGAGGCGGGCAGTTCGGCGGCACTCATGTTGTGGACAAGTCCTTCCTTGGGAGGCGAATTCTAAGCGCGGGCAGGCCATGAATTGACAGGTTATCCACAGATTTCTACAAACGATTTTTGGTGTATGCAAAAGCGCCGGCGAATCGGGCATTGACCAATCGGGCAAAAGCTGCTGTAATCGCGGGTTCGTCCGGTTTGCGCTTGAAACAAGAGCGTGGAGAGCAACCAGCAACCGGGCATTTTCGCGCCGGCAATTGCATCGGCGCGATGACAAACACAAGATCGATACGAATGGGTTGCTTTGCGCTGGCCACAGGCCGGTGTCGAGGCCGCTCATGAAGGACCATCATGAAACGCACTTATCAACCTTCCAAGACCCGCCGCGCCCGCACCCATGGTTTCCTCGTGCGCATGAAGACCAAGGGTGGCCGCAAGGTCATCAACTCGCGTCGCGCCAAGGGCCGCAAGCGTCTGGCCCTGTAATCGCCCTGTTTATTCCAGGGCACAGGCGCTGTGCCTGACGACGCCGGCTTTCGGGCTGGTCGGTCAGGGCAGCCAGTGCTGGCTACAAACGAGGCCGGGCAGAGACCATCGCGTTTCGCCCGGTTTTGTTTCGACTTGACCCCTCCCATACCGTGCGTCCACCGAGCCTGAAAGCTGCTGATTTTCAGAGGGCTTTGGGCTCGCGTCCGGTTTCGCGCACGGCCCACTTCGTGCTGCATGTCCTGCCTCGCCCCGAGGCAGGTTCGGGCACGTCCGCTTCGGCGGCAGGCGATGTGCCGCCCGAGTTGTCAACAACGGACATGGCGGCTGTGGAGGGGCTTGTGGATGACCCGGTCGAGATCGCGCTCGGCGTCGGCCTGAAGGCCTGGCGCCTGGGTCTCGTTTTGCCTAAAAAACAGGCACGCCGTTCGGTCACCCGTTCACTGATCCGCCACCAGGCCCGCGAGGCCTTGCGTCGGCATGCGCCTGGCGTGCGTGCCGATGGCCGCTATGGCGACGAGGTCGATGGCTGGGTCGTGCGCCTGAGGGCGCCTTTCGACCGCCAGCAGTTCCCCAGCGCGGCCTCGACCGCCTTGCAGGCGCTGGTGCGCCAGGAGCTCGATGAGCTGTGGTCGCGCCTGACGGCCGCCAAGGCCGCGCACAAGGCAAGTAAATCTGCGGCGACCCCCATGGCCGCGCCCGGAGGTGCGGCATGATGCGCGCTGGGCGCTGGATGGCGCGGGTGTGCGGGTTGCTGTCCGCCGCCTTGAACCTGTTCCTGATGGGCCTGGTGCGCGGCTACCGGTTTTTCCTGAGCCCCTGGCTGGGTTCGGCCTGCCGGTTCACGCCCACCTGCTCCCTCTATGCCTTGCAGGCGCTCGAGCGTCATGGCCCCGCGGCCGGGTCTTACCTGGCGGCACGGCGCCTGCTGCGTTGCCATCCGGGATGCCCGGGTGGCCATGACCCGGTGCCCGATCAGGCGCCGCGTCTGTTTTCTCGTTTTTGCAACCCTTCGTCGGATTCACCTCGCTCATGAATGATCTGCGTCGCACCCTGCTGTGGTCGGTGTTCGCCGTCTCGCTGCTGATGTTGTGGGATGGCTGGCTGCGTCACACCGGCCAACCCTCCTTGTTCGCCCAGGCGCCCGCCTCGTCGGCCAGTGCCGCCGCGCCAGGTGCATCGGGTGCGTCGCGTACCGATGCGTCCGTGCCGCAAGCCGGCAGCCAATTGAGCGGCAGTGCTGCGGGCGATGCCGCGCACGCGTCGGCCGCGGCCGATGGCGCCAGCGCGCCTGCCGCGCCGATCAAGGGCGAACTGGTCACGGTCACCACGGACGTGGTCAGGGCCACGGTCGACACGCTGGGCGGCAGCCTGGTCAAGGTCGAGCTGCTCAAGCACCACGATCAGGACCATCGCGACCAGAACATGGTCGTGCTGGACAAGAGCCCCACGCACACCTACGTGGCGCAATCGGGCCTGATCGGCACGAGCGCGGCCGATGCCGCCCTGCCCACGCACACGACGCTGTTCACTGTGGACAGCAGCGAGCGCACGCTGGCCAGTGGCGCCAATGAGCTGACCTTGAAGCTCGAGTCGGCGCCCGTCAACGGCGTCAAGCTGGTCAAGACCTATACCTTCAAGCGCGGCGATTACGCCATCGACGTCAAGCAGGACGTGGTCAACGGCTCGGCCGCGGCCATCGACCCGCAGCTGTATGTGCAGATCCAGCGCGATGGCTCGGCACCCCAGACGCAATCGGGTCCGGCCTTCATGGGCGGCCCGCAGGCCTACACGGGCATGGCCATCTTCAATGACAAGGGCAAGTACCAGAAGGCCGACTTCAAGCACATCGACGAAGGCAAAATCGAGTACGAGAAGGTCGACGACAACGGCTGGGTCGCGATGGTGCAGCACCACTTCGCTTCGGCCTGGTTGCAGAACGACAAGATCAAGCGCGAGTTCTTCGTCAAGAAGGTCGACACCAACCTCTACGCCACGGGCATGCTGTTCCCGCTGGGCAGCGTGGCGCCCGGCGCGACCAAGTCCCTCGATGCCAAGCTGTACGTGGGTCCGCAGGAAGAGTTCAAGCTCAGCGAGCTGGCACCGGGCCTGGAGCTGGTCAAGGACTATGGCTGGACCAAGATCATGGCCGAGCCGCTGTTCTGGCTGCTGACCAAGCTGCACACGCTCATCGGCAACTGGGGCTTCGCGATCATCGCGCTGGTCGTGCTACTCAAGGCGGTCTTCTTCCCGCTCAATGCCAGCGCCTACCGCTCGATGGCCAAGATGAAGGTGCTCGATCCGCGCATCCAGGCCATGCGCGAGAACCTCAAGGACGACCCGCAGAAGATGCAGCAGGAGATGCTGAAGATCTACCGCGAAGAGAAGGTCAACCCGATCGGCGGCTGCCTGCCCATCGTGATCCAGATCCCCGTGTTCATCGCCCTGTACTCGGTGCTGTCCTCGTCGGTCGAGATCCGCAACGCGCCCTGGATCGGCTGGATCACCGACCTGTCGGTCAAGGACCCGTTCTTCGTGCTGCCCGCGCTGATGACGGCCTCGACGCTGCTGCAGACCTGGCTGAACCCGACGCCGCCCGATCCCGTGCAGGCCAAGATGATGTGGATCATGCCGCTGCTGTTCAGCGTGATGTTCTTCTTCTTCCCTGCCGGCCTGGTGCTGTACTGGCTGACCAACAACGTGCTGTCGATCGCGCAGCAGTATGTGATCAACAAGCAGCTGGGTGTGGCGAAGTAAGCCTGCTCCGCTCCGAAAACAAAAGCCGCCTGGCGCTCAATGCCAGGCGGCTTTTTTCATGGTCTTCATGCGCCGAGCCATGACAGGGCCTGGCCGGGCAACGCTCAGTCCCTGGGCTGACGCCTCAGGATCACGGCGGCCACGAACAGCACGGCCATGGCCAAAGTCCAGGCGCTGTGCTCATTGCCGGCATCGACGCCGAGTTGCAGGTATTCGTTGATCAGGGTCAGCATGGCGGTCCTCCAGATGTCGCGTTGCGTCAATTGTGCGATGCAACATTGATGCCATGGTAGTTTCCCTAGGGTGATCGTGGTGTGAAAACCCTATGCACCAAAAGGATCAACCCAGCGCGGGGCTGTCCCGCTCGGGGGTGGTGCGGTGCGGCGCTGCGGTTTTCTGGCGCCAGACGGCCGCTCAGGCGGGGCGGGGGAGCGAACTCTCGCGCGTTTCGTCCTGGCTGGGGGCCAGTTCCTGGTGGGCCGTGGCGGCCGGGCGAAGGGGTGCGGCTGTTGCGCCTGTGGCGGCGGCGTGCTGCTGCGATGCCAGTTCCGCCTGCTGCTTTTTCATCTGCTTCCAGTTGAGCGGGATGAACAGCTGGCCCAGGTAGCCGTGGCGCGGGTAGAAATGCTCGTTGAACAAACCCATCTTGGCGGGGCGCTTCTGGCCCTGGGGCTCGTAGACGAAGGTGCCGAAAAGGTGGTCCCACAGCATGAAGACGCTGTAGTTCTTGGCCTCGTCGATCTTGTTGGAGTGGTGCCAGCGATGGACCTCGTTGGTGCCGATGATGTAGTTGAGCGCGCCGAAACTGAAGCGCACGTTCATGTGCGTGATCGTGGCCAGCACGCTGCCGATCACGCCGCTCATGATGAAGGCTTCCTGGCTGACGCCGGTCTGGAAGGTCACGAAGATGGGCACGAGGCGGCGCCAGATCAGGTCGATCGGGTGGGCGCGGCTGGCGTTGAGCACGCTCAGGCGGTGGGCGCTGTGGTGCACGCTGTGCATGCGCCAGAAGAAGTCGATCTCGTGGCCCATGCGGTGGGTCACGTAGAACATGAAGTCGAAGGTCAGGTAGGCGATGGCGACCTGGCCCCAGAAGGGCAGGTTGTGGGCCGCATGGCTTTCGGACAGCACGCCGTACTTGAAGAGCAGGCCCGAGCCCGTGGCCGCGACCAGGACATGGATCAGGAAGTTCTGCACGCTGGAGATGGCGACCAGGGCCACGTTCTGCAGACTGTCGTTGACGACTTCGCCGGGCTCGAAGTGGTTGGGCTGCTCGGGCCAGATGTACTGCATGGCCGTGCACACGATGTAATAGGGCGCCAGGAAGTACAGGAAGATCTTGTTGGGATCGAAGCCGAAATGCAGGACGGTCAGGACACCACCCGCCAACCCGCCAAACAAGAAAGCCCAACTGGCAATACGCTGCAACATTGAATGAACCCCGTGATCGGCGCGAGATTAGTAGGGGGTGCTGTCGGCGTCATCGGGGTTTGTGCCCAAGAACCCGCAGGTGAGGGTGTCTGCAGGCGAGAATGGTGACTTAATTTTGATTCATCACAACCCTGCCGAATCCCTGCCGAATGTTTGCGAGCAATGTCCCTATCGTGGCGGTGGCCACTGCGTCTGGCCGGGGGGCCGTGGGCATCGTGCGGGTTTCCGGACGCGGCTTGATGCCGCTGGCGCAGGCCTTGTGCGGGCGCGAGCTGGTGCCGCGCATGGCGGCTTACGGGCCGTTCAAGGACGCGCAGGGCGAGGCGCTGGACCATGGCCTGGCGCTCTACTTCCCTGGTCCGCACAGCTACACGGGCGAGGACGTGCTGGAGCTGCAGGGCCATGGCGGTCCGGTCGTGATGCAGTTGCTGCTGGCGCGCTGCCTCGAGGCCGCCGCCGAGCCTGATCCACAAACCGGCAAGGCACGCCTGCCGGGCTTGCGTCTGGCCGAGCCGGGCGAGTTCACGCAGCGTGCCTTCCTGAACGACAAGATCGACCTGGCCCAGGCCGAGGCCATCGCCGATCTGATCGACGCCAGCACCGAGGCAGCCGCGCGCTCGGCCAGCCGCTCGCTGGGCGGTGCCTTCTCGAAAGAGATCGAGGCCTTGCGCGACCAGCTCATCAACCTGCGCATGCTGGTCGAGGCCACGCTGGACTTTCCGGAAGAAGAGATCGACTTCCTGGAAAAGGCCAATGCGCGCGGGCGGCTGGACACGCTGGCGGCCACGCTCGATGGCGTGCTGCGCCAGGCCAGGCAGGGCGCCTTGCTGCGCGAAGGCCTGCAGGTGGTGCTGGCCGGGCAGCCCAATGCGGGCAAGAGCTCGCTGCTCAATGCGCTGGCCGGCGCCGAGTTGGCCATCGTCACGCCGGTCGCGGGCACGACGCGTGACAAGGTCAGCGAGACGATCCAGATCGAAGGCGTGCCTTTGCATGTGATCGACACAGCGGGCCTGCGTGCCGACCACGAAGCTTCGGACGAGGTCGAGCGCATCGGCATGGCGCGCAGCTGGGAGGCCATCGGGCAGGCCGATGCCGTGCTCTTTTTGCACGACCTGACGCGTGCTGGCGATGCCGCCTATGCGCAGGCCGATGTCGACATCGCCGCGCGTTTGCCGCAGGGCATGCCCGTGGTGCATGTGTTCAACAAGGCCGATGCCGTGACGACCTTGCCCGCATTGTCCGATTCGAGTCAATGTCAATGGCAGCTGACCATGTCGGCGCGCACGGGCGAGGGGCTGCAGGCCTTGCGCCGCACATTGCTGGAGATCGCGGGCTGGCAGGCGGCGCCTGAAGGCGTCTTCATCGCGCGCCAGCGCCATGTGCAGGCCTTGCGGCTGGCGCGCGCGCATCTGCAAGGCGCGCAGGGCCACGCGGCCCTCAATGATGGCGCGCTGGACTTGCTGGCCGAGGAGTTGCGGCTGGCCCACAACGCGCTGGGCACCATCACCGGCGCGTTTTCGGCCGACGACCTTTTGGGTGAAATATTCACGCGTTTCTGTATTGGCAAGTAGGGTCAAAGGCCGACGGGGTGTGCCCCGTGGTATCACATGCCGATGTAGAGGCGTGATGCACGTGCGCTCATGGCGTCATGAGCAGGCAACAAAAACAGCTGTCAGGCTCAAAAGCTGACCACTGCAAGGCCACGATGGATTAAATTCAAGTGCTGCGCTGCGGTAGGCCGGTTTCAGAGCGAACTCGAGGCAACGGATGGATTCAACAGAATTGATTCAGGCGATTCAGACGCTCAATGCGGAAGATGCGTTCAGGCCGCGCCTGGATGCGCAGCAGTGGCGGACGTTCTGCCAGTACCTGACGCGTCATGAACTGCGTTCGGGCGACCTGCTGATGAAGCAGGGCGACCACGACCGCACGGTGTACTTTCTGGGGCAGGGCTCCCTGCAGATTTTCGTGACCGGCGCCACGCCGGGGGCTTCGCGCATCGCGATCATGCGGCCGGGCTCCATCTGTGGCGAGCCGGGCTTGTTCGCCGATGGGCCGCGCATGGCCAACGTCGAGGCGATGACGCCTTGCGTGATCTATGCCTTGCGCCTGCCGCGTTTCGAGGAGCTGGCGGCGCGTGTGCCGTCGGTGGCCGTGGAAGTGGTCAAAGCAGCGGGCAGTGTCATGGCCCAGCGCATGCGCGCCAACATGACACGCCAGATCCCCTCGGCCTGAGCCTTCGGTGTCTCGGGCCCGCCCGGCCAAGCCGGGCCGCGGGCCGTGTCAGTACAAGAACAAGACAATCCAAGCGGAGAAGTGCAACGATGTCGTCAGCGAGCCAGGGCATGCGCCGGCCCACCATTCTGGTGGCCGATGATTCGCCTCAAAACATCGAGCTGTTGTCGCGCGTGCTGGGCCAGGACTACCGCATCAAGGTGGCCACGTCGGGCGACAAGGCGCTCAAGATCGCCTACTCCGAAGAGCCGCCCGACCTGATCCTGCTGGACATCATGATGCCCGACCTGAGCGGGCACGAGGTGTGCCGCCGCATCAAGGCCAACCCCGATCGCCGCCGCATACCCATCATCTTCGTGACGGCCATGAGCACGGTCGAAGACGAGAGCCTGGGCCTGAGCCTGGGCGCCGTCGACTACATCACCAAGCCGATCAGCCCGCCGCTGGTGCAGGCGCGCGTGCGCACGCACCTGGCCTTGTACGACCAGTCGCGCGAACTCGAGCGCATGGTGGCGCAGCGCACGAGCGAGCTGGTGGCCACGCGCCAGCAGATCATCCGCCGGCTGGGCCGCGCCGCCGAGTTCAAGGACAACGAGACCGGCAACCACGTGGTGCGCATGAGCCACATCTGCCGGCTGGTGGCGCAGCAGGCGGGGCTCGGGCCCGAGGCCGTACAGTTGCTGTTCCAGACGGCGGCCATGCACGATGTGGGCAAGATCGGCATCCCAGACGAGATCCTGCTCAAGCCTGGTCCGCTCGATGCGGAGGAGCGCAAGATCGTGCGCCAGCATCCGCAGATCGGCGCGGACATCATCGGCCGCCACGACAACGAGCTGCTCGCGACGGCGCGCACGATCGCGCTGACGCACCATGAGCGCTGGGACGGCGGCGGCTACCCGCAAGGGCTCAAGGGCGAGCAGATCCCGCTGTTCGGGCGCATCGTGGCGATCGCCGATGTGTTCGATGCGCTGATGAACCGCCGGCCCTACAAAGAGGCGATGAGCGCCTCGCAGGCCCTGGCCGTGATGGCAGAAGAGCGCGGCGGCGCCTTCGACCCGATGCTGCTCGATTGCTTCTTCCAGCAGCAGTTCGAAGTGCTGCGCATCATGGACCTCTACGCCGACGAGCGGGGCACCGTGTCGGAGCTGGTGAGCTGATCGCCAGCCGCCCGGATCAATCCCTGATCGCGCTCAAGGCCTGCGTGGCCGCTTCGAAGTCGTAGCGCTCGAGCGCGCGCTGCAGCGCATGGACGCGTGGATGCTGGGTCAGCGCGGGCCACGCTTGCAGCACGTCGTGCAGCAGCTCGCGCGCGTGGGCATCGTTGTCGTCGATGAGGGCCGAGAGCTTGGCCCAATGCGGGTGCAGGGCGCTGTCGTCGAGGCTGGCCTGCTGCAGCTCGACCACGTCCGGCTTCGGGCGGTTGAGGCGGTCGATATCGGCGAGCACGGCTTGCAGGGCATCCAGTGTCATGGCCAGGTTGGCTTGGACTTGTGCTTGGTGTCGTTCAGGCATTTCATCCGCAATCTTGGTCTGCATAGAGGCTTCCAGTTGGGTGACGGCTTGAAGCAGCCTGGTGGCGCCGATATTGCCGGCCAGGCCTTTGAGTGTGTGAGCGGTCAGCAGCGCGGCCTCGTCGTTGGCGGCACTGGCTAATTGCTGTGCGCAAATCTTGCTGGGTCTTGGCGAATCCTTTCAGGAGGCGTTGGTAGAGCGACATGTTGCCCATGCAGCGCGACAAGCCGTCGGCCGTGTCGAGGTTGCCGAGCGTGGCCGGGCTCATGGGCATGGGCGCGACGGGCGGGGGGGGCATGGCCGGTCTGGATGGCGTGATCCAGCGGGCCATGATGGTGAACATCTGGCCAAGGTCGAGCGGCTTGGTGATGTGGTCGTTCATGCCGCATTGGAGGACGCGCTCGCGGTCGGCGGCCATGGCGCTGGCGGTCATGGCGATCACGGGCAGGCTGTGCCACTCGGTGCGGGCGCGGATGCGCTCGGTGGCCGTGTAGCCGTCCATCACGGGCATCTGGCAGTCCATCAGCACGCCGTCGAAAGGGCCGTCGGCTTCGAGCTTGTCGAGGCACTCCTGGCCGTTGGCCGCCGTGATCACTTTCAGGCCCGCGCGCTCGAGCAGGTCGCAGGCGAGCTCCTGGTTCATGGGCTGGTCTTCGACGAGCAGCACGCGGGCGCCCGCCAGCTGGCGCTGGGCCTGCTGCAGCACGCGGCTGGTGCTGCGCGGCGTGGCGGGCGCGGGGGCGTCTTCGCCGAGCACGCGGGTCAGCGTGTCTAACAAGGTGGATGGGGTGACGGGCTTGTTGATGACACCGGCCAGGCCCACGCCATCGGCGGCGCGCAGGGCGTCTTCGCGCGCGAAGGCCGTGACGAGCAGCACGCAGGGCCGGTGCTCGGGCTGCACGGACAGGGCCTGGCGCGCGAAGGTGATACCGTCCATGCCGGGCATCTTCCAGTCGGTGAGCAGCACCTGGTGCGGCTTGCCTTCGGCCGCGGCCTGCTGCATGCGGGCCAGGGCCTGCTCGCCACTCTCGCTCACATCGACCTGCAGGCCCAGGCGGCGCGTCATGTCGCCGAGCACCTCGCGGGCCGTGGGATTGTCGTCGACGAGCAGCACGCGCTTGCCTTGCAACTCGTTGGCCAGCAGGGCGCGGCGGCTGTGCGGCTGGGCCTGCAGGCCGAAGCGCGCCGTGAAGTGGAAGGTCGAGCCCTTGCCGACCTGGCTGTTGACCCAGATGCGCCCGTTCATCATCTCGACGAGCTGGCGCGAGATCGTCAGGCCCAGGCCGGTGCCGCCGTACTGGCGCGTGTTGGAGCTGTCGGCCTGCGTGAAGGGCTGGAAGAGGCGCTCGATCTGTTCGGGGTTCATGCCGATGCCGCTGTCGCGCACCCAGAAGTGCACGACGATGTCCGACGGGCCCTGGCGCTGCACTTCGCAGCCGATCAGGATCTCGCCGCGCTGCGTGAACTTGATGGCGTTGGTGCCCAGGTTGATGAGGACCTGGCCCAGGCGGATCGGGTCGCCGACCAGCGAGGTGGGCATGTCGGGCGGCGAGGTGAAGAGCAGCTCCAGGCTCTTTTCCTCGGCGCGCATGCCCAGCACATCGGCCATGTGGCTGACGACGCTCTCGAGCTGGAAGTCGGTGTACTCGAGTTCGAGCTTGCCCGATTCGATCTTCGAGACATCGAGCACGTCGTTGAGGATCTGCAGCAGGTTGCCCGCCGCGCGATGGGCCTTGTCCACATAGTTGCGGGCCTTGGGCGGCAGCTCGTCCATCAGGGCCAGGTGCGTCATGCCCATGATGGCGTTCATGGGCGTGCGGATCTCGTGGCTCATGTTGGCCAGGAAGCGGCTCTTGGCCTGCGTGGCGGCCTCGGAGGCGCGCTGGGCATTGCGCAGGGCGGCCTCGGCCTGCTTGCGCACGGTGATGTCCTGCACGATGCCGCAGTACTGCTGGCGGCCTTCGTGCTCATAGGGGATGAGCACGATCTCCACATCGAACACATCGCCGTTGAGCCGCGTGTGGCGCCACTCCAGCGTGCCGGCCTGCCGGGTTGCGTGGATGCGCCGCAGCGCGGGCATGGCATCGAGGTTTTCCTGGCCGAGCGGGGACAGCGGCGGCTTGGAAGGCAGCAGGCCCAGCAGCGCGTTCTGGTTGTCGCCGCCGAACAGCTCGAGCGCGCGCGGGTTGCAGCGCGTGATGCCTTGTTCGAGGTTGTAGAAGACGAAGGCGACGGGCGCGTGCTGGAACACCGCCTGGAAGCGGGCCTCGGCCTGTTTGCGCTCGGTGATGTCGGCCCAGTAGCCATCGAAGACCATGCCCCCGTCGGCCAGCCGCGTGCAATGGCTTTCGCAGCGCAGCCAGGTGTGGTGCCCCTGGCTTTCGATGGCGAAGTCGATCGCTTCGGTCGGCGGCAAGGTCCGGTTTTGCGCGATGCACTGCCAGGCCCTCACGGGTTCTTGCGACAGGGTTTGCGCACTGAGGTTCAGCAGCTTGCCGGCGCCTTCGCCGATGAACTTGAAATAGCCCGGCTGGCCGGCCGGCTGGTGGTAGCAGAACACGGTCAATGGCAGGGCATGGGCCATGTTCTGCAGGTCTTGCTGGGCGGCCAGTTGCGCAGCGATGCGGCGCGCCCGCTGTGCCAGCACGGCGATGAGCCCATAGCCGGTGAGCAGGAGCAGGGCGGCCGTCACGGCCCGCGTGACGATCAGGCGCGTGTTGTCCAGCTGCGGCACGAGGCACCAGGCCTGAAGGCCCCGCTCGGGCATGGCGCGGCTTTGCGGCGCGTAGCGCGTGCCGTCCAGGCTCAGGCTTGGCGCGGTCTTGAGCTGCGCCAGCGCGCTGGGCGCCAGTGTCTGCGCGCGGTTGCCGACCAGGACCTGGCCTTGCGTGTCGGTCAGCAGGAGCCAGAAGCGCGTGTCGGCCAGCTGGGCTTTCAGCGCCTGCGGGTCCTGCCTGACGACGATGAGCCCGGTCCCACTGCCATTGAAGCCGACGCGCGTGGCGAAGTACAGGCCCGGCGAGCGCGTGAGCCGGTCGGTGTCGAAGCCGCCGCTCTGGCCGCTGTCCATGGCCTCGGTGTAGAAAGTGGCGGTCCGGACATTGCCGCCGAGCACCTGCTTGTTGTCGTCGACGTGGCTGTCCGCGATGACCGTGCCGTACTGGTCGAGCAGGAAGATGCGCGCGACGCCGAAGTCCGTGGCCGTGTCCCGCAAGACCGTCGAGACGTCCCAGACCTCCTGGCGCGCCATCAGCGCTTCAAAGGCCTTGGCCTGGTCATCGGGGCCGAGGTGCCGCGAGCCGGGCAAGGTCAGCGACTTGAAGAAGTACTGGATGGCCGTCTGCCGCCCCAGGACCTTGGGCAGCGCCGACATCTGCACGTGGTTGCCGCGCAGGGCATCGGCCAGGGCGTCGAGGCGATGCTCGGCCTCGGCCGTGTCCCGTTCGTGCTGCCGGGCCAGTTCGGCATGGATGAGCCAGCCGGCACCGCCCACGACGACCGCCGTCCAGATGCCGACGGCCCACCACATGCGTTGGCGGGACAAAGCATGTGGTGGGCGCAGGGAACGTTGCCTTGAGATCGGTACAGACGACGCTGTCACCATTCAGTGGGCTCCTGAAGGCAAGGCTGTCGGGTGGTGAACCGACAGCGAGCAAGCCAGTGTGCCCAGTTTGGTGCGGCCAGCCTAGAGGGGAAGGCAGCAAACGGCCGCTCGACTGTGCTTTGCGCAACACCTTCGGACAAGATGGCGATCGGTTCGCCCGGTCAACTGGCCAACTGCAGCCGCGATTCGGCCCGCGACAAGGCCTGTGGCCGGCCCGACAGCACCAGCGTGTCGCCCACTTCGAGCACCAGGTCGTCCTGCGGACTGACGACCCGGCCTTGCGCCCGACGCACCGACACGACGGTCACGCCCTGGCCCTGACCTTGGCCGTCAGCGCGCTTGATGCTCTCGCCCAGCGTCTTGCCCACGCAGGCCGAGTCCGCCGTCACGGACACAGAGTGCAGCCGCTGCAATTCCAGCTCGTCGACGTTGTCATCATCGGCGCCGTGGAAGTAGCCGCGCAGCAGGCCGTAGCGCTTGATACGCTGGTCCTGCACCAGCCGGATCACGCGCCGCATCGGCACGCCGACCAGCGCCAGCGCCTGCGAGGCCAGCATCAGCGAGCCCTCGATGGCCTCGGGCACCACGACCGTCGCGCCCGCGCCCTGCAGGTCATCGAGGCTGGTGTCGTCGATCGTGCGCACGACCACGGGCACGCTGGGCGCATGCTCGTGCACCAGGTGCAGGATCTTCTTGGCCGAGGGCGTGTTCGGGTAGGTCACGACCACGGCCGAGGCGCGCGACAGGCCCGCCGCCACGAGGCTTTGCAGCCGGCTCGCGTCGCCGAAGACCACGCTGTGGCCGGCGGCGGCGGCCTGGTGCACGCGGTCCGGATCGAGGTCGAGCGCCATGTACGGGATGCCTTCCTGCTCGAGCAGGCGCGCCAGGTTCTGGCCGCTGCGCCCGTAGCCGCAGATCAGCACGTGCTTTTCCGTGTTGATGGACTTGGTCGCGATCTTGGTCATGGCCAGCGACTGCATCAGCCAGTCGGTCGACGACACGCGCATCACGATGCGGTTGCTGAACATGATGATGAAGGGCGTGGCCAGCATCGACAGGACCATCGCCGCCAGCAGCGGGCTCTCCACATGGCGCGGGATCAGCTGCTCGGCCGTGGCCAGCGACAGCAGCACGAAGCCGAACTCGCCCGCCTGCGCGAGGTACAGGCCCGTGCGCAAGGCCACGCCCGTGGGCGCACCGAAGATCTTGGCCAGCGTCGTGATCAAACCCAGCTTGAACACGACGGGCAGGCTGGCCAGCATCAGCACGAGCGCCCACTGCTCGTACAGGCTGTGCCAATCGAGCTTCATGCCGATCGTGATGAAGAACAGGCCCAGCAGCACGTCGTGGAAAGGGCGGATGTCGGTCTCCACCTGGTGCTTGTATTCGGTCTCGGCGATCAGCATGCCCGCTACGAACGCGCCCAGCGCCAGCGACAGGCCGAAGTGCTCGGTCAGCCATGCCAGGCCCAGCGTGACCAGCAGCAGGTTGAGCATGAACAGCTCTTCGCTCTTGCGCCGCGCCACCAGGTCGAGCCACCAGTGCATCACCTTCTGGCCGCCCAGCAGCAGCACGCCCAGCAGCGCCGCGGCCTTGATGGCGGCCAGCGCCAGCGTGCGCGTCATCTCGGTGGCCGAGTCGCCCAAGGCGGGGATCAGCACCAGCAGCGGCACCACGGCCAAGTCTTGGAACAGCAGGATGCCGATCACGCGGCGGCCGTGCTCGGTCTCGAGCTCGAGCCGGTCGGCCATCATCTTGACCACGATGGCCGTGCTGCTCATGGCCAGCGCGCCGCCCAGGGCCACGGCGCTCTGCCAGTTGATGCCCCAGCCCAGCAGCCCGCCGTGATGGCCCAGGTAACTCAGGAAGGTGCTGAGCGCCAGATGCCCGGCCAGCGTGGCCAGGATCGTCAGGCCCACCTGGCTGAAGCCCAGCCCGAACACCAATGAGCGCATGCTCTTGAGCTTGGGCAGGTTGAACTCCAGCCCGATCACGAACATCAGGAAGACCACGCCGAACTCGGCCAGGTACTGCACGCCGGCAGAATCCCGGGCCAGCGCCAGCGCATTGGGCCCGATCACCACCCCCACGGCCAGGTAGCCCAGCATCGGCGGCAGTTTCATCAAGCGGCACAAGACCACGCCGATGACGGCGGCGAAGAGATAGAGAAGCGTGAGGTCGAGCGTAGTGGCCATAGAGTACCTAGAATCACCCAATCCTAACTGGGACTTCTCCTTTCACATTCCATGCCCACCGCACCACTTCAACAAGACGCCGTCGTGGCGCTGGCCAGCCAGGCCCTGGACATCGAGTCCCAGGCCCTGCTGGACCTCAAGGCGCGCCTGCGCGGCGAGGCGGGCGAGGCCTTTGCGCGCGCCGTGCAGGCCGTGCTCGCCTGCCAGGGCCGCGTCGTCGTGATGGGCATGGGCAAGAGCGGGCACGTGGGCCGCAAGATCACGGCCACGCTGGCCTCGACCGGCACGCCCGCCATGTTCGTGCACCCGGCCGAGGCGCACCACGGCGACCTGGGCATGGTACAGCCGGGCGATGTGGTGCTGGCGATCTCCAACTCCGGCGAAAGCGAAGAGCTCACCGCCTTGCTGCCCGTGCTCAAGCGCCTGGGCGTCACGCTTTTGGCCATGACGGGCCGCGCCACATCGTCGCTTGCGCGCCATGCCGACATCGTGCTCGACTGCGCCGTCGCGAAAGAAGCCTGCCCGCTCAACCTCGCGCCCACGGCCAGCACGACCACGCAGATGGCTTTGGGCGATGCGCTGGCCGTGGTCCTGCTCGAGCTGCGCGGCTTCAGGGCCGAAGACTTCGCCCGCTCGCACCCCGGCGGCGCGCTCGGCCGCAAGCTGCTCACGCACCTGCGCGACGTGATGCGCGCGGGCGATGCCGTGCCGCGCGTGCCGGCCACGGCCGCGTTCGGCGACGTGATGCGCGAAATGAGCGCCAAGGGCCTGGGCGCCGCCGCCGTCGTCGATGACGCGGGCCGCATCCTCGGTGTGTTCACCGACGGCGACCTGCGCCGCAAGATCGAAGCCGGCGTCGACCTGCGGGCCATGAACGCCCGGCAGCTGATGACGGCCGGCCCGCGCACCATCCGCGACGACGTGCTCGCCGCCGAAGCCGTGTCCCTGATGGAAGCCCACCGCATCACGACCCTGCTCGTGGTGGACGCGCAAGGCGTGCTGGTCGGTGCCGTCAACACGAACGACCTGATGCGGGCCAAGGTGATCTGATGCGCGCGCTTGTATCGACCCTGGGCTTCCCCGCTGCCTTGCGCGACACGGCCAAAGGCATCCGCGCCGCGATCTTCGACGTCGACGGCGTCCTGACCGACGGCACGCTCTACATCAGCGAGGCCGGCGAAACGCTCAAGGCCTTCCACGCGCTCGACGGCCACGGCCTCAAGCTGCTGGCGCAGGCGGGCATCACGCCGATCGTGATCACGGGCCGCGACTCGCCCTCCGTGCGCCGCCGCCTGAAAGACCTGGGCGTCACGCACGCCGTGTTCGGCGCGCACGACAAGCTCGCCGCCGCCGAGCCCTTGCTGGCTTCGCTGGGCCTGACATGGCCGCAACTGGCCGTGATGGGCGACGACTGGCCCGACCTGCCGTTGCTCGTGCGCGCCGGCCTGGCCGTGGCGCCCGCCAATGCCCATGCCGAAGTCAAGGCGCTCGCCGACCACGTGAGCACCTTGCGCGGCGGCGAAGGCGCGGCCCGCGAATGCTGCGACCTGCTGCTGTGGGCCACCGGCCACTACGACCGTCTGCTGCACGGCCATCTGCAGACCCTGGACACGACCGCGCCAAACGCATCGGGAGCCCGCGCATGAACCAACGCTGGTGGCTGGTCCTGGAGCGCGCGCAAGCGACCTTGCCGTTGCTCGCGGCCGCGTCGCTGGCCGGCTTCACCTGGTGGCTGGTGCAGTCATCGCCCAAGCTCGGGGGCGCCAGGCAGGCGGCCCAGGCCTCATCGGCGCCCGACTACGTGCTGGGCAAGGCCCGCATCGCGCGCTTCGATGCGCAAGGCCGGCTCGAAGCCGTGCTCGATGGCCAGACCATGAGCCACTACGTCGCCACGGACCGCCTCTACATCGACCAGGTCGTGCTCTCCGCCCGCGATGAAAAGGGCGAGGGCCTGCACGCCACGGCCAACGAAGGCGAAGCCGACCGGCGCGCCGAGATCGTGACCCTGCGAGGTGGCGCCCGCGTCGTGGCCACGCCCGCCGCGCGGCAGGAGGCGGGCACAGGCCTGCGCGGCGGCCCGGCGCGCTTCGCCGGCGAGCGCCTGCAAGTGGACACGCGCCAGCGCATCGTCTCTTCCGACGAGCCCGTGCTGCTCACCCAGGACCGCAGCCAGGTCCAGGCCCAGACCATGATCTACAACGACGACACGGGCATCGCCGACCTCAAAGGCCGTGTGCACGGCCGCTACGAATCGGTGGCGCCCACTTCCAAAGGAGCGTCGCGGCCATGAGCGACAAGGAGATCGGGCGGCTGGCCTTCATCACGGGCGCATCGAGCGGCATCGGGCAGGCCCTGGCCGCGCGCTTCGTGCAGGCGGGCTGGCGCGTCGCGCTGGTGGCCCGTCGCGCCGATGAGATCACGCAGTGGGCGCAGGCGCGGGGCTGGTCTTCGCGGCAATGGGCCGTGTACGCCGCCGATGTGCGCGACGAGGCCGCCATCCAGGCCGCCGCCAAGGCCTGCATGGACACGCAGGGCGTGCCCGAAGTCGTCGTGGCCAATGCCGGCATCAGCGTGGGCGTGGACCTCAGCCTGCCGGAGGACCTGGCCGTGCTGCGCGACCTGATGGACACCAACGTGATCGGCCTGGCGGCCACCTTCCAGCCCTTCATCGCGCCGATGAAAGAGCTCGGCCACGGCACCCTGGTGGGCGTGGCCAGTGTCGCGGCCATGCGCGGCCTGCCGGGCCATGCCGGCTACTGCGGCGCCAAGGCGGCCGTGGTCAACATCTGCGAGACACTGCGCGGCGAGCTCAAAGGGCACGGCGTGCGCGTCGTGACGCTGACGCCGGGCTACATCGACACGCCCCTGACGCGCGAGAACGAGTACCCCATGCCCTTCCTGATGGCCGCCGACCGCTTCGCCGATCAGGCCTTCAGGGCCATCGAGCGCGGCGACAGCTGGCGCGTCATCCCGTGGCAGATGGGCATCGTGGCCAGCATCATGCGCGGCATCCCGCGCTGGTTGTTCGACGCCATCGCGGGCGCGCAGCAGCACCGCAAGAAGCGGCGCCGCTGAGCTCGGGCCTGTTGATCAGTCTTGATCAGTCGCGGCGGCCATGGTCGTAGCCGTGGTCGTGATCGTGGTCATGGCGATCCCAATGGCGGCGGTCGTCATGGCGCGGCGGCATCGGCACATCGCGCACGAAATAGACCGGCTGGCCGCAAGCGCGGTAGCGGTAGCAGTTGTGCGCCCAGTCCCCGGAATGGGCGGGCGGCACGCGCAGGTAGATCGGGCGCTGGTGGATGGCCACGGGCGTCTGCTGGATGATGACCGGCTGCGGGTAGATCACGGCGGGCGGCGGCTGGTCGCCAACGTCGACGCGGCCGTAGAAGCCGGGCTGCGACACGTTGACGCTGACGCCGACATTGGTGCCCGCCTGGGCCGACGCGCCGACGAGGGCCGTGGCCAGTGCCAGGCCGAGTGTGCGGCCCAGCTTGGACGAAAGAATGCGGTGCGCTGCTTGTTTCATGTTGGGTCTCCTGCCAGATGAAAAGGACCTCGGAAAAGGGCCTTGGCGGCCTGTTGGTCATGCCCTCTTATAACGCGTTCGCCAATGAAAAAGGCGACGCCTGGTAGGGCATCGCCTTTTTAAGATTCGTAAAGCAGGCCGTCAGCCTGCCCTTGATCAGTAGCCGCCGCCGTAGCCGCCGCCGTTACCACGGCCACCGCCGCCGTAACCGCCGCCGTCGCCACCACGGCCGCCGCCGTAGCCGCCACCGCCTTCACGACGGCCGCCGCCACCACCACCGTAGCCGCCACCGCCGCCTTCACGACGGCCGCCGCCGAAACCACCACCGCCGCCACCGCCGCCGTTGCCACCACCGTAGGGGCTGCGGAAGCCAGCTGGGCGCTCTTCACGAGGACGCGCTTCGTTCACGACCACGGCACGACCGGCCACAGGCTGGCCGTTCAGGCCGTTGATGGCGGCTTGCGCTTCCGCGTCAGAGCCCATTTCGACGAAACCGAAGCCCTTGGAGCGGCCGGTGTCGCGGTCCATCATGACCTTGGCGGAGCTGACAGCCCCATATTGCGAAAACGCGTCTTGCAGATCCTGATCGCGCACGCTGTAGGCCAGATTGCCCACGTAAAGTTTGTTGCCCACGAGAGAGCCCCTTTCAATCAAAGTAACCATGTGGAGCTTCAACCCATCAGGACCCATTCCAACGACGGTGCCGCTACCAGACACAGACTGGAACATTATGGGTGAAGCAGCCACAGACATCCAGAGATTTCAACCCTTATTTGCGCGGTGCTGTCAACCATCCGCATGCGGTGTTGCGCTGATCACTCAAATTTCCCTAGGGGCTAGCCCCTATGATCAGCGGACATTTAGCCCATATCGGTAGCGCGAGCAGCTTGACGTAACCATGTCCGAATCTCCTTATTTCATTTCGCCCCCTCCTGGGGCGATGTCTTCGCAAGCGGGCCGTGCGCGGCGCTTTGACTGGTGGCAGGCACTGGTTCGGGTCCTGTCGAGCATCGAGGCGGTGCGCGACGGGCGGGCCATGTACATCCTGCTCGCGGCGTTTTCCGGGGCGGGGCTGATGGTGGCGTCGGCCCAGAACGCTTTCGGGCTCGGCGACATGAAGTGGGCGATCGGGGAGGGCGCGGCCGCCTTGTTCATCGCCTTTTACGGCTCGAGCGCGGCCGGGCTGGTCCTGATGGACCGCGCCATGGGCGTGGCGCCGCGCGACGTGGTGGACGCCGTGGTCGACGCCCTGGGCATCGGCCACCGCGTGCTGGCGGCCTTGCTGGTGATGGGCCTGGCGGCGGCGGCCGTGGCCGCGTGCCTGCTGGGGCTGTACTGGCTGAGCGGCCTGCCCAAGATCGGGGTGTGGCTGTTCGTGCTCGTGGTGCCCGTGACCGTGGTCGTCATCGGGCTGGTCATCATGGCCGTTGTGGCGGTCGTGGCGCCACTGACCGGCCCGACGGTCTGGGCGGGCGCCTCGTCGTGGGGCGCGGTGCGGACCTTGTTCCGGCTGATCCGCGAGCGGCTGCTGCAGTCCGCCGTGCTGATGGGCGGCCTGAGCCTGGCCACGGGCCTGGTCGGCGCGGCCACCAGCGTGTTCGTGCTGGTGGGCGGGCGCGTGATGGCCGAGGCCTCGGTGCTCGTGCTGGGCGTGGACGTGCAGCCCCAGGTGCTGATGGCGGGGCTGTTCGGATACGGCTTGCACAGCATCAACGCGGCGGGCATCCCGAAGGAGGCCTATCCGTACATTTCCGCGGCCACGGTGGGCGGTGGGGTGGTATTCGCGCTGGCGCTGGTCTTGCCGACGCTGGTCTACCTGCGGGGCGTGTGCGAGGTCTACCTGGCCTTGATGGCGTCCGACAAGGTCGACGAGTGAGGGCCGGCGCATGAGCAAGCCGCCTCAGACGGATGCCTGCCCGTGCGGGCGGCCCGCCCACTACCTGGACTGCTGCGGGCGCTACCACGCCGGGCCGCTGGCCCTGCAGGCGCCGGATCCGGAATCGCTGATGCGTTCCCGGTACAGCGCCTTCGTCAAGGATGTGAGGCCTTATCTGCTGGAGACCTGGCATCCGTGCGCAAGGCCGGCCGACATCGAGGCGCCGGAGCCCGGCCTGAGCTGGCTGGGGCTGGAGGTCAAGCGCAGCGCCATGCAGGGGCCGGACCGGGGCACCGTCGAGTTCGTGGCCCGCAGCAAGCTGGGCGGCCGGGCGCACCGGTTGCATGAAGTCAGCGAGTTCGTGCGCGAAGGCGGGCGCTGGTTGTACTTGAAAGCGCAGGGTTGAGCTGACGCAAAAGCCTGTGCAGAAGCACCGGCGGGGCCCCCCTCATGCGCGGGGGTTTAACGGGTGACGAAAGGGCTTCCCCTGGCGACAAGGCTTTGGGGTTGGCCCTATCGTTGGGGCTGTTGCAACGCCAGCCACGAAGTACACCCCATGCTCGGCCTCGAAAAGCTCACCACCATCCAGATCATGATGGGCATCCTGGGCACCTCCGCCCTGGTCATCACGGCCGTCGAAGGTCTGGTGATCGGCAGGCGCGCGGACCGCGAGCCCTACGACTGGCGCGCTTTCTGGACGACCGTGCGCATCAACCTGTGGCGCGTGGTGGCCGAGGCGATCCCCATGGGCGCCGTGATGGGCGTGGCGCTGCCTTTCGGCGCCTGGGTGTACGAGCACCGCTTCTGGACCATCCCGATGAACACCTGGTGGGGCTGGGTGGCGATGTTCTTCTGCACCGAGTTCTTCTATTACTGGCTGCACCGCGCCGGGCACCGCATCCGCTGGTACTGGGCCTCGCACCAGGTGCACCACACGGGCAACCAGTACAACCTGTCGGCGGCCTTCCGCCAGTCGATCACGGGCAAGATCTCGGGCGGCTTCGTGTTTTTCGCGCCGCAGTGCATCTTCGGCTTCTCGCCGGACGCGGTGCTGATGTCCTACGGTTTCAACCTGGTCTACCAGTTCTGGATCCACACCGATCTGATCCCCAAGCTGGGCTGGATGGAGGGCGTCTTCAACACGCCTTCCGCGCACCGTGTGCATCACGCCGCCAACGTCGAGTACCTCGATTGCAACTACGGCGGCACGATCATGCTGTTCGACCGGCTGTTCGGCACCTACGTGGTCGAGAGGGACGGCGTGCCGATCCGCTATGGCCTGGTCAAGAAGGTGACGACGAACAGCGCCATCCGCATCTGCCTGTTCGAGTGGGCCAACCTGTTCCGGGACGCGGGCCGTGCCCTGCTGGGCGGACACCCGCTCGACGCCCTGGGCCACATGTTCGGCCCGCCGGGCTGGGCGCCCAATGGCGAGGGCATGACGACCGATGGCCTGCGCCACCAGATGCAGGCCTTGTCGGGGACGCCAACAGGCGTGCCGCCCGCGGCCTTGCTCGAGCAGCTCGAAAGCGAGAGCGAGGAGAAACTCAGCGCGTCGCCAGCTCCAGTGCAGTGAGCCAGGCCATGGCCTGCTCGCGGCTGCCGCCGCACATCTCGGCATGGGGCTGAAGCGAGCCGCACACGGCGGGGCGCTCAGGTTGGCCGAAGAGTCGGCAGCGCAGGTCGCCGTCCAGATGCGGGCAGGGCATGCCAGCGGGTTTGCCGTGAGGCAAGCCGGGCATCGGTGAGGAAATGGAAGGCGCGGTGCAACAGGCCGCGCAGCCGGGTCTGCAGTTCATGGGGCTCCTGCTCGGGAGCCCTATTGTCGTCTGGGTAGGAAGAAGGAACCCTGTTTTAGTTTTTGGGTGACGACAGCGAATGCTTGAGTCTAATCAGAACGCCTCGCATTGCCCACCCCTAGTTTCATGACATGGTGACGGATCCGGCCCGCCCCATCTGGGTGGCTGGCGCGCATGGTCATGCCCACGGCGGGCCCGATCTCAGTACAATGGAAGGTTGCTCAAAAATGAGGCAATATTGGCGCCACAAGACCTGTTGCGGGCGATGTTGCCGTGAAAGCCGTGTCCATGCTTTATCCCAAAGAGTTTGATGTGATCGTGGTGGGTGGCGGCCATGCCGGCACCGAAGCCGCGCTGGCGGCCGCCCGCATGGGTTGCGCCACCTTGCTGTTGACCCACAACATCGAGACCCTGGGGCAGATGAGTTGCAACCCGTCCATAGGGGGCATCGGCAAGGGGCACCTCGTCAAGGAAGTGGACGCGATGGGCGGGGCCATGGCCGCCGCGACGGACGAGGGCGGCATCCAGTTCCGCATCCTCAATTCGAGCAAGGGCCCGGCCGTGCGCGCGACCCGTGCCCAGGCCGACCGCATCCTGTACAAGGCCGCCATCCGCAAGCGCCTGGAAAACCAGCCCAACCTGTGGCTGTTCCAGCAGGCGGTCGATGACCTGATGGTCGAGGGCGACCGGGTCGTGGGCGCCGTGACGCAGGTGGGCGTGCGCTTTCGGGCGCGGGCCGTGGTGCTGACGGCGGGCACGTTCCTTGACGGCAAGATCCACGTGGGCTTGCAGAACTACAGTGCGGGCCGGGCGGGCGACCCGCCGGCGGTGTCGCTGTCGGCGCGGCTGAAGGAGCTGAAGCTGCCGCAAGGGCGCCTGAAAACCGGCACGCCGCCGCGCATCGACGGCCGCAGCATCGACTTCAGCAAGCTGGGCGAGCAGCCCGGCGATGGCGTGGCGCTGGTGGGGCAGGGGGGCGCGTCGGCGCCGACCGGCCCGGACGTGCCCGTGTTCAGCTTCCTGGGCACGCCCGACCAGCACCCGCGCCAGTTGCCATGCTGGATCACGCACACCAACCAGCAGACGCACGACATCATCCGGTCCGGCTTCGACCGCAGCCCGATGTTCACCGGCGTGATCGAAGGGGTGGGGCCGCGCTATTGCCCGAGCATCGAAGACAAGATCAACCGTTTCGCCGACAAGGACTCGCACCAGATCTTCCTGGAGCCCGAGGGCCTGACGACCAACGAGTTCTACCCGAACGGCATCAGCACCTCGCTGCCTTTCGACATCCAGCTGGCCGCCTTGCGCACGATGCCCGGCCTGGAGGATGCCTACATCCTGCGGCCCGGCTACGCCATCGAGTACGACTACTTCGACCCGCGCGAGCTGAAGTCTTCTTTCGAGACCAAGGCGATCAATGGGCTGTTCTTCGCCGGGCAGATCAACGGGACGACGGGCTACGAAGAGGCGGCCGCCCAAGGCTTGTTCGCAGGGTTGAATGCGGCTCTGCAGGCCCAGGATCGCGCGGCCTGGCTGCCACGGCGTGACCAGGCCTACCTCGGTGTGCTCGTCGACGACCTGATCACCAAGGGCGTGACAGAGCCCTACCGCATGTTCACCAGCAGGGCCGAGTTCCGCCTGCAGCTGCGCGAGGACAACGCCGACATGCGCCTGACCGAAACAGGGCGCGATCTGGGTCTGGTGGACGATGCGCGTTGGGCGGCCTTCAATCGCAAGCGCGATGCTGTTTCACGTGAAACAGAGCGACTGCGCACGACCTGGGTGAGGCCCGCCACGCTGGCGGCCGTGGATGCCGAGCGGCTGGTGGGCAAGGCGCTGGAGCGAGAGTACAACTTGGCCGACCTGTTGCGCAGGCCCGGTGTGGACTTCGACAAGGTTGCCGAAGTGCAGGCCATTGCGTCTGCGCGTCAGCAGGTTTTGTGGTTGGAGGCTGGCAAATCGGCTGACGATGTTTCACGTGAAACAGGCATGACTGCTGTTGCCAGCCGGGCCACCTTGCAGGCAGAGCTGGGCGAGGCGGTGGCCAATGCCGTGGTCGAGCAGGTCGAGATCAGCATCAAGTACGCGGGTTACATCGACAAGCAAAACGACGAAGTGGAGCGCGCCGCCCATTTCGAGAACATGAAGCTGCCGGCCGAACTGGATTACATGCAGGTGTCGGCCTTGAGCATCGAGGCGCGGCAGAAGCTGAGCAAGCACCAGCCCGAGACCCTGGGCCAGGCCTCGCGGATCTCGGGCATCACGCCGGCGGCGATCTCGCTGTTGCTGATCCACCTGAAGAAAGGGCGCTTCAAGGGTTTTGCGGCGAACGACAAGGTGGGCAGCGACAGCAGCGCGGCGGCCTGAGGCCCGAGCAAAAGGCTGTGGGCGCGCAGATGGTCAGGTCTGCAGCAGGCGCTTTCCCACATCAACACATGGCCACGCGATCATCCGCACGACGACGTCCGCGTGAGCCTCGCGCCCCCATGCGGGCGGCACATTTGGAATCTGGGTATATGTCATCACCGAACAAAGGGGCCGGCAAGAAGAGGCCAGGGCAGGGCAATGCACCGCGCACGACGGCGCCCCGGCGGCCTGTGCACAAACCCGTGCCAAGTTGGTCCGAGGCGCAGTGGCAGGCCGCCTTGCCCGCCGTGCTGAGCACCCTGCGGTTGACGCTGACGGATGGGCAGCAGGCCCAGCTGGCGAGCTATATGGTGATGCTGGCGCACTGGAACAGCACCTTCAACCTGACGGCGCTGCGTGATCCGCAGGACATGCTGTCGCACCACCTGACGGATTGCTTGACCGTGCTGGCACCTCTGGCGCAGCACCTCGCGGCGCGCGAAGCCACCCGGCCAGCAGCCGACGGCGCCATCAAGTTGCTCGATGTGGGCAGTGGCGGCGGGTTGCCCGGCGTCGTGCTGGCGATCTGTTGCCCGCAGGTTCAAGTGACCTGTGTGGACACGGTCGGCAAGAAAGCGGCCTTCATCCGCCAGGTGGCCGCCGAGCTGAAGCTGCCCAACTTGAAGGCCGAGCATGCGCGGGTCGAGCAACTCAAAGGGCGCTACGACCTGATCACCTCGCGCGCCTTTGCTTCCTTGCTGGACTTCGTCAACCTCACGCATGCGCTGCTCGCCGATGGGGCGGTATGGATGGCGATGAAGGGCAAGCAGCCGGATGAGGAGCTGGCGGTGTTGCCGTCAAGCGTCAATGTGTTCCACGTGGAACAACTGAATGTGCCCGGATTGGACGCGCAGCGTTGCCTGGTGTGGATGCGCCCGAATTGAAGACGGCTTAACGCCGATAATGTTTTTCACGATTCAACATGCCGATGCAGCCCATGAATGGCAGTCGGCTGTGACGGCCAAGCACGAAACAAGTACAGGAGCACACATGGCGCAACAACGGGCAGAACAACGCGCGCGATCAAAGGCACGGCCGCGAAT
The DNA here is from genome assembly GCA_049840915.1 of Aquabacterium sp. Classification (GTDB taxonomy): domain Bacteria; phylum Pseudomonadota; class Gammaproteobacteria; order Burkholderiales; family Burkholderiaceae_C; genus Aquabacterium. The sequence continues at coordinate 28,600 of JASGJC010000044.1, forward strand.
GGCCTTTGAGCAACTCAAGCGCGTTGCGCTGGCCGTGGGTTTGGCGCTCGCCGGCGTAAGCAGCCAGGCGCAACCTGTGCCGCCCAAGTTGCCCACGCGGCCGGCGCCCGTGTCCGGCAAGATCGGCTCGGATCCGGCTGCCGTGGCTTTGCGGCCCGCCGCCGCGACACCCGCCGTGGCCACCTCGACCGCACGGCAGGTGCCGCCGCCCGCCAACCCGAACGAGCCCTTGCTCAAGGACGATCCCGCGCCGGCGCATATGGCTTCTACCGGCTCAACAGGCACGGCCGCGACACCCACGGCCGCGCTGACCTCTGCACCTGCGCCCAAGACCGCTGCGCCTGAGCACGCCGCATCGACGGCGCAAGGCAAGCCTCATCTGGCGCACACGGCCGGCAAGAAGCTGAGCGAATCCACGGAAGGCCACAAGAAGGCTGGACAAGCCGCCGGGCACGAACATGCCGAGAAGGCCGGGCCCGGCCGGAAGAAGAAGGGCGGCAAGGACGAAGCCAAGGCTGCTGGCAAGGCCCGTTTGGCCGGCACGCATGCCAAGTCGGCGACATCGGCCAGGCACCGCGCCGCGCCGCAGGCCGCATTGCACAGCCCGGACAAGACCGCGCACCTGGCCCGGCATCGCAAGGGCGCCGCCGCACCTGCGCAGACGGTCTCGACGGCGCACGAGCTCAAACCGGCCTCGGCCAGGAAGCATGCAGCCGATCATAAGAAGGCCGGCAAGCCAGCCGCACATGGCGCCAGGAACGCCGCATCGGCGCAGGCCAAGTCCGCGCACAAACTCGTGGCGAAGTCGGCTGACAAGGCTGGCGTGAAGGCAACGGACAAAGCCCACAAGAAAGCGGCCAGGAAAGCTGCTCGCACGACGGCCGCGGTGTGATGAAAGACACGCCGCACGCCTGCCAGCAGGGATAATGCGCACATGCCGCACATCTTCTGCATCGCGAACCAAAAGGGCGGGGTGGGCAAAACCACCACCACAGTCAACCTCGCAGCCGGCCTGGCGCAGGTCGGTCAGCGCGTCCTGATCGTCGACCTCGACCCGCAAGGCAACGCCACCATGGGCTCGGGCGTCGACAAGCGCACGCTGCCGCACAGCGTCTACGACGTCCTGCTGGAAGATGCGACCATCGCCGAGGCCCGCGCGCGCAGCCCCAAGGGCGGCTACGATGTGCTGGGCGCCAACCGCGAGCTGGCCGGCGCCGAGATCGAGCTGGTCACGCTGGAGCGCCGCGACCGGCGCCTGAAAACCGCCATCGAGGCCGCCAACGACGACTACGACTTCGTGCTGATCGATTGCCCGCCATCGCTCAGCCTGCTCACGCTCAATGGCCTGACCTGCGCCCATGGCGTGATCGTGCCGATGCAGTGCGAGTACTTCGCGCTCGAAGGGCTCACCGACCTGGTCAACACGGTCAAGCAGGTGCATGCCAACCTCAATGCCGAGTTGCAGCTGATCGGGCTGTTGCGCGTGATGTTCGACCCGCGCATCACCTTGCAGCAGCAGGTGAGCGACCAGCTCAAGTCGCACTTCGGCGACAAGGTGTTCGACACCGTGATCCCGCGCAATGTGCGCCTGGCCGAGGCGCCGAGCTATGGCGTGCCCGGCGTGGTGTTCGACCCGGCCAGCAAGGGTGCGCAGGCCTTCGTGTCCTTCGCGCAGGAGCTGGTCAGGCGCGTGGCGCCCAACCTGAAGACGCCCACGGTCAAGGCGCGCAAGAAAGCCTCGCAAGAGGCTTGACGACTAATAGCGGCTGTCGGTGTAGACGCCGCTGCCGAGGTTGTCGTCCAGGCAGCGCAGCAGCACCATCACGTCCAGCGGCTTGGTCAGGTAGGCCTTGAAGCCGTGGGCGCGCGCCGCGTGGATGCGGTCGGGCATCGCGTCGGCCGACAGGGCCACGCGCGGGATGCGGCTGGTCGTTTCTTCCAGGTCGAGCTCGGCGGCCAGCTCCAGCCCGGTCATGTCGCCCAGGTGCATGTCGATGAGCATGAGGTCGGGCAGGCTGCGGCGCGCCAGCGCCAGCGCGCGCTGGCCGTTGAGGGCCACGAGCAGGCGCCAGTTGGGGCGCAGCTTGACGATCTGGTGGACGAGGGCCACGTTCACCTCGTTGTCCTCGGCGTAGAGGATGGTGGCGGGGCGGTTGCGCACGTCCTCGTCTTCGAGCGGGACCTGGTCGGAGGGTTCGGGCTCCGTGTCGGCCAGGGGCAGGCGCAGGCTGAAGGTGCTGCCCTGGCCGCTGACGCTGTGCACATCGATGCGCCCGGCCATCAAGGCGATCAGGCGTTGCACGATGACCAGGCCGATGCCCGAGCCTTCGATGCCGCTGTGCTCGACGCCCAGGCGGTTGAAGGGCTCGAAGAGGTGGTCCATCTGCTCGGGGCTCATGCCGATGCCCGTGTCCTCGACCTCGATGAGCACCTCTTGCCTGTCCTGGCGCGCGCGCAGCGAGACCAGGCCGCCCTGGCGGTTGTACTTGATGGCGTTGCTCAGCAGGTTGACCAGCACCTGGCGCACGCGCACGCGGTCGGCCATGGCGTAGGCGTGCGGGTGCACCTCGCTCGTGTCGATCTGGATGCGGTTGGTGCGGGCGAGGGCGCTGACCAGGTTCACGGCCTCGTCGGCCAGCAGGCTCATGTCCACCGATTCGACGGACAGCGGCAGGCCGCCCGCTTCGATGCGCGACAGGTCGAGCACGTCGCCCAGCATCGACAGCAGGTGCTGTCCGGCCTTCTCGATGAGGCGGACGCGGTGGCGCTGCTCTTCGCCGAACACCTGGCCGCGGTCCATCTCGAGCAGCTGCGCGAAGCCGATCACGGCGTTGAGCGGCGTGCGCAGCTCGTGGCTCATGCGCGAGAGGAAGTCGCTCTTGGCGCGGTTGGCGCGCTCGGCGGCCTCGGCCGTGATGATGGCCTCGGCGTAGAGCTTCTGCTCGGTGATGTCGGCCGTGTAGCCGTACCAGGCGATGTCGCCGTTCTGCTCGCGGATCGAAATCGACTGGCCGGCCACCCAGCGCAGGCCCTTCTTGGGCAGGATGACGCGGTACTCGTAGCGCAGCAGTTTGTTCTCGGCATCCGGCGCGACGCGTGTCAGGTCGCGGACCTTGTCGATGTCGTCGGGGTGGATGCGGCTGTAGTGGGAGTCCCAGCTGAGCGGCTGAGAGGCGTCGTACTCGTAGAAGTCGATCACCTTCTCGTGGATGTACTTGATCTGCGGCTCGCCGCCGTTCTTGGGCACGACGACCTTGTAGAGCAGGCCGGGGATGTTGCGGCCCAGGCTGTCGAGCAGGGCTTCGAGGTCGCGCAGGCGGCGCTCACCACGGGCTTCACTGGCGCGGGCTTCGGCCAGCTCGGCACGCAGGCGCGCCACCTCTTGCGCCAGTTCGGGGGACGGCAAGTCGGCGGCGGCTTGAGGAGAAGGGGCGCGCGGGCCGTCCATATGTGTTCATCGACTCTAAAGCATCCGGACTTGATGTGCGCCGTTATCCCTTTGCCGGAGCCCCCTGTTCGGGCGTCGCGCCGGAAGCAGGGGATGGTCAGACCGTGTCCGATTTGTTAAGTTCCGTAAACTAAACGGATTTCCGTACCTGTTTCACACACATCTAATAAGAGGATGCAAGTTATGTCCAAGGTGATTTGTCGTCACGCCATCCGGCCGCTGGCGGCTTCCGTCGGTCTGAGCATGCTGTTGATCGGTGCCGCGCAGGCCGACACGCAAGTCAGCGCCACCGCTTCCTACAGCCTGGGTGGCGGCAACACCTATTACTTCGCCGAGCCGGCCAGCGGCACGTCGTCCGGCAACGTCGATGTGCTGACCTTTCCGTACGACTACAGCACTGGCTACTCGGCCGGCATCCATACCTATGGCGGCCCTGACGGCAACTTCGGCAGCCGCTCGTCGGGCTCGGGCTACTACGACGTGACGGGCCTGTTCACGCTGACGCAGTCCATCACCAACACGACGGCCACGGCGCAGCACGCCATCTTCAACTTCTACATCACGCCGGGCCTGCTGCAGAACGACGTGCGCTCCGACCTGAGCACCAACGGCTACTACGTGGCGGCCGGCATCAAGTTCGACATCAAGCGTGATGGCAGCTCGGTCTGGACCAGCGGCGCCACCCTGCGCACCGATGCCAGCGGCACCACCTACACGCAGACGGGCACCAACATCTACACGCAGAACAACGCCACGATGTATGACGTGGGCGGCGGCCACTACTCGGTGGACCTGGGCGTGGTCAATGCCGGCCAGTCCATCTCGCTGCAGTACAACCTGAGCACCTTCGCCAACGGCAATGCGCCGGGTGCGGGCTACTACACGGTGCCTGAGCAGACCGTCACGGTGCCCGAGCAGACCATCTTCCACCCCGAGCACACCTACAGCCAATGGGTCTACGACGGTGGCTATGGCGGCTACGGTGGTTACGGCGGCTATGGCTGCGAGGTGGCGACCATGTCCGTGGTCGGCGGCTATGGCGGCTGTGGCTATGGGCACTATGAAGAGATCACGGTGCCGGCCAGCACCGAAGTCATCCCCGCGCACACGGTGACGACGGGCGGCTACACGACCTATGGCGAGCACAGCGGCTCGCACGCCAGTTCGGGCGACCCCTTCGACGTCTACTGGAACGGCCGTGTCGCCGATGTGTACGACGCGACGGGCAACCTGGCCAAGCCGCCGGCCAGCCCGTTCACCCTGACTTTGGCTGTGCCCGAGCCCGAATCCTGTGCGATGGCCGCTGGCGGCTTGATGGTCGTGGCCGCCGCGATGGCGCGCCGCCGTCGTCGAAAGGCTTGAAGACGGGGCCTGGTCATCAGGCCTCAGGCCTTGACCAGGGACTCGAACGCATCGACCAGCGACCGCGTTTGACCCTCGTGCGTGAAGCCCTGGTAGCGTGCTGCCAGGGCTTTTGTCTTGTCGGCGTGATCGGGCTTGTTCAGCAGCGTGTCCAGCATGGCCTGAAAGGGCGTGGGCCGGGGGCGCGTGGCCACGTTGATGCCGGCGCCGCTTTCTTCGACGCGCGTGGCCATCACGAACTGCTCGGCCTGCGTGGGCAGCAGCAGCAGGGGCACGCCGGCCATGATGGCCTGCGCCAGCGTGGCCTCGCCCGCATGGCAGGCCACCAGCTGGCATTGCGGCAAGGCCTCGCCCAGGTGCACGGGCGCCTTGGCATAGCGGATGCGCGGCGAGCTGACCGGCACCGGCTTGCCCGCCGCCACCTCGGGCATGTAGCACAGCGTGCGGCAGCCCATGAGGTCGAGCGCCTGCAGCAGCGGGGCATGATCAGGATGCGAGCCGCGGATGTAGGCGAACACCTTGGGGCCATCGCCCTCGGGCCATTGCGGCGTCTCGCCACCGGACGGCAGGAAGGTGGGGCCATGGTAGGCCTGGCCTTCGGGCAGGGCGCCGCGCCGGTAGTGGTCCAGCTCGGGCCAGGTGCACAGCAGGGGCAGGTCGCCGCGCAGGGCGTCGGCCAGTTTGGCCATGGGCTGGGCGCCTTGCTGCGCGAGCACCGTGTTGACCGTGTTCAGCGCCATCCGGTCGTAATGATCGACGCGGCCGGGCTGGATGGGCTCCCAGGTGCGGAATGGCGGCAGCGGGGCCTGATCGGGCGGCAAGTAAAAGCCGATGCCCACCGAGGCCACGGGGATGCCGCGCGTGCGCGCCGCGATCGTGGCCGTCGGGGCGTAGTCGGACACGACCACATCGGGCCGGGCCATGTCCATCACGCCTTGCCAGCCCGCCACCAGGCCGGTCAGCGATTCGGCCTGCAGGTAGCCGTTGCCCAGCAGGATCTCGGCCAGGCTGATGACCGGGTTGGGCAGGCCCACCGTCTGGTGCGACCACATGGGCGCCTGCAGGATGCGCACGCCCAGGTCGCTCAGCAGCGAGCGCGTGTGCACGATCTCGCGCAGCATCAGGTCGACATGGTGGCCGCGCTGGATCAGTTCTTGCGCCAATGGCTTGAAGCGCCCGGCATGGCCCAGGCCACCGCCGAATTCCCAGCACAACAGAAAGCGGGCCATGTCGAAACGTCCTTCAAACGGGTCAGTGTGAAGCGCATTGTAGAAACAGCGGACAATCTCGCCATGGTCACGAAAAAATCCAAAGGCCTGGGCATGGGCCTGGAGGCCCTGCTCGGCCCCAAAGTCAGCGATCAACCCACTGCGGCCGCCGCCGCTGGTGCGCCCACCGTTTTGCGTCTCGACTTGATGCAGACGGGCAAGTACCAGCCGCGCACGCGCATGGACGAGGGCTCGCTGTATGAGCTGGCCGAGAGCATCAAGGCGCAGGGCATCATGCAGCCCATCCTCGTGCGGCCCATCGGTGGCGGACGCTATGAAATCATCGCGGGCGAACGCCGCTCGCGCGCGGCCAGGCTGGCCGGCTTGAACGAGGTGCCCGTGCTGGTCAAGGAGGTGCCCGACGAGGCCGCCGCGGCCATGGCGCTGATCGAGAACATCCAGCGCGAGGACCTCAACCCGCTCGAAGAGGCGCAAGGCCTGCAGCGCCTGACCGCCGAGTTCGGCCTGACGCACGAGCAGGCCGCGCAGGCCGTGGGCCGCTCGCGCAGCGCCGCGTCCAACCTGCTGCGCCTGCTGAACCTGGCCGAGCCCGTGCAGGGCATGCTGATGGCCGGTGACATCGACATGGGCCATGCCCGCGCATTGCTGGGGCTGGACAAGGCCCAGCAGATCACGACGGCGCACGAGGTCGTGGCCAAGAAGCTCAATGTGCGCGAGGCCGAGAAGCTCGTGGCCAAGGTGCAGGGCGCCGGGCGGCAGACGCCGCTGCTGCGCGTCAAGTCCGAGAAGTCGCGCGATGTGGTGCGGCTCGAGGAAGCGCTCTCCGACCTGCTGACCGCGCAGGTCGAGATCCACGTCAAGCGCAAGACCAAGCGCGGCGAGCAGGGCGAGGTCACGATCCAGTTCGGCAGCCTCGACGAGCTCAACGGCCTGATCGACAAGCTGCGCGGCGGCGCGGCCGAGTGAGCGCATCGGGCCAATGCTGACCTGGCCTGCGCCAGCCTTGTTGACCTGGGCCGTGGCCTGGGGCCTGGCGCTGGCCTTGAAGGCCGCGCAAGCCCCGCTGTGGGCCGCGCTGGCCTTGCCGACGATGCTGGGCGTGTGCGCCACCTGGCTGCCGCACGTGGCCGCCACGACCTGGCGCCGCGTGTTCGTGGCGGGCGGCTTCCCCTTGAGCGTGCTGGCGATGGGGCAGGGCGCGGGCCTGCCGGGCTGGTTGTGGCTGGCGCCGCTGGCCTTGCTGCTGCTGGCCTACCCGGTGCATGCGTGGCGCGACGCGCCCGTGTTCCCGACGCCGCGCGGGGCGCTGGCCGAGCTGCCTTTGCATGCGCCGTTGTTGTCTTCGCAGACCGATCGACAGCCCTTGGTGCTCGACGCCGGATGCGGCATGGGCGACGCCCTGGTCGAGCTGCATGCGGCCTACCCGCAGGCCCGCATCCACGGCATCGAGTGGAGCTGGCTGTGGCGCACCATGGCCGCGTTGCGCTGCCCCTGGGCCAAGGTCATGCAGGGCGACATGTGGGCGCCCAGTTGGGCCGGCTTCGACATGGTCTACCTCTTCCAGCGGCCCGAGACCATGCCGCGCGCCCTCGCCAAGGCGCAGGCCGAGATGCGGCCGGGCACCTGGCTGGTCAGCCTCGAGTTCGAGGGCAGGGATGCGCAAGGCGTGCCTTTGACACCGCATGCGCGCTCGAGTCTGGAAGGCGGACGCCCGATATGGGTGTATCGCATGGGCGGACACGTGACAGGCGCGTGACGACTACACTGTCGGCCCGGGGCCTTGCTCGCATCGCCCACATTGAAAGCCCTCGATGAGTTTGCCGCCTGATCCGGTGTCCGCACCCGACTCCCTTCCCTTCACGCCCGATGACTTCCGGGCCGCGCTGGGGCAGTTCGCCACCGGTGTGACCATCGTGACGGCGCGCGATGCCGAGGGCAAGCTGGTGGGGCTGACGGCCAACTCGTTCAACTCGGTCTCGCTGGCGCCGCCGCTGGTGCTGTGGAGTTTGGCGCGCCAGTCCACTTCGATGCCGGGCTTCCTGTCGGCCAGGCACTACGCCATCAATGTGCTCGCCGCCGAGCAGCGCCTGCTGGCCGAGCGTTTCGCGCGCAAGGGCATCGACCGCTTCGAGGGCACATGCTGGCGCGCGGGCCTGACCGGCGCGCCCGTGATCGATGGCGCCGTGGCCGTGTTCGAGTGCGTGCACCGCAGCCAGTACGACGAGGGCGACCACGTCATCTTCGTGGGCCAGGTGCAGCATTGCCGCCGGCGCGTGGGCGCCAAGCCGCTGCTGTTCCACGGCGGCCGTTTCCTCACCGACCTGCCGATCTGAGGCAGCCCGGGCCGAGGCTCAGGGCGCGGGCGCGCGCCGGCCGCAGCTGTCGAGCAGGGCCAGGAAGCGCGCCACGTTCAGCGGCTTGGTCAGGTAGTCCACGAACCCGCGTTCGCGCGCCTCGTTGATCTGGTCGGGCATGGCGTCGGCCGAGAGCGCCACGCGCGGGATGGTGGCCGTGGCCGGGTTGCGCGCGAGCGTGTCCGACACGTCCAGGCCGCTCATGTCGCCCAGGTGCATGTCCAGCAGCAGCAGGTCGGGCGGGCTCGCCTGCGCCATCGTGATCGCCTGCTGGCCGTTGTAGGCCACTTCGAGCTGCCACTGCGGCCGCATCCGCATGACCTGGCGCAGCAACTCGACGTTGATCATGTTGTCTTCGGCGTACAGCACCGTGCGGTTGTTCAGCGTGAGCTCGTCCAGGCCGCCGAAGCCCGAGCGGGGCACGCGCTCGCCGCCGTCGACCTGGCTTTGCGGCGGCTTGGCCAGCGGCAGCCAGACCCTGAAGCTGCTGCCCTGGTTGGCCGTGCTGCTGACCTCGATGTACCCGCTCATCAGGTCGAGCAGGCGCTTGACGATGACCAGGCCGATGCCCGTGCCTTCGATGGCCGTGCGCTCGGCGCCCAGGCGGTTGAAGGGCTCGAACAGGTGCGGCATCTGGTCGGGCGCGATGCCGCGGCCGGTGTCCGACACGGTGATCACGACCTGCTGGTTCACGGGCATGGCTTCGATCTGCACGCGCCCGCCCGCCTGGTTGTACTTGATGGCGTTGGACAGCAGGTTGACCAGCACCTGGCGCAGGCGCACCTGGTCGGCCTTCACGAACAAGCTGTCGAGCGGCGGGTTGTGCGACAGGATCAGCTGCGCATCGGCGGCCTGGTTGCTCACCATGGCCACGGCCTCGTCCATCACGCGCGAGACGGCCAGCGCCTCGATGGACATCGGCAGGCTGCCCGCCTCGATGCGCGACAGGTCGAGCACGTCCGTCATCATGGCCAGCAGATGGGCGCCGGCGCGTTCGATGTGCTCGACCTTCTGGCGCTGGACGTCGTTGAGCGGGTGGCGCGGGTCCACCCGCAGCAGCTGCGCGAAGCCCAGCATCGCGTTGAGCGGGGTGCGCAGTTCGTGGCTCATGCGCGACAGGAACTCGGTCTTGGCCTTGCTGGCGCGCTCGGCGGCGCGGGCCGAGCCCAGCGCCTCCTGCATGCGCATGCGCTCGCTGACGTCCTCGATCACGGAGACGAACTGCTGCGCGCGGCCCTGCTCGTCCTTGAGCAGCACCACGTTGAGCATGACCACGACGACCTCGCCATTGGGCCGCACATAGCGCTTCTCGCGCGACTGGCGGTCCAGCTGGCCGCTGAGCATCAGCTCGACCTGGGCGACCTCGAAGGCGATGTCCTCCGGGTGGGTGATGTCGCTGATGTGCAGGCCGATGAGGTCGTCGCGATGCCGGTCGACGATCTCGCCGAAGCGCTGGTTGACCTCGATGAAGCGGCCGTCGAGCGAGACGCGCGCGATGCCCACACCGGCGGCTTCGAACATCGCACGGTAATGCGGGTCATCGGCGGAGGAGGGGCTGGCCGATGGCGAGGTGGTCAATCGAGTACCGCGGTAATCGGCACTTGAACCATAAGACGTACTGGACATGGACTCAGTGGCGAACAGACACCACCCGGAAACGAATACAGCCCATCATGGCCATGAACCGCGCGGTGGTGCGACCCGGTTCATGCGTGTAACTGTCTCACACTTGGTCGTCTTGAGCCAGTGGGGCGGTTGACGCGAAAGAGGCACTACCCTGGGGCGGCGGCGGCCAGATCACCGAGATGCGGTTGCGGCCGGACGCCTTGGCCGTGTAAAGCCCCCGGTCGGCGCGCTCCAGCGTTTCGTGCAGGGGCTCGTCGAGCTGGTGTTCGGTCAGCCCGGCCGAAAAAGTGATGCGGATGCCTTTGGGCATGGCGGTCTGGCGCAGCGCCTGCTGAAAGCGAGTGAGCGAGGCCTGCGCGCCTTCCAGGCCCGGATCGGGTGCGGTCAGCATCAGCAGGAACTCCTCGCCGCCCCAGCGGCCCAGCACGTCGGTCTGGCGCAGTTCGGTCTTGATCACGTCGGCGAAGGTCTTGAGCACGAGGTCGCCCATGTGGTGGCCGTGGCGGTCGTTGATCTGCTTGAAGTTGTCCAGGTCGATCAGGGCCAGGCAGAAGCCCTCGCCGCTGCGCTGCTGGCGGCTGACCTGCTGCTCCATCAGCTGCAGCATGTGGCGGCGGTTGTGCAGGCCGGTGAGCTCGTCCCGCGTGGCGATCTCGTGCAGCATAGGACAAGGCATGTTGCAATTCTGTTTTTGTTCGACAAGTCGGGTGCGCAGTTTCGCCACATGCGAGCCCACGACGGACAGCACGGGCAGGGTGCAGGCGGCCAGCGCGAACTTCATGAACTCGACACGCGCGTCGATCTGAGGCTCCATCCAGGACAGGCCGATCATCGACAGGCCCAGCAGGCCCACGGTCGTCACGCCCATGATGCGCACCTGGCGCGCGCTCAGCGTGATCATGCTGAAGACCATGACCAGCGCGATCAGCAGCAGCACGGCGTTGCGCATCGGGCCCACGATGACGTAGGCGATGAGGATGCAGGTCATGGCGAACATGCACTGCGGCAGGTCCATGCCGGGACTGCCCAGCCGGACCGACAGCTCGGTGCGCACCAGCAGGTACGAACACGGGCACGCCCGTCCACATGAAGGCCACGAGCGGCATGGCCATGCGCGAGCTGACGAGGTTGTTGTGCAGCAGGTAGAGCAGCACGGCCGTGCTGACCGCATAGCCATAGGTGGCCAGCAGCGTCATCGAGACGCGGGCGCGCAGCTTGGGGTAGGCGCCAGGATCACATCACCGAGTCGCTCGGACAGCATGCGGTGGCCTGTTTCCCATCCATGACCGCGCTCTGGGGCGGCGAAGGCGAGGGCGCGGATTGCGGCGGACCCATGCGGATCACGGTGCAGTTGCGCCCGCCCTCCTTGGCCTTGTAGAGCGCACGGTCGGCGCGTTCGATGCACACGTCCAGCGCCTCGGTCTCGTTGTAGGGCGTGAGGCCGGCCGAGAAGGTGGGCTTGAGGTCGGGCAGGTTGGCCGCGAGCGTCGATTCGGACAGCAGGTAGCGCGCGCGCTCGAGGCCCACGTTGGCCAGCTCGGGCGAGGTGTCGTTGAGCAGCACGAGGAACTCCTCGCCGCCCCAGCGGGCCAGCACGTCCGTGTCGCGCAGGCCGCTTGCACGACCTTGGCGAAGTTGCGCAGCACCTCGTCGCCGACGCCGTGGCCGTGGGTATCGTTGATGCGCTTGAAGTGGTCGATGTCGAGCAGGGCCAGGCAGAAGCGGTGGTGGCCGGAGCGCTCCAGGCGCTTGCGGTGCTGGGTCAGCACCTCCATCATGTGGCGGCGGTTGAGCAGGCCGGTGAGCTCGTCGCGCGTGGCCAGGATCTGGATGCGGATCAGGGCGTTGGCGAGCTCGTCCTTCTGGTCCTGCAGCTTGGCGCGCAGGCTGCTGAGCTGCGCGGCCAGCGACGAGATCGTCGGCACGATGGCGGCGGTCAGCACGAAGTGCGCGACCTCGAGCTTGAACGGGTAGTTGACCGGGTCGGTGCGCATCTTGATGAGGATCGCGACCCCGATCAGCATGACCGTGTAGCCGCCCGCGATGATGGCGCCCTTCTGCTTCATGTTGAAGATGCCGAACACGAGCACGAGCGCCAGCAGCATCAGCGTGGAGCCGTGCACCGGCCCCGTCACCGAATAGGCGCCCACGATGATCGTGAGCGCCGACAGGATCTGCGGCAGTGTCAGGGCCGGGTCCTTGAAGCGCAGGTTGATGCCTGAACGCAACACCAGGTACCAGAAGACGATGTTGACCAGGATGACGCCGGACAGGTGCTTGACGTCGTCGGCCGCCATGTAGCCGACCCAGCAGGCGTACATCTGCAGGAAACAGCAGGCCACGAACACATTGGCCGCCATCAGCGAGCGCGTGATGCGCAGGCGTTGTTTGCGGTCTGTGGTGAGCAGCCAGTCATTGAGGCGCTTGACGAGCGGTGCGTACATTGTTGTGAAGGGCCGGGCGATACGATGGCTTTCGGCGGCCCGCCCCGCAACCTTGAGGGGTTTTTGGCTCCTATGGTCAGTTTTGGCCGCGTAAGCCATGCCGGCAACGTTCTGTTTTTTTGAACTGTCGCTTGAACAGCGTTCACCCTTTTCGCGCGACAGTTCGTTAACCTGTTCATCATTGCGCCATGCGGCAGGATGCAAAGCACATGACAACGAGCCACAAGCCCTCCATCGAACGCTACAGCCTGACGGCCATCGCCTTGCACTGGGTGCTGGCGCTGGCGATCCTCACGGTCTTCGTCGTCGGGTTGCGAATCGACGACATGCCGTTCTCGCCCTTCAAGCTCAAAGTGATCAACTGGCACAAGTGGGCCGGGGTCACGATCCTGTTCCTGTCGGTGCTGCGCCTGACGTGGCGCCTGGCCAAGCGCCCACCCGCCTTGCCCGCCCGCATCGAGCAGGCCATGCCCGGCTGGCAGCGCACGGCTTATCACGCCACGCACCACCTGATGTATGTGCTGTTCTTCGCCGTGCCGCTGCTGGGCTGGGCCTACAGCTCGGCCAAGGGCTACCCCATCGTGTGGTTCGGCGTGCTGCCGCTGCCCGACCTGCTGCCCGTCAACAAGGCGCTGGCCGAGACGCTCAAGGAAGCGCACGGCCTGGCCGCCTACGGCCTGATCGGCCTGGTCTGCCTGCACGTGGGCGCGGCGCTCAAGCACCAGTTCATCGACCGCGACGGCCTGATCTCGCGGATGCTGCCCGGCCGCTGAACGTATCCACGCCTCTTCAACCAATCAAAGCGGAGCCTCGACCATGTACCTCACCCGACGCCACACCGTGGCCGCCATCGCGCTGTTCGCCCTGACGGTCTCGCATCACAGCCACGCGGCCGACCAGGCCCTGGTACCCGCGCAAAGCGAGATCACGTTCGTGGCCAAGCAGCTGGGCGTGCCGCTCAACGGCCGCTTCAAGACCTTCACGGCCCAGAGCGCCTTCGACCCCAAGGCGCCGCAGACCAGCAAGATCGCCTTCCAGGTGGACCTGGGCAGCGCGACGGTCAGCGCCGACGCGGACAGCGAGCTGGGCAAGCCCGATTGGTTCAACACGGCCAAGTTCCCGAAAGCGACCTTCCAGTCCAGCGCGGTCAAGGCGCTGGGCGGCGGCAAGTTCGAGGTCGCGGGCAAGCTGGCCATCAAGGGCAATGCGCGCGACCTGATCGTGCCCGTGACGCTGGCGCAGGCCGGCGGCTTGAGCACCTTCACGGGCACCTTCCCCATCAAGCGGCTGGACTTCAAGGTGGGCGACGGCGACTGGGCCGACACCTCGGTCGTGGCCAATGACGTGCAAGTCAAATTCAAGATCGTGCTGCAGGGCGTGCCCGCGCAGTAAGTGATGCAGTAAGCGATGTTTTCATTCACCCAACCCAGCAACCCTCTGACCAACAACGGAGATCCACATGATCAAGATGACCAAGCTGTTCGCCGCCGCCGTGCTGGCTTCTTCCTTCGCCGCATCGGTGTTCGCCGCGCCCGAGACCTACGTTACCGAGCCCAACCACACGTTCGCGAACTTCTCGTACACGCACATGGGCCTGTCGACGCAGCTGAGCAAGTTCAGCAAGACCTCGGGCACGGTCGTGTTCGACAAGGCGGCCAAGACGGGCTCGGTGGACATCACGATCGACATGAAGTCCGTGGACACGGGCTCCAACCTGTTCAACGGCCACATCCAGGGCGCCGATTTCCTGGACACCGACAAGTTCCCGACCGCGACGTTCAAGTCCACGAAGGTCGTGTTCGACGGTGACAAGCCCGCCAGCATCGAAGGCAACCTGACCATCAAGGGCATCACCAAGCCGGTGACGCTGACCGTGACGCACTTCGTGAACAAGGAGCACCCGATGGCCAAGAAGGACGCCATCGGCGCCAACGCCACGACCGTGATCAAGCGCACCGAGTTCAATGCCGGCAAGTACGCGCCGGCCGTCGGCGATGACGTGACCATCACGGTCTCGATCGAAGCCCTCAAGCAGTAAGCGGTACAGGGCGCGCGCACGCCACAGCGGTGTGCGCGCACCTTTTTGTATACGATCCGGGCCGCACTTTGTATGCAATTTGGTGCGATGCCCTGGCAAGGCGCCCCTGAACAGGGCCTGAACCTCGCCTGAACGTCGCGTTCAGGCTGGCACACGCTTTGCACTCATGCACCTCCGTTGGCGTTTGCCCTGGAGGTGTGTGATGAGTGCGATGTCCCTGCATGATCAGCGTGTGGCCACGATGGCCGCACAGGCCGATCTGGAGTTGCATCAGCTCATCAAGCGCTACGGCGCGGGCCCGGGCGCGCCCGTGGCCGTCGACCGCATCGACCTGACGATCCCGGCCGGCCACTATTGCTGCCTGTTAGGCCCATCGGGCTGCGGCAAGACCTCGACGCTGCGCATGATCGCGGGCCACGAGGAGGCCAGCGAGGGCGACATTGTCCTGGGTGGCCGCAACATCACGCGCCTGCCGGCCTCGGCGCGTGGCACGGCGATGATGTTCCAGAGTTACGCCCTGTTCCCGCATTTGAGCGCGCTGGACAACGTCGCCTTCAGCCTGAAGATGCGCGGCGTGGACAAGGCCGCGCGCCAGGCCAAGGCGCTGGACCTGCTGCAGCGCGTGTCGCTGGCCCACCTGGCGGCGCGCAAGCCCGCCGAGATGTCGGGCGGGCAGCAGCAGCGCGTGGCGCTGGCGCGTGCCCTGATCACCGAGCCGCGCGTGCTGCTGCTGGACGAGCCGCTCTCCGCGCTCGACCCGTTTTTGCGCATCAAGATGCGCGCCGAGCTCAAGGCCTGGCAAAAGAGCCTGGGCATGACCTTCATCCACGTCACGCACTCGCAGGAAGAGGCGATGGCGCTGGCCGACCAGGTCGTCGTGATGAACGCGGGCCGCATCGAGCAGACGGGCAGCCCGCACGAGATCTTCAACGCGCCGCGCACCGAGTTCGTGGCGCGCTTCATCGGCGGCCACAACGTGATGGCGCAGCAAAGCGGCCACAAGCTGGCCGTGCGCACCGACAAGACCCAGCTGAGCCGCGTGCCCATGCCCGCCAGCGGCACGAGCCTGAACGCCACGGTCACGGGTGTCGAGTACCAGGGCACCTACGTGCTCCTGAGTCTGCACTGCGATGTGCTGCCCGGCGATGGCGAGCTCAGCGTGATGCTGGGCGAGGCGGCCTTCGATGCCGCGCCCTGGCAGCCGGGCGAAACCGCCTGCGTGCACTGGGCCGAACGCGATGTGCACGCGCTGGCGGCCTGAAGCCCCGCTTGCCTGCCTGATGAAGCTTTGATATCGAAAAACGATTGCTGAGCCCGTCTGTCTGCCCACCAACTGGAGAAGTCCCATGCCTCAACTGCCTGAAGATGCCGCATCCAAGCCGGATGCCACCGCGGCCGTGTCCACCGAACCTGCCGGCCTGTCGCGCCGCACTGTCATCAAGTCGGGCCTGCTCGGCGCCACGGGCATCCTGGCCAGTGGCTACGCGCCTTTCGTGCGCGCCGACGAGCCGATCACCTTGCGCTACCTGGGCACGGCCGTGAACCAGGACAAGACGATCGCCGACAAGTTCGAGGCCGACACAGGCATCAAGATCCAGTACATCCCCGTCACGACGGACGACGTGACCAAGCGCGCCGTGACCGCGCCCAACAGCTTCGACCTGATCGACACGGAGTACTTCTCGCTCAAGAAGATCATCCCGACGGGCAACCTCAAGGGCATTGATGTGAAGCGCATCAAGAACGCCGACAAGATCACCTCGCTGTTCACCAAGGGCGAGGTCAATGGCAAGAAGGTGGGCGACCAGGGCACCGCGCCGAAGAAGGTGATGTACCTGGAAGGCGAGAAGAGCAAGGTCATCGCCAAGAGCCCCACGCAGTTCATGACGCTGATCCCGACGGTCTACAACGCCGACACGCTGGGCATCCGGCCCGACCTGATCAAGCGCCCCATCGAGAGCTGGAAGGAGCTGCTCAACCCCGAGTTCAAGGGCAAGGCGGCCATCCTCGAACATCCCGTCGATCGGGATCATGGACGCGGCGATGGTCGTCGAGGCCTTAGGGCTCTACAAGTACCCCGACAAGGGCAACATGACCAAGAAGGAGATCGATCTGACGATCAAGACCTTGATCGAGGCCAAGAAGGCAGGGCAGTTCCGCAGCCTGTGGAAGGACTTCAACGAGTCGGTCAACCTGATGGCCTCGGGCGAGGTGGTGATCCAGTCGATGTGGTCACCCGCCGTGACGGCCGTGCGCACCAAGGGCATCGCCTGCACCTTCCAGCCTTTGAAGGAAGGCTACCGGGCGTGGGCGGCAGGCTTCGGCGTGCCGGCCACGTCGAGCGGCAAGAAGCTCGATGCCACGTATGAGTTCATCAACTGGTTCCTCGATGGCTGGGCCGGTGCCTACCTGAATCGGCAGGGCTACTACAGCGCCGTGCTCGAGACGGCCAAGGCCAAGATGGAAGCGTACGAGTGGGCTTACTGGATGGAAGGCAAGCCCGCGTCGCAGGACATCAAGTCGCCCAAGGGCGATGTGCTGGCCAAGGCCGGCAGCGTGCGCGACGGCGGCAGCTACGAGCAGCGCATGGGCGGCATCGCGTGCTGGAACGCGATCATGGATGAGAACACCTACATGGTGGGTAAATGGAATGAATTTGTAGCTGCGTGAACGCAGCTGCGAATTCACCCCCCTACGCGCTTCGCGCGCCCCCTCGGGGGCGACACCGACAGCCCGGCGGAGCCGGATCCGTGGTGTCCGCTTGATGGGGTTGGCTCACTGCCACCTTCTTTGCGTTCTTTGTCGATCAATCGTGCGTTGTCCGCGCACAGCCTTATCGGAGTACCCAACTATGAGCACACCTTTCTCTCGTTCTGCGCTGCGTTTGTCCGCTGTGGCACTGGCTGTTCTGTTCAGCGCGATGGGCGCGGCGCAGGCGCAATCGCAGTCCAATGTCACGATCTACGGGGCCATCGGCCTGGACGTGATCTCGGCCTCGCACGTCTACAACGGCACGAGCAGCGGTTCGGTCGTCAAGATCGATGACAACGCCATCGTCAACTCGCGCATCGGCATCAAGGGCGACGAGGACATGGGCGGCGGCCTCAAGGCCATCTACGACCTCGAGTCCTCGATCAACCCCGACACCGGCAGCGCGCGCACGCAGTTCTGGAACCGTGGCGCCTACGTGGGCCTGAGCGGCGGCATGGGCACGATCAAGTTCGGCCAGCAATGGAACGTCTCCGACGACTACATGTGCGGCTACTTCGTCTGCGCCTACTACTCGCCCTTCCTGATGGGCGGCTTCTATGCGCTGAGCGATTACTACAGCAACGCCATCAAGTACACATCGCCCAACTTCGGCGGCGTGGAAGGCGGCCTGTACTACTCGGCCGGCGAGCGATCGGGCCATTCATCCGCCGGGCAGAAATTCCAGGCGGCGGTCAACTACACGGCGGGGCCCTTCGGCATCGGCGTGGTCGCGTTTTCGGAGAAGGACCCATTGGGCATCGGCACCAACACGATGTACGCGGTGGGCGGCTCGTACGACTTCGGCCCGGCCAAGCTCCGCCTGGGCCTGGCCACGGCGCAAGTGGACTACTTCTACGCGGGCGCCAGCGGCAACACGCCCGAGAGCAGCACGACCACGGGCGCCTACAAGGCCAAGCTGATCGACCTGGGCGTGGACGTGCCCATCACCTCGCAGTTCAGCGCCGCGCTCGACTACATCAAGAAGGACGTGACCGACAGCCCCGATGACACCTGCTTCCTGCGCGGTCGCGCCAACTACGCCTTGTCCAAGCGCACCAGCCTGAACTTCAACGTGATCTACCTGAAGAACTCGGGCGGCGCCAACTTCGCCTTCATCACCGATGGCAAGGGATTCGCCGGCGAGGCAGGGCAGAAGCAGACGCTCATCACGGCGGGCATCACGCACAGCTTCTGATCTCGAGGCAAGGGGCGCACAGCATGAAGCCGAACCCGAACAAACCATGGCCCGCGTGGCTGCAGGCCTTGCCCATGGGCTCGGTCTTCCTGCTGTTCTTCGTGATGCCCTTGCTGCTCATCGTGGCGGTCAGCTTCTGGCCGCAGAACGAGTACACGCTGGAGCCCGGCTTCACCTTCGCCAACTACACGTCGCTGTTCGATGGCTGCATGGGCGGCGGCGATGGCGTCTCGGGCGCCGACCTGTGCGTGACGCTCAAGACGTATCTCTCGACGCTCAAGTTCTGCGTGCTGGTCTGGGCGATCACGCTCGTGCTGGGCTTCACGCTGTCCTACTTCGTGGCCTTCCATGTGCCCAGCCTGGCCGCGCAAACCGTGCTGTTCACGCTCATGACCATCCCGTTCTGGACGTCCAACGTGATCCGCATGATCTCGTGGATCCCGCTGCTGGGCCGCAACGGCTGGGTCAACCAGACGCTGATGAGCCTGGGCTTCATCCACCAGCCCATCGAGTGGCTGCTGTACTCCGATTTCTCGGTGGTGCTGGCCTTCGTGCACCTCAACACCACCTTCATGATGGTGCCGATCTTCAACTCGATGATGAAGATCGACCGCTCGCTGCTGGAGGCCGCCAACGACTGCGGCGCCAGCGCCTGGCAGACACTGTGGAACGTGATCGTGCCGCTGTGCCGCACGGGCATCCTCATCGGCTCGATCTTCGTGATCACGCTGGTCATGGGCGACTTCGTCACCGTGGGCGTGATGGGCGGCCAGCAGATCGCATCGGTGGGCAAGACCATCCAGGTGCAGACCTCCTACCTGCAGTTCCCGCTGGCGGCGGCCAATGCGGTCGTGCTGCTCGGCGTGGTTCTCTTGATCATCATGGCCTTGAACCGCCTGGTCGACCTCAGAAAGGAGCTGTGATGAAAAGGGGTTTCTGGCCACTGGCCATCGTGTTCGCGCTGTACGTGCTGTTCCTCTACGGCCCGGTCATCACCATCTTCGTGCTGAGCTTTCAAGGGCCCGAAGGTGGCCTGACCTTCCCGATGCGTGGCGCGTCGCTGCACTGGTACCACGAGTTGTTCAAGGGCCTGGGCGTGGTCGACATCGGCGCGGCCATCCGGCGCTCGCTGGGCCTGGGCATCGTGGTCATGCTGCTGACCGTGCTGCTGTCACTGATGGCTGGCCTGGCGTTTCGCAAAGGCTTCAAGGGCAGCGGCGTGCTGTTCTACAGCTCGGTGGCGAGCCTGATCATGCCGTCCATCATCATCTCGCTGGGCATCGGCTTGCAGTTTCGCCTGTTCGACACGCTCATCAAAGGCGTGCTCGAAAAGATGGCATGGACCAGCCTGCTCGACAGCTACACGACGCTCATGGGCCTGTACACATCGGGCCTGGGCGCGCACCTCACGTGGACGCTGCCCTTCGGCATGCTGATCATGTTCGCCGTGTTCAACCGTTTCAACCCTGCGTATGAAGAAGCCGCGCGCGACCTGGGCGCCACGCCCTGGCAGACGCTGCGCCACGTCGTGCTGCCGCTGATCGGGCCGTCGCTGGTCGGCGTGGGCATGTTCGGCTTCACGCTCAGCTGGGACGAGATCGCGCGCTCGTCGCAGGCCATCGGCGATGTCAACACCTTGCCGCTCGAGCTGCAGGGCCTGACGACCACGGTGACCACGCCCTCCATCTACGCCCTGGGCAGCATGACCACGCTGGTCTCGCTGTTCGTGATCGTGTGCGCGCTGGCCGCCGCCGCGGTCATGCGCCGCCGCGCTACGGCCCAATCCTGATTCCCGCGTTCGCCCATGCCCACATCGACACCGACCCTGTCCGACGACGACATCCATCAACGCCTGATCGAGGCCATCGTCGACCAGCGCCTGCTGCCCGGCACCAAGCTGGTCGAAGACAAGCTGGGCCAGGCCTTCGGCGTCTCGCGCACGCGCATCCGCCAGGTGCTGATCAGGCTGGCGCACGAGCAGGTCGTCACCATCCTGCCCAACAAGGGCGCCAGCGTGGCCGAGCCCAGCGTGCAGGAGGCGCGCGAGGTGTTCGAGGCGCGCTGCGTGGTCGAGGCCGTGCTGGTCAAGCGCTTCATCGCGCGCGCCAAGGCCGCCGACCTCAAGGCCCTGGCCGATTGCATCGATGCCGAAGAGGCCGCGCGCCAGGCCGGCGACCACGCCATGGCCTTGCGCCACTCGGGCCGGTTCCACCTGCTGCTGGCCGCCGCATCGGGGCACGCGACCTTCGAGCTGTTCTTGCGCAAGCTGGTCTCGCGCACCAGCCTGATCCTGATGAGCTATGCGCCCGTCGAGCGCCAGCGTGCCACGCCGCAGGTCGCGCCCGTGCGCTGGGTGCAGGCTTGCCGATGCGACGAGCATCGCGGCCTGCTCACGGCCTTGCGCGCGGCCGTCAAGGGCAAAGGCAAGGCCGCGGGCGAGGCCATGCCCGAGCACGCCGTCGCCTTGATGACCAGTCACCTCAACCACATCGAGGCGAGCCTGTGCTTCAACCAGCCCGAGCCGCCGCGGGACGGGCTCTGGCAGGCGCTGTCCGATCCCGCCATGCGTTCGCGCCGCGCACCGCAGCGGGCCGGCTGACGCGCCGCTTCGAGCCGCCACATCAGGAGCGTCCTGCCATGTCTCACGTGCTGCTCATCAACCCGAACACACGCCAGGCTTTGACAGCCGAGCTGCTCGCGCAACTGCAGGCGCAGGGCCTGGGGCAGGGCGCGACCAAGCTGATGGGCGCCACGGCGCCGTTCGGCGCAGACTACATCGCCAGCGAGAGCAGCTACGTGGTGGCCGCGCACGCGGTGCGCGACGCCTGGCAGCGGCATGTGCTCGAACACGGCCGGCCCAAGGCCGTGCTCGTGGCCTGCTTCGGCGATCCGGGCGTGTGGGCCGTGCGCGAGGCCAGCGGCCTGCCCGTGATGGGTCTGGCCGAGGCCGCCATGCGCGAGGCCGATGCGCTCGGGCCCTTCGCCATCGTGACAGGTGGCAGCGCCTGGGGCCCGATGCTCGAGCGCCTGGCGCGCGGCATGCAGCTGGGCGGGCCGGCCCGCTTGCGCTGGGTGCGCGCGGTCGAGGCCTCGGGTGGCGAGCTGGCGGCCGACCCCGATGCGGGCGCCGCCGCGCTCGCGCAGGCTTGCCATCAGGTCCTGCAGGACGATGTGGGGTACCTGTTCAATTCCGCCGACGTGGCTGGAGGAGGCGCGCGGGCGATGGCTTCCGTGGCCAGCATCATCCTGGGTGGCGCGGCACTGGGCGGTTGGGCCGAGCGTTTGCAGCCCGCGCCCGCCTGCCCGGTGATCGACAGCGTGGCCGCCGGCGCCCGCTGGTTGCGGGCCTGGGCCTGATCAGGCGCTCGCCTGATCGAACAGCTCGCCCATCACCGAATTCGACAAGTGCCGCCTCATCGCGGCCTGCAGCTCGCCCTGCCTGAAAGGCTTGGCCAGGTGCTCGTTCATGCCGGCGGCCATGCAGCGCTCGCGGTCGCTGTTCATGGCGTTGGCCGTCAGCGCGATCACGGGCACGGGCGGGCGGCCGCGGTCGCGCTCCCATACGCGCAGGCGGCGCGTGGCCTCGATGCCGTCGAGCGTGGGCATCTGGCAGTCCATCAGCACGAGGTCGTACGGGTGGTCTTCGCGCTGCAGCTCGGCCAGGGCCTGCATGCCGTCTTCGACACGCTTGAAGGTCACGCCCAGGTTGGCCAGCGTGGCCTCGGCCACCAAGGCGTTGACCGGGTTGTCCTCGGCCAGCAGGATGTGGCAGGTGCCGCGCGCCGCCTGGGCCGCTTGCGCGCGCTGGCTTTCGAGCAACGATGCCTCGTCGCCCAATGGCAGGGCCAGGTCCACGTTCTCGACAGGCGTGGCGGGCATGGGCACGCGCAGCGTGAAGGTCGAGCCCTTGCCGAGCGTGCTCTCGCAGTGGATGTCACCGCCCATGGCGCGGGCGATCTCGCGCGAGATCGTCAGGCCCAGGCCGGTGCCCTTGTGCTTGCGCCCGAAGGTGCCGTCGACCTGGTGAAAGGCCTCGAAGATCAAAGGCAGATGCTGCGATGGGATGCCCACGCCCGTGTCCTCGATGCGAAAGACCATCTGCTGGCCGGCATCGCGGCGCACGTGCACGCGCACCACGCCTTCTTCCGTGAACTTGATGGCGTTGCCGATCAGGTTGTGCAGCACCTGCCGCACACGCGCCGCGTCGCCCTTGACCCAGCAGGGCTCGGTCAGCTGGATGTCGGTCTGGAGTTGCAGGCCCTTGTCCGTGGCCGTGATGGTCAGCAGCGTCAGCACGTCCTGGATGACGTTGTTCAGGTCGAAGGGCGCCGGCGTGATCTGCAGCTTGCCCGCCTCGATGCGCGAGAAATCCAGCACGTCGTTGATGATGCCCAGCAGGTGCTCGCCCGTGCGCTCGATCAGCTCGATCTGGTGGCGCGACTCGTTGAGCACGCCCGCGCGCGCGGGCAGCCGGTTGTGCACCAGCCGGGCCAGGCCCAGGATACCGTGCAGCGGCGTGCGCATCTCGTGGCTCATCGTCGCCAGGAACTGATCCTTGACGGCGCTGTGGCGCTGCGCCAGCTTGAGCGCCTCGGCGCGTTCGCGCGCGATGCGGTCGGTCGTGAAACGCAGCCACAGCAGCTCGGTGGTGCGCCGCTCGACGCGCCGGCTCTCGTACATCATCAGGCCCAGCAGCGTCATCAGGCCGAAGCCGCCGAACAGGCCGTAGGCGTCCTGCCGCGTGAACAGCATCACGATCGCGGGCAGCAGCATGGGCACGTTGATGGCCATGTTGGGCTGCATGTGCGCCTGCAGCGAGAACGTGCACACGGCGCAGGCCCCCACCAGGGTGGCCACGACCACGGCCGTGGTCACCAGGTCCTGCACGGGCATGAAGAGGCCTGCCAGCCCCCAGGTCATGCCATGCAGGGCGCAGACCGCCGTCAGGCTCTTGAGCCAGTAGCTGCTGGCGCGGTCGGACGAGCCCACGTAGGTGCTCAGGTGCAGCACCCGGATGATCGAGGCGCCGATGCACAGCGCCGCCCACAGCGCGGCCTTGTCCTTGCCCGTCTGCGCCGCCACCAGCAGGCTCAGGGCCACGGCCGCGATGGCGCTGGCCACGGCCACCGGCAGGGTCGGCGCGAACAGCATGCGAATGCGCTCGGCCCGAATCAGACGGCTGAGTTCGGGGTCGTCCGGTGTCACCCTCGACCTGTCCGGATCGGGCAACATGAGGGCGTGACAGCTGAAACGCATTCGCTCTATATCGTCGCTGCGGACGATCGACTTGAGACGGGGATGCGCTGTTTGTATGTGAATTAGGCCTTTGCCGGGGCAGGGCCTTTACCTATTCGCCGCCACGGGACGGCCCCAGCCTGAGGGGGGCCCAGCGCTCAGGCCGGGCCCGTGTCAGCCGCGCTGGCGGCGCGCCAGGGCGATGCCGACCAGGCCCAGGCCCATCAGCATCCAGGTGCCCGGCTCGGGAATGCCGGCGATGACGCCATTCGGGTCGATCCCGAAGCCGCTGACCGTGTAGGTAAGGCCCGTCGAGATGGACATTGCCACAGTGCCCGCTTCACTGCCGTCGCCGACGTTGGCGATGCTGAACATGAAATCGTGGCTGGCCTGGTTCGACTGGAACGATGTGTTGTCGCTGCCAGCGACACTGTAGACAGGCGGGCTCAATGCCGCGTCGCCGCCCGCGTACACGCCGCCTTGAATCCCGCCGTTCGCATCCCGGAATTCGGTGCCGTACTGCAGGCCGACTTCCACGTTCGGGCTGCCCAGCGCGGTCACCGACCAGGTGCTGTACTTCGGATCGAGCTGGCTGGCGATGGCCTGGCCATCCAGGGTCCAGCTGGTCGAGAGGTTGCCGCGCACGATGGCAAGGGTGTGCGGCGACAGGGTGAAGGACGGGCCGAGATCGGGCGCGCTGAGGTTGGTCAGGTCCAGGCCATGGCCGATGCCGAGCGAGCCGTTGATGCGGTAGTAGCCGTCGTACGCCGTCTCGGCGGCATTGCTCTGCAGCGCGTCGTAGGTGAGCTGCGACGTGATCTCGATGCCGCTGGGCGATGCCGTGAGCACCGTGCTGCCATCCGTGGACGTGTGCGTCACCGTGCTCGAAGGCAACAGCCCGTTGCTGTACAGCGTGACCGGCGTGCCGCCATAGGCATCCCACACGCCGCTGCCGTTGAACGTGATGCTGGGCGCGATGCCGTCGTTGGGGGCCAGGTCGATGAGTTCGATCTGGAGATTGCTCAGACGCGATGTGACGGTCGAGATGACGGGCGATGCAGCCGCCTGGCCGATGACCGGCATCGCCGACAGCAGCATCAGCAGCAAAGCGCGGGGGCGCGATGGAGCCATGGTTCCTCCTCAGGGTTTTCGATAGACGGCCATGCTGCATGGGGCGGCATGGCCTGTCAATCGACAACGATGGCGCGCATGTAACCAGGCGTGTTCACGCCCGGCGCCTTGCCGGCAACCGTGGTTCAGATCCCACGCAACTGGCGGCGACGGGCCCAGCCCAATCCCGCCAGGCCGAGGCCCATCAGCGCCAGGCTACCGGGTTCGGGCACCGACGAAGACACGGTGAGGGCGTCGATCTGGATGTAGTCGATGCCGAAAGTCAGCGACGAGCCGCAGCATGGCTTGGAATAGGCGCCGTAGAGCTTGAACGCGCCATCGATGGACGCCAGGCTGGTGCCAGCGCCGATCACGCCGCTGTAGGTCATGGCGGCCGGCGTCGCGATGCCGGTGGACGGCACCGAGGCATCGACAGGCGCGAGGGTGAAGGTCGTTGCGCTGGCGTCGGTCGCGGTCAGGCTACCCGTGACATAGCTCGACGAGCCATTGAAGGGCGTGTAGCCGGTACCCGACAGGTGCGTGCCGATGGTG
Source organism: Aquabacterium sp. (assembly GCA_049840915.1). Classification (GTDB taxonomy): domain Bacteria; phylum Pseudomonadota; class Gammaproteobacteria; order Burkholderiales; family Burkholderiaceae_C; genus Aquabacterium. The sequence continues at coordinate 53,944 of JASGJC010000044.1, forward strand.
ACGCGGTAGGCGGTGGTGTCAGGTGCATCGGCCGCCAGGGTCAGGGGCAGACGGAAGTACACACTGGCGATGTAGTTGGCCGCGCCCGTGGCATAGAGCAAGGTCGATTCGCCTTGGTGGTAGCTGTTCGTGCCGGGCGGCAATTGCGCGATGTCGATGCGCAGGCTGTCCGGGCCCGTCGTGACCAGATACTGGGAGGCTTGCTGGTTGTAGCCATCGTATTGGCCGGCGCCCCACCCGGATGAGAAGGCGGCGGTGTCGTACGTGGCCGCGAAATGGCCCGCATCGACCGTGACGGAGGCCGCCTGGGCCAACAGCGGCAGCAGGGCGGCGGACATGAGTGCGAGACGCGCATGCTTGAGCATGGTGATTCCTCCTTGAGTTATGGACACTCGGGAGGATGCCCGCGCGCATCGGGCCGCGTCAATCGGGCAACAAGGGGGTTTTGGTGAACCCGTGTAACAAAGAGACGCCCCGGCGCGTCAGCCTTCGCTCTGCGCCAGGTTCAAGCGCTCGCAAACCCGCATCGTGGCCAGCTGGAAGGCCTGGAAGTGCAGGCCCACCTGGTGCGCGACGGGCTCCAGCTCGGCCCACACGGCATTGGGGTCGCTGGCCTTGGTCGGGTCCAGCAGCAGCTTGTCGACGGCGGCGCCGATGGTCAGCAGCTTCTGCGCGGGCGGGCGCTCCTGCGACCACTGCTCGGGCGCGTTGGGGCGGGCGCGCACGCTGTCGGCCACGTCGCGCGACAGGCCCCACGATTGGCACAGGGCCGCACCCAGCGCCGAGTGGCTCACGCCGAAGGCCTCGATCTCGGCGGCGCACAGCAGGCCGTCGTCGTTGTGCGCCTTGTCGAGTTCGGCGTAGCGCTGGCGGTCATAGGCGTACAGCACGGCGCGGCCGCTCTCGGCGAACAGACCGGCGGTGTGCGCCTGCCATGGGTCGACGTCGAGCTGGCGGGCGATGCGGCCCATGGCCAGGCCGCGCACGCCGGCGCGGTCCCAGATGTTCTGCAGCAACGGGCTGGGCGGGAAGGCGCCGCGCAGGCCGATCTCATAGGTCAGCCCGGCCACCTGGGCCATGCCGAGGTAGCGGATGCCTTCGTGCACGGTCTCGACGCGCTTGAGCAGGCCGAACAGGGCCGAGTTCACGGTGCGCACGACGGCCGAGGACAAGGCCATGTCGGTTTCGATCAGGGCCGCGAGTTGATCGATGGAGCTGTCTTCTTCGGCCATCAACAGCGACAGCTTGACCAGCGTGCTGGGGCAGGCCGGCAGGTCGATGTTGAGGTTGCGGAGTTGCGGTGCGATGCTCATGGCGGCGGCCTCTCTCTGGCGAGGATGGGGATCCCGGCCAGTCTAGGCTTTTGCCACCAAGCGGGAAAGCGGCAAAAGCCTCGGTAAGCGGAGGCATTCCGGCTTTTCAGCGTGACATATCACCGGGGGCGCGAGGGCCTCCGATCAGGGTCAGCGCGGGATGAAGCGCCGCCGCGCGATGCGGCTGGCCTGGCTGGGCAGACCCAGGCTGCGGCGGAACTCGCTGGGCGGCACGCCCTTCCAGCGCCTGAAGGCTTCGATGAAGGTCGTGACATCGGCGTAGCCCAGGCGCTCGGCGATCTCGCCATGCGTCAGGCTGGCCGTGGCCATCAGCTCTTCGGCCAGCGTGGAGCGCACCTCTTCGAGCAGGGCGCGGAAGGTGGCGCCTTCGGCCGTGAGGTGGCGGCGCAGCGTGCGCGAGGTCATGCGCATCTCGCCGGCGATCTCTTCCATGTCGGGGATGTGGCCGGGCGTGCGCAGCAGGCGGTCGCGCACCGTGGCGGCCACGCCCGTGCGGCTCTTGCGCGCCTCGACCAGCTTGCGGCACATCTGTTCGCACAGCGTGGCCGTGTGGGCATCGGCCTGGGGCAGGGGCTCGTGCATCAGGGCGGCGTCGAACAGGGCGCAGTCGCGCGCCTGGCCGAACATCGGGCGGATGCCGAACAGGCTCGTGTAGGCCTCGACGATCTCGGGCGAGGGCTCGGCCCGGCGCATCTGGATCGCGCGAAAGGGCAGCGGGTGGCCCAGGATCTCGCGCTGCAGGGTGATCACGGCGGCGCGGTCGCGGTCGAGGATGAACTGGCGCACGTCGGGCGGCAGGTGATCGGTGTGGAAGCTGGACATGATCTGCTCGCCCAGCTGCTCGACCTCGTTGACCGTCAGCGAGAAGGTCAGGTTGAGCATGCGCGAGGCCATGCTGATGGCCGTGCCCAGGGTCGGGCTGCTGAGCACCGCGTAACCCCACAGGCCATAGGTGGTGACGTGGTAGCGCGTGCCGGCCTGCAGGCCCAGGGTCGGGACGTGCGGCAGCTCGTTGATCAGGTTGCGGATGAGCTGGACTTCCTGATGGGCCTCGATCTCGGCCTTGGGGTCGTCCAGCATGGCGCGGTTGATGCTGGTGTGACGCAGCATGTTGTCCACGCTGACGCCGTGATCAAAACCTAACTGGGTGAGGACGCGCGCGGTGGCGATGCCACGGCGGAAATCCCAGACATTCTTGACGGCGGCCTTGGTACTCATGACGATATTGCCCTGTTTTCCCTGGTGGGATGTGACAAGGCATTATGTCTGTACCGCTTACAACTGTGTCCGGGGCATTGTAAATCCCTAGAATTAAATAAAGCTTAAAACTGTTATTTTCGGACAACGACCAACCCCTTCAGGTATTCGCCTTCCGGAAATGTGATGGTGGTGGGGTGGTCGGGTGTGGCTTCCAAGCGTCGCAGCAGGTAACCGTCCACGTTCGCGTCCATGCCCGCGCCGGCCACGATCTTGTGGAACAGTTCGGCGCCGATGCCGCCCGAGCACGAAAACGTCAGCAGCAGGCCGCCCGGGTTGAGCAGCCTGAAGGCCAGGCGGTTGATGTCCTTGTAGGCGCGCGAGGCGCGGTCGGCGTGGGCGGCGCTGGGCGCGAACTTGGGCGGGTCCAGCACGATGGCGTCGAAGGTGCGGCCCTCTTTGAGGAAGTGGCGCAGGCTGCCGTTCACGTCGGCGTCCAACGCAGTGTGAGCGCTCGCTTCGTAGCCATTGAGCGTCACGTGGGCGGTGGCACGTGCCAGGGCCGGGCCGGAGGAGTCGACGCTGGTCACATCGGTGGCGCCGCCTTCGAGCGCGGCCACGCTGAAGCCGCCCGTGTAGCTGTAGCAGTTCAGAACCGTTTTGCACTGGAACTGTTTGACCAGCCTGGCGAACAGGCCGCGGTTGTCGCGCTGGTCGAGGTAGTAGCCCGTCTTGTGGCCCTCGGCGACGTCGAGCGTGAGCTTCCAGCCGTTTTCGTGGATGGTGACTTCGGTGGCGCGGCGCGCGCCGTCGGCGGTCTCGGGGTGGCGCAGCCAGCCGGTCACGGGCGCCAGGCCTTCGAGGTTGCGCACGCCCGAGTCCGAGCGTTCGTACAGGTAGGGCGTGCCCGTGGCCGCGACCAGGGCGTCGGCGATGGCGTCCTTCCAGCGCTCGGTGCCGGCGCTCAGGAACTGCGCCGAGAGCAGCTCGCCATATTGGTCGACGATCAGGCCGGGCAGGCCATCGGCCTCGCCGTGGATCAGGCGGACGCCGTCCGAATCGATGGCCAGGCGCTTGCGCAGGGCCACGGCCTTTTGCACGCGGCGCTCGAAGAAGGCGGCATCGATGCGCTCGTCTTCATCGAAGCTCCAGGCGCGCACACGGATCTGCGAACTGGGGCTGAAGGCCGCCCAGGCCAGGAACTTGCCGTCGTGCGACTGCACCCGCACGGTCTCGCCCGCGTCGGCGCCCCCCTTGGCCACGCTGCCCTGGAAGACCCAGGGATGTTGTCGAAGCAAAGAGCGTTCTTTGCCCTCGCGCAGGGTGATGACTTTCATGGCTAGCTTTGGCGGTGTGTGACCCGCCATTTTCGGGCAAAGTTCGGGCAAAGCGCCCGGGCCTTGGCATGCCGGTCCTGGTCTATTCGCTGGCCGGGCCGGGCTTGCGCGGTTGGCGCTGCGCCCGCGGGTGGGCCGCGTCGTACACATCGGCCAGGTGCTTGAAGTCGAGCTTGGTGTAGACCTGCGTGGTGCTGATGTTGGCGTGGCCCAGCAGCTCCTGCACGGCGCGCAGGTCCTTGCTTTCCTGCAGCAGGTGGCTGGCGAAGCTGTGGCGCAGCATGTGGGGGTGCACGTGCGTGGGCAGGCCGGCTTGCTGCGCCAGTTGCTTGAGGCGGTTGCGCAGCTGCATGGGTGTCAGGCGCCTGCCCAGGCGGCTGAGGAAAAGGGCGGGCGAGTCGGGCGGCGTGAGGCGCTCGCGCACGTCCAGCCAGGCGGCCAGGGCTTGCAGCGCATGCTGGCCGACCGGCGTGATGCGGCGCTTGTCGCCTTTGCCCAGCACGTGCGCCTCGCCGGCCTGCAGGTCGATCCAGCCACGGGCGTCGTCGCTGGCGGCCACGTCCAGGCCCAGCAGCTCGGCGCTGCGCAGGCCGCTGCTGTAGAGCAGCTCGATCATGGCGTGGTCGCGCGCGCGCAGCCAGGGCGCTTCATTGGCGCGGCGTGTGCTTGCCGCCGCCGATGCGGCTGCGTCCGTGTCGCCGGGCTGGTAGGCGGCCAGGGCCACCGCATGTTCCATGGACAGGGCCTTGGGCAAGGGCTTGGCGGCCTTGGGCGGCTTGATGCCGTCGACGGGGTTCAAGGGGGCGAGGCTTTCCTTGCCCAGCCATTTGTAGAAGCCGCGCCAGGCCGACAGCGTGATGGCGATGCTGCGCGAACCCAGGCCCTGCGCATGCAGGCGGGCCGTCCAGCCGCGCACGTGGTGCGGGCGCACGTCGGCGAACGCGAGCTTGTGCTGTGCACACAAGGCCTGCAGGCGCTTGAAGGCGTCGCCGTACATGGCCAGCGTGCGCTCGGCCAGCATGCGCTGCACGCGCAAGTGGGTCAGGTGGCGCTGCAGGAGGGCATCGGGCGGGGCGTCGGGGTCATGCGCGTGCATCGCCCCAGTTTATCGACGCCGTTTCCTCGCCCTGGTAGATGACGTGGCCGGCGCGGTTCACGCAGTACTGCGGCGAGGCCACGACCTCGTCGAACACCGAGTCGCTGCTCAGGCGCGTGTATTCGAACAGCACGCTGCGGATGACCTTGCTCTTTTCGCGCAGGCGGCAGCCATGCCCGATCCACGCAGGCCCTTCGATGCGCACGCCCGGCTCGATGCTGGCGCCCGAGCCGATGTACACGGGGCCCTTGATGTCGACCTTGTCCCAGTCGATGCGCGTGTTGAGCCCGACCCAGATGCCCGGCCGCACTTCCTTGCCCGGCATGTCCATCTGCGCCACTTCGCCGCGCAGCACGCGCTGGCACACGGCCCAGTAGTCGGACACGCGGCCGATGTCGATCCAGTTGAAAAAACGATTCTGCGCGTAGAAGGGCAGTTGCTTTTCCACCAGCAGCGGGAACAGCTCGCCGCCGATGTCGAACTCGCGGCCGGCGGGGACGAGGTCGATCACCTCGGGCTCGAAGATGTAGATGCCCGTGCTGGCCAGGTTGGAGCGCGCCTCCTGCGGCGATGGCTTCTCCTGGAACGACTGGACGCGGCCTTCCTTGTCGGCCACGACGATGCCGTAGTTCTTGACCTGGTCGGGCGGCACCTCGAGCGTGATCACGCTGGCCATCGCCTGCTTGCGCTTGTGCTCGAACAGGGCCGAGCTGATGTCCAGGTCGATGATGGCGTCGCCGCACAGCACGATCGTGGTCTCGTCGAAGAAGCCCGAGAAGTCCTGGATGCGGCGCATGCCGCCGGCCGAGCCCAGCGGCCTGGGCACGAGCTCGCCCTGCTCGCACACGCCTTCGTAGGCATAGCCGATGTCCACGCCCCAGCGGTGGCCGTCGCCGAAGTAGTTCTCGATCTTCCAGTGGTTGAAGGCCACGTTGATCATGATCTCGGTGACGCCGTAGCGGGCCAGGTGCTCGATGATGTACTCGAGCACCGGCTTGCCCAGGATCGGCACCATCGGTTTGGGGATGCGCTTGGTAAGAGGTCTGACACGTGTGCCTTGCCCGGCGGCAAGGATCATTGCTTTTGCCATGTGGAGAAAAATCCTTCGAGATGGGGGCGACTGCCTGTTGCCGGGATGCCCCGGACCACTCGGGGAAATCAGCAAGACTCGGGCCTGTCTGGCGTTTTCCAGCCCCTCGGCCCCTTGTTCGCGTGACCGTGAACGAGGGGGTGGGCGTGGGCATGCTGCGCTGGCAGGAACAGCCCTGCGCCCATCATTTACGGGTACAGGCTACAAAGGATGGCCGGATTTACCTGCTCGAAGGCGATCGCGTTGAGCGACGCGATGCGGCTCAGCGTGATTGGCGGCGGGCACCTGCGCCCAGCAGGATGGCCAGGCCGACGACCAGCATCGCCGAAGTGGCGGGCTCGGGCACGGCGCCCGTGAGTTCGATGGACCCGCCTGGCGAGATGACGACGTTGCCTGTATTGGCAAGGATCACCGTGCCTGGGTCGGTGATGCGTGGCGCCTCCGGCGTGCCGATCAGCCGCAGGCCGCCTGCAGCGGGTTGCACGACGGGGATCAGACTGACCTGGCCGGATGTGTCCGTGAGCGTCACGTTGCCATCCAGGCTGATCGAGCCACTTTGGGTGATCAGGCTGACGTTGTGCGACATCAGGGTCAGGTCATGCACGCTCAGATCGCCGATGGCCGACAGCGTGATCGAGTCGTCGGCGAAGATGCTGGCGCCCGTGTCGGTCCCCGTCAACGACAGGTTGCCCGTGCAGGCATAGCTCAAGGCGCTGCCTTCCTGAACGGTCAGCGTGTCCGAGCAGGCGATGCTCACATTGGTCAGGCTGAAGGCGGCATGGCCCAGGCTGGGCAAACATGCCAATGCCGTCAGAACGGGCAGGCATGCTGTGCGGAGATGGCGCATGGTGAGGTCCCTGAGTGGTGTTGTGCGCGCGACTGTACATGACGCACATGACGCGCCCATGTCAGGGACGGCGCGCCCGCGGCAGGCGCAAGGCGCGCAGCAGATGGCCTCAGGACAGCAAGCGGGCCAGGGCCGCGCTGGCGATGTCGCCGACCTGCTGCAGGAAGTCGACACCCATGTCGGCGGCGTAGCGGGTCGGGTCGGGCGAGCCGAGCACGAGCAGGCCGAAGGTCTCGCCCTGGTGATGCAGCGGGATCAGGGCCAGCGAGGTGACGCTGGCGCTGTCTTCCAGCCAGCGGCTGGCTTCGAAGCCGGCGTTCAGGCCGCAGTAGGGCAGGCCCAGGCTGCCCGTGAAGCTCTTGGCGTCGTCGCTCACGGCTCGCGTCACGGTCAGCTCGGCCAGGCCGTCGCGCAGCGGCTGCTGGGCGCTGCCCCACACGCGCACGGCGGCCTGCGGGATCAGGAACTCGTGGCGCAGGCGGTCGAGCACGACGTCGGCCAGCGTGGCCTCGTCGTGGGCCAGCAGCACGGCGCGCACCCAGCGGTGCAGGCGCTCGGCGATGGCCTCGTTCTCCTGCCCGAAGCGGATCATGTCCATGATGCGGCGCTCGAGGCCCTTGATCTTGTCGCGCAGCATTTCCATCTGGCGCTCCTGCAGCGAGACGGCGCGCTGGCCGTGCGGGCTGGTGAGCTGGATGGCGGCCAGCAGCTGGGCGTTGCGCTCGAAAAAGCCGGGCGTGTGCACCAGGTAGTTGGCGATCTCGTCTTCGGTGATGCCTTGCAGGGTCATGTCGGGTGTGCCTACTGTTCAGTTCGGTCTGCGGGAAAGTGCGCAGGGATGTCGATCTCGCCTTCGAAGACGGTCACGGCCGGGCCGGTCATCATCACGGGCTGGCCGGGGCCGGCCCAGCTGATGGTCAGGCGCCCGCCGGGCATGTCGACGTCGACCGTGCCGTCGAGCCAGCCCAGGCGGATGCCGGCGACCGCGGCCGCGCAGGCGCCCGAGCCGCAGGCCAGCGTCTCGCCCGAGCCGCGCTCGAACACGCGCAGCCTGATGTGGCCACGGTCGACCACTTCCATGAAGCCGGCGTTGACGCGGCGCGGGAAGCGCGCGTGGCTCTCGACTTGCGGGCCGACTTCGTCAACCGGGGCGTGCTCGACGCTGTCCACGCGCATCACGGCGTGCGGGTTGCCCATCGAGACCACGGCCACGTCCACAGGGTAATTGGCCAGCTGGATGGGCCACAGCTCGCAGCCATTGAGCACCTTGGGCGTCAGGCCGCTCGCCTCGAAGGGCACGTCGGCGGGCACGAGGAAGGGCGCGCCCATGTTCACGGTGACGCGGCCATCGGCTTGCAGGCGCGGCTCGATCACGGACTTCATGGTCTGCACGCGGATCACGTCCTTGGCTGTGAGGCCCTGGTCGTGCACGAAGCGGGCGAAGCAGCGCGCGCCGTTGCCGCATTGCTCGACCTCGCCGCCGTCGGCGTTCATGATGCGGTAGGTGAAGTCGGTGCCCTGGGCGGCATCGCCGGGCTCGACGATCAGGATCTGGTCGGCGCCGACGCCGAAGCGCCGGTCGGCCAGGAAACGGTATTGGGCCTCGCTCAAGGCGAGCGGCCCGCGAGTGGCGTCCAGCACGACGAAGTCGTTGCCCGCGCCGTGCATCTTGGTGAAGCGCAGCTTCATGGGGTTCGATTATCCGCCGGTTCAGTAAAACCCTGCCTCGCCTTCGGGCCGGGTCTTGAAACGCTTGTGCACCCACAGGTACTGCTCGGGCTGCTTGAGGATCTCGCCCTCGATGAAGCGGTTCATGCGGGCGGTGTCGGCCTCGGCATCGGCGGTGGGGAAGTCGGCCAGCGGCGCCATGAAGCGCACGCGCCAGCCGCGTCCGCCCGGCAGCAGCTCGGCGATCACGGGTTGCACGACCATGTCGAGCATGCGCGCCATGCGCGAGGGCGCCAGCAGCGTGGCGGCGGGCACGCCGAAGAAGGGCACGAAGGCGGCGTCCCTGCGGCCGAAGTCCATGTCGGGCAGGTTGAAGAAGCCGCGCCCGTCCTTGATGGCGCGCAGCAGCGGCTTGACCGAGTCGCTGCGCGGGAAGATCTCGGCGTTGCCGAAGCGCAGGCGGCCGCGCTTCATGAGCTTGTCCATCAGCGGATTGCTCTGCGTCTGGTAGATGGACGCGCCCGGGCGCTGCTGGCACAGCAGGATCGCAGCGCCGGCCACATCGAGGCCGACGAAGTGCGGGCACAGCCACATGGTCGGACGGCCTGTTGATTGCATCTCGCGCTCGGCCAGGTCGATGTCGCCCTCGACGTGGATCAGGCGCTTGATGCGCGCGGGCGAGGCCCACCACAGCACGGCGCGGTCCAGCAGGCTTTGCGTGAGCCAGCCGAAGTGCGCGCGCAGCAGGGCCTCGCGCTCGGCTTGCGGCATGTCGGGGAAGCACAACTCGAGGTTGCGCAGGCCGACTTTGCGGCGCGACCCGGCCAGCTTGAACAGCAGACGGCCCACGCTCCGCGCCAGCGCCGCCAGCACGGGCAAGGGCAGCCAGTGCAGCAGCCACAGGATGCCCAGAGCCAGGCGGATGCCCGCTTCGCTGGCCAGCTGTTTCATGTCGGCGCGTCGCCGCTGGCCGCGGCACTGGTCAGGATCTCGGCCCGCGGGGCCTTGTAGCGGTTGTAGCCCCAAAGGTACTGCGTGGGCGCTTGCATGATCATCTCTTCCATGAGCCGGTTGATGGCGGCGGCCGATTGTGACGCATCGCCCGAGGCCAGCACCTGCTCAGTCTCACGCGGGACGCGGCTGGCGTGCACGATGTAGTCGCAGCCCTTTCGCAGGCGCGCCAGCCAGCCCAGGCGCTCGCCGCGCAGCAGCACGACGGCGCAGCCGGTTTGCGCGACGAGCTTGGCCGCCATGGTCATCGTGTAGGCGGGGCGGCCGAAGAAGTCGGTCCACACGCCCATGCCTTCGGGCGGCACCTGGTCAGGCAGGAGCCCGACGGTCTCGCCTTTCTTGAGCGCGCGCAACATGTTGCGCACGCCGCTGAGCGTGGCCGGGCTGGTGAGCATGCCGGGGCGGTTGCGGGCTTCGCGCATCATGTCGGCCAGCCAGGCCTGCTTGGCCGGGCGGTACAGGGCCGTGATCGGTTTGACGGCGCCGAAGCGGTCGGCATAGGCCTGCGCCGTGATCTCGAAGCAGCCCAGGTGCGGGGTCAGCAGCAGCAGGCCCTTGCCCTCGGACAAGGCCTGGGTGACGCACTCGGGGTCGGTCCACCGCACCGTGTCGCCCAAAGGCAGCGCGCGCGGGCGGCCCCACAAGCGCGGCAGCTCGCCCACCATCTTGCCCGCGTGGCCCACGGCCTGCCAGCGCTGCCACACGCCCATGCCGGCCTGGCCTGTGTGCTGCCTGAGTCTGCGCCGATACGAGGGCGACAAGCCATATGCCAGCCAGCCCAGCAAACTGCCCAATGGATGGAGCACGGCCAGAGGCCATCGGGACAGCATGAAGAACAGGCGAGGTATCACAGGGTGGGTCACACAGCATGAAGGACGGCCATTTTGCCTGACGCCATTTCGAGGGAGAAGCGGCGTCAGCCGGGCGCGAGGCACTGAAATTTGGTTGCAATTGTTTCGCAATGCCATGCCTTCACGTGCGCGCAGCCGCGATCATCGGGCTCGCCAAATACATACCCGGGAGCATTCGCATGAATACAGTGCTTGGCACCAGCAGCGCCGTCCCGCGTACCGGTGACACCTGGACGAGCATGTGGTGGCGGCACGGCCTGGGCGCCCTGCTGGTCACCGGGGCCTTGTTTTGGCTGTCGATGGGCAGCGGCGGCGTTTTCAGCTACCCGCTGGACGACACCTATATCCACATGGCGCTGGCCAGGACCCTGGCCACATCCGGCGTGTGGGGCCTGAGCCCGCAGGTACCGGCCGCCGCCTCTTCATCGCCTTTGTGGACCATGCTGCTGGCCGCCAACTACCCACTGGCAGGCATGCTGGGCCAGGGCGCCGATCTCTTCATGCCGCTGTTGTGGAACCTGGCCTTCGGCGTCGCGTTGGTCGGCTTGAATGCGCGCATCTTGAAAGACCTGCCGCAGGCCTCGTGGCTGCTGTTCATCACGTGGTTCTGCACGGGCTTGCCGGGCGTCATGGCCGTGAGCATGGAGCATGTGGCGCACACCTTCCTGATCACCTGGTTCCTGTATGTCATGGCGCGCAGGCTGGGGCAAGCCGGCCCGTGGGTGCCCAGTGGCCGCACCCTGGCTGGGCTGGCCCTGCTGACGGCGCTGGCCGCGACCGCGCGCTACGAGTCGGCCTTCGTGATGGCGCCCGTCGTGTGGCTGTGCGTGAGGCGGCGCGCCTGGCGGCCGGCCCTGGTCATCGTGGTGGCCGCGGCCGCGCCGCTGCTGGCCGTCGGGGCCGTCTGGGTGCATGCGGGCGGATGGATGCTGCCCAATTCATTGCTGTTGAAAGGCGCGGGCAGCAACGCCACGACGGACATGTGGGCGCGCTTCGGCGCGCTGGCCTCGAACTTGGTCACCAACCTCAAGTTCCCGCTGTCGTGGGTGACCTTCTCGTTGTTGATCGCCCATCTGGCCTTGCACATGCGTGTGAAGCCGGCCAATGAGGCCGTGCGCATCTTCAGCCGGGTGGCCCTGGTCTCGGCCGCGGCGCACTGCCTGCTGGCGTCATTCGGCTGGCTGTACCGCTACGATGCCTGGATCGTCGAGCTCAATCTGCTGAGCATCTTCATGCAGATGCCGGCGCGTCCGTGCATGCGTTGGCGCGGGCGTCCCTTGTCCTGGCCGGCCTTGTGCGTGGTCTTGTTGTTGTCGCGCTTCACGGGCGCCTATGTGCAGACGACCATGGCCATGGACGATCGGCGCTGGGAGCACCTGATGCCCAGTCAGTTCGTGCGCGAACACCTGGCCCACCGGACCATCCTCGTCAACGATGTGGGGGTGTTTTCATACGATGGGGGCGCCACGGTGGTGGACCTGTTCGGCCTGGGGCGCAACGAGCCCATCCGTTACCGCCAGGCCGCGAGCGGCTACCACGGCCCCCAGGTCAAGGTGCTCGCCGACCGCTTGCACGGCGAAGTCGCCATCGTGCAATTGTGCTGGGATGAGGTCAACCAGCGGCTGCCTCAGGACTGGCGCCTGATCGGCTACTGGCGCGGCCCCCGCAATGTGGTGTTCGGCGACAAGATCGTGGCGGTCTTCTCGGTGAACCCCGGCAACGACGCGCTGGCGCGCGAAGCCTTGCTCGCCAGCGCGCCTTACCCCAAGGTCAAGCTGTTCATGGCGGGGGCGGGCGACACCGACGCCTACAACCAAAGCCGCGCGGCACAACGCGCCGCCATCGTGAACCGGATGTGCGAGAAATAAGGCATACATGAGATAAGAGGGGAAATCCCGCTCTATATGGCCTTGGTGGGCACGGCCAAATCTAATACACTGCGCGCATCGCCGAGTTAACAGGACAACTTGCGGGGCGATTCACAAATCCCGCTAAAGCGTTCGCCGCTGCGAAGACACCCCACAAGGATGACCACCAGCCCCGGCGACGCCGAGGTCTCAATGTCATTTTTTGGAGCACACATCGTGGCGAACGATTTCCTTTTCACTTCCGAATCCGTCTCTGAAGGCCACCCCGACAAGGTCGCCGACCAGATTTCCGATGCCATCCTGGACGCGATCTTCCAGCAAGATCCCCGTTCGCGCGTCGCAGCTGAAACCCTGTGCAACACCGGTCTGGTCGTGCTGGCCGGCGAGATCACGACCAACGCGCACGTCGACTACATCCAGGTCGCCCGCGACACGATCAAGCGCATCGGCTACGACAACACCGACTACGGCATCGACTACAAGGGTTGCGCCGTGCTGGTCGCCTACGACAAGCAGTCCAACGACATCGCCCAGGGCGTGGACCACGCCTCCGACGACCACCTCAACATCGGCGCCGGCGACCAGGGCCTGATGTTCGGCTACGCCTGCAACGAGACGCCCGAGCTGATGCCCGCGCCGATCTACTACGCGCACCGTCTGGTCGAGCGCCAGGCCCAGTTGCGCAAGGACGGCCGCCTGCCTTTCCTGCGCCCCGATGCCAAGAGCCAGGTCACGATGCGCTATGTCGACGGCAAGCCGCACAGCATCGACACGGTGGTGCTGTCGACGCAGCACGATCCGGACCAATCCGAGACGCAGCACAAGATGAAGTCTTCGTTCACCGAAGCCATCATCGAAGAGATCATCAAGCCCGTGCTGCCCAAGGAATGGCTGCAGGACACGAAGTACCTGATCAACCCGACAGGCCGTTTCGTGATCGGTGGCCCGCAAGGCGATTGCGGTCTGACCGGCCGCAAGATCATCGTCGACACGTACGGCGGCGCCTGCCCGCACGGCGGCGGTGCCTTCTCGGGCAAGGACCCCTCCAAGGTCGACCGCTCGGCCGCCTATGCCGCGCGTTATGTGGCCAAGAACATCGTGGCCGCCGGCCTGGCCAAGCAGTGCCAGATCCAGGTGGCGTACGCCATCGGCGTGGCCCGCCCGATGAACGTGACCGTCTACACCGAAGGCACGGGCGTCATCCCCGACGACCAGATCGCCGCGCTGGTCAACGAGCACTTCGACCTGCGCCCCAAGGGCATCATCCAGATGCTGGACCTGCTGCGCCCGATCTACTCGAAGACCGCCGCCTACGGCCACTTCGGCCGCGAAGAGCCCGAGTTCTCGTGGGAGCGCACGGACAAGGCGCAGGTGCTGCGCGCGGCGGCCGGCCTGAAGTAGGCTTTTTCCGCATCGGCCAAAGGCGTATCCACCCGGATGCGCCTTTTTTTTCACTCATTTCTCAGCCCGGGGATGAGCCAGTCGGCCTAGGATCACAGGGTGTCGCTGGCACGCCCGTGGTGGGCGGGCCAGGGCATCGGCCCACATGCTCAGGAAGATCCCAACCCATCAGTTGCGCGTCGGCATGTTCGTCCACGAGGTCTGCGGCTCGTGGATGGACCACCCTTTCTGGCGCGCGTCCTTCAAGCTGAGCGACGCACGCCAGCTCAGGCAATTGGCCATGGTCAAAGAGGTCATCATCGACACGGCCAAGGGGCTGGACGTCGATGCGCCGCCGAGCGCCGCGGTCGAGGTGCTGGACGACTTCGAAGTGAACACGGTCGAGGCCGCCGCCGACACCGAGGCGCTGGACATGGTCGCGGGCGAGGCGCCCGTCCCCGTAACCTGCTCCTTCCAGCAGGAAATGGCGCGTGCGTCGCGCATCGTCGAGCAGTCGCGCGGGGCGATGAAGTCGATGTTCAGCGACGCCCGCATGGGCAAGGCCGTCGACACCGAGCACTGCCTGCCGCTGGTCGACGACATCACGCAATCGGTGGCGCGCAACCCGGGCGCCATCGTCAGCCTGGCGCGCCTCAAGCGCAGCGACGACTACACCTACATGCACTCGGTGGCCGTGTGCGCCCTCATGGTGGCGCTGGCCAAGCAGCTGCAGCTGAGCGAGGCCGACACGCGCGAAGCCGGCCTGGCGGGCCTCGTGCACGACCTGGGCAAGGCGCAGATGCCGCTGGAAGTGCTCAACAAGCCCGGTGCACTGACACCGGCCGAGTTCGCCATCATGAAGGGCCACCCGGAGGCCGGGCACCGCATGCTGGTCGAGGGCAATGGCGTGGGCACCGTCCAGCTGGATGTCTGCCTGCACCATCACGAGAAGATCAACGGCAACGGCTATCCGCACGGCCTGAAAGGCGACGAGATCAGCCTGTTCGCCAAGATGGGCGCCGTCTGCGATGTGTACGACGCCATCACGTCCAACCGGCCCTACAAGAGCGGCTGGGACCCAGCCGACTCCATCCAGAAGATGGCACAGTGGGCCAAGGAAGGGCAGTTCGACGAAGGCATCTTCCAGGCCTTCGTCAAGAGCATCGGCATCTACCCGACGGGCTCGCTGGTCAAGCTCAAGTCGGGCAGGCTGGGCGTGGTCGTCGAGCAGGGCAGCCACTCGCTGCTCAGCCCCATCGTGCGGGTCTTCTTCTCGAGCAAGTCCAACGAGCCGATCACGCCCGTGCTGCTCGACATGGGCGATGCCAAGACGGGCGACCAGATCGTGTCGCGCGAGTCGCCGGCAGCCTGGGGATTCAAGAACATCGACCAGTTCTGGCTGCCGCAGACCTGATGGCTCGAGGGGCCGCGCTCACTGCGTCGACAGGCTCAGGCCCGCGTGCTCGCGCAGCGGGTGGAAGTGCACCAGCGGATGGCGCTCGGCCGTCAGCCGCAGGTCGTAGGCCGAGGTCATCATGTAGGCCAGCGTGTCGGCCGCATCGAGCGCGAGCTTGGAGGCATTCTCGTCCGTGAACTTCTTGAGCGCCTCGGGCGTCTCGGCCGTGATCCAGCGCGCGCCCACGAAGCGGCAGGGCATCAGGCGGATGTCGACGCCGTACTCGGCCTTCAGACGGTGCTGCACCACTTCGAACTGCAGCTGCCCGACCGCGCCCAGCAGCATCGAGCCGCCCACCTCGGGCCGGAAGACCTGGATCGCGCCTTCCTCGCCGAGTTGCAGCAAGCCGGCCTGCAGCTGCTTGCTCTTCATCGGGTTGGCCAGCTCGACCGTCTGGAACAGCTCGGGCGCGAAGAAGGGCAGGCCCGTGTACTGCAGCGTGATGCCATCGGTGATCGTGTCGCCCAGCTGCACGCCGCCGTGCGTCGTGAAGCCGATGATGTCGCCCGCGAAGGCCTCGTCCACCGCTTCGCGGCGCTGCGACAGGAAGGTCACGACCGATGTGGGGCGCAGCTCCTTGCCCGAGCGCTGCACCTTGAGCTTCATGCCCGGCTTGTACTGGCCCGAGCACACGCGCACGAAGGCGATGCGGTCGCGATGGGATGGGTCCATGTTGGCCTGCACCTTGAAGACCACGCCCGAGAAGTTCTCCATCTCGGGCAGGATCTCCTTGTGCGAGCCGTCCTTTTCGGTGGACAGGCGAGGGCGGGGCGAAGGCGCCAGGTCGACCAGCGCATCGAGCACCTCCTGCACGCCGAAGTTGTTCACGGCCGAGCCGAAGAACACGGGCGTCTGCTTGGCGGCCAGGAACAGTTCCAGATCGAACGCCGGTGCGGCCTCGGCCATCAGTTCCATGTTGGCTTCGGCCAGCTCCCAGTCGTGGCCGAAGCGGGCGTGCAGCTTGTCGCGTTCGGTGAGTGGCACGGTCTCGTCGTCTTCGCTGCGCTTGTCTGCGCCTGCGTCGAACAGGCGCATCGACTTCGTGCGCAGGTTGACGATGCCGCCGAACTGCTTGCCCTGGCCCACCGGCCACGTCATCGGCACGCAGGGCATGCCCAGCTCCTGCTCGACCTCGTCGAGCAACTCGATGGGGTCGCGGCCTTCGCGGTCCATCTTGTTGACGAAGGTGATGATGGGCGTGTCACGCTGGCGGCACACCTCGATCAGGCGGCGTGTCTGCGCTTCCACGCCGTTGGCCGCGTCGATCACCATCAAGGCCGAGTCGACGGCAGTCAGCACGCGGTAGGTGTCTTCCGAGAAGTCCTTGTGGCCGGGTGTGTCCAGCAGGTTGACCACGTGGTCGCGGTACAGCATCTGCATCACGCTCGATGCCACCGAGATGCCACGCTGCTTTTCGATCTCCATCCAGTCCGACGTCGCGTGGCGCGAGGCCTTGCGCGCCTTGACCGAGCCAGCGATGTGGATCGCGCCCGAGAACAGCAGCAGCTTTTCCGTCAGCGTCGTTTTACCGGCGTCGGGGTGGGAGATGATCGCAAACGTGCGGCGGCGGCCTGTTTCAGGCGCGTAGGAAGAGGTGGACACGACAAAGAGCTCCGGGCGAAGCCCGACATGCTAGCCGATTCACTCCCGCGTGGCGCGCGAGGACGGCTTGTCAACCTCCCGTCATGTAAAATCTTGCTGACAAGTTAGGGATTGCTTTGTGCCCTACCGGCCGGAACACTCGCCGGCTGCCATGTCAAATCAGCGCCACCTCGACCACACCATGGGATCAGTATCACCCCCCCCTCTGGGCACGTTCAAAGTCCTGCTCGTGGACGACCACGACCTGGTGCGCGTGGGCCTGCGCACGGTGCTCGATGAAGTCGAGGACATGAAGGTCAACTGGCTCGAGGCCGACAACCTGGCCGATGCGCATGCGCCTGTACGGCGCCGAGCCCGACATCGCGCTCGTGCTGCTCGACCTCAACATGGCCGACTGCAAGGGCCTGCAGGGCCTGCGCCAGTTCGTCGAGGCCTACCCGGCTGCGCGCGTGGCCGTCATCGAGCGGCACGCAAGACGAGTTTGTCATCGGCCAAGCGAAGGGCATGGGCGCCGTGGGTTACCTGCCCAAGGCCTATTCGCCCTCGCTGACGCGCTCGAGCATCGTCGGCATGCTCACCGAATACCTCGTACGACGGCGGCCGTGCTCAGGCGCCGCGCCGCATCGGGCGCCACGCGCTTCCCGCGCGCGCCCTCGGCATCGAGCTACGACCGCGTGGCCGAGCTGGGCCCGCGCCACCTCGAGATCCTGGAGCTGGTGCTGTCGGGCTGCTCCAACCAGGAGATCAGCAACTCGACCAAGCTCTCGCTGGGCACGGTCAAGAACTACGTCTCGACCATCCTGCTCGCGCTGGACGTCAAATCCCGCTCGCACCTGATCAGCCTGTTCCGTTGAACGGCGCTTGCTGAGTGTGGCCTACCGTATTTCGCTGGACGCCGTCCGGCCCGCTCACGGCACGGAGCCGGCCGACCCCGATCGCCAGCAGGACGACCTGCTGCTGGCCCAGGTCTACGCGCTCTACACGACCAGCTGGTTCACCTCGCTGGGCGCCATCGTCACGGCCGTCACGTTCTGGCTGGCCTACCTGCTCTACACGGGCGACCGCCACGTGCTGATCTGGGCGGGGCTCGTGCACGTGGCGCAGGTCTCGCGCCTGTTCAACGCCTGGTCATACCACCGCGACGCGCGCGCCTGGCAGCGCGTCGACTACTGGCGCCTGCGCTTCATGGTCGGCCTGCTGGCCTCGGCCCTGGCCTGGGGCTCGGTGCCCTTGTTCGTGTTGCCAACGCAGGATCTGGCCGCCGTCTGCCTGATGATGCTCGTGATGCTGGGCATGGGCTCGGCTGCTGATCGGGGCCGTGGTGGCCTACCGCCCCGCGATCTGGACCTGGCTGCTGCCGCTGCTGTTGCCCTTGCCGGCGCTGCTGCTGTGGTTCGAAGGCCCGCTGCACAACGCCCTGGCCGTGTTCTCGCTGGCCTACCTGGGCGTGAACCTGGCCTTCGCCTTCGGGCAGAACGAGTTGCTGGTCAAGGCGCTCAAGGCCCAGTTCGACAACGCCGAGCTGGTCACCCAGTTGCGCCACCAGATGACGCTGGCCACGGAGGCCGACCGCGAAAAGAGCCGCTTCGTGGCCTCGGCCAGCCATGACCTGCGCCAGCCCATGCACGCGCTCGGGCTCTTCGCCAGCGCGCTCGAGAAGCGCCTGGCGGGCACGTCCGAGGAGCCGCTGGTCGGCAACCTGAACCGCTGCATCGAATCACTCGAACGCTCCTTCAACGCCATGCTCGACATTCTCCAAGCTCGATGCGGGCGTGGTCGAGCCGCAGGTTCAATCTTTCCCGATCCGTGACGTATTTCGGCGATTGCACATGCATTTTGCGGGGCAGGCGGAGGGCGCCGGGCTGCATTTGCGCCTCAAACCGGGCGGCAAGCTGGTCACGAGCGACCCGCAACTGCTCGAACGCATCCTCAGCAACCTCATCCAGAACGCCATCAAGTACACGCGCGAAGGCGGCATCGTGGTGGTTGCGCGCACGGCCGGCAGCAACGTCAACATCGAGGTGTGGGACACGGGCATCGGCATCCCCGACCACGAATTGCCACGCGTGTTCGACGAGTTCTACCAACTGCACAACCCCGAGCGCGACCGCAACCGCGGCCTCGGCATGGGCCTGGCCATCGTCAAGCGCCTCGCCCTGCTTCTTCAGCATCCATTGACGGTGGCGTCGACCGTGGGCAAGGGCACGATGGTGCGCATCAGCGTGCCGCAGACCGATCTCGATGCGCTGCACGGCATGAACCTCGAGGCCGAAACGGTGCCTTCGCCCATCGGCAACGCGCGCACGCTGCTCTTCATCGACGATGAAGAAAACATCCGCGAAAGCATGTGCCTGTTGCTGCGCGAATGGGACTACGAGGTGCTGGTCGCGGGCAACATCAACGAGGCTTGCATGTTGGCCACGAATCATCCAGAGCCCATCCATGCTGTCCTGTCGGATTTGCGCTTGCGCAATGGGGAGGATGGGTTGCAAGCTATCAACGCCATACGCCATGTGCTGGGGTACCAGATTCCGGCGGTGCTGGTCACGGGCGACACATCGCCGGACCAGGTCAAACGTGTTCACGACAGCGGCCACCGGGTGCTCTTCAAGCCGGTGCTGCCCAAAGAGTTGTTTTCCATGTTGCGGCAGCTGTCCTGACAACCCGCCCCCGGAACCAGGGATGACCCATCCCTAGGTCGTGGGGGATCTTCACCTAGGTCACTTGCTGACACGTGTACTTGTTCATAGTCTGCGCGCTTCAGTGCGCTTTCAAGGGAGCCGGGATGCCGCGGCGAACACCGATTCTTCATGTGACACGGCCTTTTGGCCTCTCGATATGGGCCCTGTCAGTGGCGATGCTGACGGGCATTCCCAGCTGGGCTCAGGGCCAAGGCGATGCCGGCCAGGACGAGGCCCGCGCGACCAACCAGGCCGTGGCGCGCCAGCGTGACGCGACCTCCTTGCGCACCACGTCCGCCGAAGGCCAGAACCTGCTGAGCCACGACGTCGTCAAGCTCGATGGCTATGCCTACTGCGGCCAGGCCACCAGCCTGGCGGAGCAGGGCGAGTTCCGCCAGAGCATCCGCGCGGCCAGCAAGGCCCTGTTCCTGGGCGAGCGCGACAAGAAACCCGATCTGCAGGCCCTGGCGCACCGGGACCTGGCCCTGGCCTACCTGTATGCGGGCCAACTGGACGATGCCGATCGGTACGCCCACAGCGCGCTGCTGTTTCCTGGCGCGAGCCCCGAACAAGTGCTGGCCCCCGCGCACAAAGTGCTGGGCGATGTGCAGGTCCGCCATGGCAACGCCGCCGCGGCCATCGCCGAATACCAAGAGAGCTTGAAGACCGCGAGCGAGCGCTTCCGCCCGCAGGTGGTCGTGTCGCTGGCCAATGCGCTGGTCGATGCGGGCCAGGCCAAGACTGCGTTGACGCAACTCGATGCCATCGGCGCCGATGCCCGCGCCGAGCTGGGCAGCTTCTACCTGCGTGCCCGCGCCAAGGCCCTGCTGGCCGATGACCAGCCCGAAGCCGCGCTGGCCGTGTACGACCAGATCAACACCGGCGACCGCACCCCCGACTCCGAATACCAGCGCCTGTGGGCCCTGGTCGGCGTGGGCAAGGTCCACCTCAAGCGCAACGAGCAGCCGCAGGCCCTGGCCGCCTACCTGCAGGCCACGACGCTGGCCAACGGCCTGCGCCCCAAGTTCCGCAGCGAAGAGATCCGCACAGGCCTGTTCGGCGATCTGCAGGATGTGTACGACCAGGCGCTCGCGCTGGCCGTCGCGCAGAAGGACTTCGCCAGCGCCTGGAGCCTGTCCGAAGACTCGCGCTCGCGCCAGCTGCTGGACACGGTCCGTGACCGCGCGCCCGCCGGCTCGCTGGGCGGCCGTTTGACGCTGGCCCAGCTGCAAGCCGCCCTGCGCCCCGGCGAAGGCGTGCTCGAGTTCCACGAGGTGGGCGACCAGCTCGTCGTCTGGACCATCACGCAGGCCAGCTTCAGCGGCCAGGTCGTGGCCATCCCGCAGGCCGAGCTGGCCAAGGAGGTCGATGCGTTCCGCGACAGCATCATCAACCGCAAGCGCGATGTCGACACGCTCGGGCAGGCCCTGTACGCCAAGCTGATCGCACCGGCCAGGCTGGGCGAGAGCACCAAGCGCCTGTTCATCGTGCCGCACGGCCCGTTGCACTACCTGCCCTTCCAGGCTTTGCACGATGGCCAGGGCTACCTGATCGCGCGCACGGCCATCGCCGTGTGGCCGTCGGCCTCGGTGGGCGGCCAGCTGTGGTCGCGTCCGAACCAGTCCATCAATGCCTTGCTGGCGTTCGGCAACCCGGCCACGCAAGAGAACGTGCCGCTGCCTGGCGCCGAGCGCGAGGTCAACGAAGTGGCCGGCCTCTTCAAGCAAAAGCAGATCTATGTGCAGCGTGACGCCACCAAGCTGACGTTCAAGAAGAACGCCAACATGTCGGCCGTGCTGCACGTGGCCGCGCACGCCGAGGTCGACGAGGTCGACCCGCTGTTCTCGCGCATCCTGCTGGCCAACGACGGCCAGGACCGCGGCCTGCTCGAGGCCCGCGAGGTCTATGGCCTCGATATGCACCACGTCAGCCTGGTCACCCTGTCGGCCTGCGAAAGCGGCCTGGGCAAGGTCGTCAAGGGCGACGAGATCGTGGGCTTCACGCGCTCCTTCCTGTCGGCGGGCGCTTCGAGCCTGGTCGCTTCGCTGTGGCCCGTGGCCGATGACTCGACCGAGGCGCTCATGACGCGCATGTACCAGTCCATGACCGATGGCGCCGACCTGATGGACTCGATGCGTGTCGCGCAACTGGACGTCCAGAAGAAGCGCCGCTTCGCCCATCCCTTCTTCTGGGCCCCCTTCAATGTGATCGGCAATGGCCGCATGCAACTAGGAAGCTGAGATGTCACGTGCCGCCGTTTCCCTTATTTCGCTGACCTCGCTGGCGCTGGCCGCCGCGTTGACGCCGGTCGGCCAGGCCGTGGCGCAGAGCGTGCCCAATGCAGGCGATGTGTTGCGCGACCTGCCCGGCACCCAGCCCAAGATGCCCGCGCTGTCCGAGCCCGCGCCGCAGGCCGACACGTCCGTTGCAGGCCATGCACCCGCCGAAAGCTTCGTGCTGAGCGCGTTCAACGTGCCCGGCGCCACCGTGTTGACGCCTTCGCAGATCGCCGCGCTGGCCGAGCCCTATGTGGGCAAGTCCATCGACGAGCAGCAGGTCGGCGCCATCGTGGCCGCGTTGCGCAAGCGTTATGACGACAAGGGCTACACGCTCGCGTCCATCGGCTATCCGTCGGTCAAGGACGGTGTCCTCACGGTCAACGTGATCGAGCCCAGGCTGGGCCGGGTGCAGGTGCCGATGGGCGCCGATGCGCCGCTCTCGGCCGACCGTGTCAACGGCCTGATGTCCTTCTTCTGCCTGCACAGCGGCGGCCTGCTGAGCACGCAGTCGCTCGAGCGCGTCATGTTCGCGCTCAACGATACGCCGGGCGTGGCCGCCAAGGCCTCGCTCTCGCCCGCTGGCGACGAGGGCGTCTACAACGTCAACATCCAGGTGCAGCCGCGCCGCTGGTGGGATGCCTCCGTGCAGCTCGACAACCAGGGCATGGCCGACGCGGGCCGTTGGCGCACGACGGGCCTGGCCCGCCTGAACAACCCCTTGGGCATCGGCGACAACATCGACTTCCAGGGCCTGATCAGCGATGCCGGCGGTGTCAAGGTGGGGCGCGTGTCCTACGAGCTGCCTGTCTGGTACACGCCCGCCCGTCTGTCCGTGGCCTACGCCAAGCTGGGCTATGGCCTGGGCGGCGACCTGTCTGCCTATGGCGCCAACGGCACCGCGCGCGTCTTCGAGACCAACCTGACCTACCCGCTGCTGCGTTCGCGCACCCGCACCCTGATGGCGCGCCTGGGGGCCGAATCCAAGAACCTCACGGACAAGGTCGATGCCTTCGAGGACGTGCCCGATGCCGCCTCGCGTGGCGACAAGCGCATCCTCGCCATCCTGGCCGGGCTGAACTACGAGTCGCGCGACACCTGGCTGGGCGGCGGCTTCAACAGCGCCTCGGCGCAACTGCATTGGGGCCATCTGCGCTTCAAGGACGCCGAAGGCCAGAACTGGGACGACCGCCAGGGCGATGCCAGCACGGCCGGCCGCTTCGGCAAGGCCGAGCTGCAGTACGGGCGCCTGCAGTCCATCAGCCGGGCCGTGTCCGTGTACGTGAACATCAGCCAGCAGGTCGCTTCGCGCAGCCTGGATGCCGCCGAGAAGATGACGCTGGGCGGCCCCAAGGGCGTGCGCGCCTACTCGCCCACCGAAGGCGCTTCCGACGAAGCGTCCTTGCTGACCAGCGAACTGCGCTACTGGATCGACAGCAACTGGACGGTGTTCGCGCTCTACGACTGGGCACGCGGACGCCGCAACAGAGACCTCGATGCGCCGGACAGCAGCAACGACATCCTGCTGCATGGCGCCGGCCTGGGCGTGGTCGCCACCTACCCGGACTGGGCGACGGTCAAGGCCACGGTGGCCTGGCGCGGCCCCCGCCGCGGCGAGACCGACACCAGCAACGACAAGCCGCGCCTGTACCTGCAGGCCCAGCACTCATTCTGAAGACATAGAGGCTCGTGATGAAGCTCCAATCCGCTGCCAAGCTCCGCCGCCGTGTGGCGACCTTGCGTCCTGTTGTGCTGGCCTTGATGGGTGCCGGTTGCATGTCCGTTGCCCTGGCCGGCAATCTGCCTCAATTCACCGGGAGCACGCCTGTGGCGGGTGGCGCGTCCGTTGATGTGAATGGCAATGTCATGACCGTCACGCAGACCACGCGCCGCGCCGTGTGGGAGGCCTTCAACTTCAGCATCGGCGAAGGCTACACGTTCGTGAACAACGGCCCCACCGGCAGCCTGACCCTGGTGCGCGTCACCGGCTTCGGCCAGAGCAGCCAGATCAACGGCACGCTGACGGCCAACAACACCTTCATGCTGGTCAACCCCTACGGCATCTACGTGGGCCCCAAGGCCGTGATCACGGCGGGCAACCTGCTGATGTCCGCCAAGGACCTGCGCTCCGACCTGATCGGGGACAACCACGACTACAACGCCTTCATGACCAGCGCCACCCCGCACCTGGTCTTCAATGCCAACGTCAGCAATGGCTACGGTGACTCGACCATCGACATCAGCAAGGGCGCCAAGATCACTGCCACGGACCAGAACGGCAGCATCTACCTGGTGGCCGACAACGTGCGCAATCAAGGTGACCTGACAGCAAGCGCCGGCGGCGAGATCGACCTGCTGGCCGTGCCCGCGGCCGTGTTCGACGTGGGCGACAGCGGCTTCATCACGATGACCGCCTACACGAACTACAACTATGGGACGACAGCATACGGGGGATACGGCGGGGACTTCACCAACCGCGTGGCCGTCAATACCGGCAGCATCGAGGCGCCCGATGGCACGGTGAAGCTGGTGGGTGTGGGCGCGCGCGGTGAAGGCAACAAGTTCGACGACATCGATGCGCAAGCCCAGGACGCGTATGTCTCCACGCCGCTGTACACCTCCGGCGTCGACGGCGGCTACGGCAGCGGCGCTTTCAATAGCGGCACCATCAAGGCCGCCAAGGCGAGCCTCGTGGCACAAGGCCCGGGCAGCATCGCCGCCGTCACAGGCACGGTCACGGCCAAGGCCATCAGCATGTCCGGCGAGACCGTGCGCGTGGGCCTGAGTGGCGACGCTGGCGGCCAGTTGATCGCCGACACGCCCGAAGGCGGCGGCACCATCGACCTGGGCGACACGGCGCGCGCGCAAGGCGACGCCACCGACACCAAGTGGGTCTACGTTTCCGGCGACAGCATCGTGTCGGCCAGCGCCACGAACAACGGCAAGGGCGGCACGATCAACCTGATGGCCATGTATGCCGACGCGTCCTCGCTGGATGGCGGAGCGCCCGAGGTGCGCGTCAACTACGGCCAGATCGAGGCCTACGGCAGTTTCCTCGCGCAAGGCGGCCCGAACGGCGGCGCCGGCGGCACCGTGAACCTGACCGGCCAGCAGATCAACCTGTCGCATGACGGTGTGAAGGGGCGCTTCCTCGTGGCACCGCTGAGCCTGGGCGCGGCCAACGGCTCCTTGAACGTGACGGCGCCTTACGTGAACATCGGCGTGGGTGCCCGCGGCACGGTTGATCCTTACGGTGGCGGCTATGGCGGCCACTACGATCCCAGGGACAACGGCATATCCTGGATCGACCCGGACGTGATCGCCGATACCCTCGGCGGCGCGGCCGATGTGCACGTGACGGCGTCCAGCAATGGCTGGGCCACGGCGTTCGACCAGCTTGCGTTCCTGCGTGTGAAGTCGGGCGTCGAGATCAGCACGTCCGCCCAGGTCGCGCGCACCTTGTTCCTGAAGTCGGACAACGAACTCACGATGGAGAGCGGCACGCGCATCACGGCCCTGGCCGGCGAGGGTGGCGGGCCTTTGCACATCCAGATGGAAACGCTGGACGGCAGCCTGTCGTTCCAGGGCACCGAATCGGCGCCTGTGACCATCGATACGACGGGCCAGGTCAAGATCAAGGGCGTCAGCCAGTACGACACGGGCGTGGCGATGGGCGACACGAACATCAGCGCCTTGGGGGGCATCGACGTGCGCGGCGTCTCGCAGCACGCGCCGATACAGACCGAGACCGCGAGCGCGCGTGAGAGCGTGCAACCGGCCGCGCTTCAGGTCCAGCCAGACCCCGCGGGCGTGGACATCGGCCAGCGCGTTGTCCTCAACGGCGGCCAGGGTGGCGTCAGCATCGTGGGCCGATCGGCATCGGGCGATGGCGTGCGCATCCAGGACCTGACCCTGGTCAGCACCGTGGGCGCCTTGCGTCCGCGCATGACGATCGCCGGCCAATCGACCGCCGATGGCGGCCTGGGCGTCAATGTCCTGGACAACAGCGCCGGCATCCAGATGCACGACCAGCAAGGCACGGCCGTCGCCTCCACCGCCGACGTCGTGATTGGCGGTACCGCCGCCAGCGGCCAGGACATCGAGCTGGGCACGCCCACGTGGAACACGACCGGCAGCGTCAACATCCGGCCCTTGTCGGTCGATGCGGCCCAGCTCGCGCCGGTCGACAACCTGAACAAGCCCATCCGCGTCGGCACCACGGTCAAGCCGGGCGAATTCCTGATCAAGCCGCAGTGGTTCAACGCCACGGCCAATGGCGGCTTCGACAGCAATGTCGCCATGGTGCTGGGCTCGAGCACCCATGTCGGCAAGATCACGGTCGAGGACAACGCCCTGGACGGCGCCGGCAACGTCACGCTGCAGAACCAGGGCCAGGGCGCCGGCGGCATCGAACTGGGCAGGCAGGACATCATCGCGCAGACGCTCAACCTCGTGACGGCGGGCAACATCACGCAGACCGGCAGGATCATGGTCAACAACCTGCGCATCATCGCCGGCACGGGCGCGAGCGTGGCGCTGGGCAATGCCCAGAACCAGATCAATGGCGTGAGCTCGAACAACCAGCCTGCGGGCATCGCGCCGGCGGGCGTGGCATCGCAGGCGTCGCTGGCCAATGCCGATTCGAGCGGCATCATGACCTATGACCAGACCGCGGGCGTGTTCAGGGTCTTGAGCATCGCGAACGACGGTACGCGCGTGTCGTTGACGCCCTACGATCCCACGATCTCGCGGCCCTTCGACGGTCCGGACACGCTCAACGATCTGCGCACCGACGTCTACGTGCACGGCCAGCTCAGCCGTCCGCAGATCTGCACGGCCGCCAACACCAGCGGCAGCGCGACGGCGATCCAGGGCGGCGCCGAACCGCTGGCGCTGGAGTGGACCAAGGTCAAGCGCTCGGCGCAGTTGAGCAACTGCTCGGGCGTGCAGACGGACAGCAGCTGTTCCGCGTTCTGATCCGCGCGATCCCCGTTTTGCCTCGGCCCCGGATGCGTCCGGGGCTTTTTTTTTGCCTGCCGCCGGCCTTTCGGTGCTGAAACCCCCTTGTTCAGGGGGTAAAAGACGCTAAACATTTTCTGAAATCTTTGGAAAAAGCTTTTTGTAGCTTGTGCGTTTTGACCTCGACTTGAATCGGGGCGCGCACAAAAAAATCAACATGGGTTGCCACGCCAGGGATTGAACGGGCAACCACAAAAGCAAAAAGCATAGGGAAACAAAGATGACTGCCATCGTTGCTGGACAAGGTCTGGGCCTGATCAACACGTCGCTGGGCCTGCTGAGCGGGCAAGGTCAACTGGGTGTGGCAGCGCAGGGTAACTCGGGCGAGAAGGTGGCGGTCAACGCCGCCAACGGCAACCTGGTGATCCAGCAACAGGACGAATGGCTGGTGGGCATCGGGCCCGATGTCGCGGCCGTGCGTACCTACAACAGCCAGGCCAGTTCGGCCAACGACGACAACGGCGACAACTGGCGCCTGGGCCTGAGCCGCCGCATCTTCGGCCTGACGGGCACGCTCAACACGGGCGGCAGCACGGTCCAGCGCATGGACGACGATGGCCACATCAGCCTCTATGCCTACGACACGGAGCGCAAGGCCTACGTGTGCCGCTCCGGTGGCGGCAGCTTCGACACGCTGGGCTACAACACGGCCACACAGAAGTGGACCTGGGTCGACGGCGACACGCAAACCCAGGAGGTCTACGGCCTGGTCAACGGCTCGGCCACGCTCGACGCGCGCCTGGAAACCGTGGCCGATGTCGATGGCAACAAGTTCACGCTCACCTATGCGAGCGCCACGTCCTACCTGATCACCCGCATCGACACGGCATCGGCCAGCGCGGGCAGCGGCGAATCGGTGGTCGTCAACTACGACACGACCGCAGGCAAGACCAGCAACATCCTGTCCCTGACGACCACCTACAAGGACAACCTGGGCGCCACGCAAAGCATCAAGCGCGTGGCCTACACCTACGACGCCAACAACCGCCTCTCGCAAGTGCGCGTCGACCTGACGCCCAGCAACACGGCCGATGCCAAGACCTACGTCACGGCCTACACCTACGACGACGCCAGCGGCGTCAGCCGCCGCATCAAGACGCTGATCGAATCCGACGGCAGCACGGACGTCAACGGCGGCCTGATCGCCAACAGCAAGCTGACCTTCAACTACGACACGTCGGCCACGCCGCGCGTGATCAGCGTGCAGGAAACCATCGGTGCCGAAGTGCGCACCACCAGCTTCGACTACAGCGTGGCGGGCCAGACCAAGGTGACCGACCCGCTCTCGCAGGTCACCACGCTGCAGTTCGACACCACGGCCTACTCGGCCACGAACCCGCAGGCGGGCCAGTTGCTCAAGGTCACGGCGCCGGCCGTGGGCGGCGTGCCGCAGGTCACCAGCTTCACGTACGACGCATCGGGCAACGTCATCACGGTCACCGACCCGCGCGGCAACCTCATCACCTACCGCTACGACGTCAACGGCAACCGCGTCTATGAGCGCGACGCGCAAGGCAACGTGATCGAGCGCAGCTTCAGCGGCACCAACAAGCTGCTGCGCGAAACGGTCTATGCAGGCCGCGACACCGATGGCGACGGCCCCGTGCTGGCCACGGGCGGCATGAGCACCAACTATGTCTACGATGCCAAGGGGCACCTGCGCTTCATCGTCAGCCCCGAAGGCCGCGTCACCGAGAACCAGTACAACGCCGCCGGCCAGTGCGTCAGCACCTTCACCTACAGCGAGGGCAGCTACAACGCCGCCACGCTGGCCAGCTGGCAGCAGAACTTCGAGGTCGATGCAACGGGTTTGACACCGCTGCCGCTGCCCGCCGGTCTGGCCGTCGTGAAGGACGCGCAAAACAACGGCGTGCTCCAAGTCACCTCCACGCAAACGTCCGCCGCCGACAACTACCCCAGCGTCAGCACGGTGGCCAAGGCCTTCGGCACCAACTGGCGCGCCGAGATCACCACCGGCCCGTCCGTGACCCTCAACCAGCTCAACATCGGGCTGGAAACCGGCACCTGGAACACGAGCACCTACCGCCGCAACTTCCTGGCGTTCACGAACGGCCAGCTGATGGCCGGCGTGTACAAGGGCGATGCGACAACGGGTGCCTTCCGCGTGCTGGGCACGGCCAAGGCCAACACCACTTACGTCCTCGAAATCGAGACCCAGCCTGACGGCTCCAGCCAGCTGTATGTCTACGAAAAAGGCAAGGAGCGCTCCAGCGGCTACACCTGCTTCGCCGACCTGTCCGGCTCGGGCACCAACACGGCCACGTTCGCCATCAAGGGCTTCACGGGCACCGGCGCGGCCACGCCCACCACACCCGGCTCGACCAGCACCATCACGATCGACAACCTGAGCAGCCAGCAACGCGCGGGCGAAGCCGAGCTGAGCGCCTGGACCGCGCAGCAAAAGGCCACGCTGGCCAGTGCCGCCACCTGGTCGCAAGACTTCACCAGCGGGACGACAGGCCTGCGCAACCCCGCCGGCGGCGCCACGCTGCCCACGGGCTTTGCCCTGCAGACCAACGGCACGCTCACCGTCACGAACACCACGGCCACGGCCACGGCCGTGGACGCCACGGTCTTCGGTTCGCCCGCGCCGCTGGGCGCCAGCCTCAAGACCGAGATCACCACGCCCGCCAACATCCTGACGGGCAGCATGACCATCGGCCTGGAAAGCGGCCAGTGGGGCTACGCCGACTACGTGCGCCATGCCATCAACGTCACGGCCGGCGTGGTCGACCTCAAGGCCTGGCAAGGCTCCGTCACGTCGCACCGTGTGCTCACGCCCGCCGGCACGACCATCAAGGCCTCGACCACCTACGTGCTCGAGATCGTGACGCAGCCCGACGGCACCAGCCAGCTGTACTTCTACGAGAAGGGCCAGGCGCGCAACAGCCTGTACGTGGACAACGAGGCCTTCACCAAGTGGAAGTCGCCGCAGTTCTTCATGGACACGGTGGTCGACCCCAGCGTGCAGGCCAGCGCCTCTGGCAGCTTCGTGATCGACAACCTCTCGATCACCAGCCCCTACAAGGGCGTCCAGCGCACCGACTACACCTACAACGCACGCGGCCAGCTCGACAAGCAGATCAGCTACGACAGCGTCAGCGGCAGCGCCGCTGCGGGCGTGGCCGATGGCACCCAAAGCGTCTCCCAGTTCGCCTACGACCAGGCGGGCAACGTGCTCAAGCAGATCGATGGCCGTGGCGATGTCACGACCTACAGCTACGATGGCCTGAACCGCGTGATCAGCCAGACAGACGGCGTGGGCAACCTCACGGCCACCACGCTGAGCACGACCACCTACGACGACCTGAACCTCAAGACCGTCGTCACGCTGGCCAACGGCCTGAGCACGACCAGCACCTACGACCAGGGCGGCCACCTGCTGTCCGTCTCCAAGGCCAACGGCGCCCAGGCGCTGGGCACGGTCGGCTACACCTACGACAAGCTGGGCCGCCTGGTGGCCACGACCACGGCCACGGGCGAGAAGTCATACATCCTCTATGACGAAGTCGGCCGCAAGGTGGGCGAGATCGACGCCGAGAACGAGCTGACCGAATACCGCTACAACACGGCCAACCAGGTCGTGGCGACCATCCGCTACGCCAACAAGGTCGACCCGACCAAGATCGTGGGCGACGGCAGCGGCCTGCTGCTGGCCAATGTGCGCCCCACGCTCAGCGCGACGGACGACCGCACCAGCCGCGTCATCTACGACAAGGCCGGCCGCGTCATCAAGACCATCGACGCCCTGGGCGCCGTGGTCGAGTACCGCTACGACGGCGCGGGTCGCCTGACCGACACGCTGGCCTACTTCACGACCCTGACACCGGCGCAACTGAGCGCGCTCGGCACCAGCGCCGCCACGGCCGAGCTGGGCGCCGCCAACGGCACCATCACGGGTGCCGGCGGCCTGGTCATCACCCTGACGACCAACGCCAGCGACCGCCGTGCGCGCAGCTTCTACAGCAACGATGGCCTGTTGATCGGCCGCCTGGATGCCGACGGCTACTACACGGCCAACAGCTACGACGCCGCGGGCCGCCTGACCAAGACCACGCGCTACGCCATGGTGATGACGGGCACGCTGGCCGAGGGCAACACCCCGCCGCCGGTCGTGAGCACGGGCAGCGGCACCAACTATGTCCTGACCTCGGCCAACGACCAAACCAGCTACAACCTGTACAACGCGCGCGGCCAGCTGGTGGGCACGATCGACGCCGAGGGCTACTACACCACCTTCCAGTACGACGCCGCTGGCAACAAGACGAGCGAGGTCCGCTACAAGAACCGCGTGGGCAACGCCTACGACGGCAAGACGCCGCCCGTCGTCGTCGCCCAGACGATCGCGACGCTGCCCGGCACGACCGCCTTCGTGCGCTCGGACCTCGAAGACCAGTACACCAGCTACACCTACGACGCCGACAACCGCCTGCTCACCAGCACGGAACAGCCCATCGGCCTGACCACCAGCTACACCTACGACAAGATCGGCAACGTGACCAAGACCGTGCGTGCCGTGGGCGTGGCCGCCGATGAGCGCACCAGCCAGCGTCGCTACGACGTGCTGGGCCGCGTCACGGCCGAACTCAGCGGCACGGGCTCGAAGGCCCTGGCCGACTGGCTGGCCGCCAATGCCAGCGCCACGCAGGACGTCAAGGACACCCAGACCAACCTGATTTGGCAGAAGTACGGCGTGCAGTACCTGTACGACAACGCCGGCCGCCGCATCGCCATGATCGAGCCCAACGGCACCGATGGCAGCGGCAACAAGACCCTCTACTACTACGACAAGGTCGGCCGCCTGACGTACAGCATCAACGCGCTGGGCGAAGTCAGCCAGTACACCTTCAACGCCTTCGGCGAACGGACCGCCGCCACGGTGGTGGGCACGCGCGTGGCCACGACAGGCCTGACGGGCGGCCTCGGCAGCACGCTGGGCACCCTGGTCAGCAGCGTGCTCAACGCCACGAAGGACAGCACGACCAGGCAGACCTACGACGTGCGCGGCGCGGTCGCCAGCGTCACCGACGCGCTCGGCTACACCAGTACCCGCACTTACACCGCATTCGGCCAGCTGGCCGCATCGGTGCAGCGCATCAACGCCACGACGACCGCGCAGACCACCTACGCCTACGACCGCCGCGGCAACCTGCGCACCACGGTCAACGTCGACCTGGGCAACCGCGTCTACTCGGACCAGTACTGCGACGCCTTCGGCCGCGTGGTCTCGCGCACCGATGGCAACGGCAAGACGACCTACATCAACTACGACCGCCTGGGCCGCCAGGTACTGGTCTCCGACCCGACGGGCGGGACCAACGCCTGCACCTACGATGCCTTCGGCCGCGCCCTGACCGCGCCCGACGGCCTGGGCAATGTCACGACCTACGTCTACGACAGCGCCAACCGCAAGGTCACGGTCACGACGCCCGAGGGGATCCAGACCGTCACCGAGCGCAACCGCTACGGCCAGGTCGTCAAGCTCACCAACGGCCGCAGCGCGGTCAGCACCTACACCTACGATGCCGACGGCCAGCTGCAAAGCGTGGTCGACCCTGCGGGCACGGTCAGCACCACCTACGATGCGGCCGGACGCGTGTACGAGACCAAGGATGGCCGAGGCGTCATCACGCGCACCACGTACGACGCCGCCAACCGCGTGCTCACCCGCATCGTGGACGCGGCCGCGGGTGGCCTGAACCTCACCACGCAGTACATCTACGATGCCAAGGGCCAGGCCGTGTGGGCCAAGGACGCCAATGGCGTGTGGACCAAGACCGAGTACGACCTCCAGGGCCAGGTCAAGGCGGTCGTCGTCGACCCCAGGCAAAGCCCCAACTGGGTCAGCGGCGCCGACGACAACCCCACGGGCCTGGCCATCCGCACCGAGTACACCTACGACGCGCGCGGCAAGACGCTCACGGTCACCGAAGGCGTGGGCTCGGCCCAGCCCAAGACCACGCAGTACGTCTACGACGCGGCGGGGCGCCGCACCAGCGAGATCGTCGACCCTGCGGGCCTCAAGCTCACGACCTCCTACGCCTACGACAAGGCCGACAACGTCGTCGCCAGGACGGATGCCAACGGCAAGGTCACGCGCTACATCTACGACGCCAGCAACCGGCCGGTCTACGCCGTGGACGCGACCGGCGCGGTCACCAAGACCGAATACGACCAGGAAGGGCACATCACCCGCCTCACGTCCTACGCGAACCGCATCGAGCTGGGCGCCACGACCATCAACTCGGTGGCCAGCCCCGCATTGGGCCTGGCCATCACATCGGCTGACATCGCGGCCCGCCTGACGGCGGACGCCACGCGCGACCAGGTCAGCATCAACGTCTACGACAAGAACGGCCGCCTGAGCGTCAGCATCGATGCCCTGGGCTATGCCATCAAGCGTGACTACGACGGCGCCAACAACGTCACCATGGTCCGCCGCTACGCCACGGCCGTGGCCACACCGGCGGTCGCCAGGCAGGTGGGCAACCTGATCAGCTTCGCCACGCCCGCGCTGACAGCCAACGACGCGCTCGACCAGATCGACCAGACCGTCTACGACGGCGCCAACCGCGTCCTCTGGAACATCGACAGCAAGAACAACGCGACCCAGCGCACCTACGATGCCAATGGCAACGTCACGTCCGTCAAGCGTTACGCCAACGCGCTGGCCTTCGTTACGGCCGGCCAGACCCTGATCACGAAGAACTGGGCGCCGATCGTGGGCACGTCCACCGTGGCGGGCAACACGACCATCGCGGCCGACGCGACCAAGGACCAGACGACCTGCTCGGTCTACGACAGTGCCAACCGCCTCGTCTTCAGCGTCGACCCCGAAGGCTACGTCACGCAAAAGACGTGCGACAAGCTCGGCCACCTCAAGACCTCCACGCGCTTTGCCAACAAGCTGACCAACGCCTACGTCAGTGGCGTGGCGCCTCAGGTCCTCGATGCCGCGCCGACCACGGCGCTGACGGCCAGCTATGTCGTCAAGAACACGGCCGCCGACGCCACGACACAGTATGCGTACGACAGCGCCGGCCGCCTCACCGACACGACGGACGCCGAAGGCAGCATCTCGCACACCGCCTACGACGCCGCCAGCCACGCGACGGACGTGACCCTGGCCTACGGCACCTCGGATGCCAGCGTCACGCACTACGTGTTCGACGCGGCCGGCCGTGTGCTCGACGAAATCAAGGCCTATGGCAAGGCCGAGCAGGCCGACACGCGCTATGTGCTCGATGCCATGGGCCAGCGCGTCAAGGTGATCGACCCGCGCGGTGTCGAAGCCGCCGAAGGCAACTCGGCCTGGGCCCAGGCCACCCGCCAGGCCCTGGTCGGCTACACCGCCGTGCCGAACAAGACCACGCAAGCGGCCGACTACCAGAAGCTGCTCGACGCCTTCACCACCAAGCAGGACTTCGATGCCAAGGGCCGCGTCACGACCACGACGAACGCCCTGGGCTACACGGTCAAGACCGAGTACGACGCCTTCGGTAACGCCGTCAAGGTGACGGACCAGAACGGCAACGCGGGCTACTTCTACTTCGACAAGCTCAATCAGGCCACGTGGCAGATCGACCCCATGGGTTATGCCACGCAGACCGAGTTCGACGCGTTCGGCCTGACCAGCAAGATCACGCACTACGCGACGGCCGTCACGGGCACCGCCACGGCCGGCGTGGCACCCAAGGTCTTTGCCGACGCCACCAGCGCCACGGCGGCGGGCGCCACGTTCTACGTGCTGCGCTCGGCCACGGCCGACCAGGTCAGCCAGATCGAGCACGACAGGCTGGGCCGCCAGACCAAGATCACGGACGCCGAGAACTACGTCGAGTCCATGGCCTACGACGGCCTGGGCAACAAGGCCAGCTACACCAACAAGCTGGGCGGCGTCTACAGCTACACCTATGACCGCCTGGGCCGCGTGATCACCGAGAAGGCGCCGGTCAAGTCGGCCGGTGCCGACGTGGTTACCCGTTTCGCCTATGACGCGCGTGGCAACGTCACGCAGAAGACCGAGGCCGAAGGCCTGGCCGAACAGCGCATCACCCGCTACAAGTACGACCGCCTGGACCGCGTCGTCGAACAACGCGGCGAGGCCATGAGCACCTACACGGTGTCCGATGGCGTCAAGACCGGCATCGAGCCCGTCGAGACCCGCGCGTACGACAAGCGCGGCAACCTCATCGAAGTCAAGGATGGCGTGACCGGCGCCCGCAACCTGACCTTCTACGATGCGCTGGACCGCCAGGTGGCCACGGTCACGCCCACGGGCGCGCTGACCACCTATGTTTTCAACGTGGATGGCACCACCGCCAGCCAGCGCGCCTACATCGACGCCATCGCCTTGCCCGCCGTGGCAGGTGGCGCCGCGCCCGCGCCGCTCGCGGCCAACGCCAGCAACTACCGCGAGACCCGCTTCGGGTACGACGCGGTCGGCCGCCAGACATCGACGACCATCGTCGGCGTCATGGCGGGCAGCCGCGCCGCCAACGGCGGCTACAACCTCTCCGCCGCCGGCAACCTGACCTCGACCAGGGCCTACGACGGCAACGGCAACGTCATCCTGGAAACCGATGCGCGCGGCAACCAGGTCTACAGCTACTACGACAAGCTGGGCCGCAAGGTGCTGATGGTCGATGCCGAACGCTATGTCTCGAGCCTGAGCTACGACGGCAGCGGCAACATCACCGGCAAGACCCTCTACGCCGCCAAGCTGCCGACCACCATCACGGTGGCCACGGGCAGCACGGTCGCGGCACTGCTGGCCGCCGTGCCAGCCAGCACGGACAACCGCACCACCGTGCTGAGCTACGACCGCATGGGCCGCGTGACCAGGCAGCAGACGCTCAATGTGCTGATCAGCACGCTGGGCAGCACCGGCATCCCCGCCGAGGCCACGGGCACGGCCACGACCCAGTTCAAGTACGACGGCCTGGGCAATGTGATCCAGAAGACCGACGCCGCATCGGGCGTGTCGGACTACACGTTCGACACGATGGGCCGCCAGACGCGCGAGCAAGGCGCCGTCTACACCGACTACCTGGGCGCCAGCGTCCGCCAGACCTCCGACACCGAATACGACGGCCTCGGCCAGGTCAAGCGCAGCATTGAGCGCGGCACCGACAACAGCGTCGAGACCGACGACCACATCACCGAGTACACCTACGGCAAGAACGGCTACCAGGCTTCGCAGAAGGACCCGGCCGGCGCCGTGACGACCTTCCTGGTCGATGCCTCGGGCCACATCACGCGCAAGAGCCTGTCCCGCAGCGATGCCGATGCCGGCGCGGCCAGCGTCGACATGACCGAGTACGTCTACGACCTGCAAGGCCGCCAGACGCAGCAACTCGTCAAGAACACGCCCTCGGGCGGCGCGACCACGACCCTGCAGACATCCGAGACCCGCTACAACGTCTTCGACCAGATCGTGGCCAAGGGCACCAATGGCGGCTGGCAGGAGTTCACCGAGTACGACAAGGCGGGCCGCGTGGCGCGCTCCAACGTCGGCACCGGCGTCACGAAGGTCTACTACTACGACGAGAACGGCAATGCCACGCTGACGGTCGACTCGGCCGGCGCCAATCTGAAGTCGATCGCGCTGGACCAGGTGCTGGCGCAATCCGGCGTCAACCTCACCATCTCGGTGTACGACAAGCGCAACCTGCTGACGGACACCTACCAGCCCACGATCAGCGAGCAGGCCAACATCCTGGCCGTGCAGCAGAACCTGACGCAGCAAAAGAGCAGCACGCTGAGTGGCGGCACCGCCTCCGTCGGCGTGGCCGCGGGCCTGGGCGCCGGCTCGACCGCGACGGCGCCGCAGACAGTGGGCGCCGTGGGCATCTCGCGCGGCGTCGCGGTCTCTGCCAACCTGAGCGCCGTCGAGACCATCTCTTCCGGTGCCGGCAAGTTCGAGTTCTACGGTGGCCCCGTCAACTACAACCTGACGGTCAACGTGCCCGACACGAGCGCATGGGGCAGCGGCAACGTGCGCCTGCAGGTGTCCATCCCGCCCGATGCGGCGACGGGCTACCTGGGCTACAACGGCAGCATCTCGGTGGCCAACGGCCAGCCCTCGATCGCCTTCGGCTTCTCGGAAGGCGTCGCCAGCCAGGCCTCGATGACGCCGCCCGCCCGCAACTACACCTACGCGCTCTACAAGCAGGTGCCCGGCGCGGCCGACGTCTACCTCGGCGGCTTCACGGGCGCGCTGAACCTGCCAGCCAACAACTTCACGGGCAACCCGACCAATTTCGGTTCGACGGCAACGGTCGGCGGCAACCTGATCCAGATCGCCGGCCAGGACACATCCGCGACGCGCGTCGTGTTGCTGTCCCGCATCCAGGGTTCGGGTGCGGCATGGCAGGTCACGCAGGTGCCCCAGGCCAAGTCGGGTGGCGCGGCCATCGCCGGCCGCTTCGCCCTCGACTGGAGCGGCTGGACTCGCGGCACGTACGAGTTCCGCTACGTCACCCTCAAGGCCGACAACGCGGTGATCAACGCCGAGCAAGGCACGATGGTGCTGTCGGACACGGCGCCGGGCATCTCGCAACTGGCCATGAACATCGGCGGCCCCGGCCGCTCGTTCCTGGACACCGCCGGCCGCATCAACTTCACGGAGCAAGGCGCCTCCGCCGCGACGGCCACTGTCAGCTACCGCCATGCCGGCACCTCCGAGGCCTACACGACCGTCGTGCTGACGCCGGACGCGGTCGGCGGCGCGGGCTGGTTCGCCCTGAGCACGACCGGCTTGAGCGGCAGCTACGAGTACAACCTCGTGGTCAAGAATGCGGCCGGCACCACGCTCAACAAGGCGTCCAGCACCTTCACGGTGGGCAATGCCAACTCCGTCAAGGACCCTTCGGGCGTGTCCGTGCAGACCAGCGCGACGGTCGCTGTATCGGCCCAGCCCATCCCCAACGCGGTCGCCACGGGGCAGGTCACGTACGCCACGCACGAAGTGCCCAATGGCGACAAGTTCTCGCCTGTCGTTGTCGATGGCGCCACGTTCTCGGTCGGCCAGATCCCCAATACCGACTACCTGGGCACGGGCACGGTGCGCGTCGCGCTGCATGTGGATGCCGTCGTGGACGGCAATGGCGCGATCCTGAGCAAGGCCTGGGATGGCAGCACCTACATCGCCAACGGCACCAGTTCGCTGAACTACGCCGTGGGCGCATCGACCGGTGTGGCCGGCAGCGTCTTCAGCGGCCAGCTCATGTTCCCGACCTACAGCTTCGCGCTCTACAAGCAGACCGCGCAGGGCGAGGTCTTCCTGGGCAGCTTCGCGGGCACCGACCAGTACATCCAGACCAGTTCGACCACGGGCTACATGCAGCACGGCACGGCCACCATCGTGCAGAAGGTGATGACCTTCCAGAGCCCATCGCCCACCACGAAGATGGTGGTGCTGAGCCGCCCGGCGGGCTCCGGGGCCGGCTGGAAGGTCTCCGAACTGCAAGCCGGCCCGCAAGCCGGCACGTTCGGGCTCGACTGGCACACCTGGACCAGCGGCAACTACGAGTTCCGCGTGGTGTCCCTGGATGCCGCGGGCAATGTGCTCAACACGGGCAACGGCACGATGGCCCTGCTGGACGCGGGCCCGTCCGTCACCAAGACCGACGACCTCATCGGCGGCGCCGGCCGCGTGTTCATGAGCGACAGCGGCAAGCTCGACTTCACGGAGCAAGGCGCCAACGCGACCTCGCTGACCCTGCGTTACCGCGTCAAGGGCTCGGCCAACGTCTGGAGCGCACCCGTCACCCTGACCCCGCGCGTGATCGGCGGCTCGGCCACGCCGGGCTGGTTCGAGTTCGATCCGGCCGCCTACGGTCTGAGCGGCGCCTACGAATACGTGATCACCGCCAAGGACGCCAGCAGCAAGACCGTCAACCAGGTCGCGGGCAGCTTCACCAGCGGCAATGCCGGCAGCGTCACCGCGCTCACCGGCTACCAGGATGCGCCGGTCGTCGCCCACTTCACGGGCGAATCGGTCAACGCCAACAGCCTGGTGCTGAGCTACCGCGCGTCGGGCAGCACCGGCGCGTACACCACGGTCACGCTGGCCAAAGTGGGCTCGGGCGCCTTCGATTGGGACACCTCCGGCATCTACACCGGCACCTCGACCGGCGACTTCGAATACAAGTTCGAGGCCTATGACGCCAACAGCGTGCTGGTCAACAAGGCACACGGCGTGATCCGCCTTGGCAGCACGGCGCAGATCGTCTCCCACGTGGCCGACGCCTCGCCGACCCTGCTGAGCTTCATGCCGCCGGCAGGCAGCAACGACGTCATCGCCGCCACCCAGATGGTGCTGCAGTACCGCACCACCGGCAGCACGGGCAGCTACGCCAGCGTCACGCTCACGCGCACCGACAAGACCAAGCCGTTCGTGTGGGACGCCAGCGCCGTCATCGCGCCGGGCGCCACGGGCTCGCTCGACTACATCTTCACGCTCAAGGACGCCAACAACGCCGCGATCAAGGCGGACGACGGCAACGTGGTCCAGGTCACCGGCAAGGTGCAGGTTGGCGCCGCCGCGGCAGCGGCCCAGTATGTGTGGAGCATCGTCGGCACCAACGCGTCCGGTCTGTTCTCCATCCACACCAGCCAGCGCCACAACGCCTTCGGCGAGGTCGACCAGGAGATCGACGGCCTCGCGCGCGTGACCGACTTCAGCTACAACACGCTGGGCAAGCTGGTCACCAAGCAGGACCCGCAGACCACCGTGACCCTGGAAAACGGCTTCCAGAAGCTGATGCGTCCGACCACGCATTACTACTACGACGCATTGGGCCGCGTGCTGGGCGTCAAGGATGCCAACGGCAACATCAACACGCAAAGCCTGCTGGCCGCCCAGGCCGACGGCCAGGACCGCATCGTCACGGAGTTCCACGCCGATGGTGGCCGCAAGACCAGCGGCTACGACGTGTTCGGCAACCAGCGCACCAGCCTGGATGAAATCGGGCGCCTGACCTCGACGACCTACGACAAGGACGACCGCGTCGTGCGCGTCGACCATGCCGTGCGCAGCGACGGCAAGCGCGGCTACGACGCCTACGAATACGACGCCGCCGGCAACCGCATCGCCCACACGACGACCGACGACGGCACAGCCGTCCTGCGCGACAAGGCCTACTACGACGCCATGGGCCGCATCGTCAAGGCGACCACGGCCGCGAACCGCACCACCAACGTCGCCTACTACTACGACAGCACCATCCTGGGCGTGGGCGGTGTCGCCGTGGGCGGCTGGCGCAAGACCGTGTCCGACCCGAACGTCGGCATCCGTCAGAACCAGTACGACACGAGCGACGCGAGCACCGTGCAGGCCGTCGTCGACTACACCGATGTGTTCGGCCACCTCACCAAGCACACGGACATGGGCGGCCACAGCTTCGTCTACAGCTACAACGTGGCGGGCTGGCTCACCAGCCAGACGGGCACCACGGGCCAGAACATCAGCTACACCTACTACGCCAACGGCTACCAGAAGAGCATCGAGGACCTGGTCATCGGCTCCCTGACCGAGTACGGCTACGACGTCGTGGGCAACCGCACCTACGAAGGCTACAGCCGCAAGGTACCGGGCGGCAGCACCCGCGAGTACTTCCAGAACGCCACCATCACCTACGACGAACTCAACCGCGTCAAGGAGATCGTGGACCCGACCTCGGACATCCGCTACGAATACGATGCCAACGGCAACCGCCGCCGCGTCTGGAGCTACTACCACGACGGCATCGACGGCTCGCCCCAGACGCAGGACTTCTGGTACAAGTTCGACGCGATGAACCGCTTCACCCTGACCATGGGCACCTTCGTCGGTGCGCGTGCGACCGTGGAGACGGACAACACCGTGCGCATCATGAACACGGGCGCCGACGCCGTGGCTCTGTCCTACGACGCCGCCGGTCAACGCAAGACGGCCGTCTACGGTCACGACAACCACCGCGAGGACTACACCTACACGGCCGACGGCCTGCTGCAGAACTCCTACTTCAACTTCACCAGCACGACCTCGCAAGGCGCCTTGCGCGCCAGCCGCGTCAACGACCTGATGGGGCGCGTGACCAACTACTACGAGTACGCGGCGGACGGCACCACCGTCACCAGCAACCGCGCCTCGAAGTACGACGCCGATGGCAAGCTGAAGTCCGACGTCACCGATGGCACGAGCACGGTCTACACGCTGCTGGCGGACGGCACGCTGGAGCACAGCGACGCCACGGCCGGTGGCTCGACGGTCAGCACCTTCTACGCCTACGCCTGGTGGGACAGCGCCAAGCAGACCGCCATCACACTCAAGGGCTACAACGCCGCGCTGGGCGTGAACAACGCGCAGTGGAAGAACGGCGTCGCGCGCTACACGTACGACGTCAACGGCCACCTGTCGCAAGCGTTCGACATCGGCAAGGACGGCGTGGCCGGCACGGCCGACGACCGCACCTTCAAGTACACCAGCAATGCCGAGGGCATCATCCTGGTGCGCGACCAGCTCCTCAACAACGTGGTCGACAAACACCATGCCTACTACTTCGTGGGCGGCCACTCGGTGGGCGACGTGGGCAACGATGGCGACGCGCACCTGGACTACGCCCAGCAACTGGGCCAGGCCAAGGCCGATGCGGGCGACAAGTACAAGCTGTCGCGCCCCATCGCCAGCGCCGACTTCGACCAGAACTACCAGCCCATCACGTCCAGCTACCCGGGCACCTCGCCGAGCGCCTACACCGTGCGCTCGGCCAGCGAGTCGCTCTACAGCATCGCCATGTCGGTGTGGGGTGACAGCAGCCTGTGGTACCTGATCGCCGAAGACAACGGCCTGACCGCCAACGCCAAGCTGACACCGGGCCAAGACCCTGATCATCCCGAACAAGGTCACCAACGTCCACAACACCAGCTCGACCTACCAGGTCTACGACGCCGGCGCGGCGATGGGCGACACCTCGCCGACCTTGCCGGACGCGCCGCCACCGCCACCTCCTCCGCACAAGAAGAAGGGCTGCGGCGGCCTGGGCGTGGTGCTGATGGTCGTCGTGGCTGTCGTGGCAACCGTGGTGACGGCGGGTGCCGCCGCCCTGGCCATGGCCGGTACGCTGAGCGGGGCCACATTCGGCGGCATCGTCGCGGCGGGCACCTCGCTGGGCCTGACGGGCGCGGGCCTGGCGGCAGCCGCCATTGGCGGTGCGGTGGGCTCCATCGCCAGCCAGCTGGTGGGCATGGCGACGGGCGACGTCGAGAAGTTCTCGTGGTCCGCCGTGGCCACGAGCGCCATCGGCTCCATGGTGGGCGCCGGCATGCCCTCGATGGGTTCCGGCTGGACGGGCGCGGCGCTCAAGGCGGCCGCCGGCAATGTCGTGACCCAAGGCGTCTCGATGGCCGTCGGCCTGCAGAAGAAGTTCGACTGGCGCGCCGTGGCGGCATCGGCGGCCGCCGGTGGCATCAGCTATGGCCTGACAACCGACGCCGCAGGCCAATCCATTGCGGCCAACACGGTGGACGGCTTCGGCGTCGGATCGTGTCTGGCGTGCTCAGTGGCGCCGCGCACGCGGCGATCTACAACCAGAAGCCTGATTGGGCCAACATTGCCGCCAGCAGCTTCGGCAACGCGCTCGGCGACGCCTTTGGCGCCGCTGTCAAAGAGGCCGATGCGAAGGCCAAGCAGGAAGAGACGCGCATCAAGCTCATCCTGGCTGGTGCCACCGACAAGGAAGCCGCGGACCTGTCATCCGGCAAGTACGCGCCGTTCAATGTCTTCAGCAAGGTCAAGGACATCGAGACAGACCGCCTGCTGGATCTCTATCGCCAGGACACGAACGGCACGCTGGCACGTCCGACCGTGAACATCGTGAATGGCGGCGAGCTGGACAATGGCCTGGCAGGCTACAGGGCGGCTGACAACAGCATCCTGCTGAACACCGAATTGGTGAACGCAACGGGTACGGGCGGCCGTCTGGGCGCCTTGAACAGCGCGGCACTCATGCACGCTTACGACGAGGAAATGGGGCACTTCTATGACAACTGGCTGAGGCAAGGTTCGGGCGACACACCCGGCGACGAAGGCGCGCTCTATGCCGTCGAAGCCGCGCGCGTGCGTCTCGCGAACGAAACCGGCAGCCAGTTCTCGACGAACATCGTGACCAGCAGCCGCGAGATCAACCTCAGCACCTCGCGTGTCGACTACGCCCTGACCGCGGCGGCATTCGCCGACCCTGTCCGCATCAAGCTCGATGAAAAAATGCACGATGCGCAAGGCCGGGAAATCGAGTTGTACGGTCCGACCGGGCACTTCTTCGAAACCGCCATCGTCGGCTCGAAGGTGCTCGGCGACGACAACGCCCGGGCATTGAAGCTCGCGTTCTGGAGCCAAGTGCCCGACATGGTGCCTTCCATGGACGCCATCAACAATGCGACCTCGCTGGGGCTTCACCTCGATGCCGAGACCATGAACCAGGTGGCCCAATACCAATATGCCTTCCACGCCCTCGGTGTCGGCAATGCCGATGACATCGAGACAGAAAAGGCGTACACACGCAACATCCTGAAGACCAGCCTGGCCCAGGGCACCGATGCCGGTGATGCCGAAGCGGGTTTCGCCATCCACCGACTGGGTGACCTGTATGCACACACCACGGCGGCGGGCAGCGGTTTCCCATCCATCATCGGGCACTTGTTCGCCATGCATTACCCCGATGAAATCACCCATCGCCCTGGTCTGAACGCGAAATACACGACCGACCTCGCCACAACGATGGCGGAAGGCCTTGGCCGACCGACCGACAAGATAGGAGACTACACGTCCCAATGGACCAACGACATCGTGAAGAACTCGCCGAACGAAGATGCGCTCACCAGAAATGCCACGAAGGCTTTCGAAGGCATCTATGGGAAGGCGCTGACGAACACAAAGCTGCCCGAAGCGCCCGAGTTCGGTTCCTATAAAGCCGTCGAGCACGCCGCGTATCCGAACTTCGCCAATTACCAATACGTGAAGACGAACACCTTCACGA
Organism: Aquabacterium sp.; assembly: GCA_049840915.1. Lineage (GTDB taxonomy): Bacteria > Pseudomonadota > Gammaproteobacteria > Burkholderiales > Burkholderiaceae_C > Aquabacterium. The sequence goes on from JASGJC010000044.1 coordinate 97,699, forward strand.
CGACGCCGGCGACGATTGGCTATGATGTGCTCAGCCAGGCATTTGACTCATACCTTGCGAAATTCCAGCACTAAGGCCTTCATGCTGCTCGGCGCGACCCTTGCCCTGGCAGGGTGCGCCGTGCACGTGAAGCATGCTGCGACGGTCGACAACCTGGTTGTCGACAGCGAGCATGTCTCGTTCACGGTCAGCCGTGTTGACGCGCGCGTCGTCGAAGGGGCTGACATGCACTCTGAAAAGCCCTTGGCTGCGCGGGGGGAGTACTACGCCATTCCCATCGGATCCACGGCGGTGCCTTCCGGGCTGCCGCCGCTGATCTCTTTCGACACCCTGACATGGATACCGGAGGACACCTATTACGCAGGGCCTGCCGACCTGATCGTCAACCCGGTCAAGTCATGGTTGATGCCCTATGCGGATCGGCACGGCGCGACCAACGAGGCGGTGTTCCCGTCCAACAGCAAGAGGGTCTTCTGGCATCGCAATGGCCTGCATGGCTATGCCTACGCTGATGACGTCAGCAAGCTGTTGACGCACATCCAGTACGACGGCCCGCGCTGCACCATTGCGCTGCCAGCGGACATCGGTTTTGAAACCCTCACCAATGATGTGATCTCGTTGGTCTTGTCCAACGATGGGCAGGATGTCGCGATCACGCGCAGGCATGGCGATGTGTCCGATGTGGGCATCTACCGTGGGTGCAAGAAAGTGGCGGACAGGACTTTGCGCGCCGATGGCCGCCTGATCGGTTTTTGTGCTGCGGATGGGGATCAGCTGTACGCCTTCCAGAGCCGGAATGACAACGTGGCCGTGCTGGACAAGACCTCGCAAGTCAAATACGTCCTGCCGCGCGACGTTCTTTGGAAAACGGGGCGAGAGGTCCCTAACTGGCCTTCCGTTTTCGATTGCGAGAAGAAGCGGTTTTTCTGGCTGGGCACAGCAGCGCAGACCGGAGAGCATGCCGCCATCACCTTGTACCAATATGACCCCGTGACCCGGCAGGACAGTGCGCTCGAGCTGAATCTGGGCGCACGCATGCAAGCCAGGTAAGCGCGCGGCCACACGATCGAGGGGTGCCATGCCCCCGCTTTGCATGGCCAGTTCGCTATCATCGAACACAGGGAGTCGCGGGAGGCCGGCGGGTCGGGTGATGCCGTGGGCATCGGCTGGTCGGTGAGGCGTCTGCGATCGTTATGAACAATTCAAATCCAAAAAATAGCGATGATGTCCAATTCCGCCTTGTTGATTTTCATCAGCAAACGAGCAGCCTGCAGCTTGTCTACTTCAACGACGATCTGCCGCAAGGCGTCAATTTCTCCTTGACCGTGCCTGTCGTGGATGGCGCCTATATCCAGGGCGAGGCCCTGGAAGATTTCATCCGCAGCTTCATCCCGCATGATGTGTTCGCGCGGGCCGCCGCAGCCAAGACCAACCAGTTGAGCGGCGAGCTGGCGGACCTGGTGGGCGCGGCCCAGGCCGCTCCACAAGCGGCGCCCCAGATCCTGGAGGACCGCCAGCTCTTCGTCATGGAGGGCGGACAGCGCGTGCTGTTCGTGCGTCCCCTGGTTCAGGTCAATGCGTTCGACGTGCCCGTGGAGATCGTGTGATGGCCTTCGCGTTCGAGACGGCCTACATCGGCCCGTACGCGGTCACCCTGGCCAAGGCGCAATCGGGCGACACGCAGACATTCCGCTTCAAGGTGCCCGCGCCGAAGGATGAGCTGGCCAAGGGCGCTTTCATGTTGAAGGGGCAGATCCGCACCGATTGGTCCACCGCGCGCCAGGCAGGGCCCGTGCTGGAGGCCGGCGCCTTGCTCAATGGCGACCGTGCCGACCATGCGCCGCCCATGCTGTGCCTGAACGAAGCGCTCACGCTGACGGCATTGCTGGACAGCGCCTACGTCAGCGCCAGTGCGGTGGGCATCGAGGAGAGGGTCGTCATCAGCCGCTTGTCGCTCAGGCCCGACGAGCGGCTGACGGTGCCCCGCTACAACCTGCTCATGGTCCCGGCGGGCAGCGTGCTGTCCGTCAATGGCGCGCCGGCCGTGGAAGGGCCTCGCCTGGTCTATGCGCGATCGGGCGAGCTGGTGGTCGAGGCGCACACGGCGTGCCACCTCGGCGTGTGCTCACTGCAGGCTTGACGGTTCCTGCGCCAGGGCATTGAACGCCGCCAGCAGCTGCGCACCATCGGGGCGGCGCTGGATCACCGTCTCGCAAAAGGCGAACTGGCTGGCGATCGTGTGCGGCAGGCGGTCCTGGAGGAAGCCGGTGATCACCTTTTCCCACAGGCGGTCGACGAGGACATGGCCGGGGACGGTGCCGCCAGCCGTGCCCTTGAAGGACACCGCGCGCATTTCAGAGAAGTACAGCCGCAGCGACAGCAGGTGCGGCGCTTCGTCCTGGCAGACGCGCTCCACCAATGTCCTGGCCAGTTGCACGTCTTCCCATGCGCCGGGCAGCAAGCCGGGTTGGGACATCAGCGCCAGGCTGCCGGGAAAGCCCAGGCTGGCGCGCACCTCGTACAAGAAGGTGTTCATCAGGTAGAACATCAGGTTCTCGTGCCTGAAGGGGATTTCGGGCAGATGGCGCTGCAGGTAGCGGGCCCGGCCTTCGGGCCGCGGCATGCTGTCTTCTTCGAATGACTGGTGCGCGAAAATCAAGTCCCGCACCAGCGCCCACAGCACGTCATGGCCGTTCAGGCCGAGCTCGGGGTTGCCGCCTTCGTCCAGGCCGTGCGCCATCAGCAGGCCCTTGTGCAGGTGCCCGATGGCCATGCACGAGATGTCGTCGACGATGATGTCCTGCAGATGGGGCATGTCCATGTAGGCAATGGACTTGGCCCGGGCTTCGACCTGCACCAGCTGCGTCAACTGGTTCCACAGCACATCGTGGATCCCGTGCTCGAGCAGGAAGACGTGCTGGGCGCCGTTGGGGCCGCGTGATGACTGGCTCAGCCGCGGGTCGATGGGGAAGAGCGGCTCGTGCCGTGAAGACAGTTGCGCGGCCCAGGCGTCGAGCGCGGGGCCGCGGTTCAGCGAGCGGGGCGACAGGTAGACGCCGGCCTCGTCGAAGCCGCCTTGCAGGCGCTTGCCCGCGACCACGTGGGGCGTGGCGTACGCATGCTCCGCGAGGAGCTCCTCGGCTGTGAAGGTCAATGCCGTCATGTGATGGTCCCTGTGTTTTGTGATGGTGTGCCGCGCATTGTGATCACTGATCGGGTGCTTGCGCAATCGTCTTCAGGGCCCCCCTGAGTCAAGGGGGTGCGGCTGCCGGGGCGCGCATCCTGTTGAGGTCAAAATAGAAGGACATAAAGAACGTCATCAACAGGGAGGATGCCGTGCATCCAATCATCGCCAATGCGCGCCGCCATGCGGGGCGCCAGAGTGCGTCGCCGTCGCCGCTGCCGGTTTCCACGGAGGCTGCATGAGCGGCTTCAAGTTCAGCACCGCTTTCATCGGCCCCTTTGCCGTCAGCGTCGGCACCGGTCGTGCCGGAGACACCCAGAAGCTGCGCTACAAGATCCCGCCCAGCAAGGAGCTGATCGGGCAGGGCACCTTCGTGCTGTCGGGCAGCCTCCATGCCAACTGGTCGAGCGGGTTCTCGAAGGACCAGGTCTTCGAGGTGGGGGGCAACCTGAGCACCGACCGCGTCTTCGAGAAGAAGGTGCTGATCCTCAACGAGGACCTCACGCTCACCGCCCTCACGGACTGCAGCTACATCTGCACCAGCGCCGTCGGCATCAAGCAGAAGGTCCACATGGACCGGCAGGCGCTCGAACCGGGGCAGGCGCTCGTGGTGCCGCGCTACGAGCTGCTCGTGATCGGGGGCGACGCGGCCGTGCGCATCAATGGCAAGGCGCCGAGCGCCGGCCCGCGCCTGGTCTATGCGCGCAGCCAGGAACTTCACATCGAGGCGCAGTCCGCAGCGGTTGTGGCCACCCTTTCTTTCAAAGCCTGAAGCACAACTGCCATGTCGACCATGCTCTCACTGGACACCATCAAGCAGCATCTGGCTGAAATCTTCGAAACGCAACTGGGCCTGCCCCGGGAACGCGTCCTGGCGGGCGAGGCCTTCGTCGACCTCGATCCCAACTTCGATTCGCTGTCGCTCGTGCAGGTCCAGCTGTTCCTGGAAGAGATGTACGAGACCCGCTTCGAGCGCACGGGCGCCGTCAAGCTCGAAAGGTTGCCCGTCAACATCCATGAGCTGGCGGCGTTCGTGCAGCCGATGCTGCAGCGCCTGCTCGAGGCCAAGAAGGACAAGGTCTCATGAAGCACAGGGTGGTGCTGACTGGTATCGGTCTGCGCACGCCCTTGGGCCATCGCCCCGATGCTGTCTTCGACAGCCTGCTGGCCGGACAGACGGGCATCAAGCCGCATCCCACGCTGGATCTGGGGGGCTATGAAGTCGGGGCGGTCGCGTTCGACGCCAATGCGCTGTTCACCAGGATGCAGCAGAAGTTCATCGACCGCGTCAGCCAGCTGGCCGTGGCCTCCGCGCTGGACGCCGTGGCCAACGCCGGCCTGGGCCATGAGCTGGGTGACCGGGCCGGCGTGTACGTGGGCACCAGCCTGGGCGGGCTCACGACCGTGGAGGACCACTACGAGCGCTTCTTCACGTCGCGCAGGGCCCAGTTGATGATTCCCGGGGCGATGGTCAATGGGCCGAGCGCGCACATCGCCATCCAGCTGGGCATCCATGGCGAGTCCCAGACCTATGCCTCGGCCTGCGCGTCGTCGACGCTGGCGATTGGCGAGGCGTACCGGCGTATCCAGGATGGCCACGTGGACGTTGCCATCGCCGGGGGCGCCGAAAGCTGCCTGCTGCCGGGCATCGCCGCCGCGTGGGACGCCATGGGCGTGATGTGCCCGCCCGGTGTGTTTCCGGTTGGCCAGGGCACGCGCCCGTTCAGCAAGGACCGCCGCGGCTTCTCGCTGAGCGAGGGCGCGTGCATGCTGGTGCTCGAGCGCCTCGACCAGGCCCTGGCGCGCGGCGCCACGCCCGTCTGCGAAGTGGCGGGCTATGGCGTGAGCTGCGATGGTCATCATTTGATCAACGCCGACACGCGCGGGCAGGTCAAGGCGATGGAACGCGCCTTGGCCAGCGCGGCGATCGCGCCGGACGCCATCGGCTATGTCAACGCGCATGGCACGGCCACGCCGGGCAGCGATGAGGTCGAGGCGCGCTCGCTGCTGACCGTGTTCGGGCAACTGGCGTCGCTGCCGGCCGTGAGCGGGACCAAGTCGGCGCACGGCCACATGCTGGGCGGCACGGGCGCGCTCGAGTTCGCCATCACGGCCCTGGCCCTGCGGCACCAGATGCTGCCACCCACCACGCACTGGACCGAAGGCGAAGACGACTGGCCATTCGACGTGGTGCCGCATCGGGGCAGGCCCGCGCAAGACCTGGCCTACGCCATGAGCAACTCGTTCGGCTTTGGCGGCAACAACGCCGTGCTGGTCGGCAAGAGATGGACTGCAGAGAGGACGACATGACCGCACCACACGAAGCCAGTCTGTACCTCGAATGCGGCGCGCCCGCCGTGATGGACTTCGCGTACGGCGGCCGGCCGCACCTGCGCGAGCTGTACGAGAAGGGCAAGCTGGCGAGATGGGATGCCAATGTCGCGCTGGACTGGCGCATCGACGTGGACCCCGAGGCCCCGCTGGCCTACGACGACGTGTTCCTGCCGGTCTACGGCAGCCCGATCTGGCTGCAGGCCGGCTCGGCCGAGCAGACCCAGATAAGGCATCACTACCAGGCCCACACGCTGTCGCAGTTCCTGCATGGCGAGCAGGCGGCGCTGTTGGCGGCCGGGCGCCTGATCCAGGTCATGCCGCATGCGCTGGGCAAGCAGTTCGCGGCGCAGCAGGCCGACGACGAGGCGCGCCACATCGAGGTCTTCGAGCGCCTGATCTCCGAGAAGGTCGGGACGCGCTACGGCATGGACGAGGGCGTGCTGGCGTTCTTCAAGATGGGCCTGTCGGACCCGCGCTGGGATTTCGCGGTCCTGACCTCCCAGATCCTGATCGAAGGCCTGGCGCTCGGGCTGCTGCAGCGGCTGCGCGATTTCAGCCGCAACAAGCTGATCAAGTCCATCGCCATGTACATCATGGCCGACGAGGCGCGTCATGTGGCCTTCGGGCTGGACGAGCTGGGCGACTACTACGCGCAGCTGTCCGACGCCGAGCTGCGCGAGCGCGCCGAGTTCGCGCAGGACGGCCTCGACACCCTCAGGCGCAAGCTGAACCCGACGGCGGTCTGGCGGGAGCTGGGGCTGTCGGAGCGGCTGGACCCGGCCGCGCCCGCGCAGCAAAGCTTCGAGCGCACCATGAGCAAGCTGACCACGCGGCTGGAAGCCATGCTCGAGCGGATCCGCCTGCGCCAGAGCCGAGGCGGCGTGGACGCGGCGACGCGGCTGCAGACATGGGCCATGGCCGACGAGCGCGTGTTCCAGAAATCATAAAGCCGTTCCCAGGGAGTCTTGAATGCACATTGCGGGTATCGCGTTCGCCGCGCCCAGTCTGGTGGTCACCAACCAGCACATCCTCGATCAGATCACGCAGCACAGCGAAGGCCTGTACGACGGCAAGATGGCGCGCCTGCTGCAGACAGTCGGGCTGTTCCTGCAGCACATCGGCTCCAAAGAGCGGCGCTGGCTGGCGCCGGGTGAGCGCGCGTTCGACGTGACGCGGCGCGCGGTCGACGAGGCGCTGGCGCAGGCCGGCATGCACAAACAGGACATCGACCTGCTCATCTTCGCCAGCGTGGACCGCCGCGTGCTCGAGCCCGCGACGTCCAACCTGCTGGCCAAGGCGCTGGGCATGCCCGATGTGCAGTGCTTCGACGTGGTCGAGGCCTGCAGCAGCTGGATACGCGCCACACAGGTCGCCCAGAGCTTCCTGGCGGCAGGGCTCTACCGTCACATCCTGATCGTGACGGCGGAGTACCCGCACCACGGCCTGCCCACGGACATCGAGAAGTTCCAGGTCAGGCATGCCAACGACCTGGAGTGGGCCTTCCCGTATTACACGGTGGGCGAAGGCGCCACGGCCACCGTGCTGACCCACGGCGAGAACCCGGCCTGGACCTATAACAACCGCACGCGCTCCGATCTGGCCGACCTGTGCATGTTCCCCTTGTACGAGGAAGACGCGCAGACGTCCTTCCTGGGCGAGGTCTCGATGGTGGGCCGCGGCCCGAACCGCTTCATGTCCTTCGGGCGCGACATCCAGGTCGAAAGCATCGGCGTCATCCTGGACCTGATGCGCACGAACCCGATCCCCCCCGACGAGGTGGACCTCTTCATCCCCCACACGCAGAACGTGTCCTGGTGGCAGCACATCGAGAAGAAGATCGGCCTCGAGACGGCCGTGCCCTATTTCTTCCTGATGCCCGAGTACGGCAACCTCGTCAGCAACTCGATCCCGGCGGGCATCGCCCTGGCCGCCGGGCAGGAGCGGATCCGGCGCGGCGACCGCGTGGCCGGGCTGATGACGGCCGCGGGCATGTCCTTCACATTGCTCAATCTGACGTATTGATTGACGTGTCGACGAGCGCCGGCATGCGCATCACGCCGGCGGTCAGGCCGCCGTCCACGACGAGGCTGTGCCCGTTGACATAGCTGGCTTCGTGCGAGATGAGGAACAGGCACGCATAAGCCGCCTCCCATGCGGTGCCTTGCCTGCCGAAGGGCACGAACGTGGCGCGGGCGGGCTGGACGCCCGAGGCCTGGCGGCCCATCGGCGTGTCCATGAGGCCGGGCAGGACGGCGTTGCAGCGGATGCCGCGGCCTTCGCCCGCCACGGCGATGGACCGGGCCAGCGCCAGTTGCGCCGCCTTGCTGGCCTCGTAGGCGGGGTTGTGGCTGAGCCCGGTCAAGGCGGCGATGGACGACATCAGCACGATGGCCGAACCCGGGCTGAGCAGGGGCAGGGCCAGTTGCGCCAGCAGCATGTGGCTGCGCAGGTTGACGGCCAGTTCATCGTCCCAGCTCTGGGCGGACAGCAGCCCGAACGGCGCGCCGCGCGACATGCCGACATTCAAGACCAGCCCGTCGAAGCCGCCCATGCGCGATTTGCAGCGCGCCAGCAAGCCCTTGAGGGCGTTGGTGTCCCGCACATCGGCGAGCTCCTGCAGGGCGGGCGTGCCCTGCGCGTCGAGCAGGCCGCAGGTGCGCGCCAGGGCGTCGGCGTCCATGTCGACGCAGGTCAGGGCGGCGCCTTCCCGCGCGAACAGCCTGGCCACGGCGTGCCCGATGCCGACGGTGGCGTCATCCGAGACATCCTCGCGCTGGCCGGCCCCCACGACCACGATGCGGCGGCCCGCCAGCCGGTCGCGGCCGCTCGCCTGGCCCAGGGTGCCGGGGTGGATCTGGCGTCGCGGGTTCAACGGCGATGTGTGATCAGTGGCCATCGACTTCCCCATCTTCTCCGTCTTGCCAGGGGTGGCTGTCGGCCAGGGCGTCGAACTCGGCGACGAGCCGCTCGCCGTCCGGCGCGGCCCGCAGCATGGCGTGCATCTCGGCGCGGCGTTCAAGGTACTCGATGCGCTTTTGATGCGCCAAGGTCCAGCGGACCATCCGGCCCCACATGCGGTCCAGCAGCTCGCGCCCCGGCAAGGCCGTGCCATCCGTGCATTTGAACGTCAGCTCGCGCATCTCGCCCAGATACAGGCTCATGGACTCGAGGTGGATCTGTTCGTCCTGCTCGATCCGCTGGATCAGGGTCAGCGCCGTCTGCAGCGCCTGCGCGCGACCGGGAAACAATTCGGGCGAGCTGAACAGCTTGAGCTGGTACGTGAACGCGGCGTCCGCGCGGCACTCCACGAGGAACAGGTTCATCACCATCGCGATCAGCTTGTAGTGGGCCTCGGGCAGGAGCCTGTCCTGGCCGTCGGCGGGCACGATCCGCTTGAGGGGTGTCATCGCGGGGCGCGCATCCGGGGGCAGCTCGCCGAACGCGAGGTCGCGGACCAGGCGCCACATGGCTTCATGGCCGCCGACCTTGGCCATCGCGTCGCCGCCTTCATCCAGGCCGTGCGCCTGCAGCAAGCCGCGGTGCCAGTGGCCCAGCGCCATCCCGGCGATGTCTTCGTGGATCACCTCCTGCAGATCGGGAACGGGCCAGGCCGCCATGACGCGCCCTCGGCCTTCGGCCATGGCCGTGTGCGTCAGCAGGCGCCACAGCGGTTGCCAGAAGCCCTCGCGCAGCAGGAAGCGCCACTGGTCCGCATTGGGCATGTTCGGGCCTGCCATGAGGCGCGGATCAGGGGCCAGCGGTTGCCCGCCTCGATCGATCAGGGCCTGCGTCCAGGCGCGGATGGCGGCCGGGCGGTGCAGTGAACGGGGCGAGACATAGCGGCCGTCCGTGTCCAGCCCGCCGTGCAGCCGCAGGCCATGGACGGTGTGCGGCTGGGCATAGACATGGTCGGCGAGCAGGTCGGCCGCCTGGTATGTCAGAACGGGTTTCTGATGGTTTGTCGCCAACATATTCCGAGTCACTCCCCTATTCCTGATAAATCGCCGCGGCGATTTACCCTTTTTTGTATTTGATGAGGGGATTGTCGCACCCGCGCCGGCAGGCACCCCCCTAGTTTGAAGCCATGCTCTCCACCACATGACTTTTGGCAGGTGTGACCGTGTAACGCCGTCTCTACAGTGCGTGTCAGTCTCAAGACAACATGCTTTGAAGAGTCGGAACACACCATGGCTTTGATCGACGTCGACGCCTTCCTGGCCCCGGTCAGCGAAAGCGATCCCTGCGGCCCGGATCTGGAATACGACAGCGCCTTCCTGGCTCTGGAAGAAGCCGCGCGCAGCAAGGCCGAGCAGCAGTTCGGCGACACGATCATCCCGGCCGAAGAACCCGACTGGCGCAAGGTCCAGACGCTGTCTTCGGAGCTGATGGGCCGCACACGCGACCTGCGCGTGGCCGTGCACCTGCTGCGCTCGACCACCCGCCTGCAAGGCCTGGCCGCCGCCGCCGACGGCCTGCGCCTGATCTCGGGTCTGCTCAGCCAGCATTGGGACCGCGTGCACCCCATGCTCGACGCCGATGACGACAACGATCCGACGATGCGCCTCAATGCGCTGACGCCGCTGGTCGATGGCGCCGGCTTCCTGTACGACATCCGCAAGTCCACCTTGACCGCCGGCCGCAGCGCCGTCACGGGCCGCGAGTTCGAGCTGGCCTCGGGCAAGGTCCAGCCCAACAGCGGCGAGACCGTGCTGCCGATGGCCGGCGTCGTGCAGGCCCTGCGCGATGGCGAAGCCCAGCAGGCCGGCCTGATCGCGGCGCTGGGCGGCATGGTCGATACCGTGTCGGCCATCGATGCGGTCATCAGCGAACGCGCCAGCATTTCCGGCCCCGAGTTCCGCCCCTTGCGCGTGCTGCTGCAGTCCATCAGCGACGCGGCCAGACAGGCTTCGGGCGCGGGCGAGGCCACCACCGATTCGGCGGCTGCGGCAGGTGAGGGCGGCGACGCCTCGGCGACAGGTGGCGCCGCCCTCATGGCCGTGGCCGGCACCGGCCCGCTGCGCACCCGCGACGACGCCGTCCACGCGCTCGAGAAGGTCTGCGAGTGGATCGAGCTCAACGAGCCCTCCAACCCCGCGCCGCTGCTGATCCGCCGCGCGCAGCGCCTGATGAGCAAGAACTTCATGGACATCATCCGGGACCTCGTCCCCGATGGCGTCGACCAGATCGCGAAGCTGGCCGGTGTGCCAAACGATCAGTACTGAGTAGCAGTCCGCAGTCCCCGACACAAGTTGTCATTTTTCTCAACGCCATTGAAACCCAACGACCCAGGAGCGAAGCATGGCCACCAGTAGTCAAAAGTTCATTGCCCGCAATCGCGCGCCCCGTGTGCAGATCGAATACGACGTCGAGCTCTACGGCGCTGAGAAGAAGGTGCAACTGCCCTTCGTGATGGGCGTGCTGTCCGACCTGTCGGGCAAACCCTCCGAGCCGCTCGCCCCCGTGGCCGACCGCAAGTTCCTCGAGTTCGACGTCGACAACTTCGATGCCCGCATGAAGTCGATGAAGCCCCGCGTGGCCTTCCAGGTGCCCAACACGCTGACTGGCGAAGGTAACCTGGCGATCGACCTGACGTTCGAGAACATGGATGACTTCTCGCCTGCCGCCGTCGCGGCCAAGGTCGATGGTCTGAAGCAACTGCTCGAAGCGCGTCAGCAGCTGTCCAACCTCGTCACCTACATGGATGGCAAGACGGGCGCCGAAGAGCTGCTGGCCAAGGTGCTCAAGGACGAGTCCCTGCTCAAGTCCCTGGCTGCCGCCAAGAAGCCCGCCGACGGTCAATAAGACGCTCACCCAAGGAGATCTCTCATGTCTGAAGCACAAGCACAGAGCGCGGCCCTCCAGGGCGTCGAATACGAAGGCGGCGATTTCGCCTCGCTGCTGAACAAGGAGTTCAAGCCGCAGAACGACGGCGCCAAGTCGGCCGTCGAAGAGGCGGTGTTGACGCTGGCCCAGCAGGCCCTGTCGCAGACCAAGCTGATCAGCAGCGACGTCATCGGCTCGATCGAGGCCATGATCGCCGCGCTGGACGCCAAGCTGTCCGAGCAGGTCAACAAGATCCTGCACCACGCCGAGTTCCAGCAGCTCGAGAGCGCCTGGCGCGGCCTGAGCTACCTGGTCAACAACACCGAAACCGACGAAATGCTGAAGATCCGCGTCTTCAACATCTCCAAGGCCGAAGTGGGCAAGACGCTCAAGAAGTTCAAGGGCACGGCCTGGGACCAGAGTCCCTTCTTCAAGAAGATCTACGAAGAAGAGTACGGCCAGTTCGGCGGCGAGCCTTTCGGCTGCCTGGTGGGCGACTACTACTTCGACCACACGCCGCCCGATGTGGAGCTGCTGGGCGAAATGGCCAAGGTCAGCGCCGCCGCGCACACGCCTTTCATCTCGGCCGCCAACCCCGGCCTGATGCAGATGGAATCGTGGCAGGAGCTGGCCAACCCGCGCGACCTGACCAAGATCTTCACGACGCCCGAGTACGCCGCCTGGCGCTCGCTGCGCGAGTCCGACGACGCGCGCTACATCGGCCTGGCCATGCCGCGCTTCCTGGCACGCCAGCCCTACGGTGCCAAGACCAACCCGGTCGAGGCCTTCAATTTCGAAGAAGACACCGCCGGCGCCGACCACAACAAGTACGCCTGGGCCAACTCGGCCTACGCGATGGCCGTCAACATCAACCGCTCGTTCAAGGAGTACGGCTGGTGCTCGCGCATCCGCGGCATCGAGTCCGGCGGCGCGGTCGAGAACCTGCCCACGCACACCTTCCCGACCGATGACGGCGGCGTGGACATGAAGTGCCCGACCGAGATCGCCATCAGCGACCGCCGCGAGGCCGAGCTGGCCAAGAACGGTTTCATGCCGCTGGTGCACAAGAAGAACTCGGACTTCGCCGCGTTCATCGGTGCCCAGTCGCTGCAAAAGCCCGCCGAGTACGACGATCCGGATGCAACCGCCAACGCCAACCTGGCCGCGCGCCTGCCCTACCTGTTCGCCACCTGCCGTTTCGCGCACTACCTCAAGTGCATCGTGCGCGACAAGGTCGGTTCGTTCAAGGAGCGCGCCGAAGTGCAGCGCTGGCTGCAGGACTGGATCATGAATTACGTGGACGGGGACCCCGCCCACTCGTCCGAGGACACCAAGGCCCGTCGCCCATTGGCTGCCGCAGAGGTGGTCGTGGAAGAGGTCGAGGGCAACCCGGGCTACTACACGTCGAAGTTCTTCCTGCGTCCGCATTACCAGCTGGAAGGCCTCACCGTATCGCTGCGTCTGGTTTCGAAACTGCCTTCGCAAAAGGCAGCCTGATCAGGCAGGCCACCTGACCAAAGACGCCAGAAACAAGCGCGCTATCGGGCCGACCGCAAGTCGGCCTGCTTTCAACATGCCGACGGTGCGAGAGATTGACCCCTCTCCCGCGCCCGCCTTGTGTCGGCCTTCAAATTCTGTGGGTTGCTCAACTTAACCGGAGAAGCATCATGTCAGTGGATATGTTCATCAAGATTGGTGATATCAAGGGCGAATCGAAAGACGACAAGCACCCCGACGAAGTCGACGTGCTGGCCTGGAGCTGGGGCCTGTCCCAGTCGGGCAGCGCGCACGCCGGTACCGGCGCCGGCGCCGGCAAGGTCAATGTGCAGGATCTCTCGCTGACCAAGTGGGTCGACTCCAGCTCGACCGCCCTGCTCACCGCCGCCTGCAAGGGCACGCACATCAAGGAAGCCAAGCTGACCGTGCGCAAGGCTGGCGACAAGCCCCTCGAGTACATCAAGATCACGCTGACCGACGTGCTCGTGTCGTCGGTGCAGACCGGCGGCTCGGGTGGCGAAGACCGCCTGACCGAGAACGTCGTGCTGAACTTCGCCAAGTTCAAGGTCGAGTACACGATCCAGAGCAAGGAAGGCGGCGCCGGCGCCACTTCCACGTCCGCCTGGGACATCCCCGCCAACAAGCCGCAAGGCTGATCGGGCGCAGGGCGGGCTTCGGCCCGCCCGCCCCAAGCTGTCATTGACTTCGCAGCGGAGACTGTCTCATGGCTCAAGCCGATATGTTCCTCAAGATCGAGGGCACCCGCCAGGGCCCGATCAAGGGCGAATCTTCCGACCAGCACCATCCCGACGAGATCGAGGTGGTGGGCTGGAACTGGGGCATGGATGTCTCCGCCGCGTCGTTCGCGGCCGCGCAGGCGCGCACGACCTTGAAAGAGCTCGTGGTGCGCAAGCGGGTGGACCGCGCTTCCACCGCCTTGATGTCCGCGCTTCGCTCCAACGAGGCGCTCAAGAAGGTGACGCTGTCGGTGCGCAAGGCCGGCGGCAGCAGTGCCGTGGACTACCTCAAGATCACGATCGAGAAGGCGCGCGTCATGTCGCACACGGTCGGGTCCGTGCATGACAACGCGCCCGAGTTGCTGGAAGAGCTGCGCATCGCCTTCTTCAAGGTGAACGTGCAATACCAGCCGCAGACGGCATCGGGCGGCGGTGGCGGCGCCACCACGTTCGAAACGGAAATCACACCGGCCTGATCGCCGAAGGACACACCCGACATGAACACGATCGAAGCCGCTGAACAGGCGCTCAAGCAGGGCGACCTGGCCCAGGCGCTGCAATCCTTGCAGGATGGGGTGCGCGCGCAGCCGGCCAATGCCAAGCTGCGCATCTTCCTGTTCCAGCTACTGGCCGTGGGCAGCCAGTGGACGCGGGCGTTGAACCAGCTCAAGGTCTGTGGGGAGCTGGACGCCGGCACCCTGGCCATGGTCAACACCTACCGCGAGGCCCTGCAATGCGAGGCCTTGCGCGAAGCCGTGTTCAAGGGGCAGACCACGCCCATCGTGTTCGGCAAGCCGCAGACATGGGTGGCGCACCTGGTGGAGGCGCTGCAGGCCGATGCCCGTGGCGACCATGCCCTGGCCACGCACCTGCGCGGGCAGGCGCTGGAGGCTGCGCCCACCACGAGCGGCACGGTCAACGACCAAGCCTTCGAGTGGATCGCCGATGCGGACTCGCGCCTGGGCCCCGTGCTCGAAGTCATCATCAACGGGCGCTATGGCTGGCTGCCGTTCGCATCGGTCGCCTCGATCGAGTTCGACGAACCGGCCGACCTGCGCGACATGGTCTGGCTGCCGGCCTCGCTGACGTTTGCCAATGGCGGCGGCACCGTGGCCCTGGTGCCCACGCGCTATGCGCCCATGCCCGAAGCGGCCGACAACGCGCTGCGCCTGTCGCGCCGCACGGACTGGGTCGAGACTTCGCCCGGCCAGTACCAGGGCCTGGGCCAGCGTTTGCTGACCACGGACCAGGCCGAGCTGGGCTTGCTGGACGTGCGCACCATGACCTTGAATGTCGTGGACGACGCGGCATCGTCCGACGGCCAGGCCGCGGCCTGAACGCCACCCTCGAACAGCGCGAGCAATGCCCATGGCCACGACCGACCTGCGTGACCGTTTGCAGCCCGCGCTGCTGGACCGTCTCACCGACGACAACCCCGACAACAAGCACGATGCCGACGACCGGCGCGTGCTCAACAAGAACCAGTTGCGCCAGGCCGTGCTGCGCGACCTGAGCTGGCTGCTCAACGCTGTGCAGCCTCTGGGCAAGCAGGCTGCCGATGCACCCGAGGCGGCCGCATCGGTGCTCAACTATGGCTTGCCGCCGATGTCGGGCCAACTGGCCTCGAAGGTCGATGTGCCCAGTGTCGAGCAGGCCTTGCGCCAGGCCATCCTGCGCTTCGAGCCGCGCGTGCTGGAGCACTCGCTGTCCGTCAAGGCCATCGAGGGCGGTGCGATGCTCGATGCGCACAACGTGATCGAGTTCGAGATACGCGGCTTCCTGTGGGCGCAGCCCATTCCGCTCGAATTGCTCTTGCGCACCCAGCTCGACCTCGAAGCGGGCCAGGTGAAGGTGCGCGACGGCAGCCCGACGCCGATTGATGGAGGACGCCGCTGATGGACCCCGGATTGCTCAAGCTGTACAACCAGGAGCTGGCCCACTTGCGCGAGGTCGGGGCGGAGTTCGCGCGCGAGTTCCCCAAGATCGCCTCGCGCCTGACGATGGACGGCCTGGAAGTGGCCGACCCTTACGTCGAGCGCCTGCTCGAGGGCTTCGCCTTCATGGCCGCGCGCACCCAGCTCAAGCTGGACGCCGAGTACCCGCGCTTCATCCAGCACATGCTGGAGACGGTCTACCCGAACTTCCTCTCGCCCGCGCCGTCGATGATGGTCGCGCGCTTGCAGCCCGACCTGGCCGATCCTGCCTTGGGCAAGGGCTTCAAGCTGCCGCGCCAGTCTGTGCTGACGAGCGAGGTGGCGCGCGGCCAGAACACGCGCTGCGAGTTCCGCACGGCCCACGAGGTGATGCTGTGGCCGATCGAAGTGGCCAGCGTGCAGTACTTCAGCCACGCGCCCGATCTGCCTTTGGCGGCACTGCCCATTGCACGGCAAGTGCGTGGCGGCCTGCGGCTGAAGCTGCGCGTGCACGGCGGCCTGATGGCGCACCAGTTGCCGCTCGATGCGCTGTCGTTCTACATCAGCGCGCCCGACGAAACCGCCCTGCGTCTGCATGAGCTCTTGACCACGGCCACGCTGGGCACCTGGCTGCCCATGGACGCGGCCCAGGCCAAGGCGCAGTGGGCGCATGCCGACAGCCTGCAGCAGCAAGGCTTCGACGACGACCAGGCGCTGCTGCCCGAGACCTTGCGCGGTTTTTCGGGCCACCGCGTGCTGCAGGAGTTCGCGGCCATGCCGCAGCGCCTGATGTTCGTCGAGCTGTCGCAGCTGCGGCACCGCCTGCAACGCATCAAGGGCAACGAGTTCGACGTGGTGATCCTGCTGTCGCGCGGCGACGCGGCGCTCGAGTCGCTGGTCGATGTCGACAGCCTCTCGCTCAACTGCACGCCCGCGATCAACCTCTTTCCCAAGCGGCTGGACCGCATCGCGCTGACCACCTCGCAGCCCGAGCACCATGTCGTGCCCGACCGCACGCGGCCGATGGACTTCGAGGTCTACAGCGTCGAGTCGATCACGGGCTACGGCACGGGCAATGTGGCCGAGCAGGTTTTCCACCCGCTGTATGCGGCCTTTCACACCGAGAGCAGCGCGCACCCGGCCTACTACACGGTGCGGCGCGAGCCGCGCATGCTGTCGCAGCGCCAGCGTGAGCAGGGCACGCGCTCGTCGTACATCGGCAGCGAGGTCTTCATCTCTTTGGTGGACCCGGGCAACGCGCCTTATGGCGAAGCGCTGCGCCAGCTGGCCGTGACGGCGCTGGTCAGCAACCGCGATCTGCCGATGCTGCTGCCCGGCGCGGGCCAGCGCGAGTCGAGCCATGGCGCATCGGCCTGGCGCATCGATGTGACCGGGCCGGTCAAGCATGTGCAGTGCCTGCGCGGGCCGACGCCGGTCGTGCAGCGCCTGGTGCGCGGCGACATCGGCTGGTCGCTGATCAGCCAGCTGAGCTTGAACTACCTGTCGATCGCGGGCGAGGACCCGCAGAAGGCGGCGGCCGCGCTGCGCAGCCTCCTGAGCCTGCATGGGCCCGAGGGCGATGCGAGCTGGCGCAAGCAGGTCGACGGGATCCGCTCGGTCACGGCACGGCAAGTGGCGCGACGCCTGCCGGGGCCGGGGCGTCTGGCTTTCGGTTCGGGCGTGCAGATCGACCTCGAACTCGACGACATGGGCCTGCAAGGCAGCGGCCCGGTGCTGCTGGGCAGCGTGCTGGAGCACTTCTTCGCGCGGCATGCGGCCATCAACAGCTTCACGGAAACGCGGCTGCGCACGGCATCGCGCGGCCTGATCATGCAATGGGCGCCCCGCATGGGGCAGTCCGCCATTCTGTAAGGGGCGGGCATGGCGACACCGAACGATCCGCTGAACGTCATGACCACGGCCGTGGACGACCTCGCCCCGCCATCGGTGATGCTGCCCAAGCGCGCCCCGACCGAGGTCAGCGAGCGCGACCGGCTGGCCATGCACCAGTTGTGGCTGCAGCTGGGCGAGGCGCCTTATGCGCACGACCTCTTCCAGGTGCTGCGTCGCATCCAGGCCCTGAACCCGACCGCGCCGCGACTGGGCGAGGCCCTGCGTCCACGCGACGAGGCCGTGCGATTGGGGCAGGACCCTGAGCTCAATTTCGCGCCCGCCAACATCCACTCGTTCTCGACCGATACGGGCCCCGTGCCGCGCATCGGTCAGCGCGGCTTCGGGCTGTTCGGCCCGATGGGCCCGATGCCCATGCACCTGACCGAGTACGTGCGCGAGCGTGCCCGCAGCCATGGCGACCCGACCCTGACGCGCTTCGCCGATGTCTTCCATCACCGCGCGCTGCTGCTGTTCTTCAAGGCCTGGGCGCAGTCGCGGCCAGTCGTCCACCGCGACCGCCCGTGGGACGACGACTTCTCGCGCTGGGTCAGCGCCCTGTTCGGCCAGGCGGCCAAGCCTTTCACGCTGCGCGATGCCATCCCCGACGATGCCAAGCGCCTGCACGCGGCGGCCTTGTCGCGCGGCCCGCGCAATGCCGAAGGGCTGGTCAAGATCCTCAAGCAGTACTTCGGCGTGCAGGTCGATATCGAGCCGGCTGTGGGCCACTGGCTCGACCTGCAGGAAGAAGACCGCAGCCGCCTGCTGCCCAGCACGGCACCGGGCCGCAACACGGCCCTGGGCCAGCGTGCCGTGCTCGGCAAACGCGTGTGGGACAGGCAATCGAACTTCCGTTTGCGCATCGGCCCCTTGAGCTACGCGCAGTACCAGCGCTTTCTGCCCGGCCAGCCCGCGCGCACCGCCTTGCGCGACTGGCTGCGGCAGTACCTGGGCTTAGGGCTGTCCTGCGAGACGCGGCTGGTGCTCCAGGGCAGCGAGGTACCGCGACTCCAATTGGGCCGCCGCGCGCAAGCGGGCAAGCCCACCGTCGCACAGGCCGCTTCGGCAGGCCAGCTCGGCCTGAACGCCTGGCTCGGCCGCAAGACCCCGCATCCCGACCGTGCCGACATGCGCTTGCGCCTCGAAGCCCAGCCTCACTGAACACCACCGCACACCACAGCATCACCAGGAGAACCTCATGGCAGAAATCAGTCGCACCGCCCTGTTCGGCAAACTCAACCCGCTGGCCTACAAGGCCATCGAAGGCGCCACGGTGTTTTGCAAGCTGCGCGGCAACCCCTATGTCGAGCTGCAGCACTGGCTGGCACAGATCCTCAACACGCCCGACTCCGACCTGCACCGCATCATCCGCCAGTACGAGATCGATGCCTCCACGCTGACGGCCGACATCACCGCCTCGCTGGACCGCCTGCCGCGCGGCGCCACGGCCATCACCGATCTCTCGCCGGTCATCGAGAACGCCGTCGAGCGCGGCTGGGTCTACGGCTCGCTGATGTTCGGCGACCGCCAGGTGCGCACCGGCTACCTCGTCATCGGCATGCTCAAGACGCCGACGCTGCGCAACGCGCTGCTGGCCATCTCCAAGCAGTTCGACAAGATCAAGCTCGATGACCTGGTCGACAAGTTCGCGTCGCTGCTGGCCCAGTCGCCCGAGGCCGGTCAGGGCGCATCGGACACGGGCGGCGCGCCCGGCGAAGCCAGCGATGCCATCGCGCCCGCTGCCATGGGCAAGCAGGAGGCGCTCAAGCGCTTCACGACCGACCTGACCGAGCAGGCACGCAGCGGCAAGATGGACCCGATCGTCGGCCGCGACGACGAGATCCGCCAGGTGGTCGACATCCTGATGCGCCGCCGCCAGAACAACCCCATCCTCATCGGCGAAGCGGGCGTGGGCAAGACGGCGGTGGTCGAAGGCTTCGCGCAGCGCATCGCGCGCGGCGACGTGCCGCCTTCGCTCAAAGAGGTCGAGCTGCGCGCGCTCGACGTCGGCCTGCTGCAGGCCGGTGCCAGCATGAAGGGCGAGTTCGAGCAGCGCCTGCGCTCGGTGATCGACGAGGTGCAGGCCTCGCCCAAGCCCATCATCCTGTTCATCGACGAGACGCACACACTGGTCGGCGCGGGTGGCGCGGCCGGCACGGGCGACGCGGCCAACCTGCTCAAGCCCGCTTTGGCGCGCGGCCAGCTGCGCACCATCGGCGCGACCACCTTCGCCGAGTACAAGAAGCACATCGAAAAAGACCCGGCCTTGACGCGCCGTTTCCAGAGCGTCACGGTCGACGAGCCCGACGAGCCCAAGGCCATCCTGATGATGCGCGGCGTGGCCTCGACGATGGAGAAGCACCACAAGGCGCAGATCCTCGACGAAGCGCTCGAAGCCGCCGTCAAGCTCTCGCACCGCTACATCCCCGCGCGCCAGCTGCCCGACAAGTCCGTGAGCCTGCTGGACACGGCTTGCGCCCGCGTGGCCGTGAGCCTGCACGCCACGCCCGCCGAGGTCGACGACTGCCGCAAGCGCATCGAGGCCCTCGAGGTGGAGCAGGGCATCATCGCCCGCGAAACCGCCATCGGCATCGACACGCTGGAGCGCCAGACGCAGGTCGCGGCCTTGCTGGGTTCGGAGCGCGAGCGCCTGGTCGGCCTCGAGAAGCGCTGGCAGGACGAGAAGGCCCTGGTCGACAAGCTGCTGGCCCTGCGCGCCAAGCTGCGCGATGGCGGCGAGCCGGTCGAAGGCACGAGCAGCAAGCTCGAACAGCAAGCTGCCGAGACTGCAGCGGCCACAACGCCCGCCGACAAACCCAAGCTGACCGACGCCGAGCGCGCCGATGCCCTGGCCGAACTCAAGCAGGTCCAGACCGAGCTGCATGCGCTGCAAGGCGAGACCCCGCTGATCCTGCCCACGGTCGACTACCAGGCCGTGGCCGCCGTCGTCGGCGACTGGACCGGCATCCCCGTTGGCCGCATGGCCGCCAACGAGATCGAGACCGTGCTGAACCTGCCCAAGCTGCTGGCCCAGCGCGTGATCGGTCAGGACCACGCCATGGAGATGATTGCCAAGCGCATCCAGACCTCGCGCGCCGGCCTGGACAACCCCAGCAAGCCCATCGGCGTGTTCATGCTGGCCGGCACCTCGGGCGTCGGCAAGACCGAGACCGCATTGGCGCTGGCCGAAGCCCTGTACGGCGGCGAGCAGAACCTCATCACCATCAACATGAGCGAGTACCAGGAGGCGCACACCGTGTCTTCGCTCAAGGGCGCGCCTCCGGGCTACGTGGGTTACGGTGAAGGCGGCGTGCTGACCGAGGCCGTGCGCCGCAAGCCTTACAGCGTCGTGCTGCTCGACGAGGTCGAGAAGGCCCACCCGGACGTGCACGAGCTGTTCTTCCAGGTCTTCGACAAGGGCTGGATGGAAGACGGCGAAGGCCGCGCCATCGACTTCAAGAACACGCTGATCCTGCTGACGACCAACGCCGGCACCGACCTGATCGCCAGCATGTGCGCCGACCCCGAGCTCATGCCCGAGCCCGAAGGCCTGGCCAAGTCGCTGCGCGAGCCGTTGCTCAAGATCTTCCCGCCCGCGCTGCTGGGCCGCCTGGTCACCATCCCCTACTACCCACTGAGCGACGAGATGCTCGGCCAGATCATCCGCCTGCAACTGGGCCGCATCAAGAAGCGCGTCGAGGCGCGCTACAAGATCCCGTTCAACTACACGGACGAGGTCGTCAAGCTGGTCGTGTCGCGCTGCACGGAAGGCGAATCGGGCGGTCGCATGATCGACGCGATCCTGACCAACACGATGTTGCCGGACATCAGCCGCGAGTTCCTGAACCGCATGCTCGAAGGCAAGCCCATCGGTGGTGTGACCGTGAACAGCGATGGCGGCAATTTCCGTTATGACTTCGCGTGAGCGCGGCGCCGCCCCCACTTTTTTTCGATGAACAGAGCGTTGCAGTAAGGAGAAAAGCATGGCTCAAGACAGAGTTGTATTCCTGCCCTGGACCGAAGCGCAATGTGCTGGCATGAAAGCCCAGTACGAGAACAACAACACCGATCGCGACAAGACCCACCACAAGCGCAAGTGGACCATCATCACGATGGACACACCGGGCAAGCCACTCGAAAAGCTGGGCCTGGGCGTAGGTACCCGCCTGCACATCTGGGGCCATGGCGGCGTGAACGACCCCACCATCGAGGCCGACGACCATTCCGAGGAAATCGATTCGGCGGAAATCGTCAAGCGCCTGCTTGCCAAGGGCTTCAAGAAGCAGTATCTGGGCACCATCGTGTCCGACTCCTGCTACAGCGCCCTGGGTGCCACGCCTTTCGCCAAGCGCCTGGCGCGCGAGCTCTGGAAAAGCGGCGTCAAAGCCAGTTGCGTGCTGGGCTACAAAGGCTCGCTCTACACCATGTACACGGACGAGACCAAGCCTGACGGCAAGTACATCCACCGTGGCGTCGTGCTCGACAACGGCACCGAAGTGAAGTCCAGCGCAGCGCAAGAGCGCTTCTTCGGCTGGACCTGATCTCATCGGGCCTGGTGGGGCGGCGGCCGTGACTTTGGTCGCTTGGTCGCCTGCGCCATCTGGGTTCCACTGACGGTCATCGAGAAAACAACGCATTTTCTTGCCACTTCGATTGACCGTCCAAAGGGATCCACATGCCTCGCTATAACTTCGCTCAAACCCAAGGCCAATCGTGCGGCGCCGTCTGTGCGATGGTGACCCTGGCCGAACTCGGCACGACCGCGCCGGCCAGCATCAATGTCGCAACCGAAATGCAGATCTGGCAGAACGTCTGGCGCGGCAACGGCCCGAGCGAATCGCCCGTGGCCTACGTGTCCAATTTCTTCCTCGGCAATGGGCGCCAAAGCCAGTTCTATGAAGACCAGGGACGCATCGGCAACCTGATGGACGCGATGCCGGCCATGGTCGCGCCCTATATGACCCATCGTGAAGAGCTGGTGAGCACGGGCTTGGCCGGTCAGGTTTCGCCTTTGCTGCCGGAGCACTTCGCCAACAATGCGCGGATCCTGCTGGTCGTGATCATCGCGGGCGTCGGGTTGACGCACTATGTTCTGGCGCGCCAGGAGAACGGCGGTATCTGGGTGATGAACCCCGACGGCGGGCAAGACACCCAGCAAGCCGATCTGTTCGCATGGGTGAACGGGCCGGCGGGCGGCGTGGCCAATATCGGTGGTGTCAACTACATTTTCACGGGCATCTTCGTTCGGGTGGTTTGACACGCCCCCGCCAACCCACTTTTGAATGCGCAACATGACGACAAGCGCCGCTTCCAAGGCAGAAATGGGCATCGACGAAGCCCTGCAATACGCCATTCGATTGCACCGTGAGGGCTCGCTCGAAGGTGCGACCACCATCTATGGCCGCATCCTGGACGCCGTACCCGGTCAGCCCGATGCTTTGCATCTGCTGGGCATGGCCCGTCACCAGATGGGCCGCTCCGACGAGGGCGTGGCCCTGATCGGACAGGCCATCGCGGCCGAGCCGAACTACGCGGGCTTTCGCAACAACCTGGGCAACATCCACGCCGACCGCGGCGAGATCGACCAGGCCCTGCACGCCTACCAGCAGGCCGTGGCGCTGGACGACGGCAACGCCGACCTGCACAACAACCTGGGCGCGCTCTACAAGGCCCAGGACCGCCTCGACGAGGCGCATGCCGCCTACGAACGCGCCATCGCGCTCGACCCCCGGCACATCAACGCCCACAACAACATGGGCCTGCTGTATGCCGCCCGGGGCGACCGCGCGGGCGCCATCACCTACTACGTCAAGGCGCTGGAGTTGATGCCCGGCGACGCGTCGGCGCGGCGCCTGCTGGGCTCGACCTATTACGCCATGGGCCGCATCGAGGACGCGGGCGAGGTCTACCGCCAGTGGCTCGCGCAAGAGCCGCATCACCCGACCGCCCGCCACATGTATGCCGCCTGCACGAAGCAGGACGTGCCCGAGCGCGCGCCCGACGACTACGTCGAGCAGGCTTTCGACTCGTTCGCCGAGAGCTTCGAGTCCGTGCTCAACGAGCGCCTGAACTACCAGGCGCCCCAGCTGTGCGCCGAGCTGATGGCCCGCCATCTGCCCGCGCCGCAGAAGCAGTACGTGATGCTCGATGCCGGCTGCGGCACGGGCCTGTGCGGCCCCTTGATGAAGCCCTGGGCCAAGACGCTGGGCGGCGTCGATCTGTCGCGCGGCATGCTCGACAAGGCGCAGAACAAGGGCGTCTACGACGACCTGTACAAGGCCGAGCTGACCGAGTTCCTGCAGCTGTCGCCGCGCCAGTGGGACGTGGTGCTGTCGGCCGACACGCTGTGCTATTTCGGCGACCTGACCAAGCTGAGCAAGGCCGCGGCCGAATCGCTCAAGCCCGGCGGCACGCTGATCTTCACGGTCGAGGCGCTGCCCGATGACTCGCCCGAGCCGCACCAGATCCAGCCGCATGGCCGCTATGCGCACAGCAGCCCGCACATCGTCGATGCGCTGAGCCTGGCGGGCCTGAGCCTGCTGGCGCAAGAGGCCGTCGTGCTGCGCGAAGAGGGCGGCAAGCCCGTCAACGGCTGGCTGGTGGCGGCGCGCCAGCTGAGCTGACCCATCCCCCCATCCAGGCTGCAGACCGGGGAAACCCACCCCGGCGCATGACTTTGGTCGCTTTGCCAAGTCACCCGCCTGCGTTCAACTTGCGGCCATGCCCAACCACGCCCCCATCACGATCAGCTCGCCCCTGCCCGCGGACGACCTGTTCCTCGCGTCGCTGAACGTGACCGAAGGCCTGAGCCAGCTGGGCGGCATGCAGCTGAGCCTGCTGAGCGAAAAGCCCGACCTCAAGCCCACCGACCTGCTGGGCAAGCCGCTCACGGTCACCATGCACCTGGGGGACGACAGCAAGCGCCACGTGCACGGCTACGTCACCCGCTTCGGCCTGGGCACGCCGCGCGGCCGCTACTTCGCCTACCAGGCGGAGGTGCGGCCCTGGCTGTGGTTCCTCACGCGCACGGCCGATTGCCGCATCTTCCAGGAGATGACGGTCCCGGACATCGTCAAGAAAGTGTTCGACGACCACGCCAGCGTCGCGCACGTCAAGCTCAAGCTGTTCCGCACCTACCGCCCTTGGGTCTACTGCGTGCAGTACCGCGAGAGCGACTTCCAGTTCGTCACGCGCCTGCTCGAGCACGAAGGCATCTACTGGTACTTCGAGCACCAGGACGGCAAGCACGAGCTCGTGCTGATGGACTCGCTCAGCGCGCACGACCCCATCACCGGCGAAGCCAGCATCCGCTACATCGAGGACGCGAACAACGCGCCGCCCGACCAGGCGTACATCTCGGGCTGGACCTTCACCCAGGAGGTCAAGACCGGCAAGACGGTGCTGACCAGCTACGACTTCGAGCGTCCCGCGACCTCGCTGCTGGTCGACGCCAGCCTCTCGCGCTCGCACGACCAGGACTCGGCCGAGCGCTTCGACTTCCAGGGCGACTACATCAAGTCGCCCGACGGCAAGCAGATGGCCGAGGACTGGCTGGACGAGGTCCAGGCGCGCCATCATCGCCTGGGCGGCGAGGGCAACGCCATGGGCCTGGAGGCCGGCCGCACCTTCACGCTGGCCAAGCACCCGCGCGACGACCAGAACGCGCAGTACCTGCTGACGCGCGTCGATATCCAGGCCAGCGTGGCCGTGTTCGATGCGGGCGAAAGCGGCAGCACATACAAGGCCAGCTTCGATGCCATCCCGGCGGCGCAGCAGTTCCGCCCGCCGCGCGCCACGCCCAAGCCTTTCGTGCAGGGTCCGCAGACCGCCGTGGTCGTCGGGCCCGGCGGCGAAGAGATCTTCACGGACAAGTACGGCCGCGTCAAAGTGCAGTTCCACTGGGACCGCTACGGCAAGAAGAACGAGACCAGCTCGTGCTGGGTGCGCGTGTCGCAGCCCTGGGCCGGCCAGAATTTCGGCTTCATGCACATCCCGCGCATCGGGCAGGAAGTGGTCGTCGACTTCCTCGAAGGGGACCCCGACCAGCCGCTGATCACGGGCCGCGTCTACAACGCCCAGCAGATGCCGCCGTGGGACCTGCCCGCCAACGCGACGCAGTCCGGCGTGCTCTCGCGCTCGTCCAAGGGCGGCTCGGCGGCCAACGCCAACGCGCTGCGCTTCGAGGACAAGAAGGGCAGCGAGCAGGTGTGGCTGCACGCCGAGAAGAACCAGGACATCGAGGTCGAGCACGACGAGACGCACTGGGTCGGCCACGACCGCACCAAGACCATCGACCACGACGAGACCGTGCACGTCAAGCACGACCGCACCGAGACCGTCGACAACAACGAGACGATCACGATCGGGGTCGACCGCAAGGAGAAGGTCGGCAACAACGAGACGATCGCCATCGGCGTGAACCGCACCGAGACGGTCGGCAGCAACGAGCAGATCACGATCGGGGCCAACCGTACCGAGTCGGTCGGGGCCAACGAGACCATCACCATCGCGGCCAACCGCAGCATCAGTGTGGGCAGCAGCGAGACGGCGACCGTGGCCATGCAGCGCACGCACACGGTCGGCATCAACGAGACGATCGCCATCGGTGCCGCGCAGGAAGTGGCCATCGGCGCGGCGCAGACGATCGCCGTGGGCGCCGTGCAGAGCGTCACGGTGGGTGCGAGCCAGAGCGTGAGCGTGGGGGCGAACCGCTCCATCGACGCGGGCGGCAACCTGTCGACCAACGTCGGCAAGGACGAGTCCCGCAACGTGGGCGGCGGCCGCAGCGCCAGCATCGCCAAGGACGATGCGCTCAAAGTGGGCAAGAACCTCGTCATCGATGCGGGCGATGCCATCACCATCAAGACGGGCAGCGCCAGCATCACGATGAAGAAAGACGGCACGATCACCATCAAGGGCAAAGACATCACGATCGAGGGCAGCGGCAAGATCAACGCCAAGGCCAGCAGCGACATGGTGCTCAAGGGCTCCAAGATCTTGCAGAACTGAGCCCGACCATGCGCATTTCCGACCTGCCTGAGCTGCCCAGTGCGCAACCGAGTGAGCCACCGGCCCACGCGGCCGAGCGCGACGACCTGCTCTCGCCTTTGCTGCAAGGCCCGGCCACCTCGCTGGGCGAGGCCACGCAGCCCGCCGCGCCTTTGCAGGGCCCCATCCACGGCGTGATCGTCGGCACCTTGCTGGCCCTGGCGGACAACGGGCTGACCGCGCTGGTGAGCTTTCCCGGCCAGCCGGGCGCGGCGGCGCTGCGGGCGCGCAGCGTGGTCGATCTGCATGGCCCGCACATGGGGCAGGGCGTCGTGCTGATGTTCGAGCAGGGTGACGTGCACAAGCCGATCGTGATGGGTGTGCTGCGCGGCCAGGCCGGCTGGCCCTTGCCGCAGCAGCCCGCCACCGTCGATGTCGACGCGGACGGCCGGCGCATGGTCGTGTCCGCATCCGAGCAGTTGGTGCTGCGTTGCGGCAAGGCCAGCATCACGCTGACCAAGGCCGGCAAGGTGCTGATCGACGGCACCTATGTGCTCAACCGCTCCAGTGGCGTGAACCGGATCAAGGGCGGCTCTGTTCAGTTGAACTGAACGAGGCTTTCGCCATGAGCAACCAGGTCTTCGCCAACATGATGGAGGTGTCGTGCAAGTCGGCATCGGGCAAGACCATCTGCGCCTTTCCGGACGTGTGCATGACGCCGCCGCAAACGCCGGCCACACCGCCCGGCGTGCCCATTCCCTACCCGAACACGGGCATGGCTTCCGACACGACCGATGGCTCCTCGTCCGTGAAGATATCGGGCCAGGAAGTGATGCTCAAGAACAAGTCGTGCTTCAGCAAAAGCTCGGGCGACGAGGCGGGCTCGGCGCCGATGAAGGGCGTGGTCACCCACAAGAACACGGGCAAGGTCTACTTCAACATGTGGTCCATGGATGTGAAGGTCGAGGGCGAGAACGTGGTGCGCCACCTCGACATCACGACGCACAACCATGGCTCCATGCCGGGCAACTCGCCGCCGATGCCGCACACGGACGGCATGGCGCCGCCGGCCATGGGAGGCGGGGATGAAGCCTGTCCGCTGTGAGGACCTGCGTGACGGCCTGCCCGTCAACGCGCTCAACGGCGCCCTGATCCTGTCGGGCGAGGAAGACCTCGATTTCGTCGTCCGGGGCGTCATCAGCCTGACCTGGCAGCGCACCTATTGCGCGACCAGCGCGCGCGTCGGCTGGATGGGGCGTGGGTGGTCGTCGCCGCTGGAGGCCATGCTCGATCTGGTGCCCGATGCGAGCGGGCAGTTCACCGAGTTCATCGACTTCGTCGGCGTGACCGGGCGGCGCGTGCGCTTCAAGGCCATGGCACCCGGCGCCCACGAAGAGGCGCCCGCCGACCAGATGCGCCTGGCGCGCGACGAGAGCGGTGCCTACCGGCTGAGCACGGTCGATGGGCTGAGCTATCTGTTTGCCGAGGCGCGGGGCGATCAGCTGCATCTCACGGGCGTCGCCGATCGCAACGGCAATGAGATGCACCTGAGGCATGGCCGCAGGTCGGACGGCGGCGAGGCCATCGAGGTGGCCTGCCCGGGCGGGCGCAGGGTCGTGCTGCAGATGCAGGCGCAGCGCCTCGTGCAGGTCGATGCCTGGTGGCCCGGGGCTTCGTCGCCGACGGTGCTGGCGCGCTATGGCTACGATGGCGGCGGGCGCCTGACCGAGGTCGTGAACCGCGCGGGCCAGTGCACACGGCGCTTCCGCTATGGCGCGCACGGCATGCTGGTGTGGCAGTCGCATGCCGATGTCTTCGAGAGCTGGGCCGAGTATGCGGATGCAGGCGCCGATGCCCGCGTCGTGGCCTACCGCGACAACGTGGGCCGCGCCTGGACGCTCGACTACGCCGACACGCACACCGCCGTCACGGACGCCCAAGGCCGCCGCAGCCTCTACCACCTCGATGCCAAGCGCCGCTGGACGGGCTACACCGATCCGCTCGGGCGCTTCGCCGCGCGCGGGCTCGATCAGCATGGCCGCTTGCGCATGGTGTCCGACCCGGCCGAACATGTGGTCGAGATGCGCTACGACGAGCGCGGCAACCCGGTCGAGGTGCAGGATGCCGAGGGCGGCGTCACCGCCATCGAGTGGCACCCCGCGTTCAAGCTGCCCGTGGCCATCACCGATGCGATGGCCCACACGACGCGCCTCGACTACGACGAACGCGGCAACCTCGTGACCGAGACCGGCCCGACCGGCGTCAGCACGGCGTACGAGTACGGCGACAAGGGCCTGGTCAGCGCGGTCATCGACGGCAAGGGTGGGCGCACCGAACTGGTCTACGACGAACACGGTCAACTGGTCTCGCACACCGACTGCGCCGGACGCCGCATGCGCCTGGCCTATGACCCCGAAGGCAAGCTGATCGCCGTCGAGAACGCGGTTGGCGCACGCACCGTGTATGACTATGACGTGGCGGGGCGGCTGGCACGGCAGGCCCAGGCCGACGGCAGCTTCGAGCAATACGAATGGAATGCCGCCGGGCAGATGGTGGCCGTGCAGGATCACCTGGGCAGGCGCACCACCTACGGCTACGCACCCGACGGTCAGCTCGTGCAGCGGTGCGATGCGCAAGGGCAGGCGCTGCACTATGAATACGACCCGGCCAGGCGCCTGGCCGCGCTGCGCAACGAGAACGGCGCCCGCTACCGCTTCGCCTACGATGATGTGGACCAGCTGATCGACGAGCTCCGGTTCGACGGCACGCGGGCCCGTTTCGCGTACGACGACGCGGGCTTTCTCGTGCGCAGCATCGAGGCGCCCGGCACGCCCGAAGCCATCGACACGCTGTACGAGCGTGATGCCGTCGGGCGCTTGCTCACGCGCCGCACGGCCCATACCACGGTCCGCTTCAAGTACGACAAGCTGGGCCACATCGTGGCCGCGCGCAGCGACCCGGACGACACCCTTGTGCGCCTGACCTACGATGAAGCGTACCGGGTGACCGAAGAAACGCTGTCGATCGGCGCCACCTCGCACCGCACGACCTACAGCTATGACGAACTGGGCCACCGCGAAAGCACGACCCTGCCGGACGGGCGGGTCATCGGGCGGCTGAGCTATGGCAATGGGCATGTGCACCAGGTCCATCTCGATGGCATGGTGCTCAGCGACATCGAACACGATGCCCTGTACCGCGAAGTGTCCCGCACGCAAGGGCGCCTGCTGACGACGCGGGCCTACGACCCCGTGGGGCGCTTGACCTCGCTGGCCACGCGAGGGGTGTCTCAGGATGTGCCGTCGATGCTGTCGGCGCGCCAGTTCCGTTACGACGAGGCCGGGCGCCTGGTGCAGGCGCAGTCGCCCGTGCGCACGCAGCAATGGGCCTATGACAGCCTGGACCGCCTGACCCGCTACGACGACGCGCGCTTCGCCTTCGACCCCGCGCACAACCTGCTGGACAAAGGCGTGGACGCCCAGGCCGCCAGCGCCCGCATCGAAGACAACCGCATCAAGGTCTTCGAAGACAAGCGCTATGCGTACGATGCCCATGGCCGCGTCGTCGACAAGCGTGTCGGCGGGCACACGGCGATGCGCTTCGAGTGGGACGGCGAGCATCGCCTGGCCAAGGCCGTGGTGATGCGTGGCGGGCAGGCGCACGATGCCCGCTATGCCTACGATGCGTTCGGGCGCCGCGTGGCCAAGATTGTGGATGGCGCCGTGACCCGCTTCGTGTGGGAAGGCGACCAGTTGCTGCAGGCGATCGACGCGCAAGGGGTGTCCACGTTCGTCTACGAGCCTACCAGCCATGTACCGATGGTCTTGTTGCGGCAGGCGCAGGGTGATGGGCCGGCGCGGCCACCCGGTGTCTACCACTACCACTGCGATCCCGCTGGCCGGCCCGTCGCCCTGACCGACGAGGCGGGGCAACTCGCGTGGCAAGGCGAATTCGGGGCATGGGGGCGCTGCACCGAAGCCAATGCCTTGCCATCGGTGACGCAGCCGCTGCGCTTTCAGGGGCAGTACGAGGACGAGGAAACGGGCTGGCACTACAACCGCTTCCGCTACTACGACCCGGACATTGGCCGCTTCACGACGCCCGACCCAATGGGGCTCAAGGGCGGCATCAATCCTTACGCGTACGCGCCCAACCCGATGGGCTGGATCGACCCGCTGGGCCTGGTCAAATCGCCGGTCCAGTGCGCGGCCGACAAGGCCCTGAAAGACGGCAAGGAGTCCGGCGCGGCCTGCCAGCTCGAGGTCGGCAATGAACCCGTCTTGACGGACGTCAGCGGCAATCCCGGCAAGCTGCATCCCAAGTTGCGGCGGCTGCTGGGCGCCGTGGCGCAGAAACTCCTGGCGCAGGGCATCGAGGTGCCGGCCTGGCATGGCAGTTGTGCGGAAGTCGGCTGCCTCAACCAGGCCTTCAAGCGTGGGCTCGACCCCACGGGTGGCAAGTCCACGGCCGTTAACATCGGCTCCAAGCTCAAGGGGCAGAAGCACGGTGCGCCGAAGAAGGCCTGCCCGTCCTGCAAAGTTTTATTGGAAGAGTTGGACATCACCGATGGCAGCGCATGACCAGGCGGTGTGGGACTTCGTCCGCACCATTCACCGACGCCACGACATCCATCAGGTCTACACCCAGTGCCTGCTGTTCATGATCGATTGCCTGCACGAGGTGCGCAAGGCGCTGCCCGAGCGGGCCGTCCACGCTTTGGACCTGGCCGAGCACTATTGCCACGGCAAGGTCACGGCCGCGCAACTCGATGCCGAGCGCAAGCGGCTGTGGGCCTTTCTGATCGAGGCCGACCTGGCCTATTCGTTCGAATCGCGCCGCGCCCGCCTGTACAGGGCCACGCTGTGCGTGCTGTATCCGAGCCCGTCCGAGGATGCCGATGTCTACAAGGTGCTCGAATGGTTCTTGCAGATGTACGACCCCGAAGGCAGACGCGCCGCGCAGACGCTGGCCTTGCTGACGATGCGCTTTGCGGAGTGACGCCATGGACATGATCAACGCCACCCGCATGGTCGCGGGTTTCAACATGGGGCTGGAGCCCAGCGGGCGCGAGCTGCTCGTCGTGGTCATCAAGGGCACGTTCGTGCTGCCCGCACCCGGTCAGCAGGTGAGCCTGCACGAGGTGCAGCAGCCCCTGATCATGGCCGATACCTTCGCGGGCGAGCCGGGCTTCAGCGCCCCCATTCAAGAGATCGACTACGCGCCGCGCAAGCACCAGTGCGACGTGCTGCTCACCGGCAGCGCCCACGCGCCGGGCGGCCAGCCCACGACGCGCATGCAGGTGCGCCTGGCCGTGGGCGGCATGGACAAGGTCTGCGACGTGGTCGGTCCGCGCCTGTGGGAAGCGGGCGTCACGGGCATTCGGCCCTCGGCGCCCCAGCCTTTCGTCAAGCTGCCGGTGTCCTACGACGTGGCCTATGGCGGCGTGGACCACGAATCGCCGGACACGAGCGAGCACGGCGCCTTCATGCGCAACCCGGCCGGCAAGGGCTACCGCCTGCAGCTCAAGAACGACTGGGTCGACGGCAAGCCCTTGCCCTTCACCGAAGCGCCCGGCGAGCCCGTGACCTGGCCCACGGGCGACTACCGGCCCATGGCCTTCGGGCCGTTGGGCCGAGGCTGGTCGCAGCGCGCCTGCTTCGGCGGCACCTACGACGCGCAGTGGCGCGACGAGGTCTTCCCCTTCCTGCCCGCGGACTTCGACGAGCGCTACTACCAGGCTGCGCCGCAGGACCAGCAGATCCCCATCCCCACAGGCCCCTTGCCCGTGACCCTGGCCGGCTTCACGCCCGATGGCCTGCGGCAGTTCACGTTGCCGTACTTCGAGGCGCCCGTGCACATCTTTCCCAAGAAGGGGCCGCCCGAGGACCACATCGCGCGGCTGGACACCATCGTGTTCGAGCCCGATGAGGAGCGCTTCACGATGACCTGGCGCGTCACGCGGCCCCTGAAGCACGGCATGCACGAGATCGCGCAGATCGTCGTGGGCAAGAAGGGGCGCGACTGGTGGCAGCAGCGCCAGCAGGTGCCTTTCCCGCTGCCCGTGGTGATGGTGCCGATGCCCGCCCGGCCTGAACAGGCGGTGAAGGCATGAGCGCGCACCACATCGCCATCCTGAGCACGGGCCTCGTGACGCCGGTCGGGCTCACGGCCGCCAGCAGCTGCGGGGCGTTCCGCGCCAAGGTGACCAACCCGACGCCCACGCGCTTCATGGCCGAAGACGGCGAATGGATCATGGCCCACCAGGTGGCGCTCGAGCAGCCGTGGCGGGGCCTGCGCAAGCTCGCCCGGATGGCGGCCATGGCCATCGAAGAGGCACTGGTGCCCGTGCCCAAAGCCGAGTGGGGCCAGCTGCCGCTGCTGCTGTGCGTGGCCGAGGCCGAGCGCCCCGGCCGCATGCAAGGCCTGGACGAGCAGCTCTTCACGATGATCCAGGATGAGCTGGGCGTGCGTTTCGCTACTGGCTCGGGTTTGGTCCCGCAAGGCCGTGTGGCCGTGGCCGTGGCGCTGGCACAGGCGCGCGCCTTGATGACACGAGGCCAGGCCGCGCGCGTGCTGATCGTGGCGGCCGACAGCCTGCTCGACTGGCCCTCGCTGAGCCACTTCGCCAATGCCTATCGCCTGCTGATCGCCAACAACGCGAACGGCTTCATGCCAGGCGAGGCCGCGGGCGCCTTGCTGGTGGGACAGCCGCGCGGCGTGGCCGGCGAGCTGGTGTGCAGCGGCCTGGGCTTCGCCAAAGAGGCCGCGCACATCGACAGCGGCGAGCCCTTGCGCGCCGACGGCCTGACGCAGGCCATCAAGGCGGCCCTGAGCGAAGCGGGCCTGCAGATGCACGAGATGGACTTCCGCATCACCGACCTCTCGGGCGAGCAGTATTACTTCAAGGAAGCCACGCTGGCGCTGTCGCGCACCATGCGTGTCCTCAAGGAAGCCTTCGACATCTGGCACCCGGCCGAGTGCACGGGCGAGACGGGCGCGGCCGCCGGCGTGTCCATCGTCGCGCAGGCGCTCGAGGCCTGCCGCAAAGGCTACGACCTGGGCCCCAACATCCTGGCGCACATGGGCAACGATGCCGGCCAGCGCGCCGCCCTGTCCCTGCAGTACCGGACCCCACGATGAGCAACCAGGTCTACGCCAACAACATGGAGGTCTCGTGCAAGGCCGCGGCGGGCAAGTCCATCTGCGCCTTCCCCGACGTGTGCATGACGCCCCCGCAAACGCCGGCCACACCGCCCGGCGTGCCCATCCCGTACCCGAACACGGGCATGGCCTCCGACACGTCGGACGGCTCGACCTCGGTCAAGGTCTCCGATCAGGAAGTGATGCTCAAGAACAAGAGCAGCTTCAGCAAGAGCACGGGCGACGAGGCCGGCGCCGCGCCCATGAAAGGCGTGGTCACGCACAAGAACATGGGCAAGGTGTACTTCACGGCCTGGTCGATGGACGTGAAGATCGAAGGCGAGAACGTGGTGCGCATGCTCGACATGACCACGCACAACCACGGCTCCGTGCCGGGCAACACGCCGCCCTGGCCCTACATCGACGAGGTCGCCATGCCGGGCATCACCGAAGCCTGCAAGGACGACGTCAAGAAAGAGCAGGACGCCTGCAAGGACGTGGCCGACCCCTGCAAGGGCTTCGAGACCAAGCCGCCGTCGGGCGAGGGCAGCACGCGCGACCTGGTCAAGCCGATCGCCGACAAGATGTCCGACCACATCGCCTGCAACGACTGCCTCAACGCGCGGCGCTGCAAGCTCTCGCCGTGGGAGTCGGCGCAGAACGCCGATGGCGAGACGGTCAAGCCCACCTGCTGCGGCGGCCAGACACCGCACCACATCGTCGAGAAGAGCTCGTTCGGGCAGGACGAGGCCACGGTGCTGCTGGCGGGCACGGGCGCCTACAACCCCAAGCTCGCGCCCTGCGTGTGCGCCGAAGGCACGGGCCATTCCAAGGGCGGCACGCACGAGTTGATGCACGTCTTTCAGAAAGCCGACACATTGGCGGCCATCGCCGGCAAGCCCAAGCAGACCCTGGCGCTGCAAAATGGCGGCTCGATCGGCCCTGTCGCCACGACCACCTACGCGCAGGCGCGCGAAACCGGCGTCAAGGCCTTCAAGAAAGTATTCGACGACGCGGGTTGCAGCGAAGACTGCATCCGCAAGCAACTGGACGCCTATCACAAGACCCAGTGCGGCATCCAGGACGACACCAAGCTGAAGGCCGTGACCGAAGGCCCCTCGCCCAAGACCATGTCGGTGCAGGACGCCGAGCGCGAGATCGCCGAGCGCAGCTGGGAGAAGTGGGTGTCCACCGGCCCTCAAGGCGCCGATTGACCACAACGACAAAGCAAGCGATACAAGCCAAGCCATGAGAAACAAATTTGCGCAGACAGGCAGCTACGTCACGGCGATCCAGACCGGCCCCGCTTCCGGCTGGATGGTCATGGCCATGGACGACGTTGCCGCCAAAGGCATCGACCACGCCGGCATCATGAAGATGAAGGACAAGGTCTTGTCGCCTTTCGCGATGAAGATGTTCCGTGTCTGCGCGGCGGCGATGCTGCCCGGGCAACAGGCCGTGTTCGTGGGCGACGACGGGCAATGCCTGGTCGTGCGCGGCGATGGCTCGCAGCAGGCCGAGTTCGTCACGGCCGGCGCGCGCACGCCGCAGAACACCGGGCACCTGCGCAGCGGCACGCGCTGGGGCGATGACCTGCTCGTGGTCGGCATGCAGCGCCAGGTCTATCTGCGCACGGCCTCCGGCGTGTGGACCGACCTGATGCAGGGCCTGCCGGCACCGGGCGAGGGCGAGACCGCCGGCTTCGAGGCCGTGGCCGCCGTGGGCCCGAACGAGGCCTACGCGGCCGGCTGGGACGGCGAGCTGTGGGCCTGCGACGGTGCCCGCTGGCGCCGCCTGGACAGCCCGACCAACCGCATCGTCACGGCGCTGGGCGCGTCGCCCGATGGCCAGGTTTACGGCTGCGGTCGCAACGGCAGCCTGTTCAAGGGCCGCCACGATGCCTGGCAAACGTTCCTCGACAAGGCCTGCCCGGACGACCTGTGGTCCATCCAGCCGTTCAAGGGCCATGTCTACGCCGCCAGCCTGCGCCGTCTCTACCGCATCACCGACGACGAGGCCATCGAGCTGCTCGACTTCGACCCTCTCGGGGCCGACTCCTTTGGTGTGCTGATCACTGACGGCGAAACCTTGTGGTCCATCGGCGCCAAGGACGTGCTCGGCTTCGACGGCCAGGCCTGGTCGCGCATCGCGTGAAGGTGGCTTGACCATGCAAACGTCTTCGATGTCAAAACGGCCTGCGGTGCAGGTGGTCGTCCAGCAGCATGCGGAGGAATGTGTGACGCTGCGCCATGTCCGCGCGGTCCTGCTGCGCGCGCCGCATGTGCAACTGCATCGCCTGCGCCGCCTGGATGACCGCATCGCGGCCCACATGGATGGGCTCATGGGCGCGGGCGAAGCGGGGCTGGCCCTGTTGACGGAAAGCCTGGACACGCCGTCGTCCGGCAATGTGTTCGCGCTCGCCGTGTGCGCGCTGCAAAGCCGTGACGCGGCGTCGCTGACCCGCCTCGTGACACTGGCCGCGACCTTGCCCGAGGCCGAGCGCGGCCTGCTGTCGGCGCTGGGCTGGGTCTCGTCCGAAGACCTGCAAGGCACCGTGCGCGCGCTGCTGGGCAGCAAAGTACCCATTCACCGCGCCTGGGCGCTGGCCGCCTGCGCCATGCACCGCGTCGACCCGGGCGCCGTGCTGGCCCAGGCCGTGCAGGATGCCGATGCCGGCGTGCGTGCGCGCGCGTGGCGCGTGGCCGGCCAACTGGGCCGGCGCGACCTCGCCGATGCGGCGCGCCTGGCCGTGTCGCAACACGCGTCGTCCGCACACGATGAACACGCCACGGTCGTGCTCGGCGCTGGCGGCGTGCGAGCCGATGACCAGGCCGACAAGCGCGCCGCCGCCTGGGCGCTCACGCTGTGGGGCATGGGCCAGAACGAACTCGTGCGCCAGGCCCTCATCGCCGCGCCATCCGCATCGCCCGATCAGGCCTGGCCCGAACAGGACGCCCACCGACTGGCCACGATGGCCGCGCCGATGGACTGGGGCCGTGACCAGGTGCGCGCGCTCGCAGCCAAGGCCGAAGCCAGCATGCCTGCCAAGCGCCGCATGATGCGCATGGCCGCGTGGGTCGGCGATGTGCAGGTCGTGCCCTGGCTGATCCACCACATGGCCGATGACAACTGGGCGCGCCTGGCGGGCGAGGCCTTCAGCCTCATCACCGGCGCCGATCTCGCGGCCTTGAGCCTGGAGCGCAAACCGCCCGAAGGCCTGGCGCCCGGTCCCAATGACGACCCCGAGGACCACGACGTGGCGATGGACGAGGACGACAGCCTGCCCTGGCCCGATCAGGCCAGGGTCAAGGCCTGGTGGCAGGCGCAGGCCGCGCGCTTCACGGTCGGGCAGCGCTACTTCGCGGGCGAGCCGCCGAGCGCCGGCCATGCCATCCATGTCCTGAAGACGGCCGGCCAGCGCCAGCGCATCATGGCCGCCGAATACCTGTGCCTGCTGAACCCGGGCAGCATGATGCTGCCCGTGGCCGCGCCGGCCTGGCGCCAAAGCCGCTGGCTCGACGCGAAGGC
This sequence comes from Aquabacterium sp., assembly GCA_049840915.1. Taxonomy (GTDB): domain Bacteria; phylum Pseudomonadota; class Gammaproteobacteria; order Burkholderiales; family Burkholderiaceae_C; genus Aquabacterium. The sequence goes on from JASGJC010000044.1 coordinate 134,733, forward strand.
CTGATCGACATGCACATCGACCCGCAAGCCGTGCTGGCCATCGTGGCCGCCATCCTGTTCGCGCTGGCCTTGAGCGAGTTCATCAGGCAGCGCCGCATCACGCCGGGCATCAAGGGGCGTGTCATCACGGCCGGCCTGTTCGTGCTGGTGCTGTGCTGGCTGCACTGGCAAGGGCAGTGAGCAAGAACCGTGAAGCGGACAGCGCGCGGACGACGAGGCGACTTTGCCGCGCCGCCGCATGACTTTCGTTGATTGACCAAGGTCAGTCGCTTGGACACCATGGCTGGCATCGCCCCACAAGCATCCACAACAGGGGCCATCTGGAGCTTTCTTCATGCACTTGCTCATCCGCGCCGTCAGCCTGGCTGGTCAGCCCTTGACGCAGGCGATCTCCGCCTACTTCGATGAGCGCGGCGGCACCATCGGCCGCTCCGACACCAACACGCTGGCCCTGCCCGATCCCGAGCGCCGCATCTCGCGCCTGCAAGCCGAAGTCAGCCGCACCAACGAGGGCTGGCGCATCCTCAACGTCGGCAACGCCAACCCGATCTGGCACAACAACAAGCCCGTGCCGCCTGGCGAGGCCGTGATGCTCGACGAAGGCGACGAGCTGCAGGTCGGCACCTACGCCTTGCAGGTCAACCACTCGAAGAACGATGCCACGGCGCGCACGATCACCAAAGGCCGCGCGGCCGTCGATTCGCGCACCGTGATCGTCGGCTCGGGCGCCGAGCCCAAGACCGATCCGGGGCTGATGCGTCCGGAAGTCCGCACCGCCGCCGCTTCGGCATCGCCGTTCGCCGATCTGCTGGGCGACCTGGGGGCGTCGTCCACGCCGCCGGGCGTGCCTGCTTCGGGCGCGTCCTCGGGCTCGCCATTCGATGACCTGATGGGCATCGGCTCGTCGTCCGGGCCTGTCACGCCGAGCGCGCCGGCACCCAGCGCATCGCCCGCGGGCAACCGCCTGCCCGACGATTTCGACCCCTTCGCCGATTTCCAGTCGACACCAGCGCCTTCATCCGCTGGCCGGCCCGCCGCCGCCAGCGCCTGGGATCTGCCCAAGGCCGCGCCGGTCGCCGCGAGCGCCTCGCCCTTCGACATGGTGTCGGGTGGCGCCGGCGCGCAAGGCCTGCCCGGCGACCTCGATCTGCTGGGCTCGGTGGCGCCGGCCGGCTCGCAGTCGCTCGACCACATGTTCGGGCTGGGCGGCGGCGCGCCGTCGTCATCGTCGGCCGATCCGCTGGCCGATTTCCTCAAGAAGACCGAGCCCGAAGGCGCGTCGCAGGCGGCCGTGGGCGCGCCCAGCAGCCTCGACCCGCTGGCCTTGCTGAACGCGCGCCAGATCATCAACGATGGTCCCGCTGATGGCCGTGATGATGGCCGCGCTGACGGCCCGCCCCAGGCGCGCCTGGCCCTGCCCGACAACGTGCCCGAGATCAACGCGGCCATGTCCTTGCCGCCCGTGGCAGAGGTCAAGACCAGGCCGTCGCCGGCCGAGCTCGCACCGAAGCCCGAGCCCGTGTCGGCCACGTTCTCGTTCATGTCGACGCCCAAGGCGCCCGACATGGGCGAAGCGCCGCGCACCGCCGGCTCACAAGCGGCATCGCCGTTCGCCGACCTGGGCCTGGGCGCGCCCGCGCCCTCGTCATCCGCCGTGTCCATGGGCAACGGCCTGCTCGACGACCTCGATCTGAGCCCGCAGACCGTGCCCGGCGTGCGCGTGCCCAAGCCCGCCCCGGACCTGCTCGACCTGACCGTGCCCTTGAGCATCACACCCACGGCCGGTTCGCTCGAACCACCCGGCTCTCCGGATGCGGCCGAGGCGCTGACACCGATCACGGCCATCCGCCCGGCCAGGCCCGTTGCCGCGGCGCCTGAGCAGGTGCCCACACAAACGCCCACGCAGCCGTCTGAACCCAGCCCGCCCTTCAGCGGCGGCACGGCCGACACGCAGGCGCTGTGGGCCGCGTTCTGCGAAGGCGCCGGCATCAAGTTCGCGCCGCCGCAAGGCCTCAATCCCGATCTGATGCGCGTCATCGGCCAGTTGCTGCACCACGCGGTCGACGGCAGCCTCAAGCTCGTGGCGGCCCGCGCGGCCACCAAGCAGGAGATGCGCGCCGAGGTCACGGTCATCCAGGCGCGCAGCAACAACCCGCTCAAGTTCTCGCCCGACACGCAGTCGGCGATGGAGCAGATGCTGCAGCCGCCGCTGCGCGGCTTCATGTCCGGCCCCGAAGCCGTGGCCGATGCCATGGACGACCTGCTCGGCCACACGATCGGCACGATGGTCGGCATGCGCGCCGCGCTCGAAGGCGTGCTCGGCCGTTTCGAGCCCGGACAGCTCGAGACCAAACTCGTCGGCCGCAGCGTGATGGACAGCCTGCTGCCGATGAACCGCCGCGCCAAGCTGTGGGAGCTCTACCTGCAGCACTACAGCGGCGTGCGCACCGAAGCGCAGGACGACTTCCACAACCTCTTCGGCCGCGCTTTCCTGCAAGCCTATGAAGAACAACTCGACCGCCTGGACGCCGAGCGCCGCCAGGCCGGCCGTCACCCGAAGACATCGGGCCACGCTGCATGATGCACATTGAAGTCGCCAGCCGCAGCGAAGTCGGCGCCCGCTCGCACAACGAAGACGACGTGCGGCACGGCACGTCCGGCAACCATGTCTATGCCGTGCTGTCAGACGGGGCAGGGGGCCACAGCAATGGCGCGATGGCCTCGGACATCGTCGTGCGCACGGCCACGGTCGTGCTGCAGCGCGCCAGCGTGTTCAACCCCGCCGTGATCGAGTCCGCCATCGAAGAGGCCAACGAGGTCCTCAACCAGGGCCAGCAAGGCCTCAAGAGCCACGAGCGCATGCATGCCACGGTCGTGGCGCTGTGGATCGACGCGCAGGCGCGGCAGGCCCTGTGGGCGCACGTGGGCGACTCGCGCCTGTACCGCATCCGCCAGGGCCGCGCCGAGCAGCTCACGGCCGACGACAGCGTCGTGCAGCACATGGTCGACGCCGGCTTCATCAAGCCCGAAGACGCCAAGAACCACCCGCGCAAGAACCAGCTGCTGGCCGCCATGGGCAGCGAAGAGCCGCCCAACGTGCACGTGCCGCGCCAGAGCGAGCCCGTGCGCGAAGGCGACGCCTTCCTGCTGTGCACCGACGGCTGGTGGGATGCCTTCGAGCCCCACGACATCGAGCGCACGCTGCATGAGGCCCAAAGCCCCGCCGACTGGCTCGACAAGATGGCCCAGGTCGTGGCGCAAGCCCGCGTCGTCAACCAGGACAACTACACTGCCGTGGCTGTCTGGGCGGGCAATCCGCACGAGGTCACCCGCATCGGGGGCTGAAAGTGGGCCCGGGAAGGTGACAAAAGTCGCTTCCTCGCGGCCGCCCGCGGGTCTACAGTCCCAACGTCCAACCTATCCCTGAGGACCTGTCATGAACACGTCTTACGCCACCTTCCTGCTCCGTTCCGCTTCCGTGATGGCCCTGGCGGCCGGTCTGTCCCTGTCCCATGCCGAAGGCGCCGGCGCGCCCGTGCTCAAGGGCAAGGCCGTGACCGAGAACAACCTGATCGACGCGCTCACGCCCGAAGAGCACATCGTCACGCGCAGCCTGCGCGTGCAGCGCGACACGCCGGGCCAGCAGGCCGCGCGCAAGCCCAGCGCCTCGCTGCTGATCACCTTCGAGACCAACTCGGCCGACCTGACCCCGCAGGCCAAGAAGCAACTCGACGTGGTGGCCGCCGCCTTGAACAACAACAAGCTGGCCGAGTACTCGTTCAACGTCGAAGGCCATGCGGACCCGCGCGGCGCGCATGACGCCAACATGAGCCTGTCGCAGCAGCGCGCCGAGAGCGTGCGTCAGTACCTGGTGAGCGCCCACTCGATCGATGCCAAGCGCCTGAAGGCCGTGGGCAAGGGCGACAGCGAGCAGGTCAACGCCGAGAACCCGGCCGCTCCTGAAAACCGCCGCGTGACCATCGTCACGGACGTGCAGACGCAGTAAGAGGGGCAGCAGGCACGCTCGTGCTGCCGAAGGTCTTGGATGTGTAAAGAGCAGTTGCCCTTCATGGCGCGAGGCGCCTGACGGTTCAACGCGCCACTTCCTCGATGTGCACCAGAGAAGCCCCGTAACGCTGGTTGCAGGGCGCGCTGCCTTCACAGACAGCCGGCCCGACGAAGGGGCTGCCCGGCCCTTTGTGCTCGGCCCAGGCCTTGGCCGCCTTGGCCATGTCGAACTCGGGGATGCTGTCGGCCGTGTTCAGGCCCAGCTTGCTCAGGTCGCGCGGCAGGGGCGAGACCAGGGTCACGATGTGGTCGACGCCGGCCGGGCCGTCGGCCGTGATGTGCCAGCCCTTGCGCGGCAGCTCGACCAGCTTGTTGGCCTCGATGCGGTTGTTGTCGTCGAGCGCGTTGGGGAAGAGCAGGTAGAAGTGGCTGGCATCGGTGCCGGCCAGGTACACGTACAGGTAGCCCGGCACGCTCGATTTGACCTGGAAGAGCAGCTTGTCCTTGCCGATGGTCACCTGCGATTTGTTCGTGATCGTGTTGACGGCCATCAGCGGGTCGGCGTTGCGCACGATGTCTTCGAGCGCGGCGGCGGTCGTGAACGGGTCGCGCGTGGCGGGCATGGCCGGGGGCGGTGTGGACACGGCCATCGCTGCAGGTGTCGAGGCCATGGCTGTGGGCACCGGGGCGCTGATAACGGGCGTGCTGGCTGGCGATGTCGGCGCCAGGCTGTGCGATGCCGCCACGGGCGCCATGCCGGCACCCGACGACCCGAACGGGCTCAGGTTGCTCATGTACCAGGTGATGCCGCCACCCACGATGCCGATCAGCGCGGCCAGCGTGAGCCAGTGCTTGTTGAGGCCCGACCTCGCGGCGACCTCGGCCGGGTCTTCCGTGGGTGTGGCGGGCGGCGTGCTGCCGGCGCGGCGTTGATCGTGAACGGGTGTGAGGGGCTTGGCGGGCGGCACGACCTGTGTCGGCGGAAAGGCCGTGGGTGGCGTGGCCATGTCCGCCATCCGTGTCTGGTCTCTGGCCTGCGTGACCAGCGAGGCCGCGTCCGTGCCCGAGGGCATGATGACCGTGCGGTCGTCTTCTTCAGCATCTGGGGCGGGCGGCGGCGTGAAGCCGGCGGGCAACTCGGTGGCGAAGAGGCGCTCGCGCAGGGCGGCCACGTTCTGCAGGCGCTTGTCCGGGTGCACGGTCAGGCCGGCGTCGATGGCGGCGAGGAAGGGCGCCGAGTAGCGGCCCGCGGCCGACTGCATCAGCGGCGTCAGGTCGTCCTTCATCATGCGCCCGACCGACGGCGGTGGCGCCTTGCCCATGACCGTGGCGTACAGCACGGCGCTCAGCGCGTAGACGTCCGTCCAGGGGCCTTGCTTCATCGAGGGCACTTCGGCGTACTGCTCGACCGGCGCGTAGCCGGGCTTGAGGATCACGGTGAGCGCCTGCGTGGCGTCGCCGATCACGCGGCGCGCGGCGCCGAAATCGAGCAGCAGCGGCTTGCCCGGGCCGAGCAGCAGGATGTTGTCGGGGGCGATGTCGCGGTGGTAGCAGCTGTCGGCGTGGATGGCTTCGAGCGCATCGAGCAAGGGGCCGAGCAGGCCTTTGATCCAGGCCTCGTCGGGCGCTGCTTTTTGCTCGCGCAACCAGGTCTTGAGCGTGGGCCCCTGGTAGAAGGGCATGACCATGTAGGCGGTGCCGTTCTCTTCCCAGAAGCGGTAGACCTTGACCAGCGCCGGGTGGTCGAACGAGGCCAGCAGCTTGGCTTCGTTGACGAAGCTGCGCTTGCCCAAAGTGAAGGTCTCGTGGTGCCGCTCCGAGCGCACCGACACCGACAGATCGGGCGAGCGCATGGCCAGCGAGGCCGGCATGTACTCCTTGATGGCGACCGTGCGCTCGAGCTGCGTGTCGCGCGCCAGGTAGACGATGCCGAAGCCGCCTTCGCCGACCAGCCCGGTGATCTCGAACTCGTGCAGGCGGTGCCCGATGGGCAGGGCGTTGCCGCCGCCGTGAGGCGCGGGTGTCGATGCAGCGGGAGCGGGGTCAGGTTGACTCATGGGCGACAAGGCAGGAGCGTGCGGCAGCGGGCTTACCAGCTGCCTTGAAGAAGGTCGATGAAATGGTCTGCGCCAGGCAGGCCCGGACCCATGCTCAGGCTACCACTTCCGTGACCGGAATCAGGCAGCCACCACAGACTTTGGCCCTGCGCCTGCTGATGCAGGCTCTGCGTGGCCACGCCTTCGAGCCAGTGGCCCAGAGAGCCTTGCGGCGGGCCCTGGTAGCGGTCGCGGCCCACCAGGCGACGCAGGCTGGGGCCGCCCAAAGGCGGGCTGGCCTGCCAGGCGGGCGCGGCCATCAGTTGGTGCTCGAAGGCATCGATGCTCGAGCCCGGCTGCAGGGTCGACATGGCCGCCTGCGCGACGTGGTCCATCCAGCGTTGCAGCGCGGTCTGGTCCTGGCCCGAGTCGGGCGCGAGCATGCTGGCCTGCGCGACGATCAGCGGGAAGTAGCGGCCCACGCTGTCCACGCTGGGCATGAGCACGCCCATCCACCAGTGCGGCCCGGCGATGCCAGGGCTCCAGGCGAAGCGCCACACAGGCGCGCTCAGGTAGGTGCTGAGCCATTGCTCGCCCAGTTGCTGGCGGCTGGTCTGCACGCCGCGCGAGAGCCAGTCGTCGCAGCGCGCGACGAAGTCCTGCGGCAGGCGGCGGGCACTGAAGTCGCCCAGCGAGGCGATCTTGCCGAACCAGCCGCAGGCCATGGCATCGGCCATCACAGGCCTCCCGGGCAGGAGAAGCTGGAAAGCTCGGGCAACTTGAAGGGGTTCTGCACGCTGCTGGACGTGACCGTGAACGTGGCCTTGCGGCCGCTCACGTTGAAGACCACGTTGAAGCGCTCGGGCGCGCCGGCCGGGCTCAGCGACATCTTGTCGAACAGGCGGAACAAGGCCCAGGGCCCTTCGGTGACGATGGCGTTGTCGCCAGTGGTTTGCGGCGCCACCGAGACACGCACGAGCGAGCTGCCGCGCGGGCCGGGCCACTGCACCGTGGCCGGGATCTGCGGGCCGTGCGCGTACTTCACGAGCTGCCCGTCGACGTCCAGCGTGAACTGGGTGATCGTGGCGTCCATCTCGAAGGGCTTGAAGTCCAGGCGCAGGCCGGGCACGTTGCCGCCCGCGCGGAAGAACGTATCGCGGATGGCAGCCGCGCGCTGGAACTGCGCCAGCGTGCCGCTGTCCGTGCCCATCGTGGCGCCTTCGAGCTGGCGGAAGCTCCAGGGCCGCGTGGACGTGTCCACGAAGCGCGCGAGCTGCTGCTGGAAGAAGGCGTCCATCAGGCCACCCGGGGCGAACATGCGGGCGAAATCATCCTGCGTGACGTCGCGGCTGCTGCCCTTGACGAAGGGGTAGCGGCCCGCGATGGCCTGCTGGCAGAACTCGCCGATCTGCGACTTGATGGCCTGGCCCAGGTTGGCGCGCGTGGCATCGAGCGCGGCCGTCGTGCCGCTGACCGACAGCGTGTTGAGCAGCGAGCGCAGCGGCTCGGGCAGGCGCGCGGCCTCGGCCTTGACCTTGTTGGGCACGTCGCTGGCCGGTGGCACGTTGCCGCCTTGCACGGCGGTCTCGGTCGCGGTCAGCAGGGTGTAGACCTCGTTGATCAGGCCGAGCGTGGCATCGATGGGCGCGGGACTCTTGCCATCGGGGCTGCTGACCATCTGGCGCAGGGCCGTGAAGCGGTCATCGACGATGGACTCGATGCGCCGGCCATCGGCCACGGCCGCCGGCGCGGGCTTGTCGCCGAAGAGCTTGGCGATCTGGTCGCGCGACTTGTCGAGGGCGTTCTCGGCCTTGTCCTGCGCCTTGTCGATGATCGATTTGCTCTCGGACAGGCTCAGCGTGGTCTCATGCGACAGCGCGGTCATCAAAGGCTTCAAAGGCGACTCGGGGCTGGAGAGCACGCGCGCCATCTGCGAGGCCTTGGGCAGGCTGTCGGAGGGCAGCATGCGGATGTCGGCGATGAAGTTCTCCCAGATCGTCGCGTACTCGGTCAGGTAGATCTGGCGCACGTCGTCGGTCAGGCGGCGCAGCGCGGTCGGGTCGCGCAGCGATTGGCTGCGGGCGCTGTCCTGCACGCCGAGCACCCAGGTCTCTTCTTCGCTCAACTGCTTGGTGGCCACGTCGACCTGCGGCTGGAAGGCCTTGTGGTAGCCGTCGAACGTGAACAGACCGGGCACGCCCTTGGTCAGCGGGTTGCCGCTGGCCCGCATGAACACGAGCGCCGCGCTGTTGCCCGCCGCCTTGGCCACGGTGAACTCGGGGATGTCTTCACCCACGCCTTGCTGCTTCAGGCGGTAGTACACGCGCTGCGCCAGCGGGATGGCGACGAGGCGCGCACGCGTGGCCTCGACCAGCTTGCGGTCTTCGGGCAGCGGGGACACGGCCGGGCCTTGGGCCAGCAGGTCGTCGAGGTAGCCGGTCAGCTCGGCGCGCTGCTCGGTCGTGACGCTGCGCGGCAGGTTCTGGTCCCAGTCGGCCATGAAGTAGGACTTGAGCGCCTTGGCATCGAAGTGCTTGGGGTCGTGCAGCATCACGTAGGCCTTGAGGGCTTCGTACTGCAGCTCGGGGTTGTCGATGCTGGTCTTGACCTGGTCTTCGACGCGCAGGGCGATGCGCGGCAGCAGCGCATCGACGAGCATGCGCTCGTAGGCCTGGCGCGAGGCCGAGTCGAGCTTGCGGCCTTGATAGAGGCCCCAGCCCAGTGACCACGGCACCTCGCGGTCGCTGTCGCCCACGGCCAGGTCACGCGTGGCTTTGAGCGCGGGCATCAGCACGAGGATGTCGGCCGAGGCGCGGTTGGGTGTGGTCTGCAAGAGCGCACGAACAGCCTGCTCACGCGCGCTGACTTCGTTGACGTAGGCCTTGTTGTTGAAGTAGCTCACGCCCCAGGCCGCGACCATGGCCGTGGCGACGAGGCCGATGCAGACGTAACCCGCGAGGGCCATGTAGGCGCGGCGGCGCTCCCACTTGAGGTCGGTGCCGCCCAGCTCGCTTTCGGCGAACACGACGTCGTGCAGCAGGCGCTCCAGGAAGAAGGCCTTGCCGCTGGCCTTGTTGGGCGGCAACACGGTGCGCTCGAGGCGGTAGCTGCGCGCGATGCTGCCCAGCATGCGGTCCAGCGGCGTGCCTTCTTGCGTGCCGCTGATGAAGTACACGCCGCGGATCAGCGGGTGCTGCTCGAACTGCGACGGCGAGAAGACATCGTCCACGAAGGACTTGAGCACTTGGCGCAGGCCGCCGAACTGCTGCGGGAAGGCGTAGATGCGGGCGCGGCGGGCCGGGTCGCTCTCGAGTTGCAGGCGGTCGATCAGGCCGTCGGTCAGGCGCTTTTCGAGCGCGTCGAACTCGGGCAGGAAGGCCGAGGCATCGCTGTGCTGCTGGCCGTCGAGCTTGAAGGTGAAGCCCCAGGGCGTGGCGCGCGTGTCGCGGTCGGCCTCGCCCAATGTGTCCATGAAGCCCGACAGCAGGTCGCACTTGGTCACCATCAGGTAGATGGGGAAGCGCACGCCCAGTTGCTCGTGCAGCTCCTGCAGGCGCGTGCGCACGGCGGCGGCCTGGGCTTGGCGCTCGGCGGCCGACTTGGTCAGCAGATCGGGCACGGACACGGTCACCAGCACGCCGTTGACGGGCTGGCGCGGGCGGCTGCGCTTGAGCAGGCCCAGGAAGCCGTACCACGCGGTCTGGTCGTCGGCCTGGTTGCTGTCTTGCGTGGTGTAGCGGCCGGCCGTGTCGAGCAGCACGGCCTCGTCGGTGAACCACCAGTCGCAGTTGCGCGTGCCGGCCACGCCGGGCAGGCCTTGTCCGCTGCCGCCGGGGGTGGCCAGGGGGAAGCGCAGGCCCGAGTTCAGCAGCGCGGTCGTCTTGCCCGAGCCCGGCGCGCCAATGATGATGTACCAGGGCAGCTCGTACAGGTAGCGCTTGCCCACGCGCGCCTTCATGCCGGCCCACACGCCTTTTTGCGATTCGAAGCGCGCGTTGCGCAGCGTCTCCATGCCCTTTTCGAAGCGCTCGCGCAGCAGCTTGACTTCAGGCGACTCGGGCGGCTCGTTGGCGCCCTTGGGCGCCGGCGCGACCAACTGGTTGACCACGTTCTGGTTGGCCTTCTTGGCGCGGAGGGCACCGATGACCTTGATGAGCACGTAGAGGCCGACGATCAGCCCGATCAGGATCAGGCGAGACGCCACGGACTCGAGCGGCCGCCAGGTGCCGATGGCCACGAGCGGCCCGACGATCCAGATGACCAGCGACAAGGCCAGCAGGCCGATGATGGCCAGGACCCAGCCGCTGAAAAGGAAGGACAGCACTTTCTTCATGGTTGAGCCTCTGCGGGCGAGCTGTCGCGGGCGACAAACAAAATCACTTCAACACGGCGGTTCAAGGCACGGTTGGCGGGCGTCGTGTTGTCGACGACGGGCTCGCCATCGGCGCGGCCTTCCGAGCGGATGCGCTCCTTGGCCACGCCATTGCTCTGCAGCAGATCGCGCACGGTGTCGGCACGCTCTTGCGACAAATGCCAATTGGACGGGAAGCGCATCGAGCGGATGGGCTGGTTGTCCGTGTGACCCGTCACGAGGATGTTGCCCGGTACCTGCACGAGGGCCTGCGCGATGCGCTTCATGATGGCCTCGCGGTTGTCGGCCAGCGAGGCGCTGCCGGCATCGAACAGGCCATCGCCACGCAAGGTCACGACGCTGCGGTCGATCTCGTCGCGCACGGCGACCAGGCCCGATCGGATGTCGGCCTGGAGGAACTGCGCCAGACGCGGCTTGGCCGCCGGGATGGGCGTGGGCGGCACGGGCGGCGCCAGACGCAAACTCTGGATCGCGCCGAAGACCGGATCGGAGTGGCCGCTGAGCGCGAAGCTCAGGCCCAGGTACAAGGCCAGCAGCAGCAAAGCCGCCACCGCACCCGTCACCCACAAAGGCAGCCACGACAGCATCAGGCGGCGCGCCTGCGGGGCGCCTTGCCAGTTCTGCGCCAGCGCGGGCGCGTAGTCGCCACGGGCCTTCTTGAGGATCTGGGCCAGGCGGTCGCGCACGGTCTCGAGCTGCGCCTTGCCGCCTTCGATCACGCGGTAGCGGCCTTCGAAGCCCATCGTCAGCACGGCGTAGATCAGCTCCAGCAGATCGCGGTTGGCCGTGGCGTCTTCAGCGAGCTTGGCCATCAGCTGGAAGACCTTCTCTCCGCCATAGGCCTCGTTGTGGAAGGTGACCAGCAGGTTGTGCCGCGCCCATTGGCCCGAGCCGCCCCAGGGCGTGCTCGCCGCCGCTTCATCGAGCAGCGTGCACAGGATGTAGCGCGCCGCCAGCACGCGTTCGCTGGCCATGCCGGCCGCGCGGGCCTTGGCCTCGAAGTCGCGCAGGCCCGCCGACATCGACTCCTTCAACGCCGCCGGATCAGCCAGGTGCGTGGTCGAGCGGATCTGCGGCACGAGCGCCAGCAGCGGGTTGGCCAGCGCGACGAGCGGGTTCAGGCCCGTGTCGGGCGCGGCCAGGTCGGCGGCGACATCGGCGCCGCGCGCCATGTGGTCGAAAGGCGAGCCCGTGTTGGCAGGACGCTGCCCGGGCGTGGGCATCACGAAGGTACGCCCCGTGTCGATCGACGCGAACGGATCGATGGGCGGTTGATTGGGAGGCTGGGTCATGCCGGTCTCGATTGATTTATCGACGTGCGGGATCGATGTGCTTGTCGGCGGGCTGATCTAGTGCTTATCGACGGATGGCCCACAAGGCCAGCTCCAGCCCCGGGAAGTCGCCGGCCACGTGCAGGGCCAGGTTGCCGCTGGCCTCGAACTTCTGCCACAGCTCGCCGCCGCGTTCGACTTCGAAATAGAAGAAGCCCGCATGGAAAGGCAACTGGCGCGGCGCCACCGGCAATGAGCGCAGCGTGATGCCGGGCAGGTTGAAGTTGACCAGCTCCTTGATGCTCTCGACAGGGCCGACCCGGGTCTGCGCCGGGAAGCGCGTGCGCAACTGCTCGCCCGGGATCTGCGCGTTCACGGCCAGCACGAAGGTGGCCGAGCGCGTCATCTCGAGGTCGGGCACGACGGCCGTGCGCACACCGAACTTGCGGTCGACCAGCTCGATCTGCACGGCGTTGTCTTCTTCGACGGCCGAGAGCATGTCGCGGATGGCCTCGAACACGGGCGTGAAGCAGCCGCGCAGGTCATCGTGCTGGTAGAGCGGGAAGTCGGGCGAACGCCGCGCCGCCGTGTGGAAGGTCGACAGCTCGCCCGCCAGTTGCAGGCACACGTTGAACAGCTCGCTCGGGTGCACATTCGGCGCGCTGCTGTACTGGCGCAGCAAGGGCTCATGGCGATTCAGCAATTGCAGCCGCAGGAACTGCGCGACCTCGGACACGCCATGCCCCAGTTGCCCCATCTTGCCCGCCAGCGCGTGCGAACGTTGGCGGATCAGGCCATGCAGCAAAGTCAGGCTCGACGACAGTTGCCCCGAAGCGCCCGCCACCACTTGCGGCGGGATGTAGGCGCGGTCGAGCAGGACGGCGTTGTCGCTGCGGCGCTCTTGCACGAGGGCGCAGCCCAGCACCGTGTAGGCATCGGTCAGCTCGCGGGCGCGCAGCAGGCGCAGCTTGAGACGGCCTGTCTGGATGTCTTCCGGCTCAGCCGTGGCATCGGTGTTGTCGCGCACGTTCTCGACGATGGCCTCGAAGCGCGCGAGCTCGTCATGCGAGCCGGCGCCGAAGTCCGCCTCGTTCAAGCCTTCGCGCTGCACGGGCAGGGCCAGGTAGACGATCTCATTCTTAAGGTCGGCCGGGATGTCCAGAGGCGCGGGGGCCGGGTCCAGCTGCGGGATGGCGAAGGGCGTGCCGTCCGGCCAGATGCCGCTGGCCCGCGCGATGCCCAACCGGCCCAGCGCCAGCAGGCTGTCGTCGAGCTGCAGCTCGGTGAAGCCCCAGGCGTAGGGCGACACGGCGCGCACGCGCATGTCGATCAGGCGCTCGTTGTAGCGGCCTTCCTGCTGGAAGTGATGCGGCTGCAGGAACATGCCCTGCGACCAGACGACTTTGTTGCGCCAACTCATGCGGTGAACCTTGTCTTGCTGGATGCCAGCAACGGAAAAAACGGCCGCTGCGACATCATTTCTTGTCAGGGGCAGGCTGGATGGCCACGGCCAGCGGATCGATCTTGATGACCCAGCGGTTGGTCGTGTTGGGCACCACGGCGATCAGCGCGCGCGAACGCGCCTTCTCCAGATCGCGGAAGCCCACCAGCACGGCCAGGAACTTGGTGTCGGCCTGTGGCGTCTTCTTGATGTCCTTGGCCTCGCCCGGGCGCATCACGAACTCGTCGCGCGCCAGCAGGTCGGCGCCCAGGACATCCTTGTCGCGCTCGAACAGCGAGATGAAATCGGACGCGTCGAACGAGGCGCGGCTCTTGAGCTCGTACACGCGCACCACGACCGGCGAAGGCCGCTTGCGCGCATCCGGGTTGACCTGCGGCGAAGCCTGGGCCGTGGCCTCGATCAGCGTCGGGTCCGGCTTCATGAAGGGCAGGGGTGTGTCGGCGCAGGCACCCAGCGTGAGGCCGATCAAGCCGGTGAGCAGCCAGCGGGAGATGTTGTGCAGGTGAAAGCGCATGCCAGACGATGGGTAGATGACCATGAGCCGTCGAGAATACCGGCGCCCCTTTGGATGCCGCCGTGACTTAGGTAACAAGCCGGGTCGTTTTGACCAAGGTCAGTTGTCCGCGCGTGACCACGCTCCTAATGTGCATGGCCATGAGCACACCCTGCCTGCCCCATTTGCCTGCGTCGCCGTTGCTTCGGCGCGCAGCCCGCCCCACCGATGCGGCCGGCCTGCCCGCGCGCGGCCGCGAGCCCGGCTGGCGGCGCGGCGTGGTGTCCATGACACTGGCCGCGGGCGTGCTGGCCCTGGCGGCCTGCGCCACCGGCCCGAAGACCGCCAGCCATGACCAGCCCGCGGCGCCGGACACGGCCGACCAGCAGGCCGCCGGCCCCGACAGCCAGATCGACGCGAGCAAGGCCATCGGCCAGGACCTCGCCACCAGGCACGCCCTCTTCAAGGTCAGCGCCTTCGACAGCCTGCCCGGCTGGCGCCAGGACAACTTCACCGAGGCCTGGTCCGCCTTCAAGGAGTCGTGCAAGGCCCTCGAGCGCAAGCCCGCCTGGAAGCCGCTGTGCGCCCAGGTCCGCGCCATCAAGGACGCCAAGGCCGGCCGCCAGTTCATGGAGCGCGAGTTCTCCCTCCTGACCGTGCAGAACACCGACCGCACGCGCGACGGCGAGATCACCGGCTACTACGAACCCATGCTGCAAGGCCGCCTGCAGCGCGAAGGCCAGTTCGCCGTGCCCATCTACGGCGTGCCCAACGACATGTACTTCCTCGACTGGAAGACCGTGCCCGCCGCCCAGCGCAAGGGCGTGACCTACGTGCGCGCCAGCAGCCGCCTGCTCGTGCCCGCTCAGCAAGGCCAGGCGGGCACCATCGCGGTCGACCTGCGCCGCTTCACCCTCGACACGCTCGATCGCCGCCTGCGCGTGCGCGTCCAGGGCAGCGAAGGCCTGCCGTACTTCACACGCGCCGAACTGGCCCGCCAGGCCGCCCTCGACGCGCCCGTGCTCGCCTGGGTCGACGACCCCATCGCGCTGTACGCCATGCAGGTGCAGGGCACGGGCCGCATCCGCCTGCCCGACGGCAAGGTGATCCGCCTGGCCTACGCCGATCAGAACGGCCACCCGTTCAAGCCCATGCAACTGGCCGCGCAAGGCAACGAGCGCGTGCAGACGCGCGGCAAGGGCGACCCCAACCTCGACGAGGTCGAGCACTTCGATCTGGCGGACCCGGCCGATCCGGCGGACGCGTCCGGCGCGGTCGACGACACCAGCTCGTTGGCCGAGCCGCTCACGCGCGGCGCCCGCAAGCCGGCCTCGGCACAAAGCCAGACGCCCAACCCGGCCCAGAACGACGTGGACGCGACCGTCGACTCGCTGATGCCCTCGGCCGACGGCAAGACGGCGTCCAGCAAGGGCGACGAGCCGCTGGCGATCTCGCCACCCGCCGCGGGCGCTGCCACGGCGGGCTCCCAGCAGCTGGTCGACGACCTGCTGAACCAGGCCCAGAAGCCGAACAAGAACGCCCGCAAACCCGCAGCCAATGCTGCGGGCACGCCAGCCAGGCCTGCCGCCAGCAGCATGCCCGCCGTGCCCACGGCCACCGCCAAGTCGACGGCCGCGTCAGGCGGCCTCAGCGCCGCGCAAAGCCAGCGCAACCGCGCCCTCGAATCCGACCCCAGCTACGTCTTCTTCCGCGTCGCGCCCGACCAGTCCAGCCAGCTCGGCCCGGTCGGCGCCTTGGGCGTGCCTCTGACGGCTGGCCGCTCGCTCGCCGTCGACCCGCGCGTGCTGCCGCTGGGCTACCCCGTCTTCCTCGACGCCGCGCCGGACGGCAAGCGCCAGCAGCAGATGCAGCGCCTCATGTTCGCGCAGGACACGGGCGGCGCCATCCGCGGCGCCGTGCGCGCCGACTACTTCTGGGGCTTCGGCGCCGACGCGGGCAAGCAGGCCCGCCGCACCAAGCACAAGGGCCGCATGTGGGTGCTGGTGCCGCATGCCGAGGTCGAGGCGCTGCTGTCGGCCAAGCTGGTCACGCGCGGCGGCAAGGCGTTGGGCGCTTCGGGTGAAGAGCAGCGCGAGTGCCTGATCGATGACGAGACCTTTTGCGATGCCGCCGACCCCAATGCTCCCTGACGCGGGCCTTGTCTGCTGAACAATCCGTGCTGTTTTGACTGGACAAGCCTGCTGGAGCCTTTATACTTCGCACACTTTCGAGGAGCGTTGCAAGGTCGGTGGTCTGTTCGCACAAGCAGATCGCGTCGTGACCCCAGGCTCGAAAGACACGTGGCTTGCCACGTGGTGGCAACCGCGCTCACCCGCATGTGTCCCGCTGGGTGAGTCGTACCTCCCGCGACGTCTGTCGCGTATCCCCTGCAGCGCACGGCGGCTCTTGAATCTTAGGAGCTTTGTCCATGACCGCTACCCAATCCCTGATCACCGATCACAAAGGCGTCGAATGTGTCGTCGCCGACATGTCGCTTGCCGCCTGGGGCCGCAAGGAAATCAAGATCGCCGAAAGCGAAATGCCCGCGCTGATGGCCATCCGCAAGGAATACGCCGCCACGCAACCCCTCAAGGGCGCGCGCGTCACCGGCTCGCTGCACATGACCATCCAGACCGCCGTGCTGGTCGAGACCCTGCAGGCCCTGGGCGCCGACGTGCGCTGGGCCTCGTGCAACATCTTCTCGACGCAAGACCACGCGGCCGCCGCCCTGGTTGACGCCGGCACGCCCGTGTTCGCCTACAAGGGCGAGTCGCTCGAAGACTACTGGGACTACACCCACCGCATCTTCGACTTCGGCGCCAAAGGAACCGACGGCGAAGGCCCCAACATGATCCTGGACGACGGCGGCGATGCCACGCTGCTGATGCACCTGGGCAAGAAGGCCGAGACCGACCCGTCCGTGCTGACCAACCCGGGCAGCGACGAAGAGCGCATCCTGTTCGCCGCCATCAAGGCCAAGCTGGCCGTCGACTCGACCTGGTACAGCCGCAAGGGCGCCAAGATCATCGGCGTGACCGAAGAGACGACGACCGGCGTGCACCGCCTCAACGAGATGAGCGCCAAGGGCACGCTGCTGTTCCGTGCCATCAACGTCAATGACTCGGTGACCAAGTCCAAGTTCGACAACCTGTACGGCTGCCGCGAGTCGCTGGTCGACGGCATCAAGCGCGCGACCGACGTGATGGTCGCCGGCAAGATCGCCGTGGTGGCCGGCTATGGCGACGTGGGCAAGGGCTCGGCCCAGGCCCTGCGCGCCCTGTCCGCGCAAGTCTGGGTGACCGAGATCGACCCCATCAACGCCCTGCAAGCCTGCATGGAAGGCTACCGCGTGGTCACGATGGACTGGGCCGCCGACAAGGCCGACATCTTCGTGACGACCACGGGCAACAAGGACGTGATCACATACGAGCACATGGCCACGATGAAGAACAACGCCATCGTCTGCAACATCGGCCACTTCGACAATGAGATCCAGGTGTCCAAGCTCGAGCAGAACTGCCAGTGGGAAGAGATCAAGCCCCAGGTCGACCACGTGATCTTCAAGGACGGCAAGCGCATCATCCTGCTGGCCAAGGGCCGCCTGGTGAACCTGGGTTGCGGCACCGGCCACCCCAGCTACGTGATGTCGTCGAGCTTCGCGAACCAGACGATCGCCCAGATCGAGCTGTTCACGCGCCCCGATTCGTACGCCGCCGGCAAGGTCTATGTGCTGCCCAAGCATCTGGATGAGAAGGTCGCTCGCCTGCAGCTGACCACGCTCAACGCCCAGCTCACCGAGCTGACGGACGAGCAGGCGGCCTATATCGGCGTCAACAAGAGCGGCCCTTACAAGCCGGATACTTACCGCTACTAAGCCGATACCGCGCGGATGAACATCCTCCTTCTCCCGCGCCGATCAGCTCATCCTGGAAAAAGGCCTGGCGCCCACGCGCTCGGCCGCCCACGGCTGATCGAGCAAGGCGCCGTGCAGTGGAGCGGCCCCAAGGGCTGGACCACGGTGCGCAAGGCCGGCGAGCAGTTGCCCATCGCCAGTGTGTTTCAGGTGCTCGACGATGCCGAGACCCGCTGGGTGTCGCGCGCCGGGCTCAAGCTCGAGGGCGCGCTGGCGTATTGCAAGGACAAGAAGCCGATGGTGCAGGTCAAGTCCAAGGTCTGCCTGGACGTGGGCCAGAGCACCGGCGGCTTCACCGAGGTGCTGCTGTCGCAAGGCGCCAAGCGCGTCGTGGGCGTGGACGTCGGGCATGCGCAGGTGCACGCCAGCATCCGCAGCCACCCGCAGGTGGCCGTGATCGAGGGTGTCAATGCGCGCCATCTCAGTGCCGAAGAGCTGGGCGACGAGATGCCCGTGTCCAAGACCAAGGCCCGCGCCAAGACAGGCTTCGACCTCATCGTCGGCGACCTGTCCTTCATCTCGCTGACCCTGGTCCTGCCCGCGCTCGCGCCGCTGCTCGACGACAAGGGCGAGCTGCTCATGCTGGTCAAGCCCCAGTTCGAGCTGCAGCCCGGCCAGATCGGCAAGGGCGGCCTCGTGAAAGACCCGGCCAGCTACGCCGAGGTCGAGGCCCGCATCCGCACAGCCTGCGAACAGCTCGGCCTGCAGGTGCGCGACTACTTCGAAAGTGCCATCGCCGGCGGCGACGGCAACCGTGAATTCTTCGTTCGGGCGCGCCATGCGGTGCCCGAATGAGCAACCTACAGAGCAAGCCATGACGACCCCAGCCTCCTCATCTTCGGGTCTGCCCATCAGCCTGGAGTTCTTCCCGCCCAAGACCCCCGAAGGCGCGGACAAGCTGGCCGTCGTGCGCCAGCAGCTCTACCCGCTCAAGCCCGCGTACTGCTCCGTGACCTACGGCGCGGGCGGCTCCACGCAAAACGGCACCATCCAGACCATCCGCGCCATCCTGGCCGAAGGCTTCGACGCCGCGCCGCACTTCTCGTGCATCGGCGCGAGCAAGGCCTCCGTGCGCGAACAGCTGGCCCAGTTCAAGGCGGATGGCATCCGGCGCATCGTGGCCCTGCGCGGCGACCTGCCCAGCGGCTACGGTGGCTTCGGCGAGTTTCGCTATGCCAGCGAGCTGGTCGCCTTCATCCGCGAAGAAACAGGCCGGCACTTCCACATCGAAGTGGCCGCCTACCCCGAGACGCACCCGCAGGCCAAGAGCCCCGCTGCCGACCTGCAGGCCTACCTCTGCAAGGTCCAGGCCGGCGCCGACGTGGCCCTCACGCAGTACTTCTACAACGCCGACGCCTACTTCCGTTTCGTCGATGACGCGGCCAAGGCGGGCGCCACCATCCCCGTGATCCCCGGCATCATGCCCATCACGAACTCCTCGCAGCTCATGCGCTTTTCCGACAGCTGCGGCGCCGAGATCCCGCGCTGGATCCGCACCCGCCTCGAGAGCTACGGCGACGACAGGGCCTCCATCCAGGCCTTCGGGCTGGACGTGGTCACGGCGCTGTGCGAGAAGCTGCGCGCGCAAGGCGCTCCCGGCCTGCACTTTTACACGATGAACCAGTCGGCCGTCGTGCTGGCCATCTGCCAGCGTCTGGGGCTGGGCCAGGGCCTCTGATCTGGCGCAAACCCAAGAGGGTTTGAACGGGGCCGCCGGGCGCGGTGCCCCGCCGCTTTGACGCATCACAAGTTTGCGCGAGGCCGGTCTTGTTGCAATGAAGGGGTACCCCTCGGCAACAAGAAGGACCTCTCATGACCGCCTATGTCAACCGCGCCCGCCTGATCGCAGCCGCCATCCTGGCCTGCACGGCGACCACATCCGCCCTGGCCGGCGACTTCATGGTGCGCGCCCGCGCCCTGCGGCTCGACCCCGCCAACGACGGCACCGACACCGCCGCCCTCGTGCGCGTCAACACCAAGTTCATCTGGGAAATCGACGCCTCGTATTGCGTGACGCCCAACTGGGCCGTCGAGCTGATCGCGACCACGCCCCAAAAGCAAAGCATCTCGCTGGAGACCTCGCCCGGCCAGCTGACCGCCGTGGGCACCTTGCGCCACCTGCCGCCCACGCTGACGGCCCAGTACCACTTCGCGCCCGCCAACCAGGCGGTGCGGCCTTACCTGGGCTTCGGCGTCAACTACACGCACTTCTCGGCCGTCAACATCACCAACCCGGCGCTGGCCGGCCTGGACATCCAGCGCCACAGCTGGGGCACGGCCGTGCAACTGGGCGCCGACTTCCCACTCAGCGACAAGCTCTCGCTGAACGTCGACTTCAAGAAGATCGACATCCGCACCAAGGCCACGCTGAGCGGCGCCTCGATCGGCACGATCAAGGTCGACCCGGTGCTCTTCGGCATCGGCATCGGCTACCGCTTCTGAGTGAACCGGCGCGCCAAAAGAAAAAGCTCCTCGAAAGGAGCTTTTGTCATGCAGACCCGCGAGAAGCGGATCTTGCAGTCAGGCCGATCAGGCTTGTTGCTTGCGGCGAGCGAAAGCGATGCCGACCAGACCCAGGCCCATCAGGGCGTAAGTCGTGGGCTCGGGGACGGCGGTCGTCACGGTGCCGATCTTGATGTCCTTGATCGAGCTGGCCACGAAGGCGAACTTGTCGGCGTTGGCGCCCAGCAGGGACACGGTGTCGGCACCCAGCGAGAAGTTGCTGAGCAGCTGGTTCAGCGTGCGCGCGCTGGTCGACGACGACACGGCGTCCAGACCTTGGCCGCCGAAGGTGCCAGTGATCGAACCGGCCGACAGCAGGCCCAGGTGGGTCTTGGACACCAGACCGCCGTAGGCCGACAGGTCAGCGTACAGCGTGTCGTTCGAGTTGTCGAACACGAAGTTCGTCAGGTTGACGGTGACGCCGCTGGCGGTCAGGGCCACACCAGCGCCGGAGGCGAAGGTTTCCAGCAGCGAGCCGGGGCTGGTCGTCAGCGACAGGCTCGACAGGGGCAGCGTGCCCACGCCGGTCGTGGCGTTCACGGTGGCCGAACCCAGGGCTGCCACGGTGATGCTGTTGGCGCTCAGGAAGGCGGTGTCGAAGTCGATGGTGGCGGAAGTCGCGGTGAAAGGCTGGCTGGTTGCCGCCGATGCGGCGGTAGCGGCGATGGCCAGGAGCGCCATGCTGAGCTGCTTGATAACTTTCATGTTCACGTCCTTGTTTCGGTTGATATGAATGAAGGCACTGCCTGCATCGCCCTTCTTTGCGGGGCTAGCTGAGGGGCATGGACGCCATCTTGCCGTCTGTTGGTCGCTAAACGCCTAGGGTTCCCTCTGGGTTCCCCCCCGACTAGGGGGCTTCAGGGTGTGAATATGTTGCTTTCTGTAATGACCGCCATCAAAGGCTGGTCGTGCAACCCGGGCTCGAAAGCGTCGGGCCCGATTTGTCCGATATCCCAAGATATGCCGATGGCCGTGACCTCCGGATGCGCGGCCATGAAACGGTCGAAATAGCCCCCCCCATACCCAAGGCGCCAGCCCTGCGGCGTGAAACCCACGCATGGCACGAGCATGACATCGGGGACACATTTTGGGGTTTTCGGACTGGGTATGCCGCACTCGTCCTTGTCGGACAGTGGTTGCCCGTCCCACATTCTGAATTCCATGGCCGCCGGCGACTTGCGCGCGTAAGGCAGCGCCAATTGGCAGGTCCATTGCAATTGCGCGGCGCGGGCTACATCCATTGGGTTAAATTCGCCCTGCATAGGCCAGTAAATACCCAGACAGCCGGGCTCCAGCTGTGTCAATACTGTCAGGATCCGGGCCTGGATCTGCGGATATGCGGACGAGGCCGCGGCTGTCGTGGACCATTCCCGCCGGGCGCTCAAAAGACATTGGCGCAGGGCGGCTCGATCGGGGTTTGGGGCATTCGTGGCCATAACAAAAGGTTACTCAATTGCGAATTCCATATAAGTATGCGTTGTCAGGGATGCGCGCGGTGGCCGCCGTGCTCCTGGCTGCAGGGTTGACGGTGCCGTTCGTGGTGCATGCGGCCGTGGACGACAGCACCGTGCAGGAGGCCCGCGAAGCCCTGCGCGTGCGCGACAAGCCCCGCCTGCTGGCCGCCCGCGACGCTTTGGTCGCCGGCCAGCACCCGCTGGCGCCCTGGGCCGACTATTGGTATTTCCAGCTGCGTCTGATGGAGGCGGGCCCGACCGAGGTCGACGAATTCCTGGCGCGCTGGCCGGACAGCTACGTGGCCGACCGCGCCCGCAACGACTGGCTGCTCGAGCTGGGCCGCCGCCAGGACTGGCGCACCTTTCTGCGCATCCAGCCCAGCTTCCGCATGAACGACGACAGGGAAGTGAGCTGCCTGGGTGTGCTGGCGCGCTACCAGTCCAACGTGCCGATGGAGGCGCCGGGCGACTGGCGCGAGCAGGCCCGCCAGGCCTGGTGGGGTCAGAAGGATGCCGACTACGGCTGCGACGCGATGGCCCAGGTGCTCGTGGCCGCTGGCGTGCTCGATCGATCGGATGTGTGGCGCAAGCTGCGCCTGGCCATCGAGGCCGACAAGCCGCGCGCCGTGACGCAAAGCGCCAAGCTGCTGGGCGACACTTTGTCTCAGGCCGTGGCCAAGCTCATGGGGCAGCCGCAGGCCTTCCTGATGCCGTCGGCGGCCAGGCTCGCCGGCGCGCCGTCCAAGTCGTCGGACGACAAGCGCCACTCGCCCGGCGCCTCGATGGGCCCGACGTCCAAACACAAGGACAAAGGCAAGGCGGCCAAGCGCAAGGGCGGCAAGGCCAAGCCCAGCGTGGCGCCGCTGCCGCTGGCCATCCCGCCCGATGCGCAGGCGCCGCTCAACCTGCTGGCCTTCATCCGCTGGACCTCGGTCGACACGGTCGCCGCCGCCTCCGCCATGGGCGACCAGGCCGTGCGTGGCCGCTGGAAGTGGAACGCCGAAGAAGCGGCCTGGGCCTGGTCGCAGCTCGGGCGCGCGGCGGCCTGGCGCCTGATGCCCGAAGCGCCGGGCTATTTCGAGCGCGCGCTGGCCGACAGGGCGCTGGCCGCAGGAACGGGCGAGATGGCGTCGGGCGGCTCCCGCCTGGCCAATGCCTGGTCGGCCGAAACGCTGGCCTGGATGGCGCGTTCGGCCGTGCGCGCCGCCTCGCTGGGCCAGACCGAGCGCTGGTCGCTGGCCGAGCAGGCCATCGACGCCATGGCGCCGGACCAGCAGCAAGACCCCGCCTGGCTCTACTGGAAGGCCAAGGCCTTGCAGGTGCGCGCCAAGGGCCTGGGCTCGACCGTGCCCGCCGTGACCGGCGACGGCTGGCGCCAACAAGCCCGCGACCTGCTGCGCCGCGTGGCCAGCCCGGTGACCTTCTACGGCCAGCTCGCGTCCGAAGAACTGTACGGCGGCGCGGCCCGCGCGCCCGCCCATCCCGCGCCCCTGACCGATGTCGAGATGGCGCAGGCCCGCGCCATGCCCGGCGTCGACCGTGCGCTGCGCATGCTCGACCTGGGCTGGCGCGGCGAGGCCGTGCGCGAGTGGAACTTCACGGTCGCCTACGGCAAGCCGGGCGGCCTGAGCGACCGCGAGCTGCTGGCCGTGTCCGAAGAAGCCTGCCGCCGCGAAGTCTGGGACCGCTGCATCAATTCCAGCGAACGCACGCGCCAGGAGATCAGCCTGGACCAGCGCTACCCCACGCCCTACAAGCAGGACGTGCTGGCCGCCGCGCAGGAGGTGGGTCTGGACCCTGCCTACATGTATGGGCTGATCCGCCAGGAGTCGCGCTTCATCGTCGCGGCCAAGTCCAACGTGGGGGCTGCCGGGCTGATGCAGGTCATGCCCGCCACGGCGGCCTGGACGGCGCGCAAGCTGGGCATCGGCTACCAGGCCGACCAGATCACCGAGCGCAACACCAACCTGCGCATCGGGGCCGGCTACCTCAAGCTCGTGCTCGACGATTTCCAGGGCACGCAGGCGCTGGCCGCCGCGGCCTACAACGCCGGCCCGGCGCGCTCAAGGCGCTGGCGCGAGGGCGGCCGGCTGGACGCAGCGGCCTGGGTCGAGAACATCCCCTTCAACGAAACGCGCGACTACGTCAAGAAGGTGCTGGCCAATGCCACCGTGTACGCCCACATCCTGCATGGCAAGCCCTTGTCGCTCAAGGCCCGCCTGGGCAACACGATCGGGCCGCGCGCCGGCAACGCGCCGCCGAGCGAAGATGATCTGCCATGACAAAAGGAGCCCTCGGGCTCCTTTTTTTGTCGCCGCGCAGGCCAGCGTTGGCGTCTTGATCAGGCTGCGGCCAGCAGGGCCGAGGTGTCGAACACGCTGCTCATCGGCGGCAGGTTCATGATCATCGGCTGAGGCGCGTTCTTCGAGACCTTGGCGGGCTTGACGTTCGGATCGTTCTGGGCGACCTCGGCCTTGTCCCAATTACCGGCGGATTCCTTGCCCGACACGGCGATCGAGTAGAAGACGCGGAAGGCGATCTTGCGCTCGGACCAGAAATCGGCGGCATCACGGAAGGCGTCCAGCAGCTGCTCGCGGGTCTCGCGGTCGCATTTGTTGCCATCGGGAATGAGCTCGAGCACGACGACGAAGCCTGGCTGCGGGCCCGACTTGTGGACCATGTCGGTCATGCAGTCGTACAGGGCGTCGAGGTTCTTGCCGAAGTGATCAGGGAAGAGGAAGTCGCGCGCGATGATGTCCAGCACGTCCTGTTTGTTCTGAGCGGCGCTCAGGTTCGTGTAGAGGAAGTGCTGACCAGCCGCGTTGGCTGCCAGTTGCAAATCTTCCGGGCGGTAGGCGCGGATGGATTGAACGATGTTGGGTCGAACGGATTGCAACAACATGATCGCTTGGGGCCCGGGATTCATGGAAGGTGTCTTCATGTCCTGTCGAGCAGAGTTAAAGGTCAAAGAAAGAACGAAATGGTGGTCAACGCTGAGGATCGATTTGTTGGAAGTGTTGGTAGTGATCCTGCGTGTAGAAACAAGTTTCGGGCTGACGATCGTCTTTACCTCCGCACACAATGCGCCGCGCGCCGCGGTCGTGCGAGCCTGGGGTGGGGACGGTGTACTCCCGGTAAAAGCCGCGCGGCTGACGGGGCAGGGCACGCTCGTAGTTGCCAAACACGTCGCCGTCCTTGCTGTACATGAAGGGGCCGCCGTCGACAATGCGACGATGGATTTCCTGTGCGGGCTGAGGCAGGCTGGACAAGGCCACCACTTGCGCGGCGGGATCTGTCTCGGGCTTGGCATGACGACGGGCAAGGGCTTCGGAAGGAAGCCAACTGGTCACACCGATCAGGGCAACGCCAGCGAGGAGGGACATCATCGAGGACATCCGGCGCGAGTTTCTGGCTACGGTGGGGGGTACCACGCGTTGCAAGCCACGAGCGCTTGACGATGATTCCCTATTGACTTGACGGGGCACCATGATGCTGTGTTTCCAGCCTTTATCTGTCAGCTTGTTTGTCAGCAACTGAGCTCTTCGTTAAAGACGTCATGCTATAGAAAAGAGCCAAAAAGCTCAAGGCCCCGGCCGCCGGAAAGCGGCGGGCAGGGGCCTTTGCGTGGGGGGTTGACAGTTTGTGATATAAACGCACCCCCTTGGCGCGGTGCCTGGTCTTGCGCTTCGGCGGCTCAGCGCACCGCGTTGGCGTCGGCCACGGTCATGGCGGTCATGTTGACGATGCGTCGCACGGTGGCCGATGGCGTCAGGATCGTGACCGGCTTGGCCGCGCCCAGCAGCACGGGGCCCAGCGCGATGTTGTTGCCCGCCGCGACCTTGAGCAGGTTGTAGGCGATGTTGGCCGCATCGATGTTCGGACACACGAGCAGGTTGGCCTCGCCCGTGAGGGTGCTGCGCGGCATCAGCTCGGCGCGGTAGGACGCGTCCAGCGCGGTGTCCCCGTGCATTTCGCCGTCGACCTCGAGCCAGGGCGCGCGCTCCTGGATCAAGGCCAGTGCCTCGCGCATCTTCAGGGCCGAAGGCTGGTTGCTCGATCCGAAGTTGGAGTGCGACAGCAGCGCCGCCTTGGGTCGTTGGCCGAAACGCATCATCTCCTCGGCGGCCATGATCGTGATCTCGGCGAGCTGGTCGGCGCTCGGGTCGTGGTTGATGTGCGTGTCCAGCAGGTTGACGGTGCGGCCCGGCAGGATCAGGCCGGTCATGGCGGCATAGGTCTTGACGCCCGCGCGCTTGCCGATGACCTGGTCGATGTAGTGCAGGTGCAGGGCGGTCGAGCCCCAGGTGCCGCAGATCAGGCCGTCGGCCTCGCCCTTGTGCAGCAGCATCGAGGCGATCAGCGTGAGGCGGCGGCGCATCTCGATCTTGGCCATCTGCGCGGTCACGCCTTTGCGCTCGGCCAGGCGGTGGTAGGTCTGCCAGTAGTCGCGGTAGCGCGGGTCGTTTTCGGTGCTGACGATGTCGACATCGACGCCGGGCTTGAGGCGCAGGCCGAAGCGCGTCAGGCGCTGCTCGATCACGGCCGGGCGGCCGATCAGGATCGGGCGGGCGATGTTCTCGTCGACCACGATCTGGGCGGCGCGCAGCACGCCTTCGTTCTCGCCCTCGGCGTAGGCGATGCGCTTGTTCTTGGCGTTCTTGGCCACGCTGAAGATCGGCTTCATCGTGTTGCCCGAGGCGTAGACGAAGCTTTGCAGCTTTTCGCCGTAGCCCACGAAGTCCTTGATGGGGCGCGTGGCCACCCCGGACTCGGCGGCGGCCAGGGCCACGGCGGGCGCGATCTTGATCATCAAGCGCGGATCGAAGGGCTTGGGGATCAGGTACTCGGGGCCGAAGTGCAGGGACTCGCCCGCGTAGGCGGCGGCCACGACCTCGTTCTGCTCGGCCTGGGCCAGCTCGGCGATGGCGTGCACGGCCGCGATCTCCATCTCATCGGTGATCGTGGTCGCGCCGGAGTCGAGCGCGCCCCGGAAGATGTAGGGGAAGCACAGGACGTTGTTGACCTGGTTCGGGTAGTCGGAGCGGCCGGTCGCCATGATGGCGTCGTCGCGCACGCTCTTGACCTCGTCGGGCAGGATCTCGGGGTTGGGGTTGGCCAGCGCGAAGATGATGGGCCTGGCGGCCATCTTGGCGACCATCTCCTTCTTGAGCACGCCGCCGGCGGACAGGCCCAGGAAGATGTCGGCGCCTTCGATGACCTCGCCGAGCTTGCGCAGATCGGTCTTTTGCGCGAACACGGCCTTGTCGGGGTCCATCAGCTCGGTGCGGCCTTCGTGGACGACGCCGGCCAGGTCGGTCACCCAGATGTTCTCGCGCGGCACGCCCAGCTTGACCAGCAGGGTCAGGCAGGCCAGCGCGGCGGCGCCGGCGCCCGAGGTGACGAGCTTGGCGGTCTTGATGTCCTTGCCGACCACCTTGAGCGCGTTGAGCAGGGCCGCGCCCACGACGATGGCCGTGCCGTGCTGGTCGTCATGGAAGACCGGGATGTGCATGCGCTCGCGCAGCTTGCGCTCGACGTAGAAGCAGTCGGGCGCCTTGATGTCCTCGAGGTTGATGCCGCCGAAGGTGGGCTCGAGCGAGGCGATGATGTCGACGAGCTTTTCGGGGTCCTTCTCGTTGATCTCGATGTCGAACACGTCGATGTCGGCGAACTTCTTGAAGAGGACGGCCTTGCCCTCCATCACGGGCTTGGCCGCCAGCGGGCCGATGTCGCCCAGGCCGAGCACGGCCGTGCCGTTGGTGATCACGGCCACGAGGTTGCCGCGGCTGGTGTACTTGAAGGCGCTGGCCGGGTTCTCGACGATCTCTTCGCAAGGGGCGGCGACGCCGGGGGAGTAGGCCAGGGCCAGGTCGCGCTGGTTGGTGAGCTGCTTGGTGGCGCTGATCGCCAGCTTGCCCGGCGTGGGGAACTCGTGGTACTCGAGCGCCGCTTTTTTGAGCTCGGCGCGTTTTTCTTCTGGGGTGGTCATGCGGATGCCTTTCGTGGCGCTTTCAGCCCACATTGTAGGAACAGCGGCGACAATCACGCCCATGAGCCTGGGCGAATTCGACCTCATCGCGCAATTTTTCTGGCGGCCCGCAGGGCAGGGGCCGCGCCATGCCGTGGTCGGCAATGGCGACGACTGCGCCGTGCTGGCCCTGAACGCGGGCATGCAGATGGCCGTGTCCACCGATACCTTGGTGGAAGGGCGGCACTTCTTGTCGACGGTGGATCCGGCCCGGCTGGGGCACAAGTGCCTGGCCGTGAACCTGTCGGACCTGGCTGCGTGCGGCGCCAGGCCCGTGGCGTTCACGCTGGCCCTGACCTTGCCGCGCGTGGACGAGGCCTGGCTGCGCGGTTTCGCTTCGGGCCTGCTGGACCTGGCCGACGAGCACGATTGCGAGCTGGTCGGCGGCGACACGACGGCCGGCCCGCTGGCCATCGGCATCACGGTGATGGGCGAGGTGCCCGCCGGGCAGGCCTTGCTGCGCAGCGGCGCGCGGGCCGGGGACGACATCTGGGTCAGCGGCATGCCCGGCGAGGCGCGGCTGGCGCTCGAGGCTTTTCGCGGCACGCTGCATCCGAGCTTGTCGGCCGAGGCGTTTGACGCCACGCGGCTGGCGATGGAATCGCCCGTGCCGCGCGTGGTGCTCGGGCAGGGCCTGCGCTGCCTGGCCACATCGGCGATCGACGTGTCCGACGGCCTGTTGGGTGACCTGGGCCATATCCTCCAGCGCAGCCGCGTGGGCGCCTCGTTGATGCTGGACGAGTTGCCCGTGAGCCCGTACCTGCGGGGCCGCCCCCAGGACGAGCGCCTCGATTGCATCCTGGCCGGCGGCGATGACTACGAGCTGGTCTTCACTGTGCCGGCCACCGAGCGCGAGCGGATGCGCCAACTGGCCGACAGCCTGGGCCTGCGCTTGAGCCGCATCGGCCGGATCGAGGCCGAGCCCGGCCTGCGCCTGTGGCAAGGCGGGCAAGCCGTGCCCAACCGCTGGACCTCGTTCGACCATTTCAAGGGAGCCTGATGAACGCACCGCGACGCGCCACCGTGGGACTGCTGTTGAGCCACCCCGCGCATTTCATTGCCTTCGGGGCGGGCAGTGGCCTGAGCCCCGTGGCGCCCGGCACGGTCGGCACGCTGTGGGCCTGGGTGAGCTTTCTGGCCTTGCAGCAGGCGCTGGGCTCCGGTCCGCAGGCCGATCTGATGTGGTGCGGCATCCTGGTCGTGGGCTGGCTGGTTGGATGCTGGGCCTGCACGCACACGGCGCGCAGCCTGTCGGTGGCCGATCCGGGCTCGGTCGTGTGGGACGAGGTCTGGGCCTTCTGGCTGATCCTGTGGCTGATCAGCCCGGTCGACTGGGTGGGCCAGTTGGTGGCGTTCGCGACCTTCCGCTTCTTCGACGCCGTCAAGCCGGGCCCGGTGGGCTGGGCCGACGGGCTTTTCAAGCTCAAGCCCGGGCAGCCCATCGGCTGGGCGCAAGGCCTGGGCATCATGTTCGATGACCTGGTCGCGGCCCTGTGCTCGCTCATCGTGCTGGCGCTGGTCGCGGCCGTGCGTCAGGGCGGCTTGGGCGGCTTGGGCGGCCTGGGCGCGGGCCTGTTGAACTGAGCCCGACCCCCATCGAGGCCGACATGGACACGCAGCAAACCCTGCCCCTGGTGCGCCAACTGGCCGACCAGCTCACGGCACGCGGCTGGCACATGGCCACGGCCGAATCCTGCACGGGCGGCCTGATCGCGGCGGCCTGCACGGAACTGGCCGGCTCGAGCGCCTGGTTCGAGCGCGGCTTCGTGACCTACAGCAACGAGGCCAAGACCGAGCTGCTGGGCGTGGACGCGGCCCTGATCGCGGCGCATGGCGCGGTCAGCGAAGCCGTGGCGCGGGCCATGGCCGAAGGCGCGTTGACGCGTGCAGGGGCCGATGTGGCCGTGGCCGTGACGGGCATCGCCGGACCCACGGGCGGCTCGGTCGACAAGCCGGTCGGCACCGTGTGGCTGGCCTGGGCGTGGCGAGGTGGTGCGACGCGGGCCGAGCGCCAGGTGTTCGATGGCGACCGCGCACAGGTGCGCGCACGGACGTGCCAGCGGGCCTTGAATGGCTTGATCGATTCGGTCTGAGCGCTCAGGGCCGCGGCCCGAAGATGCGCTCCAGCGCCGCATCGATGACCAGCCCCCACAGGCTGTACAGGATCGAGCCGACCAGCGCAGCCCAGAAGCCGTGCACGTGAAAGCCCGCCAGCATGTTCGCCGCCATCTGGAAAGTCAGGGCGTTGATCACGAACAGGAACAGGCCCAGTGTCAGAAAAGTCACGGGCAGGGTCAGCAGGATCAGCAGCGGCCGCACGAAGGCGTTGAGCAGGCCGATGACGAAGGCGGCCCACATGGCCGAGCCGAAGCTCTTGACCTGGATGCCCGTGTCCCAGTAGGTGAGGGCCACCAGCGCGGAGGCCAGCAGGAGCCAGCGGAGGATCAATTTCATGGCTCAAGGATAACCCGCGCCAGTTACCACTTCAGTGACAGGGCGCAAGGTCGATATACCGAGATAACTGGCTCGTTTTCAGTGTGCACGACTGTGTCTTCGCCACACCAAAGTCATGTTTCCACCAATATGAAAAAAGAACCATTGACCTCAATTTGGACCAAAGATCCACATAAGCAGGACGCAAGGTAGTTGCATGACGGGGTTGTTGGAGCGTTTCATCATCAGTTCGACGCCCGCCTGGCGGGTGTTGCTGGCGGTGTTCGCGGCGACGCCGTTTTTCCTGATCACGCTGGCCGGGCATGGGTGGGCGCTGGCCACGCCGGAGATCCGCAACGGGGTCAATCTCGGTGTCGTCATCGGCTTGCAGTGCCTGCTGATCGCGGTCGTGATCAGCCAGATCGGCGTGGGCCTGTACCTGTGGCCGCGCCGCCAGATGCCCGACCCGGTGCCCAACGCCACTTTGCTGACCTGCCTGGGCATTGGCTGCTACTACACGGTCGTCACGATCGTGGTCGGCACCTTCACGACGGGTGTCGACCTGGTGCTGCTGGGCGTGCTGGCGATCGGCCTGCTGTTGTTCGAGCGGCGGCCCATGCTGATCTCGTACGTGGTGTGCATGACGATGTTGGCCTTGCACGACCTGGGCGTGATCACGGGCCAGTGGGCCTATGCGCCGGCCCTGACGCCCCGCGTGTTCGAAGACGGGCACCCCGTGTGGTGGTTCAATGTGTGGCGCCAGTTCGTGTTCCTGGCCGGCTCGTTCGTGATGTTCGGCCTGCTGATGCTGTTGTTCGCGCGCCTCGATGCCATCACGGCCAAGCTGTCGCGCCTGTCCTTCACGGATGGCCTGACCGGCCTGGCCAACCGCCGTCGCTTCATGGAAGTGCTGAACGACGAGGTGGCGCGCGAGGCCCGCGCGGGCCAGCCGCTGTGTCTGGTCCTGATGGACGCGGACCACTTCAAGCAGGTCAACGACCGGCATGGGCACCTGGCGGGCGACGAGGTGCTGCGCGCCCTGGGTCGTTTGATGCTAGGTTGCGTGCGCAGCCCGACCGACCTGCCTTGCCGCCTGGGCGGCGAGGAGTTCGCGCTGATCCTGCCCGACACGCGTGGCGAGCAGGCGCTCACGGTGTGCGCGCGGCTGCGCGAGCAACTGGCCCTGGAGGTCTTCGGCGATGTGGGCCAGCCTTTCAAGGTCACGGTCAGCATGGGTGTGGTGCAGAGCGACGGCCTGAGCGCCGAGAAGCTGCTGCAGCAGGCCGACCAGCAGCTGTACAGGGCCAAGTCCATGGGGCGGGACCGTGTCTGCGTGGCGGGCGCGCCGTCGGAAGGGCGCGCATGAAAAGCAGCATGTGGGCCGGTTGGCTGGCGGCCATCGAGCGGCGCATCGTCGACCGGCGCGACAGCACCAGTTGCCTGGTGCTGATCGAGGCCATGCTGCCTTTGCAACTGCTGATCTTCGGCATGCAGTGCCTGGCCACGCAGTTCGATGTCAGCCGCGATCTGTACCGGCGCAGCTGGATGGCGCCGTCGCTGTGGATGCAGGGCCTGCTGATCCTGTGGCTGATGGTCATGGGCTGGCAGGCCTGGCGCAGGCGGCATGTGCAGACGCCGCTGCCCTGGCTCGTGCAGTGGACGGTGCTGCCGGGCGGTGTGGGCATCATGTTGCTGGCCTTGTCCTACGGCATCAAGGACTCGCCGATGGGCTCGGTGTTGCTGGCGGCCTTCTTCTTTTCGCGTGCCTTGCTGTCGCTGCGGCAGCTCAAGTGGGTGCTGATGCTGTGCGTGGGCCTGGCGGTCTTCGCCGAGGTGGCGGAGTACCAGGCCTGGTTGCCTTATGCGCCCCTGCTGTCGGCGCCGATCTACCAGGGCGGCGAGCTGGTGCCCTGGTGGGCGGTGTGGACGCGCGTGGTGCTGATAGCGGGGGCCGTGCCCGTGTCGGGGCTGCTGTTCTTCCTGGCGGCGACCTTGCACAAGCACCGCCACGATCTCGAGACCCTCGTGCGCACCGACATGCTCACCGGCCTGGCCAACCGCCGCGAGTTCATGACGCGGCTGGAGCGCGAGGCGCACCGGCAGTCGCGCAGCGGCCGGCCCTTGTCGGTCGTGATGTTCGACGTGGACCACTTCAAGCGCGTCAACGACACCTGGGGCCACCCGGCCGGCGACGAGGTGCTGGCGCGGGTCGGGCAGATCCTGCGTTCGCACACCCGCGAGCAGGTCGACACGGCCGCGCGGTACGGCGGCGAGGAGTTCGTCCTGTTACTACCTGAAACAGACTTGGTGGGTGCCCAGCACGTTGCGGAGAAAATTTCGGCGAAATTGCGGGACCAGGATTTTGTTACCAACGGGCAGACCTTCAAGATCACCCAAAGCGTGGGCATCGCGCAGGTGGTCGAGGGCGATGTGGGCTGGGCGCTGAAGGTCGCTGATCGCAATCTTTACCAGGCCAAGCGGGCCGGACGTGACCGGATCGTGGCAACCGTGGCGTTTGCGGATGGAGCAGGCCACGCGTGAGGAGCAGTCACCCGCCGGCCCATGAAACTCAAGACAGTATCGCGTTGGTTCTTTGTGATGGTGTTGATGGCCTTGATGGCCAACTTCGCCTTCCTGATGCTGATCCGGCAGGCCTATGTGTCGGCCGAAAGCGCCGTGCAGCGCCGCACGGACACGATGAACCTGGTCTCGGGCCTGCAGCACGAAACGACCTTGCTGCGCCGCCTGGTGAGCGCCTACACCGCCACGGGCGACCCGCGCTACCTGCTCTATTACTACGATGTGCTGGCCATCCGCGAGGGCAGCAAGCCGCAGCCGGCCGTCGATGACCAGTCGCTGTACTGGGAAGAGGTCGTGGCCGGGCGCCGCGCCCACCACCTGCCCGAAGGCGAGAAGGGTTCGCCGCTGCTCACACGCATGCAGGCGCTGGACATCAGCCCCGACGAACTGCGCGCCCTCAACCGCGTGCTCGAGGCCAGCGAGCGCCTCAAGAAGACCGAGCAGGTCGCTTTCGCGGCCACGCAGGGCCTGTACGACCGCGTGCACCAGACGTATGTGTCCGACGGCACCCCCGACCTGAAGTACGCCAGCGAGCTGGTGAACTCGCCGGCCTACGAGGCGCAATCGGCCGATCTGGCCAAGGCCGTGGCCTTTCTGAGCCTGGCCACCGATGCGCGCACGGCCGCCGCCCGCGTGAACGCGGCCTCGCAGCTGGAGCGCTATATCCTGATGACGCTGGGCGTGGACCTGGCCTTGCTGCCAGCCCTATTGATGGGCCTGTATGCCCTGCAGAGCCGGCTGCTGCAGCCGATCGCGCGGCTCGACCAGGTCGCGCAGCAACTGGCGCGCGGCCAGTACGACGCGCGCGCCGGCGGCCGCGAGAAGTGGGTGGAAGAGCTCGACACGCTGGGCGTGACGCTCAACACGATGGCGCATGCCGTGCAGGACGACATCAACCACAGGGCGCGCGTGCAGGGCGAACTGCAGGAGGCGCGCGACCAGGCCGAGGCGGCCACGCGGGCCAAGTCCATGTTCCTGGCCAACATGAGCCATGAGATCCGCACGCCCATGAATGCGATTTTGGGCATGACGCACCTGGCCTTGCAGACGCGGCTGGACGAGCAGCAGCGCGACTACCTGAACAAGGTGCAGTCGGCCTCGACGATTCTGCTGGGCGTGATCAACGACATCCTCGACTTCTCGAAGATCGAGGCGGGCAAGCTGGAGCTGGAGTCCGCGCCCTTCAGGCTCGAGGACGTCGTGGGCAACGCGCTCACGCTGCTGCGCCACCGCGCGCAAGAGAAGGACATCGAGCTGCTGTGCGCCTTCGAAGATGCCGTGCTGCTGGGCGAAGCGGGCAGCGTGCACGGCGATGCCTTGCGCGTGGGCCAGGTGCTGACCAACCTCATCTCGAACGCCGTGAAGTTCACCGACCACGGCCACGTCAAGCTCAGCGTGGGCCTGATCCGGCGCCACAACGACCAGGTGAGCCTGCGCTTCGAGGTGCGCGACACGGGCATCGGCATGAACGAAGAACAGCTGGAGCGGCTCTTCCAGGAGTTCACGCAGGCCGATGGCTCGACGACGCGCAAGTACGGCGGCACCGGCCTGGGCCTGAGCATCAGCAAGCGGCTGGCGCGCCTGATGGGCGGCGACATCGTCGTGGCCAGCAAGGTGGGCGCGGGCTCGTGCTTCACGTTCACGCTGACCTTGCGTCAGGCCGTGGCCTCGCAGGCATCGGCCTTGCCCAAGGACGTGCAGCGCATGCGCGTGCTCGTGGTCGATGACCAGGCCGAGACGCGTCAGACCTTGTGCCACCTGCTTGGTTCGTTAGGCGTGGGCGTGGCCGATGGCGGTCTGGTCAAGGCCGTGGCGCGGGGCGACGAGGCCTTGCTGCTGGTCGCGCAGGCCGAGGCCGTTGACCAGCCGTACGACCTCGTGCTGCTCGACTGGGTGATGCCCGGCCTGGGCGGCGCCGAGGTGCTGGCGCGGCTGCATGAGCTGCAGCCTTGGCTGGCCGTGGTCGTGATGTCGGCCTATGGTTCGGACAGCCTGCGCGGCGAGGTCATCAAGGGCGGGGCGCACACCTTCCTGGCCAAGCCCATCCTGCCCGAAGCGGTGCGGCAGTTGCTGCAGCGGCTCAAGGGCGACCAGGATGCGCTCGCGGCGCAATGGGCGTCCGTGGCCGATGGCGTCAGGCTCGATGACCTGCGCGTGCTGCTCGTCGAAGACAACGCGCTCAATCAGCAGTTCGCCACCGAGCTGCTCACGCGCCGTGGCGCGCGCGTCGACATCGCGGCCAATGGCCACGAGGCGCTCGAGCGTTTGCGCCAAGCGCAGCCCATGCCTTACGACGTGGTGCTGATGGACCTGCAGATGCCCGTGATGGACGGCTACGAGGCCACGCGCCTGATGCGCATGGAGCCGGCCACCAGCGACATCCCCGTGATCGCGATGACGGCGCACGCGATGTCCGAAGAGCGCGAGCGCTGCCTGGCGCTGGGCATGGTCAACCACATCGCCAAGCCGCTGGACCCGGCGACCCTGTACGCCACGCTGGCACCTTATTGTCACGATGCGCAAAGCCTGGCCATGGCCGGCTCGGGTCTGGCGGCCCGTGTGCTCGAAGGCGACTGGCCGCGCATCGATGGCCTGAACGTGGCCATCGCCGCCGAGCGCTTCGAGGGCGATGCCAACCTCTACCGCGCGACCTTGGCGGCATTCGTCGAGCATGCGCAGCGCGTGCTGGCCTGGCTGCCGGGCTCGATCGCCGTGGAGGACTGGCCCGCCGTGGCCCGCGAAGCCCACACGCTCAAGGGCCTGGGCGGCACGATTGGTTACGAGTTGTTGCAGGAGCGGGCGCGCCAACTGGAAGCCGTGGCCATGGCGAAGGACGCGCAGAGGGTGCAACACGCGTCCGAACTACTCATTCAAGTGATGGCACCGTTCGTCAAATCACTGCAAAATCATTTGTACGAGATCGACGCTGCGCGAGTTGTGCATGCAGTTGCGCAAGATGTCAAAACGCAAGACATCTTGCTGGCGCAGCGACTCAAACAATTGACCGGGGAGTGCGACAGCGAAGCGCTGGCCTTGTGGCAGCGCCACCGCGCCGAATTCGCCGCCTGGTTGCCTGCCGTGCTGACAGACCGGCTCCATGCCGCTCTGGCACGGTGCGATTTCGACTCTGCTTTCGGGCTGCTGGATGAATTGGACCTGGAGGCCAAGTTGAAATGATCGTCGAGAAGGACCTGCTGCCAACCGTGCTGGTGGTCGATGACGCGCCCGCCAACCTGAACCTGTTGGCCGGGCTGCTCAACAAGTCGTACCGGGTCAAGCTGGCGCCATCGGGTGCCAAGGCGCTCGACCTGGCGCAGCGTTCCGCGCCCGACCTGATCCTGCTCGACGTGATGATGCCCGAGATGGACGGCTACGAAGTCTGCCGCCGCCTCAAGGCCAACCCGCAGACCGAGCGCATCCCCGTGCTCTTCCTGACGGCCATGAGCCAGCCTGAAGACGAGGCCCGCGGCTTCGACGTGGGCGCGGCCGACTTCATCCAGAAGCCCATCAGCCCGGCCATCGTGCAGGCCCGCGTGCGCACGCACCTGCAGATCAAGGCCTACCAGGATCAACTGACCGAACGCAATGCCTGGCTGCAGTCGGAGCTGTCGCAGCGCCTGGCCCAGGTCGACCAGCTGCGCGAGGCCACGCTGCACGTGATGATCTCGTTCGCCGAGTTCCGCGACGAAGAGACCGGCAACCATGTGCGCCGCACGCAGGAGTACGTGCGCACGCTGGCCACGCACCTGCATGCGCAGGGCGCCTACCCCGACGTGCTCAATCCCGATTCGATCGAGCACATCGCCAAGTCGGCGCCGCTGCACGACATCGGCAAGGTGGCCATCCCCGATCACATCCTGCTCAAGCCGGGCCGCCTCGATGCGGACGAGCTCGTCGTCATGCGCGAGCACGCCATGCATGGCTGGGAGATGCTCAGCCGCGCCTCGCAGCGCATGGGCGATGAAGACGGCTTCCTGCGTCACGGCATGGACATCTCGCGGCACCACCATGAGAAATGGGACGGCAGCGGCTACCCCGACGGCCTGGCCGGCGAGGCCATTCCGTTGTCGGCGCGCCTGATGGCCGTGGCCGATGTCTACGATGCCTTGATCAGCCGCAGACCCTATAAAGACCCGATGGCCCACCAGCGCGCCGTCGATTACATTCGGCAGGGTTGCGGCAGTCACTTCGACCCGCACATCGTGCAGGCCTTCGACGAGACGCTGGACCAGTTCATCGGCATCGCCCAGACCTGGCGTGACGAGTAAAGCATTTCAAGGATGGAAGCAGTGATGACGCATCCGCGCAGGCAGCCGCATTCGGGCTGCATGGCCGTCGTATTGGCCGCAGGCTTGCTCACGCAAGGCGCCAGCGCCTGGGCGATGGACGTGGTGATGTCGGGTTTCGGCACGCTGGGCTACGCCATCTCCGACAAGTCCTATCACTACCAGCGCTTCATCGATGACGGCGGCACCTTCAAGCGCGACACCGTGCTGGGCGCGCAGGCCGATGTGAAGCTGGCGCCGCAGTGGTCGGCCACCGGGCAGGTGATGGTGGCGCCTTCGCTGGGCAACGACGACGACTGGTCCTTGACGACCGCGTGGGCCTTCCTGTCATGGCGGCCCAGCAACGACTGGCTGCTGCGCCTGGGCAAGCAGCGCGTGCCGCTGTACCTCAACGCCGAGAACCGCGCCGTGGGCCAGACCTACGACTTCGCGCGCCTGCCTGTCGAGGTCTACAGCATCTCGCCATCGACCGACCTGACGGGCCTGTATGTGTCGCGCACCTGGTCGCCCGAATTGGGCGAGGTCACGCTCGACACGTTCGCGGGCGGCGCCGGCCTGAAGGCGCGGGCCTACTCGCGCGATGCGGGCGCGGTCTTCCTGCCCGTGCACACGGACGTCATCGGCGCGGCCCTGACCCTGCGCATGGAGGCCTCGACCTGGCGCGCGAGCTACCACCACACGACGACCAGGCTGATCGGCGGCCAGGGCCTGCCCAGCCACTACCCTTATGTGGCCGCCGCCGGCTACTACCAGGTGGACGATCGCCAGTTCGGGCCGGGCGTCGCGTACGCCCCGCACATCGTCAACGACGTCATCATCCTGAGCGGCGACATCGAGGTGCTGCCGCGCTGGCGCGTCGTCAGCGAGTTGGCGCGCAACATCCAGATGCGCACCGAGAACGGCGCCAACACGGCGGGCGGCTATGTGGCCGTGCTGCACAAGATGGGCGGCTTCACGCCTTATGTGAGCTATGCGCGGCTGCGGTCGATGGGCGCCTCGGTGGATGTCGTCAGGCAGCTGGACGCGTCCGTGCTGCCCAACGGCGTGCTGTCGCCCGAGGACACGGCGCGCCTCAACATGAGCCAGCGCTTCGCGGCCGACATCGTGCAGGTCTACGATCAGGACACCTTCGCGCTGGGCACCTCGTTCGCGCTGACGCCGCAGAGCAAGCTCAAGGCCGAGTGGGCGCGCACGCGCATCGGCAACCGCTCGGCGATGGTCGATTCGCCGATGGGCGGCGACGTGGTCCGCCGGGAGCGCATCAATGTGCTGTCCCTCAACTACAGCTTCGCGTACTGAGGGGATGGGCATGAAACGCTTCAAGTTCCTCAAACGCGGCGCCGTGCTCGCTGGCCTGATGGGCGCGGTGCTGCAGGCCTGCGCGGGCGTGGTCGTCGTGGGCAACGCCAATGTGCACAAGCTCGATGGCGCCACCGTGCAGCGCATCTACACGGGCAAGGTCATCGAAGTGGGCGGGGTGGCGGTCTCGCCGGTCAACCTGCATGCGGGCCAGCCCGTGCGCCAGCGCTTCCTGGCCGACTACCTGCAGCAAAGCGAAGACAACTACCTGGCCTACTGGACGGTGCGCCGCTATGTGGGCAAGGGCGTGCCGCCGCGCGAGCTGGCGTCGGTGGCCGAGGTCATCGCCTATGTGCAAAGCACACCGGGTGCCGTGGCCTACCTGGACGAGGCCGACGTGCCGGCGGCCATGAACGTGGTCTTGCGCAAATGAAGGGCTTGAAAGGTCTGGTCAGCCTTGCTGGCCGTACCAGTAGACCGCGCCGCACAGCGCCACGCCCACGATGTACATCATCGTCGTGTCGCTGACCACGTACGGGTAGAACATCAGAGCCACGCCCAGCCACTTGACGGTGCCCTTCTCGGCGCGCTTGCCGTGGTAGTAGGCGGCCAGACCCAGGAAGCTGAAGATGATCGCGCCGATGAGGTAGGCGGGGCTGGGCAGCGTCAAGCCCATGGACTGAAGCTGGGACACGGTATCCATCGAAGAAGCCTGTTGCTGTGACAGGCTTCGAGGATACCAGCGCGGGGCTCGCCGGCCCCTTGGCTTTACGTCACAGACCCATGCAGTTGGCGTAGTAGGTCACGGTGCCGGGCCAGTCGGAGAACACGCCTTCGACGCCGATCTGGCGCGCCATCACGTCCAGCGCCTTGTACATGTCGCTGTCCTTCCTGATGGCCTTGCCTTCCGGGTCGAAGCTGTAGTAGCTGCCCTGGCCGGCTGCGCCTTTGGTCAGGTTCACGCGGTCGAAGGACCAGGTGATGATGCGAAAGCCGGCGGCCTTGATGTCCTTGGCGTAAGGCGAGGGCACGACCTCGTTCTGGTCGTTGACGGCCAGCAGCGCCCACATCGGCGGCGCGATGATCTGCACGCCGGCCTTCTTCAACTCGGCCAGGCGCGCGTTGCTCAGGCGCGGCACGGGCGGTGTCAGCGTCGGGTCGATCGGGTCGAGGTAGACCGCGTTCCTGGCGAAGGCGGGCTCGTGCTTGATCCAGTAGAGGATGTCGTTGATGTCGAAGGACTGCGCGTACACCTTGCGCGGATCGACGCCCGCGTCCTTGTACGTGTCGATCATCTTTTGCGCGTACTGCGCCTGGCCGCCGAAGATGGCCTTGATGCGCGCCGGACCTTCACGCTGGCCGACCACGCTGAACACGACCTCGGTGTCAGCCAGCGCGGTGACGATGCCGCGCACTTTGCCGTGCTCGGCGTCACGCACCAGGCCCGCAACAACCTCAGCGCCGATGCCCAGGCCGGCCTGCAGCACCTGCTCGGCCACGCACTGTTGGGCGCGGAACACCTTGAGCACGCCGCGCCCGCACAAGCCGCTGGCAACGACAGCGAAGCGCCCCTGTACGAAGCGCGCTTCATCGCCCAGCGCGCCGCCGTGCCTTACCGCGCCAGCCTGCAAGACGAGCAAGGCCGCCTGCTGTGCCCCAAGCCCACCGTTTGGGGCACCCAGACCGCCGTGGTCGTCGGCCAGGACGGCCCCATCCACACCGACCGCGACGGCCGCGGCCAGGAAGTGATCGTCGCCTTCATCGAAGGCGACATCGATCGCCCCGTGATCGTCGGCACGGCCTACAACGGCCAGGGCACCACCGACGCGCAAGGCAACGACATCGCGGGCGGCGCCGCCACGGTCACGGGCAACGCGCCGGCCTGGTTCCCCGGCAGCGAACGCCAAGGCGAACTCGAAGGCCATGCCCACACCGCATCACTGAGCGGCTTCAAGAGCCAAAGCCTCGACGCCTCGCAAGCTGGCGGCGGCGCCTACAGCCAGCTCGTGTTCGACGACACGCCCACGCAAGGCCGCGTGCTCGCCCAAAACCCATTCCAAACCGTCGCTACAGAGCCACGACAGGCAACCAGTGTGTCGAAGGATTTACGGATGTCCAAGGCCGCACCGTGTTGCTGACTGGGCACGTCGATCAATTTGCCCGCTTCGAATTGATCCATACGGTCTATGACGAACACTTCATCCTGCAGGACTCACGGGGACTGCCATTGGTCAACATGGGCTATCGGATCCGATTCAAGCCATAACAGCCTCCGCTTAAGCTTAATTTCAGGCCCCGAACAGCCCCTGTTCAGACGCTGGTATCAAAGCCCTCCGAGTCGCCGTCACTTGCGTG
This sequence comes from Aquabacterium sp., assembly GCA_049840915.1. Taxonomy (GTDB): domain Bacteria; phylum Pseudomonadota; class Gammaproteobacteria; order Burkholderiales; family Burkholderiaceae_C; genus Aquabacterium. Next base: position 175,225 of record JASGJC010000044.1, read on the forward strand.
AAAAATGCCGCGCTTCTTGTGCGCAGGCGCATTAACGCGATCGTACATTTTGACGAAAGCAAGCATGGTTGATGCGTGGGGCCTGCCTTGCCGTCAGCCCTTGCTGTCTCACGCTACCTTGGACACATCATGCGCCATTTCGCTCGGTACACCGCGCGCCGACATGCTGGCCGTGGTCAACGTGATATCCGGTTCTTCAGCCCATGTCCAACGGGAGCGTCAACATCATGACCCAAGCCAAACAGCCTCTGCTCGCACGCATTTTCGCCGGCACCTCATTGAAGCAGGCCGAAGCGCGGTTGCAGGCACAGGCGCAGGCCCGCGCGGAGCTCGAAGCGGTTCTGCGCGCCGTCGACAAGGCGCAGGCGGTGATCGAGTTCAAGCTCGACGGCACCATCCTGCATGCCAACGACAATTTCCTGCGTGCCATGGGCTACAGCCTGGATGAGGTCAAGGGTCGGCATCACAGCATGTTCGTGGAGCCGGGCCATGCGGCGTCCGGCGAGTACCGCGCGTTCTGGGAGAAGCTCGGCCGCGGCGAGTACGACGCGGGCGAGTACAAGCGCCTGGGCAAAGGCGGCAAGGAGGTCTGGATCCAGGCCACTTACAACCCCATCATGGACGCGGGCGGCAAGGCCTTCAAGGTCGTCAAGTACGCCACGGAGGTCACGCAGGCCAAGCTGCAGGCCGCCGATTTCGAGGGCCAGTTGCAGGCCATCAGCAAGGCGCAGGCCGTGATCGAGTTCGACCTGTACGGCAAGATCCTGCATGCCAACGAGAACTTCCTGAACACGCTGGGCTATGCGCTCAATGAGATCAAGGGCCAGCACCATTCGATGTTCGTCGAGCCGGATCACCGCAACAGTGTCGAGTACCGGCTGTTCTGGGAGAAGCTCGGTCGTGGCGAGTACGACGCGGGCCAGTACAAGCGTCTGGGCAAGGGCGGCCGCGAGGTCTGGATCCAGGCGTCCTACAACCCGATCATGGACATGAACGGCCGGCCCTTCAAGGTCGTCAAGTACGCGACCGATGTGACGGCCGAGGTCCATGCCAACCACATGCTGCGCGAGGCCGTGGAGCAGGCGCAGCAGGTCACGTCGGCGGCCAGGGACGGCGATCTGAGCCAGCGCATCTCGCTGGAGGGCAAGAGCGGCCCGATCCAGGTGCTGTGCGAGGGCGTCAATGAGCTGATGGAGACCACGTCCGTGATCTTCGAGGATGTGGGCCGTGTGATCGGCGCATTGGCCGAGGGCGATCTGTCGCAGCGCATCACGCGCGACTACGACGGCACGTTCGCGCAGGTCAAGAACGACGCCAATGCCACGAGCGAGAAGCTGTCCGCGATCATCGAGGACGTGGGCCGCGTGTTCTCGGGCTTGGCGGCGGGCGACCTCACACAGCGCATCACGCGCGATGCGCAGGGCACCTTCGATCAGGTCAAGAACGATGCGAACACCAGCTGCGACACGTTGGCCAACATCATCCGCGAAGTGCGCGCGGCGGCCGATGCGCTGACGGGCGCGGCCAACCAGGTCAGCGCCACGGCGCAGTCGCTGTCGCAGTCGGCCACGGAGCAGGCTTCGTCGGTCGAGGAGACGACGGCGTCCATCGACCAGATGTCCTCATCGATCACGCAGAACAGCGAGAACGCCAAGGTGACCGATGGCATGGCGTCGAAAGCCAATGCGGAGGCGGGCGAGGGCGGCGAGGCCGTGACGCAGACGGTCGCGGCCATGAAGCAGATCGCGCAGAAGATCTCGATCGTCGACGACATCGCCTACCAGACCAACCTGCTGGCGCTCAATGCGGCCATCGAGGCGGCGCGCGCGGGCGAGCATGGCAAGGGCTTCGCCGTCGTGGCCGACGAGGTGCGCAAGCTGGCCGAGCGCAGCCAGGAGGCCGCGCAGGAGATCGGTGACCTGGCGGGCAACAGTGTCTCGACGGCCGAGCGCGCGGGCAAGCTGCTGGGCGAGATCGTGCCGTCCATCCAGAAGACCAGCGACCTCGTGCAGGAGATCGCGGCCGCCTCGCAGGAGCAGAGCCAGTCGGTGACGCAGATCGGCGGCGCGATGGGCCAGCTGAGCAAGGCCACGCAGCAGAACGCGTCGGCATCGGAAGAGCTGGCCGCGACGTCGGAAGAGCTGTCCGGCCAGGCCGAGCAGTTGCAGCAGGCCGTGGCCTTCTTCAACCTGGGTCAGGAGGGCGCGCCGGCTGTGCGGAGCCAGCCGGGCATCCATGACGGCGTCGAGCGTCGGGCGCCCAATTCGCCGATGCGCAGCACGTCTTCGGTCAAGGCCGTCGCCTCTGCGCCCAAGATGATGACGGGCACGCGCGGGACGTTCAGGCCTTATTGAGCGCTGTGAGAAAGCGGGCATCCACATGCATACGCTGAGCAATGAAACCTTCAGGCGCATCACCGATTTGATGTACTCGGCCATCGGGCTGTCGTTCGCCGACAGCAAGAAGCCGCTGGTCACATCGCGGCTGTCGTCGCGCATCCAGCGGCTGGGGCTGAACGGGTTCGAGGAGTACCTCGACCTGATCTCTGGCGACGATGGCGGCGAGTTCCAGATGGCCATCGACCTGCTGACGACGAACGAGACCTACTTCTTCCGCGAGCCCGCGCACTTCGCGCTGCTCGAGCAGGAGCTGAGCGCGCGCAAGTCGCGTTCGGTGGCGATCTGGAGCGCGGCCTCGTCGTTCGGTGACGAGGCCTACAGCACGGCGATGCTGCTGGCCGACCTGCAGCAGCAGGGGCGCATCGGCGCGGACTGGTCGGTGCTGGGCACCGACATCAGCGACCGCGTGCTGCGCAGCGCCAGCGCAGGCATCTTCCCGGCCGAGCGCCTGCACAGCGTGTCGGCCGAGCGCCTCAAGCGCCATTGCCTGCGCGGCGAGGACGAGTCGGCGGGCCTCGTGCAGATCAAGGACAAGCTGCGCGAGCACGTGCGCTTCGGGCAGCTCAACCTGTGTCAGAGCGTGGACGACGTCGGGCCGTTCGACGTGGTCTTCCTGCGCAATGTGCTGATCTATTTCGATGCGCAGACCAAGCGCGAGGTGGTCGACCGCGTGGTGGGCCGGCTCAAGTCGGGCGGCCTGTTCTTCATCGGCACGGCGGAAGGGCGGGCGCCTTGCTCGACGCCGCTGCAGACGCTGGCACCAGGCGCCTTCCGCAAGGTCGCATCATGAAAAAGCACAGCAAGCTGTACACACTGCATCCTGGCGATGTGGTGTGCAGCGAGCGTGACACGCGCATGGAGACCTTGCTCGGCTCGTGCGTGTCCATCGTGCTGACGGACCCGCGCCGCACGGTCGGCGTCATGAGCCACATCGTGCACACGCGCTATTCGACCAGCGCCAAGCCGGTCAGCGGCGCGTATGGCGACGTGGCCTTCGACATGATGTTCAACCTCTTGATGAAGCGCGGCATCGACCCGCTGCAATGCCACGCCTATGTCTATGGCGGCGGCAACATGTTCCCGCACCAGCTCACCGACTTCCCGATCGGTGAGCGCAATGCGTGCTGGGCGCTCGACCAGCTCGCGCACGAGGGCATCCACGTGGTCTATCACGACGTGGGCGGCGCGGCCTACCGGCGCCTGTCGTGGACGGTCGGGCCGGACGTGCCCCATGTGGTGGCCGTGCCGATCGCCGTGTCGACGTTCGCTTGATGTGACGCGGGTGCGCCGACAGGCGGCCTGTCTCCCCCGTATAGTGCTTGTTTGTTTGGCGGCATCGCCATCGGCAAGACAAGACGGGGGAATGCATGCGCGTGTCATCTGGAAAGCTGGGGTTGTTGTGGGGTGTGGCATCGGTCGCTGTGATCACGCATGCGCTGGCCGTGACCGTGCAGACCATGTCGCCGCAGGGCGAAGTGGCCAAGGTGCGCCAGGCGCGCTTGACGTTTTCGGACTCGATGGTCAAGTTCGGCGACCCGCGCCTGCCGCCGCCCGCCGACGTGTCATGCCAGAACGACAAGCCCATCACGGGCACGGGCCGCTGGGTGGACGACAAGACCTGGGTCTACGACTTCACGCAGGACCTGCCCGCCGGCACGCGCTGCGGCCTGAACCTGAGCCCGGGCGTGAAGGCCGTGAATGGCGAGACCGTGACGGGCGACAAGCGCTTCGCCTTCAGCACGGGCGGGCCGTCCGTTGTGCGGGCCTACCCATCGCCCAACGAATACAACAAGATCGAAGAGGAGCAGGTGTTCGCCTTGCTGCTCAATGGCGCGGCCACGCAGGCCAGCATCGAAAAGCACGCGTATTGCGAGGTCAGCGGCGTGTCGGAGCGCGTGCCCGTGGCCGTGGTGACGGGGCAGGTGCGCACCGACATCCTCAAGGCCGTGGAGCTGGTGCCGCAGCAGGCGCGCGTGGTCGCCGTGCGCTGCGCGCGACCTTTGCCGCCCGATGCCAACGTGAATGTGGTGTGGGCCAAGGGCATCGCCACGCCATCGGGCGTGCCCAACTCGGCGGACCGGGTGCTCAGGTACACGGTGCGCCCGCCCTTCACGGCGAGCTTCACGTGCGAGCGCGTCAATTCGCGCGCCGATTGCCTGCCGATCCGGCCGATGCGCATCGAGTTCTCTTCGCCCGTGCCGCGCAAGCTGGCCGAGCGCATCGTGCTCAAGGCCGCCGATGGCGAGCACAAGCCCATGGTCGAGCAGGAACGCGGCGAGACCCAGGAGCGCCTGGTCGGCCTGGTCAGCGGCGGCATCCGCAAGTGGTTCTACTTCTTCACGCGCAACAAGGGCGAGGTCAAGATCGACCCGTCCGAAAGCGCCGTGAGCGCCGTCGAGTTCAAGCCGACCTTCCCGGACAGCGCGCCCATCAGCATCGAGATCCCGGCTGACTTGAAGGACGACTCGGGCCGCAGTTTGAGCAACGCGAGCGCTTTCCCGATCAAGACCCGCACGGCCGATGCGCCGCCGCTGGCCAAGTTCCCGCGCGCCACGTTTGGCGTGCTGGAGCTCAACGCCGAGCCGACCTTGCCGGTGACCGTGCGGCATGTGGAGGGCGACCTGGCCGTGAAGGGGTTGCAGACCGGTGCGGGCAAGACCGCCATGCGCGATCTGACCTTGTCGGAAGACGCGGCCATCATCGACTGGCTCGCCAAGGTCAAGCGCTACGACGAAGGGCGCCTGCCGCGCGATGAGGTCGAGGCCGAGCTGAGGATCAAGCTGCCGCCCGCGCCCACGAAGGCCCAGCTCAAGGGCCAGCGCAAGGCCAAACACCACGGCGAAGACGAGGCCGATGAGGACAACGGGCCCGGCTACGACCCCGACTCGGCGCGCTTGGTACAGACGCGCACCGTGAGCCTGCTCAACAGCGAGCAGGCTGCCAAGCGCCTGGCGCTGCCGAGCCAGGCCAGAACAGAGCCGCATCCTTTCGAAGTGATCGGCATCCCGATGCCCAAGCCGGGCTTCCATGTCGTCGAGATCGCGTCGCCGCGTCTGGGCAAGACCTTGCTCGACCGCGATGCGCCCATGTACGTGCGCACGAGCGTGCTGGTCACCAACCTGGGCGTGCACTTCAAGTGGGGCGAGGTCAATTCGGGCGTGTGGGTGACCACGCTGGACAAGGCCAGGCCCGTGGCCGATGCGCAGATCCGGATCTCGGACTGCCGTGGCAAGCCCGTGTGGACGGGCCGCACGGACAAGCAAGGCTATGCGGCCGTCAACGACAACCTGCCGCAGCTGGGCTGGAGTTATTGCTCGGGCAACGGCAACTCGGGTCGCGAAGAAGGCTACTTCGTCAGCGCCCGCAAGACCGATGAACAAGGCCGTGCCGACATGGCCTTCGTGTGGTCGGGCTGGAACGAAGGCATCGAGTCATGGCGATTCCATGTGCAGGGCAGCAACCGCTACGAGTCCGAGCCCAGGCGCTTTCACACGGTGTTCGACCGCACCTTGCTGCGCGCCGGCCAGACCGTGTCCATGCAGCACCATGCCCGCGCCGAGCTGCTCAAGGGCCTGCGCCTGCTGCGTGACGATGAGTTGCCAAGCGAAGTGCGCATCGTGCACGAAGGCTCGGGGCAGGAATTCAAGTTCCCGCTGAGCTGGCGCGGGCACCGGCATGCCGACACCGCATTCAAGATCCCTGAAGATGCCAAGCTGGGCGTCTACAGCGTGCGCTTGAGCACGGGCCAGGGCGGCATCGAGACGGGCTCCTTCCGCGTCGAGGCGTTCCGCCTGCCCGTGATGACCGGCCGCATCATCGGGCCGAAGCAGGCGTTGATCCAGCCGGTCGATGTGCCTTTGAATTTGCAGGTCAACTACGGCAATGGCGGCGGCGCTTCGGGCTTGCCGGTGCGCGTGTCGGCGCAGTTGAGCGATGCCGACGTGGAAGGCGCCTTGCGCACCAAGCGCTTCCCCGGCTTCAGCTTCAGGCCGCCGCAGGCGCCGCGTGACCCGAACGCGCGCGGCTTCTTCTCTGAAGACGATGTGGACGAAGACGACAACGAGAACGCCGTGCGCACGCGCGACACGCGCTCCAAACTCGTGGCCGACAAGCTGGCCGTGACGCTCGACGGCAAGGGCGCGGGCCAGGTCACGCTGAGCAAGCTGCCCCAGGTCGACACGCCGCGCCAACTGCTCGTGCAGGCCACGTATGCCGACCCCAATGGCGAAGTGCAGACGCTGAGCCAGACCTTGCCCGTGTGGCCGTCCGGCATCGTGCTGGGCGTGCGCACGGACGAGTGGGTCTCGGTCAAACAGAAGGTGGCCACGCAGGTGATGGCGCTGAACACGGAAGGCAAGCCGCAGGCCGGCGTGAGCGTGTCCGTGCGCGCTGTGGCGCACCGCACGAGTTCGACGCGCAAGCGCCTGGTGGGCGGCTTCTATGCCTACGACAACCAGAACGCCGATGAGGACCTGGGCGAGGTCTGCAGCGGCACGAGCGATGCGCGCGGCCTCGTGCTGTGCGAGGCCGAGATGTCGACACCCGGCGAGATCGAGCTGATCGCGCAGGCCAAGGACGGCGGCGGCCACGTCGCGCGCTCAGCCGCATCGGTGTGGGTGACGCGCCAGGGCGAGGTCTGGTTCGGCGGCGACAACCAGGACCGCATGGACGTGATCCCCGAGCGCCGCAACTACGAGGCCGGGCAGGTCGCGAAGTTCCAGGTGCGCAGCCCCTTCCGGCATGCGACGGCGCTCGTGGCCATCGAGCGCAACGGCATCATCGCGCACTTCAATGTCGAGCTCGACGGGCGCGATCCGACCATCGAGGTGCCGGTGAAGGCCGAGTGGGCGCCCAATGTGTACGTGTCCGTGCTGGCCGTGCGCGGGCGCATCCGCGAGGTGCCGTGGTACTCGTTCTTCACGTGGGGCTGGCGTTCGCCCACCGAGTGGTGGCACGCCTACCGCGACGATGGCCAGCAGTACCAGGAGCCGACAGCGATGGTCGACCTGTCCAAGCCGGCGTTCAAATACGGCATCGCCGAGATCGAAGTGGGCATGGCGCCGCACACGCTCAAGGTCGACGTGCAACCCGACAAGAGCAGCTACCCGATCCGCGCGACCAGCCAGGTGCGCGTGAAGGTGCGCCTGCCCGATGGCACGCCCGTGCCGGCGGGCACCGAGGTCACATTGGCGGCCGTGGACGAGGCCTTGCTCGAACTCAAGCCCAATGAGAGCTGGGACCTGCTGAACGCCATGATCAAGCCGCGCGGCTACGGCATCGAGACGGCCACGGCGCAGATGCAGATCATCGGCAAGCGCCACTATGGCAAGAAGGCGGCGCCCGCGGGTGGTGGCGGCGGCGACTTCCCGACGCGCGAGCTGTTCGACACGCTGCTGCTGTGGAACGGCCGCGTGGTGCTCGATGCCAAGGGCGAGGCCGTGGTGCCCGTGCCGCTCAACGATGCGCTCACGAGTTTCCGCATCGTCGTCGTGGCCGATGCGGTCAAAGGCGAGAACGCGGCCTTGTTCGGCACCGGCCAGGCCAGCATCCGCGCCACGCAGGACCTGCAGATCATCTCGGGCGTGCCGCCCCTGGTGCGCGAGGGCGACCAGTACCGCGCCATGTTCACGCTGCGCAACACGACGGCCAAGGCCATGGACGTGACGCTCAGCGGCCAGGCCGGCGCCGAGCTGCCGATGCAGCATGTGCACATCGAGCCCAACGCGGCGGCCGAGTCGGGCTGGGACGTGAGCGTGCCTTTCAACGTCAAGCAACTCGAATGGCAGGTCGGTGCGCAAAGCAACAGCGCACAAGACCGCATGAAGTTCACACAGAAGGTGGCCGAGGCCATCCCCGTGACCGTGCAGCAGGCCACGTTGATGCAGCTCGACAAGCCCATCGGCATCCCGATCGCGCCGCCGCAAAAGGCCTTGCCCGATGCGAAGGGCGCCTTGCGCGGCGGCATCGAAGTGGCCTTCAAGCCCAAGCTGGCCGATGGCCTGCCGGGCGTGCAGGATTTCTTCAGGCGCTACCCCTGGTCCTGCCTGGAGCAGAAGGCCTCGATCGCCATCGGCCTGCGCGACACGGCCTACTGGCAGGCCATCGCGGCGCAGATCCCGCTGTACCTCGATGAAGACGGCCTGGCCAACTACTTCCCGCCGAGTGCGGGCTGGCACAACACGGGCAGCGACTCGCTCACGGCCTACCTGCTGTCCATCAGCGACGAGGCCAGCAAGCTGGGCTACGACTTCCACATCCCGCCCGCCACGCGCGAGAAGATGGAGCAAGGCCTGATCGCCTTCGTGGAAGGGCGCACCAAGCGCGACTTCTGGACGCCCGCCTTCCTGAAGAACGGCGATCTGGACGTGCGCAAGCTGGCCGCGCTCGAAGCCCTCAGCCGCACGGGCCGCGTGCAGCCGCGCATGCTGGGCTCGGTCCAGATCCTGCCCAACCAGTGGCCCACCGGCGCCGTGATCGACTGGCTGATGCTGCTCGACCGAGTCAAGGACATCCCCGACCGCGACAAGCGCATCGTCGAAGCCGAGCAGATCCTGCGCGCGCGCCTGAACGTGCAGGGCACGCGCCTGGGCTTCTCGACCGAGCGCGACGACAGCTGGTGGTGGCTGATGGCCAACGGCGATGTCAACAGCGTGCGCATGATCCTGGGCGTGCTCGACAAGCCCGGCTGGAAAGCCGACATGCCGCGCCTGGTGACCGGCACCCTGCAGCGCCACCAGTTCGGCACCTGGTCGACGACCGTGGCCAATGCCTGGGGCACCGTGGCCATCGAGGCTTTCTCCAAGCGCTTCGAGAAGGACCCGGTGAGCGGCAACTCGCGCGTGGGCTTCGAGCCCGGCGGCAATGCGCAGACGCTCGATTGGGCCAAGCGGCCCGAAGGCGGCACGCTCGCGCTGGGCTGGCCGCAGGGCTTCGGCGTGGGCGGCAACAAGGCCGACACGAATGTGAAGGTCACGCACGAAGGCACGGGCAAGCCCTGGGTGACCTTCACGAGCAAGGCCGCCGTGCCGGTGCTCGCACCGTTCAGTTCGGGCTACCGCATCACCAAGACCATCACGCCCATCGAGCAGAAGTTCAAAGGCCAGTACAGCCGTGGCGATGTGCTGCGCGTGCACCTGGACATCGACGTGCAGGCCGATGGCACCTGGATCGTGCTCAATGACCCGGTGCCGGGCGGCGCCACGATCCTGGGCAGTGGCCTGGGCCGCGACAGCCAGATCGACACAGGCTCGGAGAAGGACGACGACCGCGGCTGGCTGGCCTACCAGGAGCGCAGCTTCGAGGCCTTCCGCGCTTATTACCGCTACCTGCCCAAAGGCCCATTCAGCGTCGAGTACACGGTGCGCCTGAACAACCCGGGCACCTTCGGCCTGCCGCAGACCCGCATGGAAGCGATGTACGCGCCCGAGATGTTCGGCGAGTCGCCCAACGCGGCCATGGTGGTCAAGCCCTAGTGTGATCAAGATGCGCAGGCGTCATCCCTTGATCATGTGGACGCTGGCCGTGGCCATCAGCGGCACGGGCACGGCCGCGCTGGCCTTGCCCGGCTTCAGCGAGGTCAAGGCCGCCTACCGCTCGTCGGACACGCTCGTGCTCGATCGCCACGGCCAGCCCTTGCAGGCCCTGCGCACCGACCACACGGGCTTGCGCGGCGAGTGGGTGACGCTGCCGCAGGTCTCGCCGGCCTTGCGCACGGCCTTGCTGCTGTCCGAAGACAAGCGCTTCTACGCGCACACCGGCGTCGACTGGCAAGGCGTCGGCGCGGCCGCCTGGGGCAATCTGTGGAACAGCCGCACACGCGGCGCCTCGACCGTGACCATGCAGCTGGCGGGCCTGCTCGATGAAGACCTGGCCATGCCCAAAGCCAGCCAAAGCCATGGCCAGCCAAGCCGCTCCATCGTGACCAAGATCGGCCAGGCCGCCACGGCCTTGCGCCTGGAGCGCCAATGGCGCAAGGACCAGATCCTCGAGGCCTACCTCAACCTCGTGGGCTTTCGGGGCGAGCTGGTCGGCATCTCGGCCTTGTCGGCGCAGCTCTTTCGCAAGTACCCCAGCGGCCTGGACACCGAAGAAGCCGCCATCGCCGCCGCCCTGATCCGCGCGCCCAATGCGCCCGCCGCGCGCGTGGCCGCCCGCGCCTGCGTCGTCCTGCAAGACCAGGGCCTCAAGCCCGATTGCAGCACGCTGGCCACGTACACGACGCAGGTGCTGGCCCGCCAGCACGCCGAGCGCCTGGACGCCGATGCCCAGCTCGCGCCGCACCTGGGTCGCCGCTTGCTGGCCGCGCTGCCCGCCAACACGCCCAGGCCATCCAGCATCAAGACCACGTTGGACGCGAGCCTGCAGCGCTTCGCGCGCGACACCCTGCGCCAGCACCTGAGCGAGCTGCGCGAGCGCCATGTTGAAGACGGCGCCGTGATCGCGCTCGACAACGCCACGGGCGATGTGCTGGCCTGGGTCGGCTCCAGCGGAGGCCTGTCTCAGGCGGCCGATGTGGATGGCGTGATGGCCAGGCGCCAGGCGGGCTCGACGCTCAAGCCTTTCCTGTACGAGATCGCGATCGAGCAGCGCTGGCTCACGGCGGCTTCGGTGCTCGATGACGCGCCCGTGGGCCTGAGCACGGGCGGCGGCCTGTACATCCCGCAGAACTACGACCACGACTTCAAAGGCCCGGTCTCGCTGCGCACGGCGCTGGCCTCGTCCTTGAACGTGCCGGCCGTGCGCACGCTGGTCATGGTCACGCCCGAGCGCTTCGCACAAAGGCTCCTGGCGCTGGGCCTGCCCATCGACCACAACGGCGATTACTACGGCTACAGCCTGGCCCTGGGCTCGGCCGAGGTCACGCTGGCCTCGCTCGCCAACGCCTACCGCGCGCTGGCCAACGGCGGGCCGTATACGCCGTGGCATGCGCAACCGCTCGGCCCGCCCGCGCCCGCGCCCGCGATGGCGCCGATCATCATGGACCCGGCCGCCGCCTTCATCGTCGCCGACGTGCTGGCCGACCGCGAAGCCCGCGTGCCCACCTTCGGCCTGGACAACGCCCTGGCCGCGCGCTACTGGGCCGCCGTCAAGACCGGCACGAGCAAGGACATGCGTGACAACTGGTGCGTCGGCTTCTCGAAGCGCTACACGGTGGGCGTGTGGGTGGGCAACGCCAGCGGCGAACCGATGTGGGACGTGTCCGGCACCACAGGCGCGGCCCCGGTCTGGCGCGCCGTGATGGACGCGCTGCACAAGCGTCATCCCGACAAGCTGGCCGGCCAGCCGCCCGCCGCGCCGCCAGGCCTGTTGACGCAGCCCGTGCGCTTCGAGCGCAACCTCGAGCCGCCACGCACCGAGTGGTTCATGGCCGGTACCGAGCAAAGCGAGATCCGCCTGGCCAGCCCGGTCGGCGCGGCCCGCACGATGATCCACTCGCCCAACGACCGCGCCATCATCGCGCTCGACCCCGACATCCCCTTGCAGGCCCAGAAGCTGTCGTTCACGCCCGTGACAGGCGTGTCGCCCCGGTGGTCATGGCGGCTCGATGGCAAGCGCCTGGGTCCGGCCGTGCGCACGCAGTGGGCGATGTGGCCGGGCAAGCACCTGCTCGAGCTGATCGACACGAGCGCCAAGGTGGTCGAGGCGGTGCGCTTCGAGGTCAGGGGGGCGCAGGTGAAAGTGCCCCCGGGCCATCAGGCGCGCCGCTGATTCGTCAGCACCACGTGCATCGCATGCGGCGTGGCGACGTGCTCGGTGCACTCGAAGCCCAGCGCCTTCATGTCGATGCCTTCGAACAGGCGCTCTCCTGTGCCGAGCAGCGCCGGCGACAAGGCCAGGTGCACCTCGTCCACGAGGCCGGCCCGCAGGTACTGCCGCACCGTGGCCACGCCGCCGCCCAGCCGCACGTCCTTGCCGCCAGCGGCTTCCTTGGCCCGCTGCAACGCCGCGTGGATGCCATCGGTGACGAAGTAGAAGGTGGTGCCGCCTGCCATCACGATGGGCTCGCGCGCATGGTGCGTGAGCACGAACACGGGCACGTGGTAGGGCGGGTTGTCGCCCCACCAGCCTTTCCACTGGTCGTCGGGCCAGGGGCCGCGCACCGGGCCGAACATGTTGCGGCCCAGGATCCAGGCGCCCACGTTGGCGAAGCCGCGCGCGGCGAAGTCCTCGTCCGGGCCGGTGTCGCCACCGCCGCCGCCGTGCATGCGCTGGAAGGTGCGGGTGGTGAAGGCCCACCCCATGATGGCCGTGCCGCCCACGCCGAGCGGGTTGTCGAGGCTTTGATCGGGCCCGGCGCCGAAGCCGTCGAGCGAAAGGCTGAAGCTGCTGACCTTGAGTTTGGACATGTTGGGTTCTCCGTTGAGGGATTTCACAGCCACGACGAACGGGCCGGGGCGATTTCGACACCGCCGGGCGGTTTTCACGCGGCCATGCTACAAGGTGCATCGCTTCACCCTGTCGCCCGACCCGCACAAGGAGCCGACCATGCCATGGCACAGCACGGGCTGCCGCCCGCTGTTTTCCAGTTTCACGACGCTCTCGCTCGCGGCGGGCATGGCCGGTGGCGGCGCCCGCGCGAACGAGGCCCCGGCGCCCCTGCCCGCCGCCTCGCCACCGCAGGGCATGACCGTGTCGCGGCTGCCGACCGGCTTCATCGCATCGCGCGCGTCGCGGGCCTTCGTGGGCGGGCGGTCCGATGACATCCGGCACTTCGCGCTGTGCGGCCTGCTCGTGCGCCATCCGCGCGGCGACCTGCTGTTCGACACGGGCATCGGCAGCCAGTGGGCCACGCACCGCCTGGCCTTGCCGTGGCTGATGCGCCAGGTCACCGAGGTCGTGCCCGGCGAACCTGCCGCGCGGCAACTGGCCGAGCACGGCTACGCGCTGTCGCGGCTGGCGGGCATCGTGCTTACGCACGCCCACTGGGACCACATCAGCGGCGCGCAGGACTTCCCCGGCACGCCGGTCTGGCTCAACGCGGCCGAGCGCGCCTTCGTGGCCAGCGGCCATCGGTCGACCCACGTGGCACGCGCCATCGGCCCGCTCGCGGACAAGTCTTACGACTTCGACGACGGCCCCTACATGGGCTTCGCGGCCAGCCACGATGTCTGGGGCGATGGGTCGATCGTGCTGGTGCCCGCGCCGGGCCACACGCCGGGCTCGGTGATCGTGTTCATCGCCTTGCCATCGGGCCAGCGGCTGGCCCTGCTCGGCGACATCGTCTGGCAGATGGAGGGCGTCGAGCGGGAGGTCGAAAAACCCTGGCTCAGCCGCCTGGTGGCCGACCATGCGCCCGACGAGGTGCGCGACCTGGTCCACGTGCTGGCGGGCCTGCATGCGGCGTATCCGGCCCTGCGTTTGTTGCCGGCGCATGATGAACGGGCCATGTCGGTGGTACCGGCATGGCCCGCGGCGATGGGTTGATGTCAGGCATCAACCAAGTTTACTGACCAATCGCACACCCTTGCTTGTTCACGCCGGCGCCGGCAGGCGTGTTGGCGCAGGTGTCGTAAGGATCAGGGATGCCGTCATTGTCGGTATCGATCCACGCGTTCGCCGTGGTGGCCAGTCGGATGGCGAGGCCGCTCTTGGCCGGCACCTGAACCGGGAAGCTGATGCCCGCGCCAGTGACCGCGTTCACATACTGGTTCGCGGCGCAGTAAGCCGTGTTGACGGCCGGGCAGTTGAAGCTGAGCGGCGTGGTGCCCGGGTTGACGAAGCTGTAGGCGGCATCCGCGGTATTGCCATTCAATTGCGCTTCCGTCAGGCTGACGTTGTCGAAATAGATGGTGCTGCCCAGAGGCCCTTGCAACATGAAGTTCAGCTTGTCAGCGGTTTTCGTCTCGGGCGCATAGAGCCTGAACGTGTAGTGCTGCCAATTGCTCGTCAACTTGGCGGAACCAGGCGAGGTCAAAGGCGCACCGCCACCCGTTGCTGCCGTGGCGGACATGATCACCGGCGTGCCATCGGACTTGGCATCCATGGTGAGCAGGTATGTCTTGCCCGCGGTCAGTGGCCAGCTGGGCTGGGTCAAGGCTGTGGTGAAGACCGCCAGCTGCTTTTGACCGGCAATGCCTGCGTCCAGGGAGTTGGTGTTGAGGGTGGCCGCGAAACAGCCGTTGGTCACGCAGCCGGTGCTGACGGTGCGGAAATCGGCGTTCAGGTACATCCACCAGTTGCTCGTGTTGTTGTCGAACGAACCGTTGAGCAGGAGCTCGGGGGCGCCAGTGGCCGTCGATACACCGAACAAGCTGTTGTACTGGCTGCTGCCTGACGTGTCCTTGCCCGTGGCTTGCCAGTTCAACAACGTGCGTGCCTCGGCGGGCGAATTGGATGGCGCGTCAAACACCACGATGTTGTGGCTGAGGTTGACATACCTGTTTCCGGAAAAGCTGCCGAAATCGCTGGTTGTGCCAAAAGAACTGGTGAGTGCGATGGCGGGCAGGCCATTGTCATGCACGAAGGTATTGTTGATGAAGATGTTGCTGATGCTGTAATCGAGGCCGGTATCGCAACTCGTCAGGCCATAGTAGTTACAGCTGACCTGGTTGGGATGTGGGTCGTTATTGTTGGACAACTCCTGGAATTTCAATTCGTTGGCCTTGCTTTTGAAAATCACATTGTTGTCAATGGTATTGCTGCGAGCGAAATTGCCAAAAATACCGAAATCCACACCCCGCACGAAGTTGTTGCGCACCTGAACGCTGCGGGACATGCCATCCAGGTAAATGCCGTTCTTCATCCCGAAATTGGGAGAGGCCGACAAGTGAGTGCGATTGACGACATTGCCTTGGATCAGCACATTGAGCGCCCAGCCCGGATATGTGATGTTATTGGGAAAGCTGGTCGAATAGGTTTCATCCGAGTTGGTGGTATAGATGGCCGCGCAATCGCCATATTCGTAGCATGCGTCTTCCACGTAATTGGTGGTGACGCTGCTGTCCTTGGTGATCATGATGCCGGCGTAGACCGGGCTATAAATGTTGTTATAGCTGATGGTGTTGCCATAGCCTGTCTGAATGGCGGCGACGGCATAATAGCCCTTGCCCGCATTGCGGACTGTGCTGCTGGATACCTGCACGTTCGTGCCGGGGAAGGTTTCAGGGTTTTTGACATCGCCCATCCAGATGCCTTCCCGGATACTGTCCTCCACCCGTGCACCCATGACGATGCTGTTGCTGGTACCTGGCAATGAAATACCGCGGATACCCGCACGCAGCACATCCACATTGTTCAGAGAGATGTTGTTGCCACCCTTGAAGAAAATGCCGTCTCCAGCGGTTTCGCGCACTTCGATGTTGCTGATGGTGGTATTGCTGCAGGTACCCGTGGCGCAGATGATGCCTGCGGGGTCGACGCCCGTGCGTTGAACAGCGCCGTAAAGAGACTGGCCGGACGGGCTGATGCTGCCCGGCAATCTGACGTACAGCTTCTGCGCAGTGGCATCGAAGAACCATTCATTTTCGGCGTCCAGCATCCACAACTGGTCTTCAAGCCAGTAAGCCGAACCCTCTGAAATGCCGAGATCCTTGTAAATCTTGACATTGGGGAAGCGATAGCTGTCGAAAGCCTGGGCGTCCAGGCCATACAAGGTGCCCGCGGCCAATGTGCTGGTGATTTTGAAATCGCGCAGGTAATAACCGTCCATCACGACGTGGGCGGTGGCGCCCACCAGATTCACGCCGGCCGGGATATCGGCCGAATTGGTCGACAATTGGTAATTCTGGGTGGCGCCGTTGGTGGCGTAGAAGTATTTCTGCTGGTCGACGTTCGGGTAACGGGCCTTGTAAAGACGCGTGCCATTGTAGTAGAGCTGGGTGATCGGGCCATTCAGGTTCTGGCCACTGGTGCTTGCCACAAAAATGCCGCCGCCAGAAGACGTCCAGCTCAGGCCGCTGAAATCATGCGAACCCCGGACAATGGGCTTGGGGTCGCTGGCATTGCCATAATCTTGATACGTCACATTGCTGATGACTTTGAGCGGCTCTTCCCACCAGGAGCTTCTGTAAAGCAAAACGGTATCGCCAGCCTGGGCGACTTGTGCGGCCTTGGCCAGGGTTTTGAAGGGAAAGATGTTGGATTTGCCGTCGTTGCAATCGCAAATGGAATTTCTGTTGACGTAATAAGTCGTGGCGGCTTGCGCCATGGTTGTCAATGCTAATAAAACGCTGGCAGCAATGATATTTCTATTGAAAGACATGAGAACCCTTTACATTTTTTACGTGATAGATTGAGGTTTGCCCCCTATTCAAATGGAGGGCAGGGCAGTCTAAGCACATTCGGTAGTCGTTTAAATTTCATCGTTCATGTGATGTTGTCAAATGACAGCAGATTTGTCCGGTTTCGCTGAATCGCCAGATCCGTGGAAACGATCGCCTCGCTCAGCCCGCGTCAGGCCTTCAACGTCAATGGCTATGCCGAGGTCGTGGCCCGCGAAATCGGCGCAGAGGCATCGAAGCAGGAACACAGCTTGCCGGCAAGTTCTTACCGCCACCAACACAGGAGCAAGAGCATGTTCGACGACAGCAACCGCACCAAACTCTGGGACCTCATCAAGGACATCCGCTTCGCCATGTTCACGACCCATCACGCCAATGGGCACCTGCATGGCCGCCCCATGACCCTGCAGAACCGCGCCATCGACGAAGACGACACCTTGTGGTTCTTCATGTCCCGCGAGAGCGAGCCCGTGCAGGACATCGGCCGCGACAGCGAGGTCAACGTGTCCTTCTGCAACCCCGACAAGCAGGACTACGTCTCCGTGTCAGGCCACGCGCAAGTGGTCGACGACACGGCGCGCAAGCACCGCCTGTGGAGCAAGCTCAACGAGGCCTGGTTCCCGCAGGGCCCGGACAGCCCCGACGTCGCCCTGGTCAAGGTGACCATCACCCACGCCGACTACTGGGACACCCACCACAACAAGCTCGTGCAGCTGTTCGACATGGCCAAGGCCGCCATCACGGGCAAGCCGCCCACCGACATCGGCGACCGCGGCCACGTGCGGCTCAACTGACGGTAAGCCTTGCCGCAACTTCGCGCGGCCCCTTGCATGCGTCGATGACCGGGCGCATTGACCCGGCGCATCAACCCGGCGCATCAAGGGGCCGTCACCAGCCGGTACAGCAGCACCCACCACATCACCGACACGACCACATTGCTGACCGCGAACAGCGTGAGCCGGTGCATGACCTTGTTGTAGCTCACGTGCACGAGCGAGTGCCCGATCCGCAGCGCCACGTACGCCCACGCCAGGCCCACGATCAGGCCGTCGACGTGCCCGCTCAGCAAGGCGATGAAGCCCGCCACGTAGAACAGCACCGGCACTTCCAGCAGGTTCATGAAATTGCGGTTGGGCAGGCGCACCGCGTCGGGCACCCGCGCCGATTCCCCATAGCGAAAATCCTCGGCGTCGACCTGGCCTTTGCCCGCCGCCCTGAAACGCGCGATCGGCACCAGCAGCAGGATGTTCATCGTCCACAGCGCCAGCACGGCCATGGGCAGGAAGATCGGCGAAGACGTCGTCATGGGGGCTCCTCTGAATGGGTGGCGATGGGTGATTTGAGCAAGACAAGTCGGATGGCCGCCGCTACCATCTCCACATCATCCTAATTCCAGAAATTGCCGCAGGACCGGTCCCCATGGGCGTCGACAAGCTGTTCCCGATTTTCGTAGCCGCCGTGTGCGTGGTCCTGCTGATCCGCATGGTACTGGGTGACAAGCGCCGCGCCCGCCTGGACAAGGCCTTCGTCAAGGCGTGGGCGGGCCTGAGCCGTCGCGCCACCTTCCTCTACCACTGGCGCAGCAGGCGCCAATCGGCCGCGCAGGCGCGCCAAGTGGCGCAAGATGTCATCCAGCGCGTGCGCCACCGCGTCGAGAAAGAAGGCAATGTGCTCACGCCGGAGGCCTTCAAAGAGCCCCGCAAGCCGCATTGAGCTGATGGATCCGAGGCGCCGAAGACGGGGGCGGCCACGGCAATGCCCCGAACCACGCCCCGAATACACCGCGCCGTGGTCGAAGTCATGCGTGTGACTGTGCCACACCCCCTAAAACGTGACGATAAATCGGCCCTGGGAATCGCTGGTGGTGGTAGGCTGGCGCAGCGCTGCTGCACGCGACACGGTTGATGTCGAACCTGTCAGCCAGCGCCCAAGGAGCGATCCATGCCGAACACCCACCAACCGCCGGTCGATCCACCGGCCAGTCGGCCAGGCCGCATACTGCCGTCTTCCCGCGCCGAGATGCTCAGGGCCATGTTGCCCCACACGCTCGAATGCCTCAAGACCCGTCGCGCCAACCTCATCGGTGACGACCTCATCGCCGACTACGTGGCGCTCGACTGGCTCGAATGGGCCGGCGGCGGCCTGCGTTTGACCGAAACCGGCCGCAACCTGTGCAACATGGTCAATCGCCGAGCGACGACCTGAAGCGCTGGGCCAAAAAGGCGCCCCCGCGCATGAAGCATGAAAAAGCCGCGGACGCGCCGCGGCTTGCCGGCATGGCCCGGATGGGCCACGCGAGGGATCAGGCCCCCATCACAGCGGGCGGATGTTCGAAGCCTGCAGGCCCTTCTGGCCTTGCGTGATGTCGAACTGGACGCGCTGGTTTTCCTGCAGGGTTTTGAAGCCCTTGCCCTGGATTTCGCTGAAATGGGCGAACAGGTCGTTGCCGCCGTTGTCCTGGGCGATGAAGCCGAAGCCCTTACCCTCGTTGAACCATTTGACGGTGCCGGTTTGATCGTTGGTTGCTGACATGGTCAATTTCCTTTGACAAGTGATGAAATAAAAATGCGCACGGCGACCCGCCGGACGCAGCAGAGACACACAAGAAGATCACCTGGGGGGAATTCAACCTGGCCTGCCAGAACGACAGGAGAAGAACAGACCTCTGAAACGACGGTCTTGGCATACCTACAGGGTGAACCATACACCTTTTTCATCCCGCTTTGTGCGATGCAAAAGTAATGTTCATGCGTAAAAAATGGGCACGTGTTACAGTGGGCGCTTGCTCAAGGAAGCAAAACGCATTCGTGAGGCATCTTTACCACGGCATCGTTCGCGGTACCGGCTCGGCGATCACAAGAACGACAGGGCCCAGCCTCCCGCCATCCCCATTCGCCCCAGGCGCGCCGTCTGCGCCTGGCGCCACGTCGGTGTCGCCCCGCAGGCAGGGATGGCATCGCAACCTGACCTCTCATTTTTGCTGGAGAAGCGGCCCATGGCCAAAGAAGAACTGATCGAAATGAACGGCGTGGTGAACGAAGTCCTGCCGGACTCGCGTTTCCGCGTCACGCTGGAAAACGGCCACCAACTGGTCGCCTATACCTCCGGCAAGATGAAAAAGCACCACATCCGCATCCTCGCCGGCGACAAGGTGTCGCTGGAGCTGTCGCCCTACGATCTGAGCAAGGGCCGCATCACCTTCCGCCACATCGAGCGCGGTGGTTTCCAGGCGCCCCCGCGTCGTACGCACTGATTTTCCTGGCCGCGCCGCCATGGCGCGGCGCGCTCACAGCGCCAGGTGCGGGTTGCCGGCCACGTCTTCCAGAAAGGCGTCGGTGATCTGGCCGCTCGGGTCGGCCGCGCACTGAACGGCCTTGCTCGATTCGCTCAGGCCCTCGATCTGCGCCACGGCGGTCCACTTGCCGTCGTCGTGCCGGAGCACGATCTGATGCACGTCATAGGCGCCGTCGCTGCCTTGATGCTGCCCGTCCTTGCCGACGACCAGCATGCACACGTAGCCGAAGCGCTCGGACGCCCAGATGCGGCGGATGTCGAGCTTGCTGCCCCTGAATTTGTCGAACGCCGGGTGATGCCGCACGGCCGCCACGATGTCCTTGCGAACGGGGTCGTCGCGGCGGGGTTTGCCGGCCTGGGCCGGGCCCGCCACGGCGATCAAGGCGGCCAGGGCGCCTGCCCGCGCGAGGGCGCGCCAGACGGCGCGGGCGGATGGGCGAAGGGCTTGGCGGGGGGCGGTGTGCATAAGTGGCGTTCGAAGCTAGGGGATGGCGGCAGGTCTTCCCTGCGGCCAGTTCATGCAGAATGGGCCTTTTGAGAGCGTGGGAACGTTGTCCATCATGCCGTCAGACGAGCTTGTTTTCCGAGACTATCGCCCCGAGGACAAGGCCACCATCATCGACCTGCTGGCGGGCGGCAGGCCGGGTCATTATCCAGACCAGAAGCGCGCCGTATTCGATTGGCAGTTCTTCGCCAATCCGCGCGCGGCCGGGCGTTCGCCTTTCATCGTGGGCACGGTGGGCGACGACATCGTGGCCATCAACGGCCTGATGCCGGTCGGCGCACGGGCGGGCGGCCAGCCGGTCGCGGCCAACTGGAGCCTGGACACCTACGTGTCGGGCAACTACCGCGGGCGCGGCTTCGGCAAGTCGCTGATCGAGCGGGTCACGGCCAGCGCGCCCGTGATGCTGGGTTTCGGCATCAGCGACATGAGCGACCCGATCTTCGAGAAATTCAAATGGCAGCTCGACACCTCGATGGCCACGATGTTCTTCCATGCCAACGAGGTCGGCCTCAAGGGGCTTTCCAAGAACCTGCTGACCAGGTGTTCACGCTCTTTCCGCTTCCAGAAAGGGCGGGCCGCCGCGCGTTTCGCGCTCGAGACGGCGCCCTCGCACGCCGAGCTGGACAAGCTGTGGCGTGATGTGCTGCCGCACTACCCGCATGCCGTGGAGCGCGATGGCGCCTACCTGATCTGGCGCTACCGCGACGCGCCCGTGCTGCGCTACCGCTGGGTGGCGGCGCGCGAAAACGGCCAGTTGCGTGCCTTGTTGATCACGCGGCATGACCCGCTCGAGTCGGTGATCGTGGACTATGTCGGGCCGCTTGACGCGCCCGCGCTGCTGCTCAGCCTGATCGACTTCGCCTGCAGCGAACTGGTCGAGATGGACACGCGGCGCATCCGCTGCGAAGCCAACCACCCGGAGCTGCTCAAAGCGCTGGGGGCGGCCGGCTTCAGGCGCTATCACACGCCCGGGCGTTTCAGGGTGCATGCCCAGCCGGGCGTGGCCTTCGGCCCTCCCGCGCAGTGGTTCGTGATGACGGGCGACAGCGACAACGACCTGTTCGTGCTCTGAGACGCGAGGCCCATCATGGACAAACTCCAACTCCTCGCCCACTGGATCGACCGCCTCGGCGGTGACCGCGTCAACAAGCTGGCGCGCTGGTCCGGCGTGCTGGCCTTCAACTACCACCGCATCGGCGACGCGGCCGGCTCGCCCTACGACCACGCCCTGTACAGCGCCACGCAAGAAGGCTTCGCCGAACAGATGGCCTTTCTGGCCAGCAACTTCGATGTCATCAGCCCGAAGGACCTGGCCGGGCTCGGCGGTGCGCCCAAGGGCCGTCAGGTGCTCGTGACCTTCGACGACGGCTACCGAGACAACTACGAGCTGGCCTTCCCCGTGCTGCGCGCGCAGGGCGTGAGCGCGACCTTCTTCGTGACGGCGGGCTTCCTGGACGATGGCCTGCTGGCCTGGTGGGACGAGGTGGCCTGGATGGTGCGCCACGCGACGCAGGCCAGCCTGCCCGCGGGCGAGTGGCTCAAGGCCACGCTGCCTTTGGACAAGGCACAGCACGAAACCACCATCTACACGCTGCTCAAGACCTACAAGGCGCTCGATGGCGCGCGCTGCGCCGCCTTCCTGGATTGGCTGGGCCAGGCCACGGGCAGCGGCCGTTGCCCGACCGACGATGCGCGCAAGGCCTGGATGACCTGGGACATGGTGCGCGAGATGCGCGACGGCGGCATGGCCATCGGCGGCCACACGGTGCACCACCCGGTGCTGTCGCGGCTCACGCCTGAACAGCAGGCGGCCGAGATCAGCGGCACGGGCGCGCGCATCCAGGCCGAACTGGGCGAGCGCATGCGTTGGTTCGCCTACCCGGTGGGCGGGCGCGATGCCTTCAATGAGCACACGCGCTGCGCACTGGACGAGGCGGGCGTCGAGCTGGCCTTCAGCTACTACGGCGGTTTCAGGCGCTTCGGCGCCGGCGATTGGGATCGCTTCGATGTGCAGCGCGTGGCCATCGAGAGCATCCACGACCGGGCGCGCTTCCGTGCCACGGCCTGCCTGCCCAGCCTGTATGGCGTCAGCGACCAGCCCTTGATGAAGCGCCTGCGCACCACGGCAGCCGAGTTCATCGGGCCGAATTCACGGGTTTGACAACACTCACAGCGCTGCCCCTGTTGACACCCGTAAGGGCTTTGGCACACTGCTTGCACAGAGTGCCGCCATGAGTACGAACCTGAAACGCCCTCCTGTTGTGCTGGTGCCCGCGTGTCAACGGATACTGGGGCGCCATCCCTTCCACGTCGCGGGCAAGAAGTACATCGATGCCGTTCGCATGGCGGGCTGCATGCCGCTGGTTGTGCCCGCCGCGCAGAGCTACGAGCTCGGGGCCTTGCTGGATGTGGCCGATGGCGTGCTGCTGACCGGCTCGCCTTCCAACGTGCACCCCAGTCACTTCGGCGAAGACGTGCTGGACGAGTCCCTGCCGCTCGACCCCGAGCGCGATGCGTGGACGCTCCCCCTGATTCGCCTGGCCATGCACCGTGGCATGCCTTTGCTCGGCATCTGCCGTGGCTTTCAGGAAGTCAACGTGGCGCTGGGCGGTTCGCTGCACCAGGCCGTGCACGACGAGCCCGGTCTGATGGACCACCGTGGCGATGGCAGCAAGCCCGTCGACGAGGAATATGGCCTGGCCCATCTGGTGCACCTGATCCCGGGCGGCACGCTGGCGCACACGCTCGAAGGGCTGGACACGGACGTCATGAAGGAAGGCCAGTTCATGGTCAACAGCCTGCATGGCCAGGGCGTGAACCGGCTGGCGCCTGGCGCGCGTGTCGAGGCGCGCGCGCCCGATGGCGTGGTCGAGGCCTTCTCGTGGGCGCCCCTGCAAGAGGACACGGCGGCCGCGCGCGGCGGCTTCAACCTGTGCCTGCAATGGCATCCCGAGTGGATGGCCGACAGCAACCCGGTGTCCATCAAGATTTTCAAGGCCTTCGGCTCGGCCTGCCATGACTACCAGGTCAGGCACAAGGGACTCTACAACGGCCAGGCGGCCGGCCACGTCGCGGCCGTGCCGCACCCAGAGCGACGATAGCGTTTGGCAACCCACTTCATCAAGACTCAGGTGAACCGATGCAAAGCAAGTTACCCGGCAGCTTCAGCGAACTGGAGCAATGGCTCAACGAGCGGCGCGTCACCGAGATCGAATGCCTGGTCCCCGACCTGACGGGCGTGGCGCGCGGCAAGATCCTGCCGCGCGAGAAGTTCACCGAAGACCGCGGCATGCGCCTGCCCGAAGGCATCGTGGCCATCGGCGTGACGGGCGAGTTCCCGCAGTCCGGCCCCTACTACGATGTGATCACGCCGACCGACCGGGACATGCACCTGCAGCCCGATCCGACCACCGCGCGCATCGTGCCCTGGGCCACCGACCCGACGGCACAGGTCATCCACGATTGTTTCGACCGTGAAGGCAAGCTAGTCCCGTATGCGCCGCGCTCGGTGCTCAAGCGGGTTTGCCAGTTGTACGACGAGCAGGGCTGGTCGCCGGTCGTGGCGCCCGAACTGGAGTTCTACCTGATCGAGCGCAGCATCGATCCGAACACGCCTTTGCGCCCGCCGCGTGGCCGCAGTGGCCGCGCCGAGACCTCGCGCCAGGCCTATTCGATCGACGCGGTCAACGAGTTCGATCCGCTGTTCGAGGACATCTACGAGTACTGCGACAAGATGGAGCTCAACGTGGACACGCTGATCCACGAGGTCGGGGCCGGGCAGATGGAGATCAACTTCTTCCACGACCACCCGCTGGGCCTGGCCGACGAGGTGTTCTTCTTCAAGCGCACGATCCGCGAGGCCGCGCTGCGCCACGAGATGTACGCCACGTTCATGGCCAAGCCCATGGCCAACGAGCCGGGCAGCGCCATGCACATCCACCAGAGCGTGGTCGACAAGGTCACCGGGCAGAACATCTTCAGCAATGCCGATGGCAGCCCGTCGAAGGCTTTCTATTGGTTCATCGGCGGGCTGCAGCGCTACATCCCGGCGGCGATGGCCTTGTTCGCGCCGTATGTGAACAGCTACCGGCGGCTGGTGCGCTCGAACGCGGCGCCGATCAACATCCAGTGGGGCACGGACAACCGCACGGTGGGCATCCGCTCGCCCGTGGCGACACCGGCCGCGCGCCGCGTCGAGAACCGCGTGGTGGGCTCGGACGCCAACCCGTATGTGGCCATGGCTGCCACGTTGGCTTGCGGTTATCTGGGCATCACCAAACAGATCGAGCCTTCGCCCGAATGCCGTGGCGATGCCTATCTGGGCGACTACCAGCTGCCGCGCAGCCTGGGCGAGGCGCTGGCCATGCTGCGCGATGAAACCGATCTGGCCGAGGTGCTGGGCAAGGACTTCATCACCGTGTACTCGGAGATCAAGGAAGTGGAGCACGCCGAGTTCATGAAGGTGATCTCGCCATGGGAGCGCGAGCACCTGCTGCTTCACGTGTGAGTGGTGAGCAACCCCGAGCGACAACAGAGAGGAAACCCATGAGCCCCACGTTCGAACACAGCACGGCCGAGTGGCAGGCGCTGGACGCCGCGCACTTCCTGCACCCCTTCACCGATTTCAAGGCGCTGGCGGCCAAGGGCGCGCGCGTGATGACCCGCGCCGACAACGTCTACCTGTGGGACAGCGAAGGCCACCAGATCTTCGATGCCATGAGCGGCCTGTGGTGCGTGAACGTGGGCTATGGCCAGCAGGCCTTGATCGACGCGGCCACCGAGCAACTCAAGACCTTGCCTTTCTACAACGCCTTCTTCCAGACGGCGACGATGCCGGCGATCGCGCTGGCGCACAAGCTGGCGCAGCTCAGCCCGGCGGGCTTCGAGCATGTGTTCTTCAGCGGCTCGGGCTCGGAGGGCAATGACACGATCATCCGCCTGGTGCGCCGCTATTGGGACCTGCAAGGCCAGCCGCAGCGCCACACCCTCATCAGCCGCTTCAATGCCTACCATGGCTCGACCATGGCGGGCGCCTCATTGGGCGGCATGAGCGAGATGCATGCGCAAGGCGGTTTGCCCATTCCCGGCATCGTGCACATCGATCAGCCTTACTTCGTGCAGCATGGCCAGCCTGGCGAAAGCAAGGACGATTTCGGCAAGCGCGCGGCCTCGTGGCTCGAGGCGAAGATCCTGGAAGTAGGCGCGGACAAGGTCGCGGCTTTCATCGGCGAGCCGGTGCAGGGCGCGGGCGGCGTCATCATCCCGCCGGACACGTATTGGCCCGAGATCCAGCGCATCTGCGACCAGTACGGCATCCTGCTCGTGTCGGACGAGGTGATCTGCGGCTTCGGGCGCACGGGCCACTGGTTCGGCTGCGAGCGCTTCGGCTACAAGCCCGACCTCATCACCTTCGCCAAGGGCGTGACCTCGGGCTACATCCCGCTGGGTGGCGTGCTGGTGGGCGAGCGCGTGGCCAGGGTGCTGATCGAGCAGGGCGGCGAGTTCGCGCACGGTTATACATACAGCGGCCACCCGGTGGCCTGCGCCGTGGCCCTGGCCAACCTCAAGCTGATCGAGGAACAGCAGCTCGTGCAGCGCGTGCACGGCGACACAGGCCCTTATCTGGCATCGCAGTTCGATGCCTTGCAAAGCCACCCCCTGGTGGGCGAGGCCGAGAACTGCGGGCTGATGGGCGCGATCAGGCTGGTGCGGCGCAAGGCGCAGGGCGCGCAGCCCGCCGAGGCCTTCGCGCCGGACCAGTCGGTGGGCATGGTGTGCCGCGGGCATTGCTTCGGCAACGGCCTGATCATGCGGGCGGTGGGTGACCGCATGATCATCGCGCCGCCGCTGGTGATGACGCGCGCCCAGGTGGACGAACTCATGGCCCTGATCAAGCGTTGTCTGGACCTGACCTGGGCCGATTTGCAACAGCGCGGCTGGGTGTGACGCGCATCGCCGGCCAGATCGAATCACAATACCGACAAAATTCAAGGAGTGGACAGCATGATCGCCAGGACGAGCCTATCGGCCTTCAAGCCTTTTGCCATGAGCGTTGCCTTGCTGCTGGCGGCCATGGGCCCGGCCCGGGCCGAAGAAGAGAAGGTGCTGAACGTCTACAACTGGTCGAACTACATCGCGCCTGATACCGTTGCCAACTTCGAGAAGGAGTACGGCATCAAGGTGCGCTACGACGTGTTCGACTCCAACGAGATCGTGCATGCCAAGCTGGTGGCGGGCAAGACGGGCTACGACATCGTGGTGCCCTCGTCCTACTGGGCCAAGATGCAGGCCGATGGCGGCTTGCTGCAGAAGGTCGACAAGTCCAAGCTGCCCAATCTCAAGAACATCGACCCGGCCATCATGGCCCAGCTGGCGCGCCTCGATCCGGGCAACCAGTACATGGTCAACTGGATGTGGGGCTATACGACGGTCGGCATCAACGTGGACAAGGTCAAGGCCGCGCTGGGTGACCTGCCGATGCCCGACAACGTGTGGGACCTGGTCTTCAAGCCCGAGTACATCAGCCGCTTGAAGAGCTGCGGCGTGTCCTTCCTCGATTCGCCGACCGAGGTGGTGCCCGCCGCCTTGCACTACCTGGGCCGTCCGGCCTACAGCAAGAACATCGCCGACTATCAGGCCGTGCCGCCGCTGCTCAAGGCCATCCGCCCTTATGTGACGCTGTTCAGCTCGACCGGCTACATCAACGACCTGGCCAATGGCTCGATCTGCGCGGCCTTCGGGTACTCGGGCGACATCAACATCGCCAAGAGCCGCGCGGTCGAAGGCCACACGGGCCAGCACATCCAGACGCTGACGCCCAAGACGGGTGGCGTGGTCTTCATGGACACGATGGTGATCCCGGCCGATGCGCCGCACCCAGAGAACGCGCACCTGTGGATGAACTACATCATGCGGCCAGAGGTGCACGCGGCGCTGACCAACAAGGTCTTCTACGCCAACCCCAACCTGGCGGCGCGCAAGTTCGTCAAGCCCGAGATCGCCAACGATCCGGCCGTGTTCCCGCCCGAGTCCGAGATGAAGAAGATGGCCCAGCCCGATGCGCTCAACAACGACATCCGGCGGCAGATGACGCGCATCTACACGTCGTTCAAGACCGGTCTCTGAAGCGCAAGCACATACTCGCAAGCACATACAGGCCTTAAGGGAGGCAACAGGGCATGAGCGTTGGCGATCAGGCTGAAGCCTTCCTGCGCATCGACAAACTGGTGAAGGACTTCGGCGCGCAGGACGGCAGCGTGTTCCGCGCGGTCGATGGCATTTCGCTGGACATCCACCAGGGCGAGATCTTCGCGCTGCTGGGCCCGTCGGGCTGCGGCAAGACCTCGCTGCTGCGCATGCTGGGCGGCTTCGACCTGCCGTCGTCGGGCCGCATCACCTTGGGCGGACAGGACCAGTCGCAGCTGGCGCCTTACCAGCGGCCCATCAACATGATGTTCCAGTCGTATGCGCTGTTCCCGCACCTGAGCGTGTGGGACAACATCGCTTTCGGCCTGCGCCGCGAAGGGCTGCCCAAAGGCGAGGTGCATGCGCGTGTCGAGGCCATGCTCAAGCTGGTGCAGCTGGGCAAGTTCGCGCAGCGCAAGCCGCATCAATTGTCTGGCGGGCAGCAGCAGCGCGTGGCGCTGGCGCGCAGCCTGGCCAAGCAGCCCAAGCTCCTGCTGCTCGACGAGCCTTTGGGTGCGCTCGACAAGAAGCTGCGCGAAGAGACGCAGATCGAGCTGGTCAACATCGTCGAGCAGGTGGGCGTGACCTGCGTGATGGTCACGCACGGCCAGGAAGAAGCGATGGCCATGGCCAGCCGCATCGGCGTGATGAGCGAAGGCCGCATCCTGCAGGTCGGCACGCCGCGCGAGATCTACGAGACGCCGTCGTCGCGCTTCGTGGCCGACTTCATCGGCAACGTCAACCTGATGGACGGCACGCTGGCCGTGGACGAGGCCGACCATGTCGAGATCGCCTGTGCCGACGTGCGGCACTTCGTGGGCCACGGCATCACGGGCCATGTGGGCATGCCGGTGTCGGTGGCCTTGCGGCCCGAGAAGATCCGCATCTCGCGCAAGCCGCCCGTGCAACAAGAAGGGATGCCGCCCGCGCCGCTCAACCAGCTCAAGGGCCGCGTCAAGGACATGGTCTACTTCGGCAGCGACACGCTCTACCACCTGGCGCTGGCCAGCGGTGCCATCCTCAAGGTCATGCAGAGCAACACCGAGCGCCACCCCGACGACACCCTGAGCTGGGGCGACGAGGCCTACGCCTGGTGGCTGCCCACGGCCCACGTGGTGCTGACGCAGTGAGGCGCGCGATGGCGACGAGCAAGAAGCCGCACCTCACATGGGCCGAGCGCGCCGTGGTGGGCGTGCCTTACCTGTGGCTGCTCGTGTTCTTCCTGCTGCCGTTTTTGATCGTGGTCAAGATCAGCGTGTCCGAGATGGAGACCGTGGTCTTCAAGGACCTGATCACCTGGTCCGACGGCATGCTGCAGTCGCGCATCAAGCTGAGCAACTACCTGTTCATCACGCAGGACGACCTCTACTTCAAGGCCTACCTGGCGAGCCTGAAGTACGCGGGCGTCACGACGGCGCTGTGCCTGTTGCTGGGCTACCCCTTCGCCTACTTCATGGCGCGGGCGTCGAAGGCTTGGCGGCCGGCCTTGCTGATGATGGTGATGCTGCCGTTCTGGACGTCTTTCCTGCTGCGCGTGTATGCGTGGAAGGGGCTGTTGACCGAAGGCGGCTGGGTGGCCGGTGTGCTCGATGCGGTCCATGCCGACACGCTGCTCGTGGCGCTGGACCTCATCCCCGGGCCGGGGCAGTACATGAACACGCCGTTCTCGCTCGTGCTGGGCATGGTCTACACCTACCTGCCGTTCATGATCCTGCCTTTGTATGCGAACTTGTCGAAGATGGACATGCGCCTGCTGGAGGCCGCGTCCGACCTGGGTGCCACGCCGTGGGTGGCCTTCTGGCGGGTGACGGTGCCGCTGTCGCGCGCGGGCATCGTGGCGGGCGCGATGCTCGTGTTCATCCCTTGCGTGGGCGAGTTCGTGATTCCCGAGTTGCTGGGCGGCCCGCAGACCCTGATGATCGGCCGTGTGCTGTGGGACGAGTTCTTCGCCAACAACGACTGGCCGATGGCCTCGAGCGTGGCCGTGGTCATGGTCCTGCTGATCCTGGTGCCGCTGGCGCTGTTCAACAAGGCCCAGGCCGGTGCGCAGGAGGCCCGCTGATATGAGCGCGCAAAGCATCGTGCCCGCCTACCAGCGTCGTGGCCAATGGCTGGCGCGCGCATGGCTCACGGCGGGCTTCGTGTTCCTGTACCTGCCCATCGTGGCGCTGGTGGCGTATGCGTTCAACGCGTCGCCCTTGCCATCGGTGTGGGGCGGCTTCACGCTCGCGTGGTTCGCCAGGCTCGCGCACGATGGCGAGGTGCTGGGCGGCCTGTGGCTGTCGCTGAAGATCGCGTTCTGCACGGCGTCATCGGCCGTCGTGCTGGGCACGCTGGCGGCGTGGAGCCTGGTCAAGTTCAGCCGGTTCAAAGGGCGCACGCTGATGGTCGGCATGGTCAACGCGCCGCTGGTCATGCCCGAGGTCATCATCGGCCTGTCGCTGCTGTTGATGCTCGTGTCGATCCAGCGGGCGCTGGGCTTTCCCGAGCGCGGCATGCTGACGATCTGGCTGGGGCACCTGCTCGTGGGCATGGCCTACGCCACGGTCGTGATCCAGGCGCGCCTGAAGGACCTGAACCCGCAGCTCGAAGAGGCCGCGCAGGACCTGGGCGCACGGCCCTTGCAGGTCTTCTTCCTGGTCACGCTGCCGATGATCGCGCAGGCCATGATGTCGGCCTGGCTGCTGACCTTCACGCTCTCGCTGGACGACGTCGTGCTGGCGGCCTTCCTGTCCGGCCCGGGCTCGACGACCTTGCCGCTGGTCATCTTCTCGCGCGCGCGGCTGGGCGTGGACCCGAGCGTGAACGCCGTGGCCACCGTGGTCATCGCCGTGGTGTCGCTGGCCGTGGTCGGCGGCAGCCATGCATTGGCGCGGGCCGAGCGAAGGCGCGCGCAAGAGATGGCGCAGGCGATGCGATCGCATGCATCGCCGTGACCGAAGGCACGTGGACACACGCCAGCGCGCACGACACAAGCACAGACACATGAAACAAGGAGCACAGCAACCATGAAGCACAACCTGACCTGGTCCCTCATGCCCGTGGCATGGGCCGTTTGCGCGGCCTTCCCGCTGCCGGCCATGGCCGACACGACGCAAGACCTGCTCAATGAGCTGCGCGCGCTCAAGGCCCGCGTCAACGAGCTGGAAAAGAAGATCGAAGCGCAGTCGGCCAAGCAGGCCGAGGCCACCGCGCAGCCCGCCGAGACCCCGGCGCCCGGCATGACACCCGACCAGCTGCAGGACTTCAACCGCATCGCCGTCAAGGCCGAGGCGCTGGAAGATTCGCGCGACATGCTGGGCTTCAAGGGCCTGAAGGTCAGCGGCTACATGGACCCGGTCTACATGTTCAATCAGCGTAGGCACCAGGCGGGCTTCCAGTTCCTGAACTCGGTGGCCGATGGCGGCTACACCTACGACGATTCGTACATGGGCACGGCCGCCATCGACTTCGTCAAGGAGACCGATGGCGGCTCGCGCTGGCGCCTGACGCTGTCGCCGCAGCGCGGCACGCAGGCCGTGTCCGAAGGCAGCGCCTCGATCCTGCACGAGGCCTCGGTGTCCATCCCCTTGACGGACCTGCAGACGCGCTTCATCGCGGGCCACATCCCGGACTGGTCGGGCTACGAGTACCTGCAGCCCACGCTCAACAAGCTGATCACGCACAACCTGCTGTTCGACATGACGCTGCCGACGGCCTACACGGGCGCGGGCATGGAGATCACGCGCGACAAGTGGATCGTCAAGGGCCTGCTGGCCAACATGAACGCGAGCAAGCGCAACGCCAACGAGAAGACGCCGGTGCTGGCCTACCGCGTGGACTATGCCAAGGGCGAGTTCCAGGGCTTCGGGTTCGCGGGCGTGCATGGCAAGGTGCACAACGGCTCGGCCAATGTCACGCAGAGCACGAGCGGCGATGTCGTGCCGCAGCGCGACTCGCGCCTCGACATCTTCGAATTCGATGCCTACTTCATCCGCGGCGACGTGACTGCGCAGGCCCAGGTCAGCTGGGGCCGCCAGAAGAAGGCGTCCATCACGCCGCTGATGGACGATCAAGGCAATGTCATCGAATTGCGCGATGCCTACTGGTCGGGCTTCTCCGGCCTGCTGGCCTACAAGTTCGAGCCGCGCCTCGAAGGCGTGCTCCGCTTCGACTACATCTTCAACCGCAAGAACGGTGGCGGCCTGCTGACCTACTCGGCGCTCGACGACCACAACGGCATCGGCCCGGCCTTCACCAGCTACGACGCCAATGGCAACCCGCTCTACCTCGATCCCGACAAGGGCGTGAACCGCGCGGCGCTCACGATGGGCTTCAACTACGCCTTCAATCTGAGCACCGTGTTCAAGGTCGAGTACCGCTACGACTTCGCCACCGGCCCGATCTTCCTCGATACGAAATCGGGCGAGGCCAAGAAGAACAACCAGCTGCTGGGCACGGCCGTGGTCGTGAGCTTCTGACGGTCTTGCGCGCGGCCGGCCTGGTGCCATGGCGGTCAGGCGGTGTGGCCTTTGCGTTCACGCATGAGGCCGATGCCCCGGGCGCAACATTTTCTGACCGATTGCCCGTTGAGCGAATGCCGCTGCCATCACAGAATGCACGCATCAATCAACACCTGGGAGCATCGCGATGAAGCAACATGGTTCGATCAAATGGGCGTGCGCCGCGGCCTTGCTGGCGGCGGCAACCGCCCATGCGGGCATCACGCAGGCCCCCACCTTGCCCGCGCAGGTCAGCTTGAAATGGTCCGACCTGGACTTGGATGACGAGGGGAGGCCCCTGATCACGCTGGTGGCGTCCGGCAGCGCCTCCTTGCAAGACGGCAGCTGGGTTGCAAGCGTGGACTCGCTGGCGCCTGGACTGATCCACTTGGGCGACGACGCGGGCCTGACCTTCAAGCCCGCGGGACCGCAGCCCAAGGCGCTGGCACTCTGGAAGGACATCACGATCGACTACGTGACGCAGACGGTGACCGGCGATGCCTACGTGAACGGCGTGAAGGTGTCCAACGACCAGCTGATGTTCTTCACGGCCGGTCCTGACTTCGGCGCCGACGTTCTCCCTCAGGGGCAATCTCTGCTGGGGATCGGTTCCAACATGTGCAAGCTGACCTTGGCGACCTGCTCCGTGGCGGACGTCTGGTTACCGCAGGTCGTGGGTTCGGTCAGCGTGACAGCGGTGCCCGAGCCCTCATCGGGTCTGGCCATGGCCTCGGGGTTGTCGCTCCTCGGCCTGGCCCTTCGCGCGCGCGAGAAATCGGTCAACACACATCCAATCCGGAGGACGGCATGAAACACATCAGTCTGACATGGGCCTTGGGCGCGAGCCTGCTGGCCGCATCCGGCGCGCAAGCCGAGATCACCCAAATCCCCACGGGGCCGACCCAGGTGCGCCTGAGCTGGGCGAGCACGGTGACCGACTACAGCCTCGGCGACAACCTGGGGCCGCCCGAGCCACTCTCCATCGACCTGGTGGCATCGGGCAATGCGCACATCGAGCCCGGCAAGACCTGGGTGGCGGACGTGACCGATGTGACGGACAGCCTGATCCGGGTGGGCGGGGACAACGCCGGGCTCACCATCAACGAGACAGGCGCCCACGGCAATGATTCGGATACCTGGAAGGACCTCACGATCAACCTGAGCACCAAGCAAGTGACGGGCGATCGGTATGTGGATGGTTTGCTGGTCGCCAATGACGAGCGCATTTTCTATTTCAGCGATCTCTCCGGACAGTGGGCCAAGCCCGAGGGTCAGTCCATGTTGTGGCGAGGTCTGTATGTCGGCAACATCGATCTGGTCTCTTCCGTGCCGGAGCCTGCCTCGAGCACGGCCATGGCGCTGGGCCTGCTGGCCATGGGCTGGGGTGTGCGCCGCGCAGGCCGCCGGGCCTGATCAGGCCCCGTCCATGAAGGCGGGGCGGCTCATTCGCCCAGCCACTCGAGCAGCGGCGCCCACTGCACCGTGTCCTTCTCGACCTTGTGCGCGGCCACGTCCCACAGGCTCAGGCCGTGCGCGGCCAGGTGGGCGTAGTTCTGCGTGTCGCGCAGCAGGGTCACGAGCGGGATGTTGAGCGTCTGCAAGAACGCTTTGAGGTGCTCCGTGGCCTTCGTGTGGTCCTTGATGCGGTTGCCGACCACGGCCAGCTGTGTCGTGTCGGCGCGCTTGCGGCGGTTGAGCTCGGCCAGGAACGCCTGTGTGGCGTAGATGTCGAACACGCTGGCCTGCAGCGGCACGACCACCTTGTCGGCCAGCTTCATCACGGCATCGAGGCCGGCGCCGTGCAGGCCCGCCGGCGTGTCCAGCACGATGTGCGTCGTGCCCTTGGGCGGCCGCGCGATGTGGTCCTCGGTGATGTCCCAGCTCTGGATGAGCGGCATGTTGGCCGGGCGCAGCTTGAGCCACAGCCGGGACGACTGCTGGCGATCGACGTCGCCCAGCATCACGGCATGGCCCTGGCGGGCGTAGTAGCCCGCGATGTTGCTCGACAGCGTGGACTTGCCCACGCCGCCCTTGGGATTGGCGACCACGATCACCGGCATGTGGTGTCTCCTCAGTGAGGTGAGATGCGGCTATTGTGTCTCATGCCAGACTGCTTCCCGGGTGTGGCGAACCCGCTGCACGCGCGGGGCCGGCAGGCCCTAGAGTCGAGGATGCCGCCCCGCAGGAGACCTTTCATGAGCGCCTTCCCACCCGCCAGCCCCCAGGCCACGATCTGGCGCGACCGCGCCGAGGCCCTCGTCGCTGAAAACCGCATCGACGGCCGCGCCTTCATCGACGGGCAGCGGGTGGCCGCACTGGCCGGCGCGACCTTCGACAAGCACTCGCCCATCGACGCCCGCCTGCTGACCCCGGTGGCGCGCTGCATGCAGGCCGATGTGGACGCGGCCGTGCGGGCGGCCCGCCGCGCTTTCGACGACGGCCGCTGGGCGCGCCAGGCCCCGGCCGAGCGCAAGCGCGTGCTGCGGCGCTTCGCCGAGCTGATGGTCCAGCACAAGGACGAGCTGGCCCTGCTCGAGACGCTCGACATGGGCAAGCCCATCCAGTACAGCCTCAGCGTGGACGTGCCCCTGGCCGCGCGCTGCATCAACTGGTTCGGCGAGGCCATCGACAAGGTCTACGACGAGATCGCACCGACGCCGCATACCGGCCTGGCTCTGATCCAGCGCGAGCCCGTGGGCGTGGTCGGCGCCATCGTGCCCTGGAACTACCCGATGCTCATGGCCGCCTGGAAGCTCGGCCCGGCCCTGGCCTGCGGCAACAGCGTCGTCCTCAAGCCCTCTGAAAAATCGCCCTTGACCGCGATGCGCCTGGCCGAGCTGGCGCAAAAGGCCGGCCTGCCCGATGGCGTGCTCAACGTGGTGCCGGGCCATGGCCACGAGGCGGGCGAGGCGCTGGCCTTGCACATGGATGTCGATGCGCTGGGCTTCACGGGCTCGACGAACGTGGGCCGCAAGATGCTGGCCTACGCGGCCCAGAGCAACCTCAAGCGCGTGTTCAACGAGCTGGGTGGCAAGTCGGCCTTCATCGTGTTCGACGACTGCGATGGCCTTGAGCGCGCGGCCGACACGGCGGCCAGCGCGCTGTTCTTCAACCAGGGCGAGTCGTGCAACGCGCCTTCGCGCCTGCTCGTGCACGAAGCGATCGCCGACGAGGTCGTGGCGCGCGTCGTGGCGCAAGCGGCCCGCTGGCAGCCCGCCGACCCGCTCGACCCCATCACGACGATGGGCGCCCTGGTCGACGACGGCCAGTTGCGCACGGTGCTCGGCTACATCGACGCGGGCCGGCAAGAAGGCGCGCGGTGCGTGGCCGGCGGCCAGCAGGCGCTCGCGGCCACGGGCGGCCAGTACGTGGCGCCCACGGTCTTCGATGGCGTGGGCAACGGCATGCGCATCGCGCAGGAAGAGATATTCGGGCCCGTGCTCAGCGTGATCCGATTCAAGGACGAAGCCGAGGCGGTGCGCCTGGCCAACGACTCTCGCTACGGTTTGCAGGCCAGCGTCTGGAGCGCCCACATCGACCGCGCGCACCGCGTGGCCAGGGCGCTCAAGGCCGGCACCGTGCACGTCAACCAGTACGACGAGGACGACATCACCGTGCCCTTCGGCGGCGTCAAACAATCGGGCAACGGGCGCGACAAGTCCCTGCATGCGCTCGACAAATACACCGACCTGAAGACGACCTGGATCCGCATCAACGCGTCCTGACGCACGCCCTGGGGCGCGCTCTGACACAATCGGGCCATGCCTGCGCCTTCACCCGTCCTCGACATCGTCTGCCTGTGCGCCGCCTGGTGCGGCACCTGCCGCGAGTACGGGCCCACGTTCAAGCAACTGCAGCAGGCGCTGCCCGCGCACCGCTACCGCTGGATCGACATCGAGGACGAGGCCGACTTCGTGGGCGATGTCGATGTCGAGACCTTCCCGACCCT
This sequence comes from Aquabacterium sp., assembly GCA_049840915.1. Classification (GTDB taxonomy): domain Bacteria; phylum Pseudomonadota; class Gammaproteobacteria; order Burkholderiales; family Burkholderiaceae_C; genus Aquabacterium. The sequence continues at coordinate 211,257 of JASGJC010000044.1, forward strand.
GCTCGTGGCGCACGAGGGCCGCGTGCTGTTCGCCGGGCCCGTGCTGCCGCGCCTGACGGATGCGCAGCGCCTCGTCGACGTGCAGGCGGGCCTGGCGGCGCAGGGCCAGTGGCCGGCCGACGCGGCCCTGGGCCTGGCGCCCGATCAGGCCGTGGCGTTCGCCGCGCTGGCGCGCGCCTTGTCGCCAGCCTGAGCACCACGCTTGGGGCGCCGGCCGGGCAACACACGCAGGCCCACGCAGGTCAGGCCCGCCAGCACCAGCGCGACGACGTCCGGCTCAGGCACCGCCGCCGTGAGCAGGAAGGCGTGCGTCACGCCGTTGTACAGGCCCCAGCCGGTGATGTCGCCACGTGCATTGATGCCCGTGGCCTCGCTGAGCGACCAGCCCGGGCCGATCACCGGCGCCATCAGCTTTTGCAGGCTGATCATCTGGCCGTTGCTGTACAGGAAGGCCTCGACCGGCGCGAAGCGCGTGCTCACGGTCGAATAGCCCACGACCTGCCCGAGGTCGTTGATGCCCAGGCCCTGGCTGCTCATGCCGCCCAGCGTGCCCAGGTCGGTCATGTGGCCGTTGTCGTACAGAAAGGCGTGCGTGGCGCCGCTTTGCTTGGGGTCGTAGTCGGCATTGCCGACCACCTGGCCGAGCTGGTTGATGGCGTTGCCGACGCTGTTGGCGCCGCCCAGTGTGCCCAGGTCGGTCGTGACGCCGTTGCTGTAGCGGTAGGCATGCTGCAGGCTGGCGCCGATCGAGTCCGAGTTGATCGTCCGCAGGTCGCCCGTGGCCTGCCCCTGGTCGTTGAGGGCGTTGACGCCGATGGGCGCGATGGGGCCGACAGGGTTCTTGATCTGGGTGCGCAGGCCTTGGTCGTGGATGTAGCTGGCGCGGGTGTCTGAGTCCGTGTAGACGCTGAGGTCGCCGTAGGTGACGGCCACCTGCCCATGGTTGTTGATGGCGGAGGCCTGGTTGCTCTCGTCGGGCGTGAGCGCCGTCATCTGGCCGTTCTTGTAGACGAAGGACGTGTAGCCGTAGACGTGTCCGCGCGGGTCGACGAAGGTGCTGGGCACGTAGGACCAGCCCGCCACCTCGCCCGCGTCGTTGATGGACGTGGCATAGCTGGACGCGTTGGCCTTGCCCCCCAGGGTGCCCAGGTCGATGACCTTGCCGCCGCTGAACAGGGCCGCGTGCGAGTAGTAGTCATCGGGTGTCGAGATGTCGATGGAGCCCGCCACCTGCCCGAGGTTGTTGATGGCCATGCCCATGCCCATGCCCAGGTCGGTGAACTGGTAGGCGGGGGCGGCATAGGTGTTCGCGGCGAGACCACAGGCCATGACGGCCAGCAAACGGGACGGCTTGATGCGCATGGGCATTCCTCCTGATCGGGTCGGCGGCCAGGGACGGGCGCCAAGCTCGCTGTATAGGGCAATACAGCGGCCTTTGTCCAGGAGGGGCTTTGGGGCCGATCAGACGATGTCGGCGAATTCCGTGGGCAGGTGCTCGTGCGTGGTATCGGGCGGACACCATTGTTGCGCCCAGTTGACGAACTGCGCGGCGGGCATCGGCTTGGCGATGAAGTAGCCCTGCACCTCGTCGCAAGACAGGCTGGCCAGCAGCTTCCACGACTTGGCGCTCTCGACGCCTTCGGCCACCACGGTCAGGCCCAGGTTGTGGGCGAGATCGACCGTCGAGTGCACGATCTTGGCGTCCTGCAGGTCGCTCTCCATGTTCATCACGAAGGACTTGTCGATCTTGAGCTCGTCGACAGGCAGGCGCTTGAGGTAGGCCAGCGACGAGTAGCCGGTGCCGAAGTCGTCGATGGAGAGTTTGAGACCCATGGCGTGCAGGCGGTTGAGCGTCTGCAGGGCACGCTGCGGGTCGTCCATGATGGCGCTCTCGGTGATCTCGAGCACGAGCAGGCTCGGGTCGATCGCATGCGCGGCCAGCACCTTCTCGAGCTTGGTGGGCAGGTCCTGGTCCATCAGGTCGCGGGTCGACAGGTTGACGGCCAGCTTCATGCGCATGCCCTGCGTGGTCAGCGTCTGGCTCATCTGCGCGACCTGCTCGATCATCCACATGGTCAGCACGCGCACGAAGCCGGTCTGCTCGGCGAAGGGGATGAAGCGCATGGGCGGCACGAGGCCGCGCGTGGGGTGCTCCCAGCGCACGAGGGCTTCGGCGCCGAGCACCTCGCCCGTGCGCAGGTTGACCTTGGGTTGCAGGAAGAGGCGCAGCTGCTGCTGGTCGACGGCCGTGCGCAGCTCGCTGAGCATGGTCAGCGATTCTTCGCTGTTGGAGTCCAGGCCCGGGTGGTAGGTGACGGTGCCCGATTGCTGCTGCTTGGCGGCGTACATGGCCACTTCGGCGCGGCTGAGCAGGGTGTCGGCATCGACGCCGTGTTCGGGGCTGCTGGCCACGCCGATGCCGGCGCCCAAGTCGACGGTGTGGTCGTCCAGCGTGATGGGGCGCTCGAAGGCGGCCAGGATGCGCTGCGCCACGGGATAGGCGGCCTTGGCGTCGGTGGCCTGCAGCAGGATGGCGAACTCGTCGCCGCTCAGGCGCGCGAGCACGTCCTTGTCCTGCAGGGCGTCGTTGCGCAGGCGCTCGGCCACGGCGCGCAGCAGGCGGTCGCCGAAGCGGTGGCCCAGCACGTCGTTGACATGCTTGAAGCGGTCCATGTCGAGCAGCAGCACGGCGCAGGGGATGCCGTCTTCATTGGCCTTGGCGATGGCCTGGCGCAGGTCGTGGCGGAACTGCTCGCGGTTGGGCAGGTCGGTCAGCGCGTCTTGATAAGCCAGGCGGCGGATCTCGCCTTCGCGCGCCTGGATGGCCTGGCGCATGGTCTCGAAGGACTGGGCCAGCTCGCCGATCTCGCCCTTGAAGCTGGCGCGCACTTCGGCGCCGTAGTCGCCGCGCTCGAGCCGGCGTGCCGATGTCGAGAGCACGCGCAATGGCGTCGTGATGCGGCGCGCGGTCAACAGGCTGCCCAGCGCGAACACGACCACGCCGACGCCCGTGAGCAGCAGCAGCGTGAACTTGAGCTGGTTGTAGGGCGCCAGGGCCTGGTCGACCGAGCGCATCAGCAGCGCGGTCAGCGGAGGCTGGCCGGGCGCGCCCGGCAGCGTCACCGGATGGGCGCTGTATTCGGCGTCGGCCACGCGCATGGCCACGCCCAGCGTGTCGCCCGTGTTGTTCGGCTTGGCCCAGGCATTGGCGATGGCGTTCCAGTGCGGCTGCGCCATCGTCGACACGGAGACCTTCCAGTCGCCATCGGGCTGGCGCAGCATCAGCGCGACCTCCAGGCCCGACAGCGTGCTCATGTCCTGCAGCAGCTTGCGGTCGATCTGAAAGCCCATGCCGACCCAGCCGATGATGGCCGGCGCGCGCACGGGCACGGCCACGATCTGGTAAGGCTGGCCGTCGATCACCTCGACCTGGTACTGCAGCGCGCCGCCCGCTTCGGACTGGCGCGCATAGCGCTGCACCGCGTCCACGAAGTGGCGGGCATCGGGCCGGGTGCTGGCCTTGAGATGGAACTGGTCATCCGTGAACACGGCCACGCTGGCCACGATGCGTTCGCTGTTGTTGACCAGGGCCGATTGCATGGTGGCCTGGTCGCCCGTGGCCACGGCCGAGCGAAAGCCGTAGTCGGACGAGAGCACGCGGGTGGCCTGGTCCAGGTTGGCGTTGTTCTGGCTCAGCAGGCGCAGGAAGACGCGCTCGCCGGTGCTCAGCTCGGCGCGGATCGAGGCGCGCGCGTTGCGGTCGATGCTGTCCTGAATGAACCAATAGCTCACCGCCTGCACGACGAGCAGCAAGCCCAGGTACACCGCCACGATGCGGGTCTGGAGTTTTTGCGGGTTCAGGAAGGCGAATGGCATTGGCGAGGTCGGGTGGGTCCTCGGGGTGTCAGCGGGCTGCGGGTGGGGCGTCCGGATGGTTGTCGGCGGGCGCAGGCGTCTCTTCCTGCTCGAGCCAGATCGCCATGGCGGGGCTCAGCCAGCTGCTGCTGCCCGGTTGCGTGGGGTCGGTGTCAGGCCGGGGTGTGAAGCCGGCCTCGCTGATGGCGGGGATCGGTTTTTTGGCGAATTGTTGTTGTGGCGCGATCCGGTTCATAGGCAACCTCTTGATAAACGGGTCTTGATGGCTGACCTCTGTCTATCGGCTGTCCCGGCCGGGGGATGAAGGGGGGGAGGTGCCCATGAGCGGCGCAAAAACGGGCCTTTTCGTGCGCGATTGCGCAGTCTGTCGCCCGCTCATGCCTGGCTTTGGAGCAGCGCGCGCAGGCCGTCGTCCAGCGCCTGCAGGAATTCTTTCACGGTCTGCTGGTCGGTCTCGTCGATCTGGTGGATGACCGGAAAGTACAGCTTGTCGCCCAGGCTGAGCAGGCCCATGATCGTGGCCACCGGCTGGGTGCAGGGCCAGAACTCGGTCACGCGCAAGGTGGCATCGGTCGGGTTGATGAAGTCGGCGCCGCCCAGGTTCGAGAAGTGGCAGCTCACATCCTGCAGCTTGCCCGCGGCCTTGGCCTTGAGCACGAAGAAGCTGTAGAGGCGCCGGCCGATCACGGGCAGCAACTCGTACAGCAACTGCGGCACGGCGTACTCGCGGCGCTCGTAGCGGCCCATGAACGCCTTGACCTGCGCCTCGATGGACTGGATCTGCGCGGCCAGCGTGGGCTGGTGCCGCGCCACGGCGAACGAGGCCACGAAGTTGCCGATCTCGGGCGCCTTGGCCTTGTCGGGGAAGTGGCGCCGAAGGTCATACGAGATGCGGATGGCGGCCACGGCCTGCGGGTTGTGCGGCTGGCGCGCCAGGAAGCTGTTGGCGATCACGGCCGTGACCAGGCTGTTGACCGTCGTGCCCATGGCCTTGGCCTTGGCGCGCAACTGGCCTGGGCCGCAGGGTAGCTCGTGGTGGTGCATGCGGCTGGTCGTGAAGCGCGCGCTTCGGTGCGTGCCCAGCGTGACGACCGTCTCGCCCTTGTTGGTCTGCGCATCGCGGCGGCTGTTGCGCCACCACGCGGCGATGCTGGCGGGCCACTTGGCCAGCGTCAGCGGCACGACGGCCGGGACCATGCTGTGCGACTGCAGGGGCACGGGCTTGATCGGATGGCCATTGAGGCGGGCCACGATGGCGCTGATCATCTGCATCAGCGAGCGGCCGTCGCCGATGATGTGGTGAGCGAAGATCAGCGCGGGCTGGGTCGGATGCGGGATCAGGCGGGCGCGCCAGGCCAGGCCGCGCTCCATCGAGAGGTGCTCGTTGAGCAGCTCGTTTTGATAATCGAGCAGGGCCTGGCTGGACGAGGCATCGACGCCGTGCACCACGCGCAAGGCATCGTCGACCAGTTGATCGATGATCCGGTCGTCGGGCAGGATGCGCAGCTTGTAGGTCAGGGGCGTGGGCACCATCACGCCGCGCAGGCGGGGGTAGGCCGAGGTGAGTTCGCGCAGGGCCTGGCGCACCAGGGCCACATCGAGCGGGCCGTCGAAGCGCAGCAGGTACGGCTGGGTGATCGAGCCAAGATAGCCTTCGCCGGCCCAGAACATGTGTTCGGTGCGGTTCAGGGGAACCAGGGTGCCATCGGTCACGGGGGCTCCTTCTTGTTGCATGGTGAAATGTAGCAAAGGCCTGTGCGGCCCGGAGCCTGCCAGGGTCGATGCGACGTCAGGCCATGCTGGGCACGGGCACCGTGTTCAATTCGGCATTGAAGGCCTCGACTTGAATCTGCACGAGCTTGCGCATGCCTTGCTCGCCGTTCATGCGCCAGTGGCCGATGCGCACGTTGTCGATCAGGGCCAGGTCGCCCTTTTGCCAGTTGACGAGGTAGGCGTGCTTGAACAGGTCTTCGAAGAAGGTGTGCTGCTCGGCATCGCTCCACTCGAGATCGCCGCCTTGCGCATCGCACAGGTCCCACAGGTAGTTGGTGCCATCGGCGTTCTCGCAGCGCCCGATGGGGCCACGGCCCGTGAAGATCTCGTTGGCGGCGGCGTGCACATGCGTGTTCGTGTTGCGCGCGAAGGCCCAGGGCTGCAGGCAGATGTCGCCGGTCTCGGGGTGGGCGCACACGGCGGGCGTGGGCTTGTTGGCCAGCTTGGCGCTGCCGTCGGGCAGCAACTTCGACAGCGTGATCGGGCTTTGCGACAGGATCAGGCGGTCGAGCAGGTTGAGCTTGCGCGCCGTGATGAAGTAGAAGCGGTTGAAGGCCTTGAGGTACTTGCGCTTCAGATCAGGCGCCATGCGCTCGTAGGCCGCGTGCAGGTCGACCAGGCCGGTCTCGGCGAAGCGTTGCGCGGGCTCGAAGCAGCACAGCGTCAGGTAGCGCGCGCGGGTGGGGCTGCCGCCGCCTTCGACATGCGGGCCTTGCACCGACTGCCACAGGGCCCAGCTGCACGGCGTTGTTGCCCAGGTAGCGGCGGTAATCGCCCGCGCCCATCAGGCCCTCGATGTACTTGCGCAGCCAGTTGGTGATGAAGGCGGGCGTGCCCTTGAGGTTGAAGCCGTCCCAGGGATTCAGGCCGATGCCGGCGGTCACGAACTCGTTGAACTGCGCCGTGTCGACCGGCGTGAAGCCGCGGAACATCACGACACCGCGCCTGGCGACCTTGTCCATGAAGAAGGCGCGGTTGGCCTCGAAGAGCGCGGCCAGGCTGGGCATGCTGGCGGCATCGCGCGCAGGCGTCACCAGTGTCACGAAGGGATGGTCTTCGTTGATGTGGAGCTGGTCGAGCGATGTGCTGTTCGTGGTGGCCATGGCGACATCAATGGACAGGAATCAATAGACGAAAGGGATCAGGCGCTTGCGCGATTGCTTGAATTGCCGGTAGGCATCACCCAGGCCATTTTCGAGGGCCTTTTCTTCGACCTCGATGCGGTAGTGGAAGATGCCGAACGCGCCGATGGTGATGAGGGCCACGCTGCCATAGTTGCCCAGGATCAAACCCAGGCCGATCAGGTTGAGCCAGCCGCCCAGGTAGGCGGGGTGGCGCAGGAAGCGGTAAGCGCCGATGTTGACCACGTGCTGGTCTTTCGCGATGGTGACCGTGTGCGTGAACAACTCGCCCAGCGCCTTCCAGCAGTGCATGCGCAGCAGCGTGCCGCTGACCGTGACGACCAGGCCGGCAGTAGAAGGCCATGTTCGTCTCCTGCCCCATCGACAAGGGTTGGTAGTAGGCCAGGGCCAGCGCGCCCAGCTGCAGCAGGCTGGAGCCGACCGAGATCACGAGGCCGGAGTAGCGGTCGTCGCCCTCATAGCCGCCCGACAGCTTGCGCTTGCGCTGGAGCTGGCGCGCTTCCATCAAATAGACCACGCGAGCACGGTCCGAACACCAGGGCCTCGGGCGGCAAGAATAAGGCCTGGGGTGGGCATTGGTCATTGGCCATGTTAAACGTCGCTCGAGATTGTCCGTGAGGGGCTGCGCCGCGACAGGCAGGACTTCCCCCCGCTGGCCCTGATACGGGGGTTCGAATGCGTGCCGACTGTGCGGTTTTGGGCGCCGCATGATGAGGGCCATCCAGCCGATCGGGAAACGAACCCTGAGCCAGGGCCGACCACCGACATCCTGCACGCCGACCGCCTCGTCGGCTTGGAGCACGGCGCCGTGCACAAACCCACGCACTCGGACGCCACCTGTGCCTATCCGGACGGCCGAAGGGCCCGCCCTGCGGGCCACTCCGAATGCTCAAGACGGTCATTGACGCGCCGTTTGCCCTGCATGTAAGATTTCGCCAGGATTTTGGCCGTTGGAGGATCTTGTAAATATACAAAAGGGAGCGAGTTGAGCGATGCAGGGGCCATTTGGGTGCTTCGCCATCATCACGCCAGCAACCGTCACAGTCGCTGCGTCATCACCTTTTGTGCCGTCACTTATTGCGCAAATGCGAATCATTCATTCAGGTGAGGTTCAGATGAGAAGAAATATTAAAGGCCTGATGGCCTTGTCGGCGGCGCTTCCTTGGCGGGCATGTGGGGGGCGGCGATGGAGGGCAGCCAGGGGGTGATGGTTCGAAAAATACAGTGAGCGGGCGACGGCCAGTATTGATCTCCCGTAGAAGCACCGAACGACGATGTGCTGATTATTTCGCTGCAAAATCCCACGAGCGTCACGGACCCGACGCTGGATCGCAGCCTGATTTATATCAAAGATAAAAACAACAACCCCGTCAATCTGTCTTATACAGAAAATGGCGCCATCGTCAATGTGACCAAAATTGACCAGCTGCCCAAGGGGACTGGCGCAGTACGCATGGGTCAAAAACAAAACAACGGCCAACAATTTGCGCATCAAATTCAAGGCAGGCGAATATGAAATGGCCACCGGGTGGCAACGTTGCTTAGGTATCTGGGCATAACAGCTATTGCATCGTTCTGGAAAAATACGATACCGGTGGAGTGGTTTTCGTCGGATCGAAGCGCTTTGTGGGCACGACCACGGGCGCCAATATCGTGCTCAACCCCTGACCGGGATTGACCCATTCGATCAGTTGTGGACCAAGCAGTCGGGGCGTCTGGTACGGGCCCGAACGCGAAAGGTAAATTCCTATTACTACGTCGATCAGCCCTGGATGGGCGCACCGGATGCCAATGGGGGACCCGCCAATGCTCGGTATCAAACCATACACCGAGCAAACAGCCGATTTCACTACGGCCCTGGCTTCGCCCCAGAGCGAAGTGGTCCTCTTCAGCACGGATTTAGGCGCTGGTTTCGTTATCATTGTGTTTCCCTATTAACCTTAGCAATACG
>JASGJC010000045.1:0-57424 GCA_049840915.1 Aquabacterium sp.
TTATGTTGTGGCCGCGTTCAGTTGCGTATTGCTAAGGTTAATAGGGAAACACGATAGAATCCGAACAGCACCTTGTTGTGCGTGATGAAGAGCAGCCCCAGGCCCAGTTGCTGCTGCAGTTCGCGCAGCAGGTTCAATATCTGGGCCTGCACGGGCACACATCGAGCGCCGACGTGGGCTCGTCACACACGAGCACGCGCGGCTCGACCGCCAGGGCGCGCGCGATGGCCAGGCGCTGGCGTTGGCCGCCAGAGAACTCGTGCGGGAAGCGGCTGAGCGCATCGGCGCGCAGGCCCACGCGTTCGATCAGTTCGCGCACGCGCGCCATGCGCTGATCGAGAGACCAGCCAGGCCGCAGGATGACGAGGCCTTCTTGCAGGATATCCTGCACGCGCATGCGCGGGTTCAATGAAGCGAACGGGTCCTGAAAAACCATCTGCACCGAGCGGCGCGCATTGAGCAGGTCGGCCGCCTGCATGGCGAAGAGGTTCTTGCGGCCCGAGGCGTCGGTCAACCAGGCTTCGCCTTCGACCTCGATGTGCGACTGGCCACGCAACAGCTGCACGATGGCGCGGCCGGTCGTGGTCTTGCCGCAGCCCGATTCGCCCACGAGCGCAAGCGTGTGCCCCGCGTGGACCTGGAAGGACACGCCATCCACGGCCTTGGCCACATGCCTGGGTTTGAACAAGCCGCCGCCCGAGATGAAGCGCACGGCAAGCTGGTTGACTTCGAGCGCGAGCGATGGCGCTGTTAAAGGCGTGCTCGCCTGCCCATTCGCCTGCTCGCCTGCCTGCGACGGCACGCTCACTTCAGACTGCGGCACTGCCAACGCGGGCGCCTTGTTCGAGCGGGAACCAGCACCGCACCGTGTGCGTCTGGCCGAGCAGATCGGGTGCCTGCTGGCAGCGCGCCTGTGCATACTCGCAACGCGGCGCGAAGCGACAACCGTCGAAGCGCAGCCACAGCGGCGGCACCGTGCCCTTGATGGCCGCCAGCGCCTGCCCCTTGTGCTGCGCGTCGGGCAAGGCCTGCAGGAGGCTGCGCGCGTAGGGATGACGCGGGTGCTTGAAGAAGACGTCGGCGGGCGCTTCCTCGATGATCTGCCCCGCATACATCAGGGCCACGCGGTGCGCCATGCTGGCCACGACGGCCAGGTCGTGCGTGATGAGCAGCAGGCCCAGTTGGCGCTCGGCCTGCAGGGCCTTGAGCAGGTCGAGCACCTGCTTCTGGATGGTCACGTCAAGCGCCGTGGTGGGCTCGTCGGCGATGAGGAAGTCGGGTTCGGCCGCCAGCGTCATGGCGATCATCACGCGCTGCTTCTGGCCGCCGCTCATCTCGAAGGGGTAGCTGTCGATGCGGCGCTCAGGCTCGGGGAATGCCCACGCGCCCGAGCCAGTCGATGGCCTTCTTGCGCGCCACCTCGCCGCGCATGGGCGTGTGCGCCTCGATGGCCTCGACGATCTGGTCGCCGACGCGCATGACCGGTTGGGCTGGTGGCGGGCTCCTGGAAGATCATGCCGATGCGGCCACCACGGATCTGCCGCATGCTGGACTCGGGCAGGTGCAGCAACTCGGTCGGCGGGGCATCCGGGGCCGCGCTGCCCAGGCACATGCGGCCGCCGGCCACGCGGCCGTTGTCGGGCAGCAGGCGCATGATGGCCAGTGCGGTCATGCTCTTGCCGCAGCCTGATTCGCCCACCAGCGCGAAGGTCTCGCCGCGTTGCAGCGCGAGGCTGACGCCGTCGAGCGCCCTCACCAACCCGGCGTCGGCATCCAGCAGCACTTGGACGTCCTGCAGTTGCAGCATGCTCAGGCTCCTTCGGCCGTTTTGGCCGTCACAGGCTTGATGGGCTTGGCCACGCGTGCGCGCGGATCGAAGGCATCGCGCACGGCATCGGCAAACAGATTGGCCGCTAGCACGAGGCCAACCATGAACGTGAAAGCCGAAGCGAAGGACCACCACACCATCGGATCACGCGACATCTGGCTACGCGCCAGATTGATCATGCCGCCAAAGCTGTTCATAGATGGATCGACGCCCACACCCACATAAGACAACACCGCCTCATACAAGATCAGGCTGGAAAACTCGATCACCGTGGTAATGAGGACCAAGTGCATCACATTGGGCAGGATGTGCATGCGCATGATGCGCCAAGGCCCGGCCCCAAAGGCCGCCGCGGCCTGCACATATTCGAGTTCGCGAAGCTTGAGCGTCTCAGCCCGCAGCAGGCGACACAGGCCGGCCCAGCCCGTGAGGCCAAGGATGATGCACAGCAAAAAGATCTTGAGGTCCGCACGCTCCAGCCCCGTCTCGAACAGTTCGGGATGCTTGTCGATGAAGACCTGCACCATCAGCACGCACGCGGCGATCAGCAAGATGTTGGGCACCGAAGACAAGACCGTGTAGAGATACTGGATGGCATCGTCCACCCAGCCCTTGAAATAGCCTGCGGCGATCCCCAGCAGCAGTGCCAGGGGCGAGGTCGCGATCTGAACTCCGCCAGCAATGAGCCGATCACAAACGCCGTGCGAATACTCTTGAGCGCCGAATACAACACATCGTTACCCGTCTGGTCCGTGCCCAGCACGTGATAGCCTTGCCCCCAACTCAACGCCATGGCCAGGCAGAACAGCAGAAACAGGCACCTGAAGCGCTCAGCCAAGCCGCGCGCCAGGCAAGTACCCGGTGTTGAAGACGCTTGCGCAAGAACACCCAAGGAACCCCGCACAACAGTGCCGCACATGACACGCCCGCCAGCACGCGCGCGCTCACGTCACCGCCCCAGTCGCGCTCCACGTTCACCAAACCGGCGCCGCCGTACTTCAGTCGAGGAAAACTGCGCGGCGGTGGCATGACCATGCCGTTTTCATCGAAGCGCGGCTTGCTGCCGGCCTTGGGCATTTCCGATTCTTTGACGAAGCCGTGTGTCGCCAAAGGCCGGGAGTAGCTGTTCTCACGTTGGGTCACCAACTTGGCCAGAGCGAAATCCAGTATCGACTCGGTCCGGCTGTCAAAGGCCTGAGCGCCGCCTTCAATGGGCGGCAGGGCTCGGCGAAAGTGCAGACTGTCGGCCATGGTGACGCCGAGCATGACGACGAGCAGCACGGCAGACGCCATCGCCGCCGGCACCTCGAAAACGTGACGCCAGGTCTCACTCAGCGATTCGTTACGGCGAATCTGCCTGATGTACAACCCCAAGCCCAGCAACATGAGCCACATGACCACATCGGTCCAGAGGATGACGGCTTTGAACGGCATGGAAGGGCCTCACTGCAAGCGCACGCGCGGATCGGCCCAGGTATAGGCCACGTCGATCAGTATGTTGGACAAGATGTAGAGCACGGACCCGAGAAAGACCATGGTCCGGACCACGGCGAAGTCCTGGCCCGAGATCGCATCGATCGTGTAGGCGCCGATGCCAGGCAGGCCAAAGAAACTCTCGGTGACCAGCCCGCCCATGAACAGGAAGGGCAAAGTGCCCCCCGCGCTTGTGATGATCGGCAGCATTGCGTTGCGCAGCACATGCAGCCCCAGCACACGGGATTCGCTCAAGCCCTTCGCCCGGGCCGTACGCACATAGTCCTTGCCGGACTCTTCCAGGAAGAGCGCGCGGTAAAAACGCGCCTGCCCGGCCAAGTTGGACAGCAGCATCAAGCCAATGGGCAGCACGAGAAAGCGCAACGCATCCAGGCCAGGCGCGTAACCAGAAATCGGCGCCAGCTGCGCCACACGCGAGAAGACCAGTTGCCCGACGATGATGTAGAACAGGCTGGAGATCGACATCATCACCACGCACACGACCACGCCCCAGAAATCGACGCGCGTGCCCCTGAACATGACCAGCCACAACGCGAAGATCACGCTCGCCAGCAGGCTCAGCACGAACAGCGGCACTGTGAACTGCAGGCTCACGCCCATGCGCTCGCGGATCTCATGGCCGATGTCGCCCGCGCTCTCGCTGTCGGCCCGCCCGAACTGGAACATGAACAGGGAAATCGATCTGTCCCAGAAAATAGTGTGCGTGACCCGCGCCACGCCTTCGGCCTGGCGGTCCATCAGCAAAGGCTTGTTGTAGCCGCGATCGGCCTTCCATTTTTCGATCTGCTCGACAGACGCGCGCTTGCCACCGATGTTCAGGCGCGCCATGTCATCGGGCGTGTTGACCGTGAAGAACAGAATGAAAGTGATGAGGTTGACCCCGATCAGGATCAGCACGCCATAGGCCAGGCGGCGAATGATATAGGCCCACATCAGCGAACCTCCTCGTTGACCCAGGACAAGGCTGTGCGTTGCTCACGTGCCTTGAACACCCTGATCGCTCCTGCGGCCAAGACCGCCACGCCCAGGATCAGCAGCAGCAAAGGCCAGTAATTGGGCCGATTCCAGACACGTAGGCTGCGCTCCCGCTCGGCCCCATCGATGCGCACGTACTGGAAGATGTTGCGGACCATGCTCGTGGGTTTGGTGTTGTGCACCCATTTGTGGAAAGCGCCCGATGAATACGGAAAGTATCCCCAGGACCAGGCTGCATCCTCTTGAACGATCCTGACCATCTTGTCAATGGCAGCCTGCTTGGCAGGGCCGTCTTCCATGAATTTCAACTGCACGAACAACTTATCGAACTCGGGATTGCTGTAGTTGGTCGAGTTGTCGCCATCGTACGTGGCTTTGGCATTGGGGCTGAACAGCAGTGTCAGGAAGTTCTCGGCGTCGGGGTAATCGGCGCTCCAGCCCGACAGGAATATCTGCTGGCGGCCCTTGCGCAGCTTGTCCTGGAACTGGTTGAAGTCGGTCGCGCGGATTTCCAGTTGCACGTTCAGCTTGGCAAATTGCTTGATCATCCAGTCCAGCTCGGCGCGCACTTCAGGCGTAGGCGCCAATTGGTAATCGTAGTAGAGCACCAGGCTTTTGCCGGAATGTTCATCGCGGCCATCCGGATAGCCGGCTTCGGCCAGCAGTTTCTTGGCTTCGTCGACGGACCGCCGCACGGCATGCCCATCTCGCCACACATGCGTGACCGGGTTCATGCCCTCACGCGTACCATGCCGGGAGCCGAACAGACCTTCTGGCAAAGGCGCGTGCGCAGTCTCGCCACCTTTCTTGGGAAAGAGGCGGCTGTACTCGTCCCAGTCGATGACGATCGACAAGGCTTGGCGCAGCTTGCGGTTGCGCGCCTGCTGGGCGGGTGTATGGCCTTGGCCTACCACCGGGTCCAGCCAGTTGAACCCGATGTAGAACATATTCTGGTCAACGGCCCGCGTGAGTTGCACGCCCTTTTCAGTGAATTCCTTGTTCAGCTGCGGCGAGTCTTCCATGGACAGTTTGTAGGCCATGCCGAACTGCCAGTGGTCCAGGTCCGGGAAATCGTAGTAGCCCTGGCGGAACTTCACATCGATGGGCAGGCCTTCCTTTTCGGCCGTCAGGACGATGGCATCGACCAGGGGCGTCTTCTTGCCGCAGTCGGCCAGCAGCCCGTCGCTCTTGTCCTGCGGCGTACCCTCGCAGGGATAGGGCTCGCCACGGTAGTTGGGGTTACGCTTGAGCACCACCTTGCGGTCCCGGATGTGCTCGGCCAGCATGAACGGGCCGGTCCCCACTGGCCAACTGTTCAATGACAACCCATGCTCGGACATGCCAGGCTGGCTGTAGAACGCGTCGGCCTCCCAAGGGATGGGCGCCATGAAGCCCATTGCCATCCAGTAAGACCACTGCGGATACTTGCCTTTGATGCGCAAGCGCAGGGTGTAGCGATCAGTGGCCTGGGCACCTGCCAGCGGCCACTTTCTGAAGTCGAGAAAAGGCTTGTCGCTCAAGGAGGAAGGCAAACCCGCCAGCAGCTTGCTATCTTCCGCCTTGATCAGTTTGCCGTAATCCGCCAGGCCGATGAGGTACTCGCTGAAGATGCCGAAGATCGGCGCTGTCGTGCGCGTGGTGGCGTGGCGCTTGATGGCGTAGACGAAATCATCTGCCGTGAGTTCGCGCGTTCCCATCTGCGCGAAATCCCACGGGCTGTATTTGCCGTCCAGGGCCTCGCGACTCAAGTTCAGATAGAGTGGCTGGCCTTTGGCATCCCTGGCGAAGGCCGGATGCGGCGCGAACATGATGCCGGGCTTGATGTGCACCTCGTACACGGTCTCGGCAATCTGGTCGGGCGGCGCATTGTCTGGCAAAGCCTGGCCGTGCGCATCCAGGTAACTGGGACGGGCCACGGCATCGGCCGTCCGGCCTTGGAGCGTGAAAGGCCGCTTCAGATAGTGGTAGGCGTAAAGCGGCTCGTAGACCTGGTAGACGATGATGCCTTCCGGGCTGGAATAGGACGACGTCGGATCGAGGTAACGCAGCGAACGAGGCTGGAAACTGGAATACAGCACATCCTGGCCGGTGGCGCCTGCCGGATAAGGGCTGTTGTCGCACGCGGTCAGCGCCATGGCCAGCAGGCAAGCCAGTGCATGCCCGGACCGACGCAGCAAAACCGCCCGAGCGCCGACAAAGCAGCGCGTCAACCATCGGAACATGAACCGCATCTGTGCCATGGGCTGGATTGTGACGCGGCTTGCCGATGCCACGCCAGAGACGAAACGTTGATGTGGCCTTACCACATCACAAAGACGTCGCGTCCTTGCACCACCAGCTTGACCTGGCGCCCGATCGGCAGGCAGACCTTGGTCGGCACGTGGCCGAAGGGCAGCCCGGTCAGGATCGGGGTCTTGGTGAGGCTGCGCAGGTAGGCGATGACCGTCTTGAGGTTGTAGCCCCGGTCCAGCGGCGACTTGCGGTACTCGGTGAACGCGCCCAACACAATGGCCTTTTGCTGATCGAGGATGCCGGCCTGGTGCAATTGCAGCAGCGCACGCTCGATGCGGTACGGATGCTCGTTGACGTCCTCGAGAAAGAGGACGCCGTTCTTGATCTTCGGGAAATGCGGCGTGCCCAGCAAGGCCTGCGTCACGGCCAGGTTGCCGCCCCACAGGCGGCCTGACGCCTCCAGGCCGTCGAAGCCGGCTTCTGTCCGAAAGCCCACGGCCTCCAGCTCGCCGCCCATGGCCTCGATGAACACCTCTTGCGTGACGTCGTCGCCGCCTTCCGGGCTGTCTGCGCGGCCGAAGTCGTCGCAGGCCATGGGGCCGGCCCAGAAACCGGCCGTGGCGCCATCCGCCGCCTTGGCGGGGCCGGTCGCTTTATTGGCCAGAGCGGCCAGATGCAAGGCCGTGACATCGCTGTAGCCGACCCATGCCGTGCCTTGCTCAACGCTTTTGGCGATCAGGGGCCAGTCGATGCGGTCCAGCAGGCGCGTCAGGCCGTAGCCGCCGCGCGTGGCCATCGCCACATGCGGCGCGGCCTCGGCCACGCGGTGGATGGCGGCCAGGCGCGCCTCGTCGTCGCCGGCGAAGCGCTGGTGCTTGGTCAACGCGGACGCATCGATGCTGGCTTCGAAGCCCAGCGCCGTCAACCGCTTGGCCGCCTTGCGCACCGGCTTGGCCGCGGGCACGATGCCCGCCGGGCTGTAGATGATCAGGCGCGCGCCGTGTGGCAGGCCGTGGGCGCAGACCTCGCAGTCATCATGCGAATGATCATGGGCGTGATCGTGCGCATGGTCATGTTGGTGGTCATGCGCATGGTCGTGCGCATGGCTGTGCCGCTTGGCGGTGGCGGAAGATGGGGCATGGCTCATGCCCGCTATTTTGAACGAGCTTTGAGCAAGCCCCTTTCAGCCGCACCTTTCAAACGCCCGTCACTGCCCCATCCGCTGCGCCTTGGCCAGCGTCTTGACCTGGAAGCTGCCGTCGTTGTCGAACAGCCAGGCTTCGATCAGGCCATTGCGGTGCAGTTCGGCCTTGGCCTCTTCGCTCAGCGAAATGTTGCCCGCCCGGCGCACGGTCTCGATGGCGCGCGCCAGCATCTCGGGCTGCTCGTCGTTGGTGCGCAATACCTCGGCCTTCCAGTGTTCGCCCTCGTCCAGCTTGACGTTCAGCACGATCACGGCCCGCAGCAAGGGCTGAGGATTGCGGTTGTGCACCAGCTCGGGCGAGCCGCTGTAGACCGCCTTGGCGAAGTCCACCTTCACCTCGTCCGGCACACCGGCCACGGCGGGCTTGGTCAAAGCCAGCAACATGCCGGCCACGAAACTGAAACCGATTGTCTTGGCACGCATGCGTCACTCCAGAAGCGTGGAACACCCACCTCCAGGAAGACATGGCGAGCGCGCCGCGACCATGGGGTCACTCCCAGGGTCCGGCCTGACAGGCGTGACGGATATCTCGGCGCTCGCTGAAATGTTGGCGCCGGCATGCGCTCGGGGCATGCCATGTGCCCGTTGCGGCGCCGCATGACGCGCCTGCACGAGCAGACAAGGCCCATGCCCATCGCTGACAATCGATTACACACGCCGGCTCAAGTCCGGACGGCTTCGGCCGACGCCCGTCTCATGCCACGGTCGAACACAGACACGGCGACATCATGGTTTAATTGGGTCGATGATTTCCATCAACAGCCTGCCCGCCTTCAAACGCGGCGCAAACCCATGAGCTGCATGCTCACACGGGCGCGCAGCAAGGCCGCCCACTCCACCATCCCGCCCAGCACAGCCAGGCTCAGCACGGCCACCTTGAACACCTGACGCGTCAATTGATTGCGGGGCACGGCGATACTCCATAGTCCATACTGGCCGCCACCTTACGAAGCGTTCATGACAGGCGCGTGACCAGGCCACCCTGCCTTGTCGCACAACTGACATGCATTGGCGCTAGCGTTCCTGGTTTTGCCGAATCATGCACAGTCTGCGTGGACCTTGCCGTGCCCCAAACCGTCCTGCCCGAACTGAATGAACTGCATCGCCTGATCGAGCTGGGCGGTGAGCACCTCAGGCCACAGGTCATGTGCAAGGTCCACATGGGGTCGCACGAGTTCGACGTGCTCTCGGTCACGCTGGGCAACCCTTCGCCCGCGGCCCCGGCCATCGGCTTCTTCGGCGGCGTGCACGGTCTGGAGCGCATCGGCGCCGAGGTCGTGCTGGCCTACCTGGGCAGCCTCGTGCAGCGCCTCAAGTGGGACAGCATGCTGCACCAGCAGTTGCAGCACGTGCGCATGGTCTTCATGCCCCTGGTCAACCCGGGCGGCCTGTGGCAAGGCACGCGCGCCAACCCCAACGGCGTCGACCTGATGCGCAACGCCCCGCTCGATGCCACCGAGCCCGTACCCTTCTTGCTGGGCGGACAACGCCTGAGCGCCACCCTGCCCTGGTACCGTGGCCCCAAAGATGCGCCCATGCAGGAAGAAAGCTACGCCCTGTGCCAGGTGGTCGAGCAAGAGCTGCTCACCAGCCCCTTCAGCGCCGCCATCGACTGCCACTCCGGCTTCGGCGTGCAAGACCGCATCTGGTTCCCGTCGCGCACACCTGCGAGCCCATCACGCACCTGGCAGAGATCCACGCCCTGCACCGCATCTTCGATCAGACGCACGTGCACCATCCCTACCTCTTCGAGCCGCAAAGCCTGCAGTACCTCGCGCATGGCGACCTGTGGGACCACCTCTACCTGCTGGGCCGCGCGCGCGCGCCCGAGCGCGTCTTCCTGCCGCTGACGCTGGAGATGGGCTCGTGGCTGTGGGTCAAGAAGAACCCGCGCCAGATGTTCAGCCGGCACGGCATCTTCAACCCGCTGATCGCGCACAGACAGCAACGCGTGCTGCGCCGGCACACAGCCATGCTGGACTTCATGGCCCGCGCCATCGCCAGCCATGCGCGCTGGCAACTCGACGAGCACGAGCGCGACCTGCACCACAGACAAGCCCTGGCACGCTGGTACCCGGCCAAGCCACACGACAAGAAGCATGTGAAAGGCCAGGCATGAAAGACCACCCATGAGCACCTGGATCCTGCTGCGCGGCCTCACGCGCGAACAAGGCCATTGGGGCGACTTCGTTTCTCAGTTGAAAGCCGCCCTGCCCGCTGGCGACCAGGTGCTCACCCCCGACCTGCCCGGCAACGGCACACTCTGCAATCAGCGCAGCCCCATCCGCGTCGAAGACATGATGCAGGCCTGCCGCCAGATGCTGCTGGCGCAAGGCCACAGGCCGCCTTATCAAGTCGTGGCGATGTCGCTCGGCGCGATGGTCACGGTGGCCTGGGCCGATCACCACCCGCAAGAGATCGATCACTGCGTGCTCATCAACACGAGCCTGCGTCCTTACAGCCCGTTCTGGCAACGCCTGCGTCCACGGCAGTACCCGATTATCCTCAAGCTGCTGTTGACCAACGCCGGCACAGCGCAATGGGAAGACGCCATCCTGCGCATGACCACACGCCATCCGGTCAATGCCCAAGCCATGATGGCGCACTGGCTGGCGCTGCGCCAACAACATCCCGTCAGCGTACCTAACGGTCTGCGCCAGCTGTGGGCGGCATCGCGCTACCGTGCGCCCGCCTCAAAGCCCGGCGTCCCCATGCTGCTGCTCAACAGCCAGGGCGACCAGTTGGTCAACCCCGCCTGCTCAGCCGTGCTCGCGCAGCATTGGCAGGTGCCGATGCTCAGGCATCCCACGGCGGGGCATGATCTGCCACAAGATGCAGGTCCTTGGGTTGTGCAGCAGGTGCTGGCCTGGCTGGCGCAGCCTTCGTCTCAGCGTGCGCAGGCGCATTCAGCGGCGCAGGCATCTCAGGCGCGGAACCCAAACCCATGACCTGCTCACCACCCAACGCCTCCAGCAGATCCGGGATCAGCTGGATCAACTCGCCCGTGGCAATGGCCGCATCGGCATCGAAGGCCTCGCCCTTGTCCACCTTGCCGGCCGCCGCCATCGCGCCTTCGAACACCACGTCCAGAAAGGCCATCTTCTTGAGCTGCATGGACTCGGTCAGCATGAAGGACACGCGGTCGCGCCAGGTCATGGCCACGCGCGTGGGCACCTTGCCCGTGAGGATGTGCTGGCGCACCTCTTCCGTGTCCAGCGGATGGCGCGCATAGCGCACGACCGACTTCATCTCGTCGGGCGACTTCAGCTCGCACTCGCGGTCGATCGAGAACTGGTACGGCGCCTCGCCCGTGCCCAGCCAGTGCGCCATCGCCACGGCCGGCGACATCTCGGTGTGCACCAGGCTCAGCGCCAGCCCATCGATGGCCTTGATCAGCATGGTCACGACCTCTTCGGCCTTGGCCTGGCTGCCGCTGTCGAGCATCAGCAAATGCTGCTTCGGCGCGACCCACACGCGCGTCACGGACTGCTTCGTGAAGGCCATCGGCAGCAGCTCCAGCAATGCCTGCTCCTTGAGCTCCTTCATGATCTTCTTGCCCGGCTTGCGGCCCGTGGTCTTCTCCATCTGCTCGGCGATTTCTTCGGTGCGCCGCTTGACCACGGAGCCCGGCACCACGCGCTGTTCTGTCATCAGCTTGAGCAACAAATGACCGTCGACGGCCTCAACCAACGGCGCATGCGCTTCGCCGCGCGGTTCTACCCAGCCCGATGATTTCTGCTGTGTCGCACCGCATTCGACAAAGCGCTCCTTGTCGAGCACAGACTCGATGAGCGCCGCATCGGCCGACCAATCGGGCCCGATTCGATAAACCGTCAGATTCTTGAACACGTTCGACTTCTTCCCACGAAAGCAAACGCCCCTGATGGCTCAGAGGCGTTGAAACAGAGCGCAAAGTGTAGCGGACGCCCAAGCCTCGCGCGAGCGGTGCAATTCAGCAAAATTTCAGCGGTCACTCCACATTTTCGGATTCAGCTTGCCGGCCTCGTGGCGATAAGAAGGCATGTGAATCGGAGCCCGTATGCAAATCACGACACCGGATCTGTCAGGTGCCAACAAACCCGGCCGCACACCCGACCTGAAAGACCTGCTCAAAGACATCAACATCCCTCCCCGCCCAAGTTCTCTGGTTGACCTGCAACAGGAGCTCGATCGTGACGAGCCCCGCGCAGAAAAACTGGCCGCCATCGTCAACTCGGATGTGGCCATGTCGGCCGCGCTGATCAAGCTCGTCAATTCACCCTGGATCGGGCTGACCCGGCGCATCTCGACGGTGGCCGAGGCCTTCGGCATCCTGGGCTTCAAGCGCTGCGAGATCATCCTCACGGAGATCGCGCTGCGCAAGGTGCTGCCCACCGAGGGCCCGGGGCTGCTGCGCTTTTGGGACGTGACGTCCAAGCGCAGCCAGGCCATGGGCCTGCTGGCCGCGCGCGTGGGCCTGCCGCCCGACACCGCCCAGACCATGGGCCTGTTCGCCGACGTGGGCATCCCTCTGCTGGCCCAGCGCTTCGCGCAGCCTTCCTACATCGACACGCTGGAATGCGCCAACAACAGCGACCAGCCTTTCACCAACATCGAGCAGGACAGGCACGGCACCGACCACACGGTCATCGGTTCGCTGCTGGCCCGCTCATGGGGGCTGACACCCGAAGTGGCCCATGCCGTGCGGCTGCACCACGACTACGAGTACCTGCAGGAAAGCAACCAGGGCCCCGTGCACGAACTGATCGCGCTGTGCCTGGTGGCGGAGCACATCATCCAGCGCTTTCAAGGACTCAACAACCACGCGGAATGGGCCAAGGGCGGCGAATACTCGCGCAAGACTTTGTCAGCCTCGCAGGCCGACATCGACAACTGGGCGGACGAGTTGCACGATCGCTTCGCGGCGGAGGCTTGATCCAACGCAGGCGGCGGACCGGGCATGCCAAGGCACGCAGCTTGCAGGCATGGTTTGTCGGGAACCATTTGCTTCGCGACTCAGGAAAGCCTCATGTCACAAAACCGCACTCCCTCAGCCCGCCCCGGAGTGCATTGAACCGGCAAAGAAAAACCCCAAGCGATTGCTCGCTTGGGGATCTCTTGTTCTGGCGGAGATGGAGGGATTCGAACCCTCGATACGCTTTTGGCGTATGCTCCCTTAGCAGGGGAGTACCTTCGACCACTCGGCCACATCTCCAGCACAGCTAGCATTCTAGCCCAGAAAAACGGGCCTTCAGCCTGTTGCGATCAAAACAACATCAGGCCTTCGCTTCGTCCAGGCCGAAAGCCTTGTGCAGCGCGCGCACGGCCAGTTCCATGTACTTCTCGTCGATCACGACGGAGGTCTTGATCTCGCTGGTCGTGATCATCTGGATGTTGATGCCTTCGTCCGACAGCGTCTTGAACATCGTCGAGGCGATGCCCACGTGGCTGCGCATGCCGATGCCCACGATGGACACCTTGCAGATCTTGGGGTCGCCCACGATCTCGCGCGCGCCCAGCGCCGGGTTCACCTTGGTCTGCAGCAACTCCATGGTCTTGGCGTAGTCGTTGCGGTGCACGGTGAACGAGAAGTCCGTGCGGCCATCGTGCGAGACGTTCTGGATGATCACGTCGATGTCGATGTTGGCTTCGGCGACCTTGCCCAGGATCTGGTAGGCGATGCCGGGGGTGTCGGGCACGCCGACCACGGTGATCTTGGCTTCGTCGCGGTTGAACGCGATGCCGGAAACAACGGCTTGTTCCATTTTTTCGTCTTCCTCAAAACTGATGAGCGTGCCCGACTTGGCTTCCACAGCCAGGTCGATGTCCCAGGGGGTGAAGCTGGACAGCACACGCAGGGGCACACGGTATTTGCCTGCGAACTCCACGGAGCGGATCTGCAGCACCTTGGAGCCCAGCGAGGCCATCTCGAGCATCTCTTCGAAGCTGACGGCGCTCATGCGGCGGGCTTCGGGCACCACGCGCGGGTCGGTCGTGTAGACACCGTCCACGTCGGTGTAGATCAGGCACTCGTCGGCCTTCAGGGCTGCCGCCACGGCCACGGCCGAGGTATCGGAGCCGCCACGGCCCAGCGTCGTGATGTGGCCTTCGGGGTCGACGCCCTGGAAACCCGTGATCACGACCACTTTGCCCGCATTCAGATCGGCGCGCACGCGCGCGTCGTCGATGCTCTCGATGCGGGCTTTCGTGAAGGACGAGTCCGTCTTGATCGGCACCTGCCAGCCAGCGTAGCTGACCGACTCCAGGCCTTCGGCCTGCAGCGCGATGGCCAGCAGGCCGGACGACACCTGCTCGCCCGTCGCGGCGATCATGTCGAGTTCGCGCGCGCTGGGGCTCGCGGAGAGTTCTTTGGCCAGGCCGAGCAAACGGTTGGTCTCACCGCTCATGGCCGAAGGCACGACCACGAGTTGATGACCCGCCCGCACCCACTTGGCCACGCGCTTGGCCACGTTGCGGATGCGCTCCGTGGAGCCCATCGACGTGCCGCCGTATTTGTGAACGATCAGTGCCATGTCAGGAAGTTGGTGGAAGCTTTGTATGAAAAGGTCCGCGCAAAAACTGCGAAAGCGTGCGCGACCAAACTCTCTATTTTAGCCTGAGGCACCGAAGTCGACATGCCGCGTTGTCATATAACAGGCGTCAACGGGCCCCAAAATGGCCAAAAGGCACCCACTCGAGGGCCCATTGAGGCTCGCCAGATGGCGCCCAGCAACGCGCATCCACGCCCAGTCCCGGCACGAACACCAGTTTTTCACCAGCAAAAATCAGCGGGCCATGCCGATGCCAGGCTGGCACGTCTGAGGCCTGGAACTGCTTCTTGAGCGACCTGGCCGGGCGCGCGGGCCCCGCCTGGAAACGCTCGCCGCCGTGCCGGGCGCGCAGCGTGGCTTGGCGCAAGGTGGATGGCGCCACGCCGGCCTGCACGGCTGGTGCGATCACCAGCGTCCCACCCCACTCGGGCAACGCGATGTCGCCAGGTTCATGGATGGACAGCGTGCGCACCGGCGGATCCGATGGCTCGCCCTCCCAGGTGGCCACCTCGCATGACAACACCCCGCGATACAAGCTCACCCCAATCGGCGACCAATGCGCGGGCTGCCGCCTGAACACCAGCCCAGGCACCTCGTGCGCCAAACGCTCGACCCAGGACGCAGGCAAAGCCCGCCCCTGCCGCAGCTTGTACCAACAGGCCAGCGCTTCGCGTCGCTCGCCACCGGACAACTCGGACCACGCCACCGCATCCAGCGCCTCGGGCTCATGCGCCACATGCAGATGCGCCAGCAATTGCGCACGCCATGCATCCAGGCCCGGCAGCACATCGGCCACACGTGTGGCGCTGCCGGCCAGCGCCGCCTCGGCCTGCGGAAAGGCCTGCGCCAGCACCGGCCACACACCCAGCCTCAAGCGGTTGCGAGCGAAACGGGTATCGCTGTTGCTGTCGTCTTCGACGTGATGCAGACCGTGCTGCGCCACATACGCCTCGATCGCCTCGCGCGGGTGCGCCAGCCACGGCCTGACCCAACGCACGCCATCGCGCTTGATGTCAACAGGCATGGAAGCCAGCCCCGACACGCCCGCGCCACGCAATGCCTGCAGCAAGAACGTTTCGGCCTGGTCTCTGCGGTGGTGCGCCAACAAGACCAAGTCGGCCTGCGCCTCGCGGGCCATCTCGGCCAGCGCGGCATAACGGGCTTGCCGCGCGGCGGCTTCCACGCTCTCGCTTGAATCGAGCGACAAGCGGACATGCCGGTGCAGCAACCGGACCGGCAAACCTTGCATCGCCCATTCGTCGCAGGTGCGCCGGGCATGCGCCAGCCAGGCATCGGCGTGCGCGCTCAAGCCATGGTGCACGTGCAAGGCCACGACGCTCACACCGCCCTGCTCGCGCGCCGCGCAAGCCGTGGCATGCAACAAGGCCGTCGAGTCACGCCCGCCGCTGAAGGCCACGGCCACATGCGAAAGCATCACGTCGTCGCTTTCGTCAGCCCGCATGGCCGCATCCTTTCAAGGCAGGAGCGCTCAATGCTCCTTGGTATCGTTGAAACGGCCGTAGCTTTGCAGCCGGTCGTAGCGCGTCTGCAGCAGGTCCTTGACCTTCACATCGCTCAACTGGCGCGTGGCATCGTTCAAGGCGCGCTTGAGGTTGGCGCAGGCCTGCTTGTGGTCGCGGTGCGCGCCGCCCACGGGCTCGCTGATGATCTTGTCGATCAGGCCCAGCGCCTTCAGGCGGTGCGCCGTGATGCCCAGGGCCTCGGCCGCATCCGCGGCCTTGTCCGAGGTCTTCCACAAGATCGAGGCGCAGCCTTCGGGCGAGATCACCGAGTACACGGAGTACTGCATCATCAGCACCTGGTCGGCCACGCTGATGGCCAGCGCGCCGCCCGAGCCGCCTTCTCCGATGATCGTCGTAATGATCGGCACTTCCAGGCGCGCCATCTCGAAGATGTTGCGGCCGATGGCTTCGGACTGGTTGCGCTCTTCCGCGCCGATGCCCGGGTACGCGCCGGGCGTGTCCACGAACGTGAACACGGGCAGGCCGAACTTCTCGGCCGTCTGCATCAGGCGCAGCGCCTTGCGGTAGCCCTCGGGGCGCGACATGCCGAAGTTGCGCATCGCGCGCTCCTTGGTATCGCGGCCCTTCTGATGGCCCAGCACCATGCAGGGCTGGCCGTTGAAGCGCGCCAGGCCGCCCACGATCGACAGGTCGTCCGAGAAATGACGGTCGCCGTGCATCTCTTGGAAATCGGTGAACAGCTCGTGGACGTAGTCGAGCGTGTAAGGGCGCTGCGGATGGCGGGCGATCTGCGTGACCTGCCAGGGCGTCAGCGTGGCGTAGATGTCCTTGGTGAGCTGCAGGCTCTTCTTGCTCAGGCGGTCGATCTCTTCGGAGATGTCGACGGCCGATTCGCTTTGAACGTAGCGCAGCTCCTCGATCTTGGATTCGAGTTCGGAGATCGGTTGCTCGAACTCCAGAAAGTGTCTTTTGCTCATGGCAGGTCCTTTCGTGACGCCGGGCCTGTATCAGTATTCGATGGGTGGCAGCGGGTCGAGGCTGCGCCAAAGATACCAGGTGCCGATCGTGCGGTACGGCGCCCATGCTTCGGCGATGTCGCGTGCTTCGGCCCGCGATACCGGTTCGCCGCTGAAATAGCTCAGGCTGATCCCCTTGATCAGGCCCAGGTCGTCCAGCGGCAATACATTGGGCCGCATCAGGTGAAAAATCAAGAACATTTCGGCGGTCCAGCGGCCAATGCCACGGATGTCGATCAATTCTTCGATGATGGCCTCGTCGTCCATCTGCTGCCACTGGCCGACGTGCACCTGGCCTTCGTCGAAGTGCTTGGCCAGGTCGCGCAGGTACTCGACCTTGCGCGCCGACAAACCAACTTGCCGCAGCGAATCGGGCGCCATCGCCAGCACGCCCTGCACGGACAGCGGCGCGCGCTGCTCCGGCGGTTGCTGCCCGAACAAGGTCAGCAGGCGCTCCCACACGGACTGCGCAGCCTTCACGGAAATCTGCTGCCCAACGATGGAGCGCGCCAGCGTCGTGAAGGCATCGCCACGGCTGTAGAGGCGCGCGCTGCCATGATCGGCGATCAGCTTGCGCATGACGCGGTCGCGCTTGGAGAGGTGCTTGCACGCCTCGTCCCAATAAGGCGGCGTCACCAGGGCATTCTGGCCGCCGTCCTGCACGGCGGCGGATGATTCCAGCGCGGCCATCAGGCTTTCACCCAGGTCGTGCCTTGCGCACTGTCTTTGAGCTCGATGCCCTGGGCCAGCAGCTGCTGACGGATGCGGTCGGCCTCGGCGAAATCGCGCGCCTTCTTCGCCTCGGCGCGGGCCATGATCAGGGCCTCGATGGCAGCGGCATCCGTGTCGTTGCCGGCACCGCCTTGCAGGTAAGCCTGCGGTGCCTGCTGCAGCAGGCCCAGCACGCCGGCCAGCGCCTTCAACAACCGCGCCGCTTCAATGGATTGCGAACGGTTCACCTCGGCGGCCAGATCGAAGAGCACGGACACGGCGATGGGCGTGTTGAAGTCTTCGTCCATCGCGGCCTTGAAGCGCGCGGCCTGCGGCTGGCGCCAATCGATCGCCAGCGCATCCGCGTCATTCAACGACACGCTGCCCAGCGCCGTGTACAAACGACGCAGGCCATTGCGCGCGTCATCAAGCCCCGCATCGCTGTAGTTGAAGGGGCTGCGGTAATGCGTCCTCAGCACGAAGAAACGGATCGTCTCACCGTCATAGCTCTTGAGCACGTCGCGGATCGTGAAGAAGTTGCCCAGCGACTTGGACATCTTCTCGTTGTCCACGTTCAAAAAGCCGTTGTGCAGCCAGTAGTTGGCCAAAGGCTTGCCACTGGCGCCTTCGCTTTGCGCGATCTCGTTCTCGTGGTGCGGGAACTGCAGGTCCAGCCCGCCGCCGTGGATGTCGAACTGCTCGCCCAGCAGCGTGCACGCCATGGCCGAACACTCGATGTGCCAGCCCGGCCGCCCCGTGCCGTACGCCGACTCGTATTTCGCGTCGGCGGGCTCTTCGGGCTTGGCCGACTTCCACAGCACGAAGTCCAGCGGATCCTGCTTGCCATCGGCGGCCACGGCGCCAGCGCCATTCAGCTCACGCTCGCCCGCACGCAACTGGTCGAGCGACTTGCCCGACAACTTGCCATAGCCCTCGAACTTGCGCACGGCATAGT
Organism: Aquabacterium sp.; assembly: GCA_049840915.1. Lineage (GTDB taxonomy): Bacteria > Pseudomonadota > Gammaproteobacteria > Burkholderiales > Burkholderiaceae_C > Aquabacterium. The sequence goes on from JASGJC010000045.1 coordinate 18,430, forward strand.
TCACGTCGCCATTGCCCGCCTTGTAGGCCAGCCCCTTGGCTTCGAGCTGGCCGATCAGCTTCAGCATCTGCGGCACATATTCGGTGGCACGCGGCTCTTGCGTGGGCGGCTCGATGCCCAGCGCGCCGATGTCCTGGTGCATCGCGGCGGCCATCTCTTCGGTGAGCTGGCGGATGGTGATGCCACGCTCGACCGCGCGGCGGATGATCTTGTCGTCAATGTCGGTGATGTTGCGGACGTAGTTGACCGCATAGCCCGAGGCCTTCAGCCAGCGCTGAACCACATCGAAAGACATCATCATGCGGGCATGCCCGACATGGCAGAGGTCATAAATGGTCATGCCGCACACATACATGCGGACCTGGCCGGGCGTCATGGGAACAAAAGTCTCGACCTGACGCGACAGGCTGTTGAAGAGGCGCAAACTCATGGAAGCAAAATTGGGGGGATCGGCGGTGCCGAAGGGCATCGGGGTGCGCAAAGCCAACACCTGATGCAAGTCGTTATGCGACCACACCGCTCAGATACAATTAATTGCTTGAGTATAGCGGCCCGGGCCGTCAAGAGGGTGACCGTTGAGTTACCAGCTTGCAACCGACTGCTATCCTCTGGAGGTTTGCGCCGTACCATTGCCAGGCTCGATGGGCTACGCAAGGTTTCACGGCATCGTCGCGCTCCGGTAGCGCCTGATCACAAACAAATTGGTACACCACTCCATGCAAGCTGTTGCGCCTCAAGTTGGACTCCGCCTGACGGCCATCGCCGTCAAATGTCTGGCCATCGCCGCCCTGTCTGTTACAGCATTCAGTGCCCGCGCCGACGACATCGGCGACGTGCAGAAACTGCTCGCCGCCGGCAAGAACGTCGAAGCCCTGCAAAAAGCCGACCAGTTCCTGAGCAGCAAACCCCGCGACCCCATGATGCGCTTCCTGCGCGGCATCAGCCTGTCGCAAGCCGGCCGTACCCCGGAAGCCATCACCGCCTTCACGAAGCTCACGGAAGACTTCCCCGAGCTGCCCGAGCCATTCAACAACCTGGCCGTGCTCTACGCGCAGCAAGGCCAGTACGACAAGGCCCGCACGGCCCTTGAAATGGCCATCCGCACCAACCCCAGCTACGCCACCGCGTACGAGAACCTGGGCGATGTGTACGCCAAGCTGGCCAGCCAGGCCTACTCCAAGGCCCTGCAGATCGACACGCGCTCGGCCGTCGCGCCCAAGCTGGCCATGATCCGCGACCTGTTCCCCAAGGAGCGCAACCAGATCGCCGCCGCAGCGCCCCTGTCCACGCCTGCGCCAGCCCCCGCTCCGACGCCTGCCCCGGCCGTCGCCGCCAAGCCCGCGCCTGCACCAGCCCCTGTGGTGGCCCAGGCGCCTGCGCCCGCACCGATGGCCAAGCCTGCACCCGCGCCAGCCCCGACGGCCGCAGCTGAAGCCCGCGCCGACAATGGCAGCCAGGTCCGCGACGTCGAAGCCGCCCTCAAGACCTGGGCCGCAGCCTGGAGCGCCAAGGACCTGGACGGCTATTTCGCCTCCTACACCAGGGACTTCTCTGGCGGCGGCAAGGGCCGCAAGGCCTGGGAGCAGGAGCGCCGCGATCGCATCTCCAGCAAGCGCAACATCAGCGTCAGGCTCTCCGACATCAAGGTGGACGTCAATGGCAACAAGGCCACCGTCCACTTCCATCAGGACTACAAGGCCGACAGCCTGGACATCAGCAGCGGCAAACGCGTCGAGCTGGTGCGCAGTGGCAACAATTGGTTGATCGCAAAGGAAAGCGCTGGGTCGTGATGATCGAGGAGTTTCGCCGCCTGCCCGCCGCAACAACGGGCAAACGGCTTTTGAGGCGCCCTGGGCGCCTCATGGTCGTGCTTGCGCTCGCCAGCGCCGCGTGCCTGCCAGGCAACGCCGTACAGGCACGCACGTCACGGCTGCATCTTGAAAGCGTGCCGAGCCAGTCGACGAAGCTCCCGTCCCTGCCCAGCCAATCGCCACCCGCTGAAGCCCGCCTGCTGAGCATCTACAAGCTCGTCGGCGAAGGCAAGTCGCGCCAGGCGCTTGAACAGGCGCAGGAACTGGTACACGACGTCCCGAATTTCCAACTGGCCCAACTTGTCTACGCCGACCTGCTGACGGCCCAGACCCGCCCCCTGCCCGCCATGGGCTATGCGCCCAACGACCTGTCGTCCAAGGCGCCGCAACGCCTCGACCAGTTGCGCACGGAAGCCGAGCGCCGCCTGCAAGCCATCCGCGAACGACCGCCCGCAGGCGCCCTGCCCACACAGTTCATCGAGCTCCCGCCGACAACCAAGCACGCCATCGCCGTCGACGCCAGCCGCTCGCGGCTCTACCTGTTCGAGAACGGCCCCAATGGCTTGCAACTCGTGGCGGACCACTACGCCTCCATCGGCCGCCTTGGCGCCGAAAAAAGCTACGAAGGCGATCAACGCACACCGCTGGGCGTCTACTACATCACCAGCCGCCTGGGCGCCAAACAGCTGACCGACTTCTACGGCATCGGTGCCCTGCCCCTGAACTACCCCAACGAATACGACCGCCGGCTGGGCAAGACCGGCGGCGGCATCTGGCTGCACGGCGTGCCCAGCGACAGCTATGCGCGCAGCCCCAACAGCACCGACGGCTGCGTCGTGCTCGCCAACCCCGAGCTGCAGACCATCCTCGACCGCGTCCAGCCTCGCCAGACGCCCGTCGTCATCGCCCGCTCGCTGCAATGGGTCACGCCCACCAAAACCGAGCCGCAGCGCCGCAGCCTGCACAACCTGATCGAAGGCTGGCGCGTCGCGCGTGCCAGCGGCGATCTCAACCGCCTGATGTCCTTCTACTCGCCGCAGTTCGCCAGCGGCACGAAGGACCTCAGCCAATGGCGCCAGTTGCTCGAAAAAGAAGTCACGCAGCAACGCGGCCGGGCCCTTCAGCTCAAGGACGTCGCCATCCTGGGCTGGAAAGACAAGAGCGACATCCTGGTCGTGACCTTCGGTGAAATCGCCGACGGTCAACGCACCGGCGCTGTCAAACGTCAATACTGGGGCAAAGAGGGCGGCCTCTGGAAAATCTTCTACGAAGGAGTGATCGGATGACACAAGCCAACAAGCAGCCCTGGCTGCGACGCTGCGGACAATTCGCCATCGCCGGCCTCATGCTGGCCGGTGCGCAACTGGCACTTGCCCAGAACGTGAAACTGGCCACCAGCATGGGTGACATCGTCATCCAGCTCGATGCCGCCAAAGCCCCCAAGACGGTCGACAACTTCCTGCAGTACGTCAAGTCCGGCCACTACAACGGCACCATCTTCCACCGCGTGATCGACGGCTTCATGATCCAGGGCGGCGGCATGACGCCCGACATGAAAGAAAAGCCCACGCATGCGCCGATCCCGCTCGAGAGCCGCAATGGTCTGAGCAATGCACGCGGCACGGTCGCCATGGCCCGCACCAACGTTCCCGACTCGGCTACTGCCCAGTTCTTCATCAACGTGAAGGACAATAACTTCCTGGACGCCGCACGTTCGCCCGATGGCAACGGCTATGCCGTGTTCGGCAAGGTCGTCCAGGGCATGGACGTCGTCGACAAGATCCGCAAGGTCGAGACCGGCCAGCGCCCCCCCCATGGCGATGTCCCGCTGCAACCCATCCTGATCAAATCAGCCACCATCGAGAAATAAGCCATGACCAAAACCGTTGAACTGCAGACCACAGCAGGCGCCATCCGCATTGAGCTCGACGAGGCCAAAGCCCCCATCACCGTGGCCAACTTCCTCGAGTATGTCAATGCCGGTCATTACGACGGCACCGTGTTCCACCGCGTCATCAAGGGCTTCATGATCCAGGGTGGCGGCTTCGAAGCCGGCCTCAAGCAAAAGCCCACCAAGGGCGAGATCCAGAACGAAGCCAACAACGGCCTGAAGAACGACAAGTACACCATCGCCATGGCCCGTACCAGCGCCCCGCACTCGGCCAGCGCGCAGTTCTTCATCAACGGCACGGACAACGACTTCCTGAACTTCAAGTCCGAGTCGCCATCGGGCTGGGGCTATGCCGTGTTCGGCAAGGTCGTGGCAGGCACCGAAGTGGTCGACCAGATCGAGAAGGTCAAGACCGGCCGCAAGGGCTTCCATGACGACGTGCCACTCGAAGACGTCGTGATCACCAAGGCGACCGAAGTCTGAAGACTGCCTCGCCCGTGACCTCTGCCGAAGGGGCGGCCCTGCCGCCCTTCCCCACACCCGGCAACCTCATTGCACCGCCCTCGTGGCGGTGCATTGACTTCATCTCCGACCTCCACCTGCACGAAGGCCTGCCCAAGACCACGCAAGCCCTGGCCGACTACCTGCGCAGCACACCTGCGGATGCCGTGCTCATGTTGGGCGACATCTTCGAAGCCTGGGTCGGCGATGACATGCGTGGCGAGCCCTACGAAGCCGCCTGCACCCAACTCTTCGCCGAAACGGGCAAGCGACTGTACCTGGGCATGATGGTCGGCAACCGCGACTTCCTGCTGGGCTCCGACATGGCCACGGCCTGCCACGCTCACGCGCTGCAAGACCCGACCGTGCTCGACGCCTTCGGGCAGCGCATCCTGCTCATCCACGGCGACGAACTATGCCTGGCCGACACAGCCTACTTGAAGTTTCGCGCGCAGGTGCGCAACCCCGCATGGCAACAGGCATTCCAGGCCGCACCGCTTGCAGCCAGGCTCGCCCAGGCGCGCCAGATGCGCGATGCCAGCCAGATGCACCAGCAAAGCCAAACACCGATGGATTGGGCCGATGTGGACGAAGCCACCGCCGCGCAATGGATGCAGGCCGCCAAGGCCATGCAGCTCATCCACGGCCACACGCACCACCCGGCGGACCAGGCTTTCGGCCCGGCCGGCGGCATGCGCCACGTGCTGAGCGACTGGGACCTCGACCACGGCCACCCGAGGGCCGAGGTAGTGCGCCTGACCCCTGAAGGCCTGGCACGCATCCCCATCAATCAGGCCTGATCTCTCAAGCTCAATTCGATGGCGCTGAAGACGTCGGCACAGGCTCGAATCTGAACGGCATGGTCACCAATGCATCGACGGCTTCGCCTTTAACCCGAGGCGGCTCGAATCGCCAGCGCAATACCGATGTCGCCGCCATGGCGCCCAGCCATTCATCATCGGCCTTCAACACGCGAGGCAGCAAAGCCTTGCCCTCTTTGTCGATGTAGAACTCGATCTTGACCTCGCCATGCACACCCTGGCGTTGCATCTGCCCAGTCGGATACACCGGTGCGGGGCTGTACAGCGCCCTGGGCATGCCATCGAGCGCCCTCAACGTATAGGGCCCCTGCCCCGAGGTCTGCCGCATGCCATCCAACAAGCGACCGATGTCCTTCCATTGCGGCGCCTCGCGATCGAAGCGATCAAACTCCTGGCGGTATTTGAACGCGGCCCAGCACGGCTGCCCAGCCTTCGTCGCAGGATAAAACGAAGTCGATGACCAGGCCGCCGAAGCAGCAACGCCAAAGGCCGGATCCGACGCAGACAAGACCTTGACGGCATCCACCCGCCCAGCAGGATCGACGATGACCAGCAACTGCGCCCAACCAAAGACACCCTCCCGCAACTGGGCCAAGGGATACACGAGCGGCGCCATGAGCTTGATACCCGGCGGCTTGTCGTACTGGAATTCAGGTGGCGATGTGCTGTCGCCTTTGCTTGGGAAATCGAAAGGCGCCATGCCCTCATCCTCAACCTGGTTGACGGACGAAGGTCGCGTCAAAGTGAAGTGCACAGGCTGCCCCACGCGGCTGCGCACAGGCAAGCCATTCTTCAAGGCGGGCTGATAGCGGGAACGCAGCACATTGTCCACGGCGGCCTGCTCGAAGGCCGGATGGGGCGACGCCAGCACCTCGATGTTGCCGGCATGACCAGACTCGTCCACATCGAACACCATCTCGACAAGCCCGCTGTTGCCCCATTTGCGCAGCACGAGGGGATAAACAGCTGGCGGCGCGAAAAGCCTTCTCACCGGGCGGTCCAGCGCTGTTGCAGAGACGCTCGCCGACATGTTCACCGCAGCATCGGACGACGTGGCCGCCTGCGTAACGCCTTGCGTCGCACACGCGGTCAACGCCAGAACCGCCCATGCGCCCACGCCACCACACAACACGACCCTCAACCAATCCCTGCTCATGATTCCCCCTGAAACAAAAAACAAAAGCCAGCACGAAGCTGGCCTTTGCCTGCACGCAGCCACCACATCTCAGCGTGGCGAGCCGAACGGAACCCTTATTCTGCTGTGGCAGCCTCAGGTTTGGTCTTGTCGCTCTTCTTGTTAGGCTGGATGTCCAACTTGACTTCGGGCTCGCCCTTGTCGTTGTCCACCACATCCACGGTCAGGCGGCCGCCATCGACCAGACTGCCGAACAGCAGTTCGTCGGCCAAGGCACGGCGGATCGTGTCTTGAATGAGGCGCTGCATCGGGCGTGCGCCCATGAGCGGATCGAAGCCGCGCTTGGCCAGATAACGGCGCAGCGAATCCGTGAACGCAGCCTCGACCTTCTTCTCGCCCAACTGGCTCTCCAGCTGCAGCAGGAACTTGTCGACCACGCGCAGGATGACCTCTTCGTCCAGCGCCTTGAAGCCCACGATGGCATCCAGACGGTTGCGGAACTCGGGCGTGAACTGGCGCTTGATGTCGGCCATCTCGTCGCCAAGCTCGCGCGGGTTCGTGAACCCGATCGAGGCCTTCTGCAAGGTCTCCGCGCCCGCGTTGGTCGTCATGATGATCATCACGTTGCGGAAGTCGGCCTTGCGGCCGTTGTTGTCCGTCAGCGTGCCATGGTCCATCACCTGCAGCAGGATGTTGAACACATCCGGGTGCGCCTTCTCGATTTCGTCGAGCAGCAGTACGGCATGCGGCTTCTTAGAGATCGCCTCGGTCAGCAAGCCGCCCTGGTCGAAGCCCACGTAGCCCGGCGGCGCGCCGATCAGACGGCTCACCGCGTGGCGCTCCATGTACTCCGACATGTCGAAGCGGATCAGCTCAATGCCCAGGATGTAGGCCAGTTGCTTGGCCACTTCCGTCTTGCCGACACCCGTGGGGCCGCTGAACAAGAAAGAGCCGATGGGCTTGTCCGGCTTGCCCAGACCCGACCGCGCCATCTTGATGGCGGCAGACAAGGCATCGATGGCCGCGTCCTGACCGAAAACCACGCTCTTGAGATCGCGGTCCAGGTTCTTGAGCTTGGAGCGGTCGTCGCTGGACACGCTGGTCGACGGCACACGCGCGATCTTTGCCACGATCTCTTCGACCTCGGCACGCGTGATGGTCTTCTTCTGCTTGCTCTTGGGCAGGATGCGTTGCGCCGCGCCCGCCTCGTCGATCACATCGATCGCCTTGTCGGGCAGATGGCGGTCATTGATGAACTTGGCCGACAACTCGGCCGCGGCCTGCAATGCACCGATCGCATACTTCACGCTGTGATGCTCTTCGAAGCGCGACTTCAGGCCCTTGAGGATCTCGATGGTCTGCTCAACCGAAGGCTCGGCTACTTCGACCTTCTGGAAACGACGCGACAAGGCCGCATCCTTCTCGAAGATGCCGCGGTATTCGGTGAACGTGGTCGCGCCGATGCACTTCAACTGGCCCGAGCTCAAGGCAGGCTTGAGCAGGTTGCTCGCATCGAGCGTGCCGCCAGAGGCCGCGCCCGCGCCGATCAGCGTGTGGATCTCGTCGATGAACAGCACGGAGCCCGGCTGCTCTTTCAACTGCTTGATCACGGCCTTCAGGCGCTGCTCGAAATCGCCACGGTACTTGGTGCCGGCCAGCAAGGCACCCATGTCGAGCGCATAGACCTCGGCATCGGCCAGCACTTCAGGCACGTCGTTCTGCGTGATGCGCCATGCCAGCCCCTCGGCGATGGCGGTCTTGCCCACGCCGGCCTCGCCGACCAGCAGCGGGTTGTTCTTGCGGCGGCGGCACAGCACCTGGATGACGCGCTCGACCTCGGAGTCGCGACCGATCAACGGATCGATCTTGCCTTCGCGGGCCATATGGTTGAGGTTCTGGGTGTACTGCTCCAGCGGCGAAGCCTTGCCTTCGGCCTCTTCCTTCTCGGTCTCGACCTGGCCGGGCTCGGCCGACGACTTGGCGGCCTCGGGCGGATCGGCCTTGCGGATGCCGTGCGCGATGAAGTTCACGACGTCCAGGCGTGTCACGCCCTGCTGATGCAGGTAATAGACAGCATGCGAGTCCTTCTCGCCGAAGATCGCCACCAGCACGTTCGCGCCGGTCACTTCCTTCTTGCCGCTGCCGGACGACTGCACGTGCATGATCGCGCGCTGGATCACACGCTGGAAGCCCAGCGTAGGCTGCGTATCGACTTCGTCGGTCCCGCCCACGGTAGGCGTGTTGTCGCGGACAAACTGATCGAGGTTCTTGCGCAACTCATCCAGATTCGCGGCACAGGCTTTCAACACCTCGGAAGCAGAGGGGTTGTCCGTCAGGGCCAGCAGCAAATGCTCCACGGTGATGAACTCATGGCGTTGCTGACGGGCCTCGACGAAGGCCATGTGCAAACTCACTTCCAACTCTTGCGCAATCATGCGGTCTCCAGAATGCACTGCAGGGGGTGCCCGGCTTGGCGGGCGGCGGCAAGAACGAGTTCGACCTTCGTGGCCGCGACATCTTTGGTATAGACGCCGCACACACCACGACCCTCGTGGTGGATTTTCAACATGATTTGCGTTGCTGATTCGATATCGTGACGGAAATGCTCCTGCAGCACCAGGACAACGAACTCCATTGGCGTGAAATCGTCATTGAGCATCACGACTTGAAACAGCTTCGGGGGCTCGGCGGCGAGTTGTTCCTTCTCGGCGACGGCCGCGCCCTGCCCATCTTCAGCGGGCCCGGGCGGCGTCGCGGACGACAAGGGGTGAAACGGTTTGGTCATGAATTGATTCTACGAGAGGGCCCGCGCTGATGTCTTGTCATCTTGGGGTGTCCGTACCCAGTTCAAGGGTAGGAAATTCACGACAGACACCAGACTTTTTTTTTCGACCAAAAGGCCGACACAGGGGAAACCAGCAGGGAACGTACCAGCACATATTCCACAGCCTTGCAACATGTTCGGACCCGTAGTAGATTTCACATTCCGAAATATTCGTCCACATTTGGCAATCATTTTGGTGCGCTGCAGCACTTGACATGCATCACATGCGCTCCGAAAATGACAACAAATTAACGTAGGAGGACAGCATGGCCATAGGCACTGTCAAATGGTTCAACGATGCCAAGGGTTTTGGTTTCATTGAGCCTGACCAAGGCGGAGGTGATGTCTTCGCCCATTTCTCAGCTATCCAGATGGATGGTTTTCGCACGCTCAAGCAGGGCTCCAAGGTTCAGTATGAACTTGTGGCCGGCCCGAAAGGCATGCTCGCGCAAAACATTCAGCAAATCGACGGTGCCACAGTGGCCGATGCCACACCGGACGCCCTGACCGACATGCATTTCCGCGATCATGGCGGCTCGGGGCACAGCTTGCCTCACTGACGCGCTTTAACCCTGATACCTTTTCTGTATACAACAGCCCGCTACACGCGGGCTTTTTGCTTTATGGCAGGAAATACACCCTGAAGCACGGGGTTCATGCTGAAAACGCCCTGACTCTTCTCTTGTAGAGACATCTACACTGTGACAAACCGAATGACCAGATCAGCCCACCGCACACCAGCGTCGACCAAGCCAAGATGTCTCAAGAAATCGCCACCGCACCAGCCGCCCGTCGATATGCTGGCGCCTCCGCCCAGGAGCGCCAAAGCCAACGTCGTGAACGCCTGCTGGACGCGGCCTTCGATGTCTTCGGCAGGGAGGGCTATCGCCACACCACCATGCGCCTGATCTGCGCGCAAGCGCGCCTGACCGAGCGCTATTTTTACGAGCATTTCTCGGCCATCGACGAGGTCTTCACGGCCGTGCACAAACGGCTGTCGAGTGAGGTCGGCAACAAGATCATGCTGCGCGCGATGGCCCATATGGATGACCCTGTTGCGCAGACCAGGGCTGGCCTGCAGGCCTTCTTCGAGTTCATCAAGGAAGACCCACGCCGCGCGCAGATCCTGCTCAACGATGCGGTCACCACCGGCCTGACCAACCCGCGCAACATCAACGCCAAGGTCAGCCAGTATGCCGACCTGCTCAAAGACCGCTTCAAGAAGCGCTACCCCAACCTGACCGTGCCACTGGACGCGGACCTGATCGTCGGCGGTTTTGTCGGCATGGTCATCCACACGGCCACTGTCTGGACGCAACGGGGGTTCGATACACCCATCGACGTTTTGGTCGACCACAATGTTTATGCATGGATGGGCTTGCATCAGTGGCTGAAAGCCAATGACAAGCTGGAAATCACGGTGTTGTGAAGCACCGAGTGCAGCCATTTGCCAGATGACGCATTGACCCAACGATCATTGCTTTCACATCGTTAACACTGATAATAATTCTCATTTGTGTTATGATTTTTGGTAAAGATCGATCTTTACTTGGTTAAGTGGCCTCGTCAACGACGTGACGATTGCGCCGAGCCCGCCTGACGGGCCTGACCCAGGTTGCGTTCATCGCAAGCCAGAGCACCCCAGCCGGGAATGCTCACGGCAAATCTCACCCTATAGAACCGCAGGTGCACTCTGCTCGTCAGAGCGCTCTGCTTCGACAACTTCAAGGCAGTTAAAGGAGTTTTCCATGTCTCGCAAGTCCGCTTCCCGCCAACGCAAGCCATCGCGCGTGCGTCAATCCATCGTCCCTCTGGGTACGCTCGCCGCTGGCTTCAGTCTGGCATCCGCCACGCTGGCTCAGACCGCCGCAGCGCCCGCAGCCGCCGCATCGGCTCCTGACTCGAAAACGCCGCTCCCGCAGCAGAAAAAACGCTGCCTGTGGTGCGCGTCAAAGGCAACGTTGAACCAAGCGGCAAGGACGCCTATCAGGCCACCGAAACCCGCATTGGCAAGGGTAAGCAAGAGATCCGAGACCTTCCGCAGTCCATCACCGTCGTCACACAGAAGGTGATGACTGATCGCAAGCTCGACAACGTGAAGGATGTGCTCAAGAACACCGCCGGCATCACCTTCCAGGCAGCCGAGGGCGGCGAAGAAGACATCAAGATCCATGGCATCTCGCTGCAAAGCACAGGCGACATCTTCATCGACGGCATGCGCGATCCGGCCTTCTATGACCGTGACACCTTCTTCCTGGACCGCGTCGAATTGCTGCGCGGCTCCGCCTCGATGCTGTTCGGCCGCGGCTCCACTGGTGGCGCCGTCAACCAGGTCACCAAGCAGCCACGCCTGGTCGACGAGAACCAGATTGATGCGACGATTGGCAGCTACAGCGCACGCCGCCTCATTGGTGACTTCAACAAGCGTACGGGCGAAAACTCGGCGTTGCGTGTGGACGTGATGCGCAACGTGGCCGACAACAACGGCGCCGGCTCGAGGATCGACAAACAAGGCCTGGCAGGCAGCTACCGCTGGGGCATCGATGAGAAGGACGAGTTCACCGCCACGCTCTATTTCCTGCAGAACCACAACGGCATGAACTATGGCCTGCCATGGATCAAGCCGACGACCAGTTCGCCAGTCGCCGATACGACCATCGTGCCGACCGATCCGTCCCACTACTACGGTATGGGCAGCGACTTCAATGACGGCACAGCGTATTACGGCATGCTGTCGCACACACACCGCTTCTCGAGCGATGTGGAGCTGGTAAGCAAGATCCGCTATGCCGACTACACACGCGACCAGCGTGCAACCTTGATCGGCCTCGGCGCCGCCAACCTGCAACCTGGCGGACAGGCTGCGACACTGGGCACATTCAGCGATAACACCGTGCTGACGCGTCGCTCGATCCTCAAGAACCAGAACATGCAGACCGTGACGGCGCAAAGCGATCTGAGCGCCAAGTTCAAGACCGCGGACCTCGAGCACTATCTGCAAGCAGGCGTTGACTTCGCGAACGAGAAGAAGCAAGTGTTCAACGGCGTCACGGCACAGCAAGGCGGCTATGCACCGACACTGACGAACACGACGATCGGCACGCCTGATAGCGGTGCGCTCATCAACGAAAGCCTGCGGACCTTCCGTCCCGCCAACGCGTACACGTCCAACGCCTATGGCGGTTATGCGCAGGACATGGTTCAGGTTGCGCCAATGTGGAAGGTGCTGGCAGGCCTGCGCTTCGACAATCTCAGGGGTGGTTACGACCAGTTCTCGGTGCCAAACATTGCCTTGACGCCGCTGACCACATCGAGCTACCAGATGAACGTCTCGCAGTGGAGCAACCGTGCGGCCGTTCTGTTCCAGCCAACCGCGCAGTGGTCTTTCCATCTTCTGCGCGCCACATCATTCAATACTTCGGGTGACACTTACTCCTTGGGTGCGGACAATGCAACCGTCCCCCCAGAAGAGGCGGTCAATCTTGAACTGGGGGCCAAATTCGATACAGCCGATGGCAAGCTCAGCACACGTGTGAGCATCTTCCGCAACACGAAGCTGCACGAACGCAACACCGATCCCCTCATCCCGGTACAAGTGCTATCAGGCAAGCGTCACGCCGCTGGCGTGGACTTTGATATCGTGGGACGCATCACGCCACTTTGGGAAATCTTCGCCAACTTCAGCTGGATCCCGGATGCCAGGGTCGACGTCTCCACCGCCGCGACTCGCAATGCGGACTTGCAGGGTGATCGCCCGTCCTTGACGCCAGTCTCGTCCGGCACGTTGTGGACCACCTACCTGGTGCATCCCCAGTGGCGTCTGGGTGCCGGCCTCAATGGCCGCAGCGGCCAGCAACCGAACCGCAATCCCGGCTTCTTTGCGGACAAGTTCGTGACTGCCGATGCAATGGTTGAATTCACCGCAGTGCCTGACACCCTGCTGTTCCGTCTCAACGTCAGCAACTTGACCAACAAGCGCTACGCGGACCAGTTGTACCCAGCCTTCTATGTGCCGGGTGCTGGCCGCCTGATCAACTTGACCGCAAGCTACAAGTTCTGATCTGCTGAGTAAACATCCGGGCGGGTGCACGCTCGCCCGGAACTGATACAGTTGATTTGTGCCCGACACCGCTCTCTCAAATCATGCTGTTGACCATCGATCAGGTGCTGACCCCGGCACAGGTGCGCGAAGCTCGCCATCTGCTGGCACAGGCACCGTGGCAAGACGGCCGAGCCACTGCTGGTTCGCAAGCCGCGCAAATCAAGAACAATGAGCAACTGGCGCCCGGCAGCGATCAGTTGCGCGCCTTGCAGACCCTGGTGCTGCAAGCACTCGAAAAAAGCCCACTCTTCTTCTCGGCTGCACTGCCCAAGCGCGTGCTGCCGCCGCTGTTCAATCGCTATGGCGGCGCCCACAACACCTACGGCAATCACATCGATCAGGCCGTGCGCTACATAGCAGGTACAGGCCAGCGTGTGAGGACCGACATCTCTTGCACGCTGTTTTTGTCCGACCCATCGGAATACGAAGGTGGCGAACTCGTCGTCCAGGACACCTATGGCGATCAGCGCATCAAGCTGGCTGCTGGCGACATCGTGCTCTATCCTGGTACCAGCGTGCATCGTGTGGAACCTGTGACGGCCGGTCAGCGCCTGGCCAGCTTCTTCTGGATCGAAAGCATGGTACGCAGCAATGACCAGCGCCGCCTGCTGTATGACATGGACATGAGCTTGATGGGGCTGCGGACCAAGCATGGCGAAAGCGAGGCCACCGTACAGCTGACAGGCACTTATCACAACCTGCTGCGCATGTGGGCCGATACATGAGCGAGAGCGACAGATATGTGCCGGTGATTGAGTCGCTGCCTGAAGGCGTGGCCAATTTGGCCGACTTCGAGCAACCCGCACGCGCGCGCCTCAACGATGGGGCCTGGGCCTATCTCAGCGGTGGGGCCGCGGACGAGTTGACGCTGCGAGCCAACCGCGCGGCCTGGGACCGCATTCGCCTGCATCCGCGCGTACTGCGCGATCTGAGCGGCGGCCACCCCCGCGTCAAGCTGCTCGACCGCGAGCTGAGTCACCCGATCCTGCTGGCGCCCATCGCCTATCAACGGCTGTTTCATGCCGATGGCGAGCTGGCTGTGGCGCATGCCGCCGCAGCGCAATCCGCAGGGGTCGTGCTGAGCGCGCAATCGAGTACCGAAATGGAGCTGGTGGCACAGCCCTTCGTGGACGAACCAACTGGCGGCCCACTGTGGTTTCAGCTTTACTGGCGCGATGACCGCGACTTCATGCTGGCTCTGCTCAAACGCATCGAGCGCGCAGGTTACCAGGCGCTTGTGCTGACGGTTGACGCACCCGTGCACGGCGCCCGCGATCGGGAGCGCCGCGTCGGCTTCAAGCTGCCCGAAGACATCCGTGCCGTGAACCTGGGAGGCCGAAAAAAGCCCTTGGATCTCAAGCCAGGGCAAAGCGCGCTGTTCGATGGCTTGATGCCGCGAGCCGCCACCTGGGCCGAGATCGACTGGCTGAGGACGCACAGCCATCTGCCCCTGCTGCTCAAAGGGGTCAGCCACGTGGCCGATGCCCGCGAGGCGCTCGCGCGTGGCGTCGCCGGCTTGATCGTCTCCAATCATGGAGGCCGGGCATTGGATACGCTGCCCGCCACGGCCGATCTGCTGCCCATGTTGCGACAAGGGCTGGGCCCCGAAGTGCCTTTGCTGGTCGATGGCGGTATCCGCCGAGGCACGGACGTTCTCAAAGCCATTGCATTGGGTTCGAACGCCGTGCTGCTGGGCCGCCCTTATGTGCACGCGCTTGCCGCCGCCGGCGCGCTGGGCGTCGCGCATGTGCTCAGGCTGCTGCGCGATGAACTCGAAATCGCCATGGCCCTGAGCGGCTGCAAAACCCTGGCCGATGCCGGGCCGCAGTTGCTGTGGCCCGTACAGAATTGATTCAACCTCTTCCACCTGGAGATACTTCATGAAGCACAACACGATCACACAAGCCATCCTCACTGCTGTGCTGGCCTGCACTGCGGCTGCGGCTCATGCGCATGGCAACGTCAGCTGCCCCGACATGCCCAAGGAAGAAAAGCGGCTGCAAATGGACCTGCAGCACAAGCTCGAGAGCGAAGGCTGGAAGGTGCGTCAGGTCAAGAACTACAACGGTTGCTACGAGGTCTACGGCCTTGACGGCAAGGGTCGCAAGGCCGAGGCCTTCTTCGATGCCCAAGACATTCGAGCGCGTCTATCCAGAAGACGAGAAAGCCGAAGAAGACAGCAAGTGAGCCGTCGGTCACACAGCATCGAGGCCCCATCGGTTCGGGTGTGGGACCTGCCGCTGCGCAGCCTGCACTGGCTGCTGGCCCTGTCCGTGATCACGGCATGGGCCAGTGGGCATTGGCAGAGCAGCCACTGGTTCGATGAGATCCATCACACAGCGGGCTATGTCGCCGTCGGAGTGGTGATCTGCCGCCTGCTCTGGGGATTCATCGGCGGGCGGTATGCGCGCTTCGCGCAATTCGTTCGAGGCCCGCGCGCGACGCTGCGGTATGCGCAACAGGTGTGGCAAGGCAGCGAACGGCGCTACATCGGCCACAACCCCTTGGGGGCCTGCATGGTCGTGGCATTGCTGCTCACGGTTGCCGCGCTGGGCCTGACCGGCTTTCTCTACACCACGGAATGGCTCTGGGGTTACGAATGGCTGGAGAACCTGCACGCGGCACTGGGCTGGCTCATCGTGGTCCTGGTGCCTTGCCATGTCGCGGGCGTTGCCCTGTCGAGCAGGCGCCATCACGAGAACCTCGTGGCGGCCATGCTCGATGGCCGCAAACGCGCCGCGGAGCCCGGTGACATCGACTGATTTAGGCGATGTCACCGACGCCACGCATCAGTTGCCGGGCTGCGTGATGAAACCCAGTTTCAGGATTCCGGCCTTCTGCACGGCGGCCATCACCTTGGTGACATATTCGTATTCCACCTTGCGGTCGCCGCGCACCACCATCTCGGGCTGAGGTTGCTGTTTCGCGGCGGCCTCGAGTCGTTGGGCAAGCTGGGCCTCGTCCAACTTGTCCTCGTTCCAGAACACGCTGCCATCCGTGGTCACAGACAGGTTCACCGTGTCAGGCTTGACCACGTTGGGCGTGTTGTCGACCCGCGGCAGATCAAGCTTGACCGAGTGTGTCAGCACGGGCACCGTCAGGATGAAGATGATCAGCAGGACCAGCATCACGTCGATCAGCGGCACCATGTTGATGTCGCTCACCACGTCATCGTTGTCATCGAGGCTGCTACCGAAAGCCATATCAGCCGCCCTTCTTGCTCAGCTTGCTCATCGACATCACTTTCGCGTTTTCCTTGGCCACTGGCGAACCAGTGAGGAAGTAGGCGTGCAGCTGACGCGCGAAACGATTGAGCTTGTTGATCACACCTTTGTTGTTGCGCATGAGCGTGTTGTAGCCCAACACGGCAGGAATGGCCACGGCCAGACCGAAGGCCGTCATGATCAGCGCTTCACCAACGGGGCCGGCGATCTTGTCGATGTTGGCCTGACCCGATGCGCCAATGCCGACCAGCGCGTGATAGATGCCCCAGACGGTGCCGAACAGCCCCACGAAAGGCGCGGTCGAGCCGACGGAAGCCAGAACGGCCAGACCGTTTTGCATGCGCTCGGCGCTTTCGTCGATGGCGCCACGCAGGCTCTCGGTCAGCCACTCGGCGAGGCTGATCTGGCCATGCAGGTCATCCTGATTGGATGTGTGGTGCTCAACGGCGGCCTTGCCTTCACTGGCCAGATGCCGAAAAGGATTGGCTTGGCCTTGCGTATCGAGCAGCGCCATGCCTTCGGCAAAGCTGTGCGTGTGCCAGAAGCCCGCCACGGCGGCGGACGAGCGGCGCAGCATCGTGGCACGCCATGCACGGGTGAGGATGACGTACCAGGAAACGATGGACATCAGCAGCAGCGTGACCGCCACGCCGCGGATGACCATATCGCCTTGGTCCCAAAGCGCCAGGAAGCCATATGGGTTGTCAGTCATGGTGAAAAACTCCTTCAGTAAATGCAACGCAAAGCCGTGCCGACAAGGGCTCGCTCAACGATCAAGAGAAAAATCGACAGGCACGGTGTACCAATAGGCAATGGCCTCGCCGCCGCGCTTGGCCGGTACGAAATGCCAGCGGCGCACCGACTCGGTGGCGGACTCGTCCAACAAGGGGAACCCGCTGGAGCGTTTGAGCTTGAGATCGCCCACCGTGCCATTGGCCAGGACATAAACGTCCAGCAGCACACGCCCCTGTTGCTGAAGGCGCTTCGACATCAATGGATAAAGCGGGATCGGGTTGTTCAGATAAGACGCATCCGAACGCGGCAGCACCACTGGCGGCGGCGCTGGTTCAGCAGGTGCAGGGGGAATCACGGCGGCCGCCTGAGCCGCGACCTCCGGTGCGGCATCCGCATGCGCGACCTGAGGGATGGGCGTTGGCGTCGGCGCTGTCACGGCCCGCTCGGAAGGTGCGGCCTTGGGCACAGGCACCGGTGATGGTTGCGGCCTGGCTTGCGGCTTGACCGGCTTTGGCGTGGGTGGAGCAGGCTCCTTCACCACTTCTGCGGGCGGAGACACCAGCACGCCAGCCAGCGTTGGTGGCTCGATCAAGACCGGCACCTGTGTACGCGTCGCGATGATCCACCCCAGCAGCCCACAGTGCGCGGCAACCACGACCAGCATGGCGAACATGCGGCCGCCCGGCGCTTCCGAGAAACGCTGCCATGCGGGAACCGATGCAGCATGAGGATGCGCAGCAGCTTGGTAAGCAGGCTGCAATCCTGGCGGCATCGCTGCGGTGACTGCCTGAGTTTGCTCGGTGTACATGAATGAGACGACTGGACGACGAGGGCGAACAATGCTGCTTGCTCGAACCTGTTGCACGCTCAAGCAAAATATTAATGATAACCATTCTCATTATAACCAGTAAGCGACACAATGCCTTACTTTCAGAGCGCATTCCCCCAGGTCAAGGGTGTTCGCGTTGATCCAGCACAAAAAGCAAAGCCCCTGGACTTCGCATTCGGAAGCCAGGGGCTGGTGTCATTGCCCACATCGCGAAACGCGATCAGGCACTGAGCAGCGACATCACATGTTGTCGATCATGACCTGACCGAAGCCGGAGCACGACACCTGCGTCGCGCCGTCCATGAGGCGGGCGAAGTCGTAAGTGACCTTGCGGCTCTGGATGGCCCCGTTCATCGAGCTGATGACCAGATCGGCCGCCTCGAACCAGCCCATGTGGCGCAGCATCATTTCGGCCGACAGGATCTCGGAACCCGGGTTCACGTAGTCCTTGCCGGCGTACTTGGGCGCCGTGCCGTGCGTGGCTTCGAACATCGCGACCGAGTCGGACAGGTTGGCGCCCGGCGCGATGCCGATGCCGCCGACCTGCGCGGCCAGCGCGTCGGAGATGTAGTCGCCGTTGAGGTTGAGCGTGGCGATCACGCTGTACTCGGCCGGACGCAGCAGGATCTGCTGCAGGAAGGCGTCGGCGATGGCGTCCTTGACGACGATGTCCTTGCCCGTCTTCGGGTTCTTGAACTTGCACCATGGGCCGCCATCGACCAACTCGGCGCCGAATTCCTTTTGCGCCAGGGCATAGCCCCAGTCGCGGAAGCCGCCTTCCGTGTACTTCATGATGTTGCCCTTGTGGACCAGGGTCACGCTGGGCTTGTCGTTGTCGATGGCGTATTGCAGGGCCTTGCGCACCAGACGCTCGGTGCCTTCCTGGGACACGGGCTTGATGCCGATGCCGGAGGTATCCGGGAAGCGGATCTTCTTGACGCCGAATTCGGTCTGCAGGAACTTGATCAGCTTCTGGGCCTTGTCGCTCTTGGCCTCGAACTCGATGCCGGCGTAGATGTCTTCCGAGTTCTCGCGGAAGATCACCATGTCGATCTTCTCGGGCTCCTTCACGGGCGAAGGCACGCCCTTGAAGTAGGTGACGGGGCGCAGGCAGACGTAGAGGTCGAGCTCCTGGCGCAAAGCCACGTTCAGGGAGCGGATGCCGCCACCGACCGGCGTGGTCAGCGGGCCCTTGATGGACACGACGAATTCTTTGAGGACCTGCAGCGTTTCTTCGGGCAGCCACACGTCGGGGCCGTAGACGCGCGTGGATTTCTCGCCCGCATAGATCTCCATCCAGTGGATCTTGCGCTGGCCACCGTAGGATTTCTCGACAGCGGCATCGACGACCTTGATCATCACGGGCGTGATGTCGAAGCCGGTGCCGTCACCTTCGATGTAAGGGATGATGGGGTTGTTGGGGACATTGAGCGAGAAGTCCGGGTTGACCGTGATCTTCTGCCCAGCTTCGGGCACTTTGATGTGCTGGTACATGGTTGTGGTCTCCGCGTTTGGCGTTTCCGTGAAAGACGATGCCATGGATATCGGCAGCGTTGAAATGATTCTACGCGAGTGGTTTCACCGGCGAAGCAAATGAGCAAGGGGTTTGCAGGTATAGGTTGCCATTTAGCCTCGCTTCAACGCGCAATCCAACGCGCCATGGCGAGGGCTTCAGGCGCACCACGCCCGCCATTGGGCCAGCACCTGGTGGTACAGCGCCCAACTGCCCATCACCGCAAGCATCAAGCCTGCCAGACGCACGGCCCATCTTGGATCACGCCACGATGGCGGGACCTGTGGCTCATCGCAGTTCGTGCCTTCGTTCGGCAGAGCTGACTCGGGCTGTAGCCAGATCACGGGGGCCAGCACGGCGCCTGCTCCCGTTGATGGCGAGGACGTCAGCGTGGCACTGGCCCCACGTTTGAGCAGACGCCGCAGCAACATGGGCGCGGCCCACACACCCCATGCGCTCGGCAAGGCGAAAGCCAGCATGATCAAGGCTCCGCCCCAGGCCGAGGTGGCCAATACCGCGACCATGACCGCCGCATACAGCAGGCCACACGGCAGGATGGCCCAGGCCATGCCGGCCAGCAAAGGCCACAGCGCGCGTTGCCATGAGGGCTGCGGGCGATCGGCATTGCGCCGGGACCAGCGCGCCTGACAGCGCCGATAGAGGTGCTGCCCCCAGGCGTCTATCTGGCGGGGCATCTGACCCGACAACGCCAGATAGATGCCGAGCAGCACGGCCACGGCCTGCGCCAGGATCCACAGTGGTTGGACGAAGGCAAACTGCCGCCCCCATCGGGCTGCGATGCCCGCGCTGGCCGCCGCCACGCTGCCCAGCAGGGCATAGGCCAGGCAACGCCCCAGCAAGCTGGACAAAGGCACGCCTTTGGGCAAGGCCACCGCGCAGGCGGCTCCGCACATGGCGGCGCAATGCGGCACGCCGCCCAGCCCCATCAGGAAAGCAGTCAGGATCAGCCCGGACAGCACACCCGGCCCCTGGCACGCATCGGCTCAGATGATGCGAGAGAAACGCTCGACGGTCTTGTCGGCCTGCAGATGCCGGTCGAACACCATGGCGATGGCGCGCACGAAATACCATCCCAAGGCCGTGACCCGCACACCGTCCGACTCCAGTTGCACCAGGCCAGACTCCACGAGCGGCTCCAACTGGCGCAGTTCTGGTCCGAAGTATTGCCTGAAATCGATCAGGTAGGCCAGCTCGATGGACTCGATGTCCACCCTGCCCTGACACATGACGGCCATGATCACGGCGCGGCGGACCAGGTCGTCGCGCGAGAGCATCAGGCCGCGCACGATCGGGAATTCGCTGCGGCGCAAGGCGTCGTAGTACTCGTCGAGCGTCTTGGCGTTCTGGCCGTAGTGCGCGCCGATGCGCCCGATGGCCGACACGCCCAGGCCGATCAGGTCGCTGTCGGGATGGGTGCTGTAGCCCTGGAAGTTGCGGTGCAGGCGCCCTTGCCTGCGGGCCGCGGCGAGGCTGTCGCCATGCAGCGCGAAGTGGTCCATGCCGATGTAGTCGTAGCCGCCGGCGCCGAACACGTCGATGGCCGTCGAGAGCATGCCGATCTTGTCCCCGGCCTTGGGCAAGGTGCGGGCGTCGATGCGGCGCTGCGGCTTGAAGCGCTGAGGCAAGTGCGCGTAGGCGTAGAGCGCGACGCGGTCCGGCTTGAGGCTGACGACCTGGGCCAGCGTGCGCTGAAAGCCTTCCAGCGTCTGCTTGGGCAGGCCGTAGATCAGGTCCATGTTGATGGACTCGAAGCCTTCGGATCTGGCGGCCGCCATCAATTCGGCCACCTGCCCGAAGGGCTGCACGCGGTGCACGGCTTGCTGCACATCGGGGTCGAAGTCTTGCACGCCCAGGCTCAGGCGGTTCAAGCCCATGGCCGCCAGGCGCTTGAGGCGCGCGGCGTCGACGGTACGCGGGTCGACCTCGATGGCGTACTCGCCGCCCGGCACGAAGCGGAAGGCCGACTGCAGCGCGCCCAGCAGGCTTTCGAGCTCGTCATCGGACAGGAAGGTGGGGCTGCCGCCGCCGAAGTGCAGTTGCGAAACGGCCTGGCCGCGCCCCAGTTGCGCCACGATCAGCGCGATCTCGGTGCGCAGGGCCTCCAGATAGGCGGCGGCACGCTCATGGTGCTTGGTGATGACCTTGTTGCAGGCGCAGTAATAGCAGACCGACTCGCAAAACGGAATGTGCACGTAGATGGACAAGGGCACGGCCGCCCCGCCCACGGCGCCACCGCCCTCGACCCGCTGCTGCAGGGCCTGCCGGTATTGATCGGGTCCATAGGCCTCGACGAAGCGATCGGCCGTCGGGTAGGAGGTGTAGCGCGGCCCGCTGATGTCCAGGCGAGACAACATCTCCCGCGAGACCATGGGAGACGCTTGGTTGGGAAGCAGGGCCGGTTCACTCATGCCGATGACTGTGCCAAACTCATGGCCACCGGGATTGATGTGGATCAAGGTCCGGATCGGTGGACGGGCAACAATGGGGCAACTTTGAGGTTGCTCATGCTGAACAGTACCGTCCCGATCATCGATGCTGAATCCGCCACCCGTTCACACACCCATCGCTGTGACAACAGCCAATCGTCGGCCTGCTCCATGAAATACGACACATTCAAGGTAGCCTGCTCAAGCTGCAATTTGCGCGAACTGTGCCTGCCGGTCGGGCTGTCGCAGCCACAGCTGTCTCAACTGGATTCGCTGGTGGCCACGCGCAAGACCATCAAGCGCGGCGACGCCCTCTTCCACACGGGCGATGCGTTCCGCTCCGTGTACGCGGTGCGCACGGGCTTCTTCAAGACGCGCGTGTCGTCCGAGGACGGCCGCGACCAGGTGACCGGTTTCCAGATGGCGGGCGAGTTGCTCGGCCTGGACGGCATCAGCACGGACCGGCACGCCTGCGATGCCATCGCGCTGGAAGACTCGCAGGTGTGCGTGATCCCTTATTCGCAGCTCGAAGACCTGTCGCGCGAGTTCTCGGACCTGCAGCACCAGTTCCACAAGATCATGAGCCGCGAGATCGTGCGCGACCACGGTGTGATGCTGCTGCTGGGCAGCATGCGCGCCGAGGAGCGCCTGGCCGCCTTCCTGCTGAACCTGACGCAGCGCCTGCATGCGCGGGGTTTCTCGGCCTCGGCGCTCGTGCTGCGCATGACGCGCGAAGAGATCGGCAGTTACCTCGGGCTCAAGCTCGAGACGGTGAGCCGCACGTTCTCGAAATTCCAGGAAGATGGCCTGCTGGAGGTCAAGCAGCGCGACATCCGCATCACGGATGAAACCGGCTTGCGTGCGCTGGTCAATAACGTGCGTTGCTGAGTGGCTGCTTGCGCGCCAGGCGGCGCGAGCGGCGCGCCTGCCCCGGCGTCTCCGCCGACTTCATCATCCAGTGACTCAAGAGCGAGGACACGGTCACCAAGGCCCAGAACACGAAGAAGGCCAGGCTGTAGGTGGTCTGGGCATCGGGCTGCCATTGACCGAATCGCAATTGCGACGGGTCGACCCAGGAGAAAACCACCATCTCGAGGACGCCCGCGATCAAAAAGGCGGGCCACAGAATCTGGGCGGCGTGCAGGACGCGTTGCTGTGTCATGCGGTTCTCCTTGGTTTGAAAAGGGACACACGTCACGCATGTTCCTACGCGTGTGCGCCACTGTGGCGAGGAGTTACCCCTAAAGCCTTCAGCGGTCGGCGGGCTGCAATGCGGTTTGCGCGGCGCTGTTGCGCGCTTTCATGGCTGGCGCGTGGCCCGGGCTGGTGAGGTGCTCGGCCGATGTGTCGAGCACCGGGTCGACGTACTTGATGGCCAGGCCGGCCGTGTAGATCGAGGCCACGACCACGGCGGCCGGGCCGCCGATGACCATCCAGACGCATGGGATAGCGCCACCAGGGTGGTTCTTGTCCGCGGCGCTGACAAGTTGTTCGGCTTGATCGAGAGATTGAGACATGCGTGCTCCTGACTGGTGCTGATGGCGCGGCTCAGCGCGGCACCATGAAGGTGGATTTTTCGCGCACATCGACCTGGCCTTCGTCGCCCTGGCGCAATTGCTCGACGACCACAGTCATGCCGAAGGCGCCCGAGCCCATGCGCGCGGCCACTTCTGGCGGGATCTTCACAGAGATGGGCACCCAGCGCGATTCGGTCGGGCCGAGGACGATGTTGTCGCCGCCTGTGACCGAGGCCTGGCTCAGTTGCTCGACGCCGACGCGGTACTTGTGCGGCGACTCGCTCGCGTTCATCAGCTGGATGCGGTAGACGTTCTCGACGAAGCCGTCGTCGACGATGCGGGCCAGCACGCCACGGTCGCGCACGATGTCGACGCGGAAAGGCGGACGCGCATAAAGGCTGGCCAGGAAGGCCACGACGATGGCGACCAGGATGGCCGAGAAGGCGAGCACGCGCGGCCGCGCCACGCGGGACCACATCTGCGAACGGCCCCAGCCGTTTTCCATCGCGTTCTGCGTGGCGTAGCGGATCAGGCCGCGCGGCGTGCCCATCTTGTCCATGACCGAGTCGCAGACGTCGATGCAGGCCGCGCAGCCGATGCATTCGTACTGCAGGCCCTTGCGGATGTCGATGCCCGTCGGGCAGACCTGTACACACAGCGTGCAGTCGATGCAATCGCCCTGCCCCAATGCTTTGGCATCGGCCTTGCGCGATCGCGAACCGCGTGGCTCGCCGCGCTTTTCGTCGTAGCTGATGATCAGGGTGTCGCGGTCGAACATGGCGCTCTGGAAGCGCGCATAGGGGCACATGTACTTGCAGACCTGCTCGCGCATGAAGCCCGCGTTGCCGTAGGTGGCGAAGCCGTAGAACAGCACCCAGAAGGCCTCCCACGGCCCCATGCCGAAACTCAGCGCCTCGGCAGCCAGCACGCGGATGGGCGTGAAGTAGCCGACGAAGGTATAGCCCGTCCACAAGGCCAGCGCGATCCACGCGGCGTGCTTGGCGATCTTGCGGCCCAGCTTCTCGGCCGAGAGCGGCGCCTTGTCGAGCTTCATGCGGCGGCTGCGGTCGCCCTCGATCTTGCGCTCTATCCACATGAACATCTCTGTGTAGACCGATTGCGGGCAGGCATAGCCGCACCACAAGCGCCCCGCCACCGCCGTGAACAGGAACAGGCCGTACGCCGAGATGACCAGCAGCACGGCCAGGTAGATGAAGTCCTGCGGGTACAGGATCAGGCCGAACAGGTAGAAGCAGCGGCTGCCCAGATCGAACAACACAGCCTGGCGGTCATGCCAGCTCAGCCACGGCATGCCATAGAACACGAGCTGCGTCAGCCACACGAAAGCCCAGCGCCATTTGGTGAACCAGCCCTTGACCTCGCGGGCGTAGATCTTCTCCGTCTTCTGGTACAGCGACACCATCTCCTCGCGCGTGGCTTGGGGCTGTCCCACGGCGTCGATCGCCGCGATGGGGATCACGCGCTTGGGTTGGCTGGCGGGCGTGGTGGTATCAGCCATGGGGCGACCGATGGGTTGGGTTTGGCGTTACTGGCTCGAGGCGGTCTGGCTGACGTGGGACAAGCCCCAGACATAGGACGCCAGGATTTTGATCTGGTCCGCCGACAAGCGCGCTTCCTGCGCCGGCATGATGTTGAGCTTGCCCTTGTTGACCATGTCCATGATGGCCTGCTCACCGAAGCCGTGCAGCCAGATCTTGTCGGTCAGGTTGGGCGCGCCGATGGCCTGGTTGCCCGTGCCGTCCGCGCCGTGACAGGCCGCGCAGACCTGCTTGAACTTGGCCCGGCCCAGCTCGGCCATGATGGAGTTGTGCCCCGCGTCCGACAGGCTCAGCACGTAGTTGGCCACCTGGCGCACTTCTTCGGCGCTGCCCACGGCGGGTGCCATCACCGGCATCTGACCGCGCCGGCCGTGCGTGATGGTCTCGATGATCTTGTCGGGCGAGCCGCCGTGCAGCCAGTCGTTGTCCGTCAGGTTCGGGTAGCCCTTGTTGCCCTTGGCGTCCGAGCCGTGGCAGGCCGCGCAGTTGTTCAGGAACAGGCGCTCGCCAATCGCATGGGCCTTGGGGTCGCGGGCCAGGTCTTCGACCGAAACGTTCTTGAATCCGGCGAAGATCTTGTCCTGCTCGCCCTTGGCCTTGAGCATTTCCTTGTCGAGCTGGCCGACGGACGTCCAGCCCAGGCTGCCCTTCTTGTCGCCCAGGCCCGGGTACAGCATCAGGTAGCCGGCCGCGAAAACGATCGTGATGATGAACAGGAACAGCCACCAGCGCGGCAGCGGGTTGTTCAGCTCCTGCAGGTCGCCGTCCCACACGTGGCCGGTGGTCTTGTCGACATTGCCCTGTGCGTCGTAGATGACCTTGTGCCGCGCCGCGCCCATGAGCACGGCCGCGCAGAACACGAGCCCGAAAACGACGATCGCGATGACGTACCACGACCAGCCACTGTCAATGAAGTCACTCATGAACGAGCCTCCAATCCATCATCTGCGAAAGGCAGGCGGCCCGCCTCTTCGAACTGGGCCTTGTTGCTGCGCTTGAACGCCCACACAACGATGCCCACGAAAACGCACAGGCCCGCAACCGTGAAGATGCTTCTGGCAACGATGATGTCCATGTACGCAGCTCCTTACTTGACGGCGGTGCCCAGCACCTGCAGGTAGGCGATCAAGGCTTCGATCTCGGTCTTGTCCTTGACCTCTTCGGCGGCGCCGTTGATCTCGGCATCGCTGTAGGGCACGCCCACGATGCGCAGGGCCTTCATGCGCGGCGCCATGCCGGCCGGGTCGACCTTGTTCTCTTCCAGCCAGGGGTAGGCGGGCATGTTGGACTCGGGCACCACGTCACGCGGGTTGTGCAAATGGGCGCGGTGCCATTCGTCCGAGTACTTGCCGCCCACGCGGTGCAGGTCGGGGCCCGTGCGCTTGGAGCCCCATTGGAAAGGGTGGTCGTAGACGAACTCGCCGGCCATCGAGTAGTGGCCAT
Source organism: Aquabacterium sp. (assembly GCA_049840915.1). GTDB lineage: Bacteria > Pseudomonadota > Gammaproteobacteria > Burkholderiales > Burkholderiaceae_C > Aquabacterium. Next base: position 44,782 of record JASGJC010000045.1, read on the forward strand.
AGCGCAGTGTCTCGGCGCGGAAGGGACGGATCATCTGCGAGTGGCAGTTGTAGCAGCCTTCGCGCAGGTAGATGTCGCGGCCAGCCAGCTGCAGCGCCGTGTAGGGCTTGAGGCCGGGCACGGGCTCGGTCGTGCTGTGCTGGAAGAACAGCGGCACGATCTCGACCAGCGCCCCGAACGCGACGACGATCAGCGTCAGCACGATCAGCAGGAAGTTGCTGGTCTCGATCTTCTCGTGCGAGAAGAGCTTCACGTTGTGGTGGGTGTCAGCCATGTTCTTGTCCTCCTCAGGCGTGGGCGGGCTGGGGAATGGCCGCATTCACCGCGCGGCCGGCCAGCGCCGTCATCACCACGTTCCACAGCATCAGGATCATGCCGCCCAGGTAGAGCAAGCCGCCCGCGACGCGGATCACATAGAAGGGATGCGTGGCTTTGACCGACTCGACGAAGCTGTAGACCAGCGTGCCGTCCGGGTTGACCGCGCGCCACATCAGGCCCTGCATCACGCCGGCGATCCACATCGCGGCGATGTAGAGCACGATGCCGATGGTCGCGGCCCAGAAGTGCAGCGAGATGGCCGGCACCGAGTACATGGTCGTGCGGCCGAACATGCGCGGGATCAGGTAGTAGAGCGAGCCCATCGAGATCAGCCCCACCCAGCCCAGCGCGCCGGAGTGCACGTGGCCGATCGTCCAATCGGTGTAGTGCGACAAGGCGTTCACGGTCTTGATCGACATCATCGGGCCTTCGAAGGTCGACATGCCGTAGAACGACAGCGCCACGATCAGGAACTTGAGGATCGCGTCGTCGCGCAGCTTGTACCAGGCACCCGACAAGGTCATGATGCCGTTGATCATGCCGCCCCACGAAGGCGCCAGCAGGATCAGCGAGAAGACCATGCCCACCGATTGCGTCCAGTCGGGCAAGGCCGTGTAATGCAGATGGTGCGGGCCCGCCCACATATAAGTGAAGATCAACGCCCAGAAGTGGACGATGGACAGCCGGTACGAATAGACCGGCATGCCCGCCTGCTTGGGGATGTAGTAGTACATCATGCCCAGGAAGCCAGCTGTGAGGAAGAAGCCCACGGCATTGTGGCCGTACCACCATTGCACCATCGCGTCCTGCACGCCGGCGTAGGCCGAGTAGCTCTTGGTCAGGCTCACAGGGATCTCGGCGCTGTTGACGATGTGCAGCAAGGCCACGGCGATGATGAAGGCGCCGTAGAACCAGTTGGCCACGTAGATGTGGCGGATCTTGCGCTGGCCGATCGTGCCGAAGAAGACGACCGCGTAGGCCACCCAGACAACGGCGATCAGGATGTCGATGGGCCACTCGAGCTCGGCGTACTCCTTGCCGGTCGTGAAGCCCATGGGCAGCGAGATGGCAGCCAGCACGATCACCAGTTGCCAGCCCCAGAAAGTGAAGGCGGCCAGCGGGCCGGCGAACAGGCGCGTCTGGCAGGTGCGCTGCACCACATGGTAGGACGTGGCCATCAGCGCACAGCCGCCGAACGCGAAGATCACGGCATTCGTGTGCAGGGGGCGCAGGCGGCCATAGCTCAGCCAGGGGATGCCGAAATTGAGCTCGGGCCAGGCCAGTTGCGAGGCGATCAGGACACCGACGGCCATGCCGACGACGCCCCAGACGACGGCGGCCATGGCGAACTGCCGCACAACGGTGTCGTTGTAGGTGGCAGAGTGGGGGGTTGCCATCTCTTGTTCTCCTTTGTTGCGCTCTGGAGTTTGCGGGAAACCACCCAGCTCAATCTTGATCAAGCTCAACGTTGTGCGTCTCTCTTGGCGCGTCTTCGGATACTGCTTTGGGTTCATCGGGCCGCAAGATGCGCAGCCCTTCCTGTTCGATGTCTTCGAACTGCCCGCTGTTGACCGCCCAACCTAACACCGCCAGGATCGCCAGCACGAGCAGAACAGACACGGGGATCAGGACGTAGAGGATTTCCATGGTGTGACTGATGGCCGCCTCACGGGTGGGCGACGCCGAGCCGGAGCGCGTTGAGCACGACCGCCAGTGAGCTCAACGCCATGCCCAGCCCGGCCAGCCAGGGCGGCAGCAGGCCAGCCAGGGCCAGCGGGATGCACGCCAGGTTGTAGAGCAACGCCCACGCCAGGTTCTGCTTGACGATGCGCATGGCGCGGCGCGCCGTCTCGACTGCCAGCGGCACGCCCAGCAGGCGCCCGTTGAGCACGATGAGGTCCGCCTGGGATTGCGCCAAGGCCGCGCCCTGGTCCAGCGCCATGGACACGTCCGCCTTGGCCAGCACGGGCGCGTCGTTGATGCCATCGCCGACGACGGCGACGCGGTGGCCTTGCGCCTGGGCCGAGGCGATGAGGTTCAGCTTGTCTTCGGGCGTGGCCTGCGCCATGGCGATGCGCATGCCCTGCCCTTGTTGCAGGGCGAGTTGGCACGCGGCGGCGGCCACGCGCGCGGTGTGGTCGCCGGAAAGCAAGGCCGCGTCGCAGCCCAGTTGCGCCAGGCGTGCCACGGCCGGTCGGGCTTCCTCGCGCAGGGCCTCGTCGAACACAAAGCCGATGGCAGTGTCACGCTGGCAACGGCCTTCCTGGCGCGCGGCCAGCCAGACGCGGGCTTCGTCATGCGCCAGCGTGAAGACAGCGCTGTCGCCTTCATCGCTTTCGAACACCCAATCGCGTGAACCCAGGCGCCAGACACACCCCGCCATGTCACGGGCTTCGATGCCCTTGCCCGCATGCTCCTTCACATCGACCCAGGGCTGCGCTTCCCAGCCGCCCGCCTGCTGCGCCGCCTGAACCAGCGACCGCGACAAGGGATGCTGCGACTGCGCCGCCAGCGCCGCCGCCCTTTGCCAATGCGCCGCCTGATCGACTGGCAAACCGCCCTGCGCCGACACCTCGCCCTGCCCCGTCACCATCGCCACGAGTTGAAGCTCGCCCTCGGTCAAGGTCCCGGTCTTGTCGAAATAGACCTGGTCGACATGGGCCAGCGCCTCCAACGCATCGAGCCTGCGCACAAGCACACCCTGCTTCGCCATGGCCCCCGCGGCGGCCAACAAGGCCGAGGGCGCGGCCAGCGACAAGGCGCACGGGCAGGTCACGATCAGCACGGACACGGCCACCCAGATGGACCGGGCCGGATCGATCCACTGCCACGCCAGCGCACCGCCCGCCGCCAGCAGAACCACGCCCCACAAGAAGGGCCCGGCGATGCGGTCCGCCTGCCGCATCCAGCCGGGCTTTTCGGTCATGGCCTGGTGCACGAGCGAAACGATCTGCTGGTAGCGGGTGTCGGGGCCCAGACGCTCGATGCACATCCACACGGGCGCGCCCAGGTTCAAGCTGCCCGCGACGACCATCTGCCCGGGCTGGCGCGGCACGGCGCGCGACTCGCCCGTCAGCAGCGACTCGTCCACCTCCGTGCGACCGGCCAGGATCTGACCATCGGCCGGGAAGGCCTGCCCGACGGCGACGCGCACCTTGTCGCCATGCTTCAAGGCCGACAAAGGCACTGACTCTGTTGGCGCGGCCGCGAGATCGGCGGCTTGCGCATCCACCGCGCGGTCCACCGCCTCGGGCAAGCGCAGGCACAGCGACTCCAGCGACTGCGTGACCTTCTCGCGCGCCCGGCTCTCCAGCCAGCGGCCCGCGAGCAAGAAGGTCACGAACATGGTCAGCGAATCGAAATACACCTCGCGGCCGAAAACCGCCTGCCCGCCGAACGCGCTGCCCGTACTCGCGATGAACGTGGCCGCGATGCCCAGCGCCACAGGCGTGTCCATCGAGATGCGCCCCTGCCAGGCCGCGCGCCAGGCGCCCGAGAAAAAAGGCCCGCACGAAAACGCCATCACGGGCAGGCTCAGCACCCAGCTGCCCCAGTTCATGAGGTTCCACAGATCAGCGGGGATCTGGCCGGGCCCGGCCACGTACTGCATCACCGTGATCATCATGATCTGCATCATGCAGAACGCCGCCACGGACAAGCGCCACACCAGCTTGCGGCGCTCGCGCAGGCGCTCATTGCCCGCGCAGGCCGCGGCATCGGGCCAGGCGCGGTAACCCGTTTTCTGCACAGCTGCCACGAGCTGCGACAGCCGCACGCGCGCCGGGTCCAGCAGGATGCGCGCGCGCTGCGAGGCCGCCTGCACCTGCACTTCGCTCACGCCGGGCACCGTGAGCAAGGCATCCTCGATGGTGATGGCGCACGCGGCGCAGTACATGCCCGACAGGCCCAGGCCGATGCGCCGCAGGCTGCTGCCCACAGGCGCCTCGACGACGCAATGGGCCAGCAGCTCAGGGTCGTCCAAGCCGGCCTTTTGCGACGCTGTCAACGCGGCGAGGGGCTCGGGCGATAAGGAGAGGGACGACGGGGAGGACACGGCTTGGTTCATCAGGCGCGCTGATACAGTCGGCAATCTACCCAAAACCCATGTTTCAACCTTGATGAGGATCAAGCAATGACCCGGACTGTGTTGCAAGACCGTGTTTCATGCAATGGCTTTTTGGCCAGCGCCGGCTTGTGCCTGAGCCTGCTGGCGCAAGGCGCGCTGGCACAGGACCAGGCGCAGCACCTGGCCACCACCCAACTGGGCGCGGGCATGCACAACATCAAGGCCGAGGTGGCCCTGACCGAGCAGGAGCACGAGATCGGCCTGATGCACCGCGACAGCATGGGCAGCAACGACGGCATGATCTTCGTGTTCGACCGCCCCGGCCAGCAGTGCTTCTGGATGAAGAACACGCTGATCCCGCTGGCCGTGGCCTTCATCGCCGACGACGGCACCATCGTCAACCTCGACGAGATGAAGCCCCAGACGCTCGACCCGCACTGCTCGACCAAGCAGGTCCGCTTCGTGCTCGAGATGAACAAGGGCTGGTTCACCAAGCGCGGCATCAAGCCGGGCAGCAAGCTCACGGGCGAGCCTTTCGGCACGCCGCGCTGATCAAGCCGTGCTGATCATTTGGTCTTCGCCGCGATCTTGTCTTTGAGCTGAGGCATCACCATCAACGCGGCCTCGCGCCCGGCCAGGATGGACAGACGGCGCGAGCTGAAATCCGCGCTGCCGATGCCCTCCAGCTTGGGACGCATCACCACATCGGCGTCGCGCAGCTCGTACTGGCTGATCGCGTGGCCCATGATGTTGAAGGTCTGCAGCAGGATGTCCATCGCGCCCTTGGTGGCCTGACCTTCGGGGATGGCCGAGATGTCGACCGCGATGATCACGTCCGCGCCCATCTGCCGCGCGAAGCGGACCGGGATGGGCGACACGGCGCCGCCATCGATGTACTCGTGGTCGCCGATCTTGACCGGCGCGAACACGCCCGGCACCGAACTCGATGCCCGCACCGCCGTGCCCGGGTCACCCTTGCGGAACAGGATCGGCTGGCCCGTCTGCAGGTCGGCGGCGACGATGCCCAGCGGCACGCGCATCGCCTCGATCTGCTTGCCGCCGGTCAGGTTGCGCACGAACTTGGCCAGCGCCTCGCCCTTGAGCAGCGAGCGCCCAGGGAAGACCCAATCCGTGATCGTGGATTCGTCCAGCGACATGGCCATGGTGGTCAGCTCGGCCGGGGTCTTGCCCGCCGCGTAGAGCGCCGCCACGAGGCTACCCGCCGACGTGCCCACGATCACGTCCGGCTTGATGCCCTGCTCTTCGAGCACCTGCAGCACGCCGATGTGCGCGAAGCCGCGCGCCGCGCCGCCGCCCAGCGCCAGCCCGATGCGCGGCGGCTTGGGCACAGTTTTGGGCGCAGGCGCCACGACGACCGGCGGCGGCAAGGCCCCCACAGGCGCGGGTGGCTGCTCGGGCGCGCTGCTGCAGGCGCCCAGCGCCAGGACAGCCAAAGCCGTCGTCAACCGCCAGGCAAGGCCATATTCCACACAAGAATAAACAACTTCAAAAAATGTTCTTCTCATTTATATATAAGTTTTTTACAGTTCAGCTTCCTCAAACAGCCTGCGGTTGGCGCGGGCGTTGTCATCAGACTGAAGTGTTTCAATGAATTTCGATTGGACAGCCATCGCGGCCGGTGCCGGCGTGGGCTCGATTGTGGGGCTCACGGGCGTGGGCGGCGGCTCGCTGATGACGCCCTTGTTGATTTCGGTCTTCGGCCTGGACAAGGCCGTGGCCATCGGCACGGACCTCTGGTTCGCCGGCCTGACCAAGATTTCCGGCTCCGTGGCGCACCACCGCGAAGGCCATGTCGACTACCACATCGTGAAAAAGCTGCTGTACGGCAGCATCCCGGCCACGGTCGCCACGATGGTCTACATGCACATGGTCGGGCTGACCAAGCGCAACGACAGCATGTTGTCGTACGCCCTGGGCATCGCCCTGCTCCTGACGGCCGTGACCGTCGCCTTCCGCCCGGTCTGGCACAGGGTCGGGATCTGGCTGGAGCGCTGGATCACGCGCGAACGCCGGCCGGCCCTGACGGTGCTGTGCGGCGCCATCCTGGGCGTGCTGGTCTCGCTCAGCTCAATCGGCGCGGGTGCCCTCGGCGCCACGATGATCCTGATCCTCTACCCCCGGCTGGACATGAAACGCCTGGTCGGCAGCGACATCGCCCACGCCGTGCCGCTGACCATCGTCGCGGGCATCGGCCATGCCTCGCTGGGCAACGTCAACACGACTTTGTTATTCGAATTGCTCATAGGCTCACTCCCCGGGATTTGGGTGGGTGCCAAGCTGACCAAGCATTTGCCTGAGACAATCACGCGTTTTGCCCTTTGCGTTTGCCTGGTCCTTGCCGCGAAGAAGGTTTTGTTGACCGTTTGACCCCACGACTTGGGATGCCGCCGCACAGTCAATGGCTGTGCCAGCGTCCTTGAGACATTGACACCCGGCTGAACTGCTGGAGAGATGCCATGTACCAGTACACCGAATTTGACAAACAGTTCGTCCGCCAGCGCGCGGCGCAGTTCCGCGATCAACTCGAGCGCAACCTGGCCGGCAAGCTGGGCGACGACGAGTTCCGCCCGCTGCGCCTGCAAAACGGCTGGTATGTGCAGCGCCATGCGCCCATGCTGCGCGTGGCCGTGCCTTACGGCGAGATGTCGAGCAAGCAGATCCGCCAGCTGGCGCGCATCGCCCGCGAGTACGACCGCGGCTACGCCCACTTCACGACGCGCCAGAACGTGCAGTACAACTGGATCCCGCTGGCCAAGAGCGCCGACGTGATGGACCTGCTGGCCGAAGTCAACATGCACGGCATCCAGACCTCGGGCAACTGCATCCGCAACATCACGGCCGACGCCATGGTGGGCGTGGCCGAAGACGAGATCATTGACGCGCGCCCCTACTGCGAGGTGCTGCGCCAGTGGTCGACCCTGCACCCCGAGTTCGCCTTCCTGCCTCGCAAGTTCAAGATCGCCGTGAGCGGCGCCAAGGAAGACCGCGCGCTGGTCTATTGGCACGACATCGGCCTTCAACTGGTCAAGGACGACGAAGGCGAAATCGGCTTCAAGGTGATCGTGGGCGGCGGCATGGGCCGCACGCCGATCACGGGCACGGTCATCAACAGCTTCGTGCCGTGGCAGCAGATCCTGGTCTACATCGAAGCCATCGTGCGCGTCTACAACCGCTACGGCCGCCGCGACAACATGTACAAGGCCCGCATCAAGATCCTCGTGAAGGCCGAAGGCCAGAAGTTCTTCGATCAGGTCAACCAGGAGTTCAGCGACATCCTGACGCGCGACATCGACGGCGCCGCGCACATCATCCCGCAGGCCGAATTCGACCGCGTCAACGTGGGCTTCTCGTATCCCGCCGCCGTGCAGGCCTACACGCCTTCGGGCAATGGCCTGCCCGCCGATGCGAGCGATGCCGACAAGACGCAGTTCGGCAAGTGGCTGGAGCGCAACGTCAAGGGCCACAAGGTGCAGGGCTACAAGAACGTGCACCTGTCGGTCAAGCGCGTGGGCCAGGCGCCCGGCGACGTGACCGATGCGCAGATGGACGCCATCGCCGACATGGCCGACCGCTTCAGCTGCGGCGAGCTGCGCGTGACGCACGACCAGAACGTGCTGCTGCCCTTCGTGCGCGAAGAAGATCTGTTCGCGCTGTGGCAGGCCGCCAAGGCCGTCACGCTGGCTTCGGCCAACCTCGGTTTGCTCAGCGACATGATCGCCTGCCCTGGCGGCGACTTCTGCGCCCTGGCCAATGCGCGCTCCATCCCCATCGCCAACGACCTGATCGAGCGCTATCAAGACCTGGACGAGCTCTACGACATTGGCGACATCGACCTGCACATCTCCGGCTGCATCAACTCCTGCGGCCACCACCACACCGGCCACATCGGCATCCTCGGAGTCGACAAGGACGGCACCGAGTGGTACCAAGTGACGCTGGGCGGCTCGGATGGCTCGGACCACGCGCCCGTGAGTTCGGTGGGCAAGGTGATCGGCCCGTCGTTCGCGGCCGAGGAAGTGACCGATGTGATCGAAGCCGTGATCGAGGCCTACAAGGGCCAGCGCGCGGCCAACGAGCGCTTCATCGACACGGTCAAGCGCGTGGGCATCGATCCGTTCAAGGCGGCGGCCAATGCCGTGCGCCGCACGACGGCCAAGGCAGCCTGAGCGGCCGGAGGAAAGCATATGAAGTTCATCAATCCCCAACACGACCAATGGCACACGGTGGGCGGCGAAGACGGCCCCATGTCGCACCCACCCATCAAGAGCCACAGCCTGCTGACGCTGGGCCAGTGGCACTCGGTGCGCGAGGCCTGGCCCGCGCAGGGCACGCCCGCGTACAAGCCTGTCGGCGTGATCCTGCCCAACGACACGGACATCGAGGTGCTCGAAGCCTGCGTGCCCAAGCTCTCGCTGGTCGTGCTGCAGTTCCCCAAGTGGGTGGACGGCCGCGCCTACAGCCAGGCGCACATCCTGCGCGCGCGCTACCGCTTCGGCGGCGAGATCCGCGCCACGGGTGAAGTGCTGGTCGACATGATGCCGCTGCTGGCCCGCTCGGGCTTCGACGCAGCCGCCTTGCGTGGCGACCAGGACCGCGTCGCCGCCGAGCGCGCGCTGGGCTTCTTCGCGGCACGCGGCCACTATCAGGGCGATGTCAAGACGACCAAGCCCGTGTTCGGCCGCGCCGCCTGAAAATTGGGCTGGAGCTAGACAACCATGAGCGATACCACCCCCACTGGTGCCACCTCATCTCTGATTTCGTCGATCGGCGGCCCTGACAACGGTGTCGACAGCGGCGCCGTGTCGATGATCGGCGGCGGCGCGCCTGCTGCCGGCTCGGCCATCGGCCTGTACAACCGGCCGAGCAAGGACTTCACCGCCAAGGTGCAGGCCACGCTCGCGCTGCTCAAGGCTGCGGCCGCCGAGCACCCCGGCCAGATCGTGCAGGCCACGAGCCTGGGCGTGGAAGACATGATCGTGACCGACCTGATCGCGCGCCATCGCCTGCCCATCGCCATCGGCACGCTCGAGACCGGCAAGCTGAACCCCGAGACCGTCGGCCTGATCGGCACGATCGAGCGGCACTACGCCGAAGCGGGGCTGAAGGTCGAGGTCTACAAGCCCGTGCAGGAAACGGCCATCCAGTTCGTCAAGGCCAACGGCGAAGACGCGATGTACAAGAGCATCGACCTGCGCAAGGCCTGCTGCGGCATCCGCAAGCTCGAGCCGCTGGGCCGCATGCTGGCCGAGCGCAGCGCCTGGATCACCGGCCTGCGCCGCGAGCAGTCGAACAACCGCGGCGACATGCAGGCACGCGAGCACGACGACAAGGGCCGCGCCAAGTTCAACCCCATGATCGACTGGACCTGGGGCGATGTGTGGCACTACGTGGCCGAGAACGACGTGCCCTACAACCCGCTGCACGACCAGTTCATGCCCAGCATCGGCTGCGCGCCGTGCACGCGCGCCATCGCCGTCGGCGAGGACTTCCGCGCCGGCCGCTGGTGGTGGGAAGACGAGAAGGCCAAGGAGTGCGGCCTGCATGTCCACAACGTGGCGGAAGAGTTGCCGCCGCTCGTGCCCGACATGGAAACCGAAGAATTGAATGGAAACAAGTGAAGCCATGAATGCCCCTGTGAACGCCGACCCAACCCTGGCCGAGTCGACTATCGCCATCTGGACGCGCTGGAAGAAGAAGCCATCTTCATCCTGCGCGAAGTGGCCGCCAGCTTCGAGCGCCCCGCCCTGCTGTTCTCCAGCGGCAAGGACTCCTGCGTCGTGCTGCAGTTGGCCGAGAAGGCCTTCAAGATGAAGACTGCGCACGGCAAGTTCGAGGGCAAGCTGCCCTTCCCGCTGCTGCACGTGGACACCGGCCACAACTTCCCCGAAGTGATCGACTTCCGCGAGAAGCGCGTGGCCGAGACTCGGCGAGCGCCTGGTCGTGGCGCACATGGACGAGTCCATCAAGAAAGGCACCGTGCGCCTGGCGCATCCGCTGGAATCGCGCAACGGCCACCAAACGGTGACCCTGCTGGAAGCCATCGAGGAAGGCCGCTTCGATTGCCTGATCGGCGGCGCCCGCCGCGACGAGGAGAAGGCGCCGCGCCAAGGAGCGCATCTTCAGCCACCGCGACAGCTTCGGCCAATGGCAGCCCAAGGAACAGCGCCCCGAACTGTGGAACCTGTTCAACACGCGCATCAAGCCGGGCGAGCACTTCCGCGCCTTCCCGATCAGCAACTGGACCGAGCTGGACGTGTGGCTCTACATCGAGCGCGAGAAGATCCCGCTGCCCAATATCTACTACGCCCACGACCGCCAGGTGATGCCGCCGCAAGGGCCTGCTGGTGCCGGTGACCGAGGTGACCCCGCTTTGCCGCCGGCGAAGAGATCGAGACCGTCGACGTGCGCTTCCGCACCGTGGGCGACATGACCTGCACCTGCCCGGTGGAAAGCTGAAGCCGCCTCGCCCGGCCGACATCGTCGCCGAGACCCTGCAGGTGACCGTCAGCGAACGTGGCGCCACCCGCATGGACGATCGCACGTCCGATGCGTCGATGGAACGCCGCAAGAAGGAAGGCTATTTCTGATGTCCGCCCAACAAAAAGTCACCAAGGATGCCACGCTGCAATGCGAAGCCGAGCTGGCACATAAGGCCCTGCGGTTCCTGACCGCAGGCAGCGTGGACGATGGCAAGAGCACGCTGATCGGCCGTCTGCTGTTCGACAGCCGCGCCATCCTGGCCGACCAGATCGACGCGCTGGAAAAACGCGCCGCCGGCGCACCCCATCGACCTGTCGCTGCTGACTGACGGCCTGGAGGCCGAGCGCGAACAGGGCATCACCATCGACGTGGCCTACCGCTACTTCGCGACCCAGACGCGCAAGTTCATCATTGCCGATGCGCCCGGCCATGAGCAGTACACGCGCAACATGGTGACGGCTGCTGCCGGCAGGGACGTCGCGGTCGTGCTGGTGGACATCACGAAGATCGACAGCAAGGTGGAGCCCGTGCCTTGCTGCCCCAGACAAGCCGCCACAGCCTACTCGCCCAGTTGCTGCGCGTGCCCGGGATCGTGTTCGCCATCAACAAGCTGGATGCCATCGAACAGGGCACAGCAGACCGCCTTCAACAACGTCAAGGCCTCGCTCAAGCGTTCGCCGAGCAGGCCGGCATCGTCAGCTCAAGGGCGTGATCCCCGTGTCCGCGCTGCGCGGCGACAACGTGACCACGCCGAGCACCAACTGGACCTGGTACAAGGGCCCGACGCTGCTGGAGGTGCTCGACAACTGCCCGTCACGACGAGCGCCATGACGGCGCCCTGCTCCACCCGGTGCAGTACGTGACGCGCGACAGCGTCGCACGGGTCATCAGTACCCGCGCCTTCTGGGGCCGCATCGCGCACGGCCAGCGTCAAGGCCGGCGACGAAGTGCAGATCTTCCCGAGCGGCCAGAGCGCCATCGTCTCCGAAGTGCGTCATGCCGCCGAGGTCGTGGCTTCAGTGCGAAGCCGGCCAGTCCGCCGGCATCGTGCTGGACCGCCAGGTCGACATCTCGCGCGGCGACTGGATCGCCACGCCCGACAGCATGAAGCCCACGGACACCTTCACGCGGCACCCTGGCCTGGCTGGACACCGAACCCGCCGTCGCTGGGCCGCAAGTACTGGGTGCGCCACGGCAACCGCTGGGTGCAGGCCCGCATCACGTCCATCGACAGCCGCCTGGACATCCACACCCTGGCCGATCAGCGATGCGCACGAGCTGGCCGTCAACGAGATCGGCCGCGTGACAGATCCAGACGCAGCAGCCGTTGCCTGTCGAAGCCTATCTCGAGAACCGCATCAGCGGCGCCCTGATCGTCGTCGACCCGACCACCAACCGCACCAGCGGCGCGCTGCTGGTCAAGGCCGCTTGATCTGACTGACGCAGAGCACTCGTGAGCAAACCATGCGAACCACAAAGTCGTCTTCATCGGGGCCGGCCCCGGCGAGGCCGACCTGATCACGGTGCGCGGCAGCCGTTTGCTGGCGCAGGCCCATGTGGTGCTGTTCGATGCGCTGGCCGACCCCACCTGCAGGATCTCGCGCCGCAAGCCAGTGGATCGACGTGGGCAAGCGCGGCTTTTCCGGCAAGGAAGGCAGCGACTTCAACGGCCAGACGCGCATCAACGAGCTGCTGGTCGAGCAATCGCTGGCTACCGGTGCCATCCATGGCGAACGCGGCCTGGTCGTGCGGCTCAAG
>JASGJC010000046.1:0-35162 GCA_049840915.1 Aquabacterium sp.
TCTATGCCTGTCTTCATTAACCGTCTGCGCGGCCATCGGGAAACCAATAATCCGAACAGCACCTAGCGCTCCGCATCGATCGTGGCCGAGGTCACGATGATCTTCAGGTCGGGCCGGCGCGGCAGCAACTGGCGCAAATAGCCCAGCAAGAAATCGATGTTGAGGCTGCGCTCGTGCGCCTCGTCGATGATGATCGTGTCGTAGGCCTTGAGGTCCGGGTCGCCCTGCGTCTCAGCCAGCAGGATGCCGTCGGTCATCAGCTTGACGGACGCGCCCGGCTGCAAGCTGCGGTCCTGAAAGCGGACCTTGTACCCCACGACCTCGCCCAGCGGCGAGTTCAGCTCTTCGGCGATGCGCTTGGCGACGACTCGATGCCGCGATGCGGCGCGGCTGCGTGTGCCCGATCAGTTTGGGCCGCAGGTGCCTGGGCGCATTCGGGTCGCGCGGCTGTCCCAGCCGCCACAGCCCATCGTCAGCGCGATCTTGGGCAGTTGCGTGGTCTTGCCCGAGCCCGTTTCGCCGCACACGATGATGACCTGGCGCGCGCGCAACGCGGTCTCGATCTCGTCGTGTTTGCCGCTGACGGCAGGGATGCTGGAAAAGTGATGGCGGGCGTAGGCACCGACACGGGAGCGGCGGCAAAAAGGGACAGGCGGAACCTGCGAGGTGGTGCTGAGACGAATGCGAGACGGAAGTCCGCCATTATTCGAAGGCTGTTCGCCGCGCCGCGCACCCCGCCAGCGCGGAGAAATCGTGTGATTGACCGGCGGCGAGGCCCAAGGACCGCCAGCGTGCTGGCAAACGCCTTACCATTGCAGGCAATTTCGCCCCTCCGCCCCGCCTTGCCGTGATTCGAATGGACCTGATCTTTCCCCACACCTTCGTGCCCTGGGGCCCGGCTGGGTGGCGCCCCACATCCACGCGCACCATTGGCAAGACCTTCGTCGTCGGCCTGTGTGGGCGAGCTGATCGCCGCGGGCAAGGCTCGAGAACTTCGTGCAAGACCTCGCGCTGATGCAGGCCATGGGCATCAAGATCGTGCTGGCGCACGGCTTTCGGCCGCAGCTCGAAGAGCAGTTGCGCGTCAAGGGCCAGGTCTCCAAGTTCAGCCACGGCATGCGCATCACGGATCCGGTCGCGCTCGATTGCGCCCAGGAGGCCGCCGGGCAACTGCGCTATGAAATCGAAGCCGCCTTCTCGCTGGGGCTGCCCAACACGCCGATGGCGGCGCTTCGGTCAGCGTGATTTCGGGCAACTTCGTGACCGCGCGGCCCGTGGGCATCGTCGACGGCGTGGATTTCATGCACACCGGCCTCGTGCGCAAGATCGACGCGATGGCCGTGCGCCGCGCCATCGATACCGGCGCGCTGGTCATGCTCTCGCCCTTCGGCTTCTCGCACACCGGCGAGGCCTTCAACCTGAGCATGGAAGACGTGGCCACCAGCGCCGCCATCGCGCTGCAGGCCGACAAGCTGATCTTCGTGACCGAAGTGCGCGGCATCCTGCAAAGCATCGTGGCCGACCCGGCCAAGGCGGTCGAGCTCGAAGCCAGGCAGCACGAGGAGGACGAAGAGATCGACCAGGAACTGGCGCTGGCCGATGCCAAGCGCCTGCTGGCCGCCCTGCCCAACCCCCTGCAGCCGACCGACACGGCCTACTACCTGCAGCACGCTGTCAAGGCCAGCGAAGGCGGCGTCGAGCGGGTGCACATCATCCCGTTCAAGGTCGACGGCGCCCTGCTGCTGGGAGGTGTTCACGCACGATGGCGTGGGCACCATGCATCGTCGACGAGAAGCTCGAGAGCCTGCGCGAGGCCACGCCCGACGACGTCGGCGGCATCCTGCGCCTGATCGAGCCGTTCGAGCAGGACGGCACGCTGGTCAAGCGCAGCCGCACCGAGATCGAGCGCGACGCGGCCCTCTACACGGTGATCGAGCACGACGGCGTGATCTTCGGCTGCGCGGCGCTCTACCCCTTTCCCGAGGCGGGTACCGGCGAGATGGCCGCCCTGACCATTTCACCCAGTGTGCAGGGCCAGGGCGACGGCGAGCGCATCCTCAAGCGCATCGAGCAGCGCGCGCGGGCCATGGGCCTGTCGACGCTGTTTGTATTGACCACGCGTACCATGCACTGGTTCATCAAGCGTGGTTCGCGCCGTCTGACCCGGCCTGGCTGCCCGAGGCCCGCAAGCGCAGCTACAAATGGGACCGGCGCTCGCAGGTGCTGGTCAAGAACCTCAAGTAAGACGATTTTTCCCTGGACTGACGAACATGGCACGCACCATTCAATGCAAGCACCTCAACAAGGAAGGCCGAAGGCCTGGACTTCGCGCCCTACCCCGGCGAGCTCGGCAAACGCATCTACAACGAGATCAGCAAGGAAGCTTGGCAGCTGTGGATGAAGCACCAGACGATTCTCGTCAATGAAAACCGCCTGAACCTGGCCGACGCGCGCGCCCGCCAGTACCTGGCGGGGCGCCAGAATGGAGCAGTTCTTCGTCGGCGGCGGCGCCGAGCAGGTGCAGGGGCCTACGCTCCGCCCTCGGCCTGATCACCTGAACCGGCCCCTGATTTCACGAGTAAGAAATCATTCAACGCGCATTCAAGTCTGCCTTCCCGGTTGCCGAAATGGTGTCATAAGTTCCTGGCGGAGCCCACGCTTTCGCCACTGCGAAATACACCACAAAGAAGGTCGACCACATGTTTTTAACCGCAAGTCTGTTCGCGCTGGGCCTGCTGATCGGCGGCGCGTGCACATGGTTTCATGTGCAGCGCGCCATCGCCGCCAAAGGCGAAATGGCGCTCAAGGCCGATGCCCTGGCCACGCAAGCCGAGCTGACGAACCAGCTCATGACCTTGCAGAACGACCTGGCGCAATTGCAGCAAAGCCTGGACCAGGCACATACCTCCAAACACGTCGAACTGGACCAGGTCAAGCGTGACCTGCAGCAACAGCTGCGGCATGTCCAGTCCGACGCATCCAACTCCAAAGACCAGACCAAGGGCAACTGCCTGCGCCTGGCCGATTCGATCGACAAGCTGCTGGGCCTGATCAAGACCTTCGAGCGCTGGCACACGGACATGAACGTGCTGCTGATCCACAACCGCGAGATGCATGAGCGCAACGACGAGTTCGCGGCCATCGTCAAGCAGGTGGTGATCGTGGCGCTGAACGCCTCGATCGAAGCGGCCCGAGCGGGCGAGTACGGCAAGGGCTTCGCGGTCGTGGCCAGCGAGGTGCGGGCCCTGGCCAACCGCGCCGAAGCCCTGTCCAACGACTACCGCAACAACCTGCACAAGAACGACCTGATCACCACGACCACCTTCCAGGACCTGCAGGCGGGCGGCAAGATGATCATCGGCGCCGTGACCGAGCTGCAGCTCATCAACAGGCGCACGCAGGATGCCCTGGTCACCGAGCTGGAGGGCGCGCATGATCAGCCAGCAGGCCCGTGACGGCCTGGCATTCACGATGATCAATGCGCTCAAGGATGCGCTCACCGCGCCCGATGAAGCGCGCTGCGAGGTCGAGGTCATCGCCGATGCGAGCGGCATCAAGGAAAAGAAGATGGTCATCCTGACCGTGACGTCCTACATGTTCCGCGCGATGACCTTGCTCTACTTCACGATGAACAAGGCGACGAAGCAGCACCTGGCCCACATCAACCGGGCCGACATCGCGACGATGGACGACACGGCCTTCATCGACGTGATCTGCGAGTGCGGCAACATCGCCTGCGGCGCCCTGAACCGCGAGCTGGCCAGGCACTACCCGCACATCGGGATGTCCACGCCCAACATCCTGGACAACGACAGCGTCGGCTACCTCAACGCGCTCAATCCCAACTACGTCAAGCACTTCGAAGTGCGCGTCAACGATGGGCTCACCATGCACGCCACCCTGTGCTTCTGCGCCTTTGCCGAGGTCGACTTCGCCGTCGACATGACGCAGACAGAAGAAAGCAACGGCGAACTCGAGATGTTCTGACCGTACCGTCCACGACCGAGGATTCACGATGAATGACGAAGCCAAACTGAGCAGCAAGGTGCTCGTGCTGGACCAGGCCGCCGGCCCCGCCAAGCGCATCAAAACCTTTTGCGACGAGAACAACCTGATCGGCGTGAAGACCAGCACGATCAATGTGATGTCGGTGCTGAAGTCCAATGTGGACCTGGGCGCGATCTTCCTGTCCGAGAACTATGGCGGCAAGAGCGAGACCAGCCTGGCCTTCGCGCGCGAGATCCACAACGCGCGGCCCGAGCTGCCCATCTTCCTGCGCCGCGACGATTCGGACACGCTGGCGGACCTGTCGGACTCGGACCGCAGCCTGTTCCGCTGCGCCTACAAGATCGACCAGATGGACAGGTTGCAGGAGGCCATCAAGGAGTGCCTCTTCAACCTGAGCTACCCGAGCGTGCTCGTGCGTGGCATCAACGAGATCACGCAGGCCGCGATCAATGGCCTGTTCAGGGACCTGGAGATCGATTCGGAAGCGCCCTATATCGTGCGCGACCGCATCATCTACGGCGAGCTGTTCAGCCTGATCCCGCTGGAGAGCGACTGGTGCCGTGGCTACATGATGCTGCAGGCCGACGAGAAGCCCATGCTGGACATCGTCGAAAGCGGCAAGACCCCGATCGCACCTGGCAACGCATCGTTCCGCGACATCAACAACGTGCTCGGCGAGGCCACCAACATGATCTGGGGCGCGTTCAAGAACCGCTACATCTCGTACGACGCCACGCCGGTCGGGCGCCTGTCGCAGGTACCGATCATCGTGAACCACATGAACCGCTACATCTCCTTCGGTTCGGAAGACCCGCAGCTGTGTTTCAAGTACACGCTGCGCGACCCGGATGGCCAATGCGCGCCGCTGGTCATCTACCAGCGCTTCGTCTTCAACCTGAACTGGTCGCCCGACAAGTTCAAGGAGAACGAGGCGATCGCGGAAGATTTGTTCGAGTCAGGCGAGTTGGAACTCTTCTGACATCTCTCATAGGAAGGCAGACAGCACCATGGCACAAGTTCTCGTCGTAGACGACTCCAGCACCGTTCGCAATGAAGTGAGCGATTTCCTCAAACAGAACGGCCTGGACGTGATCACGGCCGTCGATGGCCGCGATGGCCTGACCAAGCTCAAGAGCGACCCGCGCGTGCAGTTGATCGTCAGCGACGTCAACATGCCCAACATGGATGGCCTGACCATGGCCGAGAAGATCCGTGGCGAGCTGGGCAACAACAACGTGAACATCGTGATGCTCACGACCGAGAACACGCCCATCATGAAGGAGCGTGGCAAGGCGGCCGGCATCAAGGGCTGGATCGTCAAGCCCTTCAAGGGCGATGCCGTGATCGCCACGTTCAAGAAGCTGGCTGGCGCCTGAAGCCGCGCCAGCCTCGCCTTCGCCGGCGGGCGCTCAGCGCGCGCGGCGGCGCGTCGCGGCCATCACACCGAGGCTGACGGCCAGCAGCGCCAGCGAACCGGGCTCGGGCACCGCGCCCAGGATGGGCGTGATGTTCAGGTTGCCGCCATAGCTGCCGCCGAAGTTGCCGGTGATCGTGCCGCGGAACTCCAGCGCGTAGCTGGCGCCGGCCTGCAAGGACACGTTCTGGAACAGCACCGTCGTGCTCGTCACGCCGGGCGCGACGGCCGATGTCGAGGTCCACGCCTGGATGGGTGTGCCGCTGGAAGGCAGGCCCGTGGTCAAGGAGGCGAGGCCGTTGTCCAGCTTGTACAGGCGCGCCGAGAAGTTTTCCAGGCCCAGGAAGCCGCCCAGGTCGATCGACACGGCGGCCGCATTGAAAGTGGCCTGCGGCGCCGATGGCAGCATGAAGAGGAAGTCGTCGTAGAAGTAGTTCAGGCCGTTGACCGAGGCCGTCACGACGGACGTGCCGTCTTGCGACGTGAAGCCACCGGCTTGCGTGCCCGAGAACGTGTCGCCGATGCTTTGCGAGAACGGCAGGACGATGGCGCCATCGTCGGCGACGACATGGTTGGCCGCGCTGGCGTGCGCCGACACGGCCGCGCTCAGCGTCAAAGCGAAAACGGCGATCAGACGTGGTTGAAACATGGCACACGCTCCCCTCTTGGCTGCTAGACGATGGAAAAACCGTCCATCGCCGACAAGCTTAAGAAGCACGCGTGTCAGGCGTTCATGCGCAGACCGCCCATGTCATGTGCTGATCGGCTTGGACCACCACGCCATGCGACAGGCGCGCGCAGGCCGATGGTCCGTCCAGCGCACACCATGCTTCACGCCGGCATCAGGAAGTCGCGGCTGATGCCGTAGCCCAAGTCACCCACGCGGTCGAGGAACTGCGTCAAGTAGGCGTGCAGGCCCGTGGCCACGATCTCGTCGATGCGGCTGAACTGCAGGTCGGCGCGCAGGCGGCCAGCCCGGCGCAGTGTCTCGTGGCTGTGGTCGTTGGCCACGGCGCGCAGGTTGCTCACGACCTCGTCCATGCAGAACACGAGCGAGCGCGGCATCTCGGCGCGCAAGATGAGCAGCTCGGCCACCTTCTCGGGCCGGATCACGTTGCGGTAGACCTTGCGGTAGACCTCGAAGGCCGAGACGCTGCGCAGCACGGCCGACCAGTGGTAGAAATCGACCTCCTTGTCGTTGCCTGCGCCCGAGCCGAAGAACTCGGTGTTGCGGGCGTGGAACTTCACGTCGAGCAGGCGCGCCGTGTTGTCCGCGCGTTCGAGGAAGGTGCCGATGCGCTGGAAGTGGAAGGACTCGTCCTGCAGCATCGTGCCCAGCGTCACGCCGCGCGAGAGGTGCGAGCGGAACTTCACCCACTCGAACAGCTCGGCCGGGTCTTTTTCAAAGGCCTTGGTCTTGACCAGGCGGTTGTACTCCAGCCAGGTCTGGTTCATGGTCTCCCAGACCTCGGTCGTGAGCGCGCCGCGCACGGCTCGCGCGTTCTCGCGGGCCGCGCGCAGGCAGTTGAGGATGCTCGAGGGGTTGGTCGCGTCGGTGACCATGAAGGCCATCACGTCGCGGGCGTTGATCGTCTCGTACTTGGCCGTGTACTCGGGCATCAACTCGCTGATGCCCAGCAGGCCGCGCCAACCCGCGATGGCCGACTCGCTCGATTGCGGCAGCAGCGAGGTCTGGTAGTTGACGTCGAGCAGGCGCGCGGTGTTCTCGGCGCGCTCCATGTAGCGTGCCATCCAGAAGAGGTGGTCAGCGGTGCGCGACAGCATGGGCTTGGTCTCCGGATGATGGGCGTGGCGCGTGCCCGCCGCCCCAGGTGCAGTGTCTAACAAGTAGGAGGGCAAGTGGACTTCGATGCGTTCGTTGAGCATGATGATGACCTCCGTGGTTGAAAAGCGAATGGGTCAGGCGGGCATTCAGGTCTCCAGCACCCAGGTGTCCTTGGTGCCGCCGCCTTGCGAGCTGTTGACGACCAGCGAGCCTTCCTTGAGCGCCACGCGGGTCAGGCCGCCGGGCACCATCTGCACGGTCTTGCCCGAGAGCACGAAGGGCCGCAGATCGATGTGGCGCGGCGCGATGCCCGATTCGACGAATGTCGGGCAGGTCGACAACGACAAGGTCGGCTGCGCGATGTAGTTGCCCGGGTTGGCGACGAGGGCCTGGCGGAAATCCTCGACCTCGGCCTTGGTGGCCGCGGGGCCGACGAGCATGCCGTAGCCGCCCGCGCCGTGCACCTCCTTGACGACGAGGTCGGCCAGGTTGTCGAGCGTGTACTTGAGGTCGTCCTTCTCGCGGCAGACGTAGGTGGGCACGTTCTGCAGGATCGGCTTTTCGCCCAGGTAGAACTCGATCATCTTGGGCACGTAGGGGTAGATGGACTTGTCATCGGCGATGCCGGTGCCGAAGGCGTTGGCCAGCGTGACGTTGCCGGCGCGGTAGGCCCGGAGCAGCCCGGCCACGCCCAGCGTCGAGTCCTTGCGGAAGACTTCCGGGTCCATGAAGTCGTCGTCGAGGCGGCGGTAGATGACGTCCACCCGCACCGGGCCGCGCGTGGTGCGCATGTAGACGAAGTCGTCCTTGACGAAGAGGTCCTTGCCCTCGACCAACTCGATGCCCATCTGCTGCGCCAGGAAGGCGTGCTCGAAATAGGCCGAGTTGTAGGCACCGGGCGTGAGCACGACGGCCGTCGGTTCGTTGACGTTGGCGGGCGCCATGGCGCGCAGCGTGTCGAGCAGCAGGTCGGGGTAGTGCGCGACGGGCGCGATGCGGTGCTCGGCGAACAGGTCGGGGAACAGGCGCATCATCATCTTGCGGTTCTCGAGCATGTAGCTCACGCCGCTGGGCACGCGCAGGTTGTCTTCGAGCACGTAGTAGGTGCCGCTGCCATCGGGGTTGCAGGCGCGCACGATGTCGATGCCCGCGATGATCGAGTAGATGCCGCCTGGCACCTTCAGGTCCGCCATCTCCTTGCGGAACTGGGCGTTGTGGAGCACGGGCTCGGCCGGGATGACGCCGGCCTTGAGGATCTCCTGGCCGTGGTAGACGTCTTCGATGAAGCGGTTGAGCGCGGTGACGCGCTGCTTGAGGCCCTTTTCCATCTCGCGCCATTCGCCGGCCGGGATGATGCGCGGGATGAGGTCGAAGGGGATGAGGCGCTCGGTGCCCGCGCCGTCCTCGTCCTTGTCGCCATAGACGGCGAACGTGATCCCCACGCGCCTGAAGATCATCTCGGCCTCTTCGCGGCGCGAGCTCATCAGCTCGTGCGGTTGTCGGCCCAGCCAGCGGTCGTAGGTCTTGTAGTGGTCGCGCACTTGGGCGCTGCTCACGTGCATTTCGTCGAAGAATCGCATCGTTTGGTCCCGTATCGGGTGGTCCCAGAAAGCTGCTGACAACACAGGCAATGCACGGAGTGTGCCAGGGGCTGGTGACCGTTCATGGCCTTGGCACATGTTTCGGGCATCGATGCCGCCGGGCGCCTTTTATCCGTGCAATGTCACGCCACGTTGGTGCGTTGCGGTGGATGGAGGGCGGGCTCGTCGAGCAAGCGTGTCGTCACACGCACCAACAAGGTGTGATGGCCGCCGCCCCGGATGACGCCGCGCAAAGGCGTCACGTCACCAAAATCGCGCCCATGGGCCACGCGCACGTGGTGAAGATCGGGCACGCAGTCGTTGGTCGGATCGAGATCGAGCCAGTCTTCGGCGCGCGCGAGCCCCAGTTGGGGGATCCAGACGCTGACCCAGGCGTGCGAGGCGTCCGCGCCGACCAGCGGCGCCTGCCCCGGCGGCGGGCGCGTCAGCAGATAGCCACTGACATAGCGCGCGGCCAGGCCGCAGGCGCGCAGGCAGCCGAGCATGAGGTGCGCGAAATCCTGGCACACGCCCTTGCGCTGCGCCAGCACATCGAGGATCGGGGTGGAGATGTCGGTGGACGCGGGGGCGTAGTCGAAGTCGGCGTGGATGCGGCGCATGAGGTCCATGGCGGCTTCGGCGAGTGGGCGATCGTCTTGCAAGGAGGGCTCGGCATAGGCGCGCAAGGCCTCGTGCAAAGGCACGAAGGGCGAAGCGTAGAGGTACTCGCTGGCGGGCTCGAACGGCGCCTGCACGCGGTAGGCCAGGCGCGCCCTGACCTCGCGGCAGGTCGGCCCCTTGCCGGCTTGCAGACTTGCGTAGCGCGCATGCACCTGCACCTGGCTGCGCGCCACCACGCGCAAGGACGTGTGCGCGGCATGCAGGGCGAAGTAGGCGCGGCTGTTGCCGTGGCTGTCGCGGCGCGTGCTGTGCTGCGAGGGCGTGGGGCTCACGCCCATCTCGAACACTTCCAGCGTCTGCCCGGCATCGCTCAAGGGGCGCAGGCAGGCGATGTGCTGGGCCTGCTCGACGGCTTGGTTGTACTTGTAGAGCGTCTCGTGCTCGACCGACAGCCGGGCCGTGGACGCATGGGTGCGCTCGTGCATGCGTTCGCTCATGCGCTCACCATCGAATCGGTCGGCTCCGCGTGGGCGAAGTAGCGTCTGCCGACCTCGTCCGACAGCCGCCAGCCGGCATCGAGCAAGCGGTTGAGCATGGCGAGCAAGGCCTCGTGCCCCGTGGCCGGGTCGCACAACTCGGCCAGCGACACGCCCACGCCGTCGTGCGGCAAGAGCGCGAGCAGGCCGTCGTGCGACACGCCGCGCGTCGGCAGCTTGACCAGCTCGTTGCGCAGGCGGCGCAGCACGCAGGCCAGCGCGCGCGGGTTCGATTCGTCGAGCACGAGCAAGGCCAGCAAGGCGGGCACCTCGAGCCGGCGCTGGAAGCGCGCGCGGAAGGTGATGGCGCTGTCGAACAAGCCGAGCGCCTGGTCAAAGCCTTGGGGGTGGGCCAGGGCATCGCTTTCCCAGAAGGCCTTGAGGATGCCGGCATAGCCGCTCAGACGCTCGATCAGGCGGCCCACGGTGAGCAGGCGCCAGCCCGGGTCGCGCGTCATGCGGTCGGTCTGCGCGCCGGTCACGGCGGCCAGTTGCATCGCCAGGTGCTCGAGGGCTTCGTGCGCCATCGTCAGGCTGTGCAGGCTTTTGGCGGGTTTGGCTTCGTCTTTGTTTGCGCCGGCCTGGTCTTCATGATGCGCGCTGTCGTCGTCAAGCGAAGCGGGCAATGAAGCTTCATGCAAACGCTGCTGGAAGTCGCCACCCAGCGCACGCAGCAGGCGCGCGTGCTCGGGCGAGAGGCGCTCGCGCAGCATCTGCGCCGAGCGCTCGAGCGCGGCGAGGTTGAAGCCCAGGCTGTAGGCGCCCTGCCCGGCCATGGCATCGGGCAAGGCATCGAGTGCCGCGCGCTCGAACACGCGTGGCGACTGGCTCAGGCTGGGCGTGCCCGGCGGCACGATGCCGCTGGCCAGCGCCAGCTCGGACAAGGCACGCGCCACCGTGTCGTGGGCATCATCGTCGCTGCCTTGCAGGCTGATCAGGCTTTGCACGAGCCGCAGTTGCTGCTCGGTGCGTTCGGTGTAGCGGCCCATCCAGAACAGGTTCTCGCCCGTGCGGCTCGCCACGGGGCGCTGGCGCTGCATGAGCTCGTCGAGCTTGACCGACGCCGGCAGCATCGAGAAGGTGTCGACCGGCTCGTCGGTCAAGACCCAGGTGTCGAGGCTGCTGCCCCCCAGTTGCATGGACACGGGCCCGGCATCGCGCGTGGCGATGCGTGTCATGCCACCGGGCAGCACCTGCCACTGGCCCTGCCCGTCGGACAAGGCATAGACACGCAAAGAAGCGCCGCGCATGCTCAGGCCATTGCCCGACCAGACCGGCGCCTGCGCATAAGGCACGAAGCTTTGCACCGTGTAGGCCGACGGCTCGTGGTCGATGCGCTCGCGCCAGCCCTTCAAGGCCGACAGCGTGAGCGTGCGGCCGATGACCGCGTCGAAGCTCTGGCGCAAGCCGGGCGAGCCGAAGCCCGGCGTGCCGCCATAGGGGTAGCTGGGCCGGATGACCTGCTCGCCCAGGCTCTCGCGCACATCCTGCCAGGCCGCTTCTTCGCCGCACCACCAAGTGGGCAGCGAAGGCAGCATCAACGCTTCGCCCAGCAGCTTGCGCGACAAGGCCGGCAGGAAGCCGTGCACGGCCGGCGACTCCAGGAAGCCTGTGCCCAGCGCATTGGCCAGCACGACCTTGCCCGCGCGCACCGCCTGCATCAGGCCGGGCACGCCGAGTGTGGAGTCGGCGCGCAGCTCGAGCGGGTCGCAGAAATCGTCGTCGAGCCGGCGCAAGAGGCCATGGATAGGCTCCAGGCCCTGCACGGTCTTGAGGAACAGGCCTTCGTCGCGCACGACCAGGTCGCCGCCTTCGACCAAGGGCAGGCCGAGATAACGCGCCAGGTAGGCGTGCTCGAAATAGGTCTCGTTGTAAGGACCGGGCGTGAGCAGCGCCAGCCGTGGCGACTGGCCGCCCGCGCAGGCTGCGGCCAGGTCCGTCATCGTGTCGAGCATACGGCGGTAGCCCATGGCCAGGTGCTGCACATTCATCGCCCGGTACGCGTCCGGAAAAAGGCGCGAGACGATCAGCCGGTTCTGCATGACATAGCCCAGGCCCGATGGCGCCTGCGTGCGCTGCGACACCACCCACCAGGCGCCGTCCGGCCCGCGCACGAGGTCGAAGGCCACGACGTGCAGGTACACGCCGCCCACGGGCTTGACGCCTTGCAGCGCGCGCAGATAGCTGGGGTGGCCGAGCACGAGCGCCGAGGGCAGCAAGGCCTGCTTGAGCACGGTCTGCTCGCCATAGATGTCGCCCAGCATGCCGTTGAGCAGGCGCGCGCGTTGGGCGATGCCGCGCTCCAAGGCCGCCCAGTCAGCGGGCGAGATGATCAGCGGCAGCGCCTCCAGCGACCAAGGCCGGCTCGGGCCGCCCTGCGCGTTGTAGACGTTGTAGGTGATGCCGTCTTCCTGGATCTGGCGCGCCAGTTGGCCCTGGCGGCGCGTGAGATCGTCCAGCGGTGCATCGAGGTGCTCGGCGAAGGCCTGCCAGCCCGCGCGCAGGTGGCCATCGGCATCGCGCAGCTCGTCGTAATGGCCCTGCTCCGCCCCGCGTGCGCGGCGCAGCATGTCCTGCGCCACATGCGTGGGCACGGAAGGGTCGTCGAAGAGTTGCAGGGAAGATGGCATGGTCAGGATTGTCGGCGATGCAAGCAAGTCCCCTACCAGGGGGCTCACCCGGTGTCGCCGATACCGTCTATGCCCTGATCGTCACCCAGCCGGATTCAACTTGTCTGTGGACAAATACCCGTCCAGACATTGCAGCAGGCCGACCACGTCCAGCGGCTTGGTCAGGTAGTCGCTGAAGCCCCGCGCCCTCGCCTGGGCGATGTGGCCCGGCATGGCATCGGCCGACAGCGCCACCTTGGTCACGCCACGTGCGGCCTCATCCTGGTCCAGCAGGTCCATCAACTCGAAGCCGGACATGTCGCCCAGGTGCATGTCCATCAAGAGCAGATCGGGCTGCAGGCGCTTCATCAGCGCCAGTGTCTCGGCCCCGCTGCGCGCGACTTCGAGCCGCCATGCCGGACGCAACTCCAGGATCTGGCGCACCAGCAGCACATTGATTTCGTTGTCCTCGGCATACAACACAGTGGGCTGGCGGGCGCCAGCACCAGAGACGACGTTTTCCAAAGCCATAGACGGCATGACCGGCAGGACGCGCCCTGCCGTGTGATTGAGCGGACCGGCATTAAACCCCGAAAACCCGCGATACAAAAAATGAACCGCACGCCATGAAGGGTGATGTCCGGTCAACGCTGCCTGGCTGTCCGCAAGTCCAATGTCAAGGGGTGCTCGATGCCCGGCGGCAAGGGCTTGATCGGCATCGCGCCGGGCGTGTGGCCCATGCGGAAGAAGCGCGCCAGCCTGCGGCTCTCGGCCTCATAGGCGTTGACGGGAAAAGTGTCGTAGTTGCGCCCGCCCGGATGCGCGACGTGGTACTGACAGCCGCCCACCGAACGCTTGAGCCAGCTGTCCACCACATCGATGGTCAGGGGCGCATCGGCGCCGATGGTCGGGTGCAGACACGATGGCGGCTGCCACGCGCGGTAGCGCACGCCCGCCACGAACTCGCCGACGCGGCCCGTCGGGTGCATGGGCAGGATGTGCCCGTTGACCGTGACCACATGCCGGTTGCCGTTGAGCCCGGTCGCGCGCACCTCGATGCGCTCGAGCGACGAGTCCACATAGCGCACGGTGCCGCCGGGCGAGCCTTCTTCGCCCATCACATGCCAAGGCTCCAGCGCGGTACGCAAAGTCAGACGCACACCCGATGCCGCGATCTCACCGATGTACGGAAAGCGGAACTCGAAGTGCGGCGCGAACCAGCCCGGCTCGAACGGGTAGCCCGCCATGTTCAACTCGGCGAGCACGTCAGCGAAATCCTGCTCGACGAAGCTGGGTAGCATGAAGCGGTCATGCAAGCCCGTGCCCCAACGCGTCAGGCGCTGCGCGCCGTGGCCCTTGTACGGCGCCTTCCAGAACCAGGCCAGCAAGGCCCGCAGCAGCAACTGCTGCACAAGGCTCATGTGCGCGTGCGGCGGCATCTCGAAGGCGCGCAACTCCAGCAGGCCCAGGCGCCCCGTCGGGCCATCGGGCGAGTAGAGCTTGTCGATGCAGAACTCGCTGCGGTGCGTGTTGCCCGTCGCGTCGATCAGCAGGTTGCGCAGCGTGCGGTCGATCATCCAGGGCGGGCACTGGCCCCAGATGCCCATCTGCCGCTCGATCTCCTTGAGGCCGATCTCGGTCTCGTAGACCTGGTCCATGCGTGCCTCGTCGATGCGCGGCGCCTGGCTGGTCGGCCCGATGAACATGCCCGAGAACAGGAAGGACAGCGATGGGTGGTTGTGCCAGAAGGTCAGCAGGCTCGGCAGCAGATCGGGCCTGCGCAGGAAGGGGCTGTCGGCCGGCGTCGCGCCACCGAGCACGAAGTGGTTGCCGCCGCCCGTGCCCGTGTGCCGGCCATCGACCATGAACTTCTCCGACGACAGGCGCGTCTCATGCGCCGCCCGGTAGAGGAACTCGGTGTGGTCGACCAGCTCGGCCCAATTCGATGCGGGGTGGATGTTGACTTCGATGACGCCAGGGTCGGGCGTGACCTGCAGCACTTTCAAACGCGGGTCGCGCGGCGGCGGGTAGCCTTCGAGCACGATCTGCATGCCCAGGTCGACGGCCGTGGCCTCGATGGCCGTGAGCAGGTCGAGGTAGTCATCGAGCACGTTCAATGGCGGCATGAACACGTACATCACGCCACCGCCTTGCCCTTCGGTCTCGACCGTCGGGCCGCTGGCGCGATCGGGGTTGCGCACCTCCACACACAAGGCCGAGCGCGTGATCCAGTTCGCCGACTCGAAGCGATCAGGCGCCTTGCCAGGGTCGACCTTGCCCGGCGTCGAAGGCCCATTCACACCGCTGCTCGCATGGGGCCCCAAAGCACCCCACTCGCCATTCGCCGCCTCACCGTCCGCGCTGCTTGCAAGCTGCGCCTGCACAAAGCCCGTGCCCACCTGATGCAGCCCATACTGCGCCCGCAAGGCCGCCGCGGCCGGCAAAGCCCCACGCGGCGCGAACGGATCGTGCTCGTGCAGATACGGGTACTCGCCCTTGCTCACCCAAGGCAGCGCGTCCAGAGGCAGGCGGTAGCCCATCGGCGAATCGCCCGGGAACAGGTACATGCGCTCATCGCGGAAGAACCACGGCCCCGTCACCCACTTCGGGCCGCTCAAGCCGACCGACCACTCGCGCTTGAGCGGCAAGGCGAAGCCCACTTCGTGCGACAGGCCCTGATCGAACACGCGCCGCATGCGCACACGCTCCATCTCGTCATCCAGCCGCGCATCGAACGGGTCCACGTTGACCGGCAGACGGCGCTCGCGCCACAGGTAGTAGAAGGTGTCTTCATGGCCCGTCTGGATGTGCGCCGTGCCCACACCCAGCTTGTCGGCCAGCGTGTCGATGAACAGCCTCGCGTCCTCGCTCGTGTAGCGCACCGAATGGCGCTCATCGGCGAACAGGCTGGGGTCGCTCCAACAAGGCTGCCCATCGGCGCGCCAGAAGATCGACAAGGCCCAGCGCGGCAACTGCTCGCCCGGGTACCACTTGCCCTGCCCGAAATGCAGGAAGCCGCCATCGCCATAGCGCGCCCGCAGCTTGTGCACCAGCTCGGTGGCCAGGCCGCGCTTGGTCGGGCCCAACGCATCGGTGTTCCACTCGGCGCCATCGCGGTCATCGACGGACACGAAGGTCGGCTCGCCACCCATGGTCAGCCGCACATCGCGCGCCAGCAACTGTTCATCGACCTTGTCGCCCAGCTCGCAGATGGCCTGCCACTGCGCATCGGTGTATGGCTTGGTCACGCGCGGGCTCTCATAGATGCGCGTGATGCCCATCTCGTGGTGAAAGCGCACCTCGCATTCATCGACGGCGCCGGTCACGGGCGCGGCACCCGTCGGCTCCGGCGTGCAGGCCACGGGAATGTGCCCTTCGCCCGCCAGCAGGCCCGAGGTCGGGTCCAGCCCGATCCAGCCCGCCCCCGGCAGGAAGACCTCGCACCACGCATGCAGATCCGTGAAGTCCACGTCGGTGCCCGATGGGCCATCGAGCGCGGCCACATCGGCCTTCAACTGGATCAGGTAGCCCGACACGAAGCGCGCGGCCAGACCCAGATGCCGCAGCGCCTGCACGAGCAGCCAGCCCGTGTCGCGGCACGAGCCCGACTTCAGGCTCAGCGTTTCCTCAGGCGTCTGCACGCCCGGCTCCATGCGGATCGTGTAGCTGATCTCATTTTGCAGACGCTGGTTCAGGCCCACGAGGAAGTCGATGGTGCGCGTCTCCTTGCGATCGATGCTGTCGACGAAGGCCTTGAACTTCGGCGTCAGCGCGCCCTTCGCGAGGTAAGGCAGCAGGTCGTGCCTCGTGGCCTCGTCATAGGCGAATGGGCAGTGCTCGGCCTCGGGCTCGAGAAAGAAATCGAAGGGGTTGTAGACCGCCATCTCGGCAACCAGATCGACCGTGATCTTGAACTGCCTCGTCTGCTCCGGAAACACCAGCCGCGCCAGGTGGTTGGAGAACGGGTCCTGCTGCCAGTTGATGAAGTGGACCGCCGGCTCGACCCTCAATGCATACGACAGGATGCGCGTGCGGCAATGCGGCGCCGGTCGCAGGCGAACCACTTGAGGCGACAGGCTCACCAGGCGGTCGTAGCTGTAGTGCGTGACGTGATTGAGGGCGACGTGGATGGACACACAGATCTCCGGATGGAAGCGCCTGCCGCAGTGTGCAAGCGTCCGTGTGACATCAGCAAGTTATGGGCCACAGTGGTGCATCGACCGGCTCAGTTGGCAGGCGCTGGCTCGGCGGCCCGCCACCATCGGCGCGGCACCACGCACACGATCACATCGAGCCTGACCACATCCTTCATGTCGATGACCTCGGACTGGCCGCCGTGAATGGGCAACAGCACCATGGCATCGGCCCGCTTGACCATCAACTCGCGGATCAGCACGCGCCCGTCCTTGAGCGTGAGCACCACATTGTCCTCGGGCTCGAGATCGCCGCCGGCCAGTTGCAGCAGCAGGAACTGCCCGTCCTTCACGTACGGCGACAAAGCATTGCCCTTGATGCGCACGGCGCGCGCCTTGCCATGCTGCATGCGCGTGAAGATGAAGCCGTCGGACTCGCCGGGCGGCAGGTCCATGGGCTCGGCATCGCCCGGCCCGACGACACGGAACGTGCCCACCACATCGGCCTTCTCCGATGGCGGCACCGCATAGCCGACGCCGTTGGACTCGAGCACCTTCACATGTTCGATGTCGGTGGGCTGGCCTTCGCCGCGTGCCAGCCAATCGGCCATCACGCCCAGTTCGCGGGCCAGGGCCGGCGTGTGCGTGCTGCCTTGCGCACCAGAGTCGGGATCGCACAGGTACTGAATGGACTGCGGCTTGACGCCGATGGCGCGCGCCAACTCGCTCTGGTTGGTTTTGCCTGCGCGCCGCATGGCCCACATCAAACGCCCTGAATAGCTGCTCCATTCTTTCATGGCGTGGATGCTACAAAGGTATTTGTCAGGGCTATTGCAAGAATGCTTTCAATTCAGTACAAACCTGTCTGCGGAGGAAAAACAAATGACCCCTCAGGAAGCATTACAAAAAGCAGTGAGGATCGTGGGCTCGCAAAGCCGTCTGGCCCGAGAGATCGGCAACGGCATCACGCAAGCCCACGTGTATTACTGGCTGACCCACGCTCCCGTGGTACCGGCCGAGTATTGCCCGACCATCGAGTACATCGTCAAGCGCGAAGTCAAATGCGAGGAGTTGAACCCGAGGGTCAACTGGTGGGTATTGAGAAACTGATATTGAGAAACTGAACAACAGCCGCAACTGACAACAGACGCGGCAAACGAACCCGAGGTCCATTACTCGAAGCAAAGCCGAGGAGCTTTTTCGCAATCCCCCCTTGGACCCGACCCACCATGGGCAGCGTGCCAGCCAGGAGTGTCCTCTCTCTCCCGTGCATCCCCGACATGCGGCAACGTCTTTTCCCGGATGGGTGGGGGGATTGTTTTTTCTTTTACGACGGCTGAGGCATCACAGCTTGAACGTGTCGCGCTTGAACTGCTGCAGACACTCTGCTGCAACGGTGCTCAAGTCGCCTTTCAAGCGTTTCGCGCCATTGGCCAACATCTCATCGTAGGTGGGCGCACCGGGCGCATCCTTGGTCGAACGCGAGCATGCGCCTTCCGCCATGACCGTCTTGGTTGCCGTGTCGATCAAACGGGCCTTCGCGCCATATATCACGTAGTAGTGCGTCCAGTCCGTGGGGAAGTAGGCAAAAGTCCATTGTGTGGTCTGGACATCGATTACGTACTTGGCACTGCCCGCTGCTGTCGCCAGTTGGCCAACCGCATCGCCATCCACCCGAACGGCCGGCAGCGCCGTCGCGCCGTGCGCGGTCTGCAGGGCCTGTGTCAACTCGGTCGCGATGAAATCGGCCGGATCCGGGATCGCATTGGATGCCACGATGCCATTGCCTTCGCTGATCATCGCCGCGGCGCCCAACAGGGCAAATGCCGCTTTGCCTGCGGTCATCGCTACAAACGAAGGCTTCTCGGCGCGGGCTGTGTGGGTGACCGTTTGGCCCTTGATGGCGTCAACAGCTTTTTGATCGATGGGTTGATTGACGGTGGCACAACCCGACAGCGCCGACACCACGGCGGCGGCAATGAACAATTTTTTCATGGCACTTCAATGAATAAAGAAGGATACAGCGCCCAGGAAGCAGGGCGCAGACAGCTATACACAACGCCCGCACAGAGGTGTGCACACCGGTTGGCGCTGAGCCCATCCCTGTTTGTGTCGTTATGTATCTGATGTTTATACCATCAGCCCATCCGGCAACCCATCAGCGCAACGACAGGTTCAACGATCAGCCGATTTGATGTCCATCGTCGCCAAGGCCTGCGTGCCCGTCACGATCATGCGGACCATGAGCACGACCTGCCCGGTCAGCTTGTCGTAGTCCTCTTGAGACAAGTCCATCGCTGTCGCGCCCATGGCGAAGACCAGGCGCGTGATGGCCTTGGCCGTCAGGGCCGGCTCGAACAGGCCGGTCTTGTTGGCTTCGGCCAGGCGGATCAGGTCCAGGCGCAGCTCTTCTTCAAAAAAGTTGAGTTGCCGATCGACGGCCTGCTTGAAGGCGTCCGACCCGACCGCGCCCTCGCGCAGCAAAAGGTGGAGCAGGCGATCGTCGGCGCGGAGTTGGTCCATGAAGGCCTCGATGGAGCCACGCACCACGCTGCGCTCGGAGGTCGCCCGCTGGCGCGCCTCGCCGATGATCTGCCGCAGCGAGGCGCCCGCGCGCTCGATCAGTGCCACGGCGAGTTCGTCCATGTCGCGGAACTGGCGATAGAAGCTGTTGGGCGCGATGCCCGCCTCACGGGCCACTTCCCGCAGGCTGAGCGTGGAGAGGCTGCGGTGCGGCCCCACCAGCTTGAGGGCGGCGCCGATGATGTCCTCCCGCGAGATGACAGGCTTGCGCCCCGGCGACGCCGCAGGGGGGGCTGCGGGCGCTTGCTCGGATTCGCCCACCTGAACAGGGGAAAGGTTATTGCTCATTGATGCCCGTCAAAAGGTCGTTCATCATAACGTGTCGAATTAATGCACAACTGTATAGACATTTGTCGCGCCTTGCGTATACTGCCAGTCATCCAGTGTGCGGCATCCGCATTTTGACCTGTTGTCCGGAGTACCTGTCCTCGTGTCTGCCACCGCCCCCCTTGCACCCGCTGCCAAAGTCGGCCCCCTGCAAAAGCTGGTCGCGCCGCTGGTCAACCCATCGGTCTTCGACTTCTGGGTCGGCCTGGTCAACCCGGCCTGGTCCTGGTCGCGCTCGCTCGCCCGCGTGGTCGAGCGCCGCATCGAGGCCCAGGACGCGGTCACCCTCGTGCTGCAGCCCAACCGCCATTGCGGCAAGGTCCGCCCCGGCCAGCACATGAACGTGAGCGCAGAGGTCAACGGCCGGCGCACCACGCGCAGCTACAGCATCACCAACGTGCCCGGGCGCGACGGCCGCATCGAAATCACGGTCAAGCGCATGGAGGGCGGCAAGCTCAGCACACATTTGGTCCGCGATATCCGCGTCGGCGACGTGGTCGAACTGGGCCCGGCTTTCGGCGAAATGCTGCTGCCCACCCAGCCGCAAGGCAAGTGGCTGTTCCTGGCCGCCGGCAGCGGCGTCACCCCGCTGATGAGCCTGACGCGCCTGCTGGCCGCCCACAACATGCCGGTCGACCTGACGCTCATCTATTGGGCCAAGACGCGCGCCGAGCTGTGCTTCCTGCGGGAACTGCGCCAACTGGCCGCGCGCCACAGCCGCTTCAAACTGCACATCGTGCTGACCCACGAGGCGCAATGCCTGAGCGACGAACAAAGCGGCTTCATCAGCCGCGAGCAGCTCGATGCGCTGGTCGCCGACCTGCCCGAGCGCCAGGTCTACGCCTGCGGCCCCGGCGGCTTCGTCGACACGGCCCGCGCCCTGACCACAGGCGTGGCCAAGAGCTTCCTGGCCGAAGGCTTCACGCCCTCCGCGCCCGCGCCGGGCACCGCCGCCGACACCAAGATCGTGCGCGTGCAACTGCTCAAGAGCGGCCGCGCGCTGGATGTGTCTTCCGGCCAGTCGCTGCTGGTCGCGCTCGAAGCGCAAGGACTGAACCCCGCCCACGGTTGCCGCATGGGCGTCTGCCACACCTGTGTGTGCACCAAGCACAGCGGCGTCACGCAAGACATGAACACGGGCGACCAGGACACCGAGCCCGACACATCCGTGCGCATCTGCGTGAGCCGCGCCTGTACCGACATTTCCCTGGACCTCTGAATCAAGATCGCGTTGTATGAGCATCCCTAGCAAACGCCCTTTGACCGCCGACCAGCTCCAGCATTTCGGCGCCGAGATCGAAGCCCTGCGCGCCCGCACCGTGGCCGACCTGGGCGCGCGCGATGCGCGCTACATCCGCAACATCCACAAGGCCGTGCGCTTCAGTGAGCTCGCTGGCCGTGGCCTGCTCATGGCCGGCGCCTTCCTGCCCGCGATGTGGATGACGGCCGCCTGGATCGCAGGCATCGCCATCCTGGCCATTTCGAAGATCCTGGACAACATGGAACTCGGCCACAACGTGATGCACGGCCAGTTCGACTGGATGGGCGACCCGCAGTTCAACGGCAAGACCTTCGAGTGGGACATCGTCGGCACGAGCGACGCCTGGCGCAAGACCCACAACTTCCGCCACCACACCTACACCAATGTGCACGGCATGGACGACGACGTCGGCTACGGCGTGTTGCGCCTCTTCCCCGAGCAACCCTGGTCGCCGGGCCGTCTGGCTCAGCCGATCTACGCGGTCATCTTCGCGCTGCTCTTCCAGTGGGGCGTGGCCGTCCAGGACCTGCGCATCGGCCGCCTGTTCCTGGGCCGCATCTCGGGCAAGGACTTCCTGAAGATGGCGCAGCCCACGGGCCGCAAGATGCGCCGCCAGCTGATCAAGGACTATCTGATCTTCCCGTTGCTGGCCGGCCCGGGCTTCTGGAGCGTGTTCTGGGGCAACTTCATCGCCAACGGCATCCGCAATGTGTGGACGTATTCGGTGATCTTCTGCGGCCACTTCACGACCGATGTCGAGACCTTCCCCAAGAGCATCGTCAAGAGCGAAACGCGTGCGCAGTGGTATGTGCGCCAGATCCGCGGCTCGTCCAACCTGTCGGGCGGTTTCCTGCTCAATGTGATGACGGGCAACCTGAGCCACCAGATCGAGCACCACCTCTTCCCCGATATTCCGGCCAACCGCTATGTCGAGATGGCGCCGCAGGTGCGCGAGATCTGCGCGCGTTATGGCGTGCACTACAACACCGGCTCGATGGTCAAGCAGTTCAGCCAGGTGATCTGGCGCATCCTGCGTCATGCGCTGCCCAGCAGCCCGATGAAGATCGACGAGACGGAGTTGCAGCAGGCCAAGTAAGCCGCCGCGCGCCTCAGGCGCGGCTGGCGCCGAGCAAGGCCGGGTACGGCGAGTGGATCACGAACACGGGGATGCGCTGGAGGTACTCGGTGTAGCGCCCCTTGGCATCGAAGCGCGCCCGAAAGCCCGAGCGCGCGAAGAAGTCGCCCAGCCTGGGCACGATGCCACCGCCAATATAAAAGCCGCCTTGCGCCCCGACCGTCAAGGCCAGGTTGCCCGCGACCGTGCCGAAGAACTGGCAGAAGCTGTCGAGCGCGGCCACGCACAGCTCGCATTCGCCAGCCAGGCCGCGCGTGGTGACATCGGCGGGCGTCAATGCGTCGGCCGCACGGCCCGCCAGTTGCGCGTGCGCTTCGTACAAGACGATCAGGCCTGATCCCGACAGCACGCGTTCGGCCGACACATGGCCATACCGCGTGCGCAGCGCTTGCAGCAAGTGCGCTTCCGACTCGTCGGACGCCGCCAGCGTCACATGGCCGCCCTCGCCCGCCATCGGCACCCATGCACCGCCCGGCGCGGGCAGCAAGGCCGACACGCCCAGGCCGGTGCCCGCGCCCATCAGGCCTTTGGTCATGCCGGGCGCGGCGGGCTCGCCACCGATCTGCACGAGCTCATCGAGCGGCAGTGCGGGCAAGGCCAGCGCCAAAACCGTGAAGTCGTTGAGGATGCGCAAGGCGCGCAAGCCCAAGGCCTGGCGCAAGGCCTCCGTTGAAAACACCCATGGCGCGTTGAACAGCGCGATCCGGTCGCCCAATACCGGCCCTGCAATGCCCAGGCAGGCCGTGCGCGGGCGCAGTGGCCCGGCTTGGGCCCCGACCTGGTCGAGGTAGTGCTCGATCGCTTCCCGGGCACCGGCGAAGTCATGCAAGGACAAGGCGAGGATGTGGCTGACCGGCGCATCGGGCGCCAGTTGCAGGGCCAGGCGCACATTGGTGCCGCCGATGTCACCGAGCAGCTTGGGATGGTGTTCGAACGAGGCGCTCATGCTGTGTATGTGAAGGCACGCATCAAGGTGAATGGAAGACGGCACACGGCACACGCGTCTGCTGCACGGCCAGCCGGATGGGCAGATCGGCCACAGGCCCGGCCTGCATGGCTTGCCGCAGCAAGGTCAGCTTGGCCTGGCCCGTGATGTGGATGATCAATTGACTGGCTTGCAGCAAAGCGTGAGGGGTGAGCGTCAAACGAGGCACTGGCACATTGGGTGCGGCGGGCGCTGGCACAGGCGCGCACAGCACGCCGCCCGCCTCCCCATCGGCCTGTGCGGGCATGGTCAGCAAACCAGATGCCTGCGGGAACAAGGACGCCGTGTGCCCATCGCCGCCCATGCCCAATATCACCGCATCGGCGGGCCAGGGCAAGGTGGCCAAGGCGGCTTCGACCGGCGGCTGGCCCTGCTCGGGCGTGGCGGCGCCGTTGTACAGCGGCACGAACCGGGCAGACGCGGCATGGCTTTGCAGCAAATGCTGGCGAACGAGGCGCTCGTTGCTGTCCGCATGATCGGCGGGCAGCCAGCGTTCATCGGCCAGGGTCACGGCCACATGCGGCCAATCGAGGCTTTCGCCAGACAAGGCCTCGAAAAATGGCACGGGCGTGCTGCCGCCCGAGACCACGAGCAAGGCCTGGCCGCGCTGCGCCAAGGACGCACGCAAACGCCCGGCCACGAAGCGGGCCAAGTCGACAGCCAGATCGGATGGCGATGCAGCGTGATGGAAATGAACCAAAGCACTCAACCCTATTCAACCCATTGCCAGAGATGGCATACAGGAACATGATAATGAAGCATCGTCGCTCATGGCCCGGAACCTCGTGATGCCCACGCCCCCACAGCATCCCCCACAGCCTCGTCCGTTGCATCCGCAATTGCTGGCGATCACACAGCAGATACGGCAGCGCAGCGCCGCCACAAGGCAGGCCTACCTCGCTCGCATCGACGCGGTGGGCCGCCAGGGTCCGGTCGAGCGGGCCAGCCTGGGTTGTACCAACCTGGCCCATGCCTACGCGGCCGCGCCCAGTGGCGACAAGATCTGGCTGCGCGCGCAGAAGGCACCCAATATCGCCATCGTGTCGGCTTACAACGACATGTTGTCTGCGCACCAGCCGCTGCAGGCCTTCCCCGCCTGGATCAAGGAGGCCGCGCGCGAAGCGGGTGCCACGGCGCAGTTCGCTGGCGGCGTGCCCGCGATGTGCGACGGCGTGACGCAGGGCCAGCCGGGCATGGAGCTTTCTCTGTTCTCGCGCGACGTGATCGCCATGGCCACGGCCGTGGCGTTATCGCACAACATGTTCGATGCCACGCTGTGCCTGGGCGTGTGCGACAAGATCGTGCCCGGGCTGATGATCGGGGCGTTGTCTTTCGGCCACCTGCCCACCATCTTCGTGCCCGCGGGGCCGATGACATCGGGCCTGAGCAACGACGAGAAGGGCAAAGTGCGCCAGCGTCATGCGGCCGGCGAGGTCGGCAAGGATGTGCTGCTGGAGGCCGAAGAGAAGTCCTACCACGGCCCGGGCACCTGCACCTTCTATGGCACGGCCAACAGCAACCAGATGCTGATGGAGATCATGGGCCTGCACCTGCCCGGCTCGGCCTTCATCAACCCGGGTACGCCCTTGCGCGAAGCCCTGACGCGCGAAGCCGCCCGGCGCGTGGCCACACTGACCAAGCTCGGATCGAACTACACACCCATCGGCCACATCGTCGATGAACGCTGCATCGTCAACGGCCTGGTCGGTTTGCTGGCCACGGGCGGGTCGACCAACCACACGCTGCACCTCGTGGCCATCGCGCGGGCCGCGGGCATCCTCATCAACTGGAACGACTTCGATGCGCTATCGGCCATCGTGCCGCTGCTGGCGCGCGTCTACCCCAATGGCAGCGCCGATGTGAACCAGTTCCACGCGGCGGGCGGCATGGGCCTGTTGATACGCGAGCTGCTCGAGGCCGGCCTGCTGCACCCCGATGCGCGGACCGTGGCCGGCCCCGAAGGCCTGTGGCACTACACGCGCCACCCCGCGCTGCAAGACGGCCAATTGCGCTGGGCCGATGCGCCAGCCGCCAGCGGTGATGCCACGATCCTGCGGCCTGCGGACCAGCCCTTCTCGCCCGATGGCGGCCTGCGCCTGCTCACGGGCAATCTGGGGCGCGCGGTCATCAAGGTCTCGGCCGTCAAGCCCGAGCACCGCGTGGTGAAGGCACCTGCCGTGCTCTTCGACCATCAAGAGGCCTTGATCGAGGCCTACAAGCGCGGCGAGCTGAACAAGGACTTCGTCGCCGTCGTGCGCTTTCAGGGGCCGCGCGCCAACGGCATGCCCGAGCTGCACTCGCTGACGCCGACGCTGGCCAACCTGCAGGACAAGGGCTTCAAAGTGGCACTCGTCACCGACGGCCGCATGTCGGGCGCATCGGGCAAGGTGCCTTCCGCCATCCACGTGACGCCGGAAGTGGCCGCGGGCGGGCCTTTGGGCAAGGTCCGCGATGGCGACATGATCGCGCTGGACGGCAACGCGGGCACCTTGGAGGCGCTCGTGCCCGATGCCGAATGGCAGGCACGCGATGGCGCGCAAACAGACCTGTCGGGCAACACGGCAGGCACGGGCCGCGACCTGTTCGGCGGCTTCAGGCGCCTGGTCAGCGGCGCGGAGCACGGCGCCATGACCTTCAGCCTCGACGATTGACACGGACCAGAAAGACATCAGCCAGATGCCCAATCAGAACCCCTCCATCAAGCCGCTCATGGCGCTCGGGCCCGTGATCCCGGTCATGGTCATCGAGCGCACGGAAGACGCCGTGCCGCTGGCGCAGGCCCTCGTGGCCGGCGGCGTCAAGGTGCTGGAGATCACGCTGCGCACGCCCAATGCGCTGGCTGTGATCAGCGCCATCGCGCGGCAGGTGCCCGATGCGGTGCTGGCCGCCGGCACGGTGACCACGCCCGAGCAGTGGGATGCCGCCGCCCGCGCGGGCGCCCGCTTCGCCGTGTCACCGGGCTTGACGCCGCGCCTGCTGGCCAATGCGGCCTCGGCGCCCATCCCGCTGCTGCCCGGCGTGGCCACGGCCAGCGAGCTGATGAGCGCGATGGACGCGGGCTTCGAGTGCTTCAAGTTCTTCCCGGCGCAGCAGGCCGGCGGCATCGGCATGCTCAAGGCATTGGGCGGCCCGTTCGCGCAGGCACTGTTCTGCCCGACGGGCGGCATCTCCGTCGAGACCGCGCCCGATTACCTCGCCCTGCCCAATGTGGCCTGCGTGGGCGGCTCGTGGCTGGCACCCACGCAGCTCGTGCAGGCGAGCGACTGGGCTGCCATCACGGCCCTGGCTCAGGCCGCATCGGCCTTGAGGCGCAAGCCGGCCTGATGCGCCAGGTGGCGGCTGAAGCGCTCATCCAGCCACACGCGCATCGTGTGGAAGACCTGCACCCGATCGGGCTCGTTGAGGATCTCGTGGGCCATGTGCGCGAAGCACTGCGCATGCACCATCGGCGGCGCCACCTGCTCGAACTCGGCGCTGCCTTGCGGCTGCACGATGCGGTCTGATCCCGCATACATCAGCAGCGTGGGCTTGGTCCACTGCCCGGCCAGGGCGCGCACATAGCCACCGCCTTCGACGATGAATCGCGCCAGCCTGGCGCTGATGAAGTCGTGCACCAGCGGGTCCTCGCGGTAGCGGCGCACCACGGCCTCGTCGCTGCAGATGGCGTGCGGATCGAAGCCCGTGCGCACCTGCAGGTCGGGCAGCAGGCGCCCGATGGTGACCATGGCCACGCGCGCCAGCAGCGGGACCGTGCCCTCCACGCTCAAGGCGGGCGAGCTCAAGATGACGCCGTCGACATCGGCGTAGCCGGCCGACGACGGCTCGAGCAGATCGGCCACATAGCAGCTCACAACGAGCCCGCCCATGCTGTGCCCGAGCAGCAGCACAGGCTTGCCGACCTGCTCTGCGCGCACAGTGGCGACGACGGCGCCGAGGTCCGCGACCAGGTCGTCGTCGCGATGCAGACCGCCGCGTGGCCCGGGCGACCGGCCATGGCCACGCTGGTCGTAGCTTTCGACCGACCAGCCCCAGGCGTTGAACTGCGCCGCCACATGCGCATAGCGGCCGCTGTGCTCCGCGATGCCATGGACCAGCACCACGACGCCGCGCGCATCCGGCACAGGCCAGCGCCGACGCACCAATGCCAGACCATCGCGGGCCTCGATCGTGTCCATCGGCAGGTGCATCGACCTGCCCTCCCTGTCATCGGTCCTGAAACTGTCCATGTGCGTGTTCATCAAACGAAGAGGCGCTGCCTCAAAGCCATGTGGACACGGATCTTGACCAGGATCGGGCGCGCTGTCTTGCGCCAGGATGCAATGCTTTTGCGCGACGGCGCAAACCGAGGGAAAAGCCTGCCGGGCTTTGCACCGACGCGGGACAATGCAAATCCCACGCACAATCCCCCACGCACAATCTGCCTTCAGCCAGACGCCTTCGACACATCCGCATCCCGTTTCATGAACCCCGATCAAGCCAGCCTGCGAACCGTCCACATCGGCTACATCCTGATGCTGGTCGATTGCCTCCAGCAGGCGGGCCTGGACACCGAGACACTGTTCGGCGCCGACACGCTGGCCATGTTCCAGCAGCTCGATCCCAACACGCGCCGCCCGGTCGAAGAATGGGAAGCGATGATGACCAAGGCGCAAAGCGCGCTGCAGGTGCAAAGCGGCGTGGACGCGGCCCTGCTGATGGCCGACTTCGTCAAGCCCTGGGACACAGGCCCCATCGGCTTCATCACGATGGCCAGCCGCACCCTGCGCGAGGCCGCCGAGTCGCTCGCGCAGTTCTACAACCTGCTCAACGATGTCTACGCGCTGCATGCCGAAGTGGTGAACGACCGCTTCGAGATCCGCATGCAGCCGCTCGGCGCCACGCGCTCGGCTTTCCTGGAGCGCCTCACGCTGGCCACGATCTGCTGGCACGGGCGCTGGCTGTCGCGCCGCGCCGACCTGAAGTACGACGCGCACCTGGCGTTCCCGGCGCCGCCCGCATCCCTGGCCGTGGCTTACAAGGCCACCTTCGGCGGCGAGCTGGTGTTCGATGCGCCCATGTCGTACCTGCACGGCCCGGCCGACTACGAAACCCTGCCCGTCTCGCGCGGCGACCACGGCGTGCAGGACACGCTGCGCGCGCAGCTCATGGCGGAAATGGCCCTGCTGCACGATACCTCGGCCAGCTTCATCCACAAGATCGAGCGCATACTCAAGCCCCGGCTCGAATCCGGCGAGATCAACATCGAGGACGTGGCCGTGGAAGCGGGCGTGTCGGTGCGCACGCTGCAGACGCGGCTGGAGGAATCCGGCCTGAACTTTCGCAATCTGCTCGACCGCATGCGGCACGCGCAGGCCCTGGTCTACATGGGCGACCCGAGCTTGACGCTGATCGACATGGCCCACATGCTGGGCTTCGCGACGCAGTCGAGCTTTCACCACGCCTTCAAACGATGGACCGACACCACGCCCGGCCAGTACCGCAAACAACGTGTGCGGGCAGGCGCCAAATCGATCACGCCTTTGAAGCCCTGACCGCGCCGCAGCCCGCGCCCGTCAACGA
This sequence comes from Aquabacterium sp., assembly GCA_049840915.1. GTDB lineage: Bacteria > Pseudomonadota > Gammaproteobacteria > Burkholderiales > Burkholderiaceae_C > Aquabacterium. Next base: position 28,538 of record JASGJC010000046.1, read on the forward strand.
TTTCACGGGTTTTGGACACGGCGGGCCATCCATTCGGAGGGGGTGCCCATGCAATCCCTTATCGTTAAATCACGACACGTCCCTTAGTCTTCGCCAAGCCTTCGAAGACGGGGGTGGAAAAGGATTTGAACTTCGGATCGCCCACAGTCCCAGACCTTTGTCCATCAGGCAAACCCTCGACCCCATTCGTTCGTGGGAAGGCACAACGATAATCGTTCAGGGTCATAAGACAGTGCAAAATCTCCATCTTTACGCCTTGTAACGCCATGACTGATGTATCCGCCCCCTCGGCCCTTTCCAAGCTCAAGATCGACAGAGGCGTGAAGGCAACGGCCAAGAAAAAGGTCAGCTTCGTTCCGTTCGCGCTGGTGGGCGCCGGCGCGCTGGCCGTGGCCGCGTACTACCTGGTGCCGCGCACGGCCGACGTCACGACCACGACGGTCGTGATGAGCACGCCCTCGCAGCAATACGTGCAGCTGACGGCCTCGGGCTATGTGGTCGCGCAGCGCCGCTCGTCCGTGGCATCGAAGGCGTCGGGGCGTCTGGTCGAGTTGAACGTGCGCGAAGGCTCCAAGGTCAACAAGGGCGATCTGCTCGCCCGCCTGGACGCCAGCGACATCAAGGCCGCCATGCTCGGCGCCGAGGCGGCCGTGCACCAGACCGAGGCCAACGTCAAGCAATCGACCGTGCAGCTGATCCAGGCCCGTGCCGATCTGGCGCGCGCGCGCAGCCTTGAGGCCCAGGGCTTCGTGTCGCCGCAGACCGTTGAAAACGCACTGGCCAAGAACAAGGCCGCCTTCGCCGCCGTGGCCGCGGCAGAAGCCGCCGAAGAACAGGCCCGTGCGCAGTTGAAGGCGCAAAAGGTCGGCCTCGACTACACCGAGATCCGCGCACCATTTGATGGCGTCGTGCTGGTCAAGAACGCCAACGTGGGCGACATCATCACGCCGATGTCCAGCGCCGCTGGCGCGCAGGGCGCCGTGGTCACGATGGCCGACATGACGACGCTCGAAGTCGAAGCCGACGTGTCCGAGGGCAACCTGTCCAAGACCAAGGTGGGCCAGCCCGTCGAAGTGACGCTGGACGCCCTGCCCACCGCGCGCTTCCGTGCGCACGTCGCGGGCATCGTGCCGACGGTCGACCGCGCCAAGGCCACGGTCATGACCAAGATCCGCTTCGACAACCTCGATCCGCGCATCCTGCCCGAGATGAGCGCCAAGGTCAGCTTCCTGTCGCAGGACATCACCGATGCCGACCAGCAGCCCGTGATGGCCGTGGCCACGACCACGATCGTCAACCGCGATGGCAACAGCATCGTCTACCGCCTCAAGGCTGGCGATGGCGGCCAGTACACGGCCGAGGAGGTGCCTGTCAAGGCCGGCCGCAAGCTGGGCGACCTGATGGAAATCTCGGGCAATCTGAAATCCGGCGACAAGGTGGTCAGCGCACCGCCCGCATCCCTCAAGAACGGCGCTCGCGTCAACATCGGCACACCCTGATCCAACCCATGTCCAACATGAGTGATACCCCAAGGGATCCCGTCATCCGGATCGATCACCTGAGCAAGACCTACACGCGTGGCGGCCAGCCGATCCCTGTCCTGATGGACATCAACCTGGAAGTGGGCCGCGCCGAATTCGTTTCCCTGATGGGCCCCAGCGGCTCGGGCAAGAGCACCTTGCTCAACCTGATCGCGGGCATCGACCAACCCACGGCCGGCACGATCGCCATCAATGGCGTCGACATCGCCACGCTCGACGAGAGCGCGCTGGCCGACTGGCGCGCCGCCAACGTGGGCTTCATCTTCCAGTTCTACAACCTCATGCCCGTGCTGACGGCGTATGAGAACGTCGAGCTGCCCCTGCTGCTCACCAGCCTGAGCCGCCGCCAGCGCAAGCAACACGTCGAGGCCTGCCTGGCCATGGTGGGCCTGGCCGACCGCATGGACCACTACCCCAACGAACTCTCCGGCGGCCAGCAGCAGCGCGTGGCCATCGCGCGCGCGCTCGTCACCGACCCGACGCTGATCGTGGCCGACGAACCCACGGGCGACCTGGACCGCGCCACCGGCGAGGAAGTGCTCAAGCTGATGGACGAGCTGCATCGCGACCTGGGCAAGACCATCGTGATGGTGACCCACGACCCGAAAGCGGCCTCGCGCGCCAGCCGGATGATCCATCTGGAAAAGGGCGTGCTGGTGGACGACCCCGGCGCATCCGGCCACTGATGCGCCGCGACCGGTCGACCATGGGTAACCACGGGTAGTACATGTTCATCTTCCGTCTTCTGCTGAAGAACGCCTTCAGGCACAAGCTGCGCACGCTCCTGACCATGGTCGGCCTGATCGTGGCCATCAGCGCGTTCGGCCTGCTGCGCACGATCGTCGATGCCTGGTATGCCGGCGTCGATGCCACATCGAGCACGCGCCTGATCACGCGCAGCGCCATCTCGGTGGGCTACCCGCTGCCGCTGTACTACGCCGAGCGCATCAAGAAGATCGAGGGCGTGACCGGCGTGACCTGGGTGAACTGGTTCGGCGGCATCTACATCGACCGCCGCAACTTCTTCGCGCGTCTGGCCATCGACGGGCCGAGCTATTTCCCGCTCTACCCCGAGTGCATCGTCAGCGACGAGGACAAGGCCGCCTTCATGGCCGACCGCCAGGGCGTGATCATCGGCCGCAAGACGGCGCAGCGCTTCAATCTGCAGGTGGGCGACACCATCCCGCTGAGCGGCACCATCTACCCGGGCAACTGGACGTTCAACATCCGCGGCATCTACACGGGCAAGGACGCCCGCGCGGACGAGACCATCATGTTCATGCACTGGAGCCTGCTGGCCGAGAGCATCCGCAAGCGCCTGGGCAATGCCGCGGCCAACCAGGTGGGCCTGTTCATGGTCGGCATCAACAACCCGGCGCGCGCCTCGGCCATCTCGCAGGAGGTCGACGCCCTGTTCCGCAACTCGGTGGCCGAGACACGCACCGAGACCGAGAAGGCCTTCCAGCTCGGCATCGTCTCGATGAGCCAGGCCATCCTGCTGGCGATCCGCGCCGTGAGCTTCGTCGTGATCCTCATCATCATGGCCGTGATGGCCAACACGATGACGATGACGGCGCGCGAACGCCTGTCGGAGTACGCCACGCTCAAGGCGCTGGGCTTCTCGCCGGCCTTCGTCGTGAAGCTGCTGTTCGGCGAGAGCCTGATGATCGCGGCCATCGGCGGCGCCATCGGTGTGGGCATGACCTTCCCGCTGTCGATCTTCTTCCTGCACCAGACCAACAACCTGTTCAAGGTCTTCGAGGTCTCGCAAACGACCATGATCTACCAGGGCGTCGCCTCGCTGATCGTGGGCCTGATCGCCGCCGCCTGGCCCGCCTGGAAGATGTCGCGCATCGACATCGTCCAGGGCCTGCGCCACGTGGCCTGACCCGGTGCCCAGCCCATGAAAGCCGTCCCTCTTTCCTACGTGATGCGCAACCTGTGGGTGCGCCGCGTGACCACTGTGCTGACCGCGGGCGGCATGGCCCTGGTCGTGTTCGTGTTCGCCACCGTGCTCATGATGAGCGAGGGCATCAACGAGACGCTCGTGGCCACGGGCCAGCCGGACAACGTCATCGTGCTGCGCAAGGGCGCGGGCGCCGAGATCAACTCGGCCATCACGCGCTCGCAGGCCACGGGCGTGGACGCCCTGCCCGGCATCGCCACCAGCAGCGACGGCACGCGGCAAGTGGTGCGCGAAGTGGCCGTGCTCAACAACCTGCCCAAGCGCGACTCCGACGACATGGCCAACGTGACGATGCGCGGCACGTCCGCCATCGGCCTGGCCATCCGGCCGCAAGTGAAGATCGTGCAGGGGCGCATGTTCCGCCCGGGTACGTCCGAGATCATCGCCGGGCGCGCGGTGGCACGGGGCTTCGCCAACATCGGGCTGGGCCACACGCTCGTGATGGCCGGCCGCGAGTGGACGGTCGTGGGCATCTTCGATGCGCAGCGCAGCGGCTTCGACTCCGAGATCTGGGCCGACACCGACCAGGTGATGCAGGCCTTCCGCCGCGCCGTGTACTCGGCCATGGTGTTCAAGCTGGCCAACATCGAGGCCTTCGACAATGCCCGCAAGGCCATCGCCGATGACCCGCAGTTGCAGCTGGATGTGAAGCTCGAGCAGCGCTTCTACGCCGAGCAATCCGAAGGCATGACCAAGTTCATCAAGCTGCTGGGCCTGTCGCTGTCGGTGATCTTCTCGATCGGGGCCATCGTGGGCGCCATGATCACGATGTTCGCGGCCGTGGCCTCGCGCATCGGCGAGATCGGCACCTTGCGCGCGTTGGGCTTTCGGCGCGAGGCCGTGCTGATCGCCTTCCTGGGCGAGTCGCTGGGCCTGTCGCTCGTCGGTGGTTTGATCGGCCTGATGGGCGCCTCGCTGATGCAGACGGTCAACATCTCGACGCTGAACTACACGACCTTCGCCGAGATGGCCTTCCGCTTCAAGTTCACCTGGGCCGTGGCCTCGCAGACCATGGCGTTCTCGTTGCTGATGGGCGTGCTGGGCGGGTTCGTACCGGCATGGCGCGCGGCCAAGCTCAGTATCATCGACTGCCTGCGACAGGCTTGAGCTTCCGGTGTTCATCGGGGGCCGAGCCACACGATGAACATGACGCCAACTCGCCCCCACCTCTCTCCCGTCCGAAGCCGCATCGCCGCATGCCTGCGCGCCGTATCGATGGCCGCCGCCCTGCTGTGCTGGTCTCAGGCCCATGCCGCCACCGTGCAGGCCGCGCCGGCCGGCAGTCCTGTCACTTCGCGCCAGACCCAGCTGGCATCGAGCGGCTACCTCGAAGAAGAGTTCTTCCTGCGCGGCCAGGCGCAGGCCTATACACGCGATGGCGAGTGGGAGAAGGACGGCAAATGGGCCGTCAAACCCCATGGTGCAGCACAGGCCTATGAGACACGACTGCTCGTGCGCCGCCCGAAGGACCCGGCCCGCTTCAACGGCATCGTCGTGGTCGAATGGCTCAACACGACCATGGGCTTCGACCTCGATGGCGGCTGGATCCTGACCCACGATGAGATCGAACGCGAAGGCTATGCCTGGGTCGGCGTGAGTGCCGAGGCGCCCGGCGTGCAAGCGCTCAAGGCCGCCAACGCCACGCGCTATGCGCAGATGCAACTGGCCCGCAACGACCTGGCCTTCGACATCTACACGCAGGCGGCGCAGGCCATCCGGCAGGCCGCACCGGGCTGGGGCGCCAGCAACGGCCAGTCCGCCCTCAAATCCGTCAAGCTGCTGGGCCTGGGCTACTCGCAATCGGCCGTCTTCCTCACCACCTACCTCGACGCCATCCAGCCCATCGGCAAGGCCTACGACGGCTTCTACATGCGCAGCACGGCGCCTGCCGCGCCCAAGGTCGACGACACGGAATCGTTCGTCTTCGCGCCGCAGATCCGCGCTGATCTGAACGTGCCCGTGATGCAGCTGCAGACCGAGATGGAAGTGATGGTGAGCTGGCCCTTGTCGAAGACACAGGACACGGACAAGGTACGCTACTGGGAGATCCCCGGCGCATCGCACTTCGACAAATACCTGCAGGAGCAGACCCTGCCCATTGGCGATGCGGCCTTCACGTCGGTCGTGCCGCATTGCTTCAAGCCTGTGAACACCCTGCCCGCGCGCATGTTCGACCATGCGGCCCTGCACGCGCTGCGCATGTGGGTGGGCAACGGCACACTGCCGCCCAAGGCACCCCGCATGCAGCGCGGCCGCATCGGCTTCATCCAGAGCGACGATGTGGGCAACGCGCAAGGCGGCCTGCGCCTGCCCGAGCTGGACGCGCCCGTGGCCCAGTACGGCATGTACAGCAACTTCCCGACCAACTCGCTTAGCCAGCGCGCGCGCTATGCCTGCGTGGCCGGGGGCAGCACCAATCCGCTGGATGCGGGTGCGCTGCATGCCCGCTATGCCAATGGGCCCGCCTATGTCGAGGCCTATACCAAGGCGGCCGACAAGTTGCTCAAGGACGGCTTCCTGCGTCCCGCCGACCACGCCGCATTGATCGAGCAAGCCAAGGCCGTGGCACTGCCCAAGTAGCCACGGCGCCGGCTATGCGTCCGTCGGTATGTCCAGCACGAAAATGACTTCGCCATCGCACGCTTCGTAGCGAATCGAACCGCCTTGGGACAACACGATCTGGTGGACGATGTACAGCCCCAGGCCCATGCTCCCCGGGTTGCGGGAATTGGAGAGCGAACTGCGCTTGAAAGGGTCGAACAGGCTGCTCACCAGCTCGGCGGGAATCGGCTCGGCCGGGTTGCGCACCACCAGACGGATCTGGCCGTCTTGTCTCGAGAGTTCGACGCTGACACGCCCCTTGCCATGGTGGCGCGCGTTGCTCAGCAGGTTGGTGACCATTTGCAGATAACGAATCGGGTCGACATGGGCAGGCAGCGATGAGGGCACGCTCACCTCCAATTGCATGTCCGGATACGTGGTGCGCTGCTCATCCAGCAATTGGGTGAGCAGCATGGCCAGGTCGGTGTCCTCGGGCTCCAGGCTCAGGCCAAGGCCGTTCTGGATGCGTGTGATGTCCTGCAAATCGCGCAGCAGCCGCTGCATGCGGTTGGTCGAG
>JASGJC010000047.1:0-52345 GCA_049840915.1 Aquabacterium sp.
TGCACCACACACACACACACACACACACACACAGCACCTGAGGTGATCCTGGCCACTAATTTCACGGCCAAGGCGAAAGCCACGGCGCATGTGCTGAGCGAGCAGTTGCGCAGCCGTGGCTTGAATGTGACGAGGCTGGCGCGGGGCGTGCCCGGGGGCAGCGAACTCGAATACGTCGACCTGGGCACCATTGCCCACGCCTTCATGGACCGACGCTGACCTAGCGTCGCCCCCAGCCAGCGTCAGCGTGCGCTGGCCATGCGCACCTTGGCGTTGCGTGCGGCAGGGCGTGCGCGCGTATTGCGGCTGTTGCTGGCCGCGACACGGCGGCAGTGCCTCGCCCTGCGGCGCGATGGCCACGTTGTGTGAAGCGCCATGGCGATTGCCATGGGATGCCAGTTGGTGTGTGTGCATGCCGACGGGCACGTAGATGACCACCGTCTGGCCACGCTGGAAGGACGCCGAGGGCGAGGTGCGGTTCCATTGCGTCACTTGCTGTGGCGACACGCGGTAACGCCTGGCGATGGCGGCCACGGTGTCGCGCTTGCCGGCCCTGAAGCTCGTGCGGCGCATCGGCGGCAGATCGGGGGCTAGCGCCATCATGGCGTTGTCGGCCAGCGCTTCGGAGATATGTCCTGCTCGCGCTTGACGGAGCGCGGCACCACAGCGTCGAGCCGGCCTTGACCAGCATCTTGGGCGGGATGTGGTTGACGTCGCGCAGGCTCGATTCGCTCATGCCCACCTGGCTTGGCGGGCATCGCCAAGGCGCATTGTGCGCGGCACGACCCAGGCCGTCCAGTCTGGCCAGCGGGCCCTTGTGCGACGACAGGTTGTGCATCAACAGGTTGGCGTTGTCATAGGGCAGCAGCACCTCGGCGTGCCCGCGGCCAGGATCACCTGCTTGTTGAGCAGACAGGGTTCAGTGCCTTGAACTCGTCCAGCGGCAGGCCAGCCAGGCGCGATGCCAAGGCGGCATCCATGTCGCGCTGCAGGGGCACGCTGACGAAGTAGGGGTGGTTCTCGATCGGGGACAGCGTCAGGCCGTAGGCCTCGGGGATGCCAGACCACGTTCTTGACCGCATGCAGCTTGGGCACGTAGTTGCGTGTCTCGGGGCGGCATGTTCAGGCTGAGGTAATCGGTAGGCAGGCCTTGGCGCTGATTGCGCGCGATGGCACGCTGCACATTGCCTTCGCCCCAGTTGTAGGCGGCCAGCGCCAGGTGCCAGTCGCCGAACTGCTTGTAGAGCCTTTGCAGGTAGTCGAGCGCGGCGCGCGTGGAGGCCAGCACGTCGCGGCGGTCGTCGCGGAAAAGGTTCTGCTTGAGCTCGAAGTCCTTGCCCGTGGAGGGCATGAACTGCCAGATGCCCGATGCGCGCGCGGACGACAAGGCCTGCGGATTGAACGCGCTTTCGATGAAGGGCAGCAGGGCCAGCTCGCTGGGCATCTTGCGGCGCTCGATCTCGTCCACCACGTAGTAGAGGTAGCGGTTGGCGCGCTCGGTCATGCGCTGCACGTAGTCGGGATGGCTCACATACCAGCGCTCGTGATCGGCCACCAGCGTGCTGTCCAGCGGAGGCAGGCCGTAGCCGCGGCGCACGCGGGCCCACAGGTCTTGCGTGGCGTTGGCGTCGGCCAGGTCGATCACGTCTTCGGGACGCAGCGGGTCGGTCGGGCGTGCCGATGGCCTCCTTGGGGTCGGCGTCATCGGCGGTTTCTGGCGCGGATGTGGTGGTCGTTGTCGTGGATGCCGTGGTTGTGTTCACGGCGGGCAAGGCCGTGACGGGGAGCGGTGCCAGCGTGATCGGGCTGATGTCGACGCTCAGGCCCGATTTGGGGTCCTGACGGGTGGCGCCGCGCAATGTGCTGCTGCTCGCGGTCTGGGTGCTGGTATTGGGCGGGCCCGACTGCAGGAGCTGATCGAAGGATTGTCGTGATTGGGGGCCGTAGACCGAGCCGCAGGCTGTGAGCAGGAGGCAACCCAGGGCCGAGGCGCTCAAGGTGAAAGCGCGCTTGATCGATCGTGTTGTCTTCATCTTCAGAATGTGTTTTTCCATTGTCGCAGGGCGGCAAAGACAGCTTCTGGGCTGGTGTCCCGGGCGCCGTGCTGCAGGGCGCTGGAAACCACTTCGGATTCGGTGCAGCGCAAGAAGGGGTTGATGGCCTTCTCGACGCGCACGGTGCTGGGCAGTGTCGGCTGCATGCTGGCCCTCAAGGCCTCGCAGCGCGACTGGAACGCGCCCAGGTCAGGGTCGTGCTGTGGCTCAACCGCCTTCGCGAAGCGCAGGTTGCTGAGGGTGTATTCGTGGGCGGCACAGACGCGTGTGTCATCCGGCAGCCGGGCCAGGCGAGAGAGGCTGCTGAACAACTGGCTCATCTCGCCGTCGAAAAGGCGACCACATCCCGCGCTGAATAGTGTATCGCCAACAAAGGCGATCGGACCCGGCCCGGTGCCTTCCGGTGCATTTTCGATGAGGTAAGCGATGTGTCCGGCGGTGTGGCCGGGCGTGTCGAGCACTTGGATGCGGACACCTTCCCACTGGATGACATCGCCTTCGCCGACCTGGTGGGTGATGCCTTCGATGGCCTCGTTGCGCGGTCCGTGGATCGGAACGTGACCAGATTGCAGCATGGCCAGGCCGGCGACGTGATCCGGGTGACGATGGGTCACTAGAATGGCGGTCAGCGTCAACCCGTGCCGCTCGAGCGCGGCGCGCACCGGTGCCGGCATCACCCGGATCCACCACCAGGGCATGTCGCCCGTCGTGCAGCATCCAGATGTAGTTGTCGGTGAAGGCGGGTAGGGCTAGTAAATTCATGACCAGAGTCGATCCGATTATAGAGTTGCACCCCTGGTTGGCCTTGCCGCCGGGCCAGGCCTTGCTGGAATGGGAGCAGGCTCAGATGGACAGGCTGGTGGCCGACATCTTCGGCTTCCATGCGCTGCAGCTCGGCTTGCCTGAACTCGATGGCCTGCGCACCAACCGGATGCAGCACCGCTGGCTGGCGCTGGACGCGGCCTACGAGCATTGGTCGCAGCCGCCGGAGTTGATGCAGCCGGTGCCCGAGCCTGGTGGCGACGGCGAGATTCTGGCAGGTGCGCCCTTCAGTTTGCGCTGCGACTTCGAAGCTTTACCTTTCCCGAGCAACAGCCTGGACCTGGTCGTGCTGCCGCATGCGCTGGAGCTGGCGCGTGACCCGCATCACACTTTGCGCGAGGTCGAGCGTGTGCTGGTGCCGGAAGGGCGCGTGGTGATCGCGGGCTTCAATCCGGCCAGCCTGTGGGGCATGTGGCAGCGCATGGGGCGCTGGGGCGTGCAGTCGGCGCTGGTGCTGCCGCAGGGCGAGTTCATCGCCTACTGGCGCTTGCGCGATTGGCTGCGCCTGCTCGATCTGGAGGTCGAGGCGGGCTGTTTCGGCTGCTATCGGCCGATGGTGCGCACGGAACAGTCGTGGGCGCGCCTGCGCTGGGATGGAGCACGCCGGCGACCGCTGGTGGCCGGTGCTGGGCGCCGTGTATTTCGTCGTGGCTGTCAAGCGGGCGCGCGGCATGCGCCTGGTCGGCAAGATCAAGAAAGCGCGGGTGACGGCTCCGGCCGCGCCCGCCGTCGTGGCCCAGCGTCATCAAAGACAGGGTCACACTCAACAGGATGTGAATGGATGACTGAAGCAGCGACGCCATCCGTTGTGATGTACACCGACGGTGCGTGCAAGGGCAACCCGGGCCGAGGCGGCTGGGGCGTATGGATGGTCAGCGGGCCGCACGAGCGCGAGCTCTGGGGCGGCGAGCTGGTGACCACGAACAACCGCATGGTAATTGACGGCCGTGATCGAGGCGCTGGCCTCGCTCAAGCGCCGCTGCAAGGTCGTGATCTACACGGACAGCGAATACGTGCGCAAAGGCATCACCGAGTGGATCCACGGCTGGAAGCGCAGGGGCTGGAAGACCGCCGACAACAAGCCCGTGAAGAACGACGACCTGTGGCGCAAGCTCGAAGCGCTGTCGGCCGGGCACGATGTGGATTGGCGCTGGGTGAGGGGCCACGCGGGCGACCCGGGCAACGAGCGGGCCGACGGCCTGGCCAACCGGGGCGCGGCCGAAGCGCGATAAGGCTTGGGCAAGATCCTCAGAGGATCAGGACCATCGTCAGCTTGTCGAAATACCTGACCTGGCCCGGGCCGTCGACCAGCTTGATCGCGTGGGGCAGGATACCGCAGGCCTGAAAGCCCGCGCGTTCGTACAGGCGGATGGCCGATTCGCTCGATGTGCTCACGCGCAGCACGATCTGCTCGAGGCCGATGGCGCGGCGCGCTTCGGCGATGGCCGCGTGCACCAATGCCAGACCGACGCCTTTGCCCGAGTGCCTGGGCGCGACCATCATGCTGTTGAGCTCGGCGCTGTGGCGCAGCTTGTGCAGCGACTGGCGTTCCAGCCCGATCATGCCGACGAGTTCGCGGCCGCTCCAGGCGCCCAGCAGGAACGAGCCACCCAATGTGTCGCCCATGCCGAGGCGGCCAATGTAGCTTTCTGGCGGACGCGCCCGTTCGCTTTCGATATCGGCGTCGAAAGCATCGGGGTGCAAGGCCAGACCTTCATCGCGCAGACGTTTGTACGCGCTCAGTTCGGCCGGGGCGATGCGTGTGATCCGCAAGGACGAGTCAAGCTCGACCATGCAGTGTCTCCAAGGTATTCATGTTGGCGAATGCGGCGTCGTCGGCGAACGCGACGCTGGACCATCGGGATGATTGCACCCAGCGCCCGGCTTTGCGTTCACCTTTCACGAACAAGGCCTCAGTGTGAGGGCAAACCCGCTTGTGAATCAAGGCACAAACCCACTGAAAGCGCGCTTCTTTACCTGCGGATTGTGTTTTTGGGACGACGATGTCCGTTTGTGTGTGCCGCGCTTCGGTATAGAGGCGGCTGACGAGGTCGGCGGGCAGGTGCGGCATGTCGCAGGGCACGACCATCAGCCAGTCGGTCGGGCAATGGCGCAAGGCCGTGATGATGCCGGCCAGAGGGCCGCTGCGGGGCGGCAGGTCTGGGTCGTCGGGCCATGTTTGGGCATGTCCGGCTTGCCGGGCCGCTGGGGTTCGCCACGCGTCGAGCAGGGCCTGGTATTGCGGCAGATGCCGGTTGGCGCTGAGCATCAACTCGGACGTTTGCGTGGCCAGGTTTTGCAACGCCCAGTCGGCCAGGGGGCGGCCTTGATAGGGGATCAGGCCCTTGTCCTGCCCGTTCATGCGCCGGCCTTCGCCGCCGGCCAGCACGCATCCTGTGATGTCTGCTGTCATGTCGGCATGGGCATCAGCCGCCGATGTAGCTCATCTCGACGCGGGGGCGAGCGGGCTGTTGCTGGCGGCTTTCGCTGCGCACTTGCGAGTAGCGGTCCTGCCGTTGCCCCCACAGCGTGTGCAGGCGGGCGGCGATGTGCTCGTCCGGCTCGGGCGTGGCGCTGCGCAAGTGGCTGCGCAGATCGTGGCCTTGCGTGGCGAAGAGGCAGGTGTAGAGCCGCCCGTCGGTGGACAGGCGCAGGCGGCTGCAATCGCCGCAGAAGGCCTGCGTGACGCTGGAGATGAAGCCGACATGGCCCGAGCCGTCGGCGTAGGCCCAGCGCTGCGCCGTGGCGCCCGCATGCGACTCATCAGGGGCGGGCCGCAGCGGGAAGTGGGTGGCGATGCGCTGGCGCACCTGCTCGGAGGGCAGCACATGGACCATGTCCCAGCCATTGGTGCTGCCGACGTCCATGAACTCGATGAAGCGCAGCTCGATGCCCGTGCCTTTGAAATGCGTGGCCAGGGGCATGATCTGGTCGTCGTTGACGCCGCGTTGCACGACCATGTTGACCTTGATCGGCCCCAGCCCGATGCGCTGGGCTTCGGCGATGCCTTGCAGCACGTCTTGCACGTCGAGATCGGCGTCGCTCATCTGCTTGAAGCGCGCGGGGTCCAGCGCGTCCAGGCTGACCGTGACGCGGTCGAGGCCGGCGTCCTTGAGCGCCTGGGCCTTGCGGGCCAGCAGGACGCCGTTGGTCGTGAGCGTGAGTTCGGGCGGCGTGCCCTCGAGCGTGCGCAGTGCGGCCAGTTGCGTGACGAGGCGCTCGAGGTCCTTGCGCAGCAGAGGTTCGCCGCCCGTGAGGCGCAGCTTGCGCACGCCCAGCGAGAGGAAGATGCGGGCCGCGCGCGTGATTTCTTCGAAGCTCAACAGGTCTGCGTGGGGCAGGAAGGGGTGATCGGGGCCGAAAACAGCGCGAGGCATGCAGTAGCCGCAGCGGAAGTTGCAGCGATCGGTGACGGAGATGCGCAGATCGCGCAGCGGGCGGCCAAGGGTGTCTGCGGGCAGGCCTGTCGGGCGGCCGATGGGTGGCGGTGCGGGCAGAGGCTGTGCCCATGACGCGTCGGTGTCTGTGCTGGGCGCAGTAGGGCGCGCCGCCTCGGCAATGGGGATCACGCGACCGGTGGGCCGCTCAGGTAACGCACTCATGGCTTGCCATTGTGCGACAACCGGGCCGCCAGCGCCGCTGTGCCCCGGGCGCAAGCCCTTCAGTTGCTGGTCGTATTTTTGGATTGGTGCGCCGCGATGGTCGGGGCGCGGCGGGCGCCGTCGAAGCGCTGCTGCCAGTAGGCCTGGCGCATGTCCTCGACGCGGACCTGGCCACCGGCGCGGGGCGAGTGGATGAACTTGTCGTCGCCGATGTAGATGCCCACGTGCGAGAAGGTGTGGCGCAGCGTGTTGAAGAACACGAGGTCGCCGGGCTTGAGCTCGCTCTTTTGCACGGGGATGAGGTCAGGCGAATTGGCCTGTTCGGAGGCGCGGCGCGGCAGGATCAGGCCGACGCTGTTCTCGAACACGTGGCGCGTGAAGCCGCTGCAGTCGAAGCCGCTTTCCTGCGAGGAGCCGCCTCGGCGGTAGGGCACGCCCAGGAAGTTCATGGCGGACAGGACCAGGTCGGACGCCATGTCCGAGGCCTTGTCGCGCACCTGCTGGGCCAGCTCGACGACAGGCTTGGTCGAGGGCAGCAGGCCCTTGTCGGCCAGGAAGCGGGAAACGGGGTCGGCTTGCTCGTCGCTGCTGGCCGGGGTGCCGGCTTGAGCGGCGGCGCTGCCATTGCCTGGCGTGGCCGTGTTGGCAGGCGAGGCGGCTGGCGTCGCGCCGTTGAGGATCTGATCGGGTGTCAGCGTAGCGCGCGCGGCTGTCTGGGCAGATGCGGACGAGGGCAGAAGCGTCGCAAAAGCCACTGCAGCGATCACCAGGGCCACGAAGGCGTCTGACACGCCCGCATGCCGCCGCAGCCCCGAGATGAACTCGGATACAACATGGCCCCTGTGGTGGGCTAGGCGGCCTTGACGGCGGGTCTTCAAATACATGGGTCGCAAGCGTATGCGCGGACTTCGTGCGCGTCAACCTCGAAAAGGCTTATAAAACATGAGATTAGCACCGATTTTCGTGCTTTCACCTTAAGGGAGAACCCGATCTGTGCCGCGGTTGTGAAACAAAGCGCAAGTCATTGTCAGCCGCCAAGTTGTTCGAGCGCATCGGTCAATTCGAGCCAGCGCGACTCCAGTTGCTCGATTTCGTCGCCCAGGGCCTTCAGGCGTTTGCCTTGTTCGGCACGCTCGGCCCCGGGTAGCTTGGGGTCGGCCAGCGTGTCGTTGAGCTTGGCCTGTTCGGCGGCGATCTGGCCCATGCGCTGGTCGATCTGCTTGAGCTCGGCCTTGATGGGTTTGGCTTGGCCGCTCAGTGCCTGACGGGCCTGGGCCTGCGCTTTGCGGTCTTCTCGGCTTTGAGGCTGTGGTGTCGGCGCGGCGGCTTTGGGCGCGACGGGTTCAGGTGCGGCGCTGGGCGTGACGACCGGCGACGTGGCCGCGGCCTTGTCGTTGTTGCCCTTGCGACCTGCTTCGCGCGCGGCGCGGGCGGCCTGGGCCACTTCCTTGGCTTGTTCTTGCAGCCACTTCTGGTAGTCGTCGAGGTCGCCGTCGAAGGTGCTGACGCTGCCTTTGGCCACGAGCCAGAACTCGTCGCACACTTCGCGCAGCAGGGCGCGGTCGTGGCTGACCAGCATGACCGTGCCTTCGAACTCGTTGAGCGCCATGCTCAGGGCTTCGCGCGTGGTGAGGTCGAGGTGGTTGGTGGGTTCGTCGAGCAGCAGCAGGTTGGGGCGTTGCCAGACGACCAGGGCCAGCACGAGGCGGGCTTTTTCGCCGCCGCTGAACTGGCTGACGGGCTGGTTGACCATGTCGCCCGTGAACTGGAAGCGGCCGAGGAAGTCGCGCAGCTCCTGCTCGCGCGCCTGCGGGCCGACCTCGCGCGCCAGGCGGATCATGTGCTGCATGGGGCCTTCGTCCATGCGCAGCACGTCCAGCTCCTGCTGGGCGAAGTAGCCGATGCTCAGGCCCTTGCCTTCGGTGATCTCGCCGCTGACGAGCTTGTTCATCTTGGCCAGAGTCTTGACCACGGTGGACTTGCCCTGGCCGTTGGCGCCCAGGATGCCGATGCGCTGGCCGGGCAGCACCGAGCGGTTGATGCCCGCGACGATGGTGAGCGGCTCGTGCCCTTCGCGGTGGTAGCCGCAGGCCAGCTCCTTGAGCGAGAGCATGGGGTTGGGCAGGCTGAGCGGTTCGGGGAAGTTGAACTGGAAGTCGCTGGCCGTGAGCACGGGCGCGAGCTTTTCCATGCGCTCGAGGGCCTTGACGCGGCTTTGCGCCTGGCGGGCCTTGCTGGCCTGGGCCTTGAAGCGGGCGATGAACTTGGACAGGTGCGCGATCTTGTCCTGCTGTTTGCTGAAGGCGGCCTGTTGCTGGCTGATGCGTTCGGCGCGCATGGACTCGAAGGCGGTGTAGCCACCGGTGTAGCGGGTGAGCTTGCCATCGTCCAGGTGCAGGGTGACCTTGGTGATGGCATCGAGGAATTCGCGGTCGTGGCTGATGATCAGCAGCGTGCCCTCATAGCGTTGCAGCCAGGCTTCGAGCCAGACGAGCGCGTCCAGGTCCAGGTGGTTGGTGGGTTCGTCGAGCAGCAGCAACTGGGCGGGGCACATCAGCGCGCGGGCCAGTTGCAGGCGCATGCGCCAGCCGCCCGAGAAGCTGTTGACGGGCGCCTGGGTCTGGTCGAGCGTGAAGCCCAGGCCGAGCAGCAAGGCTTGCGCGCGGGCGGGGGCGTCGAAGTAGCCGACTTCGGCCAGCGTGGCGTGGGCTTCGCCGATGGCGTTGCCGTCGTCTGCGGCTTCGGCGTCGGCCAGGTCGGCCAGGGCCTTCATCAGGCGGGTGTCGCCTTGCAGCACGAAGTCGGTGGCCGGGTCGTCCGTCTCGGGCATGTTCTGCGCGACCTCGGCCATGCCGCCCGGTTGCAGCCAGCTCGGCGGGATGTCGACGTCGCCGGCATCGGGCTGCAGGCGCCCGGCCAGCAGCGAGAACAGCGATGACTTGCCCGCGCCGTTGCGTCCGATGAGGCCGACCTTTTCGCCCGCATGCAAGGTGGCGCTGGCCTGGTTCAGGACGGGCTTGGTGCCGCGCAGCAGCGAGACATTCTTGAGGACGATCATGGGAGGGCAATCAGTAAGGCAAGGCGGGCCCGGGCGGTGGCGGGCGTGCGCAGTCTACGCCAGCAAGGCTTCACGCGTGACGAGCAGGACCTGGTCGTCGCCGGATGAGGTGGGCAGCCAGAAGACGGGCAGGTCGGGGAAGGCGCGCTCGAAGTGCCCGCGCTCGTTGCCGATCTCGAGGATCAGCACGGCGTCTTCGGTCATGAAGCGGTCGGGCTCGGCGCGCAGGCTGGTGAAGAGGGCGCGCGTGAAGTCCATGCCGTCGGTGCCCGATGCCAGGGCCAGTTCGGGCTCGGCCTGGTACTCGGCGGGCAGTGCCTTCATCGACGTGGCGTTGACGTAGGGCGGGTTGCACAGGATCAGGTCGTAAGGGCCTTGCACCGACTGCACGCCGTCGCTCTGCATGAGCTGGATGCGGTCTTGCAGGCCATGCTGGTCGACGTTGATGCGGGCCACGGCCAGCGCGTCGGGGCTGATGTCGGCGCCGTCGATGCTCACGTCCGGGTAGGCCATGGCGGCGAGCACGGCCAGGCTGCCGTTGCCGGTGCACAGGTCGAGCACGCGGCGGCGTTTCATCGCTCAGCCAGCTGTCGGCGGTGCCGTCGGC
Source organism: Aquabacterium sp. (assembly GCA_049840915.1). Taxonomy (GTDB): domain Bacteria; phylum Pseudomonadota; class Gammaproteobacteria; order Burkholderiales; family Burkholderiaceae_C; genus Aquabacterium. The sequence goes on from JASGJC010000047.1 coordinate 10,144, forward strand.
GATGATCTCGGCGATGAAGGAGCGCGGCACGATGGCGCGTTCGTCCACGTAGAAGGGCACGCCTTGCAGCCAGGCTTCCTTGGTCAGGTAAGCGGCGGGCTTGCGGGTGGCGATGCGCTCGGCGACCAGGGCTTGAACCTTGTCGGCTTGTGCGGCATCGACGGCCTGGTCTGCCGCGCCGTCGAGGTCATCGATGGGCAGGCCCAGGCGCCACAGCACCAGCCACGCGGCTTCGTCGAAAGCGTTGGTCGTGCCGTGGCCGAAGCCGACGCCGGCCTGCGTCAACTGCGCGGCCGCTTGTTCGATCAGTTCGATGACGGTCACGCCAGCAGTCTTTCCAGCGTCTGCTTGTAGATGTCCTTGAGCGGCTCGATGTCGGCCACGGCGACGTGCTCGTCGATCTTGTGGATGCTGGCGTTGACCGGCCCGAACTCGACGACCTGCGGGCAGATCTGCGCGATGAAGCGGCCGTCCGATGTGCCGCCCGTGGTCGACAGCTCGGTCTCGACGCCGGTCACTTGCTGGATGGACGCGGCCATGGCGTCGACCAGCGGGCCGCGGCGTGTGAGGAAGGGGCGGCCGCCGATGACCCAGTCGATGTGGAAATCGAGGCCGTGGCGCTTGAGCACTTCTTCAAGGCGGCTTTGCAGGCCTTCGGGCGTGGACTCGGTCGAGAAGCGGAAGTTGAAGTCGACGACCAGTTCGCCGGGGATGACGTTGCCCGCGCCCGTGCCGGCGTGGATGTTGGACATCTGCCAGCTCGTGGGCGGGAAGTGGTCGTTGCCTTCGTCCCAGACGATGGCCGTGAGCTCGGCCAGCGCGGGCGCGGCCTGGTGGATCGGGTTGCGGGCGAGCTGCGGATAGGCGATGTGGCCTTGCACGCCCTTGACGCGCAGCTTGCCCGAGAGCGAGCCGCGTCGGCCGTTCTTGATCATGTCGCCGACCTGTTTGACGGACGTGGGCTCGCCGACGATGCAGGCGTCCAGGCGTTCGCCTTGCTGCTGCAGCCATTCGCAGACCTTGACCGTGCCGTCGACCGACGGGCCTTCTTCGTCGCTCGTGATGAGGAAGGCGACGCTGCCCTTGTGCCGGGGGTGCGCGGCCACGAACTCTTCGCTGGCGACGACCATGGCGGCCAGCGAGGTCTTCATGTCGGCGGCGCCGCGGCCGTAGAGCAGGCCGTCGCGGTAGGTGGGCACGAAGGGCGGGCTGGTCCACTGGTCCAGCGGGCCGGTGGGCACGACGTCGGTGTGGCCGGCGAAGACGAGCGTGGTCGCGGCGCGGTCGCTGCCGCGCTTGATGGCCCAGAGGTTGGTCACGGGCGCGTCGTCAGGGCCGAATGTCAGCGTGGTGCATTCGAAGCCGATGGCACGCAGGCGATCGGTCATCAAGTCCTGGCAACCCTGGTCTTCAGGCGTGACGGAGGGACGGGCGATCAGCGCCTCGGTGAGGCGCACGGTGGCAGTCATGGTGCGTGTCGAAAGGAAATCAGAAACGGGTCGACGAAAAGCTCTGCCCATCGTCGTTGTGGACGTCCAGCGTGATCTCGGTGAACGAGGGGCCTTCGTCCTGCTCTTCGGGCTTGGCCACGATCTTGCTCTTGGTGCCCATGTCGTTTTGCAGGCGCCACATGAGGTTGGTGGGCGAGTCGGCATGCAAGAGGCCTTCGTCGCGCGTGACCAGGCCTTCGTTGATCAGGCGGGCGATGTCCTGCTCGTAGCTCTGCGAGCCTTCGGCCATGGACTTTTCGAGTGCCTCCTTGACGCCCGAGAAGTCGCCGCGCTCGATCATCTCGGACACGAGCTGCGTGTTGAGCAGCACTTCGACAGCCGGCACGCGCCCGCCGCCCGTGGATTTGAGCAGGCGCTGCGAGATGATGGACTTCAAGCCCGAAGACAGGTCGCTCAGCAGGGCCGGGCGGGCTTCGGGCGTGTAGAACGACAGGATGCGGCCCAGCGCGTGGTAGCTGTTGTTGGCGTGCAGGGTCGACAGCACCAGGTGGCCCGACAGCGCATACGAGATCGCCGCCGTCATCGTTTCACGGTCGCGGATTTCACCGATCAGGATGCAGTCGGGCGCCTGGCGCAACGCGTTCTTCAGGCCCACTTGCAGCGACTGCGTGTCGCGGCCCACTTCGCGCTGGTTCACGATGGACTTCTTGTTGCTGAACAAGAACTCCAGCGGGTCTTCGATGGTCAGGATGTGACCGGTCATGCGCTGGTTGCGGTGCTCCAGCATCGAGGCCAGCGTGGTGCTCTTGCCCGCGCCGGTCGCGCCGGCCAGCAGGATCAGGCCGCGCTTCTCCAAGATCAGGTCGGACAGCACGTCCGGCACGTTGAGCGAGTCGAGCGGCGGGATGTCCGACGGGATATAGCGGAACACGGCCGCCACGGAGCCACGCTGCTTGAACGCGCTCAAGCGGAAGATGGCCACGCCCGGGATCGTGATGCCCAGGTTCAGCTCGCCGGTCTCGTCGAGCTCTTCCATCTGCGTGGACGAGATCATCTCGGACAACAATTGGCGCGGCTGCGAAGGCGTCAGCACCTGGTCCGTCAACTGCATGATCTGCCCGTGGATCTTGATGAGGATGGGTGTCTTGGCGGACAGGAAGACGTCCGAGGCCTTTTCTCGGCCATCAGACGCAAGACCCTTTCAAGATTGCCACCGCTCATCAAGTGCTCCTGGTTGGAATGCTGTTTATCGGCTCAGGTTAACGCCTTTATCAGGCGCCGCGCAGCAGATCGTTGATGCTGGTCTTCGAGCGTGTCTGGGCGTCCACACGCTTGACGATCACGGCGCAGTACAGCGAGTACTTGCCATCGCTTGATGGCAGGTTGCCCGACACGACCACGGAGCCGGCGGGGATGCGGCCGTAGGTGACTTCGCCCGTGGCGCGGTCGTAGATCTTGGTCGACTGGCCGATGTAAACGCCCATCGAGATCACCGAGTTCTCTTCGACGATCACGCCTTCGACCACTTCGGAGCGGGCGCCGATGAAGCAGTTGTCTTCGATGATCGTGGGGTTGGCCTGCAGCGGCTCGAGCACGCCACCGATGCCGACGCCGCCCGACAAGTGCACGTTCTTGCCGATCTGGGCGCAAGAGCCGACCGTGGCCCACGTGTCGACCATCGTGCCTTCATCGACGTAGGCGCCGATGTTCACGTAGGAGGGCATCAGGATCACGTTCTTGGCCTGGAAGCTGCCGCGGCGGGCCACGGCGGGCGGCACCACGCGCACGCCCGTGGCGCGCAGCATCTCTTCGGTCATGTTGCCGTACTTGGTGGGCACCTTGTCGAAGAACTGCAGCGGGCCTTCGCCCATGGGCACGTTGTCGTTGAGGCGGAAGCTCAGCAGCACGGCCTTCTTGATCCACTGGTGGGTGACCCAGGCGCCATCGATCTTCTCGGCCACGCGCAGCTTGCCGACGTCCAGCGCATCGATGACGTGGTTGACGGCGCACTTCACATCAGCGGGGGCCGAGGCGAAGGACAGGCTGGTGCGCTGTTCCCAGGCGCTTTCGATGGTGTTTTGCAGGTCTTGGGTCATGTTGTTCTTTCGGACTACTTAAGCTGATTGAGATTGGGTAGAAGCCAGGATGAAGGCCTTGATGCGCTCGGCGGCCTCGACGCATTCGTCGACGCCGGCCACGAGCGCCATGCGGATCCGGCCCTTGCCCGGATTGCTGCCGTTGGCCTCGCGGGCCAGGTAGCTGCCGGGCAAAACGGCCACATTGTATTGAGCCAGCAGTTCGCGGGTGAAGGTTTCGTCGCTGCCGGCGCAGACCTGATCCGGTACTTTCGCCCACAGATAGAAGCTGGCGTCGGGCAATGCCACGTCCATCACGGAGGCCAGGATGGGCGTGACGCGCTCGAACTTGCGGCGATAGAGGGCGCGGTTTTCGACCACGTGCGCCTCGTCGTTCCAGGCCGCGACGCTGGCGCGCTGCACGGCCGGGCTCATGGCGCTGCCGTGGTACGTGCGGTAGAGCAGGAAGGCCTTGAGGATGGCCGCGTCGCCCATGACGAAGCCGGAGCGCAGGCCCGGCACGTTCGAGCGCTTGGACAGGCTGGTCAGCGCGATCAGGTTCTTGTAGTCGGTGCGGCCGAGCTTGGCGGCGGCCTCCAAGCCACCGAGCGGCGCGGCGCCGGGGCCTTCGCGGAAGTAGATCTCGGAGTAGCACTCGTCCGAGGCGATCACGAAGCCGAAGCGGTCGCTCAACTCAAAAAGCCTGGCCCACTCGTCCAGCGGCATCACGGCGCCGGTCGGGTTGCCGGGCGAGCAGACGAACAGCAACTGCGTGGTCGCCCAGGTCGATTCGGGGATGCCGGACCAGTCGGCGGCGAAGTTGCGCGCCGGGTCGGAGTTGGCGAAGACCACGCGTGCGCCGGCCAGCAGGGCCGCGCCTTCGTAGATCTGGTAGAACGGGTTGGGGCTGACGACGGCCGGGCCGCCTTGATCGAGGTGCTGCGTCGGGTCGATCACGGCCTGCGCCAGGGCGAACAGCGCCTCGCGCGAGCCGTTGACGGGCAGGATCTGCGAGGCGGCATCGAGTTTCAGGCCATAGCGGCGCTCGACCCAGGCCGCGCAGGCCTCGCGCAAAGCAGGCTCGCCTGCGGTGGCGGGGTAGCTGGTCAGGCCATCCAAAGCGGCGCTCAAGGCCTCTTTGATGAAGGCGGGCGTGGGGTGCTTGGGCTCGCCGATGCCCAGGCTGATGGGGCGGTAAGCCGGGTTCGGGGTGATGCCAGCCGTGAGGCCGCGCAGGCGCTCGAAGGGGTAGGGCTGGAGTTTCTTCAGCAGAGGGTTCATCCCTCGATTATCCCAGGCCTGAGGGCCACGGGGCGCTCAGGGCGGAGGCGAGGGTTTCTCCGTGATGGCGCTCACATCGCGGTCGCGGCCCTCGCTCTTGGCGCGGTACAGGGCGCGGTCGGCGCGCTCCAGCGTCTGGCTCAGCGAGGCGGCCCGGTCGTGCAGCGCGATGCCCGACGAGAACTTGACGCGCAGCGAGGGCACGGTCGGCGAGACGGTGCAAGTGGCCAGCGTGTTGCGCAGGCGTTCCATCGCCACGGTGGCCTTGTGCGCGCTGGTATTGGGCAGCAGCAGGATGAACTCCTCGCCGCCCCAGCGCGCGATGGTGTCGGTGTCCCGCAGGACCATGCTGGCCGCCGAGGCAAAAGCCGTCAGTGCCTGGTCGCCCACCTTGTGGCCGTGCTGGTCGTTGATCTTCTTGAAGTGGTCCAGGTCGACCAGCACGATCGTGAATTGCTCGCCATAGCGCTCGAAGCGGCTGACGCTGTCCTCCAGGCGGTCCTGCATGAAGCGGCGGTTGAACAGGCCGGTCAGCACGTCGCGCGTAGCCAGTTGCTGCACCTGCTCCAGCGCCAGCTTCAACTCGGCGCGCTGGGCCTTCAGCCTGTTGCGCCAGCTGGTGATCTGGTAGGCCGAGTAGATCAGCGTGGGGATCGTGCCCATGATCAGCTCGAAGCGCAGCAGCTCGAGGTTGGGCGGGTAGTAGGCCGGGTCCACGCGCGACAGGATGCCCATGCTCAGGCCCAGCAGCACGAGAAAGCCCGAGCCCACGGCCACCGACTGGCTGGGCGTGTGCGTGTACATGCCGAAGACCATGACCAGCGCCACGAGCACCAGCACGACGCCGCGGTCGTACGGCCCGACGGCGGCATAGGCGAACGCGATCGCCAGCAGGGCGAAGACGTTCTGCGGCAGCATCAGGGTCGGGTCCTTGAGGTGGCGCGTCTTGCCCAGCCTGACCAGCATGAAGAACACGACATACGCCGGCATGCTCGTGAACAGCAGCATGTTGGGCGCGAAGGGCCGGATCAGGCCGAGGCTGGCCGCATAGAAGGCCGCGCCGCAGCAGATGCCGTACATGATGGCGCACAGCAGGATGGCCGCCGAGCGGGCGCGCGTGGCGCGGTCGGGGCCGAAGATGCAGGTGACCATCCGCCCGACGGCTTCGATGATCGGGTCGCTCTGTGTTTGCGCGGGCGTGGAAGCGAGGTCGCTCACTGCAGCGCCTCCTTTTCATCAGCCGGCGCGGGCGCGATGGGTTTGAGGCTCTCGGATGCGAGCAGGCAGCGGTTGCGGCCCTGGCGTTTGGCCGCGTACAGCGCTTCGTCGGCGCGCTCCATCACATGTTCCAGCGTCTCGCCGGGCAGGGCGCGGGCCACGCCGGCCGAGAGCGTGATCTTGAGCTTGGGATGCCCGTCGAACTGCATGGCCTCGACGCTCTGGCGCAGGCGCTCGAGCGCGGCCATGGCCTCGGGCTCGGCCACACGCGGCAGCATCAGCAGGAACTCTTCGCCGCCCCAGCGCGAGAGCTTGTCCACCTGCCGCAACTGGCCTTGCACATGCTGCGCCATGCCCTTGAGCACGACGTCGCCGGCATGGTGGCCGAACTGGTCGTTGACCTGCTTGAAGTGGTCGATGTCGATCAGCGCCATGCACATGGGCGCGCCCGTGCGCTCGATCAGCTTGAGCTCGGACTCGGCCAGGTCGGTCATGACGCGGCGGTTGAGCACGCCGGTCAGCATGTCGTTGGTGGCCATCTGCTTGACCGTGGTCACGGCCTCTTCGAGCTCGCGCGCCTGTCTGCCGATGCGCACGCGGATGTCGCTGACCCATTTGGCGATCAGCGACAAGGTCAGCAGCGTCGAGCCGGCCACGATGAAATGGGTGGCGTTGGCTGCCGGCGAGTAGCGAACCGGGTCGTACCAGCTCAGGGCGACCACGCAGGCCAGCAGCAGCGCCACAGTGAGCACGCCGAGCGCCAGCACCTGCGCGGGCTTGAGCCGGAACATCGACAGCACGATGGTCTGCGCGATGAGGATCATCGTGTTGGCACGGTGCGGGCCCAGCAGCACATAGGCGGCCATGCACAGCAGGATCGAGACCACGGCGTGCGGGAAGGTCAGCACCGGGTCGTCGAAACGCTGCGACCAGCCCGAACGCACGAGCAGAAAGAAGGTGGTGAAAGAGGCCACGCTCAGGCCGGTGAGCAGCCAGCCCATGTCTGCATCGAGCAGCTTGAGGTGCACCGAATGCAGGATCACCCCGATGCTGACCAGGTACGACAAGAGCGACAGCGAGATGAACGAGACGTTGCGACGCAGGTGCTTGGAGCGACCCAGCACCAGGTTTGCCAACGGTTGTAGCCAAGAAGGGGTGTTCATCAATGCCAGATAGGTTTACAGGGCTATCGGCACATCAACCCAAAGCTTGACCCCGGCTAACGCGAAGCGCGGCGCCCGGCGGCGGGCGGATCGCTGGCTTGCAGCAGCGGCGCCTTGTTCAGGCCGGCGGGCGGGCTGAGTTTGTCCCACAGCTGCAGCGCCTGCGCCTGGATCTGGGCTGGCAGGGCCTGGAAGCCCGCGTCCATTTTCCGCGATCCGAAATCATTGGCCGTGCGGGCGATGGCGCCGCGGATCGCGTACTTGTGGTCCTTGTAGTAGACGAGCAGCTTGCCCGTGTCCGGCTCGCCCGTGCGGCCGGGCAGGCTGTAGGCGATGAACACTTCGGCCAGGCCGTCGCCATCGACGTCCTTGAGCAGGATGATTTCGCTGGTCGAGATGCGGCTGCCGCTGTCGAGCAGGAAGTCGCGGGCCTGCCAGTCGCGTTTCCAGCCGGACGCCGATTTGGTGAACTTGGAGAACTGGATCTGCGTGCCCTGCACAGGCTCGGGCGCCATCTGCCGCGTGGCCAGCACGATGTGTTCGCCGACCGTGTCCTTGCATGCCCAGGCCTGGCTGATTTCGCCCTCGAGCGGCACGTTCAGCCTGTCGTTGACGGAGGCCAGGGGCAAGGGCACGGCCGTGCATGCGCGCGCCCCGCCGACCACCGCGAGCAGCAAGATGGCGCTGGCCAGAGCCTGCAACCGGCATTGGCTCATCGACGCGCCCCTGCGCCGGGCAAATAGCGTTGATCGGAACAGGTCGGCATGCAATCGGGTTCAAAAGCAACAGATGTGACCATGAGCATACCGGCTGATGGCCGCTTGCCTAGCGCGGCGGCCCATGGGCGCGCGTCCATTCATCCAAATCGAGGCCGGGTTTGTGCTGAGCCGTTGCGCGCCAGCACGGGTGGCGTCAGCCCATCAGCCCGGTCTCGGCGTTGTGCTGTGGCAACTCGACCTTGGGCGCGGGCTTCCAGCCCTTCTTGCGGTGCTCGACCACGACGTTCGTGTAGATGCCGCCGCGCACGTACCACTTGGCCGTGATGCGCAGGTAGCGCGGGTCGATGGCCCGGACCATGTCGTCGAGGATGCTGTTGGTGACCTTTTCGTGGAAGGCGCCGTCGTTGCGGTAGCTCCACATGTACATCTTCAGGCTCTTGAGCTCGATGCAGAGCTTGTCGGCGATGCAGTCGATCGTGAAGTGCGCGAAGTCGGGCTGCCCGGTCAAGGGGCAAAAACAGGTGAACTCGGGCACCTGGAACTGGATCACATAGTCGCGCTGCGGCGCGGGGTTGGGAAAGACGTCCAGCGTGCGCGACGGGGCCGAGGGCGGCGTGGCGGGCTTGGCACGCTCGCCGACCGCGAGTTTCTTGGCTGGCTTGCCGGCCGATTTGGGTGTGGCGGATTGGGCGGAGTTCGTGGCGCCGGGCTCTGTTCGGGCGGCGCTGGCAGGGGCTTTTTTGGCCATGGCGAGCTGCTGGTAGGTGACGGGGATTTCAGGTGGTGGGCGATGCTATCATCTTTGATTAACCGCGGACCTGGTTTTGAGCAGGTTTTGTCAAATAAATCAATGACTTAGCAGTCTGTTTCGGTGCATGCGACTGAATTCGATCAAGCTGTCTGGCTTCAAGTCTTTCGCTGAGCCGACCCATTTCCAGCTGCCTGGACAGTTGGTGGGCGTGGTCGGGCCCAATGGCTGCGGCAAGTCCAACATCATGGACGCGGTGCGCTGGGTGCTGGGCGAATCGAAGGCGTCCGAGTTGCGCGGCGAGTCCATGCAGGACGTGATCTTCAACGGTTCGGGCAACCGCAAGCCCGCCAGCCGCTCCAGCGTCGAGCTCGTCTTCAGCAACGAAGACGCGCGCGCCGGCGGCCAGTGGAACCAGTTCGCCGAGATCGCCGTCAAGCGTGTGCTGACGCGCGACGGCACCTCCAGCTACTTCATCAACAACCAGCCGGTGCGCCGCCGCGACGTGCAGGACGTGTTCCTGGGCACGGGCCTGGGGCCGCGCGCCTACGCCATCATCGGGCAGGGCACGATCAGCCGGATCATCGAGTCCAAGCCCGAAGAGCTGCGCCTGTTCCTCGAAGAAGCCGCTGGCGTGTCCAAGTACAAGGAGCGCCGCCGCGAGACCGAGAACCGCCTCAAGGACACGCGCGAAAACCTGACCCGCGTCGAGGACATCCTGCGCGAGCTCAACAACAACCTCGACAAGCTCGAGAAGCAGGCCGAGGTCGCCACGCGCTACCACGACCTGCAAAGCCAGGGCACGCTCAAGCTGCACCAACTGTGGTTCCTCAAGCACCGCGACTCGGCCACCGAAGAGACGCGCATCAAGCAGGCCGTGCTCGAGGCCACGAACGCGCTCGAAGCCCGCATGGCCGAGCTGCGCGGCGTCGAAGCCGAGCTGGAGCACGTGCGTCAGGACCATTACGGCGCCAGTGATGCGCTGCATGTGGCACAGGGCGCATTGGCCGAGGCCAGTCTCGAAGTGAGCCGGCTCGAAGAGCGCATCCGCTATGTGGTCGAAGGTCGCCAGCGTGTGGAGCAGCGCTTGGCCGAGTTGAAGGGCCAGAACGACCAGTGGGGCGAGCGCCGTGCCGCTGCCGATGTCGAGCTCGAAGAGCTGGCCGCCAAGATGCTGACGGCCGAGGAGCAGGCCGAGATCCTGGCCGCGCAGGCCGAAGAGCTGGCGGGCAACATACCGAGTTTCGAGGACACGGTGCGCGCATCGAGCGCGAAGGCCAATGAGCAGCGCGGCGTGGCCGCTCAGGTGCAGCAGCAGATCCAGTTGCTGGCGGCAGAGTCGCGCAACATCGACGACCAGTCGCGCCAGCTCAATCTGCGCCGAGAGCGCCTGGCCACCGAGCAGAAGGGCCTGGCCACGCCCGATGACGCGCGCTTGCTCGACATGCGCCGCCAGATGGAGGTCGGCCAGGAAGAACTGGCCGTGTTCGAGGCGCAACTGAGCGAGTTGACCGAGTCCGTGCCCGCCTTGGACGATGCCCGCAAGGCCGCCCAGCAAGACAGCAACACGCAGGCGGCCAGGCAGTCGGAGCTGGGCGCGCGCCTCGAAGCGCTGCGCGCCTTGCAAGAGAAGGTCCAGACCGAAGGCAAGCTCAAGCCCTGGCTGGCCAAGCATGGCCTGGACAGCCTGCAAGGTTTGTGGACCCGCGTGCACATCGAAGCGGGCTGGGAAAACGCGCTCGAATCGGCCTTGCGCGAGCGCCTGGCCGCGCTCGAAGTGGGCCGCGTCGAAACCGTGCGCGCATTCGAGCACGACGCGCCGCCCGCCAAGCTCGCCTTCTACAGCCTGCCGCAAGCCGGCATCCAGAACACGCACCAGACGCTGCCGCGTTTGTCGGAGTTGTTGCGCCTCAGTGACCAGGGCCTCAAGGCCTTGATGAACGACTGGCTCGAAGGCGTCTACACGGCGGCCAACCTCGAAGAGGCGCTGGCCAACCGCGGCAAGCTCACGCATGGCGAGGTCATCATGACCAAGGCCGGCCACACGGTGAGCCAGTTCGCCGTGAGCTTCTACGCGCCCGACTCCGAGCAGGCCGGCATGCTGGCCCGCGCGCAAGAGATCGAGAACCTCGACAAGCAACTGCGCGCGCAAGCCATGATGGCCGATGACGCGCGCGCCGCCTTGATCCGCGCCGAGGCTGCCTACACCGATGCCTCGCAGCGCCTGGCCACCGTGCGCCGCGAGACCACCGAGGCGCAGCAGTGCACGCACCAGCTGCAGGTCGAGGTGCTGCGCCTGACGCAGCAGGCCGAGCAGACCAACACGCGCCGCGCGCAACTCGCCGAAGAGCTGGCCGAGATCGACGCCATGCTGGGCGACCTGCAAGAGCGCCGCGCCACGGGTGAAGCGCGCTTCGAAGAGCTCGACATCAGCCTGGGCGATGCACAAGAGAAGCACGCGCAGCTCGAAGAAGCCGTGCTCGAAGCCGAGCGCAATCTCAACCAGGCGCGCGAGCAATCGCGCGCGCTAGAGCGTCAGGCGCAAGAGGCGCAGTTCAGCGCCCGCTCGATGGCCGCGCGCCGTGGCGAGCTGCAACGCGGCATCGAGACCGCCGCCCAGCAGATCCAGGCCAACGAGGCCTCGGCCGCGCAACTGCACGAAGAGCACGCGCGCCTGAGCGAGGCCACATCGCAGACCGGCCTGGACGATGCCCTGACTGTGCGCCTCGAAAAAGAAGGCCTGCTGCTGCAAGCCCGCACGCGCTACGACGATCTGTCCGCGCAACTGCGCCGCTTCGACGAGCAGCGCATGAGCTTCGAGCGCAGCCTGCAGCCCTTGCGCGACGACATCACCAAGCTGCAACTCGAGCAGCAGGCCGCCACGCTGGGCGGCGCGCAGTTCCTCGAGCAGTTGACGGCCTCCGAGGTCGATCTCGAGGCGCTGGCCGCCCAGATCGAGCGCGACGGCGTCAAGCTCTACGGCCTGCAGACCGAGATCGACCGCATTCAGCGCGAAATCAACGCCCTGGGCGCCGTCAACCTGGCCGCCTTGGACGAACTGACGGCGGCCCGCGAGCGCAAGGGCTTCCTCGATTCGCAGATGGCCGATCTGCTCGACGCCATCAAGACGTTGGAGGACGCCATCCACAAGATCGACCTCGAAACACGCGACCTGCTGGGCGCCACCTTCAACACCGTCAATGAGCACTTCGGCCGCATGTTCCCCAGCCTGTTCGGCGGGGGCTCGGCCAAGCTGGTCATGACGGGCGACGAAATCCTGGACGCCGGCGTGCAGGTCATGGCGCATCCGCCCGGCAAGAAGAACAGCACGATCCACCTGCTGTCCGGCGGCGAGAAGGCCCTGACCGCGATCGCGCTCGTGTTCGCCATTTTTCAACTCAACCCCGCCCCTTTCTGCCTGCTCGACGAAGTGGACGCGCCGCTGGACGACGCCAACACCGAGCGCTACGCCCGCCTGGTCAAGACCATGTCCAGCGTCACGCAGTTCCTCTTCATTTCCCACAACAAGATCGCGATGGAAATGGCCGAGCAGCTCGTGGGCGTGACGATGCAGGAGCAGGGCGTGTCCCGCATCGTGGCGGTCGACATGGAAGCCGCGCTGGGCATGGCCCAAGCCGCCTGAGGACAACAACACAATGAGCAATTCCCTGACGATGTACCTGGCCATTCTGGGCGGTGCGGTGCTGGCCTCCGTGGTCGCGCACGGCGCCTGGACGGCCCGCAAGGCCGCCGCGCGCCAGCCCAAGCGCGCGATCCTCGAGCCGATGGATTCGCAAGCCGCGCGTTCCGGCGCCGCGCTCGACGAGGTGCCCACGCAGCCCATGGCGCAAGACGAGCAACTGGTCGACATCAAGCCCAGCATCCCGCCCGTCAAGCGCGGCGGCCAGCGCCTCGATGCCCTGATCGACGCCATCGCCACGATCGCGATCGACTCGCCCATGAGCGGCGACCACCTGTTGCTGCATGTGCCCGCATCGCGCCGCGCCGGCAGCAAGCCGATGCTGATCGAAGCCCTGCGCACCGATTGTGGCGAGTGGGAGCAGCCGCAGCCGGGCGTGGTCTACAGCGAGCTGCAGGCGGGCGTGCTGCTGGCCAACCGCACGGGCGGCCTCAACGAGATCGAGTACTCCGAGTTCGTGCAGAAGGTGCAGGCCATGGCCGATGCGCTCGGCGGCTCGCCCGAGTTCCCTGACATGCTCGATGCTGTCGCGCGCGCCAAGGAGCTCGACGGCTTCGCCAGCGCCCACGATGCCCAACTGGCGCTGCGTCTGCATGCGCGCGGCAGTCCGTGGTCGCTGGGCTATGTGCAGCAGCAGGCCTCGCGCCATGGCTTCGTGCCCGGCGCCTTGCCCGGCCGGCTCGTGCTGCCCGCGCGCGAAGAGGGCGCGCCGCCCATCCTGACCTTGCATTTCGACGCGCAAGCCGCGTTCGCCGAAGAAGAGGAGCAGGCCACGCTGCGCGAGCTGGTGCTGTCGTTCGACGTGCCGCAAACCTCGGTGGACCAGACGCCCTTCAAGGCCTGGTGCGCCGCCGGCGAAGCCCTGGCCATGGCCATGGACGCCACGATGGCCGATGACCAGGGCCACCCCTTCACGGCCGCGGCCTTTGCCTCCATCGAGGGCGAACTCGGTAAGCTCTACGAAGCGCTCGCCGCGCGTGACCTGGCCGCCGGCGCGGCATCCACACGCCGGCTGTTCAGCTGAAAAATGCGCTGACAAAAGCGCTGAAAAAGCGATTCGATCATGAGCAAAGATGAGATGCCCGGTGCCTCGGCCAACGATGCGCCGGGGAAGGGCGCTTCCAAAGCCAAGGCCAAAGGCCCTGCGACGCCCGCCAATTTCGCGCAACTGCCACCGAGCGAGCAGGCCGCTATCCTGCGTGACCAGTTGCACTACCACGCGCACCGCTACTACGTGCTCGATGATCCGCAGATCCCCGATGCCGAGTTCGACAAGCTCTTCCAGGCGCTGCAGACCATCGAGGCCGCGCACCCCGAGTTGCGCACGTCCGACTCGCCCACGCAGCGCGTGCTCGGCCAGGTGCTTGAGGGCCTGACACCGGTCAGACACGCCGTGCCCATGCTCTCGATCCGCACCGAGACAGACACCGAGGCCAGCGGCGCCGAAGCCTTCGATGCCCGCGTGCGCCGCGAACTGGGCTTGCCCGCGGAGGCCGATCCCATCGAATACGCCGCCGAGCTCAAGTTCGACGGCCTGGCCATCAACCTGCGCTACGAGCACGGCCACTTGAAGCAGGCCGCCACGCGCGGCGATGGCGAGACCGGCGAAGACGTCACGCACAACGTCCACACGATCCGCCAGATCCCGCTGCATCTCAAAGGCGTGAAGGCGCCCGTGCTCGAAGTGCGCGGCGAGATCTACATGCGCCGCGACGACTTCGACAGGCTCAACGAAGCCCAGCGCGAACGCGGCGAGAAGACCTTCGTGAACCCGCGCAACACAGCGGCCGGCGCCGTGCGCCAACTCGACGCGGGCATCACGGCGCAGCGGCCCTTGCGCTTCTTCGCCTATGGCCTGGGCGAGGTGCAAGGCTGGGACATCCCACCCACGCACAGCGCCATGCTCGATGCGCTCGAAGACATGGGCGTGCCTGTCAGCAAGGAGCGCATGGTCGCGCAAGGCGCCACCGGCCCTGAAGGCCTGACCGCCTTCCACCAGCGCATCGGCCAGGCACGCGACAGCCTGCCTTTCGACATCGACGGCGTGGTCTACAAGGTCAACAGCCGCGAGCTGCAGGAGCGCCTGGGCTTCGTCAGCCGCGAGCCGCGCTGGGCCGTGGCGCACAAGTACCCGGCGCAGGAGCAGCTCACGCAGGTCGAAGACATCGACGTGCAAGTGGGCCGCACGGGCAAACTCACGCCTGTGGCGCGGCTCAAGCCCGTGTTCGTGGGTGGCGTCACGGTCACCAATGCCACGCTGCACAACGTGTTCGAGCTGCGCCGCAAGGGCGTGCGCAAGGGCGACACGGTCATCGTGCGTCGCGCGGGCGATGTGATCCCCGAAGTGGTCGGTGTGGTGCCGCCCGCGCAGGGCGGGCCGCGTTCACCCTATGTGCCCAACTTCCGCATGCCGCTGCATTGCCCCGTGTGCAACAGCGACGTCGTGCGCGAACGCGGCGAGATGGACCACCGCTGCTCCGGCGGCCTGTTCTGCCCGGCCCAGCGCAAGCAGGCGCTGCTGCACTTCGCGCAGCGCCGCGCCATGGACATCGAAGGCCTGGGCGAAAAGCTCGTCGACCAGCTGGTCGAAGAAGGCATCGTGCGCACGCTGCCCGACCTGTACAAGCTGGGCCTGGCCAAGCTGGCCGCGCTGGCACGCATGGCCGACAAGAGCGCGCAGAACATCGTCGATGCGCTCGAGACCAGCAAGACCAGGGCGACGTTGCCGCGCTTCCTGTTCGGCCTGGGCATCCGCCACGTGGGCGAGACCACGGCCAAGGACCTGGCCAGGCACTTCGGCAAGATGGACGGCATCATGACCGCGAGCATGGCGCAGTTGCTGGCCGTGCGCGATGTCGGCCCGGTCGTGGCGCACAGCTTGCACACCTTCTTCGCGCAGCCGCACAACCGCGAGGTTGTCGAGCAACTGCGCGCGGCGGGTGTGACCTGGCCCGAGCACGAGCCCTCGGCCGCCGCCGATGCCGCCTCGCTGCCGTTGTTCGGCAAGACCTTCGTGCTCACGGGCACCTTGCCCACGATGGGCCGCGAGGATGCCAAGGCCTTGATCGAAGAGGCGGGCGGCAAGGTGTCGGGTTCCGTGTCCAAGAAGACGCACTATGTCGTGGCGGGCGCCGAGGCCGGCAGCAAGCTGGACAAGGCGCAGGAGCTGGGCATCACGGTCCTCGATGAAGCGGGCTTGCAAACCTTGCTGGCGCAGGCATCGGCGGCCAGCCACAATGCCGGTGACGACGACGCGTCGACAACCTGAGCAATCTGAGAGGGCAGTTCCGCATGGCCATCCGCGAGATCCTGAAAATGGGCGACCCACGGCTGCTCAAAGTGGCCGGCGAGGTCACGGCCTTCGACACGCCCGAACTGCACGCCCTGATCCAGGACCTGAAGGACACGATGGCCGCCGCACAAGGCGCGGGCCTGGCCGCACCGCAGATCGGCGTCGACCAGTCCGTCGTGATATTCGGCTTCGGCCGCAGCACCCGCTACCCCGATGCGCCGCCCGTGCCCGAGACCGTGCTCATCAACCCAGTGATCACGCCCTTGTCCGATGTCGAGGAAGACGGCTGGGAAGGCTGCCTGTCCGTGTCGGGCATGCGCGGCGTCGTGCCCCGCTATGCCAGCATCCGCTACACGGGCGTCGACCAGTACGGCCAGCCCATCGACCGCGAGGCCGAGGGCTTTCACGCCCGGGTCGTGCAGCACGAATGCGATCACCTCATCGGCAAGCTCTACCCGATGCGCGTGCGCGATTTCCGCCTGTTCGGTTTCACGTCGGTGCTCTTCCCGGAGCTGGACGCGCAAGCCGACGACTGACGCGGCAAGCAACCCAAAGCGAGCAGGTCAGGCCTGGTCAGGCTGAACGGGCTTGTTGTCCGGCTGGCGGTAGGCAAAGGCCTGCAGCACATGCAGCGGGATGGCCTCCAACGCTTTCTCGTGCGTGCTCTCCAGCACCACGGGTGGCGCGACACCGGCCTCCCATGCTTCGAGCCAGCGTGCCGCGCACAAACACCAGCGCTGACCCGGCTTGAGCCCGGCGAAGCGCCATTCGGGCTTGGGCGTGACGAGGTCGTTGCCCTTGCTCAGCGAGAAATCGAGGAACGCGGCCGTCATGCGGGCGCAGACCACGTGTTGCCCTTCATCGTCGCCGCGCGTGCGGCAGCAGCCGTCCCGGAAGAAGCCCGTGACAGGGTCGTAGGAGCAGGCCCGCAGGGCGCCGCCCAGCACATTGCGTCCGGGAGTGAGGTGTATGGCCATGCTTCATGCTGCATCGCGAGCCGTCATTTCCGCGATGCGCGTCGTACCTTTGCAGTCAGCCGGGGGGAGGGTCAGATGGGTTCCAGCACCAGGCAGGTCGTTTCGACAGCCAGGATGCGGTGCCTGCCCGCGCGCGGCACATGGGGGCCGTGGTGCCGGGCCATCCATTCGCCGTCGCGGTATTTGACTTGCGCCGTGCCGTCGGGCGCCCAGCCCGTCACGCTGATGACTTCGCCGACGTCCAGGTCGCCCAGGCCGGTGGTCGTGTAGCCCTCTGTATCGAGCGCGCCGCGCTTGAGCAACTGGCGGTGCCAGACGAAAACGGCGCCGCCGCCGACCACGGTGGCCAGCAGCAATTGCACGGTTTGCCCGACGCCCAGCATGGCGCCGATGGCCGCAGCGGCAGCGCCCAGACCCAGCATCAGCAGGTAGGACGAACCAGACAGCAACTCAAGGCTGACAAGAAAGGCTGCGATGATCCACCAAAGAGTTGATTCGCTCATCTCGTGATGACCCCCAATGGGTCGCCAGTTTACTTGCTGAACATTCCTCTGTCTGTAGGGGTGGGGGTATTTGCGGCAAACTTGTCCGCTTCCTATAGGCGGAATGGGACAGTACAACCCCTACACTTGCGCACTTTTCGAATTTCGCCTTTTCACATCATCTCCGCACCTCGAAGGTCTGGCCATGCTGCGTTTCCATTTCCCGATCGTCATCATCGACGAAGATTTCCGCTCCGAGAACACGTCCGGTCTGGGTATCCGCGCCTTGGCCGAGGCCATTGAAAAAGAAGGTTTCGAAGTGCTGGGCGTGACCAGCTATGGCGACCTGTCGCAGTTCGCGCAGCAGCAAAGCCGCGCCAGCGCCTTCATCCTGTCGATCGACGACGAGGAGTTCGGTTCGGGCTCGAAGGCCGAAATCGATGGCGCCTTGAAGGCCCTGCGCGCCTTCGTCAACGAGATCCGCTTCAAGAACGCCGAGATCCCCATCTACCTGTACGGCGAGACGCGCACCTCCGAGCACATTCCCAACGACATCCTGCGCGAGCTGCATGGCTTCATCCACATGTTCGAGGACACGCCCGAGTTCGTGGCGCGTCACATCATCCGCGAGGCGCGCAGCTACCTCGACTCGCTGGCGCCGCCGTTCTTCAAGGCGCTGATGGACTACGCGCAGGACGGCTCTTACTCGTGGCACTGCCCCGGTCACTCGGGCGGCGTGGCCTTCCTCAAGAGCCCGGTCGGGCAGATGTTCCACCAGTTCTTCGGCGAGAACATGCTGCGCGCCGACGTGTGCAATGCCGTCGAGGAGCTCGGCCAGTTGCTCGACCACACGGGCCCCGTCTACGAGAGCGAGAAGAACGCCGCGCGCATCTTCAACGCCGACCATTGCTACTTCGTCACCAACGGCACGTCCACGTCCAACAAGATGGTGTGGCACCACACGGTGGCGCCGGGCGACATCGTGGTGGTCGACCGCAACTGCCACAAGTCCATCCTGCACAGCATCATCATGACCGGGGCGATCCCCGTGTTCCTGACGCCCACGCGCAACCACTTCGGCATCATCGGCCCGATCCCCAAGAGCGAGTTCGAGCCCGCCGCCATCCGCAAGAAGATCGCGGCCAACCCGCTGCTCAAGGGCACGGACCCGAAGAAGGCCAAGCCGCGCATCCTCACGATCACGCAAAGCACCTACGACGGCGTGCTCTACAACACCGAGACCATCAAGGGCATGCTCGACGGCTGGATCGACACGCTGCACTTCGATGAAGCCTGGCTGCCGCACGCCGCCTTCCACAAGTTCTACGGCATGTACCACGCGATGGGCAAGGGCCGCGCGCGCCCGAAAGAGGCGATGGTCTATCGCCACGCAGTCCACGCACAAGCTGCTGGCCGGCATCAGCCAGGCCTCGCAGGTGCTCGTGCAGGATTCGCAGAACACCAAGCTCGACCGCAACCTCTTCAACGAGGCCTACCTGATGCACACGTCCACGTCGCCGCAGTACGCCATCATCGCCTCGTGCGATGTGGCCGCGGCCATGATGGAAGAGCCGGGCGGCACCGCCTTGGTGGCCGAGAGCATCAAGGAGGCGCTGGACTTCCGCCGCGCGATGCGCAAGGTCGACAAGGAGTACGGCAAGGACTGGTGGTTCAAGGTCTGGGGCCCGGACAAGATCTCGGCCGACGAGCATCGAAGGCCGAGGACTGGGTGCTCAAGGCCAATGAGAAGTGGCATGGCTTCGGCAACCTGGCCGAAGGCTTCAACATGCTGGACCCGATCAAGTCCACGATCATCAACCCAGGCCTGGACGTGAGCGGCAAGTTCGCCAAGACCGGCATCCCGGCCAGCATCGTCACCAAGTACCTGGCCGAGCACGGCGTGGTCGTCGAGAAGACGGGCCTGTACAGCTTCTTCATCATGTTCACGATCGGCATCACGAAGGGCCGCTGGAACACGATGTTGACGGCCCTGCAGCAGTTCAAGGACGACTACGACAAGAACCAGCCGCTGTGGCGCGTGGTGCCCGAGTTCTGCCAGAAGTACCCGATGTACGAGCGCATGGGCCTGCGTGACCTGTGCCAGGCCGTGCACGAGGCCTATGCCAAGGGTGACATCGCGCGCCTGACGACCGAGGTCTACCTGTCGGGCCTGGAGCCGGCGATGAAGCCCAGCGATGCCTACGCCTGCATCGCGCGCCGCCAGACCGAGCGCGTCGAGGTCGACCAGCTTGAAGGCCGCATCACGACCGCGCTGCTGACGCCTTACCCGCCCGGCATCCCGTTGCTGATCCCGGGTGAGCGCTTCAACAAGAAGATCTGCGACTTCCTGAAGTTCACGCGCGCGTTCAACGACGCCTTCCCCGGTTTCTCAACCGACGTGCATGGCCTGGTCGAAGAAGAACTGCCAGGCGGCGGCAAGCGCTATTACGTGGACTGCGTGGCAGCCGATGCCGTTTGATCACGGTGCCGAAAGGCGCTGATTCAAGGCAGCCAGAGCTCGAAGCGGGCGCCGCCGTGGGCGCCATTGCGCAGTTGCACCTTGCCCTGGCGCTCGCCGCAGCGGTGCGCCAGCGCGACCGAGCGGCACAGCTCCGTGCCCAGCCCGGTGGAGTGGTCTGAAGGGTCTTGCGCGCCCAGGCCGGGGCCGTCGTCGTCGATCGCGAAGACAAGGTACTTGTCCTCTTCATGCAGGCTCAAGGTGACCTGGCTGGTGGCGAAGCGGCTGGCGTTGTGCAGCGCGGCGTCCAGCGCCATCTGCACGAGGCGCCTGTCGAAGTACCAGTAGGCGGGCTCGTCCGGGCTGGTTTCGATCGCAACCTTGGGTGCCTGGGGCACGCTCAGGTGCCGGATCTGGCCCATGCGGTAGATGGCCGACAACAACTCCGCTGGCGACTCGTCCTCGCAATGCGTCTGCAAGCCCGTGGTCGAGCCATAGACGGTCAGGAATTGCACGAACTGGCGGCGCAGCTCCGTGCAGCGCATGTGCGCGCTTTGCGCCACGACCGGGTTGGGGTCGTCGATCAAGGTCGCCAACTCGCTCTCGAGCGCGCCCAGTGCGTTCTTCAGGTCATGGGCGATCAGCGCGAACGAGGCGGTTTCCATGGCGTTGTCAGTGGGTTGCCGCCGTGGCTTCGAGCGTCGCGACCGTGTCTCTGAAGTAGCGGCGCATCTGCACGACGCGGTCGTGTCCAGGCATGAGCTGGTCCAGCCGGGTGAGGTAGAGCTGGGCGCGCTCCATCAAGGCGATGTTGCGTTCCTTTTTCAGCCGCAGCGCCATGCAGTTGATCTGGGCGGCTTGCAGCAGCACGCCGGTGTTCTCGGGGTACTCGAGCACCGCGGCCTCGATGGCGTTCAAGGCCGCGTCGATGTTGCTGTCGCGCATGAGCTTGCGCGCGTCCTGGACCTTGCCTTCGAGCAACACGATGCCTGAATCGACGATGGCGCGGATCTTGTCTTCGTGGCCGGTGCTTTTGAGCGTGTTGCCGATCATCTGCTTGACGCGGCTGTTCTCGTGGTCGGCGTTGATGGCGCTGCCCAGCAGGGCCAGGCCGGCCGCTTCGTTGCCGCTCATCAGCTCGGCCTTGGCCAAGGCCACGGTGGCGAAGTCGGCCTTGCCTTTGCGCAGCATGTCGCGTGCGCGGGCCAGTGTTTTCTCGGCGGCCTCCGTGTGGCCGGCGCGGATTTCAGCCTGCGCCTGGATGGACAGGGCCGTGGGGCCGAAGGACGATGAGCCCTTGTGCAAGGCCGCGCCTTCCTGCAGCACCTTGATGGCTTCGCTCGTTTCGCCCAGATCGGCCATGGCCTGCGCGAGCAGCAGCGTGTCCTGGCCTTGCGACACGACCGAGCCCTTGGTGGCCTTGGCGACCTTCTGCATGCATTCCTTGGCCGTTTCCAGGTCGCCGTTGCGGTAGGCGCTTTCGCCCGCGATGCGCGCGCGCCGGGCCGATGGCACGACCGTGGCCGCATCGCGCAATACCCACATGGCGGCGGCGCTGTCTCCCTGCGCCTCGAGCGTTTCGGCCACGACGTCGTAGGCCGCCACGTTCTTCTCGCCCTCGGGCGATTCGATGATGCCCTTGGCGATGCGCTGCGCTTCGGCGAATTCGCCTGCAGCCTTGTGCGAGCGGGCCAGGCCCAATTGCGCCCAGACCAGGTCGGCGCGCTTGTCGAGCGCGAAGCGGTAGATGGCCTTGGCCTCGTCGTTCTTGCCCAGCTTGAGCAGGCTCTGGCCCTTGATCTGCAGCGCCTGCATGAACCAGCGGTTCTTCAAGGCCAGCAACTTGTCGCATTCGTTGACGGCGCCCAGCAGGTCGTCCTTGGCCAGCCGCATGTTGATGGGCAGCAGCGCATCGCGCTTTTCGAGCTGCGCGGTCAGGCGGTCGCCGATCTCGGCGGCCGTCGTCGGCTTGAGCAGGTAGGTGTCCGGATGGTGTTCCGTGGCGGACGCGACCGAGGCGTAAGTGCTTTCGGCCGTGATCATGAAGAACAGGCAGTCCGGACGCAGCAGGGCGTTGTCGCGCAGGTACTCGAGCAACTGTTGGCCGTCGGTCTTGTGATTAAGGTTGTAGTCGCACAAGATCAGGCCATAAGGACGCGACCGGATCATGCGGGCGGCATCCTCGGCGTTGCTGGCCACGTCGACCTTGCCCACGCCCAACAAGGTCAGGTGCCCGCGCAAAGTCTGTTGTTGAGCCGACTGGTCGTCGACGACCAGCGCCTGGAGGTTGGAGAAGGGTGTTTGGATCGGCATCGCACGCTACCCATGGACAGTATTCGGCGCACTGGACGCCATTTGGACGGATCGTGTGTAACAGACCTGTCCGTACGCCCGGATTTCGGCATGTGCCGTGCGAACTTGAATGATGATATCGAATGTGCATAATGCACATATGTTGTTTGAGGCATTTTGCATGCCGCATAACCGCATCGACAGGGGCACAAATGCCCCGCCTATCAAATTCAAGGAGCCCCAAGTGAGAAATGACCTGAGAAATGACCTGACCCGGCGTGCCAGGCGCGCGCTGCCCGTTCTGACGACCCTGGCCCTGGCCGTGGCGTGCCTGACGCAGGCACATGCCGAATTGCCGCACTACACGGTGAGCGACCTGCCGAGCGCTTTGGACGGTATCTCGGCGCAGGCCGTGTCCGCGTCGGGAGACATCCTGGGCAGCACGCGCGACAGTCTGGGCAACGTCCGCGCCGCGCTGGTGCACGACGGCGTCGTCACCTTGCTGCCTCAAGCGGCCGGGGCCAATTTCACAACGCCACTGGCATTGAACGACCAGGGCATGGCGCTGGCCATCGATTACACGATCAGCAGCAACGGCCTCGGCAACGACTTCATCAACAACAGGCCCTATCTGTATGCACAGGGCACACAAACCTGGCTGCCCATGTTGGCCGATGGCAATGCGCCCACGTATTCAGGGTTGAACAACCGGGGCGATCTGCTGGGCTCGGTCATCACGGGCGGAGGAGGCGACCAGCCGCTCACGGCGCAGGCTTTCATCTATCACTCGGGCAGCGGCCAGTTCGAGATGATCAACGGCCTGTCGAGCACATTGCCCAGCCTGCTCATGGACAACGCCGACCGCGTCTACAGCGTGGTGACCAATGCCAGCGGCTCGAGCAACATCGTGATCTATGCCAGCGGACAGTTGTCGTCCGTGCCGGGGACGACCTTCTCTGGTTCCGTGCAGTTGCTCTCGGTCAATGACGCCGGTCAGATGCTGTATACGACGAGCGGAGGGCTGCACTCCAGCCTGTTCTTCTACGACAAGGGGCAGTCCACCGAACTGGGTTTCACGCAGGTCGACCTCAGCAACGGCGGTTACAACCTCATCACGGGTGGCATGCGCGATCCTTTTGCTGTGCTGCCCGACGGCACCGTGCTCAGCCGCACGATGCTCTTCAAGGACGGCGCGTCGGCGGACCTGAGCAGTCTCATCGACACGGCAGGCGGCCAGATGCCGGGCATCAGCAACGTCACCGGCGAAGATGCCCAGGGCCGCATCTTGTTCAGCGATGGCTCGGGGCGGTTGCACTGGTTGGTGCCGACGTCCGCCGTGCCCGAGCCAGGCATGCCCGCCATGGTGTTCCTGAGCTTGCTGGCCTTGGCCGTGAGGCTGAGCCGCCAGACGAAAAAGGCACCCGAAGGTGCCTTGCTCACTTGAAGATGTTCTTCACGCGGTCCGTCCAGCTCTTGGAGTTGGGCGAGTGCTTCTCGCCCCCTTTGCGGAAGGACTCGTCCAGCTCCTTGAGCAGCTTGCGCTGGTGCTCGGTGAGCTTGACGGGCGTCTCGACGTTGATGTGGCAGTACAGGTCGCCCGGGTAGCTCGAGCGGATGCCCTTGATGCCCTTGCCGCGCAGGCGGAAGGTCTTGCCGTGCTGCGTGCCTTCGGGGATCTCGATCTCCGCCTTGCCGCCCAGCGTCGGCACCTCGATATGCCCGCCCAGCGCCGCTGAGGTCAGCGGCACGGGCACGGAGCAGTGCAGGTCGTCGCCGTCGCGCTCGAAGATGTCGTGCTGCTTGATGCGGATCTCGATGTACAGGTCGCCAGGCGGGCCGCCGTTGGTGCCGGGCTCGCCGTTGCCAGCCGAGCGGATGCGCATGCCTTCGTTGATGCCCGCCGGGATCTTGACTTCCAGCGTCTTGGTCTTCTTGACGCGGCCCTGCCCATTACAGGCCGTGCAGGGCTCGGGGATGACCTTGCCGGTGCCCGAGCAGTGCGGGCAGGTCTGCTGCACGCTGAAGAAGCCCTGGCGCATGTGGACGGTGCCCGAGCCGTTGCAGGTCGGGCAGGTCTTGGCGCTCGTGCCGGGCTTGGCGCCGGAGCCGTGGCACACGCCGCACTCGTCCCAAGCGGGGATGCGGATCTGCGTGTCCTTGCCCGCAGCGGCTTCTTCGAGCGTGATCTCCATGGCGTACGACAGGTCGCTGCCACGGTAGACCTGCGGTCCGCCGCCACCGCCACGGCGTCCGCCGCCCTGGCCGAAGATGTCGCCGAAGATGTCGCCGAACGCATCGGCAAAGCCACCGAAACCTTCGGGGCCGCCACGGCCCGCGCCCATGTTCGGGTCGACGCCTGCATGGCCGAACTGGTCATAGGCCGCTTTCTTCTTGGGGTCCGAGAGCATCTCGTAGGCCTCTTTGACCTCCTTGAACTTCTCTTCGGCTTCCTTGGCCTTGTCACCCTGGTTGCGGTCAGGGTGGTACTTCATGGCCAGCTTGCGGTAGGCCTTCTTGATGTCTTCGTCGGACGCGCCTTTGGCGAGACCGAGGACTTCATAAAAATCGCGTTTTGCCATGATCTTGATGGTCTGGATCCAGATCCGACAAAGGCACAGGGCATGAGCTTGCGCTCACACGGCCTGTGCCCTGTCGGCGAAAGGTGGAACGCCGATCAGTCCTTCTTGACTTCCTTGAACTCGGCGTCGACCACGTTGTCGTCGGCGGGCTTGGCCTGCTCGGCACCCGGGGCGCCTTCGGCACCGGCCGCACCAGCCGCGCCCTGGGCCGCCTGCATGTCGGCATACATCTTCTCGCCCAGCTTCTGGCTGGCGGTCATCAGGGCATTGGTCTTGGCCTCGATGTCGTCCTTGTCTTCGCCCTTGAGGGCTTCTTCGACGTCCTTGATCGCGGCTTCGATCTTGTCCTTCTCGCCCGCATCCAGCTTCTCGCCGTACTCGGTCAGCGACTTGCGCACGCTGTGGACCAGGCCGTCGCCCTGGTTCTTGGCCTGCACCAGTTCGAGCTTCTTCTTGTCTTCGGCGGCGTTGAGCTCGGCGTCCTTGACCATCTTCTGGATCTCGTCTTCCGACAAGCCCGAGTTGGCCTTGATCGTGATCTTGTTTTCCTTGCCCGTGCCCTTGTCCTTGGCGCTCACGTGCAGGATGCCGTTGGCGTCGATGTCGAAGGCCACTTCGATCTGGGGCGTGCCGCGCGGTGCGGGCGGGATGCCTTCGAGGTTGAACTCGCCCAGCATCTTGTTGCCCGACGCCATCTCGCGCTCGCCCTGGAAGACCTTGATGGTCACGGCGGGCTGGTTGTCGTCGGCCGTCGAGAAGGTCTGCGCGAACTTCGTCGGGATGGTCGTGTTCTTCGTGATCATCTTGGTCATGACGCCGCCCAGCGTCTCGATGCCCAGCGACAGCGGTGTCACGTCCAGCAGCAGCACGTCGGTGCGGTCGCCGGCCAGCACCTGGCCTTGCACGGCGGCGCCCACGGCCACGGCTTCGTCAGGGTTCACGTCCTTGCGTGGCTCCTTGCCGAAAAACTCCTTGACCTTGTCCTGCACCTTGGGCATGCGGGTCATGCCGCCGACGAGGATCACGTCCTGGATGTCGGCCACATTGACGCCGGCATCCTTGATGGCCGTGCGGCAAGGCGCGATCGTGCGTTCGATCAGCTCTTCGACGAGCGACTCGAGCTTGGCGCGGGTGAGCTTGATGTTCAGGTGCTTCGGGCCGGTGGCGTCTGCCGTGATGTAGGGCAGGTTGACGTCGGTCTGTGTGCTGTTGGACAGCTCGATCTTGGCCTTCTCGGCGGCTTCCTTCAGGCGCTGCAGGGCCAGCACGTCCTTGGACAGGTCCACGCCTTGTTCCTTCTTGAACTCGCCGATGATGAAGTCGATGATGCGCTGGTCGAAGTCTTCGCCGCCCAGGAAGGTGTCGCCGTTGGTCGACAGCACTTCGAACTGCTTTTCGCCATCGACGTCGGCGATCTCGATGATGGACACGTCGAACGTGCCGCCGCCCAAGTCATAGACAGCGATCTTGCGGTCGCCGGCGCCGTGCTTGTCCAGGCCGAAGGCCAGGGCAGCAGCAGTCGGTTCGTTGATGATGCGCTTGACTTCCAGACCGGCGATGCGGCCGGCGTCCTTGGTGGCCTGACGCTGCGCGTCGTTGAAGTAGGCGGGCACCGTGATGACGGCCTCGGTGACGGCCTCGCCCAGGTAGTCCTCGGCGGTCTTCTTCATCTTGCGCAGCACTTCGGCCGACACTTGGGGAGGCGCCATCTTCTTGCCGCGCACTTCGACCCAGGCGTCGCCGTTGTCGGCGGACGCGATCGTGTAGGGCATCAGGTCGATGTCCTTCTGCACTTCCTTTTCAGTGAACTTGCGGCCGATCAGGCGCTTGACGGCGTACAGCGTGTTGCGCGGGTTGGTCACGGCCTGGCGCTTGGCCGAGGCACCGACGAGGATCTCGCCGTCTTCCTGGTAAGCGATGATCGAAGGGGTCGTGCGTGCGCCTTCGCTGTTTTCGATGACCTTGGTGGTGTTGCCTTCCATGATGGCCACGCACGAGTTGGTGGTGCCCAGGTCGATGCCGATGATCTTGCCCATGATTGGTAGCTCCTATCGAATTTGCTGTGCAAGCATGAGGCTTGCGCTTGATGTTGAATGTGCGTTCGCCAGCGGCAATTTCAAGGCCCGCTGGCGTGATTTGTTCATTTGGGGGCGGCCACGGTGACCAGGGCGGGGCGCAGCACGCGATCGGCGATCGAGTAGCCCTTTTGCAGCACGCCCACGACCGTGTTGGCTTCCTGGTCGGCGGGCACCATGCTGATGGCCTGGTGGGTGTGCGGGTCGAACTTGGTGCCGGCGCCGGGGTTGATCTCGACAACCTTGTTGCGCTCCAGGGCCGATGCCAGCTGGCGCAGCGTGATCTGCACGCCTTCGAGGATGGTCTCGACGGGCGTGTCGGGCTTGGCTGTGTGCGAGGCAAGGGCGGCTTCGAGGCTGTCGCGCACGGGCAGCATGCTTTCGGCGAAGGACTCGACGGCGAACTTGCGCGCCTTGGAAATCTCTTCTTCCGAGCGGCGGCGCACGTTCTCGGCCTCGGCCTTGGCGCGCAGGTAGGCGTCCGACACTTCGGCGTGTTTGGCAGTCAGCTCGGCCAGTTGCTGTTCGACCGAGCCGGCGCCCAAATCGTCGGGGAGGGTGTCCTGGGGTTGCTGCTGTTCTGGCGTGGCGCTCATCTGACTATCTCGCTCAATTCAGGATGGGATGAAAACCCTGCACATCTCAGGGCTGGTTCACCCGTTTCAAGACGGCGTTGTGAAGAAAGTTGTAACAACGCGGAACCCGACATTGTGGCAGGCCTTTGGCAGGTTGCCGCCAGGAGCGCAGCTTATTCGTCGATGCTGGCCGACCAGCGTTGCCAGTCCGCCAATTGGCGGCGGTCGCGCTTGGTGGGGCGGCCTTGCTCGATGTCGTCCGCTGGTTCGGGCGACAGGCGGCGCTGCTCGCTGAACTGCTCGCGGCGCAGGATGCTCTCGGGCGTCTCTTGATAGAGCATTTGCGCCTGGGGCGCCGGGCCGCGCACGGTGCTGAGCGCTTGCACGATGACCGTGCGGGTGAGCGCGCCGTGGCGGATCTCGACACGGTCGCCGGCCTTGAGTTCGCGCGAGGCCTTGGCCACCTGGTCGTTGACCTGGATGCGGCCCTTGTCGATGTCCTCGGCGGCGAGGCTGCGGGTCTTGTAGAAGCGCGCAGCCCAGAGCCATTTGTCCAGGCGCAGGCGTTCGGTCAGACCGGGGAGTGAACGGGTATCGTCTTTCATCATGTTGGTGATGGCACTTTACCGCGCCTGCATGTCGACATGCGTATCGGGGCTATTGCGCTTTTGTGACTTGTCGTACGAGGAAGCGCGCCGGGTCCAGCGCGTCGCGCAGGTCCGCTTCGACGGGGCAGGGGCTCCCGGTGACCCAGTGGCTCAGCAATTCGGACGCC
The DNA here is from genome assembly GCA_049840915.1 of Aquabacterium sp. Taxonomy (GTDB): domain Bacteria; phylum Pseudomonadota; class Gammaproteobacteria; order Burkholderiales; family Burkholderiaceae_C; genus Aquabacterium. Next base: position 38,004 of record JASGJC010000047.1, read on the forward strand.
AGGCAGCACCAGGTGATGCCGCGCGAGCCCAGGCCGGTGAGCGCATACAGGCCGCCGTGCGCGTTGCGCTGCCTCGGGATGAGGCGGACTTGGTCAAGGCGCCTGGGTTTGTCGCTGCGGCCTTGGCTGGTTTGCAGGCGCACCAGGCTCAGGGGCACGGCGCCGACCAGGGGCAGGCGGTCAGGCGTGACGGCGCGCCAGGCTGTGCGGCCGCCAAGGCCTTCGGGCAGGGGCTGCTCGTCGCTCAATGCGGGCATGACGCCAAGCCGAGCGGCCTGGTTCAGGTTGTGGCGATGGTCGGCCTCGCGCACGCTGGGGTCGAGGTCGTGATGGAAGGTGGTGGCACCGCAGAGCAGCGTCCGAGCGGACAAGGGCAGGACGTAGCCCGAACCTGCCACGGGCAGCGTGGGCATGGCTTGGCTGGCATCTGCTGGATCCAGTTCGTGTTCGGTGATCTGGCCGCGCGTGGCGCTCAATGGCAGCGGGGCGGTGGCCTGTTCTTCGGGCAATTTGCCGAGCAAGGCGGATGCCTGCATGGCGTTGCACAGGACCAGCGTGGGCGCATGGCCCGCGACCCGGCCATCGGCTGTCAGCACTTGCCATTGGCCGTCGTCGGTTTGCTTCAGCGTGTCGATCTGCCGATGCCACAGGCATTGCAGCGCCTGTCCTTTGCCCTGCAGGGCGTGGGCTTCTTCCAACATCAGCTTGGCCAAGCCGGCTGGATGCAACCAGCCCGCTTGATGGAAGAGCCAGCCGCCGCTCGGTACAGGCAAGCCTGATCGCGTCTGCGCTTCGGGCTGACCGAGCCATTGCACGTGATCGGGCGGCATGCCCAGTTTGGCCAGCAGGGCGCAAGCGGCTTCGGATGTGGTCTTGCCATCCAGGCGCAGCAGGCCATCGGCTTGGCCGCGCAAGCGCCCGTCCTTGATCCAGGCTTGCGCCTGTCGCCATGTGGCCAGCGCGGCGGCGCGGTGCGCGCGGGCATGCACGCCGTCTTCGCCGTGCAGCACGCTGTGGAACAGGCCGCCTGGGTTGCCCGATGCTTCTTGCGCGGGGCCACCGTGCTGGTCGATCAAGGTGACGCGCCAGCCTTCGCGGCACAAGGCCAGCGCCGCGCTGCAGCCCGCCAGGCCCGCGCCGAGCACGATGGCGTGCCTGTCTGACAAGGAGGGCTCGGGCCAGATACCGCCTGCTTGTGGCGGCGGCGTGAAGCGAGGCTCGTACACGGCGCGGACCATGTCGCGCTTGCCCGCGAAGCCCGGCGCGCGCTCGACGCGAAAGCCCGCCTGCGCCAAGGCATCGCGCACGCCTCTCGCGGCAGACCACGTCGCGGCCGTGCAACCCGGCGCGGCCAGGCGATGGAGGCGGGACAGCAGGTGTTCGCTCCACATCTGCGGGTTCTTGGCCGGATTGAAGCCATCGAGATAGAACGCGTCGACCTGCGCGATGAGGTTGGGGAGCAGGTCGGCGATGTCACCCAGGCCCAGCATCAGCGTGATGCGCCTGCCCTCGGGTTCGTCGAAGTGCAGGGTGTGCATGCCTGGCGTCAAGGCCGGCCAGGCTTCAACGAGGTGGCTCGCCAACTCACGATGCGCATCGCTGGAATCCGAGGCAGCCGATGCATCGTCCAGCAAGCCATGCACCCGCTTCATGTCAGCCTGATGCAGCGGGTGCTTTTCAATGGAGATGAAGACGAGGTGCTGGCAAGCAGCCGGGTCTTGCCGCCAACCGGCCCATGTCGCCAGGAAGTTGTTGCCCAGCCCGAAGCCCGTTTCGAGGATCACGAAACGCTGTCGGCCCCGCCAGCGCCCGGGCAGCCCGTTGCCCCCGATGAAGACATGCCGCGCCTGAGCCCAGGCCCCGGCCACGGCGTGATAGACATCGTCGTACAGCGGCGAGTAGGGGACCCCCACCGCATGGCCCGATGGGCTCTCGCCCAGGGCCGCCGGGATCACCGTCATGCCGACTGGCCCGCCTTCGTCACAGAAGCCTTGGGGCCCTCGACATCGCCAAATCCGTTCAGAATGATGTTGGCGCCATGGGCTGCCAGCTTTTCGGCGATCCCCGGATCGATACCGCTTGTGGATCCAGTCACGAAGGCGGTTTTTCCTTTCAACATCTCGGGCCTCCTGTCGGCAAGAAGAAACACAATATGGACTGGCCCATTATCTGACGACGTACAGCCATGAGCATTTCGAACAACCCATCTGCTGCAGCCATCGTTGAGCCCGAACTGAAGTACGTGACGTGCCCGGGTGCCAGCCAGACCGATGCGCAGACGCACCGCATGGCTTATTGGTCGTGGGGCGACGAAAGCAATCCGAACATCCTGGTGTGCGTGCATGGCCTCAGCCGACAGGGCAGGGACTTCGACACCCTGGCGCGCAGCCTGTGCGATCGCTACCAGGTGATCTGCCCGGACATCGTCGGGCGCGGCCATTCGGATTGGCTGGCCGATCCCAAGGGCTACCAGGTGTTCTCGTACGTGTCCGACATGGTGGTCCTGCTGCAACACTTGCGCGCGCAGGTCAAGGCCGCGGGCCCGATCGACATCGATTGGGTGGGCACCTCGATGGGCGGCCTGATCGGCCTGGGTTTCTCGACCTTGCCGCCCGACGTGTCCGGCGCGAAGCTGCGCAAGTTCGTGCTCAACGACGTGGGCCCGAAGCTGAACCATGCCGCCATGGTGCGCATCGGCGACTATCTGGGGCGACCACTGCGCTTCGCCACGGAGCAGGAAGCGGCCGACTACCTGCTCAGCATCTCGGCCGGCTTCGGCCCGCACACATCCGCGCAATGGCTGGCCTTGTCGCGGCCTTTGCTGCGCCCCGCGCCCGATGGCAACGGGCTGATCCTGCATTACGACCCGGCCATCGCAGAGCCCTTCAAGACCGTGACGGCCGAGGCGGCCAGCAGCGGCGAAGTGATGCTCTGGCAGGTCTATGACGCGCTGACATGCCCCGTGCTGCTCATGCGCGGCCAGAACTCCGACCTGCTGGACGCGGACACAGCCCAGGCCATGACCCAGCGCGGCCCCAAGGCCAAACTGCTTGAATTCGAAGGCGTGGGCCATGCGCCCACTTTGCAGGCACCCGACCAGCTTGCCGCCATCCAGGACTTTTTGCTTGCATGAAAACAGGTTTGCTCAATCCGGCGGCTGTTGCGCCGGACGTACATGGCCAGCACGCCCCCATCGTGGAACTGGCCGAAATGGCGCCAGCCCATGCGCCAGGCGATGACGCGCTCGGCCAGGCTTCACCAGACCAACTGCTGATCAAGGCCCGCGCCTTCGCCGAGCCTTTGCTGACCGCCCAGCGCTTCGACACAGGCGAAGACGCGCTGGCCCATGCCGATGGCGTGAGCCTCATCCTGCAAGGCATCGGCGCGCCGCCATCCTTGCGCGCGGCGTCTTATCTGGTCTATGCCAGCGAATACCTGACGCAACCTGAAGACGTGGTCACGCGCGCCTTCGGACCCGATGCGGCCGGCATCGTGGCGCACACGCGCAAGCTCGTGCAGGTGCAGCGCAACGCGCGCGATGCCATGGGCGACGAAACCGATGGCCCGTTGCCCGCCGAACAGATCGAGCGCATCCGCAAGATGCTGTTGGCCTTTTCGCGCGACCTGCGCGTGGTGCTGCTCAGATTGGCGTCGCGCTTGCAGACGCTGCGTCACTACGCGCAAAGCAAGCTGCCGTGCCCGCGTGCGCTGGCGCGCGAGTCCATGCAAGTGTTCGCGCCGCTGGCCAACCGCCTGGGCATCTGGCAGATCAAGTGGGAGCTGGAGGACCTGTCCTTCCGCTTCCTGATGCCCGATGCCTACCGCGACATCGCCAAGTCGCTGCATGAAAAGCGCCTGGAGCGCGAGCAGCACATCGAGCAGGTGCGCCTGCAATTGATGCGTGCGCTGCAGGAGGCAGGCATCAAGGCGCAGGTGCAGGGCCGCCCCAAGCACCTCTACAGCATCTGGAAGAAGATGCAGGGCAAGAGCCTGTCCCTCGACAAGGTGTTCGACCTGCGCGCGCTGCGCGTCATCGTCGATGACGTGCCTGCGTGTTATGCGGCGCTCAGTCGTGTCCACGAAGTCTGGCAGCCGTTGCCCGACGAGTTCTCCGACTACATCGCCAAGCCCAAGCCCAACGGCTACCAGTCGCTGCACACGATCGTGCGCGACGAACAAGGCCGGCCCATCGAGATCCAGATCCGCACGCAGGCGATGCACGACCATGCCGAAAGCGGCGTGGCGGCGCACTGGGCCTACAAAGAAGCGGGCACCAAAGGCTATGCGGGCGTGGCAGCGGCGGGCGATTTCGAAAGCCGCGTGGCCGAGGCGCGCAAGACTGTGCTGCGCCAGTTGCTGGCATGGGAGCGCGACCTCGCCGCCGCCGATGGCGAGCAAGCCGGCGCCTCGAAGAATGGCCTGTTCGACGACCGCATCTACGTGTTCACGCCCGGCGGCGAGATCATCGACCTGCCGGCTGGCTCAACCCCCATCGACTTTGCCTACACGCTGCATACCAGCCTGGGTCACCGTTGCCGCGGCGCCAAGATCGATGGCGTGATGGTGCCCTTGAACACGGCCTTGCAGAGCGGCCAGACCATCGAGATCATCTCGATCAAGGACGGCGGCCCTTCGCTGGACTGGCTCAATGCCGACCTCGGCTATGTGCGCAGCCACAGGGCGCGTGCCAAGGTGCGCGCCTGGTTCAATGCGCTGGCGCAGCAAGCCACCATCGCGCGCGGCCGAGAAGCCGTCGAGCGCCTGCTGCAGCGCGAAGGCAAGACCGCGATCAAGCTCGAAGACCTGGCCACCGCTTTAGGCTTTCGCAGCGCCGACAACCTGTTCGACGTCGTTGGCAAAGATGAATACTCGCTGCGCAACATCGAGCAGCATTTGCGCCCCGCCGAGCCGGAGCCCGATCCAGACGAGTTCCTCGCGCACCGCTTGACACGTGGCGACGCCGCGGCCAGCAGTGGCGATGGGCGCGGCGTGCTCGTTGTGGGCATGGACTCGCTGCTCACGCAATTGGCACGCTGCTGCAAGCCCGCGCCGCCCGATGCCATCGGCGGTTACGTCACGCGCGGCAAAGGCGTGGCCGTGCACCGCCTTGATTGCAGCAACTTCCGCCAGATGGCCGGGCGGCATGGCGAGCGCATCATCCCGGTCACCTGGGGGCGTCAGGCCACGGCCGATTCGGCCCACTACGCGGTCGACGTGCTGGTCGAAGGCCACGACCGCACTGGCCTGCTGCGCGATGTGTGCGACGTGCTGGCGCAGGGCAAGACGCATGTGCTGTCCATGCACAGCCAGACCGTGCGCGACCGCGTCACGATCACGCTCACTGTGCAGACGGCGGACACGGCCAAGCTCGGAGCGGTGTTGTCGCGGGTGTCGCAAATCAACGGCGTTTTGCGTGCGCGTCGCAAATGATCTGAAAACTTCGAAATCATGCTATAGTCATGGTCTTGCAGGCGCGTAGCTCAGTTGGTTAGAGCACCACCTTGACATGGTGGGGGTCGTTGGTTCGAATCCAATCGCGCCTACCATTGACTGGTCATCAGACCAAGCAATGGGATCGAATATGTCACTGCCAGTTACCCCCTGATCCAGTCCCCGCACCCTGGGATGCTGGCAAACAAAGAAACCGCCCACGAGGCGGTTTTTTCTTTTTCGGCTTCGTCTTGTGCCCTCGGCCAGGTGTGTATCCGCGCCAGAATCCGAGCCAGCAAACACTAACAGGGTCAAACATGGGATTGCTGAAGATATTGGGGCGCGTTGCCCTGGCGCTGGTCTTGCTGCTGGCGCTGGCATGGGGTGCTGCCATCTGGCAGGCCAACCGCGATGTCGAGCCCGTCTCGCAGGCCGAACGCGAAGCGAGTTTCCAGCGTGCCGTGGGCTGGTTCAAGGCCAACGAACCAGGCATCTTGCAGGAGGGCAATTCGGCGCTGTGGTGGATGGTGCAGGTCGCCGCGCAGCGCACGCAAGACCCGTATCTGCTGTCATTGGTGCAAGAGGCCCTGAATCGGCAATACCCTGCCGACGCGTCCGCCTCGCCATGGAAACGCATGATGGCGCCCACGGCGGACTTCACGCCCCCTGACCCCGCCAGAGTTGAGCAACTCGAAGACTACCAACGCTTCTTCCTGCATGGCCTGACCTGCCAGCCGCAGCCTTTGGGCCATGGCGATACGAGCCGCATGCTCAGCGAGAACATCTGCCGCCCTTTGTTGTTCAAGGTGTGGCCGAACGACCCGGTGTGTTCCACGCACCACGCCATGGGACTGGCTCTGGTCAAGCGTGCCGGCTGTGCCGTGCCGCCCGAGTTCGATGCCCTGAACCAGCAGGTCCTCGACGATATCGCTTTCCAAACCAGATACGACATCCTCATGCGTGACGCCTACATCCAGCATGTGCTGATGCTGATGTGGCAGCGCGGCCCGGACGCCGTCAAGCCCGTCTGGCTGCGCCGTGTGCTCGGTGAGCAGCAAGCCGATGGCGGCTGGCGAGGCCACAAGGTCTACCCGTACCTGCCCGATGCCCTGCAGCCATGGGGCATCCACATCCTTTTGAAGAAATGGTGGCCATCGCGCTTCCCGAAAGTCGTGGATCCGCTGGACTTCCATGCCTCGGCGCAAGGCCTGCTGCTGATGGCGATGTCATTGCCCGAAAGGCCTGCGCCGCAAAACGGCCTGCCTGCCAACTGATGCGCGACTCATGCGCCACAAAAGCACGGACTTCATGAAATCAGATCCTACAATGCATCGATTCATAAGGAGACGGTCATGAGCGCAGCCCCCAAGAGTCGTCAAGCATCAGCCCCCGAGTCCTCTGAAGATGGCGATGAAACGCCTGATCACGCTGCCACACCAGGTGCTGCGCCTGCCGGTTTGCGCGCGATCAAGAAGTACCCCAATCGCCGCCTCTATGACACGCAGACCAGCAGCTACATCACGCTGTCCGACGTCAAGGACATGGTCATGGCCTGCGAGCACTTCATCGTGCTCGACGCCAAGACCGGCGAAGACCTGACCCGCAGCATCCTCCTGCAGATCATTCTGGAAGAAGAATCGGCCGGCGTGCCCATGTTCTCCACGCAGGCGCTGGCCCAGATCATCCGCTTCTATGGCCACACGATGCAGGGACTGATGGGCAACTACCTCGAGAAGAACATCCAGTCCTTCATCGATCTGCAATCGAAGCTCACTGAAAACTCCGTGGCGAACCTGCAGAACCCGCTGATGCAGAATTTCATGGGCGGCTACATGGAGCAGTCGCGTCAGATGTTCACGCAGATGCAGGAACAAATGAGCAAGCAGGCCGAAACCCTGATGGGCAATCTAGGCGCGGGCCTGATGCCCAAGAAGTGAGGGCTTGAGGGCCTCCCAGACCTGTTCCATCATGATGGGATGGGCCTTGGGCAAGGGATGGATGCCATCGGCCTGGAACCAGTCGCGCGCATCGGGCCTGTCGGCCACGCCCTTGAGGAAGAAGGGCACCAGCGAGGCCCGGTTGTCCTGCGCGACCGTGGCGTAAAGCTTTGCAAATTCTTCGCCGTAGCGCTTGCCGTAGTTGGGCGGCACCAACATGCCCAGCAGCAGCACCTGCGCGTTGGCTTGCTTGCAATCCGTCAGCATGCCTTGAAGGTTGTCCTGGGTGCTCTTGAGCTGGAGCCCGCGCAAGGCGTCGTTGGCGCCCAGCTCGATGATCACGTGCGTCGGGCGATGCTGCCTGAGCAGGGCGGGCAGGCGGGTGTGGCCACCTGTCGTGGTCTCGCCGCTGATGCTTGCATTGATGACTTCGGCCTGGATGTGCTGCTCGGCCAGGCGCGCCTGCAGCAAGGCGACCCAGCCCGTGCCGCGCGGCAGGCCATACTCGGCGGACAGGCTGTCACCCATCACCAAGATGCGCGCGGGCTTGGCGTTCGTGCTGGCCCATGCCGATGATCCGAGGGCGCCAAGCATCCCTGCTGCCGCAAAGACAAGCTGGCGTCGCGTACAGTCCAAGTCGATCGGGTTCATTTACCTCAAGCTCCATACGGTCCATGACATCACAAGCAATGCCTGCGTCCACGACGGCCATCCAGACCAAGCAGTTGGGCAAGACGGTCGAAGACTCCACGGGTTCACTGACGATTCTGCACAATATCTCTTTGTCGGTGCCCGCAGGTGAATCACTGGCGATTGTGGGGGCATCCGGCTCGGGCAAAAGCACGCTTCTGTCGTTGTTGGCGGGCCTGGATGTGCCCAGCGAAGGCCAGGTATGGCTGTGCGGCCGGGCCCTGTTCGAGATGACGGAAGACGAGCGTGCGGCCCATCGGGCCCGGCACGTGGGTTTCGTGTTCCAGAGCTTCCAGTTGATCGCGCACTTGAGCGCCATCGAGAATGTCATGCTGCCGCTCGAGTTGCGTGGCGACCGCGATGCCCGCAAGAAGGCCTCGGCCATGCTGGAGCGCGTCGGCCTGGGCAGGCGCCTGGGGCATCGCCCGGCCTTGCTCTCTGGCGGCGAGCAGCAGCGTGTGGCCCTGGCCCGCGCCTTCGTGATGCGCCCTGACATCCTCATGGCCGACGAGCCCACCGGCAGCCTCGACCATGCCACCGGCCTGGCCGTGATGGACCTCATGTTCGACCTGAACCGCGAAAACGGCACGACGCTGATCCTCGTCACGCACGACAGCCAGATCGCGCAGCGCTGCCACAGCCAGATCCGCATCAGCGCCGGAGGGCTGGCATGACATGACGCCAGCGGCGCCCCCTCGAGGGGGGGCTCGGGGGTGGGCTACCATTCGGCATGAGTCTGAAACTGCTATTTGGCTTCCATGCCGTGTCCGTGCGCCTGAAAGTGGCGCCCAAATCCATCAAGGAACTCCACGTTGACGCGACCCGTCGCGACCAGCGCATGAAGCAGTTCCTGGCGAAGGCCGAAGAAGCCGGCTTGCGGGTGATCGACAGCGATGACGACAAGCTGCAAAAACTCGCGGGTACGCATCGCCATCAAGGCGTCGTCGCGCGCGTCGAGGCGATCCAGCAATCCAATTCGCTCGACGATTTGCTCGATTCGCTGGGCGACGCGGCCCTGATCCTGGTGCTCGACGGCGTCACCGACCCGCACAACCTGGGCGCCTGCCTGCGCGTGGCCGACGGCGCAGGGGCCGATGCGGTGATCGCGCCGAAGGACCACGCCGTCGGCATCAACGCGACCGTGGCCAAGGTCGCCAGCGGCGCCGCCGAGACCGTGCCTTACTTCATGGTGACCAACCTCGCGCGCACGCTCGCAGAACTGAAAGAGCGCGACATCTGGGTGATAGGCACGTCCGATGACGCGCCGCACAGCCTCTATGAAAGCGTCGACATGAAGCGCCCCGTGGCCATCGTGCTCGGCGCGGAAGGTGCGGGCATGCGTCAACTCACGCGCAAGCACTGCGACGAGCTTGTGAGCATCCCGATGATGGGCGGCGTCGAAAGCCTGAACGTGTCCGTGGCCAGCGGCGTGTGCCTGTACGAAGCACGTCGCCAGCGCCTGGCCTGAGTCAGGTCTGGAGGAGGGCGTCGTGCCGGCGTTGTTCGCGCTGCGCCCACCAGCTCAGGCTCCAGGCCACGAGCATCCACGCCAGGCCCAGCCAATGCAGTTGACCATAGCCATGGTGCGTGAGCACCCATGCGCCGCCCGAGGCGCCAATGGCGTGCCCCAGGTAGATCGCCGACGTGTTCAGCGCCATCAAGGCGGGCGCCAACCTCGGTGACATCCCACCCAGCCGGGCCTGTTGACCCGAGTTGGTGGCGAAGCCGCTCAAGGCCCATGGCACCAGTACCAGCGCCAACAACGGCAGGTTGCTGCCCAGCGGCCAGATGAGCAGGCTGACGACCATCAGGCTCAAGGTCGTGGTCACGGCTGGCGCGGCGCCCAGCTTGTCCACCACCCGATTGAGCAGCAGGTTGCCAGACAAGGCCAGGCCTCCGAACCAGGCGAACATCAGGCTGATCTGCTCGGGGCTGGCGCCGAAATCATGCTTGTAATACGGCGCGGCATAAGCCAGCACCGTGAACTGCCCGGCGCTCTGACATGCCGTGACCAGCACAACGGCCATCAACAAAGGCGAGCGCAACACCTTGCGCCACGCGCGCAGCGACAAGGACGGCGGCTTGATGCCCGCGGGCAAGCTGGTGCGCACGAGCCAGGCCGCCGCCAGCGCGCCCAGGCCGACCAGCATCATGGCCACGCGCCAGCCCATGCGCTCGCCGATCCAGGCCGCCAGCGGCATGCCTGCGACCGACGCGATGGACCAGCCCATGAACACGAAGGTGATGCTGCGCCCGCGATGGGCCGGCGTGCTCATGAAGCCCATCGTGGCGGCGGCCTGTGGCGTGAACACGGCGGCCGACAGCACGGTCAAGGCGCGGATGGGCCACAGCCAGTCGTAGTCGGGAGCGAGCGCACACAGCGCATGGCCCAGCGCATACCAGAGCATGGTCCATGCGAGCAAGGTGCGGCGATCGAAGCGCGAAACGGCCGCGGCCAGCAGCGGTGCGCCCACGCCCATCATCACGGCGGCGATGGCGATGAGCCTGCCGCCTTGCGCCACCGATATCTTCAGCGATTGCGTGAGGTCATTGAGCGTACCGCCCACTGCCATCACGCCACAGCCGATCACGAAATTGCCAGCGAGCAGGGCCCAGCGGGCCGCGTCCATGTCCTGGCGGGGGAGGGCGCGCTCCAGTTCCACCCGGGCCCGACCTCAGTGCTGGAACTTCAGCGCGTCGGGGTTCACGACATTGGTGGGCGTGCCTGCGATGAAGTTCAACAGATTGTCGAAAGCGGCACCGAAGAACTGCTCGTAGTTGTCCTGCTCGACGAAGCCGATGTGCGGGGTGCAGACCGCGTTCTCGAGGCGCAGCAAGGGGTGCCCCTGCAAGATCGGTTCGCTCTCGAACACATCGACCGCGGCCATGCCAGGGCGGCCCCGATTGAGCGCCGCCACGAGGGCGCCATCTTGAATCAGCTCTGCGCGCGACGTGTTGACCAGCAGGGCCGTGGGCTTCATGCGCCCCAGGTCTTCCGGTGTGATCATGCCGCGCGTGCCGTCGATCAGGCGCAGGTGCAGGCTCAGCACATCGGCAGTCTCGAAAAAGGCCTCGCGCGACGCGGCGGGCGTGTGGCCATCGGCCTTGGCCTTGGCCAGCGATTCGTCGCTGCCCCACACGATCACCTGCATGCCGAAGACCTTGCCATAGCTCGCCACGCGCTTGCCGACGCGGCCATAGCCCCACACGCCCAGCGTCTTGCCATGCAGCACCATGCCCAGCCCGAAGTTCACGGGCATCGACGCGGACTTGAGCCCCGCCTGCTGCCAGGCGCCATGCTTGAGGTTGCCGATGTACTGAGGCAGGCGGCGCATCGCGGCCATCACCAATGCCCAGGTCAGCTCCGCCGGTGCGACGGGCGAGCCCACGCCTTCCGTCACCACGATGCCTTGCTTGGTGCAGGCATCGATGTCGATGTGGGCGCCGGCAGGGCCGGTCTGGCAGATCAGCCTCAGCTTGGGCAGCTTCTCGATCAGCGATTTGGGAAAGTGGGTGCGCTCGCGGATCAGCACGAGGGCTTCGGCATCGCGCAGGCGAACGGCCAGTTGGCCCGTGCCTTTGACGGTGTTGGTGAAGACCTTGGCCGAGAGGCCGTCCAGCTTGGAGGCGCAGTGCAATTTGCGAACGGCGTCCTGGTAGTCGTCCAAAATGATGATGTTCATGGGGCTGTCAGCAATCCAGCCCACCATTTTTGCTACGCCTTGCAGATGATGAGCTGCTGAAAGAAAACCGCCTACCAGGAGGTTACTTTGCCGTTGCGAGCTTGATCGGGCCGCGTCGACGAGCGGACCGGGAAGTGCCCATCCAGCGCATCCAGACGAAGTTGCGCCTCGATCTGGCCACGATGCACTGAGATGACGCGGAACACATCCGCACGCAAGTGCCACAACTCGCGCAGCGAGCGGGCTTGCTCGACCATGGCGCGAACCTGGTTGGCGCGCAGCGATTGCAGGTCCCACATGGCCGAGTTGAACTCGGACTTGATCTTGCGCAGGCCCGATACCGGGGCGATGGTGCGGGGCAGTTCGTCCATGTCCCACAGCCAGTGCCAAAAGCCCATGGCCCAGGCCTTCCACAAGGGGCGACTGCGAGAAAAGAGCGAAGGGGGCGCGACTTCCGCGCGGCGTTGACCCAGGCCGAAGGCGTCTCGTCACGCGGGTCCGTCATCGGGGCCGACGGCGCACCGCATCTGACCGATGTCAGCAAGGGACGCTTGCTCTCGATCGTGGTTGCTTCAGGTGCCGCGTCGTCGTGGAAGAAAAAGGAAGCCATGTCGCCCTCGAGCATCCCGCTTTGAGCAGCAGTTCGTCTTGTCTATCGGCCATGCTAGGCAAGGCTTGAGCGCGAGAACGGCTGAGAAAAGGGCTGGCGAGGGCTCAGATATCAGGCTGTGAAACGATTTGAAACGAAACCCGCGCGGACGGGAATTTGTCTCGGTCCACTGCGATCGGGTCGATCAGGCCGTGGCGACGGCCTGGATCGCGATCTGGCGATGCGGACGGGTGGAAGCAGCTTGCGCCTCCTGGGCATCTTCGAACACCTCGCGGGCGCAGGTGCTGCAGCAGCCACAGCAGGTGGCGACACCGGTTTCCATCTGCAGGGCGCCGAACGAGCTGCAACCAGCCTGCACGTGGCGCTGGATGTCTCGGTCGGAGACGCGGTTGCATACGCAGACAATCATGGGCAGCCAAAAAGGTGACGCGATGGATGCATTCTCAATAAGAATGATTCGCATGCAATCACCTGTTTGAGTGCCCTGACTCACTGCGGGGCTTTGCCCGTGAACAATTGCCGTTTCAGCTCGCCACGTCGCCCATCATGGACTGCAGGTAATTCTGGATGCCGACCTTGCCGATCAGCTCGATCTGGGTCTCCAGGAAGTCGATGTGCTCTTCGGTGTCGTCCAGGATGCGCTGCAGCAGGTCGCGGGACACGTAGTCGCGCACGGACTCGCAGTAGGCGATGCCGGTCCTTGATCGTGCCTTGCGCGCCCGATTCGAGCTTGAGGTCGCACTCGAGGATCTCGGGCACGTCCTCGCCGATGAGCAGCTTGCCCAGGTCCTGCAGGATCGGCAGGCCGTGGAGCGAGAAGATGCGCTCCATCAGCTTGTCGGCGTGCTTCATCTCGCCGATCGATTCTTCGTATTCTTTCTTGGCCAGCTTCTCCAGACCCCAGTGCTTGAGCATGCGGTAGTGCAGGAAGTATTGGTTGGTGGCTGTCAGCTCGTTCCTCAACTGCGCGTTGAGATGCTCAATGACTTTAGGGTCGCCCTTCATGTGTGTGGCCTCGCTTGTCGTGGGGGTGGGGAGTGTAGTTGGTGACCAGATGGTGACAGGATCGGTTATACTCCTAAGGTTTACCCCGCAACCACCCCCCGCCTAGCGAAACCCCCTCGTTTCCTTCACTGGACTCTCGAACTTGTCACGTCCGTACCACGCCTGCCTGAGAACGCTTCTCAGTGCATGTGCATCGGTGCGCCAATGATGACAAGGGCAGAGCTGGGCGCGCACAACAAACGGAGAATGAACCCGTGCTGCCCGTACTGCCCGACTCTTCTGGCCCTCGCAGACGGCACGGTCTTTCAAGGCACCTCGATCGGCGCTGCCGGTCACACAGTCGGCGAAGTGGTGTTCAACACCTCGCTCACCGGCTACCAGGAAATCCTCACCGACCCCAGCTACTGCAAGCAGATCGTCACGCTGGGCGAGTATCCGCACATCGGCAACTACGGCGTCAACGGTGAAGACATCGAAGCTTTGAAAGTCCATGCCGCTGGTCTGATCATCAAAGACCTGCCCATCCGCGTCTCCAACTTCCGCCAGACCCAAACGCTCTCGCAGTACCTGCAGGAACAAGGCACGGTCGGCATCGCCAACATCGACACGCGCAAGCTCACACGCATCCTGCGCACCAAGGGCGCGCAGAACGGCGCCATAGTTCGCCTTGCCCGCCGGCCAGGCTGTGACCGATGCCGTCATCGCCGACGCCATCGCCAAGGCCAAGGCCGCGCCGAGCATGGCTGGTCTGGATCTCGCCCAGGTCGTCAGCCGTGAAGACACCGCGCAGTGGATCGAGACCGAATGGAAGCTGGCCAATGCGGAGCTGGGCGGCAAGCCCGGTTTCGGCAAGCTGGCCGCGCCCAAGTTCCACGTCGTGGCCTATGACTTCGGCGTCAAGCGCAACATCCTGCGCATGCTGGCCGAGCGCGGCTGCAAGGTCACCGGCTGAGTGCCTCCAAGACGTCCGCCGCTGATGTGCTGAAG